>JAYSGD010000003.1:0-364448 GCA_041913065.1 Microvirga sp. | reverse complement strand
CGGCGAGCAGGCCGGTGATGGCGCCTGCCGCGAGCAGCGCGACGACGAGCCAGGCAATGTCGAAAAGGGGAATGCCGAACATGAGGAAACCGCCGGAGAGAGGGAAAGGCTACCGATGGGGAGCGTCATGAAACCTTTGACGCGTGAATGCAAGGCGTGGCTGCCTTGTCATTCTAGGTGCCCTGTCGATCAAAGATCTGACGCGTGTTTCCGCCCCACGGATCTCGGATTTTTCCGAGATGCGCTTTCTCGATGTGCAAGTCGGGAACACCCGACTTGCGGCGGGGAGGGCCGGGGTGGGGGTGGTCCGACCGGGTGAGAGATAAGACCAGCAATGTCATCCCCGGCGGTCCTTTAGGACCGGGAAGGGGATCCACCCACAAGCGCCGCGCTATGGATCCCCTTCCCTCGCCTGCGGCTCGCCGGGGATGACACTGTAGGGCTGTCGTGTGTGCTGGATTGATCGAAGCGCTCCGACTTTGCGACCCCCGCCCTCAAGCCCTCCCCGCAAGGGGGAGGGAAGTGCGCGCCATATCCTGCGTTCTCACACGCCCTGGACCCGCAGGTTGTTCTGCACATGCGCCACACCCGAGGCCATCTCGGCGAGATCCTCCGCGCGGCGCTTCAGGCCACGGCTGGAGACGGTGCCGGAGAGGGTGACCTCGCCGTTCGACACGCTGACCTCCACGCCGGAGGCGTCGATGAAGCGGTCGTGCATCAGGCGCTCGCACACGTCTTCATGAATGCGTTCGTCGGAGCGCTTGTACCCTTTCGGCCCGCGTCCGCGATGCGGACCTGCCGGCCTTGATCCCTCTTCGTCATCCGAGCGCAGATCGGGATCGTTGGGATCGCGGTCGCCGAAAGCGCCGAGGCCGGAGCGGCGTTTGTCGTAGGCAGGCGCGAAGCCTTCATCGTCCGGAGGGCCCCGATGACCGTTCTCGATGACGCCGCCCGCGAAACCCTCACGCGGACGCCCGTATCCGCTGGGATATTCCCGGCTGTCGCTGCGCAGGCCGACGGCGCCGCGCCGCGGCGCGTCGCCATAACCGTTGTCGTCACGAGAGGGGTTTCGATCAGAGGGGTTTCGATTCTTGCGGCGGGTGTCTACCATGGCGTCCTCCAATCTCTTCCTGAGCAACCATCCCGCCCTTTCCTGGTTCCCGCCGCATGAAAGCCCAGCAACGCATCAGGCTGTTCGAGGCCATCTTTGCTCGCGATAACGGCTGTTGCGTCTATTGCGGCGTGCAGACCCATCGGTTGCAGAAGGGGCTGAGCCGTTCGCCGCATCTCGCCACGCTCGACCACGTACTGCCCCGCTCCATGGGCGGGCCGCTCAACCAGGCCAATCTCGTGCTGGCCTGTCAGGCCTGCAACAACGCGCGCGGAATCATGGACGCGGAAGAGTTCCGGGCATTGAAGGCGCACAAGCCTTAAGCGCCGCTAGTCAGGCAAAGAAGCCTTCGCTGGTAGCGGAAACAGCGTCACGAAACGCTTCGCCAGCTCGCGGTTGCCTTCGATGCTCAGCACGCCGGCCTGTTCGAGAGCCTCCAATGGCTGACCGCCATAGATCGCAGCCGCGAGAACCGGCGGTGTTCCGGTCATGACCAGATCGGCACCATCGATGGGGCCGCGCGCGATCTCGATGCCGCCGTTGGACAAGCGGGCGAGATAGGTCTCGTCATTCAGGTGAAAGCCGATCCGGGCGTCGATGCCCTCCGCCCGCTTCGCATCGATCATCGTGCGCAGGGACAGGCACAAGGAGGCCGCGCTGAAAGGCAGCGTCGGATCGTGCATGGGCGAGCGCGCCGCCCAGCGGCCGAGCGCCTGGAAGATCGGCTCGCCCTCATAGCCCCATTCGGTCAGCTCGTAGACCTGCGTCGCCGCCGGCGGAGGCAGCTTGCGCTTCACGAGGACGCCGGCCGCTTCCAGCCCTTCGAGGCGCTGCGTGAGAACGTTCGCGCTGATGCCGGGAAGGCTCGAGCGAAGGTCGCTGAAGCGCCGCGGTCCCAGCATGAGCTCGCGCATGACGAGAAGAGCCCAGCGCTCCCCTACGAGGTCGAGGGCATGGGCGGACGCGCAGGCATCCTCATAGTGCCGGCGGGTTTTCGTTTCTTCTTTGTTAGTTATTTTTTCTAACTTCATAGTTGCTTTTTATAACTTTCTGCGGAATCAATGTCAAACCAAACGAGAGGAACGCCCAATGCCCAAAATGATTTTCGTCAACTTGCCGGTCTCGGATCTCGAGCGCGCCACCGCGTTCTACGAAGCCGTCGGCGCCGTCAAGAACCCGCAATTCAGCGATCACACCGCCAGCGGCATGATCATCTCCGAGACCATCCATGTGATGCTGCTGACCCACGAGAAATTCAGCCAGTTCACGACGAAGAGAATCGCCGATGCGCGCACGACCACCGAAGTGCTGAACTGTCTCTCCGCCGACAGCCGCGACGAGGTGGACGGCATGGTCGCAAAAGCAAAAGCCGCCGGCGGGCGCGCCGATCCCGGCCCCACGCAGGATTACGGTTTCATGTATGGACGCAGCTTCGAGGACCCGGACGGACATATCTGGGAGATCATGTGGATGGATGTCGAGGCCGCCAAAGCCGCCATGTCAGAGATGGCGAACGCCTGAGGGGGAGACGATACGATGCGAGTGATGGTTCTGGTGAAGGCGACGAAGGACAGCGAAGCGGGCCTCATGCCCTCGACCGAGCTCTTTGAGGCCATGGGCAAGTTCAACGACGAGCTGGTCAAGGCCGGCATCATGCAGGCGGGCGATGGATTGAAGCCGTCGTCCCACGGCAAGCGCGTGGCCTTCGACGGCGCAAGTCGGACCGTCATCGACGGTCCGTTCCCTCAGACCAGCGAGCTGGTCGCCGGTTTCTGGCTCTGGGAGGTCAAGGATCTGGCTGAAGCGGTCGAATGGGTGAAGCGCTGCCCCAACCCGATGCCGGGGCCCAGCGAGATCGAGATCCGCCCGCTCTACGAGATGGCCGACTTCGCCGATGTCATGAGCCCGGAAGCCTCCGATTTGCACGACCGCAATCGCGCGCAACTGGCCGGCCGCTGAGGCGGGTCGCTGCTGCCTGAAATCTGAAGGATCATGACGATGTCGAAATCACCCAATCCCTTTGTCTGGTACGAGCTCATAACGACGGACGGGGAAGCCGCCGAGGCTTTCTATCGCGCCGTCATCGGCTGGACCTCGCAGGATTCCGGCCATCCCGAGATGCGCTACGCGCTCATGAAGGCCGGCGAGCAAAACATTGCCGGCATCATGACGATGCCTCCCGAGATGTGCGATCTCGGCGGCGGGCCGGGATGGATCGGCTATGTCGGCGTCGAGGATGTGGAAGCCGCAACGCACAAGGTCAAGGACGCCGGTGGCGCCGTTCGCCGGCAGCCTGACGACATCCCCGGTGTCGGCCGTTTCTCGGTTGTCGCCGATCCGCAGGGCGCCGTCTTCGTGCTCTTCCAGCCGCATGGCGGGGATGCTCCGCCTGCTCCCATGGGAACGCCGGGCCATATCGGTTGGCGCGAACTCTATGCGGCGGATGGGCCGAGCGCTTTCGACTTCTACGCAAGCCAGTTCGGATGGACGAAGGCCGAGGCCATGGATATGGGCCCCATGGGCGTCTACCAGCTGTTCGCAGCCGGGGGAGACCCCATCGGCGGCATGATGACGAAGCCGGACAACATCCCCGCGCCGTTCTGGCTCTACTACATCAACGTGCCCGAACTCGACGCCGCGATTGCGCGCGTGAACGCCAATGGCGGCCGCATCACGTTCGGTCCCGAAGAGGTTCCGGGCGGCGCCTGGATCGCGCACGGCATGGACCCGCAAGGCGCGATGTTCGCGCTGGTTTCCATGCGCCGTTGAAGTTCACGCAGAGAACAATCGTCAATGAAGAATGGGCGCCCTCGCTGAGGGCGCCCTTGAGTTAAATCCTGGCCTTGCGAAACTATTCCGGAGAGGATTGAAAAACGCTGGCCTCGCATGCACCCTGGATGAGATCGAGGGAATGCGAAATGGTCGTTTACTTCCTGGCGCTTCTGATCGGAATGATCGCCGGACTGCGGGCCATGACGGCGCCCGCCGCCGTCAGTTGGGGGGCCTATCTCGGCATCCTCGATCTCGGCGATACCTGGCTCGCCTTTCTGGGCCATCGCTTCGCGCCCTGGATCATGACATTGCTCGCCATCGGGGAACTGATCGGCGACAAGCTCCCCACCACGCCGAGCCGCAAGCTTCTTGCTCCATTCGCCACCCGCATCATCGTCGGCGGAATATGCGGCGCAGCCATCGCCGCGCAGGGCGGCTCGCTTCTCGGAGGAGCGGTGGCCGGCGCCATGGGAGGCGTCATCGGCACGCTCGGCGGCGCAGCCGGCCGGGCACGTCTGGCAACAGCGTTGGGTAAGGATTTTCCCGCCGCCCTGATCGAGGATGCCATCGCGATCCTCGGAGCGGCCCTGATTGTGGGAGCGGTGTCATGACCCAATCCTTCGATGCCATCATCATCGGCGCCGGGCAGGCGGGGCCACCTCTGGCCGGGCGCCTGACGGCGGCGGGCATGAAGGTCGCCCTGATCGAGCGCAAGCTTTTCGGCGGAACCTGCGTCAACACCGGCTGCATGCCGACCAAGACGCTGGTTGCGAGCGCCTATGCGGCTCACCTCGCACGACGAGGCGCGGATTTCGGCGTTTCGATCAACGCTCCGGTCACCATCGACATGGAGCGGGTGAAGGCTCGCGCCGACAATGTCTCGACGAAGGCACGCACGAATGTCGAAACATGGCTGCGAAAGATGGATGGCCTGACCGTTCTCGAAGGTCATGCGCGGTTCGAGGGGCCGGATATCATCCGCATCGGCGACACGCTTTTGAAAGCGCCGCGCATCTTCATCAATGTGGGCGGACGCGCGAGCGTTCCGGACATGCCGGGCGTCGACACGGTGGATTATCTCACCAACACCTCGATCCTGAAGCTCGACACGCTCCCGCGCCATCTGGTCGTGGTCGGCGGCAGCTATATCGGTCTCGAGTTTGCGCAGATGTATCGCCGCTTCGGCGCTCAAGTGACGGTGGTCGAGAAGGGGCCGCGCCTGATCGCCCGCGAGGACGAGGATGTATCGGAAGCCATTCGCGATATTCTCGCCGATGAAGGTATCGCGGTCCGCACCAACGCCACCTGCATCGGCTTCAAGCCGCATGCGGACGGCGTCGCGGTCGATGTGGATTGCACCTCGGGCGATCCCGTCGTCGTGGGCTCGCATGTTCTGCTCGCCGTGGGACGACGCCCCAACACGGACGATCTCGGTCTCGACAAGGCTGGCGTCGCTGTGGATGCGAGGGGCATGATCACCGTCGACGATACGCTTGCGACGAATGTGCCGGGCATCTGGGCCTTGGGCGATTGCAACGGTCGCGGCGCCTTCACCCACACGGCCTACAACGATTACGAAATCATCGCTGCCAATCTGCTCGACGGCGCATCCCGCCGCGTGAGCGAGCGGATTTCCGGCTATGCGCTTTATGTCGATCCGCCGCTCGGGCGCGTCGGGATGTCGGAGACGGAGGCGCGCAAGACGGGGCGAAAGCTATTGGTTTCGAAGCGTCCCATGACGCGGGTGGGGCGCGCGATCGAAAAGGATGAGACCAAGGGTTTCATGAAGATCGTCGCCGATGCCGAGACGAAAAAGATTCTCGGCGCCGCCATCCTGGGAACCGGCGGCGACGAGGCCATTCACGGCATTCTCGACATGATGAATGCGGGAGCGGATTATCCGACCCTGCAATGGGCCGTCCCGATCCATCCGACCGTGTCGGAACTGATCCCGACGGTGCTGGGGGACTTGAAGCCGATTGATGGAGCAACCTAATCGCTGCTTCTAGTGCATCCAGGGAAGCTGGGGCTCCGAGCTGAGAGCCTCGATCAACCGCAAGCCGATATTGATGACAAAGCCATCCTTGGTGGTTGTCACATCTGGCTTCAGCACAGCCTCCAGAAAGCGGCCCGGCTCGAATTCGATCTTGAAGGTTGTGTGGGTTACGTCGGGAAGAACGCAGTGGTCGATCGAGAAGGAGTTGCCGACGGGCAGAAGGTCTTTTCCTTTAAAGACACGTCGAACGACGGCTTTGATTCTCCCGCACTTCACGCGATCTCGATTGTGCACGGGGAGGGTCGAAACAACTTCAGCCTGCACATGGATCGGCGCGGATAGCCATTCCTGCTTGACGGCTTCTACTTGCTCTTTCGAAAGTGGAGTCAGTGCATGGCTCGCCGCGCTGATCGAGATGGCTCCTAGAAGTGTCAGGATCAGCGCGGCAAATTTCGTCATCAGACGTCGAGGTTCGCCACGGAGAGCGCGTTCTCCTGAATGAACTCGCGGCGGGGTTCCACCACGTCGCCCATGAGCTTCACGAACAGGTCGTCGGCGTCGGTGGTGTCCTTCACCTTGACCTGCAGGAGCGAGCGCACATCGGCGTCGAGCGTCGTTTCCCAGAGCTGCTGCGCGGTCATTTCGCCGAGGCCTTTGTAGCGCTGGAGCTGCAGGCCCTTGCGGCCGGCGGCGAGCACGGCGTTGAAGAGCGAGAGCGGACCGTCGATCTGCATCTCGTCGTTCTTGCGAACGAGCTGCGCAGGCTTGGCATAGACGTCCTGCAGGGTCGTTGACCGCTCGTCGAGCTTCTTCGCTTCCTGGCTGGCGATGAGCGCCTGGTCGAGCGTCGCGGTCTGCGTCACGCCGCGCACGGTGCGCGAGAAGACGTAGCCGCCCTCGCGGACCTCGCCGGTCCAGCCGCGCTCGAGCTCTTCCGAGATCGCATCGAGACGCTGGGCGATGTAAGCGGCCGCAGCAGGGCCGCGCTCCGGGTCTTCGACCACGTCGGGACGCAGCGCACCGGCGATCGCTGCCTGCTCCACGGCCTTGCGGTTATAGCGCGTGTGCAGGCTGTTCAGCACCTGGCGCACGAGGCGGGCCTCGTCGATCAGGCCTCTCAGCTGATCGCCCTGGAACTCCACGCCGGTTTCGAGGCGCAGCGCGGCATTCTCGATGCCTTCGCCGATGAGGTAATCTTCCAGCGCGCGCTCGTCCTTGAGGTAGATCGAGGACTTGCCGCGGGTCGCCTTATAGAGCGGCGGCTGCGCGATATAGAGATATCCGCGGTCGATCAGCTCCGGCATCTGACGGAAGAAGAACGTGAGCAGCAGGGTGCGGATGTGCGAGCCGTCCACGTCCGCGTCCGTCATGATGATGATGCGGTGGTAGCGCAGCTTGTCGAGGTTGAACTCCTCGCGGCCGATGCCCGTGCCGAGCGCGGTGATCAGCGTGCCGATTTCCTGGCTAGACAGCATCTTATCGAAGCGCGCGCGCTCGACGTTGAGGATCTTGCCGCGCAGCGGCAGCACGGCCTGGAAGGCGCGGTTGCGGCCCTGCTTGGCGGAGCCGCCTGCGGAGTCGCCCTCGACGAGCAGCAGCTCGCACTTGGAGGGGTCGCGCTCCTGACAGTCGGCGAGCTTGCCCGGCAGCGACGCGATGTCGAGCGCGCCTTTACGGCGGGTGAGCTCGCGGGCCTTGCGCGCAGCCTCGCGGGCGGCGGCGGCTTCCACCACCTTGCCGACGAGCGTGCGCGCTTCCTGCGGGTGCTCTTCCAGCCAGTTGTTGAGCGCCTCGTTCATGACGTTCTCGACGGCGGGACGAACTTCGGACGAGACGAGCTTGTCCTTCGTCTGCGAGGAGAACTTCGGATCGGGCACCTTCACGGAAACGACGGCGGTCAGGCCCTCGCGGCAATCGTCGCCGGTGAGCGAGACCTTTTCCTTCTTCGTGAGGCCGGAGGATTCCGCATAGCCGTTCACCTGGCGCGTCAGCGCCGCGCGGAAGCCCGCAAGGTGCGTGCCGCCGTCGCGCTGCGGGATGTTGTTGGTGAAGCAGAGCACGTTCTCGTGGTACGAGTCGTTCCACCACAGCGCCACTTCCACGCCGATGCCGTCCTTCTCGGAGCGGATCATCACCGGCTGCTGGATCAGCGGGGTCTTGGCGCGGTCGAGATAGCGCACGAAGGCTTCCACGCCGCCCTCGTACATCAGCTCCTCGCGCTTGTGCTCCGCGTGGCGCTTGTCGGTGAGGATGATGCGCACGCCCGAGTTCAGGAAAGCCAGCTCGCGCAGGCGGTGCTCAAGCGTTGCGTAATCGTACTCCACCATGGTGAAGGTCTCGGTGGAGGCCAGGAAGGTCACTTCCGTGCCCTGACGGCCATTGGCGTCGCCGACGACGGCGAGCGGCGCCACGGAGTCACCGTGGTGGAACTCGATGAAGTGCTCCTTGCCGTTGCGGAAGATGCGCAGCTTGAGCCAGCTGGACAGCGCGTTCACGACGGAAACGCCCACGCCATGCAGGCCGCCGGAGACCTTGTAGGAGTTCTGGTCGAACTTACCGCCGGCATGCAGCTGGGTCATGATGACCTCGGCGGCCGAGATACCTTCACCCGAATGGATATCGGTCGGGATTCCGCGTCCGTTGTCGGTGACGGTCACCGAGCCGTCCGCATTGAGCGTGACGGTCACTTCCGTGGCATGGCCGGCAAGCGCCTCGTCGATGGCGTTGTCCACCACCTCGTAGACCATGTGGTGCAGGCCGGAGCCGTCATCGGTATCGCCGATATACATGCCCGGCCGCTTGCGCACGGCGTCAAGGCCCTTGAGCACCTTGATCGAGTCGGCGCCGTAGGTATCGGCGTTCGCGTTGATAGCAGGTTCGGCCATTTAGGATCCTTCGGAAGCGCGGCAGGAAAACGGGTGCGCGCTTGGGGTTTTGATTCGTCAGATCAGATATTTAGTGACGAATCGTTGAAATTTCACCCCCACGCGCATACGCGCGTGCGAGAAAGGGGGGCAGAATCCACGAAAAAGTGCCGTTCAGGGGGCGGTTCTTCGCCTCAGGAGCCCCCAGAGGCTCAAAGCCAGTAAAAGGGCGCTCACCAGGGTCGGCATGCCCCAGATGAAGGCTGCCTGCGAGACCATCACGCCCGCCTCCGTATCGTAGCAACGGCCAAGCTCGTTGAAGCAATCCGCCCAGCGCCAGTAGCGCTCATGGAACATCGAGGCGAAGATCGCTGTCAGGAGGGCAAACAGAGCTACCATCGACAGCCGCATCCAGAGCCTGTGCCCCCATTGTAGCCAGACCAGAACCAGCCAGAACGGGGACAGCAGGACGATGGCCGCGATCAGCAGCCAGGCAGCGCCGAAAAGCAGGCTCATCGCACGGCGACGGCCGCCGCGGCGCCTGCCATGACCGCGCCCGTGCTCTTGTTGAGGATGCGCAGGGCCTTGGGGCTGGTGAACAGCCGCCGGGCCCGCACGGCGAGCACGATATAGATCCCGAACACCACGCCCAGCACCGTCAAGGTCGCCACCACCAGCTCCGCATAGCCCAGAACCGTGATCTTGGTGAGATCGAGGAAGGTGGGCAGGAGGGCGAGGTAGAACACGATGGTCTTGGGATTGCCGAGCGTCAGCGCGAGCCCGCCGAGCAGCAGCTTTATCGGGCTCTCGGCCTTCGCCTCGGCGGAAACGTCCCGCGCCTGGACCGGCGTCGTCCAGAGCTTGTAGGCGATGTAGAGCAGGTAGGCCGCGCCGGCGTATTTCACCACCAGGAACACCCCATGGAAGGCCTGCGCCAGGGCGGCGAGGCCCAGGACCGCGAAGGTCAGCCACACCACGTCGCCCATTGCGATCCCGATGCTGAAGGGAATGGCTCCCCTGGGGCCGCGCCCCAGCACCCGCGCCACGATGGCGGCAATGCCCGGCCCCGGCGAGGCGGCGGCGATGAAGAGAGCGGAGGAGAACAGGAACAGGCCTGCGAGTTCCATGGCGGACCAACCGGATAGAGATATTCTGTTGCGGCCCAGTATAGGCCGGTTGAGCGTGCCAGACTATCCAGGATTGTTGATGTGTTCGATCACACCCGGTGACACCTGCAGTACGTCCGCCCGGCCTTCGAGTTCCGCGAAGAGACTCGGGTCGGCGCCCGTCATCCAGACCTGGCCGCCTAAGCGTTCCAGCGCCGCGAAAAGGCCCGCGCGGCGGCGGGGGTCGAGATGGGCGGCCACCTCGTCGAGCAGCACGAAGGGCGCGATGCCGCTCATGCTGGCGACGAGCTGCGCATGGGCCAGCACCAGGCCGATGAGAAGCGCCTTCTGCTCGCCGGTGGAGGCGGTGTTGGCGGGGATATCCTTCGGCCCATGACGCACGATGAGATCCGAGGCCTGCGGCCCGATAAGGGTTCGCCCGGCGGCGCGGTCGCGGGCGCGGTTGTCGCGTAAGGTTGCGCGGTAGCGGTCTTCCGCATCGACGGCGGGGAGCGTGGCGACAAGCGTGTCGATCTCGCCCTCCAGGCCCATCGTGGCGAAGGGGAAGGGCGAGTCTTCCGCGCGGGTTTCAAGGATGAGGGCGGCCAAACGCTCCACGGTTTCGCGACGCGCGGCCGCGACTGCAATCGCGAGTTCCGCCACCTCGCGCTCCAGGGCATCGAGCCAGAGACGGTCGTCGGGGTTTTCCTCCAGCACGCGGTTGCGCGAACGCAAGGCTCGCTCCAGCGCGTTCACCCGCGTGCCGTGCTCCGCATCGACCGCGAGCACGAGCCTGTCGAGAAAGCGGCGGCGGTCTCCGGCGGGGCCGCGAAACAGCGCATCGAGATCGGGAGTCAGCCAGACCACGCGCAGGAATTCCGCAAAGGCTGTCGGCGAAGAGGCGGTCGCGCCGTCGATGCGGCAGATGCGCGAAGCGCGGGCGTTCTCATTCTGGTGTTCGAGGCCGGTGCCGAGACGGTGCTCGCCGTAAGGCGCATCGAGCGTCAGGGAAATCGCGAAGGAGCCGGGGCCGCCCTGGCGGGCCATCTCGCCGAGTTCCGCACGACGCAGGCCGCGTCCCGGCATGAAGAGGGAGATCGCTTCCAGCACATTGGTCTTGCCTGCGCCGTTCTCGCCCACCAGCGCCACGAGCTGGCGCGACACGGGAAGGTCCAGGCTCGCATAGGTGCGGAAATCCTGGAGGATCAGACGGACGATTCGGGAAGCGGCGACGGGGGCGGAGGACATGCGCCCCCTTCATTCAGGAGCGGGCGCGAAAGATCAAGCGTTGGCGATGTCGCCATACTCAATCTGTCATCCCGGACGCAGCAAAGCGGAGATCCGGGATCGGTGGCAGATGAAGCGCTGGATCCGCAACGGCGTCATTCCCGCGAAGGCGGGAACCCATAAACGCCAACCTAGCCGAAGAAAATGCAACGCTTGCCGCCTATTCTGCAACGGCGTGGTTATGGGTTCCGGGCTCCGCTACGCGGCCCCGGAATGACAAAGGCATGTGCTCATATGGACGACAATCCCGGGTTCTGCTGCGCAGCCCCGGGATGACGCTTTTCGGAACCGCTACACCCGCATCGGCATCAGGACGTAGAGCGCGGGCGCGCCTTCGCGGTCCTGGATCACCGTGGGCGAGCCGGGATCGGCGAGCTTGAACAGGGCGGTGTCGCCGTCGAGCTGGGCCGTGATGTCGAGGAGATAGCGGGCATTGAAGCCGATATCGATGGGCGCGTTGTCGTAATCGACCTCGATCTCTTCCGTCGCGCTGCCCGAATCCGGGTTGTTGACGGTGAGCGTCAGGCGGCCGTCGGCGAGCGCCAGTTTCACGGCGCGTCCGCGCTCCGACGAGATGGTGGAGACGCGGTCCACGGCCTTCGCGAAATCGCCGCGCTCGACCACGAGGACCTTGTCGTTGCCGGCGGGAATGACGCGCTGATAATCGGGGAAGGTGCCGTCGATGAGCTTCGATGTCAGCACCACGCCGTCGAATGTCAGCCGCACCTTGGCGGAGGATAGTTCGAGGGTGATGTTCTCCGAGCCGTCCTCGACGAGCTTGACGATCTCGGCCACCGCTTTACGCGGAATGATCACGCCGGGCATGCCCTCGGAGCCGTTCGGGGCGGGCAGCTCCACGCGGGCGAGGCGGTGGCCGTCGGTGGCGACGGCGCGCATCACGAGCGATCCGCCGGCATCGATGGTGTGAAGATAGATGCCGTTGAGATAATAGCGCGTCTCTTCCGTCGAGATCGCGAACTGCGTCTTCTCGATCAGTTTTTTAAGATCGCTTGCCGCCAGCGTGAAGCGATGCGGAAGATCGCCCGCGGCGAGATCCGGGAAATCGCTTTCGGGCAGGGCCTGCAGCATGAAGCGCGAACGGCCCGAGCGGATCTGCATCTGGCCCATATCGGCGGTCATTTCCAGCGACACCTGGGCGCCGTCGGGCAGCTTGCGCACGATGTCGTAGATCATGTAGGCGGGCACCGTCGTGGAGCCGGCTTCCGTGATGTCGGCGGGGATCGTCTCCGTCACCTCGATATCGAGGTCGGTCGCCCGCAGACGCAGCGTGCCTTCCTCAGCGCGCAGAAGCACGTTCGACAGGATCGGGATGGTGTTGCGGCGCTCGACGACGCGGTGCACATGCCCCAGCGCCTTCAGAAGAGCGGCGCGCTCAACAGTAACTCTCATAACACGACACCTATTGTCGGGTAAAATTCTTGGCCCGCTCCCGGCAGGTCAGCCGGAACGAGCAGGGGGTCAAGATTGGCTTTTGTTGGGTGAGAAAGCAAGGCCGAGGCTTTTCCCGCGGGAAAAGCCTCGGCCTGTTTCCGGTATGCGTTTATTCCTGAAGCATCCGCTTGAGGAGCTCGACCTCGTCGGAGAGGGCGTGATCCTCGCCGATGGCCTTCTCTATCTTGCGGACCGCGTGGAGCACGGTGGTGTGATCGCGCCCGCCGAAGCGGCGGCCGATCTCCGGCAGGGAGCGCAGGGTCAGCACCTTCGACAGATACATGGCGATCTGGCGCGGGCGGACCACGGCGGCGGTACGGCGCTCGGAGAGGATGTCCGAGCGGGAGACGTTGTAGCGCGAGGCCACCAGCTTCTGGATGTCCTCGATCTTCACGCGCTTCGGCTCGCGGTTGCGCACGAGGTCGCGGATCGCGGTCTCGGCGGTTTCCAGCGTGATCGCGGAGCCGGTGAGGGTGGCATGCGCGAGAAGGCGGTTCACCGCGCCTTCGAGATCGCGGCCGTTGGCGGTGATCGCGCGGGCCACGTAGGAGACCACGTTGGGTCCCACATCGAAAGAGGTGTGAATGGTCTTCAGGGCGTCGATCCGGGTGGTCAGGATCGAGGTGCGCAGCGCCTCGTCCAGGGCCGTCACCTCGACCACGAGGCCGCCGGCGAGGCGCGAGCGCACGCGCTCGTCCAGGTTCTCGAGATCCGCCGGCGGACGATCCGCGGCGATCACGATCTGGCGGCCCGCATCGATGAGGGCATTCAGCGTATGGCCGAATTCCTGCTGGATCTGCTTGCCCTGGATGAACTGCACGTCGTCGATGATGAGCAGGTCGATGCCGCGCAGGCGCTCCTTGAAGGCGAGCGAGGTCTGCGCCTTCAAGGACGCGACGAAGCCGTACATGAAGCGGTCGGCGGTGAGATAGATCACGCGGCGGCCTTGCGCGCGCATCTCATGGCCGATGGCATGGAGAAGATGCGTCTTGCCGAGGCCCACGCCCGCATGAATGTAGAGCGGGTTGTAGATCACCTGACCGTTCGGCGCATGGGCCACGCGGTCGGCGGCGGCGTGCGCCAGCGCATTGGAGCGACCGACGATGAAGCTCTCGAAGGTCAGGCGCGAATCGAGCGGCGCGCCGCCGAGATCGGACGATTCTCCACGCTCCTCGGGAGGAAGCGCGAGCGAAGGGGCCTTGGGCTCGCCGGCGGGGAGGGCGATGGCCTGCGCGGGAGCGGCGCTGGTGCGGGGAGCCTCGCTCGGACGACGCTGGGGAGCGGCGTCGCGGCCGAGCGAGTTGCGCACGCCGATCGACACGCGCTCGATGCCGTTGGCCTCGGAGCGGTAAACGGCGAGAACCCGGTCGGCATAATGCGACTCGATCCAGCTCTTCAGAAAGCGCGTGGGCACCGTGAGATAAGCACAGCCCTCGATCACCGAATCCAGTTCCAGGCGGCCGAACCAGCTGGCGAAGATGTCCTCGCCCAGTTCCGCACGCAGGCGGCGTTTCACACGCGCCCACACCTCAGCTGCTGTCTGCTCACCTGACGATTCCATGCCGCTCTCGCTGGGCGCGGCAAAGGTTCGATGATCCTCGCTGCGATACATAAAAATTCCCTCCACGAGGCTCCGCCCAATACGGCGCAAACCCCTACGCATGACCCGTTTTGAACTTACAAAGCTCGCCCGCTCTGCAGGTTGTTCAAAACTTGGCGCCCCTAATTGTACTGAAGATTATTAAAGTGTTTCTAGTGTGAGATGGTCTCTGCGTGCCATCTCTTCGGCATGCACTCATGATCGATCAAGACTACCTCTTGGTAAGGAAGATGCCTTTGTTTGCTTCTTATTATGGTACAGCAACGCCCTAACCTCGCGATGAAGTTCTGTATCTTGAGACTTGAGTGAATGACTTCACGGCGGCCCGTTGAAGTAGGTTGACCTTATACAGTCGGCGGGAGGCCGCGCAACATGATCGAATGGCCACCAAGCCTCCCGGGAACCCCAAAAAGCCTCCACGGACCGTCCACAGGTTTTCAGGCGCGACGATAAAGTCCTGACTCTTCAACTGATTCACTGTTCCGCCACAGCCTGTTCAACGCTTTGAAAAAAGGTTTTCGCGCAACGTTGATTCAGGATCGATTCGGGGCGAGTCGGCGTGTGATTCCGATGCCTCGCGAACCTTTGCCTGCTAAGCTACTGAAGAGTATCGAATTTTTATGTGCGGTTTCATTTCCTGCCGGGTGGGGGTTCACCCGGTTATTCGTGGATAAAGTCAAGCTCGCGTGTGGATAAAAAGAGAGCGAAATTTTAGCCGACAAACGTGGCTGTCGCAGCTTGCAAGGCTGAGCCGGCGCACCATTTGGGTCGTCGCCTGGAAAGCTTACACAGCAAGGCTTTCAGCCCCGCGTGAATGTTGTTTTGCATCATCGCGCGTGAGTGCGCGCATCATCCCTTGCCGGCAAACATGATCATGTTCCGCGCGCTCGCATGAGCCGCAAGAGCGCGGCGTCTCATCCGTCGCACCCGATCCGACAATTTGCCCGTTCTTGAGCGCTCGTCGTTGGGCGCATCGCATGGCATAAGGCCGCCAAATTTCCTCAGGTTCAAAGACCCTATGATTCGTATCGAGAACGTCAGCAAACAGAACAGCCACCGGATCCTCTACATCGAGGCATCCGCGACGCTTCAGAAAGGTGAGAAGGTCGGCCTCGTCGGTCCCAACGGCGCGGGCAAGACGACGCTCTTTCGCATGATCACCAAGGAGGAGCAGCCCGACGAAGGCCAGGTCTCCGTCGATCGCGGCATCACCATCGGCTATTTCAGCCAGGATGTGGGCGAGATGGCGGGCCACAGCGCCGTCACCGAGGTGATGAATGGCGCGGGCCCCGTGAGTGAAGTCGCCGCCGAGTTGAAGGAACTCGAAGCCGCGATGGCCGATCCCGATCAGGCCGGAAACTTCGACGAGATCATCGCGCGCTACGGCGAGGTGCAGGCGCGCTACGAGGAACTCGACGGCTATTCGCTGGAAGGCCGCGCGCGCGAGGTGCTGGCAGGTCTCGGCTTTTCCCAGGAGATGATGGACGGCGACGTGGGCGGTCTCTCGGGCGGCTGGAAGATGCGCGTGGCGCTCGGCCGCATTCTTCTCATGCGTCCCGACGTGATGCTCCTCGACGAGCCGAGCAACCACCTGGATCTCGAGAGCATCATCTGGCTCGAAGGATTCCTGAAGGGCTTCGAGGGCGCGCTGCTCATGACCTCGCACGACCGCGCCTTCATGAACCGCATCGTCAACAAGATCATCGAGATCGACGGCGGCTCGCTCACAACCTATTCCGGCGATTACGAATTCTACGAGCAGCAGCGCGCGCTCAATGAAAAGCAGCAGCAGGCGCAGTTCGAGCGCCAGCAGGCGATGCTCGCCAAGGAGATCAAGTTCATCGAGCGCTTCAAGGCGCGTGCCTCGCACGCAGCCCAGGTGCAGAGCCGGGTGAAGAAGCTGGACAAGATCGAGCGCGTGGAGCCGCCCAAGCGCCGGCAGAGCGTGGCCTTCGAGTTTCTGCCCGCGCCGCGCTCCGGCGATGACGTGATCAGCTTGAAGAACGTGCACAAGGGCTATGGCAGCCGCAGCATCTATGAGGGGCTCGACTTCTCGGTGCGCCGCAAGGAGCGCTGGTGCGTGATGGGCGTCAACGGCGCCGGTAAGTCCACGCTCCTGAAGCTCGTGGCAGGCTCGACCGAACCCGACCAGGGCAGCGTCACCATCGGCGCCAGCGTGAAGATGGGCTACTTCGCCCAGCACGCCATGGAAGTGCTCGACGGCGACCGCACCGTGTTCGAGTTCCTGGAGGATTCCTTCCCGCAGGCCGGGCAAGGCTCGCTGCGCACGCTCGCCGGCTGCTTCGGCTTCTCGGGCGACGACGCGGAGAAGAAGTGCCGCGTGCTCTCGGGTGGCGAGAAGGCGCGCCTCGTCATGGCCAAGATGCTCTACGACCCGCCGAATCTGCTGGTGCTCGACGAGCCCACCAACCACTTGGACATGGCGACGAAGGAGATGCTGATCGACGCTTTGTCGAAATACGAAGGCACCATGCTCTTCGTCTCTCACGACCGCCACTTCCTCGCGGCCCTCTCCAACCGGGTGCTGGAGCTGACGGATGACGGCATCCATCAATATGGCGGCGGCTACACGGAATACGTGGCCCGCACCGGGCAGGAGGCTCCGGGGTTGAGGAACTGAATTCTCTCAGCGCCAATTGCGATCAGAATAAAGCGCGATTTCCCTCCCCCTTGTGGGGAGGGATTAAGGGTGGGGGTGCCAGCGCTGAACTGGACCAGCGTAGTGCTCACACCCCCACCTCCATCCTCCCCACAAGGGGGAGGAGGGTCCGTCGGCGCTCTATGAGTGACCTCACAACGAACCGACAAACGAAAAAACCCGGCTGCGAGGCGCAGCCGGGTTCAATCCGTTCGGTGCCGCCCGTGAGGGCAGCTCCCTAATGATTAGGCGCTCAGAGCCTTGATGCGGCTGGTGAGGCGCGAAACCTTACGCGAAGCGGTGTTCTTGTGCACGATGCCTTTCTGGGCGGCGCGCATCATCTCGGGCTCGGCGGCGCGGAGAGCGGCAGCGGCCTCGGTCTGGTTGCCGGAGGCGATTGCCTCTTCGACCTTGCGCACGAAGGTCCGCATGCGGCTGCGGCGCGACTTGTTGATCGCGGTGCGCTTCGCAATCTTGCGGGTCATCTTCTTGGCGGAAACGGTATTGGCCATGGCCAAAGCCTCGTTCTTTTAAATCCCGACGCGACGAACCGGTTATTGGCCCTGTCAGCGATCGGATGATGAATGGAAACCGAAGAGCCCGCGGGACGCGCGGGCTCATGTGAGGCGGCTTATAGACGCGATCCTCGGGAACGTCAACGACAGTCAGCCTTTGCGCGTCAAAAAAGCGCCGCGAGGGTGCCCTGGACAGCTTGGCGCAAGGGATTCTCCGGGTCCAGAAGGAGCCGGAGGGCCATGGCGGCTGAGACCAGGACGAGGAGCGGGCGGATCAGGCGGGTTCCCAGCCGGATGGCGAGCCTGGAGCCCAGCTGGGCCCCCATGAAGGAGGCCCCCGCCATGATGAGCCCGATGGGCCAGACCACGGCGCCCGCCCAGGAATAGAGCAGGAGGCTGCCAAGGTTGCTCGCGAAATTGAGGAGCTTGGTGTGGGCGGTCGCCCGCACGACCCCGTAGCCGAGCAGGGTCACGAAGGCGAGCATATAGAAGGAGCCGGCCCCCGGACCGAAGATGCCGTCATAGAAACCGACCGCCACAGGGGCGGTCAGGCCGAAGGCCAGCGCCGGCAGGCGGGCATGGGCGTCCTCGTCCTTCATCTTGCGCGAGAGAGCGAAATAGATCGCGATGGCGATCAGCAGCACCGGGATCAGCATGTCGAGCACGGAGCGCGGCAGGAAGCGGACACATAGCGCCCCGGCGATGCCGCTGACAAAAGCGACCAGGGTGAAGCCCAAGGCCTTGCGCCACTCGATCAGGCCCTTGCGGCCGAAGGTATAGGTGGCGGAAGCCGCAGCAACAGCGCCCTGCACCTTGTTGGTGGCGATCGCCTGGGCAGGGCTCATGCCCGCGAGCATGAGGGCCGGGACGGTGAGCAATCCGCCGCCGCCGGCGATGGAATCCACGAAGCCTGCGAAAAAAGAGATCGCGGCCAGGGCCGCGATCATGTCGAAACCGATTTCGGACAATTGACTGGTCTTTGAGCTTTACTGGTCTTTGAACTCGGCCGCGCGCTTTTCCACGAAGGCGGCCATGCCTTCCTTCTGGTCGGCGGTGGCGAACATGGCGTGGAACAGGCGCCGCTCGAAGCGGATGCCCTCGGACAGCGACACCTCGTCGGCGCGGTTGATGGTTTCCTTGGTCATCATGGTGATGGGAAGCGACATGGAGGCGATGGTCTCCGCCGTCTTCATGGTTTCCGTCATGAGGTCGGCCAGAGGCACCACCCGGGCCACGAGGCCGGAGCGCTCGGCCTCTTCCGCCCCCATCATGCGCCCCGTCAGGCACATCTCCATCGCCTTGGCCTTGCCGATGAGGCGGGTCAGGCGCTGGGTGCCGCCCATGCCGGGCATGACGCCGAGCTTGATCTCGGGCTGGCCGAACTTGGCGTTGTCGGCGGCGATGATGAAATCGCACATCATGGCGAACTCGCAGCCGCCGCCGAGAGCAAAGCCCGCGACCGCCGCGATCATCGGCTTGCGGCGGCCCGCCACCTTCTCCCAGCCGGAAAACTGATTGTCGAGATAGATCTGCGGATAGGCGAGCGAGGCCATTTCCTTGATATCTGCGCCGGCGGCGAAGGCCTTCTCCGAACCGGTGATCACGATGCAGCCGATCCCCGCATCCGCCTCGAAGGCGTCGAGTGCCTGGTTCACCTCGTTCAAGAGGGCCGAGTTGAGGGCGTTCAGCGCCTGG
This sequence comes from Microvirga sp., assembly GCA_041913065.1. Lineage (GTDB taxonomy): Bacteria > Pseudomonadota > Alphaproteobacteria > Rhizobiales > Beijerinckiaceae > Microvirga. The sequence goes on along the minus strand of JAYSGD010000003.1, from coordinate 345,391 downwards.
GGCCGGTTCAGGGTGATCAGACCCACCTTGCCGCGCGTTTCAACGAGAATCGTCTCAAAAGCCATGCCGTGATCTCCTCGATTGCCGTCCACCGGTAGGCGAGGGCGGGGGGGCGAGGCAAGGGGAAATCGGCTCGGTGCGGCTTCGATTTTCGGCTTAAGGGTGACCTCAAGAAGCGCTGCGCTTATTCCCTCCCCCTTGCGGGGAGGGGTCAGGGTGGGGGTGGTTCGACTGGGTGAGAGATCGCCTGATCCCTCTTCGTCATCCCCGGACTTGTTCCGGGGATCCACGCCTTGGCGCGGCTTTAGACGTGGATGGCCGGATCAAGTCCGGCCATGACGCGGTAGGGCTGTGGTGCCAACTGGATGCAGCGAAGCGCTCGGACTTTGCGACCCCCACCCTGATCCTCCCCGCAAGGGGGAGGGGAATAATGGCGCGCTTGTCGATCAGCTCCGAGCCTTCTTCTGGCAATGCGGGCAATAGAAGGTGGAGCGGCCGGACTGGACGAGCCTCTGGATCGTGCCGGTGCATTCGGGGGTCACGCAGGCCATGCCCTCGCGGTCATAGACGCGGAAGGTATGCTGGAAATAGCCGAGCGTCCCGTCCACCTGGGCGTGATCGCGCAGGGTGGAGCCGCCCGCCTTCACGGCTTCGGTCAGCACGTCCCGGATCACCTCAGCGAGCTGCCGTGCCTTCTCCGTCGGACGGCCCTTCTTGTCGACGAGGGAGCCCGCCGGGGCCTCCGGGTGGAGGCCGGTGCGGAACAGGGCCTCGCAGACATAGATATTGCCGAGGCCGGCGATGAGCCGCTGATCGAGCAGGGCCGCCTTCAAAGGCGTGCGCTTGCCCGCGAAAAGAGTGGCGATGGTCTCGGCCGACAGTTCGTTGCCCAGAGGCTCGATGCCCATGCCGGCGAAGTGCCTGCAGGTCTCGATCTCCGAGCGGGGCACCAGATCCATGAAGCCGAAGCGGCGGGCATCGTTATAGGTGACGCTTGCCCCGTTCGAGAGCTCGAACACCACATGGTCGTGGGCTCCAAGGCCCCCATGCTCGTGGTGGAACTCCCCCGGCATCTGCGTGGCGCCGCCCTGGGTGACCAGGAAGCGGCCCGACATGCCCAAATGCATCACCAGCACCTCGCCCGATGACAGATCGGCCAGCAGATACTTGGCCCGGCGGCCCAGAGCCCTAACCTCCTGGCCTTCCAGGCGCTCGGCAAAGCGCTCGGGAAAGGGAAAGCGCAGATCGGGGCGTCGTTGCAGCACCTTGGAAAAGCGCGCTCCCACCATGGCGGGCTCCAGGCCCCGGCGCACGGTCTCGACTTCGGGCAGTTCAGGCATCAACCATCTCTTCGGTTCTTGAGGTGCTCTACATAGCCTTTGGGTCCCGCTTCCGCTATGGATCGCCTTCAAGATGCGACGAAAGGGTTTGTGAGGATCATGACCGACGAGAACACCCATTTCGGGTTTCAGTCCGTGCCCCTGGGCGAGAAGCAGGGCCGCGTGAACGAGGTCTTCCGCTCCGTGGCGAGCCGCTACGACATCATGAACGACCTCATGTCCGCAGGCCTGCACCGGCTCTGGAAGGGCGACCTCGTCGCGACCCTGCGCCCGCCCAAGGATCGCCCCTTCCGCCACCTCGACGTGGCCGGAGGCACGGGCGACGTCGCCTTCCGCATCCTCGAAGCGGGAGGACCGCAGACTCAGGTGACCGTGCTCGACATCAACGGCGAGATGCTGAAGGTCGGCCAGGAGCGGGCGGGCCATCGCTATGAGGGCCGGATCGACTTCGTGGAAGCCAATGCGGAAGAGCTGCCCCTCGAGTCGAAAACCTATGACGCCTATACCATCGCCTTCGGCATCCGGAACGTGCCGCGCATCGATGCGGCTTTGCGCGAGGCCTATCGCGTGCTCAAGCCCGGCGGGCGCTTCCTGTGCCTCGAATTCTCGAAGGTCGACGTGCCGGTGCTCGACAAGATTTACGATGCCTATTCCTTCAACGTCATCCCGCGCATGGGCCAGATGGTGACGGGGGACGCCGAGTCCTATCAGTATCTCGTGGAATCGATCCGCAAGTTCCCGCCGCCGGCCGCTTTCGCGCGCATGATCGAGGAAGCTGGTTTCAAGCGCGTCACGTATCGCCCGCTCACCGCCGGCGTGGTGGCCATTCATTCCGGCTGGAAGATCTAAGCGGTGATCGGCAGCATCGTTCATCTCGCGCGCAACCTGCGCGCCGGCTACATCCTGGCCCGCGAAGGCGCGCTCGGCCTCTTCGACCCGAGCGTCCTGCCGCCGTCGGCTCGTTTGGGCCTGAGGCTCGCGCGTCTCATCGAGCGCCGCCAGCCGGCCGATGGCGCGGCGCGCCTGTCGAAGGCGCTCACACGGCTCGGTCCGTCCTACGTGAAGTTCGGCCAGTTCCTCGCCACCCGCCCCGACATCGTCGGCGTGGCGGCGGCGCGGGATCTGGAGCGGCTGCAGGACCGCATGCCTCCTTTCCCCCGCGCGGAAGCGGTGCGGATGATCGAGATCGCGCTGGGACGGCCCATCGACGATCTGTTCCTCGAATTCAGCGAGCCTCTCGCTGCTGCTTCCATCGCGCAGGTGCACAAGGCCCGCATCAAGACGGCAGAGGGCGAGGAAACGGTGGCCGTCAAAGTGGTGCGCCCCGGCGTGCGCGAAGGCTTTGCCCGCGATCTCCAGGCCATGCGCGCGGCGGCTCGCCTCTTCGAGCGCGTGGTCCCCGATGCAAAGCGCCTCAAGCCGCTGGAAGTGGTGGAGACGCTGGCTCGCTCCGTTTCCGTCGAGATGGACTTGCGCTTAGAGGCCGCCGCCGTGTCGGAGCTGGCGGAGAATACCAAGGACGATCCCGATTTCCGCGTGCCGAAGCCCGAATGGGATCTGACCGCCCGCGACGTTCTCACGACAACCTGGATCGACGGCATTCGCCTCAACGACATCGAGGCCATCGAGCGCGCGGGCTTCGACCGGGCGGCTTTGGGCCGCACGGTGATCCAGTCCTTCCTGCGCCATGCGATCCGCGACGGCTATTTCCACGCGGACATGCATCCCGGCAACCTGTTCATCGATGCGGAAGGCCGCCTCGTCGCGGTCGATTTCGGCATCATGGGCCGCCTCGGCATGAAGGAGCGGCGCTTCCTCGCCGAAATTCTCTTAGGCTTCATCCGCCGCGATTACCTGCGCGTGGCGCAGGTGCATTTCGAGGCGGGCTATGTGCCGCCGCATCATTCGGTGGAGGATTTCGCGCAGGCCATCCGCGCCATCGGCGAGCCGATCCATGACCGGCGCGCGGACGAGATTTCGATGGCGAAGCTGCTCACGCTTCTCTTCGAGATCACCTCGCTCTTCGACATGGCGACCAGAACCGAACTCGTGATGCTGCAGAAGACCATGGTCGTGGTGGAGGGCGTGGCCCGCAACCTCGATCCGAAGCTCGATATGTGGACCACCTCGGAGCCGGTGGTGCGCGAATGGATCGAGCGCAATCTCGGACCTCTGGGCCGCGTCGAGCAGGCGGGCCGTGGCCTGTGGACGCTCGCGGGCGTCATCGGCGACCTGCCGGAACTGGCGCTGCGCGCCGAGCGGGTGCTCAACCAGCTCGAAGATGTCACCGCGAAGGGCGTCGCGCTCAACCAGGACAGCGTCGCCGCCATCGGCCGCGCGGAGGCTCGCGGCAACCGCTGGGGCGTGGCGGCCTTGTGGATCATCGCCGTCCTTCTTGCGATCCTGATCGCACAATAACGCGAGGTGTCTCATGTGGATCTGGGTCTGCGGCCCTTATGCGACAGGCGGTGCCAGCCCCAGCCAGCGCGCTGCCAACCTGCGCGTTCTGAATGAGGCGGCCATGACGTTGTTCAAGCAGGGGCATACCCCTGTGATCGGCGCGAATATGGCTTTGCCCATGATCGCATCAGCGGGATTGGACGATGCCTCTCATGAGATTAGACTGCCTCTGTCACTGGCGCTTCTGGACAGGTGCGATGCATGTTTGCGGATCGGCGGAGAGTCGAAAGGATCGGATGTCGAGGTCGAGGCTTTCAAAACCTCGGGGCGTCCGGTTTATTTCTCCTTGAACGATATTCCCGCCGTGAACGGTGAGAAATCATGACAGCGCTCACCGGCAAACGCATCCTTCTCGTCATCGGCGGCGGGATCGCGGCCTACAAGTCTCTCGATCTCATCCGACGCCTGCGCGAGCGCGGCGCGTCGGTGCGCTGCGTCCTCACGAATGGCGCGCAGCAATTCATCACGCCGTTGGCTGCTTCCGCACTCACGGGCCAGCGCACGCATACGGATCTCTTCGACCGCGAGGATGAGGCCGACATCGGCCACATCAAGCTGGCGCGGGATGCGGACATTGTCGTCGTCGCGCCCGCCACCGCGAACCTGATGGCGAAGATGGCCGGCGGGCATGCGGACGATCTCGCCTCCACCGTGCTGCTCGCGACCACGCTGCCGATCCTGATCGCGCCCGCCATGAACGTGCGCATGTGGCAGCATCCGGCCACGCAGCGCAATCTTAGCGTCTTGCAGGCTGATGGCGTGCACACCATCGGCCCCAATGAGGGCGCGATGGCGGAGGCCGAGTTCGGTCCCGGCCGCATGGCGGAGCCTTTGGAGATCGCAGCCGAAGTCGAAAAGTTTCTCGCGCCGTCCGGCCCGCTTGCGGGAAAACATGTGATCGTGACATCGGGCCCGACGCACGAACCCATCGATCCGGTGCGCTACATCGCCAACCGTTCCTCCGGAAAGCAGGGCCACGCCATCGCGAAGGCGGCAGCGGAGGCGGGTGCGCAGGTTACGCTGATCTCAGGCCCCGTCGAGCTGCCCGATCCCAAGGGCGTCACCACCGTGCATGTGGAAAGCGCGCGCGAGATGCTGGAGGCGGTCCAGAAATCCCTGCCCGCCGATATCGGCATCTTCGCCGCCGCCGTCGCCGATTGGCGCGTAGCCAATGCGGGCGAGCAGAAGATCAAGAAGAAGGACGGCGCGCTGCCGAATCTGGCGCTGACGGAAAATCCCGACATTCTCGCCACGATCTCGCATCTGACGAAGGATCGTCCCGCGCTCATGGTGGGCTTTGCCGCCGAGACAGAGAACGTGATCGAGCACGCCAAGCAGAAGCTCGCCAAGAAGGGCTGCGATCTCATCGTCGCCAATGACGTGTCGCCGCAAACCGGCATCATGGGCGGAGACAGCAACACGGTGCATCTCGTCACCGCGTCGGGCGTCGAAACCTGGCCCACGGCGTCGAAAACGGAAGTGGCGAAAAAGCTGATCGCCTACTTAAGCGGAGGCGCGACGCCATGAACCATGTGCTGCGCGTTCAACGCCTTCCTCATGGAAATGATCTGCCGCTGCCGCGCTATGAAACGGCGGGTGCCGCGGGCATGGATCTCATCGCCGCCAATCCCGAGAATGCGCCCGTGGTGCTCGCGCCCATGGAGCGCAGGCTCGTCCCAACCGGCCTCGTCATCCAGTTGGAGCAGGGATACGAGGCGCAGGTGCGGCCCCGCTCGGGCCTCGCCTTCAAGAATGGCGTGACGGTTCTCAATGCACCCGGCACCATCGATGCGGATTATCGCGGCGAGGTGCAGGTGCTGCTCGTCAATCTGGGGCAGGAGCCCTTCACCATCACGCGCGGCATGCGCATTGCGCAGATGGTCGTGGCGCCGGTGACGATGGTCCAGCTGGTAGAAGTTGGCGCGGTGGATGAAACCGCCCGTGCCGCCGGTGGGTTCGGATCGACGGGATTGGGGCAGGGCCGGTCATGAACTTCCTCTCGCGCCGTTCGCTGCTTGCCATTGCCGCTGTCACGGACATCGCGCTTCATGCGCGGCCATCGCCCGTTTCCGCGAAGGCCCTTGCCGCCCGCCACAATCTGCCGCCGCGCTATCTGGAGCCGGTGCTCCAGGCACTCGTGCGCCAGGGCATCCTGAAGGGCGTGCGCGGTCCGCGTGGCGGTTATGAACTCGCCCGCGAGCGCCGCCGCATCACCGCAGGCGACATCGTGCGCATCGCTATGTCGGCCCAGGAGGATGACGGCACCTCGCCCCTGCCGGAATCACGCCTCGCCGAGGCCGTGGTCGCGCCTCTCGTGACGCGAGGCACCGAGGCTTTCCTGACCGAGCTCGACAAGGTGACGGTCGAGGATCTGTGCAACCGGGCGCAGGCGGAAGCCGTTGTCGAGCCGAACATTCCCGTCGATTTCACGATTTAGTTTTGTGAATTAAGTCAATTGTCGACAGGGAATGCGAGAAGGACTAATATCCTCCCATGCTCAAGGAGGATTTTTATGGCTGACACCCTCAAGACCAGCGAAACGAAGCCCGGCCGCGGCCGCATCTATGGTTCGATCACCGACACCATCGGCAACACCCCGCTCGTGCGCCTCAACCGGCTGCCCAAGGAGCATGGGGTGGATGCGGAAATCCTCCTAAAGCTCGAATTCTTCAACCCGATCTCCAGCGTGAAGGACCGTATCGGCGTCAACATGATCGACGCCATGGAAGCCGCAGGCCACATCAGGCCGGGCACGACGCTGATCGAGCCCACTTCCGGCAATACCGGCATCGCGCTCGCCTTCGTGGCCGCCGCGCGCGGCTACCGCCTGATCCTCGTGATGCCCGAGACCATGTCCATCGAGCGCCGCAAGATGCTGGCCTTCCTCGGAGCCGAGCTCGAACTCACCCCCGGCCCCCAGGGCATGAAGGGCGCGATTGCCCGCGCCGAGGAGCTGCTGAAGGAGATCCCGGATTCGGTGATCCCACAGCAGTTCAAGAATCCGGCCAATCCCGACATTCACCGCAAGACGACGGCGGAAGAGATCTGGAACGACACCAACGGCCAGTTTGATGCGTTCGTGGCAGGCGTCGGCACCGGCGGCACCATTACCGGCGTCGCCCAGGTCATCAAGCCGCGTCTGCCGAACATGAAGGTCTTCGCCGTGGAGCCAGAGGATTCTCCGGTTCTCTCCGGTGGCCAGCCCGGCCCGCACAAGATCCAGGGCATCGGCGCGGGCTTCGTGCCGGATGTGCTCGACCGCTCGCTGATCGACGGCGTCATCACCATCGGCAACCAGACGGCGTTCGATACCTCGCGCAAGCTTGCTCGCCTTGAGGGCATTCCGGGCGGCATCTCCACGGGCGCCAACGTGGCGGCTGCGCTCGAACTCGCATCGCGCCCCGAATTCAAGGGCAAGCGCATCGTCACCGTCGCGCCGTCCTTCGCCGAGCGCTATCTCTCGACGGCTCTCTTCGAAGGGCTCTGAGAGCCTTTTCATCGAAGTTACGAGGGCGGCTTGCGGGCCGCCCTTTTTGTTTGCGCACCGATCAAGCTTAGCCAGAACTTCCCCGACACGGTCGGGTTCTCTTGAGGCACACGAATTCGAATGATGTTTCAAGGAGTTCATCATGGCGGAGCGCAAAGCCCCACATTCATTGAAAGAGCAGACGGCGGATCAGATCCGCAACGGGCAGCGCGGCGGCGTCGACAGTTCCGGCGTTGCCGACCAGGACGGTGGCCCTGAAGGCAACGCCACCATGCGCCGCGTGTGGAGCGAACCCGGCGGCGAGGCCTACAATTTCCGTCAGGGTCAGACAGGCCAGACCAGCAAGTCCGGTGGCGATGGCCATGACGAGCTCACCGCCGCCGAGACGCCCGAGACCACGAAGCACTTGAGCGATGCGAGCCTGTCGCCCGAGGACAAGGATGCGACGGCGGAAGCGATCGAGCGCGCCACCGCAGTCAATGGCAAGGACAAAGGCTGAGAGGAGGTCAACATGGGTAACGCCGGCTACGGGAACCATACCGAAGACACGAAGCAATCCGTCGAGAACAAGCGCCTGGATTCCGGCAAGCCGAGCGGTGACAAGCCGTCGTCCTCCGGCATGCATCCAGCCGGGCCGCATGCGGACCCCAAGCTGACGAACCCCGACTCCACCCCCGGCACCGGTGCGCTTCCCGACGACAAGCAGGGCGGCGATGCGGATTCATCCAGCGGCTGAGCCGGGATGCATTTTTACATGAAGGACATGCCGATGACGTCTTCCGACAAGAAATCCAACCAGGCGACCGACAAGGACATCGACGCGCCGCGCCTGACTCCGCAGGGCCGCGAGAATCCCGACGCCTCCGGTGAGGATGCTACCAACCCGATGGGCGAGGGTGCGAAGAAGGGGCAGGGCAGCAAGGCCGAGGGGTGATTCAGGTGGCCATCCCGGATTGGCTCCGCTGTCCGGGATGACAAACCTGAGACACGAAAAAGGCCGCCCGATGGGCGGCCTTTCAATTGGCACAAGGCACTGCCTTAAGCGCTCAGCGCTTCCTTCTGCTTGTCGGCGCGCTTGCGGTCGTTCGGGTCGAGGATCGCCTTGCGGATGCGGATGGACTTCGGCGTCACTTCCACGAGCTCGTCGTCCTCGATCCAGGCGAGCGAACGCTCGAGGGTCATGCGGATCGGCGGCGTCAGGCGCACCGCTTCGTCCTTGGAGGTCGTGCGGATGTTGGTGAGCTTCTTGCCCTTCAGCACGTTCACTTCGAGGTCGTTCTCGCGGTTGTGCTCGCCGATGATCATGCCCTGATAGACCTTCCAGCCGGGCTCGATCATCATCGGGCCGCGATCTTCCAGGTTCCACAGCGCGTAAGCGACTGCCTCGCCCGCGTCGTTCGAGATCAGCACGCCGTTGCGGCGGCCGGCGATCTCGCCCTTGTAGGGCTCGTAGGCGTGGAACAGGCGGTTCATGATCGCCGTACCGCGCGTGTCGGTGAGAAGTTCGCTCTGGTAGCCGATGAGGCCGCGGGTCGGAGCGTAGAACACGAGGCGCTGGCGGTTGCCGCCCGACGGCTTCATTTCGACCATCTCGGCGCGGCGCTCGGACATCTTCTGCACGACGACGCCGGAATGCTCCTCGTCCACGTCGATCACGACTTCCTCGATAGGCTCGAGGAGGTTGCCGGCCTCGTCCTTCTCGAAGACGACGCGGGGACGCGACACGGCAAGCTCGAAGCCTTCGCGGCGCATGGTCTCGATGAGGATCGCGAGCTGCAATTCGCCGCGGCCGGAGACAAAGAACGAATCCTTGTCGGAGGCTTCCTCGATCTTCAGCGTCACGTTGCCTTCCGCTTCCTTGAACAGGCGGTCGCGGATCATGCGGCTCGTCACCTTGTCGCCTTCGGTGCCCGCGAGCGGGCTGTCGTTGACGATGAAGGACATGGTCACGGTCGGCGGATCGATGGGCTGAGCCTGGATCGGAATGTCGTTCTCGGGCGCGCAGAAGGTATCGGCCACCGAGCCCTTCACGAGACCCGCGATGGAGACGATATCGCCTGCCTCGCCCACGTCGATGGGCTGGCGCTCGAGGCCACGGAAGGCCAGGATCTTGGACACGCGGCCGGTCTCGACCACGTTGCCTTCACGGTCGAGCACCTTGATCGACTGGTTCGGCTTCACCGAGCCCGAGGCGATGCGGCCCGTGACGATGCGGCCCAGGAAGGGGTTGGACTCGAGGAGCGTGCCGAGCATGCGGAACGGGCCTTCCTCGGTCTTGGCCGGGGGCACGTGCTCCAGCACGAGGTCGAACAGGGGCGCGAGGCCCTGATCCTGCGGGCCTTCCGGCGACTTGGCCATCCAGCCGTTACGGCCCGAACCGTAGAGGATCGGGAAGTCGAGCTGCTCGTCGGTGGCGTCGAGCGCCGCGAAGAGATCGAACACCTCGTTGATCACTTCCTGATGGCGACCATCGGGACGGTCGATCTTGTTGATGGCGACGATGGGGCGCAGGCCGATCTTGAGGGCCTTGGACACCACGAACTTGGTCTGGGGCATCGGGCCTTCGGCGGCGTCCACGAGAACGATGGCGCCGTCCACCATGCTCAGGATACGCTCCACCTCACCGCCGAAATCGGCGTGGCCGGGGGTGTCCACGATGTTGATGCGGGTGTCCTTCCAGACGACCGAGGTCGCCTTGGCCAGGATGGTGATGCCGCGCTCCTTTTCCAGGTCGTTGGAATCCATGGCGCGCTCTTCCACGCGCTGGTTCTCGCGGAAGGCACCGGATTGGCTCAGCAGCTTGTCGACGAGGGTGGTCTTGCCATGGTCGACGTGCGCGATAATGGCGATATTGCGTAGTTTCATAGGGGGTCTTTCAAAGCAAAGCAGCCCGGCACGCGGCAAGCGTAGCCGCGCCCCTGGCTCGTACCGGGCGAAAATCTGATGCGCTGCAATATAATGATTACTCTGCGGCGGCAATAGGGCGGTGCGACTCTTCTATCCGGCTCAGCGGACGAGATGCTCCGTCGGGATGGTCATGTGCATCACCAGTCCCTCGCGGAGCCAATAGTACTCTATGCTTCCGTGAAACTGGCTTTTGATGCTGCGCTCCACCAATCGACTGCCGAAACCGCGCCGCTTCGGAGGCTCGGCAATGGCGGGACCGCCCTTCTCCTCCCATAGGAGCTCCAGCTTGCCGTTACGGACGGTCCAAGCGATCCGCACGTGGCCGCCCGCTTGCGAGAGAGCCCCGTACTTCGTGGCGTTGGTCGCGGATTCATGGAACACGAGGGCCAGGCTCGTGACGGCGCTTTCCCCGACGGGAACCGTGGAGCCTTCGAGAACGATGTTCGAGGCGGCGCCCTCTCCTTCGATATAGGGCCTGAGCACGGCCTGCAGCAGGTCGCTCAGGGTCGTGCCTCGGAGTTCCTGCTCGCTGCTCCCCTGGTCGGGCAGGATGAGGTCGTTGGCGCGGGCCATGGCGCTGATCTGCCCTTCGAGGGTCCGCGCGAGCTCCTGAGCGTCCTTCGCCGAGCGGGCGCTCATGGCCACGAGGCCGCCTGTGATGGAAAACAGGTTTTTGACCCGGTGGTTCAGCTCGTGCAGGAGCAGGCTCTGGAACTGCTCCGCCGCCTTGCGGTGCGTGATGTCGATCACCGAGCCCACATAACCGAGAAAGGCGCCGTCCTCGCTGAAGCGGGGCGCCGCGGCATCGATGGACCAGCGATAGGCGCCGTCATGCCGGCGCAGGCGATACTCGAGCTGGAAGGCTTCCTGCTTGGCATTGGCCTTGAGGAATACGTCTCCCGACCATTCGCGATCCTCCGGGTGAACCGCATCCAACCAGCCGAGGCCCAAGGCCTTTTCCGGAACCTGGCCTGTAAATTCGTACCAGGACCGGGACAGATAGGTGCAGGTGCCATCGGGCTCCGTCACCCAGATCATCACCGGCGCATTGTCGGCGAGGTTACGGAAGCGCGCTTCGCTTTCGCGGATCGCCTGATCCGCGTGCTTGGCTTGGGTGATATCGACGACCGCGCCCGGAAACCGTAGCGGCTTTCCGTCCGCGTCATAAAGGCATTGGCCCTGCGCCTCGACCCAGCGGATCGTGCCGTCCTTGTGCAGGAGGCGGTATTGCTGGGTGTATTTCTCGCCCGTCGCGACGGCATGATCGATGGCCTTCTCGATCCGGCCGACGTCCTCGGGGTGGATGCCGGCAAGATAATCGGCGAGGCGAGCGCCCGCCTCCGCCTTGCTCGGATCGACCGAGAACATGTCCGCGAACCGCGCGTCCGAATAGAACGTGTCCGTCTGGATGTGCCAGTCCCAGGTTCCGATCACGCCGGAGGCGTTGAGCGCGAAGGACAGGCGCTCCTGCGCCCGCGCCAAGGCGCGCTGCGCCAAAACCTGCTGCGTGTTTTCCGTACAGACGCAAAACATCCCGGCCACCCGGCCGCTCTCGTCCCGCACGGGCGTATAGCTGAAGGCGAAGTGGGTTTCTTCCGGATAGCCGTTGCGATGCATCACATAGGTGATGTCATCCATATGGGTGGATTCGCCCGCATAGGCCTTGTCGAGGATGGGGCCGACCGTATCCATGATGTCGTACCAGACCTCGGCGAAGGGCTTGCCCAAGGCCGCCGGATGGCGCTTGCCGCACATCGGCGCGTAGCCGTCGTTGTAGAGCATGATGCGTTCCGGCCCCCACGCCACGAACATGGGCTGCTGGGAGCCGAGCATGACCGCGACCAGGGTGCGCAGAGGCTGAGGCCATGTCTGAGGGCAGCCCAGGGGCGAGGCCGACCAATCATAGGCGCGCATGCGCTCGCCCATCTCGACGCCGCCCTCGAGGAAGCTCATCGGCTCTGGTGTCAGGAAGGCGCTCGAAGATTGGGACGGCAAGGCAACGACCTCCATCAGGCGCAAGGCTTCCGGGCGCAACACTTCCGCGCCCTCCATGAACGGTATGGCACCGCTTAGCAAGCTTGGCCGCGGAGCTTTTTGCCGACAGCTTCCAGGGATCGGCTACACCGGCTTGCCAGCTCAACGATGGGACGAGAATTGGATATAGAGCGCATCCGTTTCCGTTTCACGCGGATCGGCTCACCCAAGCTCGAAGGTCGTGATGCCATAGGTCCGAGACAAGGGCAGGTCGGGACTTCGGCCGCGATACATGCGGGCCGTTTCGAAGACCGGGGACAGGCCATGGCGCATGGCGAGGTCGATGGCGGCCTCGTTCGGCTCAGGCAGATCCAGGTAGACCGGAGCGCCTTTGGCCTTCGCGGCAAGCGAACGAAACAGAATGTCGGCTTCGCTCTGCCCCTCGGCGAAGAGCGGCCCGATCTTGAAGCCGCTCCGGCAAGCCCGCATGACACCGTAGCCCTTGATCGTGCCGTCCTCGACGAAGGCCAGGGCCTCGCGCGCATCGCCCTTCAGCCAGCAGCGCAGGAAGGTTTCGCGCGGAGCCGGAAAGAACGGTCGATCATAGGCCAGAACATCCGCGACGAGAGTGGGGCTCACCGGCCGCAAGCGCTCATCCAAAGGCGCATCGACCTGCGGCCTGCCGCCGTAGCGCACGTTGCGGTGCGCCAGCACGAAGCCCGAGCGCGCGTAATTCGACTGCTGGGCGACAACCCCGTCGAGGCCCACGACGCAATCCTTCAGGTGTTCCATTCCGGCCTGCCAGAGCCGGTAGCCGAAGCCGCGTCCGCGCCACTCGGGGCGCACGATGTAGAGGCCGAGAAAGCCGAACGTGTCGCCATAGCGCACGACCGATATCGCCGCGACGGGCTCACCATCCACGAAGCCCATCAGGAAGCCGGAGGGATCGGCGGCCTGAAAGCACGCGGCATCGTTCAAGCCAGGATTCCAGCCCTCGGCCGCCGCCCATTCGACGGCCCGTTCGACATCCTCGCGTGCCATGACGCGAATGGTCAGATCGTCCGGCTTAAGGCGAGCCATGGCGGGCCTCGTCAGCGCAAGGACAGGATTTTTTCAGGATAGAACGGGTGTCACGCAACGCAAGTGCGCACCGATGCAGAAGCTACGCCTCGGTTGCTTGGCGTGAAGCCAGTCGCGCCGCAAGATCGAGAAAGCGCGCATCCGTCGTCGGATAGGCCGTGAGCACCGCCTGCACGGTCTGGTGCAGCAAGGACAGGATCTTGCCCCGGAAAGGAATGTTGAAAGCGCCTTCGAGAAGATCGTGCAGCAGGTCGGCACGCCTCTTCTCGTTCAGCAGAATGGTCAGCACCATGCCCCAGAACGCGAGATCGATTGACCAGATCTTGTCGCCGTAGCGCCTATCATGGTGATAGCCGAGATGCTTGAGTGTCTGGTAGAGCCGCTCACCGTGATGCGCGAAGGGAACGAAATTCTTCACCTTCGCGCGCTGCCCTGGCAGATGCGAATATTTCAGGCACTGATTGACGAGCTTCATGTAATCCTTCAGCTGCCCGGCATTAGCCGTCACTCCGTCGGGCAATGCTCCGGTCTCGTCGAAGCCGAAGCAGAACAGCAGGTCATGGCGCTGAGCCAAGTAGCCTGAACTGCGATCCAGCAAGGGAAGCAACTCGCGGTAAGCCGTGACGAGTTGGGGAAACTCATTCTCCGGGAGAGAAGGCGGCTGCCTGCTGAGTCGCATGGAATGCATGTAAGCCCGCGCTCTCCGTTCCTCGGGCAAATGCGCTCTCGCCTTGGGGATGTCGGAAGCAATGAGGCCATGATGGCTGGGCCAGAGGTAGCCTTGGCTGTCGGCAGCGACAGCGTAATCCTCGTCCTCGATAAAGGCCAGAAGCACGTCTTCGACGGGAAGGTGCGTGACGTCCGTGCTGGGAATCCTCCTGGGCGGCACCAGTTGTGGCGCGGTCGGAGCGGGCGTGGCGCGCTCTCCGAACAGCCGCTTCAACCATGATTGCCCTGCCGACTCTTTTCCATCGCTCATGATATCTCTCGCGCTCATTTTTCTTCGCAACAAGCACGCCCGGTTTCTTGGCATTTCATCTGGGCCATGCCGATGCATCTCACAGGAAGTTATCCTGTCAGTTCCGATACATGAGCCTCCGAGCCTGGGCTTCGGGCATGTTGGTGGAGAGGAGGCAGCGGTCCTCACCTTTGTGCCTGCATGCTTTTAGCTTGGCCGCCATCTGCTCCAACTCCACGTAAGGTTCAGCGCGCTTGTATGAGCTGCAAGAGCCTGCATCTCTATCCATGGTGAATTCGAGCTTGTCCCCATGACCACGGACCGCACGGACCTCGATGCAGCGGGTCATGACCAGGTTGGGATCGAAGATGTAGCTGGCCACCTTCGCCGGATAGCGGATTGCGACGGAAGCATTCGCGCCGATGAGTCCGTGACTTTGCACGGTTTCTGAGATGGTCGCCGGGCCAGTGGCTTCCTTAACGTAGTCGGTGAGGAGGAGGGTGGCGAGTTCTGCTCTGAAACTTGGAGGAAATGAGATCGCATCCGCAGAGCGAGCACCGGGAACGCCACTGTCTTGAGCGCCGCGCTCAGTCTGAGCCGTTTGGCAAGCCGTTAGTGTGAAGGCCAAAAGCAGAGTTGAAAGGCCAAGGCGAGAAGCGCGTCCTAGCATCAGGAGTATCCTTTGAGAGGAAATCTAGCTACCGATACTGTGTATCAATACCTGATGCAATTGACGAGGTTGCCGATATGGGAAAGCTCAAACCAAGCCGAAGGCTATATTCCGAAAGGTCGGTTGTGGCGGTCAAACCGGTTCAAGCCGGCGGTGCGGCTCCGTGGGGAGCGTGACGGAAATCGCATCGCCTGCACGAACGTCTCCGCCTGCGAGAACGATCCCCATCACGCCTGACTTGCGGACAAGGCTACCTTCGCCGTCGCGGTCGAGCACCGCCTTCATGAGGCCCTTCTGGAAGCGATCGATCTGGACGCAAGGATTGCGCAGGCCCGTCACTTCCACCACGGCTGACGCGCCGATCCGCAGACTGGTGCCGACGGGAAGAGCGAGCAGGTCGATCCCGCGCGTGGTGATGTTCTCGCCCATCTCGCCCGGCGCGACGGCGAAACCGTTCTCGGCCAACTCGTCGAAGAGTTCGGCATGGATGAGATGAACCTGGCGCAGGTTCGGTTGCGTCGGATCGGCTTTCACGCGAGAGCGGTGCTTCACCGTCTCGCCCGCATGCGCATCGCCCTCGATGCCGAGCCCGGCGATGAGCCTGATGCTCTGCCTGTTCGCTTTTGAAAAGGAATGCGTCGCGCTGCGGCTGACAGCGATGACGGATGCGTTCATGGTCTTATAAGCCTCGTGCTTCGCTTGTTCAGTCTGGGTTATTCTCCTTCCAACTTGCCAGCTTCCATCCGAACTCTTCCGCGTCAATAACATATCCCTCGCTGTAATATTTCGAGCCGCAACGCCCGAGCGGCCCTGCGATCACTTCGAATTTTGTGGGATCGGCGCCGCGAACAACCGTGCCATAAGCATAGACGCGGTCCTTGTCGCGCGCATAGCAGATGCCGAGTTGTTCGAAGGTGGCGGCATCCATCTTCTTCACCTCGTTGAACCGATAGATATGCGCCTTGTCTCGCGCCCAAAGTCCGGCTCTGTCGGCACCGGTGCTGTCGCGATAGCCGTCCAGCACTCGGAAGGTCTCGGGATCGACCTTGTTCAGCTTCGTGCCACGGCAGAAGATGGTGCTCTTGTCGCGTGCGTAGATCTGGCTGAGCACGACGAAGCTCGACGGATCGGCCTTGATGGGGCGATCCGAGCTGCGTGTCCTGTCGTTGCCGAATTCGCGCCAGAATGGCTGGCCGTCGATGACGACGTGCCCCCATGTGATCTCGGGCGCGGCTTCGGGGAGAGGATCGGGCTCCTCCGCATGCGACTTGTTCCACCATCTTTCGGGATGCGGATCATGCCGGCGGAGCGCGTTGCGCGCGGCCTCGTATTGAGGATTGGTCAGGAATCTCTCGCGATCCTTGCTCGAACTCCGCAACGCTTGCCAATAAAGACCTGAGGCATCCGCAGCGGTATACGGATTGATTGTCGCTCAAGACGACGAAGGTTGCCGGATCGGATTCGAGCAGCTCCGTCGTGTTGAAATAGGCCGCACGCTTGTCGCAGCTGTAGGACATGGGCACCGCGGGCCCGAGCACGGTCGCGGTTCGCCAGGTTGCGGGGTCCGCGCCCTTGATCGGCATGCCCATGTAGTAGACGCGATTGCTGTCTCTCGCGATGCAGCGTGGTCCAAGAACGATCTCGAAGGTTTGGACATCCGCGCCTTGAAGCAGCGTGCCGTTGAAGACAATGCGCTTGTCATCGCATGCATAAGTGCCACCGAGAAGGCTCGTGGTTTTCGGATCGAGCCGCGCGACCTTCACCAACTCACGAGCCTTGGCCCGCAGGTTGGTGCGCAGCACCCATACCGCCGCCTTGTCAACCGCGTAGCGAGGACAGAGCCAGGGATCGTCGCTCTCCGAATAACCGATCCACCTGAAGCTTGCCGGATCAGCCCCCGCAACCGGCTCGTTGTACATGTAGATGGTCTCTTGATCGCGCCCGACTACGCTGTCGATTGCCTCAAACGCATCGAGATCGCGGCAGGGGAGCGGCCAGTCCTTGTTGTCCGTTCCACGATGCACGATTCCCTCCGCTGTGCGGAAGTAATGGCTGGGCTTCCCGTCGACCGTGAGGATGGGTTGCATGGGCTTCTCTTTGCTGAACTCAACGGCGCTAAGCTAGCGCAGACGCATCAAACGCTGCAACGTTGCCAAGACAGTTTATGGGAATGAAAGTCTTGAAACAAAAATGGCCGGGACGAGCCCGGCCATTCTGCAATCGTCTCTGCCGAACCTTACAGTCCCAGCTTCTTCTTGCGCTGGGCGAGCGTGCGCAGGCGCAGGGCGTTGAGCTTGATGAAGCCTGCGGCGTCGCGGTGGTCGTAGGCGACGGCGCCTTCCTCGAAGGTCACGAGGTCCTGGTCGTAGAGCGTGTAGGGGCTCTGGCGGCCGATGATGTGGACGCCGCCCTTGTAGAGCTTGAGCGTCACTTCGCCGGTCACGAATTCCTGAGACTTGTCGATCATGGCCTGCAGCATCTCGCGCTCCGGCGAGAACCAGAAGCCGTTATAGATGAGCTCTGCGTATTTCGGCATCAGCTCGTCCTTCAGGTGCGCCGCGCCGCGATCCAGCGTGATCGACTCGATGCCGCGATGGGCGAGGTGAAGGATCGTGCCGCCGGGCGTCTCGTACATGCCGCGGCTCTTCATGCCCACGAAGCGGTTTTCCACGAGATCGAGGCGGCCGATGCCGTTGATCTTGCCGAGCTCGTTGAGCTTCGCGAGAAGATCGGCGGGGCCCATCTTCTTGCCGTCGATGGCGACCGGGTCGCCCTTGAGGAACTCGATCTTGATCACGGTCGGCTTGTCGGGTGCAGACTCGGGATCGTTGGTGCGCGAATAGACGTAATCCGGCACGTCGAGGGCGGGATCTTCCAGCACCTTGCCCTCGGAGGAGGCGTGCAGGAGGTTGGCGTCGACGGAGAACGGAGCCTCGCCGCGCTTGTCCTTGGCGATCGGGATCTGGTGCTGCTCGGCAAATGCGATCAGCTGCTCGCGGGAGCGCAAGTCCCATTCGCGCCAGGGCGCGATGACGGTGACGTCGGGCTTCAAGGCATAGTAGCCGAGCTCGAAGCGCACCTGGTCGTTGCCCTTGCCGGTAGCGCCGTGGGAGACGGCATCGGCGCCGACCTTCTCGGCGATCTCGATCTGCTTCTTGGCGATCAGCGGACGGGCGATGGAGGTGCCGAGAAGATAAAGGCCCTCGTATTGCGCGTTGGCGCGGAACATCGGGAACACGTAATCGCGCACGAACTCGTCGCGCAGGTCCTCGATGAAGATGTTCTCGGGCTTGATGCCCAGAAGCTCGGCCTTCTTGCGGGCGGGCTCCAGCTCCTCGCCCTGGCCGAGATCGGCGGTAAACGTCACCACCTCGCAGCCATAGGTGGTCTGCAGCCACTTGAGGATGATGGAGGTGTCGAGGCCGCCGGAATAGGCGAGCACGACCTTGTTCACGCGCTTCTCAGCCATGGTCGATGTTCCAGTGATTAGGGTGTCCGCGACTTAGAACATCGGACCGGAAAGGGGAAGCGCCTTTTGGGACCAGGGATTGCGTAACAGAGTGGTCGAGCGCTCGCTTACCCCGGCCAAACCCTTAAACGGGCATGCTTTTGCTGCATTCCTGGCAGGAAAGTTGAGTCCTGCCAGAACCTGCAGGAATGGAATAGAGCAAGGAAGCCTGGATTGCCTCCGGCAAGGTTCTCAAGCACAAATCCGGCGAAACAGGAAAGCCATGATCCGCAAGCCGATTTTCGAGTTCTGGTACGAGTTCGCCTCCACCTATTCCTATCTCGCCGCCATGCGTATCGAGAAGGCGGCGGAGGAGGCGGGGGTGACGCTGCTGTGGCGGCCGTTCCTACTAGGGCCGCTCCTCAAGGCCCAGGGGCTGGAGTCTTCGCCGTTCAACATCTTTCCCGACAAGGGGCGCTACATGTGGCGCGACATGGAGCGCGAGGCCGCCCGCCTCGGCCTGCCCTTCTACCGGCCGAAGACATTTCCGCAGAACAGCCTGCTCGCCGCCCGCCTCGCCCTTCTCGGCACGGAGACGGGCTGGACGCCGGTCTTCACCAAGGCGGTCTACACGGCGGAGTTCGGCGAAGGGCGCGATATCTCCGATCCGCAGGTTCTCGCCGACATCCTGACCGGGCTCGGCCTCGATGCCGAGGCGGTGATGGCACAGGCGCAGGACGAGGCTCACAAGACCCGGCTGCGACGCATAGGCGAGGAGGCCAAGTCCCGGGGCCTTTTCGGCTCGCCCACCTTCATCGCGGAGGACGGGGAGCTGTTCTGGGGCAACGACCGGCTCGAACAGGCGCTCGAATGGGCCGTGCTCCAGGCAAAGCGGTCCGAGATTCCGCTTTAGGCTGGGACGGCCCCTCCGCCAAATCCTTGAAAAGCTTGTGATCCAAGGCCAATTGGGATAAAGGAACGCCCATCCGATAGATATTGGCGTTGTGCTGCCATTTGATGGTGCGGTTTTCGCGCCTCGGCGGCGTTCCGGTAAGGTCTTGAAGATAAAGCGTTTCCATCCGTCGATGATACGCCGGCCCGCTCTTTGGAGCGGCATGCCTGGGACATGGCCCTAGAGGGGCGTTCCTGGCAGCGGCGGCTGGAAACGGCCCGTTCACACGAGCCGCCGGCGTTGCCCCTTAAATCAGGGCCATTCAGGAGAACCTATGTCTGCAGCTTTCCAGCAGCCGAGCCGTGAAGATTTCGCCGCTCTGCTCGAAGAATCCTTCCGCACGTCCGAGATCAGCGAAGGCTCGGTCGTGAAGGGCAAGGTGGTCGCGATCGAAAAAGACGTCGCGGTCATCGATATCGGCGCCAAGACCGAAGGTCGTGTCGCTCTGAAAGAATTCACCGGCCCCAACCGCGAGCGTGAACTGAGCGTCGGCGATGAGGTCGAAGTCTATGTCGAGCGCATCGAGAATGCGCTGGGCGAAGCCGTCATCTCGCGCGACAAGGCTCGCCGCGAAGAGTCGTGGGTGAAGCTCGAGAAGGCCTTTGAGGCCCAGGAGCGTGTCAACGGCACCATCTTCAACCAGGTGAAGGGCGGCTACACGGTCGACCTCGACGGCGCCGTGGCGTTCCTGCCCCGCTCGCAGGTCGACATCCGCCCGGTTCGCGACGTCACCCCGCTCATGGGCGTGGCTCAGCCGTTCCAGATCCTCAAGATGGACCGCCGCCGCGGCAACATCGTCGTGTCGCGCCGCACGGTTCTCGAAGAGAGCCGCGCCGAGCAGCGCTCCGAGCTCGTGGCGAACCTCGAAGAGGGTCAGGTCATCGACGGCGTGGTCAAGAACATCACCGAGTACGGTGCGTTCGTTGATCTCGGCGGCATCGACGGCCTGCTGCACGTCACCGACATGGCATGGCGCCGCGTGAACCACCCGTCCGAGGTCGTAAACATCGGCCAGACGGTGAAGGTGAAGATCATCAAGATCAACCACGACACGCACCGCATCTCGCTCGGCATCAAGCAGCTGCTCGCCGATCCGTGGGAGGGCATCGCCGCCCGCTACCCGGTTCAGGCAAAGCTGAAGGGCCGCGTCACGAACATCACCGATTACGGTGCGTTCGTTGAGCTGGAGCCCGGCATCGAAGGCCTGATCCACGTCTCCGAGATGTCCTGGACGAAGAAGAACGTTCACCCCGGCAAGATCATCTCTACCTCGCAGGAGGTTGAGGTCGTGATCCTCGAGGTCGATCAGGTGAAGCGCCGTATCTCGCTTGGCCTGAAGCAGACGCTCCAGAACCCGTGGGAGGCCTTCGCCGAGAAGCACCCTGTCGGCACCGAGGTCGAGGGCGAGGTGAAGAACAAGACCGAGTTCGGTCTGTTCATCGGCCTCGAGAACGACGTCGACGGCATGGTCCACCTCTCGGACCTCGACTGGAACCGTCCGGGCGAGCAGGTCATCGACGACTTCAAGAAGGGCGACATGGTTCGCGCGCAGGTTCTCGACGTGGACGTCGAGAAGGAGCGCATCTCGCTCGGCATCAAGCAGCTGGCCGGCGACCCCTTCGCCGAAGCCGGCGAGCTGAAGAAGGGCCAGATCGTCACCTGCGAGGTTCTCGAGGTGAAGGACGGCGGCCTGGAAGTGAAGCTGGTCGATTCCGACCTGACCTCCTTCATCAAGCGCAACGAGCTTGCTCGTGACCGCGCCGACCAGCGCCCCGAGCGCTTCGCCGCCGGCGAGAAGCTCGATGCCCGCGTCACGCAGTTCGACCGCAAGGCCCGCCGCGTCACCGTCTCCATCAAGGCCCTCGAGGTCGCTGAGGAGAAGGAAGCCATGGCTCAGTACGGCTCGGCCGACTCGGGCGCGTCGCTCGGCGACATCCTGGGCGCCGCCCTCAACAAGGCCGGCAAGAAGTAATCGGCTTCTCGATATCGAGAGACCGATGGATCCCCGGGCTTCAAGCCCGGGGATTTTTTATTGGCTCGCTCTCTTGCCGCCCTATCTGCCTTCGCAATAGGGTGCTGCCCTTCCAAGTCCTGTGAAGCGAGTTAGAGACGAACGATGTCCATCGATGCAGAAGCCATCGCCGACCGCCGCCGTCTGCGCCGCAAGTTGTCCTTCTGGCGCATTGCGGGGCTCTCAGGGTTAATCGCCGCCGTGGCCGCCATCGGCTACGCGTCCGCCGACCGGTTGGGCTACGGTTCCGTGCAGAATCAGATTGCCCGCATTTCCATCGGTGGCGTGATCACCGGCAATCAGCGTCTCGCGGATCTGATGGAGCGGGTGGGCAATTCCGGCTCCGTGCAGGGCGTGGTGATTTCCATCAACAGCCCCGGCGGCACGACGACGGGCTCGGAAGAGCTGTTCCGCAATATCCGCAAGCTCGCGGAGAAGAAGCCGGTCGTCACCTTCGTGGACGGCACCGCCGCCTCCGGCGGCTATATCACGGCCATCGCGTCCGATTACATCGTGGCGCGCGAGACCTCGCTCGTGGGCTCCATCGGCGTGCTGTTCCAGTATCCCGATCTTTCCGGTCTTCTCGGGAATGTCGGCGTGAAGATGGAGGCGATCAAATCGGCGCCCCTCAAGGCGGAGCCGAACCCCTTCACGCCTACCTCGCCGGAAGCTCGGGCCGCGACTCAGCTGGTGGTCAACGACACCTATGACTGGTTCAAGGCCCTGGTGCGCGAGCGCCGCCGCCTGAACGAGGGCGAGCTTGCCGCCGCCTCCACCGGCCAGGTGTTCAGCGGCCGTCAGGGCGTTCCCATGAAGCTCGTCGACAAGCTCGGCGGCGAGCGCGATGCGGTCGTCTGGCTCGAGCAGCAGAAGGGCGTGGCCAAGGACCTTCCGATTCGCGATTGGAAGCCGCGCTCCGACCGGGACTTTTCCGTTTTTGCCGCAACGGCAACCATGGTCGACCTCCTGGGTTTTCAGGGGGTGGCGGAGGCTCTCCGCAAGGCCGATGCCCATGCGGAAGTCGCACGGCTTGACGGCCTCCTAGCTGTCTGGCAACCTTCCGAAAAATAAAGCAACGTCAAAGATATAGCCTTTCCATGATCAAGTCTGAACTCGTGCTCAAGATCGCTGAGCAGAATCCGCATTTGTACCAACGCGACGTGGAGAAGATCGTGAACGCGATTCTCGACACGATCGCCGATGCGCTCTCCCGCGGCGACCGGGTGGAGCTGCGCGGCTTCGGGGCGTTCTCGGTGAAGAAGCGGGATGCCCGCACGGGCCGCAACCCGCGCACGGGCGAATCCGTTTCCATCTCCGAAAAGGTCGTGCCCGTGTTCAAGACGGGCAAGGAAATGCGTCAGCGGCTCAACACGTCGTCCTCGAAGGTGCTGAAAGCGGCGGCGGCGCAGTAACGCTTCAAGAGGTGCTCGTGATTCGTTTTCTGAAGGCGCTCATTCTTCTTCCCATCGCGATCCTGGTCGTGCTGCTGGCCGTGGCGAACCGCGCGCCGGTGACCCTGTCGCTCGATCCGTTCTCCCAGGAGGCTCCGGAATTCGCGACGCAGCTGCCGCTGTTCGCCGTGATCTTCCTGGCCGTCATGCTTGGCGTGCTCATCGGCGGCACGGCGAGCTGGCTGGCGCAGGGCAAGACCCGCAAGGCCCGCCGCCAGTTCCGCCGCGAGGCGAACCAGTTGCGCCACGAGACCGAGCGTCTGCGCAGCCAGAACGGCACCGCGACCACGCTGCCCGCCACCATCCCCTCGTCACCTTCTCAGGGCTTCTAAAAGCCTTTTGGGCCTTCCATGCGCGTCATCACCTCCGCCGAGATCGATCGGGTTCTCACCTTTCCGGCCCTGGTGGACGCGCTGGCGGAGGCTTTTGCCGGCGACATCGTCACGCCCGTGCGTCACCATCACGAGGTGGAGCGCTCCGGCGCTCACGGCACGCTGCTGTTGATGCCGGCCTGGAGCGGCCCTGCCACGCAAGGTGGCTTCATGGGCGTGAAGGTCGTCTCCGTGTTTCCCGATAACGGCAAGCACGACCTGCCGAGCGTGCTGGGCTCCTATCTGCTCATGAACGGCGAGACGGGCGAGCCGGTGGCCGTGCTCGACGGCACGCGCCTCACCGTCTGGCGCACCGCCGCCGCTTCGGCGCTCGCGGCGCGTCATCTCGCCCGCAAGGATGCCAGCCGCATGGTCATGGTGGGTTCGGGCTCCCTCGCGCCGTTCCTCATCCGCGCCCATATGAGCCAGCGGCCGATCCGCGAGGTTTCCCTCTGGAACCACCGTCCGGAGAAAGCCGAGAGCCTTGCCGCCGAGCTGCGCGCGGAGGGGCTGCCGGTCAAGGCCGTCACCGATCTCGAAGGCGCGGTGCGCGAGGCCGATCTCGTCTCCTGCGCCACGCTTTCGGCCGCGCCCATCGTGAAGGGCGAGTGGCTGAAGGAGGGCGCTCATCTCGATCTCGTCGGCGCGTTCAACCTGAAAATGCGCGAGGCCGACGACGAGGCGCTTCGCCGGTCCGAGGTCTATATCGACACCGATGCGGCACGCAGCGAAGGTGGCGATGTCGCCCTGTCCCTGCGCTCGGGAGCTATTGCGCAGGACCATGTGCGCGGCACGCTCTCCGACCTCTGCCGGAAGCCGCCGCAACGGGCGGAAAAGGCGATCACCACCTTCAAGTCGGTCGGCACCGCGCTGGAGGATCTGGCTGCGGCAATCCTGGTATGGCGCTCGACGGCCATTCCGTCGTAAAATGTAATGATGAACAACCTGATCAAGATCTGCGGGCTCTCGACACCCGAAACCTTGGCCGCTGCGCTGGATGCCGGCGCGGACATGGTCGGTTTCGTGCGGTATCCGAAAAGCCCGCGCCACGTCACTCTCGACCTCGGCCATCGCCTCGCCCTGCAAGCCAAGGGGCGCGCCCAGCGCGTCGTCCTGCTGGTCAACCCCGGCGACGAGGAGATCGCGCAAGCCGTCGAGGCCATCAACCCTGACCTGATCCAGCTGCATGGAAGCGAGACTCCGGCGCGCGTCGCGGAAATCCGCTCCATGGTGCGCCGCCCGGTCATGAAGGCCCTCGGCATCGCCGAGAAGGGCGATCTGACCGCTCTGGCTCCCTATGCCGGCGGCGCCGAGCCCATCCTGCTCGACGCCAAGCCGCCCCAGACCGCCGAGGCCTTGCCCGGCGGCAACGGCGTCTCCTTCGATTGGGGCCTGCTGAACGGGCTTGACCCGCGTCTCTCCTTCATGTTGTCAGGAGGGCTCAACCCCGACAACGTGGCGGAGGCGATCAGGGTCACGCGGCCCTTCGCCGTCGATGTGTCGTCCGGGGTGGAAAGCGGACCGGGTCTCAAGGATCCGGCAAGGATCAAGGCCTTCGTGAAGGCAGCCCGGACAGCATTCGCTGCCCAGCACTAAAATCACGCGTTTTTCGGAAGCCCAAGGCAGCCCCTTTTTCCGGGAAATGCTCAACGCATGAAGGCAGGACAGCCCGTGTCAGCTCAAGCCCAACCCAATTCCTACCGCATCGGCCCCGACGAGCGCGGTCATTTCGGCAAGTTCGGCGGCCGCTTCGTCGCCGAAACCCTGATGCCGAACATCCTGGAGCTGCAGAAGGCGTATGAGGAGGCCAAGAACGATCCGTCCTTCCATGCGGACATGGCCTATTTCTCCACCCATTACATCGGCCGTCCGAGCCCGCTCTATTTCGCGGAGCGCATGACCGAGCATCTCGGCGGCGCGAAGATCTACTTCAAGCGCGAGGAGCTGAACCATACCGGCGCGCACAAGGTGAACAACGTGCTGGGCCAGATCCTGCTGGCTCGCCGCATGGGCAAGAAGCGCATCATCGCCGAAACCGGCGCCGGCCAGCACGGCGTCGCCACCGCCACGCTCTGCGCGCGCTTCGGGCTCGAATGCATCGTCTACATGGGCGCGGTGGATGTGGAGCGTCAGAAGCCGAACGTGTTCCGCATGAACATGCTGGGCGCCAAGGTCGTGCCCGTGCAATCGGGTACGAAGACGCTCAAGGACGCCATGAACGAGGCGCTGCGCGACTGGGTCACCAATGTTGCCGATACCTTCTACTGCATCGGCACGGTCGCCGGTCCCCATCCCTATCCCGCCATGGTGCGCGATTTCCAATGCGTGATCGGTGACGAGACCCGCACGCAGATGATGGAAGCCGAGGGCCGCTTGCCGGATTCGCTCGTCGCCTGCATCGGCGGCGGCTCCAACGCCATCGGCCTGTTCCACCCGTTCCTCGACGACAAGGACGTGGAGATCTACGGCGTGGAAGCGGCGGGCCACGGCCTGTCGGGCCTTCATGCGGCCTCGCTCACGGGCGGACGCCCGGGCGTGCTGCACGGCAACCGCACCTATCTGCTCATGAACGAGGATGGGCAGATCGCCGACGCCCATTCCATCTCCGCCGGCCTCGACTATCCCGGCATCGGCCCCGAGCATGCCTGGCTGCACGAGATGGGCCGCGTGAACTACATCTCCGCCACCGACGACGAGGCGCTGGAGGCGTTCCAGCTCTGCTCGCGCCTGGAGGGCATCCTGCCCGCGCTGGAGCCCAGCCACGCGCTCGCCAAGGTCATCGAGCTCGCGCCCCAGAAGCCGAAGGATCACCTGATGGTGGTCAACATCTCAGGCCGCGGCGACAAGGACCTGTTCCAGATCGCCGAGCATCTGGGCAGCGAAATCGTCTGAAACTCCACTCGTCATGGCCGTCCCCGGACTTGATCCGGGGATCAGACCCGGCCATCCACGTCTTAAGGCCGCGGTTCAAGACGTGGATACCCGCGACAAGCGCGGGCATGACGCCCTTTCGTAATGGTTCCGCGTCGCCTTTCCTCGTGCTAAACACCCCGCCCATGACCAAGCGCATCGAAGCCCGTTTTGAACAATGCCGTGCGGAAGGCCGCGCCGCCCTTGTCACTTATGTGATGGCGGGCGACCCGGATCCGGAAACCTCGCTCGCCATCCTCAAGAGCCTGCCCAAAGCCGGCGCGGACATCGTCGAGT
Source organism: Microvirga sp. (assembly GCA_041913065.1). Classification (GTDB taxonomy): domain Bacteria; phylum Pseudomonadota; class Alphaproteobacteria; order Rhizobiales; family Beijerinckiaceae; genus Microvirga. Next base: position 319,075 of record JAYSGD010000003.1, on the reverse strand, counting down.
TCGGCCTGCCCTTCACCGATCCCATGGCCGACGGCCCGGCGATCCAGGCGGCGGGCCTGCGCGCGCTGAAGGTGGGCCAGGATACGGTCAAGACCCTCGACCTCATCCGCCGCTTCCGCGCGGAGGATCAGGACACGCCCGTGATCCTGATGGGCTATTTCAACCCGATCTATGTCTATGGCGTCGACCGCTTCCTCGCTGACGCTAAGGAAGCAGGCGTCGATGGCCTCATCGTCGTGGACCTGCCGCCCGAGGAGGACGACGAGCTGTGCCTTCCGGCGCTGAAAGCCGGTCTCGCCTTCATTCGGCTCGCGACCCCGACCACGGACGATCAGCGCCTGCCGGCGGTGCTCGCCAATACGGCCGGGTTCGTTTATTACGTTTCGATCACCGGCATCACCGGCGCTGCAACGCCAGATTTCGGCAAGGTCGCCTCGGCGGTGGAGCGCATCAAGAAGCACACCCCGCTGCCGGTCGTGGTCGGCTTCGGCGTGAAGAGCGGCGCCCATGCGGCCGCCGTGGCGAAGGGCGCCGACGGCGTGGTGGTGGGCTCGGCCCTGATCGACGTGCTGAAAGGCACGCTCGACGATCAGGACCGCGCGACCTCGCGTTCAGTCGAGGCCGTCACCACATTGGTGAAGGAATTGAGCGAAGGCGTGCGCTCGGTATCGAAGCGCGCGGCTGCGTAAGGAACACATGAGGCGTCATGACCGGGCTTGTCCCGGTTATCCACGTCTTAACCCGCCGAGAAGGCGTGGATGCCCGCAACAAGTGCGGGCATGACGAAAGGACAAAGTCATGAACTGGATTTCCGAAGTCGTCCGTCCGAAGATCAAGACGCTCTTCAAGCGCGAGACGCCGGACAATCTCTGGATCAAGTGCCCGGATACGGGACAGGTCGTGTTCCACAAGGACGTGGAGGCGAACCAGTGGGTGATCCCCGGCTCCAACCACCACATGCGTATCTCGGCGACGCAGCGCCTCGGGCTCATGTTCGACGGCGGCACCTGGCTCGATGTGGCGTTGCCGGAAGTGGCCATCGATCCGCTGAAGTTCCGTGACGAGAAGAAATACATCGACCGCCTGAAGGATGCCCGCGCCAAGACAGGCCAGCAGGATGCCTTCAAGGTCGGCTACGGCCGCGTCGAAGAATTTCCGATGACGATTGCCGTGCAGGATTTCGGCTTCATGGGCGGTTCGCTCGGAATGGCCGCCGGCGAGGCTTTCGTGAAGGGCGCCGAGACCGCCCTCGACAAGAAGACGCCCTACGTGCTCTTCGCCGGTTCCGGCGGTGCGCGCATGCAGGAGGGCATCCTCTCGCTCATGCAGATGCCGCGCACCACGGTGGCGATCCGCCGCCTGCGCGATGCGAAGCTGCCCTATATCGTCGTGCTCACCAACCCGACCACCGGCGGCGTCACCGCATCCTACGCGATGCTGGGCGATGTGCATCTGGCCGAACCCGGCGCGCTCATCGGCTTTGCCGGCCCGCGCGTGATCGAGCAGACCATCCGCGAGAAGCTGCCCGACGGCTTCCAGCGCTCCGAATACCTGAAGGAGCACGGCATGGTCGACATGGTCGTGCATCGCCATGACCTGAAGTCAACGGTCGCCCGTCTGTCGCGCCTGTTCATGAAGGCGCCCGAGACTGCGCCTGCATCGCAAGCGGTCGCCGTCGCGGCTGAGTAAAAACTTTCTTAGTCGCATGATCTTGTCGAAAAACCGGTTCCCACTTTTTCGGATCATGCTGGAGTAGGGCGAGATGGATTCCTCCGATGCGCTGATCGCGCGCTTTCTCGCCCTGCATCCGAAGACCATCGATCTGTCGCTCGGGCGCATCCAGCGCCTGCTGGGCCAGCTCGGCAACCCCGAGCGACGCCTGCCGCCCGTGATCCACGTGGCGGGCACCAACGGCAAGGGGTCCACCATCGCCTTCATGCGGGCGATTCTGGAAAGCGCGGGGCTTGCGGTCCACGTCTATACGTCGCCGCATCTGGTTCGCTTCCATGAACGCATCCGGCTGGGCCATTTCGGTGGCGGGCGTTACGTGACCGAGGACCGGCTCGTCGAGGCCTTCCGGCGCTGCGAGGCGGTGAATGCGGGCGAGCCGATCACCGTGTTCGAGATCACTACCGCCGCCGCCATTCTCATCTTCTCCGAGGAGCCTGCCGACGTGCTGCTGCTCGAAGTCGGCCTCGGCGGCCGGTTCGACGCCACCAACGTCATCGACAGGCCCGCCGCCGCCGTGGTCACGCCCATCGGCCACGACCACGCGGAATATCTCGGCACGACCTTGCAGGCGATCGCCAAGGAAAAGGCCGGCATCTTCAAGCGCGGTTGCCCGGCCGTGATTGCGCCGCAGGATTACGCGGAGGCCGATCAGACGCTTGTCAGCGAAGCCGAGCGCATCGGCGCTTCGCCGCTCCTCATCGGCCAACAGGATTTCTCCGTGCATGAAGAAGGCGGACGCCTCGTCTATCAGGACGAGAAGGGGCTTCTCGACCTGCCGCGCCCGAAGCTGATCGGACGACATCAGTTCATCAATGCGGGCACGGCCATCGCGGCCCTGCGCGCAGCAGGATTCGAGCAGTTCGAGACATCGGCCTTCGAGGCGGGGCTCACCCGCGCCGAATGGCCGGGGCGTCTGCAGCGCCTCAACAAGGGCCGCCTGCCGGAGATCGCACCGAAGGATTGCGAGTTGTGGCTCGATGGCGGCCACAACCTCGATGGCGGCCGCGTGCTCGCCGCCGCCATGGCGGACCAGAGCGAGCGCAGCGATGCGCCCCTCGTCATCATCGCCGGCATGCTGGGCACGAAGGATGCGCAAGCCTTCTTCAAGCACTTCTCCGGCCTCGCGCGGGAGGTGATCGCGGTTCCCATCGCCGGCCAGATCGCCGCGCGCCCGGCGGAAGAAGTCGCCGCCATCGCCGCGAGCGTGGGCCTCACCACATCCACCGCGCCGAGCGTGGAATCGGCGCTTGCGTCGCTCCACAACTACATGTGGGAGAAGGCTCCCCGCGTGCTCATCTGCGGTTCGCTGTATCTCGCGGGCGAAGTGCTGGCGGCGAACGGGACGTTGCCGGAGTAGTCTGCTCTCACGGCGGTAGCATCTGAAAAGAAAAAGGGGCCTTTCGGCCCCCTCATCATTATCGGATCTCTCAAATCCCTTAGGCCGAAGCCTGGATCCAGCGGGAGAGCTCGCCCTTGGGGGCTGCGCCGACCTTCTGGGCGACGACCTTGCCGTCCTTGAACACCATGAGCGCCGGGATGGAGCGGATGCCGAGTTGGGAGGAGATCTGCGGGTTCTCGTCCACGTTGAGCTTCGCGATCTTCACCTTGCCGGCCATCTCGTCGGAGATTTCTTCCAAAGCCGGGCCGATCATGCGGCAGGGACCGCACCATTCCGCCCAGAAATCGACCACGACGGGCTCGGAGGATTGCAGGACATCCTGCGCGAAGCTTGCGTCGGTCACCTTCACGGTCGCCATCACATCACCTTTGAACGTTTGAAACAGCGACTCACTTTAAGTCGCTCTACGATAGGGCCAAGGTAAGAACCGCGGAGACGGGAATCAAGCAAGGGACCTGATCGTCACGCCGCTTTGATGAGGGTAAGAGCCGATTCAAGCTCGGGTTCCATGAGCTCATGGATCACCGGCCCCGAAGTCCAGACGAGGAAGGTGCGGATGCGCTTGTCGGGATAGATCTCGGACAGGAGCATCCGGTAGAGGGCAAGCTGCGCCACATAGGATCGAGGCGCCGGCTGGCCGGGGCGGGGAGCCCGCGCCGTCGTCTTGAAGTCAGCCACCAGAACCTCGTTCTCCAGAACGGCGAGGCGATCGATCTGGCCGGAGACCATCAGGTCCCCGTCGGCCGTCATAACCTTGCCCGCGATGGGAGCCTCGGCGCGGGAGCCTGGCCCGAACAGCGCCTTCAGGTCGGCATGGTCCAGAACGCCGACAGCATTGGCAATCACCGATTCGCGAAGCTCGGCGGGAAGGCGCGGGGCACGGGCGCGCACATAGGCGCGAGCCATGGTTTCCCGGTGCTCCGGAGCGAGGGCCGGCAGGCGCTCCAGCAGGGCATGGACCAGGGTGCCGCGAAGGCGCGCCTCGGGGGCGTAAGGGCCGTCGCCCGGCCGCGTCATGCGTTCCGCCGCGCCCAGTGCGCTCGAGGGACGGATCGGGGGCAAGGGCTCGGGTTCTGGCCTTGCGGAAGCGGTCAGCCAGTCGGGCACCGCAAGAGGCTCCAGCGGCGCCACATCCGATTCGGAGACCAGGGTGCGTGCGAGCGGCGAGCCCTCGCGCCAGATCTCGATGGGGCCATAGGGCGCCTCGTCGAGTTGGAGGCCGCCCGCCTTGGCGACGAGGCCGTGGCGGATCATCTCGCACCAGGCTTCCTGAGGCGAATCCTTGCGGCCCGTGAGATAGGGGGCGATCACCAGCCGGTCCTTGGCGCGGGTCATGGCCACGTAGAGCAGCCGGTTGTGCTCCTCATGGCCCTTCGCGTGCAGGATTTCGCGCGCCTCCGCCATGACGCTGGAATCGGAGTTCTTGCCGGGTGACCAGACGGGAACCGTGCCACCGTTCTTTGTGCGCAATTGCAGAATCGCCGGATCGCGGCCCAGCACCTCGCAGCCGTCGATGAGGATGACGATGGGCGCTTCGAGCCCCTTCGCGCCGTGCACGGTCATCACGCGCACTTCGTTGTTCACCGAATCGAGATCGCGCTTGATGGTGTGGGATGCGGATTCGAACCGGTTGAGGAAGGTCGTGAGCGAGGGTGTCTCCGTCATCTCCGATTGATGCGCGAAGCACAGGAACGAATCGATGGCATCGCCCGCCTCGCTGCCGAGACGCGCCACGAGCTGCGAGCGTCCGCCACGCGGGCCGAGCAGGGTGGCGAAGAAGCCGAAGGGACCGTGCTGGCCTGCCAGCTCGCGCCAGGCATTCAACGCCTCGCATCCGGTTTTCGCTTTCGCATCGCCAGCTTCTGCATGGCGTTGAAGCGCCGCATGCAGCGACTCGTCGTCGGCGCGGCTGGAAGCGATCCGCACCAGATCGTCGTCATTCAAGCCGACGAGCGGCGATTTCAGTGCGGTGGCAAGGGTAAGATCATCATCCGGCAGAAGCGCCGCGCGGCCTGCGGCCACGAGATCGAGCACGGCGATATGCTCGCCGATATTGAGGCGGTCCGCGCCCGCGACCGGCACGCCTGCCTCTTTGAGTGCACGGATCACCGCCTCGAAGGCCGCGCCGCGCTTGCGCACGAGAACGAGCACATCGCCCGCGCTCCACACGCGACCCATATCGTCGCCCTTGGTTGTCCAGCATTTCACGGCCTGCGCGATGCGGCGCGCCACGACGACGGGCGGCGATTGCTGCTCGGGCTCATCCACGGGCAGAACCCAGGCTTCCGGCTCCTCCTCGTCGGCGGGCTTTTCCGTGGGCCACAATTCCACGAGGCCGGGCGCGTGCGGACGTGCGCTTTCATGCACGGTGCCGATAGCCTTGTCCTCGAAGGACAGGCCCTTGAAGTGACGATCGACCGCGAAGGTGGCGTCCACCGCCGAGAGCACGGCTTTGCCGGAGCGGAAGGACATGGTGAGCGAAACGTCCTCGAAATGCAGCTCCGCCGCTTTGACTTTCTGCGACCAGCTGCGGCGCGTGGTCTCGAATTCCTGCGGCGCCGCGCCCTGGAAGCCATAAATCGACTGCTTGGGATCACCCACCGCGAACAGAGTGCGGACGCGCTTGCCGCCCGCGCCTTCGCCGGCGGTGAAATCCTCGGTGATGCGGCGCAGGATTTCCCATTGCTGCGGGTTCGTGTCCTGTGCCTCGTCGATCAGCACATGGTCGATGCCGCGATCGAGCTTGTAGAGCACCCACGACGTATCGCCGCGCGAGAGCAGCGTCAGCGTCTTGTCGATGAGATCCTGGAAGTCGAGCGCGCCGAGCAGCATCTTGCGCTTCTCCACGCGGTCATGAATCTCTGCTGCCAACAGAAACAGCGCCTGCGTGCGCTCCACCGCGCGCGCCGCCTTGCGCTTGTCGATGAGACGCCAGATGCGGCTCTGCTCGTCGAGCAATCTCTCCTTCAAGGCAGGATCGATGGACTTCGTGACGAGGCGCGATTCCGCACGCGGCGTCCAATCGGATTCCTTCAGGAAAATCGAGAGGTAGTGCTTGAGCCGCTCCTCGAAATCCTGCGCTTCCGAGGCTGCGATCAACGAAGCGGCACGCTCCTGGTCCGTCGCCTTGCCGGCGAGAAGCTCCTGCACGATGGCGGGCCACTCCTCCGGCTTGATCCCGTCTTCCAGCATCGACTGCTCGATGCTTTCCGCCGTCTCGTCAGGGTGCAGGCCCAGTTCAATGCGAAGGCGTGCGGGGCCGCTCGCGTCATGCAGAAATTCCTTGCAGCGAAGCGCGGCATTGAGCGCGGTGGTCAGCGCGTCGCCCACCGCATCGACGCTGATGATGTCGAGCGCGTCCTTCAGCTCCGGAGCGCCGCCATTCGAGGCATCGGCCAGCACGTTCTTGATCGCCTGCGCCAGCATCTCGTCCGTCTGGCTCTCGTCCAGCACCGCGAAACGCGCAGGCACGTTGGCCTCGAAGGGCACGAGATGCAGCAGGCGCTCGCAGAAGGCGTGAATGGTGTCGATCTTCAATCCGCCCGGCGTTTCCACGGCGCGGGCAAAGAGCGTGCGGGCGAGCTTGATCTGCTGACGCGTGGGACGCTCGCCTTCGAGCTCGGTCAACTCCGCGACGAGGCTGTCCTCGTCCATCGTCACCCATTTCCCCAAGCGCTCGAACACGCGGATCGCCATATTGGCGGCAGCCGCCTTGGTGAAGGTAAGGCAGAGAATCCGGCCCGGCAGGGAGCCTGCCAGCAAGAGGCGCACCACGCGGTCTGTGAGCACCTTGGTCTTTCCGGCGCCCGCATTGGCCGACACCCAGGCAGAGGCGCGAGGGTTCGCCGCGCGGCGTTGGGCCTGCTTGGTGTAATCGGGAATGACGAGATCGTTGCTCATTCGCCGCCCTCACCGCCGCCGGCGCTCGCCAGTGACCATTCCTTCACGCGCGCCAGATGATCGTATTCGGAGAAGCGCCGCGCATATTTCGGGAAGGGGCGGGAAACGTAAGCCGCCTCGCCCTTCACGAACCGCGCAATCATGCCCTCGAAGCGGCGGCGATGCTCCTCCACGATCTCGGGCACGGTGCGCTCCTCGTCACGCCCCGGCTTGATCTCACGCGGCTTGATCGGCTCGCGCCCGCCGGTGGTGTGGACGTAGAGCAGGTCCGGTGTCTCCTTCGCCATCGCTAAGCCCTTGAACGCGCCCTTCATCAGCATCATCGCTTCCAGCGTCAGCTGCGGCGAGAAACCCGCATAGACCTCGCGCACGCCCGGCGGCTGGCCGGTCTTGAAATCGACGATGGTGAAGCCGCCGTCGCGCCGCTGCTCGATACGGTCGGCGCGGGCGCGTAAGTTGAAGATCGATCCGTCCGGCATCGGGATCGAGAGGCGGCCCGAGCGCTCGGCATGGACCTCCACGAGCTCGGGGCGGCGCGCCTGCTCCCACACCACGAATTGCGCGGCAAGGCGCTCGAAACGCGGCCACCATTCCGCATAGAGTTCGGGATAGGCCTGCTCGATCTTGAAGAAGGCTTCCGTTCCGAGGCCGAGCAGGATTTCCTGCGCGTTCTCGGGCAGCGCCTTCGGATAGCGCTCGCCGAAGGTGCCGATGATGTCGTGAATGATCGTGCCGCGCTCGGCGGCGCTCGGCGCCACCGCAATCTCATCCAGCGCATCGAGCTTGAGAACATGGCGCGCGAAGATCGAATACGGGTCGCGCACCAGCGTCTCGACTTCCGTGACGCTTAAAGAACGCGGGAACAGCGCCGGATCGGGCTTCGGGCGCGGACGCGGCAGAGCGGGCGCAGGCTGCGGCGTGTCGAGGGTGCGGGCGAGGCGGCGGTAATACTCGCCGGATCGCGTCATGCGCTCCCACACCTCCTTGCCGGTGAAAGCCTTGAGGCGCTGCAGGAAGCGCGAGGGCACCATGGGGGAGCCGTCGCGCTTGTGCGCGCGGGTGACCACCACGTCATGGGTGCCGAGCGCCTGCACGAAATCGTGCGCGGTCTGGCCGATGCGCCGCTCGGGCGGCATCAGGCCGACGCGGGCGCGCATGGGGCGGTTGAGGAACGCATCCGTCACCGTGCGCGGCGGCCACGTGCCTTCATCCAACCCGCCGAGCACGACGCGATCCACGGACAGAAGACGCGCTTCCAGAAGGCCGAGGATCTTCAGGCGGCGATGGGTTGAGCGCGGCGAGGGGCTTAAAGCACGTTGCTTGGCGAGCGCGGTGAAGAAGGCGGGATAATCGACGAAGCGGCCCTCCAGCGGATGGCCTTCCTCCGCGCGGATATCCGAGTTTTCCAGATCGTCGAAGAGCGCGGCGAGCGGTTCGCGGGAAGGCTCGTCCGCCGCCTCTTCCCCATCGGGCGGCGCGCAGAGCCACTCGACGGCAACACGATGATGCTCGACGAGCGCCATGAGATCGAGCTTGTCCTCGCCGTGAACGGCGGGCGTGAAGTTCCGGAAAGCGAGGCCGAGGCGCTGGAGCAATTCGTCGGCGAGCTCCCAATCCGCATCCGTCAGGCGCGCGCGAGGGCGCGGCGTGCGGTGGTCCTTTTCCGTGCGGCGGGTGGCGAGCGCGGCGCGCAGGCCTTCGATGCCGGGAGCAGGCGCAGGGCCGCGCAGCACGCCGATCTCCAGCACGCTCGCCGCATGCTCCACCTGCTCGCGGGAATAGCCCAGACGCACGAGCGGATGCGCGAGAACGGCGAGCAGCCGCACGGGACTCAAGTCGTCGGATGCCGCTTCCGCCGCCAAGCGCGCGAGGCGGCCTGCCGGCGTGTCGGACAGCGGGATGCCGGCGGAATCCTCGACGCTCAAGCCCCAGCGCCCGAGTTCCGCCGTCACACGCGCGGCAAGCGCCCGGTCGGGCGTGACGAGGGCTGCCGTCTTGCGGGTGTCGGCGAGGGTTTCGCGCAGCGCGATGGCGATGGCGAGTGCCTCCTCGCGCTCGTCCATCGCTTCGATGATCGTCAGGCCTTCGCAGCCGCTCTTGCCGAGCGCCACGCGGTCTTCTGACTGGATCAACGACCAGCGGTCGGTGGTGTCGGCGGGGCGAAGCGCTTCCGAGAGCAGCCGGTTGCGCGCTTTCGCCTGCTCCGGCACCTCGCCGAGAATGGTGATCTCCGAGCGTGGAATGCGCAGGTTCCTGTCCAGAAGGCGGCGCAGGGCCGCCTGAGGATGGCTGTGCACGGGATCCGTGTCGTCATCGCCCATGCCGCCGATGGTATTCCAGCTGTCCTCGTCGAGATCCGTGTCGAGGCCGGGCAGCACAATCGCGCCGCGCGGCAGACGCGCGATGGTCGCCATCAGATGCGCGGTGGCGGGCACGGATCCGGTGGAGCCCGCGACGATGATGGGATTGTCGGGCCGCTCGCGCGAGAGACGCCGCGCCTCCGCCTCGATCAAAGCGGTGCGCCTTTGCGCGGGATCGCTCGCTTGGCGGTCGCCGAGGATTTTCGGCCAGTTCTCGCTGGCGATCTGCACGAAATGGCGGGTGATTTCGAAATAGGTCGAGTAATCCGCATCCACCGCCAGTTCGAGCGCGTGCCAGTCGATGCCCTCCGTGGTGAAGGCATCCATCAGGGTCTCGAGATCGCCCGCGAGATTCACCGCATCAGCGGGAGAAGCAGGGACCATGAAGGGGATGTCGGGGCCGAGCTGCAGCAGCGCACGGTCCACTTCCGCCGACCAGCGCTGCACGAGGCGCGTGAGGATGAGGCGGCGCTCCAGCGGCGGAATGGGCGGCTTGAGGCTCGCGGCTTCCGCGAACGGCGTGCCCTCCAACCCGGTCAGCTCGAATTCCGCCTCATCGGTTTCGCCAAGGGGCACGATGCGCGGCAGAAGCTGCGCGCGCCCATCTCCCCGCTCGGCGAGAAGCGCGATCAACGCACGCGTGGCGCGGCGTGTGGGGACGTAGATGGTGATGTCGGCGAGAGCAGCAGGATCACTGGCGAGCGGGCCGACGAGACGGCCCTCAAGCAGCGCGTCCACGAGGGTCGGCAGAAAGGCGCAACCCGGTGGGATCGAAAAGACGCGCGGCTGAGCTTTTTGATCAAGCATGATCTTATCGGAAAACCGGTCTCCACTTTTCGCTGGCGCGGACCGCTGGTTCCGGATCATGCTGGACAACGCAAAACCTCATCGCTGGCTGGCGGCAAGGCACTTTTCCGCCTCGGCAATGGTGTGAGGCTCTCCAACATGCAGCCATTGCCCATCGAGAGGCAAGCCGTAGAGACGGCCATTGGCGATGGCGCGGTCGTAGAAGGCATTGGCCGAGAAGGCGCCATCCGGCGTGCCGGAAACGAGTTCCGGCTTTACGATGGCCACACCTGCGTAGACGAAATCGGCCCTGTCGTCGCTTCCGCGCCGACGCAGGCGGCCGTCCGCGTCGCGATGAAAATCGCCGCGGCCTTCATATCCAACACTTGTGGATAACGGGGCGACGAGCATCAGAATGTCCATCCGCTCCGCATCCCAGGCGGCCACGAGGCGCTTGAGATTCGGGTTCTCCCCCTCGATCCACATGGAATCGGAATTGAAGGTGACGAAGGGATCTTTTCCCAGCAACGGCAAAGCTTTCTTCACGCCTCCGCCGGTTTCGAGAAGCTCGTCGCGCTCGTCGGAAATCACGATGCGCGGGAATTCGCGGGTGCGCAGATGTGCTTCGAGCATGTCGGCGAAATGGTGCACGTTCACCACCACCGTTTCCATGCCGGCCTCGTGCAGCTTGTCGAGGGCGAAGTCGATCAGGCTTTGCCCTGCGACCTTCACGAGAGGCTTCGGCATGGTCGCCGTGATCGGCATCATGCGCTTGCCGAGGCCCGCTGCGAGAACGATGGCTTTTGTGGGCTTGCGCTGGGAGGACTGGGGCACTGAATTGAATCAATCCGTAGGAGGCGCATCATCCTCGGCCAGTGGAATGAGCCTGGGCAGGTAGGTCTCATACCAGCCTTTGAGCTTGGCCAGGGCCGGATGCGCGAGATTGCGGGTGAGATAGGCCTCGATGCGCGGCAGGTGCTTCAGGTAATGCGGCTTGCCGTCCCGCCTGTCGAGCCGCGCGAAAATGCCGAGGATCTTGGTGGCGCGCTGCGCAGCCATGATCGCATAGGCCCGCGCGAAACCGGAGACGTCGAATGTCGGGTCCGCGCTTTTCCGCTCGCGGGCATAGAGGCCGATGAGTTTCAATTCGAGATCGGCTGGCACGGTCACGCGCGCATCCTGCAGGAGCGAGGCGACGTCGTAGGCGGGCGAGCCGAGCGTTGCGTCCTGGAAGTCGATCAGGCCGACGCGCTGCAAGCCTTCGCGCTCAGGCAGCCAGATCAGGTTGGGCGAATGGAAATCGCGCAGGGTCCACGTGGTGGGAGCAGCCAGGATTTCGCCCAGCGTTTCCGTCCAGAGGTTGACGAATTCCGCCCGCGCGGAGCCGGATAACTGCGTGCCGATGATATGCGGCACATACCAATCGGCGAGCAGCTCCACCTCGATCAGAAGCGCTTCGAGATCGTAAGGCGGGATCGGATGTTCGATGCCGTCGCCGACGGGGAGAACCTGCGGCAACTCGGTGCTGTGCAATTGCACGAGAAGGCGCGTCGCTTCCGCGTAGCGCTCCGGAATCGGGCCGTTCTCGTCCACGACCGTTTCAGAGCCAAGGTCCTCGATCAGCAGGAGGCCCGTATCGAGATCCTCGCCGTAGATGTAAGGCGCGCTGAATCCCAAGGCGCGCAGGCCCTTGTCCATGGCCACAAAAGCGTGAACCGTTTCCGCCAGCTTCGCGATGGTCGTATAGGGCTTGCCGCGACGAACGGGCGGGCCGACAGGACGTGGCGGCGAGATCATCAGCAATGCCGTCTCGCCGTTGGGCTTCACCAGCCGCTCGTAGGAGCGGATCACGGAAGCATCGCTCTGCATCGGCATGCGTACCGCATCCGTCCAGCCGCAGCGCTCGACGAGGTTGCGGAAGGCCTTGAGCCGCTGGAGACGCGAGGCGAAGCCGCCGGTGCCGGTGAGCATGGCGACGCGGCCCTGGGCTCCGCCCCCCGGCGCAAAATCGAGATGGATGTCGAGACGTTCGGATTTCAGCGCATCGTCGGCGCGCTCGGGCCATTCCACGAGAGCGACGGCGTTCTCCGTCATCTCCTCCCAACCCAGTTCCACCAGCTCGTAGCCGCCCGACAGGCGATAGAAATCCGCATGCACTATGGGGAACAGCTGGCCGTCATAGACCTGCATCAGGGTGAAGGTGGGGCTTGGAACCTCGAGCTCCGGATCGCCCGCCAGAACCCGCACGAGGGCGCGCGCCAGCGTCGTCTTGCCCGCGCCGAGGCCGCCGGAGAGGGTCACGAGATCGCCGGGCTTCAGCTCCTCGGAGAGAACACGCGCGAAATCTTCCGTGGAAGCGTGGTCGGGCAGCGTGACGATCCACGCAGCCTGGGAAACATCGTGCTCGGACATAAGGGCCAATCCATTCACCATCGCTCGTATCCTACTCCGCCGCGATGGGAGTTAGCGCGGATTGCCCCGTTCGGCCATCGGAGGGCGATTCCTGCCGCTCGTTCGGGAAAGTGCAGGTGACCGTGGTGCCCTGGCCGGGCGCGGACGCCAACTCGATGCGCCCGCCATGCAGCTCCACGAAGGAACGCACGATGGAGAGGCCAAGTCCCACGCCCCGGTGGCGGGTGCCGAGCGTATGGCTCTCGAAACGCTCGAAGATGCGCGCCTTGACCTCGGGCGGAATGCCGCGCCCCTGATCCTTCACTTCGAAGATCACCTCGCCGCCGCGCTTGCGCGCCGAGACCCGGATGGTCTGGCCGGGCATGGAGAAGCCGACCGCGTTGGAGAGAAGGTTGAACAAGATCTGGCGCACGCGCTTGCCGTCGGCCACGAAGGTGCCGATGTCGTCCGGCGTGTCGATGTGGAGATGGAGTGCGGATTCCGCAAGGCGATCCTCCAGCCCGCGCATGGCGGCATCGATGGTGGAGCGGATATCCACGATCTCGGGCGTCAGCTCCAGCGAGCCGGTGTCGATGGAGGCGAGGTCGAGAATGTCGTTGAGCATCGCCAGCAGCGCCTTCGACGAGCGCTCGATGTGATCCGTATATTCCTTCTGGCGCGGATTGAGCTCACCCGCCGTGCCGTCGTCGAGCAGATGCGCGAAGCCGATGATATTGGTGAGAGGCGAGCGCAGCTCGTAGGACACGTGATGCACGAACTCGTCGCGCAGCCGCGAGGCGCGCTCCAGCGCATCGTTGCGCTCGGTGAGCGCGCGCTCCACGTTCACGCTTGCGGTGACGTCGGTGAAGCTGAGAAGCGTCGCGCCATCCGGCAGGGGCTGCGCGGTGCAATCGAGGGCCGAGCCGTCACGCCGCTCGATGCGGCAGGACAGGCCCATGCGCATGTCGGCAAGGCCCGCCACCGCGCCGCGAATATCCACCCACGGCTCCTCCTGCGGCGCCAGCAGGCGGCAGGACTTGATGATCACGTCGATATGCGGATGCTCGGCCGGAATGTCCGGCGGCAGATTCCACATCTCCACGAAAGCGCGGTTGTGCAGCTTGAGGCGTCCGTCCGAGCCGAACACCGCCACGCCTTCCTTCAACGTGTCGAGAGTTTCGCCCTGCACCTGCGTGAGCGAGTTCACCTGCGAGGCGAGTTCGAAGCGCTCGCTCACGTCGTCGAAGAGGTAAGTCACGCCGCCCTGCGGATTGGGATTGATCACCACGCGCAAGGTGCGGCGGTCGGGCAGGTGCCACCAGGTTTCCTGCTGCTCCACGGAGCGGTAGCCGAGAAGGAAATCCGCCTTCCAGGCGCGGAAATCCGCCTGCTCGGGAAGCTTGCGCGCGGCGCGCAGGCGGTCGAGCACTTCGCTGTCCGTGGGTCGCGAGGCGATGAAGGCGCCATCCAATCCCCACAGGCGCTGGTAGGCGGCGTTGCTGAAGATGAGCTTCTGCCCCGCATCGAAGATCGCGACCGCCGTGGGCAATTGATCGAGGGTGCGCACATGCGCATCCATCTGCCGCTGCAGATCGGTGCGCACGGCTTCGAGTTCCGACACGTCCACCGCGATTCCCGCGCTGCCGCCGGAGGTCGGGCGCTCGATCACGTCGAGCACCGCGCGCTGTCCCGCAACCACCGCCGTGACGCGGGCGGAATAGGTCGTGCCGCCCTTGCGCTGGCGGCGAGATTCCTCGCGAGTGGGTTGACCGAGAAGCTCAAGCGAACGGTTGATCGCGTCGTCGAGATCCTTCGCCTCGACGGAGCGCAGATAGGCCTGGTTCGCCCAGAGCAGCGTGTCGTCGGTGTCGCGAATCCAGAGCGGATAGGCCACGTCGTCGAGCAGCATGGTCATGGCGCGCAGGTCGCTGCGCGCTGTGGCGAGGTCGGTACGCATCTTCAGCAATTCGGAGCGGTCGCCGGTCACGTCGCGCAGGCGCAGAATGGCGCGTCCGCCGATGGTGCGGCCTTCCACGTCGATGAAACTATTGAACAGGGTATGTCCGACGAGGCGGAAAGCTTCGCCGCGCTGCTTCAGGCTCTCGAGAGCGGCTTCCACCGCCGCCGCATCGCCCGGCTGCAGCCAGGTGCCGAAAGCAAGCGCGCGCTTGGCAGGCGCGCCTTCGCCCAGAATGGTGGGGTCACCCTGGAACCGCGCCTCGCCGTCCCGTCCATGCCAGCTCACGAGAAGCTGTCGCTCAGAGCCCATGAGGAGCGTCGCGAGATCGTCCGCGCCGCGTAAGGAGGCGAGTTCGCTGCGAAGCGCCCGCTCGGCGCGGGAGGCGCGGCGGCGCTCGCTCACCAGCAGCAGGGAGGTGGTGGTCGAGAAGGCGACGAGCCCCATGAAGAGGCCGAAATAGACGGCGTTGTGAAGATCCAGGGATGTCAGAAAATCGAGCAGGTCCGAGGCGCTGTCGAGCAGCGGGAACTCGCCCTCGGCGGCAAGGGCCGGGGCGGAGGTGCCGGCGAGCAGCGACAGGGTCAGGGACATGCGAAGCCGGGGCAGGCGGGTTGGGACGCGTGTCACGTCTCCACCTTCATCCCTGTGCTTCAACTGCCCGGCCATGCCGTGCTGCCCTCCCTTTTTCGTAGCCCCGGGGAACAGGCCAAGTCATCCCCGCTCCGCAGGCCCTTCGAGACGCCACAGAGGTGATCCTGCTTCACGCATGAACGGAACTGCCGGCATGGCTATCCAGGATGCGGTGCAGCCGGTCGATTCGCGTTCACTCTAGACTACCCCTGACTCCGCCAGGAAGAGGGTTAAGACCAGCTTAATCTTCCTTTGGAGAACCTGTGTGCAATTGGTGGAAACATATTGCAATTACGACACATGCATGCCGCTGCGGCAAGCTTGACGATTCGGATCGTCCAGGCATGAAAAAGCCCAGCCGAAGCCGGGCTTTTTCTTGATTTCGCAATAACTTAGCGATTAGTAGCGGTAGTGATCCGGCTTGAAGGGACCCTTCTCCGACACGCCGATATAGGAAGCCTGGTCGGGGCGCAGCTTGGTGAGCTTCACACCGATCTTCTCCAGGTGCAGCGAGGCGACCTTCTCGTCTAGGTGCTTCGGCAGGGTGTAGACCTTCTTCTCGTACTTGCCGGCGTTGTTCCAGAGCTCGATCTGGGCGAGCGTCTGGTTCGTGAACGAGGCCGACATCACGAAGGACGGGTGACCCATGGCGTTGCCGAGGTTCACGAGGCGGCCTTCCGAGAGCAGGATGATGCGGTGCCCGTCGGGGAAGGTGATCTCGTCCACCTGCGGCTTTACGTTGTCCCACTTAAGGTTCTTGAGGCCGGCGACCTGGATCTCGTTGTCGAAGTGGCCGATGTTGCAGACGATGGCGCGGTCCTTCATCGCACGCATGTGCTCGATGGTGATCACGTCCTTGTTGCCGGTGGCCGTGACGAAGATGTCGGCGCGCGGGGCGGCGTCTTCCATCGTCGTGACCTCATAGCCTTCCATGGCGGCCTGAAGCGCGCAGATCGGATCGACTTCCGACACGAGCACGCGGCAGCCGGCCTGGCGGAGCGAAGCGGCGGAGCCCTTGCCCACGTCGCCGAAGCCCGCGACCATGGCGACCTTGCCGGCCATCATCACGTCCGTGCCGCGGCGGATGCCGTCGACCAGCGACTCGCGGCAGCCATAGAGGTTGTCGAACTTCGACTTGGTGACCGAGTCGTTCACGTTGATCGCCGGGAAGAGCAGCTTGCCTTCCTTGGCCATGATGTAGAGGCGGTGCACGCCCGTGGTGGTCTCTTCCGACACGCCCTTGATGGACTGGGCGACTTCGGCGAACCAGCCCTTCGGCTTTTCCTTCAGGAGGCGCTTGATGAGCGCGAAGAGAACTTCCTCTTCCTCGGCGCCCGGCTTCTCAAGGAAGGCCACGTCGCCCTGCTCGGCGCGCAGGCCGAGGTGGACGAGCATGGTGGCGTCGCCGCCGTCGTCGAGGATCATGTTCGGAACGCCGCCGCCATGCCAGTCGAAGAGCTTGGCGGTGTAGTCCCAGTACTCGACGAGCGTCTCGCCCTTATAGGCGAAGACCGGGATGCCGGCGGCGGCAATCGCGGCGGCGGCGTGGTCCTGGGTCGAGTAGATGTTGCAGGAGACCCAGCGGATGTCGGCGCCGAGAGCCTTCAGGGTCTCGATCAGCACCGCGGTCTGGATGGTCATGTGGAGCGAGCCGGCGATGCGCGCGCCCTTCAGGGGCTGCTTCGGGCCGTATTCCTCGCGAATGGCCATGAGGCCCGGCATTTCGGTCTCGGCGATCGAGATTTCCTTGCGGCCGAAATCGGCGAGGCCGATGTCCTTAACGATATAGTCCTGAGCCATTGTGGCCTCCGTCTACCCTTGGGATTGAATTGGCGCTGTCTCTACCAGAGACCTGCCGGGGAGGCAATCAAGATATAAAGATGTCTTTATATGATTTTTTTTGGCGCGGAGTTGTTTATCTCCCGTCATGGCCGGGCTTGTTGTCCCGGCCATCCCGATCCAAAAAGCGCGGCGCTTCAAGCAATCGGGATCACCGGCACAAGGCCGGTGATGACGGGAGAGACTGAGATTCAAGGAGGAAAAACCTACTCGTCCTCGCCGAACTTGTTGGCGAGCAGGTCGTCGATGGCCTGAAGGCAGTCTGTGGCGTCCTGGCCCTTGGCGGTGACGGTGATGGTCGTGCCCTGGGCGGCGGCCAGCGTCAGCAGGCCCATGATGGAGCGGCCGCCCACGGTTTCCCCGCAGCGGGTGACGGTGACGTCGGAATTGAAGCGCTCGACGGTCTGGACGAACTTGGCCGAGGCGCGGGCGTGGAGGCCCCGGCGGTTGATGATGGGAAGCTCCCGGGCTTCCGCCCCGTCCGGAACAGGCGCAGGAGGGCAATCCTGATCGAGACGCTTATCCATTACTCTTATTTTCCCGAAAGCACGCGTGAGGCGATGTTGATGTATTTGCGCCCGGCCTCCTGGGCGTGAGAGACGGCGTCCGACAGGGGCTCCTCGTCCCGGACGGACGCGAGCTTGATGAGCATGGGCAGGTTGATGCCGGCGACCACCTCGACGGAGCTGCCGTTCATGCAGGAGAGGGCCAGGTTCGAGGGCGTGCCCCCGAACATGTCGGTGAGAACCACGACTCCGTGGCCCGAATTGACCCGGCACACGGCGGCCATGATGTCCTTGCGCCGTGTTTCCATGTCGTCGTCGGGGCCGATCGTGATCGTTTCCAGTTGCTCTTGGGGTCCCACCACATGCTCAAGCGCGGCTCTGAATTCCGTCGCGAGCTGCCCGTGGGTGACGAGCACCATTCCAATCATAATGTTCCAGGTCCGAACGCTCCGAGAGCGGAGCGGCTATTTTGTGCAGCGCGAAGCCAAGCGCAAGAGCAATGAGACGAAAAGTTCATCACAGTGTCTCAACCGTGTCGCAAACACCACTCAATTGCCCGAGAGCTATGCTCGCGAAGCTTGCCCCGGCCCGCATCCGGATGCGAGGCACCACGACGCCGCATAGAACAATGTTGCTGTCCTGCTCGTCGGGGAAGCGTGGCGGGTCCTCGCTGAGGTCGATCACGAGGCGGATCACGGCGGCGGGCTCATAAGGCTGGCGGACGATGCCGAGGCCGTGGATCTCCAGATGGCCCGCGAGCGGTTCGATGGGGCTGCCGACGAGGCGGCCGTTCCGAAGCCGAAGCGCGGTCCGGTCGTCGCTGACGAGGCACCCGAAACGCCCGGCCTGGATGGCATGCAGCACGATCTCCCGCGCCAGGGTGGACTTGCCGGCACCTGAGCGGCCCCGGATCAGGACGCCGGCTTCCCCGATCACGACGCAGGAGGCATGAATCGTCTCCCCGGCGCTCAAGACTTGGCCTTTCCGCGCTCCGGCTTGGCGCTTTCCTTGCGGTTTGCCTCTTTCTTGCCGCGCGGGTTCTCCGCGCTGGGCAGGCGGATGATGAAGCGGGCGCCGAGCCTCTGCGGCTCGCCCGTCTCATCGGCTGCCCCGAGCCGGTTCTCGGCGCGGATGGTGCCGCGATGGGCCTCGATGATCTGGCGGGAGATGGAAAGCCCCAGGCCCGAGTTCTGGCCGAAGCCCTGCTCGGGCCGGTCCGTATAGAAACGCTCGAAGATCCGGTCGAGGGCGTCCGGCTCGATGCCTGGCCCGCTGTCCTCCACGAGCACTTCCACTTCCGTCCGGCGGCGCTTGAGCGTCACGCGCACGGTCGCGTCCTGCGGGGAGAAGGAGCGGGCATTGTCGATGAGGTTGTTGAACACCTGGCCGAGGCGGCTGTCATGACCGAGCACGAGGAAGGCGTCACGGCCGCGCGCCTGCCTCTCGATGTCGAGCGCGATCAGCGGGTCGTGCTCCTGGCGGCGCTCGTTGGCCACCGACACAACGGCTTCGAGAAGGCGCGCCATGTCCACCGGTTCCGCATCGGCGCGGGCGAGTTCGGCATCGAGACGCGAGGCGTCAGAGATGTCGCTGATGAGGCGGTCGAGGCGCTTCACGTCGTGCTGGATGATCGACATCAGCCGCTTCTGCGAATCCTCGCTGCGGGCGAGCGGCAGCGTCTCGACGGCGCTGCGCAGCGAGGTCAGCGGGTTCTTCAATTCGTGGGCCACATCCGCCGCGAAGCTCTCGATGGCGTCGATGCGGTTGTAGAGCGCCTTCGTCATGTCGCGCAAAGCGCCCGACAAATGGCCGATCTCGTCGGCACGGTCTGTGAAGTCGGGAATTTCCTGGCGCGATTTCGTGCCCCAGCGGACGCGCTCGGCTGCTTCCGCAAGGCGGCGCACCGGACCGGCGATGGCGCCGGCGAGAAACAGGGACAGCACGATCATCACCACTGCTGCGACCAGGAACACCTGGAGAAGGGCGAAGCGCTCGGAAGCGATGATGGCGTCGATGTCGCCTTCCTGCGTGGAGAGCAGCAGCACGCCCTGCACCGCGCGGAAACGCTGGACCGGCACCGCCACGGACACGATGGTCTCGCCGCGCGTGTTCACGCGCACCGCGCTCGATTGCTGGCCCGCGAAGGCCTGCTGCACTTCCGGCAGGGACCGGCCGTTGGGCGGGCCTGGGTCTTCCAGCACGGGACGCCGCGTGCGGCGGAACATCTTGCGCATGCTGTTCCAGGCGCGCTCGATGAAGCTCGCGGTGTCCTCCACATTGCCGACGGGATCGAGGTCCATGCGCAGGATGTCGCCGCGCGAGTAGAAATTGCGGGAGTCGAGCAGGAGCAGGCCGTCCCGGTCGAAGATGCGGGCGCGGGTCTGGGTCGGCGTCACGAGGCGGCGCAGCAGGGGCGCGACGCGCTCGGGATTGATGGAGAATTCGAGGGATGTCGCGCCCTCGTCGTTGAGGCGCTCCGTCTCGCCGGCCTGCATCTGAAGCAGTTGGTCGGGATCGAGCGTGATGGTGTTGGTCTCGACCGTCGCGGAGCTGGCGATGGCGCCGGCGATGATCTCCCCCTGCGTGAGCAGGCTCTGCACCCGCGCCTCGATCAGGCCCTCGCGGAACTGGTTGAGATAGAGAAAGCCCACGAGCAGGGCCACGAGGCCCGCGAGATTGAGCACGACGATGCGGCGCGTCAGGCTGGAGGAGGCACGCTGCACGAGCATGCGGCCGAAACGCTTCATTCGCGCCAGGATGCCACGGGGCGCGGGCGGATCGTCGAGCGCTGCCTCGGCGTGGATAGGATCAGCCTTCATGCCACTCATCCAAGCATGACCCGGCAATGGCGGGGATCATGCCCGTCTTTTCCGTTATGCCTGCCTTTCATGAGGCAAGGCTTCCAGGCGTCAGGCTTCCTTGAACCGATAGCCGACACCGTAAAGGGTCTCGATCATTTCGAAACTCGGGTCAACCACCTTGAACTTCTTGCGCAGGCGCTTGATGTGGCTGTCGATGGTGCGGTCGTCCACGTAGACCTGGTCGTCATAGGCCGCATCCATGAGCGCGTTGCGGCTCTTCACCACGCCGGGGCGGGTGGCGAGCGCCTGCAGGATCAGGAATTCGGTGACGGTGAGCGTCACCGGCTCGCCCTTCCAGGTGCAGGCATGGCGCTCCGGGTCCATCTTGAGCTGGCCGCGCTCGAGCGCCTTGGGGTCGATTTCCTTGGGGGCGGTCTGATCCTTGGGGGCGAAGCGGCGCAGCACCGCCTTCACGCGCTCGACCAGCAGGCGCTGGGAGAACGGTTTGCGGATGAAATCGTCCGCGCCCATCTTGAGGCCGAACAGCTCGTCGATCTCCTCGTCCTTCGAGGTCAGGAAGATCACCGGCAGGTCCGACTTCTGGCGCAGGCGCCGCAGCAGTTCCATGCCGTCCATGCGGGGCATCTTGATATCGAAGATCGCCAGGTCCGGCGGCGCATGTTTCAGGCCGTCGAGAGCCGAGGCCCCATCCGTATAGGTCTGAATGCGGTAGCCTTCCGCCTCGAGGGCGATCGATACAGAGGTCAGGATGTTGCGATCGTCATCGACCAGAGCGATCGTTGGCATATACTCTTCCTTGGCTTTACACGGACGGCGATAGTCTATCGTTCGACAACGCGGCAGGGCCTCATTCGTGCCCAACTGCGCCATACTCATGGCATAAATATGGTTGGCCTCAGGGGGATAACCAGGGCTGATACCCATAGTGGTGTCTACGAGGGCGCGGTTCAACCGCACATGAACAAATTCGACATCCTGAACAGAACAAGTCGAAATTCAGGATAAAGCCATCGGAAAATCAGGTTTAGGAAGCTTTGTTGGGAATAGAGTTCGGCAATGAATTCCCCTGCAAGGTCAATCCTCCTAAAGGTTGGTGACAAATCTTGCAAAATCTCTCCGAAAAGCGGTTTTCGGGCCTAGCATCCGGCAAAATAGAATGCCATGGAATGCCTCGGTTGACGGAAACGTCGGCTGACCTACACCTTCCAAGTTCAAGCGGTGTAACGGAAATAAGGCCGTCGCCGCGCAAAGGTAACATTTTGACGGCCATCTGAGGGCGGATGATCGCGTCGCCCGACGATCGGCGTTCAGGAGAAGTCTTCCGTGGATAACATCGGCGTCTTCAACAGCGCGCAAGACGCGGAGGCCTTCGGCTTCCGCAATCTCAAGAAAGTCTACTGGAACTTTGAGGCCCCCGCGCTCTATGAGCAGTCCCTGACCCGGGGCGAGACCAAGCTGGTCAAGGGCGGCGCCCTTCTGGCCGAGACCGGAGTCCATACCGGCCGCTCGCCCAAGGACAAGTTCGTGGTGCGCGACGATGCCACCGAAGGCACCGTCTGGTGGGACAACAACGGCTCCATCACGCCCGGCCATTTCGACGCCCTGCTGCAGGATTTCCTGGCCCATGCCGAGGGCAAGGAGCTGTTCGCGCAGGATCTCTATGGCGGCGCCGATCCGGCCTATCGCGTGAAGGCCCGCGTCTTCACCGAATTCGCCTGGCACTCGCTGTTCATCCGCAACCTGCTGATCCGCCCCGAGGCAGGCGAGCTTGCCGATTACGTGCCCGGCCTCACCATCATCGACCTGCCGTCCTTCAAGGCCGATCCGGCCCGCCACGGCTGCCGCTCCGAGACGGTGATCGCCTGCGACTTCACCCGCAAGATCGTGCTGATCGGCGGCACGTCCTATGCCGGCGAGATGAAGAAGTCGGTCTTCACCTATCTCAACTACGTGCTGCCCACGAAGAACGTCATGCCCATGCATTGCTCCGCCAATGTGGGCAAGGACGGCGACGTCGCCGTGTTCTTCGGCCTCTCCGGCACCGGCAAGACGACGCTTTCCAACGACCCCAACCGTATCCTGCTCGGCGACGACGAGCATGGCTGGGCCCCTAACGGCGTGTTCAATTTCGAGGGCGGCTGCTACGCCAAGACGATCCGCCTGTCGCGCGAGGCCGAGCCCGAGATCTTCGCCACCACGGAGCGCTTCGGAACGGTTCTGGAGAACGTGGTCATCGATCCGATCGCGCGCGTTCCCGATTTCGACGATGCGTCGCGCACGGAAAACACGCGGTGCGCCTATCCGCTCGACTTCATCCCGAATGCGAGCGCGACCGGTCGCGCGGGCATCCCGAAGAACATCGTGATGCTCACCTGCGATGCCTTCGGCGTGCTGCCTCCGATTGCCAAGCTCACGCCGGCGGAAGCCATGTACCACTTCCTTTCGGGCTACACGGCGAAGGTGGCCGGCACGGAGAAGGGCGTGAAGGATCCGGAGGCGACGTTCTCCACCTGCTTCGGCGCGCCGTTCATGCCGCGCCATCCGTCCGAATACGGCAACCTGCTGCGCGATCTCATCGCCAAGCACCACGTGGATTGCTGGCTGGTGAACACGGGCTGGACCGGCGGCAAGGTCGGCGTCGGCCGCCGCATGCCGATCCGCGTCACGCGCCGCCTGCTCACCGCTGCGCTGGACGGCTCGCTCTCCCGCGCCGATTTCCGCCGCGATCCCTATTTCGGCTTCGCGGTGCCGACCTCGGTGCCCGGTGTCGAGCCGCACATCCTGTATCCGGTGAAGACCTGGCAGAACAAGGCGGAGTTCGCCGAGACCGCCAAGCGCCTCATCGACATGTTCAACGAGAACTTCAAGCGCTTCGAAGGCCACGTCGATTCCGACGTGCGCTCCGCCGCGCCGCAGATGTCGATTGCGGCTTAAAAGCTGCACTCAACGACGTTATAGAAACGGCGGCCTTTGGGCCGCCGTTTTCGTTTCGTGAGGATTGCCAAGGGGATTTCATGGACATTCTCGTCATTGGAGCCGGCGTTGTCGGATTGGCGATTGCGCGCGCCCTCGCCATGCGCGGCCATGGCGTGATCGTGGCCGAGAAGACCGGCGGCATCGGCAACGGCGTGTCCTCGCGCAACAGCGAGGTGATCCATGCGGGCATGTATTATCCGGAAGGCTCGCTGCGGGCGCGGCACTGCGTCAACGGACGGCGGATGCTCTATGCCTTCTGCGAGAGTCATGGCGTGCCGCATAAGAAATGCGGCAAGCTGATCGTCGCCACGAACGATCTCGAACAGGCGAAGATCGAAGGCATCCATCAGCAGGGCCTCGCCAACGGCGTCGAGGCGCTGTCCTTGCTTTCCGGCGAAGAGGCGAGGGCGCTCGAGCCCAGCCTCTTCTGCACCGGCGCCGTGCTGTCGCGCGAGACGGGCATCGTGGATAGCCACGCGCTCATGCTGGCGCTCCAGGGCGATCTTGAGGACGCGGGCGGCGTGATCGCGTTTCATGCCCCCGTCGAGCGGATCGCGCGAAATGGAACGGGATGGAACGTGCCTGTGGGAGGGGCAGAGCCCGGCGAGATCGCCGTCGATGCGGTGGTCAACGCGGCAGGGCTCGGCGCGCAGGCTCTGGCGACAGTCACGGAAGGCTATCCGCTTGAGCGCGTGCCGCCCCTCGTGCTCGCCAAGGGCAATTACTTCGGCTGTCTCGGCAAGCCCGCCTTCTCGCGCCTGATCTATCCGTCACCGGTCGATGGCGGGTTGGGCACCCATGTCACTCTCGACCTCGCCGGGCGCATGCGCTTCGGCCCTGACGTGGAATGGATCGAGGATGAGGCCTATGAGGTTGACCCCGCCCGCGCCGAGAGCTTCTACGCCTCGATCCGCCGCTATTGGCCGGGACTGCCGGATGGCGCGCTGGTGCCGGATTACGCCGGCATCCGCCCCAAGCTGACAGGTCCCAACGAGAAGGCTGCGGATTTCATGATCGACGGGCCGGCGGAGCATGGGCTTGCCGGACTCGCGCATCTCTTCGGCATCGAAAGCCCGGGGCTGACCTCGTGCCTGTCGATTGCGGAGGATGTGGCGAAGCGGTTGGACGCTTAGCGCCGGGCGATCCCATACTCTCTGCCGTCATGGCCGTCCCCGGACTTGATCCGGGGATCAGTCCCGGCCATCCCGATCTCAAAGGCGTAGCGCTTCACGTTATCGGGATCACCGGCACAAGGCCGGTGATGACGGAAGAGTGGTTAACCCCTGAAGAACACCAGCGTTATCACAAGGAAGATCGGCAGAAGGATCGCGCTCGACCACAGGAGATAGCCGAAGAAGCTCGGCATCTTCACGCCGCCTTCGCGGGCGATGGCATAGACCATGAAGTTTGGCGCATTGCCTATATAGGAGTTGGCGCCCATGAACACCGCGCCGGCGGAGACGGCGGCGAGCGTCATGGCGCCGGTGGTCATCAGCTTCTGCGGATCGCCTCCCGCGAGTTCGAAGAACACGAGATAGGTCGGCGCATTGTCGAGGAACGACGAGAGGCCGCCGGTGAGCCAGAAATAGGCGGCGTTGTTGGCGCTGCCGTCCGGGTTCGTCACCAGGGCGACGAGGGGAGCGAAGGCGCCCTCGGCGCCTGCCTGCAGCATGGCGAGCACCGGAATGATGGTGATGAAGATGCCGGCGAAGAGCTTCGCCACTTCGTTGATGGGACCCCAGGAGAAGCCGTTCTCGGCGCGGTTGGCGGCAAGCGTAAACTTTAAGGAAATGATCGTCACCGCGATCATGATCGCGTCGCGCAGCGCGTTGGCGAGCTGGATCTCAGAGCCCAGAACCGTCACGCGCCCCAAATCGACAGTGGCGCTCATGAGGATGGCGGCGATGATGACGAAGATCAGCAGGAAGTTGATGCCGCCCGTGATGCGCACCGGGTTGTCCGGCGTGGGGTCGGGCTTGATGTGTCCTTCCTTGCGGTAGATCACCGTATCGATGGCGAAGAACAGGGCGAGCAGGAGCACGCTGGCGAAGAGGGTTTCGGGAAAGAGATGCGTGGTCGTCCAGAAGAAATCCACGCCGCGCAGGAAGCCGAGGAAGAGCGGCGGATCGCCGAGCGGCGTGAGCGAGCCGCCGATGTTCGATACCAGGAAGATGAAGAACACGAACACATGAACATTGTGCCTGCGGTCGTCGTTGGCGCGCAGCATCGGACGGATCAGCACCATGGAAGCGCCGGTGGTGCCAATGAAGCTCGCCAGCACCGTGCCGATGCCGAGCAGCATGGTGTTGGTGCCGGGCGAGCCATGGATGTTGCCGCGCACGAGAATGCCGCCTGCCACCGTGAACAGCGCCAGCAGCAACAGGATGAACGGCACGTACTCCAGAAGCGCCGTATGGGCGAGGGCATGAAGCGCTGTCGTCGGCCCGAGGAGGGCGGCCATCGGAGCCAGCACCAGCAGGCCCCATACGGCTGCGATCTTGCCCTGGTGATGCTCCCAGAAATGCGGCGCGAGCAGCGGGAAGAGAGCGATGGAAAGCAGAATGCCCGCAAAGGGGAGCGCCCACGCGAGCCCTAAGGCCGCACCGTTCAACTCCGCCGCGAAGGCCGATTGCGGCAGGCCGACCAGGACGGCGGTGAGCACCGCGCTCGAGATGCGAAGCATGATCTTGTCCCCCCTCGCCGGCGAGCCGGCAGATCTGTGATGTTATGGACACGGTTTAAGGGAAGGCGCACATCGCCGCAACGGCAGGCCCGTTAACCGGCTATTCACCATAAGTGGAAGAGAGTACAACATCATTACAAAAGCCGAGCCTCGGACCCAAAAGCGGTCTCCACTTTTGGGTGAATCCGATGCTCTATTGAAGCTGCGCATCGTTCGGGTGGAAAACCGGAACCACTTTTCCGCACGATGCGCGGGCTGAGCTGGGGGTTGTGAGCCGATGTGCCGTTTCCTTGCCTATCGGGGAGAGCCGATCTTCCTCGACGAACTGGTCTGCGCGCCGGCCCATTCGCTGGTCCATCAGTCGCTTCACGCGACCGAGGCCAAGACGGAAACCAACGGCGACGGCTTCGGCATCGGCTGGTACGGCGAGCGATCCGAGCCCGGCATCTATCGCGAGGTGCGTCCGGCTTGGTCCGACGAGAACCTGCGCAGTCTCTGCGAGCAGGTGCGCTCCGGCCTCTTCTTCGCCCATGTGCGCGCCTCCACCGGCACTTCGACCACGCGGGCCAATTGCCATCCCTTCACCCATGGGCGCCATCTCTTCATGCATAACGGTCAGATCGGCGGGTATGGCCGCATCAAGCGCCGTCTCGAAGCGCTGATCCCCGACGACCTCTATGACCGCCGTCTCGGCACCACGGATTCCGAGGCGATCTTCCTGGTGGCGCTCGCCAACGGATTGGCTGAAGAGCCCGTCACCGCCATGGCGCGGACGCTGAAAACCGTGCGCGGCCTCATGGACGATGCCGGTATCGACGAGGCTCTGCGCTTCACCGCCGCCTTCACGGACGGCGAGAACCTTTGGGCCTATCGCTGGGCTTGCGACGGCATGCCGCCGACGCTCTATTTCCGCGAGGATAGCGGCAGCCTGCTCGTGGTTTCCGAGCCCATCGACGACAAGACCCGGGGATGGCGCGAAGTGCCGAAGGGCTGCAGCCTCATCGCCCAGGCGGGACGCGGCGTCAGCGTGCAATGCCTCAACGAGACGATGGCGCAGCTGGCGGCCTAAAGCACTTTTCGGCGAAGTGGACCTGGTTCGCCGTTCAAAAAATGCGGCAAAGCAAATTTACGGTATCGCCGACACGCTCTTGAGCGACAACTCCAACTTGTCCCGTCGCTTGCGCGCCTTGTCGACCCAGACTGCCGCAATCGCGTGATCGAGGAAGAAGTCCATCAACCGACCTTCCCGGTGGGACTTGAGAAACTCGTTGAGCGCGTCGAGCTCGGCTTGCCTGTCGCGTGGCGATGCGGGCTTGCCCAGTCGTTCTTCCGAATATTCCTTGGCGAGGAAGTAATAGGCGGGTGCGAAATCCGGATGCTCGGCGATCAGCGCATCGAGCCGCGCGATGCGCTCCGCACCCTCGAATTGAAGCGCATGGAGCAGGGCGGTGGAGCGGGTCGGCGCATCCTCCTGCAATTCCTCATAGACCTGCCGGGCCATGGCTTTGCCCTCATGGGCGCTCACCAAGGCCGCATAGCGAAGATGCGGATCGACGAAATCGAGACCCATGCGCGCCAGCGCGAAATAGGCGCGATGAGCCCCCGAGACCTCTCCCTTCGCCTCGAACAGCAGGGCTTTGTAATAGAGCCCCGGTGCTGATTTGGTGTCTTCGATCAAGCCGCCTTTCTGTGACAGATTCAGAAACCACTCGGTCGGATCGCTCGAGCGCACGAGAGCCTGAGCGGCCTGCTGGGCCGGCGAGGGATCGGCGAATGCGACATGCGTTTCGGCGGGCCGGTCGGCGAGCTGCCAGCCGGCGATGGCGCTCGCGACGACCAGGGCTGTCGCGCAGGCGGCTGCGGCCCAATGGGTCAGGCGCTGCCTCAGGTGAACGGGCTCGCTCTCCTCCTGATTGAAAGCCGCTCCCGGCCACGCGATGGCGAAGGCATGAACCGGGAAGGGAATGTTCTTCACATTCCGCTTGCCCAGATCGATGAACGGCACGGGCACTTGACCCACGACGACCGCGTGGACGTCATCGGAAATGCAGACACCGCCGGGCTTGGCCAGCCTTTCCAGGCGAGCCGCAATATTGACGGGCAATCCCATGAGGTCGCCATCGCGATCCACCACCTCGCCCGAGGCGATGCCGATGCGAAACTGCAGCCAGCGGCTTGGCGGGAAGGTGAGGTTGCGGCCTCTGATCGCTTCCTGAATGTCCACGGCGGCCCGGACGGCATGAAGCGGAGACTTGAATTCGCATATGATCGAGTCGCCGGCCGTGTTGAAGATGCGGCCTTCATGGCGGAGGATGAAGCTCTCGCAGGCCCGGCGATAGGCGGTGAGCCTCTGGAGGGTCTCCTCCTCGTTCTCAGCGAGCAGCCGCGAGAAGCTCACGGCATCGCTGGCCAGGATCGTTGTTGTCCTGCGTTTCACCGATCGACCACCCCATTCCCATCGGACTTCTCGAGGTCCTTCCAGGATTAGCCGTGCGAAGCCCACGGAGGCTGCCCTTCCGTCATTATGTTATTGCATTTTGATATTAATCAAGGGGTGGGAAAGGTTTCTCTTCAGAAAGAGAACGATTTCTCAAGGTAATGCCGAGATGAGCGCAGTCTTAACCGTCGAGTTCCGGATAGTGCCGGAAGATGCCTTCCTCGTTGAAGGGAATGCGGCGAGGGCTCGCGAGATAGGCCTTGATCCGGGGACGCTCCGACACCGCCCGGTGCAGCGCCGCGACCCTGGGGGTTTTCTTCAACGCCCGCGCCGTCGCCTTCGGAAAGGCATAGGAGAGCCCTTCGATCACCTGAAACAGGGAAAGGTCCGCATAGGTCACCGACGAGCCGACAAGATATCCGCCGCGTCCGGGATTGCGCTCCAGAATCGTCTCGAACCACTCGAGGAATTTCGGGATGCGGCTTTTGCGGAACTCGGCCGAGCGGCGCAGGGCCTCTTCCTTCTGGTCTTCGTAATAGAGCTCGACGCCGATGGGGTGGTGCGTGTCATGCGCCTCCGCCACGAAATCGGCGATAGTGAGCTGGATCTGCTGCGTCCAGAGCCCGCCGGCCGGGTCCTTCGGCGCGAGGTCATGGCGCGCGCCGAGATAGAGCAGGATCGCCGATGTCTGGCCGATGATCGTCTCGCCGTCCTTCAGAAAAGGCGGCGCGAAGGGCGGATTATCCGCGTGGTCCATCATCCGCATCATCACGGCGATGCCCTCGGATTCCCGCGCCACGTCGATGTAATCGGCTCCCGCTTCTTCGAGCGCCAGACGCACGAACTCCCCGCGTCCTTGGATGGTGGGCCAGTAGTAGAGTTCGTAAGACATCGAGGGCTCTCAGGTTCACGTTGCATGAGTACCTGGGAGCCCGATTCACTTTGCCAATAGCTAATGCGCCTCGTCCCAGTTCTGCGCGGCGCGGGCTTCCACGGCGAGCGGCACTTTCAGCGAGACCGCCGGGAAGGGCGCTTCCGTCATCACGCGCGAGATCACGGGCAGAGTCGCCTCGATCTCGTCGTCGGGCGCCTCGAAGACCAGCTCGTCGTGCACCTGCAGCAGCATGCGTGCGGAGAGACGCTCCGCCTTCAGCGCGTCCTCCATGCGGGTCATGGCGCGGCGGATGATGTCGGCGGCGGTGCCCTGGATCGGCGCGTTGATCGCCTGGCGTTCCACGCCCGCGCGCTCCGAAGGGTTCGACGACTTGATCTGCGGATAGTGGCAGACGCGGCCGAAGAGCGTGGTCACGTAGCCCTTTTCCTTACAGAACTTCTTCGTCTCGTCCATGTAGTTGCGGATGCCGGGGAACTGCTCGAAATACTGCTTGATGAAGGCGGAGGCTTCCGCATTGCCGATCCCGAGGCGCGTGGCGAGGCCGAAGGCGGAGATGCCGTAGATGATGCCGAAATTGATGGTCTTCGCCTGACGGCGCAGATCCGACGTCATCTGATCGAGCGGAACGCCGAACATGGCCGACGCGGTCGCCGCGTGAATGTCCTGGCCATTGGCGAAGGCTTCCTGCAATTGCGGTATATCCGCAATGTGCGCGAGGATGCGCAGCTCGATCTGGCTGTAATCCGCCGAGATGATCTTGTGTCCTTCCGGCGCGATGAAGGCTTTGCGGATCTTGCGGCCTGCCTCCGTGCGGATCGGAATGTTCTGCAAATTCGGATCGGAGGAGGAGAGGCGCCCCGTCGTGGTGGCGGCGAGCGAGAAGGACGTGTGCACTCGCTTGGTCTCGGGATGCATGTGGTCCTGCAATGTGTCGGTATAAGTCGATTTCAGTTTGGAGAGCTGACGCCATTCGAGGATCTTCGCCGGCAGCTCGTGGCCTGCCTGCGCCAGCTCGTCGAGCAGGGTCGCGGGCGTCGCCCATTGGCCGGACGGCGTCTTCTTCGCGCCGGGTAGGCCCATCTTGCCGAAGAGAATATCGCCGATCTGCTTGGGCGAGCCCAGCGCGAATTTCTCGCCGGCCATCTCGTGAATCTCGTCCTCGAGGCGTGCCAGCGTCTGCGCGAAATCGCCGGAGAGGCGGCTGAGAATCTGGCGATCCACGAGAATGCCGCGCATCTCCATGCGGGCGATCACGTCGACGAGCGGACGCTCCAGCGTCTCGTAAACCGTGGCGCGGCGTTCGGCGGCGAGCCGCGGCTTCAGAAGCTGCCAGAGGCGCAAGGTGACATCCGCATCCTCCGCCGCGTAAGCCGTGGCTTTGGCGATCTCGACCTTGTCGAAGGTCACCTTGTTCCGGCCCGTGCCGGCCACATCCGAGAAGCTGATCGGCGCGTGGCCCAGATGGCGGCGGGAGAGCTCGTCCATGCCGTGCGAGCCTTTGCCCGCGTCGAGCACGTAGGAGATCAGCATCGTGTCGTCGATGGGGCGCACATCGATGTTGTGGCGCTTGAACACGACCCAGTCGTATTTCAGGTTCTGGCCGATCTTGAGAACGGAGGCGTCTTCGAGCATCGGGCGGATCACATCGAGCGCATCGGTGATGGGGATCTGGCCCTTCACCAGGCCGCCGCCGAAGAGGTCCGATTCATCGCGGTGCTGCAGCGGCACATAGCAGGCCTTGCCCGCTTCCAGCGACAGGGAGAAGCCCACGAGATCCGCGCGGTTTGCTTCGAGGTCGCTCGTTTCCGTATCGACGGCGACATAGCCCTGCGCTTGCGCTTGCGCGACCCATTCCTTCAGCCGATCGAGGCTCGTGACGGTTTCATAGGATGACACGTCGAACGGAACGGAAGTCGCCTCCGTCGCGCGCTTGCCTGCAAGCTGCGATGGCGTCCCGACACCTTCCAGTTTGCGGGCAGTTCCGCTCTCCGGCAGGTCGAGGCCCGCGAAGGGATCGACTTCGCCTGCGACGGTATCGGCCTTTTCGAAAAGCGGCGGTTCGCTGGTCGCGAATGCGCCGCCGTTGCGTTCCCACTTGATCGCCTCGCCGCCCGGCATCAGGCGCGGGTCGGGCTCGATGGCGGCGGGGTCTGCATCGTAGAGTTCGGCCACCCGCCGCGTGAGGGTGCTGAACTCCATGGCCTTCAGGAAGCCGATGAGTGTTTTCGGATCAGGCTCCGGCACACGCAGGTCGTCGAGCGCCACCGGCAGCGGCGCCTCGCAATCGAGCGTCACGAGCTTCTTCGACAGGCGCGCGGATTCCGCATTGTTGAGCAGCGTCTCGCGGCGCTTGGGCTGCTTGATCTCGTTCGCGCGTTCCAGCAGCGTTTCGAGGTCGCCGTATTCCTTGATAAGCTGCGCCGCCGTCTTCAGGCCGATGCCCGGCACGCCCGGCACGTTGTCGGAGGTGTCGCCCATGAGCGCCAGCACGTCGCCGATCTTTTCCGGCGGGATGCCCTCCCACTTCTCGGTGACGGCGGCCTCGTCGAGATTACGCTCGGGGCGGTAGCCCGGCTTGCCCTTGGAACCGGATTCGAAATCGTAGAAGCAGACCTTCGGGCCTACCAGCTGCATCAGATCCTTGTCGGAGGAGATGATGAGCACGTCCGCGCCGCGGGCCTTCGCCTCCTGCGTATAGGTGGCGATGAGATCGTCCGCCTCATAGCGCTGAAGTTCCACCGGCTCCATGCCGAAGGCGCGGATGGCCTCGCGCATGATCGGCATCTGGACCTTCAGGTCCTCCGGCGCATCGGGGCGGTGGCCCTTGTAATCCTCGTAGAGCTCCTTGCGGAACGAGCCTTCGGACTTGTCGAGCACGATGGCGAGATGGGTGGGCGTCAGGCCCGCCGCGCCGTCGCGCATGAATTGCAGGAGCTTGGAGACGAACAGGCGCACGGCTCCCGTCGGCATGCCGTCCGAGCTGCGGGAGTTGTACTTCTGGTCCTGGTTCATGGACTGGAAGTAGGCCCGGAAGATGAAGGAGGAGCCGTCGACGAGGAAAACGTGGTCGCCGGCTTGGACGGGACGTGAGGAAGCCATGGGTCTCGTTCGTGGAGAAAAATCGACCCGCAAGAGATAGTGTTTTTAAGGGCCGCTGGCTACCCGACGCCCGTTCATGCCGCCTTGAGCCGCGCTAGATCGAGATCGAGCTCTCTCAACGCCTGCATCACGACACCCTCGGTGAGGAGATCGAGGGAGGATTCGACCACGTGGATGGCGGCGAGCGCCCTCAGCTCCGGAATGGTCTGCGATTCGAGAGCGGCTTCGAAGGAGGGGCGCAGCAGGTCCATGGCCCGGGTGCCGGGTCCGCAGAGCACGATATGGTCGGGCTCAAGCGTCTGGATGAGAATGCCGACAGCGTCGCCCAGAACCTCGCCGGCCTCGTGGAACAGCTTGAGGAGGGCGGTATCGCCGGCCCGGGCCTGCTCCACGACGGCGCTCATGGCGCCCTCTCCCGGCAGCAGCAGGGTCGGGGCGGGGCGGTGGTCGATGAGCTGCGCGTCCCGGTGGAGGGCGTAATCGGCGAGATAAGCCTCCACGCAGCCGCGCCCGCCGCAGCGGCATTGCGGTCCGCTCCGGCGAAGCCGTACATGGCCGAACTCGCTGCCGCCGAACCGAGCGCCGCGATAAAGCTCCCCCTGGATCAGGAAGCCGAGGCCCACGCCGTCTCCGATCATCAGGCAGGCGGTGCGGCCGGAGCGCAGATCGGGACTGCGCTGGGCGATGGCGAAGGCCATGGCGCTGGCATCGTTCTCGATCAGGACAGGCTTGCCGAGCCGCTCGCTCAGGCCCGCCGCGAGGGGCAGGTCGCGGGTGCCGAGCACCGGGCTCCATGCGACGATCCCGTCGCGGGTGTCCACATAGCCCTGGCAGGCAAGGCCGATGGCCTTGACGTCGGTGGCGCCGGAATCGCGGGCAAAGGCGGAGATCGTGTCCGCCAGCACATCCATCAGCTCCTCGGCCTCGAGATTGCGCAAAGGACGCTCGATATGGCGGCTTGCCCGGTTGCGGCCTGCGCTGTCCACAAGGCGCAGCTCGATTCGGTTGAAGCCGGTCCAGACGCCGATCACGGAGCCCAGCGAATCGGCGAAGAACAGGCGCGTCTTGGGCCTTCCCCGGATCAGGCCGGACGATTGATCCGCCTCCTCGGCCACGAGGATGCCCTCATCGAAAAGGTTCGCCGTCAGGTCGGAGACGCTGGCCGGGCTCATGCCGAGATGCTGGCCGATCTCGACGCGCGCCATCGGGCCCTCGCGGCGCAAGGCATCGAGCAGGCGCCGCCGGGCGGCTTCACGGGGAGATAGGGACACGGTGTTCATTGTCAGCTTTTATTCACGCCTTGAATAAAACATGGCAGGTTAAAAAGGATATCCGACCAAAAGATAAGAGTGGGGCTGCTTGAAGGTGCCGATGCTTAGGATAATTATTTCCCCGCTCGAAATATAAAGCATGGCAGCGTGAGCTATGTCCGCTGATCCGAGCCGGATCGGCGGCCTGCCATGAGCATAGTGCCAGCAAGGGAACAGTCTGGCCTCAGGAGGAAACCGATGTTGTCCAAGAAACATGCTGTGATCAGTCTCGCCGCGCTTGCCCTTTCGGCCTCGGCCGCGCTTGCGCAGGGCAAGGGCCCGGTGGTCGGCGTCAGCTGGTCGAACTTCCAGGAAGAGCGCTGGAAGACCGACGAAGCCGCCATCAAGGCAGCCGTCGAGAAGGCCGGCGGCACCTATGTGTCGGCGGACGCCCAGTCCTCCCCGGCCAAGCAGCTCACCGACATCGAGAGCCTGATCTCCCGCGGCGCCAAGGCGCTGATCATTCTGGCCCAGGACGCGGACGCCGTTCGCCCGGCCGTCGAGAAGGCTGTGGCCGAAGGCATCGCGGTGGTCGGCTATGACCGCCTCATCGAAATCCCGCAGGCCTTCTACCTCACCTTCGACAACGTCGAGGTGGGTCGTCTCCAGGCTCGCGAAGTGCTGAAGCTGAAGCCCGAGGGCAACTATGCCTTCATCAAGGGCTCAGGCGCCGATCCGAACGCCAACTTCCTGTTCCAGGGCTCGATGGAAGTGCTGAAGCCCGCCATGGATGCCGGCAAGATCAAAAATGTCGGCGAGGCCTATACGGATGGCTGGCTCCCCGCCAACGCGCAGCGGAACATGGAGCAGTTCCTCACCAAGAACAACAACAAGATCGACGCCGTGATCGCCGCCAATGACGGCACCGCCGGCGGCGCGATCGCGGCGCTCAGCGCGCAGGGCCTCGCAGGCACCGTGCCGGTCTCCGGTCAGGACGCCGACAAGGCCGCGCTGAACCGTGTCGCTCTCGGCACGCAGACGGTCACCGTGTTCAAGGACGCCCGTGAACTCGGCCGCAACGCCGCCGAGATCGCCGTTCAGCTTGCAGGCGGCAAGAAGCTCAGCGAGATCCAGGGTGCGAAGTCCTGGAACCTCGGCCCGAAGAAGCAGAACATGACGGCTCTCTTCCTCACCCCCGTCGCGATCACGAAGGACAACCTCGACGTGGTCATCAATGCAGGCTGGGCGTCCAAGGATGTGGTCTGCCAAGGCGTGAAGGCCGGCACCGTCAAGGCCTGCAACTAAGACAGCTCTGCTATCGATCAGTCCTTCCCGGCACGACTGCCGGGAAGGGTCTTTCTCATTGAACATATATCTTCGCGTGACGCCATGAACGCACCTGTTGCCACAACCGCGCCGCCGCCCAGCACCACACCCGGCTCGCTTCTGTCGAAGCTCGAGATCGATGTTCGCATGCTCGGCATGCTGGCGGCCCTCGCCGTGATCTGGATCGGCTTCGATCTTCTCTCGGGCGGCGTTTTTCTCACGCCGCGCAATCTCTGGAACCTGTCGGTCCAGACCGCATCCGTCGCGATCATGGCGACCGGCATGGTGCTCGTCATCGTCACGCGCAACATCGATCTCTCGGTCGGCGCGATCCTCGGCGTCACCGGCATGATCATCGGCGTCGCGCAGGTGCAGTGGCTTCCCGCCTATCTCGGCCTCGAGCACTGGCTCACGGCGCCGCTCGCGGTGTTGCTCGCCGTTCTTGTCGGCGGAGCCATCGGCCTCTTCCAGGGCTGGCTCATCGCCTATCTCGGCATTCCCTCCTTCATCGTGACATTGGGCGGCCTGCTCGTGTGGCGTGGCGCTGCCTGGTGGGTCACGACCGGCCAGACGGTCGCGCCCATGGATACGCGCTTCAAGGCTTTCGGCGGCGGTGTCGAAGGCGCGCTCGGCGCCACGGCCACCTGGATCATCGCAGCCGTCGCCTGCGGCCTCATCATCATCGGCCTTGGCGTCTCCCGCCGCCGTCGTCTGAGCTTCGGCTTCCCCGTGCGTCCGGGCTGGGCCGATGCGGTGATCGCTTTTGTTGCGTGCGGCGCGGTGCTGGGGGCGGCCGCCATCGCCAATTCCTATCCGATGCCGATGGGCACGGCGCGGGCATGGGCGGAGGCTCGCGGCATCACCTGGCCCGAAGGCGGTCTGTTCATCCCGCAGGGCGTGGCGCTGCCGGTGATGATCGCCGTGATCGTCGGGCTCGTGATGACCTTCATCGCAACGCGCCGCCGCTTCGGCCGTTACGTGTTCGCCATCGGCGGCAATCCGGAGGCGGCGGAACTGTCGGGCATCAATACGCGCTGGACGCTGATGAAGGTGTTCGGCCTCATGGGCCTGCTCTGCGGCATCTCGGCCTGCATCTCGACGGCGCGTCTCAACGCCGCCACCAACGCGGCAGGCACGCTCGACGAGCTCTACGTGATCGCCTCTGCCGTCATCGGTGGCACGTCGCTTGCGGGCGGCATCGGCACCATCGCTGGCGCGATGCTCGGCGCGCTCGTCATGCAGTCGCTGCAATCGGGCATGGTGCTGCTCGGCGTCGATACGCCGCTCCAGAACATCGTCGTCGGCGCGGTGCTCGTACTGGCGGTGTGGGTCGACGGCCTCTATCGCCGCCGCATCAAGTAAGAGAGGGAGCGTATCATGCACAACAATGGAACCGCGCCTCTCGTCGAAATGCGCAACATCTCCATCGCCTTCGGCGGCATCAAGGCCGTGGACGACGTGTCCATCGACTTGCGCCCCGGCGAGGTGGTGGGCCTTCTCGGCCACAATGGTGCCGGCAAGTCGACGCTGATCAAGATCCTCTCCGGCGCCTACAAGCCGGATGCGGGCGAGATCTACGTGAACGGCGAGCCCGCCGATATCTCCACTCCGCGCGATGCGAAGAAGTTCGGGATCGAGACGATCTACCAGACGCTGGCGCTCGCCGATAACATCGATGCTGCGGGCAACATCTTCCTCGGCCGCGAAGTGCTGACGCCCTACGGCACGCTCGATGATGCCACGATGGAATCCGAGACCCGCAAGGTCATGGCTCGCCTCAATCCTCATTTCCGCCGCTTCAAGGAGCCTGTGAAGGCGCTCTCCGGCGGACAGCGGCAATCGGTGGCGATCGCTCGGGCGATCTACTTCAATGCCCGCGTGCTTATCATGGACGAGCCCACCGCGGCGCTTGGTCCCGCCGAGACGCAGCAGGTGGCGGACCTCGTGCTGCAGTTGAAGAAGGAAGGCATCGGCATCTTCCTCATCAGCCACGACATCCACGATGTGTTCGGCCTCGCAGACCGCGTGAGCGTGATGAAGAACGGCAAGCTCGTGGGCTCCGCCAATGTCAAGGACGTCACGCAGGATGAAGTGCTCGGCATGATCATCCTCGGCAAATGCCCGGCCGGTGCAACGCCCGGACCGGGCGCGAGTTGATCACCTGATGTCATCCTGGACGGCGCAAGCCGATCCGAAATCGTGCGCAGAATGAGGCGCTATTTCCCTCCCCCTTGTGGGGAGGGCTAGGGAGGGGGTGGCGGCGACAACCTAGAAAGGTCTGCGCTCACGCCCCCACCTCCAACTCCTCCCCACAAGGGGGAGGAGGGCTACCGGCGCTCTACTCTGAAAACGATCCCCTGATTTAAACGAAGTGAGAGCTTATGAACCAGACCATTTACCCCTCCCTCAAAAGCAAGACCGTTCTCATCACCGGCGGCGCCAGCGGCATCGGCGAGAGCATCGCGCGCTCCTTCCATGCGCAGGGCAGCAAGGTCGCGATCCTCGACTACAATGCGGAAGCGGGCCAAGCGCTTGCGAAGGAGCTGGGCGAGCGCGTGCATTTCGAGCACAGCGACGTGCGCGACATCCCGGCCTTCCAAGCCGCGATCCGCCGCGCGAGCGAAGCGGTCGGTCCCATCACGATTCTCATCAACAACGCGGCGCGTGACGACCGCCACACCATCGATCAGGTGACGCCCGAATACTGGCGCGAGCGCTTCGCCACCAATCTCGACCACCAGTTCTTCGCCGCGCAGGCCGTGCTGCCGGATATGGAGAAGGCAGGCGGCGGCTCCATCATCAACATGGGTTCTACGAGCTACATGGTGAGCGACGATTCCTTCGCCGCTTACAAGACCGCTAAATCCGCCGCCGTCGGCCTCACCCGCGCACTGGCGCGGGAGCTCGGCTCGAAGAACATCCGCGTCAATTGCCTCGTGCCGGGGTGGATCATGACCCAGCGCCAGATCGACCTGTGGCTGACGCCGGAAAGCGAGCAGGAGCTGCTCAAGCGCCAATGCGTGAAGCGCAAGCTCGTGCCGCAGGATATCGCGAACTTCGCGCTTTTCCTCGGCGCCGACGATTCCGGCGCCATGTCCGCGCAGACCTATCTCGTGGATGGTGGCTGGGTTTGAGCCGCAATCCATAATGCATCATCCCGGGTTCTGCTGCGCAGCCCCGGGATGATGACTTGGCCTAAGCTCTCGATCCCACGCCGACGGCTGGCCCAGCCTCCTCGATCGTCTCATCCCTCTCAGCCACCGTCTTCATGGTGTCTCGTCTCACCACGAAGCACAGGAGCACCAGCGGAATGCCGATGCTGGCTGTGGCTGTGAACAGGAGAGGATATCCGTAGGCGTCCACCACCGCGCCGGAGGCGCCGCCGATGAGCTTGCCGGGCAGGGCGTAGAGCGAGCTGAGCAGCGCATATTGCGTGGCGGCGAATCCCGGCGAGGTGAGCCCCGACATGTAGGCGATGAGAGCTGACCCCGCGAAGCCCGCAGCGAAGTTGTCGAAGCTGATGGTCAGGGTCAGCGCTGGTAACGTGGCGTTCCCCGATGCCAGCCAGGCGAACATCAGGTTCGAGGAAGCGGCGATGAAGGCACCGATCAGCAAGGTCCACCACAGGCCAAGTCGGGTGAGCGCTAGACCGCCGGCAAAGGCCCCGATGATCCCGACCCAGACCCCGTAGAGCTTCGACACATTGGCAATGTCAGTCTTGGAGAAGCCGAGGTCGATGTAGAGCGGGTTCGCCATGACGCCGGCGACGAAATCCGGCAGGCGGAAGCAGGCGATGAGCACGAGGATCGGGATCAGGATCAGCCCCTTGCGCCGGAAGAGATCCGCCAGAGGCTCGATGATCGCAGCAGCGAAGGGAAGGCGGTCGCGCACAGCGATCTCATCGCCGCGTGGGGCCAGGAGCGTGCCGACGAGGCCGACACTCATGAGAACCGCCATGGCCAGGTAGGCGCTGCGCCAGTTGACGAATTCCGCGATATAGAGGGCACCGGCGCCCGCGCAGATAAGGGCGAGCCGATACCCGAGCTGGTAGGAGGCGGCCATCATGCCCTGGCGCTCAGTGGAGGCCACGTCGATGCGCCAGCCATCGACCACCACGTCCTGCGTGGCCGACGCAAAGGCCACGAGGAGCGCCGATGCGATGGTGAGGGGAAGGCTTGTCTGCGGATCGCTGACGGCAATGCCGACGATGCCGAGGGCCGTAGCGATCTGGGCAAACGCCATCCAGCTGCGACGGCGCCCGAGGAGGATTGCAAAGCCCGGCACATCGTAGCGATCGACGATGGGAGCCCAGAGAAACTTGAAGGAATAGGCCAGGGCCACCCAGCTCAGCATCCCAATCTCGGTTCGCGAGATGCCGGCCTCCCGCAGCCAAGCCGACAGGGTGCTGAAGACGAGCAGGAAGGGCAGGCCCGACGAGAAGCCGAGAGGGAGCATGAGGGCGATGCGCCCGTCGGTCAGGACATCACGAAGGGAAAGGCGCGGCTTTGCTTGAACCATATCAGGCTCGTCCTTGTGGCTGAGCGGCAGGGACAAGCCCAACCGCTGGACGCGAATGCTGGCACTCGATCCTTGCCTTGGTGTTAACGATCCTGGAAGCGCTGTCCAGCGTTCACATCCAGCTTGGCCTCGGCGACCGGCAGCTTGGCCATCGCATCGATAGCGCCCGCCATGTGGCCAGCCAGGCAATCGTAGCCCTTATCGCCCATATGGAAGCCGTCGGCGGACAGCATGGAGCGTAGCTCTTCGGTCGAGTGACTGTTCCAATCCTGCATGAGAGCGTAACGCGAGAAGACGGAAACCTTACGCTCGCCGGCGAGCGCGCTGACCGCCCTCACGAAACGCTCATAGCGCGGCACATCCTTGATCGCCGGGAAATACTGCTGGTCGAGCAAGATCATCGGCGTGCCGGCCTGCTGAACCGCCGCGACGCCGCGCTCCAGCAGGGCGCGGAAATCATCCTCGCTGACGCCTCTAATGGCGTCGTTCGTGCCGACCTGCCAGATCACGAGATCGAACTTGTCCGCCTTGAGGGCCGCTTCCAGGCGCTCGATGGTCTGGATCGCCGTCTCGCCGCCCTTGCCCGCGTTGATAACCGTGACTTCGTCCTTCCAGAGGGCGCTCAGATCGTCTTCCAGCTGCGCGGGATAGGAACGGTCCGGCGAGGAGGCTCCGATGCCCTCGGTCGAGGAGGAGCCGATGGCCAGAATGCGCACGGCCTTATCGTCCGCGATCTTGGCTTTGACCGCGGCGAGCGTTCCATGCGCCGTGAAGACATGGCGCTTCGTGTTGCATTGAGCATCAAGGGCAGAGGCCGGGGCCGTCATGCCGGTTAACGCCAAGGTTAGGAAGAGAGCCGCCCCGCAGAAGCGGACAACCCGAGCCCCTTTGCCTGCTCTTTTTGACGAGCAGCCAAGTTTTGTTTGTTCCATTCGAGATATCGAGCCAGTGCAAGAAGACCAATGATACCAAGAATGGTGAATACCATGCCGATGAACTGCGGACTAGCGGAGTATTTGACCGCAGCCAGCGTCATGATGACTTGCCCCGCGGCACTCAGCAGGGAGCCCACGGCAAAGATCGTGAGGGCATTACGGCCAAGCCTCATCACCTCCGGGCCGATGATCGTGCGCTTCAGAACGTCGCCGATGTGCAGCTGCGAGAGAACATAGGCCAGCGCCAGGAAGTGAAGCATGCGGCCAAGGCCAAGGTTATGCTTGTCGAGATCGAAGAACGGGTGCGCGGCATCCCAAAGCCAGGGCAGAAGGCCAAAGCCAGCCGTCATCGCCAGAAGCGACACGCCTACCACAAGAAGAGATACGATCATCAAGCCGCGGTGATAGGGAATACCCTTCGCCATCATCACGATGCCGGTCACGATGCCGGCGGTGAAAAGAAATTGCCAGGCAAAGGGGTTGAAGAACCACGTTCCCGGCTCGGGCCAGCTCGGCAGCAGGAGAAAGCCGTAACGAGACAGCGCATAAAGCAGCGCCGAAACGGCAAGTGCCAGAACCACGTTCATCCGCGCCAACACCAGTGCGAAAGGCGCGAACAACATCAACGCGATGTAAAGCGGCAGGATGTTAAAATAGCCAAGCTGGTGCCCGAGCAGGATGATGCCGGTGATCCCACGCGCCGTGTCGCCGAACACGGCATTACGGCCATGCTCTTCGATGAGGCCGATCTCTTCGCTCAGCTCATAGCCGATAGAGAAAAGAACAATTGCTCCAGCGGTCAGGAACAGGTGCATCCGGTAGAGTTCGAAGGCGCGGCGCAGGCAGCGCTT
This sequence comes from Microvirga sp., assembly GCA_041913065.1. GTDB lineage: Bacteria > Pseudomonadota > Alphaproteobacteria > Rhizobiales > Beijerinckiaceae > Microvirga. The sequence continues at coordinate 277,781 of JAYSGD010000003.1, read as the reverse complement.
CACGACTGCGAGCACATCGCCCTGAGGCAGCTTGCCGTAATAGACGAGCGCCACTGACAGGCCCGATATGAAGATGAAAGCTTCGGTGGAATCGGAGAATCCGAAGTTGCGCGGCGTGAGATGCTCGATCAGGTTCCCCGGAATATGATTGACGAAGATGATCACGAGGACGAGGCCCCGCCAAAAATCGATCGTCGTGTTTCTTTCCGGAACTGCCATCAATCCGCTCTTCAATAGGTCTGGGATATGAAACGTCATAAGTGGAATGCGGTTGCCTCGGCTGCCCTGCAAAAGGCGCAGAGGCCGAACACATTTACGCGTGCATGAACTACAAGCGTGACTATTGATGTGCGAATTACAAATTGTTCATGTTTGCGGCAAGCTCCATTTGCGACGGCAAGATCATTCCTTGCTCACGGCTTCGCGCAGCTTCTTCAGAAAAACCTCCAGTGCCTCCTGCGGCGGGCAATCCTTCTCGGTGAGAACGCGCAGTCCCCATTGCTCCAGCACAGCTTGCTCGACAGGGTTGGGACGTAATGTGAACACATAGGATTGCGGCCGGTCGCGCTCATAGCCCGAGCCTGCCCATGTCTTCCAGAGACGATGCATGAGAAAGCGGATGTTCAAATCGGACATGCTGTAACCGATAAACAGAATGGTCTTGCCGAGCGCATCCGCACGGAACTTGATGTCGAGGGGGGATTCGAAGGACAGGCGATCGAGATAGTCGGTCTCCGCGATGACGATGGAATCGTCGTCGTCGAAATCGCCGTGATACTTCACGATCTGCGGTACGCCCTCTCGGACGCGGGCGATGTCCTTGGCATTGACGATCTTGACGTATTCCTTGCCCTGAAGGTCGAAGGAAGCCTCGAGGTTCCGGTCGAAGTTGGTGGTGTAGATGATCGGGAAATCGAGTTCGCAGATGAGCTTGTGAACCTTTGAAGACTTCAGCGCGTTGTCGTCGATTGTCCAGCTCCGATCCATCCAGCTCCGCAGCGGTCCGATGCTGCCTTGCTTGATGCGGTAGAATTCCGCCAGGGTCAGGTAGTTGAGCTCGTCGTTTCTGAATGCGGACAGGTCGATATCGAGCTCTTCCGCCACATGCTCGATCAATGTGCTCCACGAGGGCAAACCCACCGTCATCGACACGCCGGCTCCGGCGAACAGAATGGCCTTTCTCTCCCTGATGGCTGTGACCAGATCTTCCACAACACACCTCTTCTCTCGAAACGCGCCCCCATAAACGCACGAGCGGCAACATTGTGCGATGCCATGGACAACTTGAGCATTTCATGAGTTGTCTTGAGGATCGTATCTCAGAAACAGAAGAGGGCCCGCCGTGACAGCCTACCGGATCAAGCAGATCGAGACCGCCTATGAGGGATGGCGCAAGATCTTCAGGATGAGCGTGGAGATGCCCGATGGCCGGACGATGATCCGCGAGGTTCTCGACAGCGGCGAGGCTGCTGCCGTGTTGCCCTACGATCTGGAACGGCGAAAGGTGATCCTTATCCGGCAGTTCCGGGCGCCCGTCATGCATGTCGAGGGGCATCCGGACTTTCTCGAGGCGGTCGCGGGCCTGCTCGACGAAGACGAGGCTGAAACCTGCGCCCGCCGCGAGGCCATGGAGGAGGCGGGCATCCGCCTCACGACCTTGGAGCCCGTGGGCCGCTTCTGGTCAGCGCCGGGCATGACCACCGAACGGCTTCACCTGTTCCTTGCGCCCTATACGCAAGCGGACAGGATCGGCGAGGGCGGTGGTGTCGCCGACGAGCATGAAGAGATCGAGGTTCTCGAGGTCGGCTTCGATGAGCTCGCCGGCCTCGTGGAGCGCAACGCCATCGCGGACATGAAGACCTTCGCTCTCGTTCAGGCTTTCCAGATCCGCCATTCCGATCACTTCAGGAAGCCTTAGGCACGAAGCCGCTCGGCGTGCCAGCGCAGGTGGTCCTCGATGAAAGTCGCGATGAAGAAGTAGGAATGGTCGTAGCCTTCCTGCATGCGAAGCGTGAGCGGCTGCCCCGCTGTGGCGCAGGCCTGTTCCAGCAATTGCGGCTTCAGCTGGTTTTCCAGGAAGCTGTCCGCCGTTCCCTGATCGACGAGAATGTCGGGCGCCCGCGAGCCGCTTTCGATGAGCGCGCAGGCATCATATTCATGCCATGCGGCGCGGTCAGGCCCGATATAGTTCGACAAGGCCTTCTCGCCCCAGGGACAATTCATCGGTGACGCGATAGGCGCGAAAGCGGAGACGGCCTTGAACCGGCCAGGATTGCGCAACGCGATGGTCAGCGCGCCGTGCCCGCCCATGGAATGGCCGGTGATGCCCTGGCGCTCCATGTCGGCGGGGCAATGCTCGGCAATCAGCGCAGGCAATTCGCGCTCGATATAGGAGCGCATGCGGTAGTTTTTCGCCCACGGCTCCTGAACGGCATCCACATAGAAACCCGCGCCGAGGCCGAAATCGTAAGAAGCTTCCGGGTCGTCCGGCACGCCTTCGCCGCGCGGGCTGGTATCGGGCGCGACGAGGATCAGGCCAAGTTCCGAGGCCACGCGCTGCGCGCCGGCTTTGACGGTGAAGTTCTCTTCCGTGCAGGTGAGGCCCGAGAGGAACCAGACCACCGGGACCTTGCCGTGTTGTGCCTGAGGCGGAACGTAAACCGCCACGCGCATCGGCGTGCCAGTCTCCTTCGAGGCATGGCGGTAGACGAATTGCGTGCCGTCGAAGCAGCGCGATTGTGAGACGACCTCGAAACTCAATGTGCTTCTCTCGCTCTTTTGTCGCCGCATTTTCGACGGCGAACCGGTGGCCACTTCGCCTGAAAATGCTCAGTACACGATCACGGAGCGGATCGACCTGCCCTCGTGCATGAGGTCGAAGGCGGTGTTGATCTCGTCGAGCGGCATCTTGTGGGTAATGAGATCGTCGATGTTGATCTTGCCCTCCATGTACCAGTCCACGATCTTCGGCACGTCCGTGCGCCCGCGCGCGCCGCCGAAGGCCGTGCCTTTCCAGACGCGTCCGGTGACGAGCTGGAACGGACGGGTGGAGATTTCCTTGCCGGCTTCCGCCACGCCGATGATGATGCTCTCGCCCCAGCCGCGATGGCAGCATTCCAGCGCCTGACGCATCACATCCGTGTTGCCGGTGGCATCGAAGGAGAAGTCGGCGCCGCCGCCGGTGAGATCGACGATCGCCTGCACCACCTTGTCGTTGCCGACTTCCTTCGGGTTGATGAAGTCGGTCATGCCGAACTTCTTCGCCATTTCGACCTTGGCCGGGTTGATGTCGACGCCAATGATCTTGTCCGCGCCCACCATGCGCGCGCCCTGGATCACGTTGAGGCCGATACCGCCGAGGCCGAACACCACCACATTCGCGCCGGGCCAGACCTTCGCGGTGTAGATCACCGCGCCGATGCCGGTGGTGACGCCGCAGCCGATGTAGCAGATCTTGTCGAAGGGAGCGTCCTCGCGCACCTTGGCCAGCGCGATCTCCGGCAGCACGGTGAAGTTCGCGAAGGTCGAGCAGCCCATGTAGTGGAACACGGTATCGCCATCGCAGCGGAAGCGGCTGGTACCGTCGGGCATCACGCCCTGGCCTTGCGTGGAGCGGATTGCGGTGCAGAGATTGGTGCGGCGCGACAGGCAGGATTTGCAGTTGCGGCACTCGGGCGTGTAGAGCGGAATCACGTGATCCCCGGGCTTCAGCGTGGTGACGCCCGGGCCGACCTCGCGCACGATGCCCGCGCCCTCATGGCCGAGGATCGCCGGGAACTTGCCTTCGGAATCGAGGCCGGAGAGCGTGTAGGCATCCGTATGGCACACGCCCGTCGCCATCACCTCGACGAGCACCTCACCGGCCTTGGGTCCTTCCAAGCGGATGGTCTCGATGGTGAGCGGCTTGCCCGCCTCCCAAGCGACTGCGGCCCTGGTTTCCATGCTCGTCTCTCCTCTGATTCGATGAGGTGGACTATGTGAAGTGCCGTGACCCAAGGTCAATGGAGGCGGGGCGAGCTTCTCAGGCTTTCCAGAAGCGCCTGTGGGTCATATGTGTCTCTTCGACAATCAGAGGATCAGCCTGTGCCCAACGTCCGCGCCGCCATCATCCCCGTCACGCCGTTTCAGCAGAATTGCACGTTACTGTGGTGCGAGAAGACCAAGAAGGCGGCGGTGGTCGATCCCGGCGGCGATGTGGAGCGCATCCGAGATGCCATCGCGCAGAGCGGTGTCGAGGTTGAAAAGATCATCCTCACCCACGGCCATATCGACCACGCGGGCGGTGCCGCCGAACTGCGCGATGCGCTCGGCGTGCCGGTCGAGGGCCCGCACAAGGCGGATGACTTCATGCTTCAGCGGCTCGCAGAACAGGGGCAGGCCTATGGCTTACCCGCTCGCGCCGTCACGCCGGATCGCTGGCTCGAGGAGGGCGATACGGTGACTGTCGGCGATCTCACGCTCGACGTGCTGCATTGCCCCGGCCATTCGCCCGGCAGTGTCGTGCTTGTTTCAAAAGCGGAGCGCTTCGCGCTCGTGGGCGACGTGCTGTTTCAGGGCTCCGTCGGCCGCGTCGATCTTCCCGGCGGCGACGGCAAGGCGCTGATCGCCTCGATCAAGGACAAGCTGCTTCCGCTCGGCGACGATATCGCCTTCATCTGCGGCCACGGCCCCATGAGCACGATTGGTCAGGAGCGGCAGACTAACCCGTTCCTGCAGGGTGAAGAGTTGCTTTAAGGCATTTCCCTTTGTCATTCCGGGGCGCCGCAGGCGAGCCCGGAACCCATAACCGCGACGGATAAGAATTGGGCGGCAAGCTCACCAACTCATTCGGAAGCCTTGGTGGTTCTGGGTTCCGGGCTCCGCTGCGCGGCCCCGGAATGACAAGAGGTCAAAAACAAAAAACGGCTCAGGATCGCTCCTGAGCCGTTTCGTTTTGACTCTACGGCTTTCTATTATTCAGCCGCCTGGATCATCACGGCGCCCTTCAGGCCCATGCGGTCCGCCACGCCCAGGCCATAGGACTTGTCGGCGAGGTAGAAGTGCACGATCTGGCGCTTCACGATTTCTTCCGGCACTCCCTGCATCGCTGCCGCGATGTTGTCCATGAGACGGCCCTGCTCGTCCGGCGTCATGAGGCGGAAGAGGTCACCCGGCTGCTTGTAGTCGTCGTTGCCGGCGCGGTGATCATAGCGGTCGGCATCGCCCGAGATCTTCAGCGGCGGCTCGGCGGCGCGAGCGGACTGGACCGGTCCGTTGAAGGAGTTCGGCTCGTAATAGGCGTCGCCGCGGCTCGGCGTCTCGAACAGCATGCCGCCATCGGCATGGTAGTGGTTCACCGGGCAGCGCGGACGGTTCACCGGCAGTGCCTCGTAATGCGTGCCGACGCGGTAGCGGTGCGCATCCGCATAGGCGAAGATGCGGCCCTGCAGCATCTTGTCGGGCGAGAAGCCGATGCCGGGCACGATGTTCGACGGCGAGAACGACGACTGCTCGACCTCGGCGAAGTAGTGGGCGGCGTTGCGGTTGAGCTCGAGAACGCCGACCTCGATCAGCGGGTACTCGCCGTGCGGCCACACCTTGGTGACGTCGAACGGGTTGTAGGAGGTCTTCTCCGCATCCGTCTCGGGCATGATCTGCACGCAGAACTTCCAGCGCGGGAAGTCGCCGCCCTCGATGGCCTCGTAAAGATCGCGCTGGGCGCTCTCGCGGTCCTGGGCGATGACGGCATTGCCCTCTTCATTCGTCCAGGTCTTGATGCCCTGCATGGACTTGAAGTGGAACTTCACCCAGAAGCGCTCACCCGCCTCGTTGATGAACGAATAGGTGTGCGAGCCGAAGCCGTGCATGAAGCGATAGCCCTGCGGCAGGCCGCGGTCGGAGAACAGGATCGTGACCTGATGCAGCGATTCGGGGCTGAGCGACCAGAAATCCCACATGGCCGTCGGCGAACGCAGGTTGGTGGCGGGATGACGCTTCTGCGTGCGGATGAAGTCGGGGAATTTTACCGGATCGCGCACGAAGAATACGGGCGTGTTGTTGCCCACGATGTCCCAGTTGCCTTCTTCCGTATAAACCTTCAGCGCGAAACCGCGCACGTCGCGCTCGGCATCGGCGGCGCCGCGCTCGCCGGCAACGGTGGAGAAGCGCAGGAACACTTCCGTCTGCTTGCCGACCTCCGAGAAAACCTTGGCCTTGGAATACTGGCTGATGTCATTGGTGATGGTCAGAGTGCCGTAAGCGGCCGAGCCTTTGGCATGCACCACGCGCTCGGGGATGCGCTCGCGGTTCTGGTGCGCCAGCTTCTCGACGAGCTGGTAATCCTGCAGCAGCAGCGGGCCGCGCGGACCGGCGGAGATGCTGTTCTGGTTGTCCGGAACCGGCGCGCCGCCCGTGGTGGTCATGGTTGTCGTTTTTGTCATGGTCATCCCCTTGATCGAGGCGGCACCATGCCGATGCAGAGCCATCAGGTCCAATTGGATTGATTGTAAACAGCGATCAGATATTCTTATCAGCATCATGGTTACAATCAGACAATTGCGATATTTCGAGGCATTGTCCCGCATCAGGCATTTCGGCATGGCGGCGGATCAATGCGCCGTGACCCAGCCGGCTCTTTCCATGCAGATCAAGGAACTCGAGCGTGAGTTGGGTGTGACGCTCGTCGAGCGGCGCGGCAACTCCGTGGTGCTGACCTCGGCTGGCCAGGAAGTCGCAGGGCGTGCCGAAAGCATTTTGGCTCAGGTAAGGGAATTGTCCGAGTTCGCGCGCCAGCACCATGGGGTGCTCGCAGGCCCGATCCGCCTCGGCATCATCCCATCGGTCGCGCCTTATCTCTTGCCTTCGATCCTGACCGAACTGGACCGACATTATCCCGAGCTCGATCTTCAGATCCGCGAGACGCAGACCGACATCCTGATGGACGAGCTGATGCGCGGGGAACTCGACGTGGTGCTCGTCGCCCTGCCCGTGCAGAACGCACAGCTCGAATCCATTCCTTTATTCGATGATCGCTTCCTCATCGCCGTTCAGGCGCAGGAAGCGGAGCGGTGGAGCGCCCCCGATCTGCGCGAGCGCATTGGGGAAGAGCGTCTACTGCTGCTGGAAGAGGGGCATTGCCTGCGCGATCAGGCATTGCAGTATTGCCAGATCGCCAACGTGCAGGCGCGCCGGGCTCTCGGTGCGGCCTCGCTGACCACCATCATGCAGATGGTGGCGGCAGGCCACGGCATCACGCTGCTGCCGGAACTCTGCGCCGCAACGGAGGTGGACCGTCAGCGTGTCGCGCTCATTCCTTTCCCAGACAATCCGCCCATGCGAACGCTTGGTCTCGCATGGCGACGGACATCGGGCCGCAAGAAGGATTTTACCGCGCTCGGCGAACTCATCAGGGCGATCCGTGCGAAAAAGAAAGGCTCCGCGGCGTGAGCCGGGAGCCTCTCTCATTAATTACGGAAGATGCTAGCAGCCCGTGAGCTTCACGCGCTCCACTTCCAGCCCGAAGAGCGGGCGGATGCGAGTGCCGATCACGTTGCCCGCAAAGGCCGCCACCAGCCAGACCCAGCCGTGGAAGCTGCCCGAGGCGATGCCGGAGAAATAGGCGCCGATATTGCAGCCATAGGCGAGGCGCGCGCCGTAGCCCAGCAACAGACCGCCGACGATAGCAGCGATGGCCGAGCGCAGCGGTACCTTCCATGTGGGCGCGAAACGACCCGCGAGCGACGCCGCGAACAGGGCACCGAGAATGATGCCGAAATCCATTACGGTCGTGACGTCGTTGAAGATGCTGCTGTTCAGCGCGGCTTGGTTGACCGGGCTCGACCAATAGGGCCAACTCGCCACGTCGAAGCCGATGACAGCGGCGATCTTCGAGCCCCAGAGGGCAAAGGCCGACGTCACGCCCCAGGGACGGCCCGCGAGATAGAGCGTCACGAAGTTCAACAGCGCCAGCGCCACTGCGCCCGCTACGATCGGCCAGGGGCCGCGCGTGAAGCGGGCGAGGCCCTGACGCGGGGAGGGAGCGGGTTGGATAAGCTGGCCGTGGCGGCGCTTCTCGAGCAAGATGGTCACGCCTGCGATGATGGCGAAAACGGCAAGCTGCACGGCAAGCGCTGTCCAGGGGCCCCAGAGTTCGATGATCGAGATCTTGGGCAGGCTCGGCAGTGCCGTCCACCAATGCAGATGCGCCGCGCCGATGGCCGAGCCCGCGATGAAGGCAGCGAGCGTGATCAGCATGCGCGTGGAGCCGCCGCCCACCGTATAGAGCGTACCGGAGGCGCAGCCGCCGCCCATCTGCATGCCGATGCCAAAGATGAAGGCGCCGAATACGACGCCAATGCCCGCGGGCGAGACATTGCCCGCCACTGGCTGGCCGAAGAGCGCGCCCGAGGCGAGGACGGGGAAGAACAGGATGGAGGCGATGGCGAGCATGACCATCTGCGCCCGCAAGCCTTCGCCGCGCCGATCGGCGATAAAGACGCGCCAGGCGGAGGTGAAGCCGAAGGCCGCATGATAGAGCACAAGGCCGAGCGCCGCGCCGAGCACGTAAAGCGCCGCCTGCTTGGGATTGATGATCGCGCCCAGAAGGGCCGCGCCGCCGATGATGCCCGCTGCCGCTGCGAGCGAGGTCGGGGCGTTGATGGTCAGGCTTGCACGGTTTCCAATGGAAAGAGGCGAAGCCACTGCAGAGCCGGACATGAATGTTCCTTGCTGTAGGGGGTGGCATGAGGTCTAAGGACCTGCGAACCAAACATGTGGTTCTTTTTAAAGAACGTCAAGGCTTGTAATTTAACTTATATTATCTGATTAATTATGTGAAATTATCCGGATTGCAGGCTCGGGCTTTCGGGCCGATGCTCCCACTCTCCAAAGGATGAATGCCGTCATGCCCATCAAGCCCGACGTTCCCGCCGCCATCGGCAACACGCCGCTCATCAAGCTTCGCCAAGCCTCGGAGCTGACCGGCTGCACGATCCTCGGCAAGGCCGAGTTCATGAACCCCGGGCAGTCGGTGAAGGATCGGGCAGCCCTGTTCATCATTCAGGATGCGGTGGAGCGCGGGTTGCTCAAACCCGGCGGCGTGATCGTGGAGGGGACGGCGGGCAATACCGGCATTGGGCTCGCGCTCGTGGCCAATGCGATGGGCTTCAGGACGGTCATCGTGATCCCGGAAACGCAGAGCCAGGAGAAGAAGGACATGCTCCGCCTCGCGGGCGCGGAGCTGATCGAGGTTCCGGCCGTGCCTTACGCGAACCCGAACAACTACGTGAAGGTCTCGGGCCGGCTCGCCGAGCGCCTCGCCGCATCGGAGCCCAATGGCGCGATCTGGGCCAACCAGTTCGACAATGTCGCGAACCGTCGGGCGCATATCGAGACGACGGGACCGGAGATCTGGGAGCAGACGAACGGCAAGGTCGATGGATTTACCTGCGCGGTGGGCACGGGCGGCACGCTCGCCGGCGTCGGCATGGCCTTGAAGGAACGCAATCCGAACGTGACCATCGCGCTTTCGGACCCGCTCGGCGCGGCGCTTCACAGTTACTACACGACGGGCGAGCTCAAATCGACGGGATCATCCATCACGGAAGGCATCGGACAGGGGCGCATCACCAAGAACCTGGAAGGCGCGCCCATCGACCTGTCATTCCAGATTCCCGATAAGGAGGCGCTGCCTGTCATCTTCGATCTGCTCGAACATGAAGGCCTGTGCCTCGGCGGTTCATCCGGCATCAATGTTGCGGGCGCGATCCGCCTCGCGCGGCATCTCGGGCCGGGACACACCATCGTGACGGTGCTGTGCGATTACGGTACGCGCTACCAGTCCAAGCTCTTCAATCCTGCTTTCCTGCGCGAGAAGAACCTGCCGGTGCCCGAATGGCTGGAGCGCGAGAGCGCGATCGATCCGGGTCTTGTTTAAGTCTTCAAAAAGAAGCGCCGCATCTCCCCGATGCGGCGCTTATCGTTTGACGGTCATTACGCCGCGTTCGTCGTTCCGCTTTCCTGTGCTGCCGGCGTCGCAGTCTCTTCCGACCGCTGCTGGTGGGTGCGCGAAAGATTGACAGGCGGGCGCGTGGCCTGTGCGCCGTTCATGGCTTTCGCGTTGAGGCCCTGAAGATCGTTTTGAATGCTGTCGAGCAGATCGAGCATCCACAGCTCGCTGGTGTTCAGCCTCTCACGCAATGCGGATTTTGCGATGTCGATTTTTGCCGAGATCTCCGCCGGATTGCGGGATTGGAGCGCGCTGAAATCCTGCTCGACAGTGTTGAGTTCATGCAGCAATTCGTCACGCAATGCGCGCTGTTCCTCGCCCAGGATGAGGGGCGAGTTCAGCATGCCGCGCAAGGCGGCCCACCGCAGGCCGAGCGCGCTCACCGATGCCATGCCGTCGAGTCCTGCGAGTTTCTGAGATTCGGCCACTGAGTTCATCCTTTTCGAAAAATGTCTGGAATCAAACAGCGACAGAAAGACGGATGCTTATGGCGTGAATCGGGCAGCATTCCGCAAAACGCGCAAAGGACGCGAGAAATTACGGAAAGTCGTTAACCGCTGTTAACGAATGAAGAAATACAGTGTCAGCGCGGCGCCGACGCCGATCACGAGCCAGCGGATCACCTGGGGCGGCATCCTGCGTCCGAAATGCACGCCGAGATAGCCGCCGATGATCGATGCGGCGCCGACAATGATCGTCTCATGCCAGCTCACGAGGCCGGCGATGATGAACAATACGACGGCGACGAGTTGAATGACCGTCGAGCAAAGGTGCTTCGCCGAGTTGATGAGATGGAAATCGTCACCCTCGGTGATGGCCAGCGCCGCCAGCATCACGATGCCCATGCCCGCGCCGAAGAAACCGCCATAGGTGGCAACCGCCGTCTGGAAGACGAGGCCTGCCGCCCAGGCGCGCGTGGAGGGATGACGCCCTTCGCTTTTTCCGATGGCGCGCGCGAGCGCCACGATGCGTGGACTCAACGCGAACAGAACGGTGGCGAACAGCAAAAGCCACGGCACGAGCTGGCGGAACGCCTCGTTGTTGGTGACCGTGAGGATATACGCACCGGCAAGACCACCGATGAGGCTCACCACGCCGAGCGCGGCGAAGCGACGGAGATTGGCGGCGAGCTCCCTGCGATAGGCCCAGGCGCTGGCGATGTTCGCCGGCGTCACCGCCACCGCGCTCGTCGCATTGGCCACCACCGGCGGCAGGCCGGCTGCCATGAGAGCGGAGAAGGTGAAGAAGGTGCCGCCGCCGGCAATCGCGTTGACGAGACCGGCCGCGAGGCCCGAAGCGGCGAGCAGCGCCACAGTAGAGAATTCCATGATGGATCGGTGACTTCTAGGAAAATATGACGTGACAATGACGGGGCGAGGAATAGCACCGAAGGCGCTCAACGCCCATTAGGCGAACGTCTATCAATCCCAACGCATAGGAAAATGCACTTGGGTCGTCGAAAAGCTGCTGATTCTTGTGGATCGTGCCGGGTTCGTCCATTGCCCCACAACGCGCAAAAGCGGAATTTGGAACACATGACGAACGTGATCCCTCTCGCCCCGCGCCTGAAGCAAGGTCGGACCGCCGCCGGTGAGGCGGAGGAGAGGGCAGCCCTTGCCGCCGATCTGATCGATCTGATCGAGCGGGTCCGGGCGATGACCGAACATGTGGCGACTCTTTCCGGCCCCACGCTCCAGATCCATCAGACCGCCCAGCAGCTTCTCGATGCCGGCACCGCCTTGGAGCGCGCTGTCGAGTCCCTCACCGAAAACGGTGAATGGGTTCCTTTCTAAATCAGCTGAGCGTTTCTTTATTTCAGAGCCTCCATCCGCGCCCGCGCCTCGGCCATGCCAAGCGCCAGAGCCTGCGCGTAGAATTCCCGCGCCTTGGAGGCATCGCCGCGCATGCCGAGAACGCGCAGTTCGGCGAGAACATTCGGATCGAAGGTCTCACCCATCAAGAAAGCGGCGCGTGCGTTGCGGTTGTCCAGCGCCCGCTCCAGAAGGAGGCGCGCGCCGCTCACATCGCCCTTGCGCAGCAGTTCGTCCGCACGGCTCGTCAGGCGGTCTTCAGTCTTCGGCTGATCGGACGGGCTTGCGACCTTCGGGATCGGGTCGAGGCTTTGGGGCAAGGATGCGACCACGACAGGTGCAGGCTCTTTCGGCTTCTGTGCGGAGGCGCTGCCTTGTAACGGGAGCGCGCTCTGGGGCGATGATGGCGCTGCATCGTTCTGCGACAAGGCGGACGTCGCCTGCGGTGGGGCGACCTCGACGGGCGGCGGCAGGGGCGCGTCCATGCCGGATTGCTCGATCCGGTGCACGAGAGGCATGGCGCTCGCTTGCTGCAGCTCCTTCAGTTCTCTCAGCTCCTTGTTCACTGCGATGAGTTCCTGAGCGAGGACGTCGCCCTGAGCTTGTGTACGGGCAAGGGTTTTCTCAAGCTCGCTGACATGCGCGGATTGCGACACCGATTCCTGTTCCTTGATTGCCTGCAAGGCGCGTAGCTCCTTCTCCATATCCGCGAGCTGACGAGCGGTGGCGTCTCGCTGCTCGTTCGCCTCTCGCAGACGGGTCTCCCATTCAGCCTTCGCTGCTTCAAGTGCGGCTTTGGCTTGTTCCGGCGCCGATTGAAGAGCTTGATAATCGCCGCGCAGATTCGCCAGTTCACGGCTCGCAGTATCAGCTTTTTCCTGCTCCCGTTGCAGCGCCTTCCGCAGCTCGGACATCGTCGCCTCCTGTGAGGCTTTGTCCGTATCCAGGCGTGCCTTGAGCGCGGTGTTCTCGTGCATGAGATCGTTCAGCGTCTGAGAGACCATGCCGCTGTAGTTCTTTTCGCGTTCAATAGCCTCCTGGAGATCCATCAACGCAACCGGCGTGCTGCAATTCGCCGCCTGATCCATCGACACCGGTGTCGCGCCGTCACCCTTGATTCCGAGATTCTGGAGGGTTGTGAGGAGATCCGGATTCTTCAATTGACCGGAAAGGACGATAGCAAGCGTGCCGACTTCGATGGCGGCGTTCAGGTCATTCTGTGCGCCATTCACGTCGCCGGTGCGAATGGAGGATTCGAGTCTCTCGGCCAGCGCCCTGCGTTCGCGTGAGGTCAGGACGAGCGGCAGGAGATTGGCGAGATCGCTCGACGACGGTGTCAGTTGATCGGTGGCATAGGCATCGGCGGGGTTGGGAACCGCGGCGATGGTGTCTTGCGCCTGGGCCGGTCCAAGAAGCGAAAGGCCGAGCAGCGTGCCTGCGAGCAGCTCGGTGGCCAAACGGTTCGATGGCGGTGTCTTATTTCGATTCATGACGGACCTCCTGTGGCAGTGCCGAAGGCTGGCGGCCAGCCCCGGCTTCAGGTCCAGTTGGGTGTGGTCATTCCTGGCGGCTGGTGCGTCGGGGCGCTCTCTGCCGGTCGTTCTGCCAGGTGAGGAATTCACGGAACAGAATGTCCCGCTGCTCGGCGGAAACGCTGAGGCCGCGGCTGTTCATGAAACTCTCGAAGCTTTGAAGCTGCGCGGGCGAGTTGCTGGCCGTCGCCATGCGGTCGAGCCACTCCTGGGCAGGTTTCACGCGTTCCCAGCCGGGCACGTCGGCGGCGAGGTTGACCTCTTTCCATTTCGGATGACGGCCGCCCTGCAGAAACTCGTCGAACCGCGAGAAGAAGGCGTTCACGAAACGCCTGACCCGGTTGTAGCGGTCGGAGTTTTCGGGCCAGTTGAACACCGCGAGCAGGCTGCCGACCGCAAGGGTCTCGACCGGCTTGTCCTTATCGACGAGCTGCGGATAATCATTGTTCGCGAAGCGCGCGGGGAAATAGCTTTCCGCGATTTCTCCCTCGAACGGAATGGGAAGAAGATGGAAGCGCCCTTCCGTCTGGAACTCCGCAATGGCCCGAACCGGGCGCCCGGCCACATAGACCGCAGCCTGGATCTCTCCCGACTTCAGCTTCGCATAGGATGACGCCTGATCGAAGGTCGTGACGTCGGGCTTGATGCCGAGCTTCTCGAAGATCAGCCGCGAGGTCAGGTTCGTGCCGCTGCCGGCCTTGTCGATATTCACCTTCTTGCCGTCGAGCTGGCGGATATCCGCGATCTCGCGATTGGCGATGATGTGAACTTCCTCGTTGTAAAGGCGGGTGATGTAGCGCAGGCGGCGCACCGCGTTGTCCTGAAGCCCTTCAGCCTTCAGCTGCTCGCGCGCATCCATCTGCACGATGCCGATATCGATGCCGCGCAGGAACATGATGTCGCGCAGGTTCTGCAACGAGCCGCGTCCGATCATCGGCAGAATGCGCAGGTCCTCGCCGTCGAGAACATTGGCGAGATCGGCGGCGATGCGGATATAGGTGCCGTCGGCGCCACCGGAAATGACGCCAAGCGTGCCCGCATTGGCTCGCGCGGATTCAGGAACTGGGGGCGAAGGTGGATTTGGCTGAGCCGAGACACCGACGAGTCCCGATATCAGAACAGCTGCGCTGAGGAAGGTTTGGCGTGACAGGCGACTTACGAAATCAAGCAGGGTAAGAAAACCAGGAACGCGATCCGACATTCTTCGTCCTCCATGGACAGGCCTTCCGGCTCATTGTCGTTTCAATCGTTTTGTCTCTCCTGGCCATTTTGTGAAAATAATCTGGAAGCAACGAGCTGACAAAACGAAAGAACGTTGATCCTATGCTCATCCCTTAAGCGGTCAATTGAGCTTTGCTTTCAAAGTAATACGCAAGAAGTGCTAGTATCTACTCATAAAGAGCTAGATTATATCTTTTTATTCCTTGAAAGAGTGGAATTTCTTATCCGTCGCATCTCGTTGGGGAAGCGCCAACGGGCCTCGGTCCGCAGGAATTTAAGAAATTTGTTAGCGCCGGGCGGCTCTCTTAACGGTCCATTAACCATGATGAGACGAAATCAGGGGGTATTAAAGGAATTTGAACTCCCGTGACCATCGCCGTTCGCCCCCGCCCCTCTCTTCGCTTCCGTGGCAGGTCCTTCATGGCCCTGGTCCTCGCGCCTGAAGTGCCCCTGAGGGACTGGCTGGAGGATCTCGACGCCGTGTCAGAACGCTCGCCCGGGTTTTTTACCGGACGGCCTATCATTGCCGACGTCTCTTCCCTCAAGCCGTCCAAATCCGAACTCAAGTTTTTGCTCGCCGCCTTCAAGATGCGCAACATCCGCATCATCGGCCTGGAGGGTGCTGCCCCTGAGAATGTCGAGCCCGACATGCCGCCCGCGATCAACGGCGGCAAGCCCGCGGGCGAGATCGAGCCCGGCGGCGTGGCGGAGGAGGCCGCGGCTGCGGTCGAGGCCGCCGGCTATCAGCCCGGCTCCGAGAAGACCCTTCTCATCGAGGGCTCCGTGCGCTCCGGCCAGTCGATCCTTCACCCCGAAGGCGACGTGACGGTGATCGGCTCCGTCGCCTCCGGCTCGGAGATCGTGGCGGGCGGCTCGATCCACGTCTACGGCTCCTTGCGCGGACGGGCGATCGCCGGCTGCACGGGCAATGCCCGCGCCCGCATCTTCTGCAGAAAGTTCGAAGCCGAACTGATCGCGGTCGACGGTCTCTACAAGACCGCGGACGATCTCGGCACGAAATTCCACGGTCAGCCCGTCCAGGTCAGCCTGGATGGCGATTCCATCATCCTGACAACACTGGATTGATCCTAGAGAAAGAGAGACGACAATGGCCAAAGTCTTGGTCGTAACATCCGGCAAAGGTGGCGTTGGCAAGACAACGTCCTCGGCAGCTCTCGGCGCGGCGCTCGCGCATGGCGGCGACAAGGTCGTCGTCATCGACTTCGACGTCGGGCTGCGCAATCTCGATCTCGTCATGGGTGCCGAGCGCCGTGTGGTGTTCGATCTCATCAACGTGGTGCAGGGCGATGCGAAGCTCAACCAGGCGCTCATCCGCGACAAGCGCCTCGAGAACCTCTCGCTGCTCCCCGCCTCGCAGACCCGCGACAAGGATGCGCTGACGGAAGAGGGTGTGGCCCGCGTGCTCAACGAACTGCGCGAGAAGTTCGACTGGATCATCTGCGACAGCCCCGCCGGCATCGAGCGCGGCGCCACCATGGCCATGCGCCACGCGGATGTCGCTGTCGTCGTGACGAACCCGGAAGTGTCGTCCGTGCGCGACTCCGACCGCATCATCGGCCTGCTCGATTCCAAGACCGAGAAGGCTGAAAAGGGCGACCGCATCGAGAAGCACCTGCTGCTCACCCGCTACGACCCCGCCCGCGCCGAGCGCGGCGAGATGCTGAAGGTCGATGACGTGCTCGAGATCCTCTCGATTCCGCTCATCGGCATCATCCCGGAGAGCGAGGAGGTCCTGAAGGCCTCGAATATGGGCTCGCCCGTGACCCTCAACAACCCGGCGAGCGCACCAGGCCGGGCTTACTTCGATGCGGTGCGCAGGCTGAAGGGCGAGACGGTCGAGATGACCGTCCCAAGCGACAAGAAGGGCCTGCTCGGCAAACTGTTCGGAAGGAGGGCCGCATGAATCTGATGAGCTTCTTCAGCCGTCGCACATCGGCGCCTGTAGCGCGTGAGCGCCTGCAGATCCTGCTGGCTCACGAGCGCGGCATCGTCGGCGGAAAATCGGATCTCGTGGCGCAGCTGCGTGAGGAGATCCTGGCCGTCGTCCGCCGCCACGTGATGGTCGAGCATGACAATGTGCAGGTGAAGATGAACCGGGATTCGGACATCTCGACTCTTGAGATCGAGGTCGAAATTCCGGTTCCGGAAGCTGCTGCAGCCGCGCGCTGAGAGTTTCTTCCAACAATCAAGCGGCCCCGCACATCACGCGGGGCCGTTTTCTTATGGCTGGCTGTTCCACACGCCGATCTTCGCTTCGCGTGCCTTGTCGGCGGCAGCTTTCAGTTCCGGCGTCGCCTCGGCGGTCGGCTGGCCACCGCCATTATAGAGAATGACGCGGGAGAGATCCTGCTCGCCGACCTTGCAGCGGTAGGTGTCGTTGCTGCCTGCCGGTTCGCATGAGACTTCGCGGCCCTGCAGATAAGTCGTGAGTTCCTCGGGCTTGCCCGCGCCCGGTGCCCATTCGACGCCGAAGAGGCGCACGACCTCTCCTTTAAGAGACAAAGTCGCCGTGTCGATCACGTCCGGCACGCCACGCAAGGCCCGTGACCCCGATGGGCGCGAGGCCTGTGCCGTTGCCGCCGCGCTTGCCGCTGCGCTGACGCTGCGACTCGGGGTGACGGCTCCTGTCGCGACCGGCTCTTCGATGCCGGCTCGCGGTGCTTCCCTGCCTCTCATCAGCATGAAAGCGCCGAAGCCTAAGAATGCGGCAAGCGCTACGGTGCCAAGCGCAAAGCCGGGGCGCCGATAGAGCGGGCGTTCGCGAAGGTCTTCGAAGAACGCGCCGGCTCGCTCGCCGGATTGCGCCAGGCTCTCTCTGACCGCTTCCAGGCGAACGGCACTGTTCTCAGGCGCTTTCTCTTTCAACTTCTTTCCGATCGAACGCGACCAGGCATGAAGGCGAATTCCATGTCTGCGCCAATGCTGAAGGGAGGGCTTGATGGTTGGTTTGCGATGGAGCGTCTCTGCATGTTCTGCCGACGCTGAGGTTCCGACATCGATCCAATCGCGAGGCGCAGGGGCGTGCTGCCTCGCGGGCTCGGAACGCCGTTCTGGAATGACCCTGTCGTCCTGTCGCGCGGCGGTAAAGAGAACCGGATGGCTTGCGCGCAGTTCGTCGATCAGCTCCTGCAAGGTGAATGGCACGGCCTGACCGTTGTGGACGGTAGTGCGCGGCTGGCCGCTCGGATCGATGACGGTGAGCTTCAAATCGCCATCGACCTGTGAAGGACGGACCGAGGATTCGATGATGAGTTCCAACGCGCGGCGGGCATCGTCGGTCGGGTTGAACTTCGCGACCTCCGCTTGGATCAGCGCACGCATGCGGTCGCGCATGTGCGTCCAATGACGGCTGCGGTCGCTGTCGTCGTGCGGAGTGTCGTAGATCGAGTCGACGTCACTCATTCGATGCATCCTCCGAGGCTAGCTTGCGCTTGCGGCTTTGTGTGATCACCGTGCTGTGCTCGGCCACGATGATGGGCTTGTCTCCGATGAACTCGACGATCAGCTGAAGGGCGCCGGACCCTTGAGAGAAACGGCCGCGCCGGGGATTGGCGGCAACATAATCGAAGACCGTGTGAACCTTACAGACCGTGCCCGCAGGATTGCACTCGGAGCCGATGGCCTCCTCCCTGGGTCGGTATTCACGCTCCGGCCAGCGCTTCACGAAACGCTGCTTCTGCTTGAAAACGCGTTCCAGGGTGATCGTCCGGCCATGATAGAGAACGCGCGGGGCGTAAAGCTCTGCCGTTGCGTCGAGCGCCCGTTCGTTCGGGCTCGACCAGGTTTCCAGGTAGTTCATGACGAAGGACTTGGCATCCTCCCGGCGTGTCGATGGCTCAGCCGTTTGAACCGCTGGCGCGGTGTCCGGCTTCTGCTCCGGCATCGGCGATTGAGGTTTCGCCTCCTGCTGGGCCGGCGCAACCGGAGCGGCCTCGGCCGCAGGTGCTTGGGCGGGAGGCGAGGACGCGGGCGGTTGAACCGGCGCGTCAAGTTTAACCGGTGGATCGACCCACGGCCGCGCGGCCTGCGCAAAGGCCGCGTGAGGCACCGACGTCGCTCCATACAGGAGCGCGACAGCACCGATCAATCCCGTCAGCGACAGCTGAGCTTGCATGCGATTTCCAAGGTCCCTCAATGACACGGGTAACCGGGAAAAGCAGGCTGGGCCGTCCGGAGTTCCACGGAAATCGGCGGCGAAAACCTTGGCAGGAGCCATTCCTGCCAAGGCCTGGACTAAAACTCGAACTTACATTTGCGCGACGGTCACCGAACCGACGCCATCGATCCCGATAGCCTTCGCGGAGGCGCGGGACAGGTCGATCACGCGGCCATGGGCATAGGGTCCGCGGTCGTTGATGCGAACCACCACGGCGCGGCCCGTCTTCTTGTTCACCACCTTCACCTTCGTGCCGAAGGGCAGGGTGCGGTGAGCGGCAGTGAACTCATTGGTGTTGAAGGTTTCCCCGCTGGCGGTGCGCTTTCCATGAAAGCCCGGGCCGTACCAGGAAGCCTTGCCGCTCTGAAGAACTTTTCCGGATGCGGCGTCCGGCTCAGCAATGGCAGGAGAAAGAATGGTAGCCGTCGAGAGAGCGATGCTGGCAAAAGCGAGCATGAGCTTACGTTGATCCAAAATGCATTCCCTTGTCTTGTCGTATGAGCGTGCAAAATGGAGGCTAATGGGGCAACAATAAGACCAGTATAGTTATTATTTACCGTGGCTTTTAAGAGGAATAAGCATTAATGTGCCAAACATATATTATTACATGTTGGTGCTGGCGCCTCGTATATAGCCTCAGAGGGTCTATTCAAACTGAGCATGATCTGCCAGAGGCGGAAGCGATGCCAAATAGAAGGCGAGGGCGAGCGCGATGACCAGAAGAGCCGCCACAAGGCCGCAGACGCCGGCCCAGCCCCAAGTGGTCCAGAATACGCCTCCGAGCGTGCCGACGGCGCTCGATCCAAAATAATAGCAGAACAGATAGAGAGCCGAGGCCTGCGCCTTGGTGTCCCGCGCCCTTCGCCCCACCCAGCTGCTCGCGATGGAATGCGCGCCGAAAAAGCCGAACGTCACGGCGACAATGCCGAGGATGATGACGGGCAGCATCGAGGAAAGGGTCAGGCCCAGGCCCGCCATCATGATGACGATCATGACCCACATGACCCGCCGCCGCCCCAGCCGCTCGGCAAGGCCGCCGATCCAGGCCGAACTCGCGGTGCCGATGAGATAGCTGAAGAAGATCGCGCCGATGGCGGTTTGGCTCAGGGCGTAGGGCTCCGCCGTCAGCCGGTAGCCGAGGTAGTTGTAGAGGGTCACGAACCCGCCCATCAGCAGGAAAGCTTCGGCGAACAGGCAGCGCAGGCCCGGATCGCGCAGGTGCCCCGCGAAGGCGCGGAGCATGTCGCCGAGATCGCCTCGCCGGGCCTGGAAATAGGCTGAAGCCGGCAGGCTCCGCCACGCGGCAATCGCCGCCGCCAGCCCCATGGCTCCGATGATGCCGATGGCCATCCGCCACGAGCCGAAATCCGTCAGGACGCCGCTGAAGATGCGCCCCGCCATGCCGCCCACCGCGTTGCCGCCGATGAACAGGCCCATGGCGAGGCCGATGGATTTCGGCTCCACCTCCTCGCTCACATAAGCCATGGCCACGGCCGGAAGGCCGCTGAGCGTGATGCCGATGAGCATGCGGATCAGCAGGAAGGTCGTCCAGCTCGGCGCGACTGCCGAGAGAAGTGTCAGCAGGGCGGAGGAGAGCAGGGAGGCGACCATGACCGGCTTTCGGCCCCATACCTCGGACAAGGATCCTGCCACCAGCATGGCGATCGCCAGGAGGCCGGTGCTGAGGGACAGGGAGAGGCTGCTCGTCGCCGCGCTGACGTGGAACTCGGCCGAAAAGGCCGGCAGCAGGGGCTGCACGCAGTAGAGGATCGCGAAGGTCGAGAAGCCCGCCGCGAACAGGGCAAGGTTCAGGCGGCGGAAGGCTGGCGTTCCGCTGACCAGACGGCCCGGTCGCTCCGGTGAGTTCTCCTGCATCGTCTTCCTGTAAGGCTGCTCGATGACCTGCATGCCTATGCTTTGCTTGCAAATCTAGCTTTGAACGGCGCTCGATCCATTCGCTTGGAGCATGGAACACGTGCCGAGTTTGCACTTCTCCTCGCGGCTGAAACAGGGCTCTAGTATTCGCATCTGACGACCTCCTGGCTCGCCGCGTCTCCACCGCGCGAGCCAATTTTTTTGAGCCGCCATGTCCACCGGTCCCAGCGCCCTCGAACAGGAATGGGCATCCGCGCCTGCCGCGCGGCTCCAGCAGGCTCATGCGCCCCTGCGTGGCATTCTGCTGCTGGTCGGCTCGACCGTATTCTTCGCCTTTACCGATGTGATGACCAAGCAGCTCACGGAGTCGCTGCCGATCACGCAGATCGCCTGGATACGTTACATGACCTTCGCGCTCGCCATGGTGCCCTTCGCCTATGTGACGGGAGGTCCGACCCTGTTCCGCTCCGCGCGACCCGGCCTTCAGTCCGTTCGGGCTTTTGCCATGGTCGTATCGACCCTGCTGTTCGTCCTCTGCCTGCAAACCATGCCCGTCGCCGATGCATCCGCCATCTTCTTCGTGGCGCCGATCCTCATCATGGCTCTTTCGATCGTCTTTCTCGGCGAAAGGGTGGGGATCCGGCGCTGGTGCGCGGCGGCGGTCGGTCTGCTGGGCGTACTGATCGTCATCCGCCCCGGCTCCGGCGCTTTCCAGATGGCGGCCCTCCTGCCGCTTCTCAGCGCGGCCTGCTGGGCGCTCGGCGCCATCATCACCCGCAAGACCGGCGGCGACCATCCCCTGACCACGATGATTTATACCGGCATCGTCGGGGCCCTCTCCTTAAGCGCCATCGTGCCGTTCGAATGGGTCAATCCGGGCCGGGACACGGCCCTGCTCGCCGTCGCGGCCGGAGGGATGTTCGCGATCGGCCAATGGTTCCTGATCATGGCCTACCGGCAGGGCGATGCCTCGGTAATCGCGCCGTTTTCCTATACCCAGCTGGTCTGGGCGGGCGTGCTCGGATTCTGGGTCTTCGGCACCGTGCCGGATGCCTTGACGATCCTGGGAGCGGGCATCATCGCTGCCAGCGGCCTCTATACGGCTTATCGTGAGCGGGTGCGCGCGCTCGAAAAGAGAACGGGGAGCGCCTAACCCATCGGCCCAGAAGTGGACGGCACTTATGGGTCCGACGGGCTGAATGAAGGTCTCAGGCGCCCGAGTGGACGACCCGCAGGCGCGGGCGGGCGGTGCGGTTATAGAAGGTCAGGGAAGCGCAATCGCCCTCGGCTTCGCCTTCCACGAGGCGGTAGCCGAACTGATCGGCCAGCGCCCGCACCTGGCCCAGATTGGCGTTTGAGATCCGGCGGCTGAATTCAGCCACGTCCTGGCTCATCATGGCCGCGAGCATGCCGATCTCGACACCCTGGTCGAAATCGACGCTGCGAGCGGGAAAACGAAGCTTCAATCCTTCGGCGAGATGGATGTGGTGCATGTGATCCTGTTCACTTCACGACGTGTCAGCCGCGTTATCGCCCACAGATTCCTACCGCTTGTTTAAGACGCCGCCGCCCTGTGGATAGCGGCCAAGGATCCCGGGAGCCTTTCCGGCATTTATTCTTCCGTAGGCCGGATCGGCCTGTTTCGTTGAAATTGCGGGAGAACTGGCATGTCAATTCGGTTGATCGGCGCGGTCCTGGCGGCAGGCATGATGGCCTCTGCCGCCCATGCGGCGGATTATTCTGTGAGGACGACGACGCGGGTCACGAGCGTCGTCATTCAGCCCGAGCGCGCGATCTCGCGGCTGGCCGAGCAGGGCATCGGCTATTCCGTGCTGCATGAGGCCATCGGCGGGCCGCAGCAGGGCTACCGCGTGCATGTGACCTGCACCATCACCGAGACCTTCCGGCAGGCCTATTGCCCGACGCCGCAATACCAGGCCTATTGCCCGAGCGCCGCAATCGTCTGCCAGTAACCGCATGATCGGGCTTACCTTCCGGGCGGGCGCATATTAAGAACGCGCTCGTTCAGCGTGGATCGATCAAGCCTTGCAAGACATGAAACCATCGGGCGTCTACGGAGCGCCTTCGGCCGAATTGGCGGAGGTGCCTGCGGGCAGCATTCAGTTTTCGCCGCTCATGCCCGGCTCAGCCGCGCTGGAGAATCAGGCCGAGGGCTCGCTCGGCCGCGTGATCGTGCTCGCGCCGCCCGGCACGGTGGAGCGGCGCTACACCATCGCGCTTGCTCTGAAGGCGCTGGCTGTCGGCGGCGAGCTCATCGCTCTCGCCCCCAAGGACAAGGGCGGGGCGCGGCTCGCCAAGGAGCTGAAAAGCTTCGGCTGCGAGATCAGCGAAACCTCGCGCCGGCATCATCGCATCTGCGCCTGCGAGAGGCCCGCGGCGTTGACCGGGATCGACGAGGCGATCCGCGAGGGACGACCCGTGCTCAATGAGAACCTGGGCTTCTGGACACAGCCCGGCGTCTTCAGCTGGAACAGGCTCGATCCCGGCTCCGCGCTGCTTCTGAAGCATCTTCCCGCCTTGAGCGGCAAGGGCGCGGATTTCGGCTGCGGCATCGGCATCCTGTCGCGCGCCGTCCTCGCGTCGCCGAAGGTTGAGCATCTCACCATGCTCGATATCGACCGTCGCGCGGCGGAGATGGCGGCGCGCAACATCGACGACTCTCGCGCCGAGATTCTTTGGGCTGACGTGCGAGAGAAACTCCCGTTGAGCGGCCTCAATTTCGCAGTGATGAACCCGCCTTTCCACGATGGCGGCGCGGAGGATCAGTCGCTTGGCCAAAGCTTCATCCGCAGGGCTGCCGAAGCCTTGCGCACGGGCGGCACGCTGTGGCTCGTGGCCAATCGCCATCTGCCCTATGAGGGCGTATTGAAGCCGCTCTTCAAGCGCGTGATGCCGGCGATAGAGGCCGGCGGATACAAGGTCTACGAGGCCGTGAAATGAGCAAGACGCAGACGCTTCGCCTCGACCGCCTCCTCGCCAATCTGGGCTACGGCTCGCGGCGCGAGGTGCAGCAGCTGGTGCATGCCGGACTCGTGAAACTCGATGGCGTAGAGATTGAAGATGCCGACCAGCGCATCGCCGTCACGCGCGACCTGTCGGAGCGGATGCGCGTTCAGGGAAAGCCCCTCGATCCACCGCCGGGGCTCATCCTCATGCTGCACAAGCCGCTCGGCGTCACCTGCTCGCACAAGGAGGCGGGACCTCTGGTTTACAGTCTGCTGCCCGACCGCTGGCGCCGCCGCGATCCGGCGATCTCCACCATCGGACGGTTGGACAAGGACACCTCGGGCCTTCTCCTGATGACCGATGACGGCAACCTCCTGCACCGGATCATCTCGCCGCGCGCCAATATCTCGAAGCGCTACCACGTCACCCTCGACCGTCCCTTGAAGGGCGACGAGGTAAAGATCTTCGCCGCCGGCACTCTGATGCTCGAAGGCGAGGACAAGCCGCTTCTGCCGGCCGTGATGGAACCGCTCTCGGACAGGAGCGCGTACCTGACCATCACGGAAGGACGCTACCATCAGGTGCGCCGCATGTTCGCGGCGGTCGGCAATCACGTGACCGTCCTCCACCGCGACAAGATCGGCAATCTGGCTTTGCCGGAAGACCTGGGCCCGGGCCAGTACCGCCTGCTCACGCAAGCCGATCTCTCCCTCGTCCTGCCAAGCGCCTGACCCTGTCTTTCAGACAAGGGCGAACTCCGTCCAGGCTCTCAAGGCGGAGGTTGCCCTTGGCCTGCTAATCGGGTAGGGAAGAGGTCAGGCCCATCGCCCCACGCACCCGTAGCTCAGCTGGATAGAGCGTTGCCCTCCGAAGGCAAAGGTCACACGTTCGAATCGTGTCGGGTGCGCCATTTCTCCGATGGGCTCTCCCCTCCCAGAAACCAAGTCAGGGTTCAACGCTGTCGTAGCTTAGCGCGTCGTTGCGCGTGCCTGCGGCAGCCGGATCGGTTTGAAACAGCCGAGCTCAATACGTCTAACGGCTCATGAAAAAGGGGTAGGGTAGTACCTCTTCAGAGAACACCCATCCGGGGAACCTGCAACCGCGCGGCTTTGTTAAGGCACTGGACCCGTCCCGCTGCGTGGACTGGCTTTCCGGGACAAACGCCTTCAAGCCAAGCCTCTCGTTCGTACATTCCGAATGAGGTGCTGAAAGGCGTGCGCGATAGAGAATGGAAGTGGGGTTAAATCAACATGGACCAGGCTTTAGCCTATCGAGGTTCGACAATTCGTACCGTGCGTGATCCGGTTCGAACGGTTTCGACATATCTCATCTGCTCGAACGGTCTTTTGCGCAGCGGCTTCGATCATGTTCTCTCCGAGACGCAATTCTCGCTGTCGGCTGAAGCCTACAAGACTTATGCCGATCTTCCCGAGATCGGCGACAAAGCTCCGACTCTGCTTATCGTTTGCACGCATGATGCGGTCAGCGAACCGGGACGGGTCGTGGAGAATCTGAGAGAGATGTGCCCGAAAGCGAAGATCGTAATCTTCGCGGACCATCTCGATCCCGTGGCCACGACGCAAGCCTACAAGGCCGGCGTCGACGGCGTGTGCAGCACCGACATGGACCGTGATGTTCTCTTGAAGGCTCTCGAGCTCGTCATGCTCGGTGAGCGCTTCATCCCAGCGGCCATGGGACTAGCTTTGCTGGAGGCCGGTCCCGGCGGCCTCGTTGGCTCGGATGGCGAGAATGTTGTTCCCATGCGCCGGCATGGCGATGCGCCCCAAAGCCTCTCGCAGCGCGAAACGCAGATCCTGCGCTGTCTGATCGACGGTTCTTCCAACAAGCATATCGCCCGCCAACTCGGCGTCGCCGAGGCGACGGTGAAGGTTCATATCAAGGCGATTCTCAGGAAGGCGAAAGTTGCCAACCGCACTCAGGCTGCCATGTGGGCCCAACGCCAGATGAGTCAGGAATCTGCCGCCAGATCGGAGTGACGTTCTTCAACCCTCCGTGCCAAGCGCTGCACGATATGGACTGGCGCCGGAAGCATCCGGCAAGTGGCGCAAAGATGTCGATAGCCAATGGAAGTATAAAAAACCGAAAGAGTTCCTAAGGTGATTGGAGTAATCCGAAGTAGCGCTGAAATACATGCAACATTGCGGCACGAAAAGGCTTATGCTCCTTGCCAGGGAGTGTTCAGATGCGTGCTTTAATCTTGCCAGCCTTCATCGTGTCGGTCCTCATGCCTGCGGGAGCATTCGCTCAGGAATGGGCGGCTCTTCCAGGGACTCAGGGCCGGATGATGCAGGACCGTGATGTGCGGTGGAACGCCTGCTATAAAGAAACCAGGCTCATATACCGGACGCGGAACCATTCTTTGAATAATTACCGCACCATCGTCAAGGATGCCCGCCACGAACACATGCGTGAATGCATGGCCCGGGCGCAGCCGCCACGCCCGATCGCGAGGCGGGATGCAGACGAGAAGCAGATCCCGTCCAATCTCGCCGGATGGGCCGCCAATCCCTGATGGGCAGGCGTCCCCGAGTGGTGGCGCTGCGTTAGGTTGTCACCCTGCCGATACTATATTACTTTGGGTTGCTGGTCATCGTCCGGCGGCCCCTCCTTGCCCGAGGTCGCAGGTCGATCGGCCAAATGGCCTAGTAGATGTAGCCGACTAGGTTTGCCGTGGCGTTTCTGCCATATGGCGTGCCACGGTGAGGGGGAATGTATGGAACCGGTCGAGCAGCGTCGCGCCAGTCCGCGCTCGCGCACTCTTCTTGAGGGGCACATCATCTATAACAATCGACTGTCCCGGATGGAATGCAGCGTGCGGGACTTGTCGGACACGGGGGCCAGAATCGTGTTCGCCCAGCCCGTTAAGGTGCCGGCTCAATTCGAGTTGCAGATCCCGAAACGGAAGCTCGTCCGTCAGGCCCAGGTCATGTGGTATGACGGCCAGAACCACGGAGTGATGTTTCTCGAAAACGAGGCAAGCGAGCCCATTCGACAGCCTGCCGCCAAGTCTCAAGGGAAAATTCTTGCGCCCAGGAAAGAGCCCGTCAGCGTTCCGGACATCATCGAAGACGCACGCCACAACATCGCGCGCCTACTCGGGGTTTCCGTCGACGTCATTCAGCTGAAACTGGAGATCGACCGCTGACATTCGCATGCCGGCGGCGCCGACCATTCGTTATTTCAGCATCCACTCGTGGTCGGGATCGTTGTGGAACTTCCAGATCCGCTTCGGGCCGGCCATGACGTTCAAATAATACAGCTCATAGCCGTGTGGCGCGCCGACCGGATGGTATCCTTTCGGCACCAGCACCACATCGCCATTGGCCGCCGCCAAAGTTTCATCGAGTGAGCGGTCGTCCGTATAGACCCGCTGCAGCGCGAAGCCGGATGGCGGGTTGAGCCGGTGATAATAGGTCTCTTCCAAAAGCGATTCGTTCGGCAGCATGTCCCGGTCGTGCTTGTGGGGCGGATAGCTCGACCAATGGCCTGACGGCGTGATCACTTCGACCACGAGCAGGCTTTCCGCCGTCTCGGTCTCGGGCAGGATGTTGCGCACGTGGCGGGTATTCGTGCCCTTGCCGCGCGTTTCCTGGCCGACCTCGTCGGGTCGGATCACCCGCGCCGGCAGTTTTCCTTCGGCGGGCGCAGTGCAGACGGCGATCTCGCAATCGGTTTCCGCCTTCAGCGACCATTCGGATTTGGCCGGCGCATAGAGCGACCATGGATCGGGCTCGAACGGCGAGGCGCGCCCGCCGATCGTCCCGAAATCCTGGCCGGCCGCGCCCACATGAGCCTTGCCCGAGAGCATCACGATGCAAGCTTCCCGGTCGCCGGTCTGCTGTTTCAAGCTCTGACCGCTTTTCAGCTGGTAGACCTCGAAACCCACATAGGTCCAGCCGGCGGATTCCGGCGTGATCGCATGGATGCGCCCGGAGGAATCGGGCTTCGACGGTTTGACGAGAAGCTTCGACATCGTGATTGTCCTTACCGCAGGCCGGCTTCCTTCAGGAAGCGGGTGAGATTGGCATAGCCCATCTTGGCATAGGTGAGCGGATGAGCCTTCTTGGGGTCTTGCTCCGCTTCGATCACCACCCAGCCGCTATAGCCCGGCAGTTCCTTGAACACGGAGACGAAGTCCACCATGCCGTCGCCCGGCACCGTGTAAACGCCTTCGATGACGGAATCGAGGAAGCTCCAGCCTTCAGCCTTCGACTTCTCCATCACGCTCTTGCGCACGTCCTTCGTGTGCACATGGCTGATGCGGCTGCGGTAGCGGCGCGCGAGTGCTGCCGGATCGGCGCCGCCCCAGGTCGCGTGGCCCGTGTCGAGCAGCAGATGAACCGCGTCGCCCGTGGAGCGCATGAAGGCATCGATATCCGCCTCGGACTCGACGATGGTGCCCATGTGGTGATGGTACACCACGCGCACGCCTTCCTGCAGCGTGCGCTCGGCGACTTCAGTGATGCGACGGCCGAACTCGGCCCAGTCGCCATCCTTCATCACCGGGCGCTGCGAGAGAGGCTTGGTGCGATCGCCGTGGATGGCGTTCGAGGTCTCGGCAAACACGAGTACGTTCGAACCCATGGCTTTGAGGAGGTCGAGATGCGGCCGCAGCGCCTTCATCTCGGCGTCCGCGTCACGCTTCAACAACTCGGCGGAGTACCAGCCGGAGACGCAGGCCATGTTGAAGGGCGCGAGCGCCTTCTTCAACGCTTCCGGCTCACGCGGGAACTTGTTGCCGAGCTCCATACCCTCGAAGCCGGCTTCCTTGGCTTCGGCAAGGCACACCTCAAGCGGCGTCTCGCCGCCGAGTTCCGGCATGTCGTCGTTGGACCAGCCGATGGGGTTCGCCCCGATGCGGATCGTCATAGATCTTGTTCCTTCCGTTTCAATCAGTCGCCCACGCGCTGCGCGCCGAGGGCATTCTCGTAATTCTTGCGTGCTGTCTTCACCTGCTCGCGCACGGAAACTTCCGGCACAGCCACGTCCCACCAATGGCCTCCCTCATCGGTGGAGATCAGCGGGTCGGTGTCGATGACGATGACGGTGCTGCGCTCGGCGCTGCGCGTCTTCTTCAGCGCGTCTTCGAGTTCCGCGATGCTCTTCACCTTCAACGACTGCGCACCGAGGCTCGCGGCATGCGCGGCAAAGTCGATATCCGGCAGCGTCACGTGGTTGGTATGCTGCAGCAGGTTGTTGAAGCTCTCGCCGCCCGTGGCGCGCTGCAAACGGTTGATGCAGCCATAGCCGCGATTGTCGAGCAGCACGACCGTGAGCTTCTGACCGAGCATCACGGAGGTCGCAAGTTCCGAATTCATCATGAGGTAGGAGCCGTCGCCCACCATCACGATCACCTCGCGGGACGGGTCAGCCATCTTCACGCCGAGGCCGCCTGCGATCTCGTAGCCCATGCAGGAATAGCCGTATTCCATGTGGTAGCCGAGCGCAGCGTTCGCCTTCCAATGCTTGTGAAGCTCGCCCGGCAAGCCGCCTGCGGCGCAGACCACCACGTCGGTCGGAGACGAAGTGCGCTGCACGGCGCCGATCACCTGCGCGTCGGAGGGAAGCTCGGCATTGGTCGGGTCGGTGAAGCGGGCGGACGAATCGAACCAGCGCGCCTTCTCATCGCGGCCTTTGGAGACCCAGGCCTCCGGCGCCTTCCAGCTGCCGAGCGCACGGCTCAGCTCTTCGAGGCCCACACGCGCATCGCAGACCAGCGGCAGCGCGCTGTGCTTGGTGGCGTCAAAGGGTTGCACGTTGAGCCCGACGATCTTGCGGTTCGGGTTCTTGAACAGCGCCCAGGAGCCGGTGGTGAAATCCTGAAGGCGAGTGCCCACCGCGATCACCACGTCGGCATCCTCGGCCATTGCATTCGCGGCGCCCGTTCCGGTTACGCCGACGGCGCCGAGATTGGCCTGATGGTCATGGCTCAAGCTCGACTTGCCGGCCTGCGTCTCGCCGACGAAGAGGCCGTGCTTCTGCGCGAAATCCGCCAGCACTTTCTCGGCGCCCGAGAAGAGCACGCCGCCGCCTGAGACGATGAAAGGCTTCTTGGCATTGCGGATGAGATCGGCGGCTTCCGCGAGTTCCGCTTCATCGGGGCGGATGCGGCGCGGCGTCCAGACCTTTTCAGCGAAGAAGCTCTCCGGATAATCGTAGGCCTCGGCCTGCGTATCCTGGCAGAGTGCCAGCGTCACAGGCCCGCAATCGGCGGGATCGGTGAGAACGGCCATGGCGCGCTGGAGCGCGGGAATGATCTGCTCGGGGCGCGTGATGCGGTCGAAATAGCGGGAGACGGGCTTGAAGCAATCGTTGGCCGAAACCGTGCCGTCCGAAAAGCTTTCGATCTGCTGCAGCACCGGATCGGGCCTGCGGTTGGCGAACACATCGCCGGGCAGAAGCAGCACGGGAATGCGGTTCACATGCGCGACAGCCGCCGCCGTCACCATGTTCGTAGCACCTGGGCCGATGGAGGTGGTGCAGGCCATCATGCGGCGGCGGCGGGATGCTTTCGCGAAAGCGACGGCTGCATGGGCCATGCCCTGCTCGTTATGGGCGCGGAAGGTGGGAAGCTGGTCGCGCACGCCGTGCAGCGCCTCGCCCATGCCCGCCACGTTGCCGTGGCCGAAGATGGCCCAGACACCGCCGAAGAGCGGCAGAACCTTTCCGTCGATCTCCGTCTTCTGCGCGGTGAGGAACCGGGCGACGGCTTGCGCCATGGTGAGGCGGATCGTGCTCATGAGCGTTTCTCTCAAATGCGCCGAATGATGTCGGCAGCGTTCTCAGGTTTTGTTGGTCATGAAAAGAGGGCGAAGCCGGTAGTCGGCTCCGCCCTTCGTCTTAGGCAGCCTTGGCCTGGCCCGATACGCGCTGCCAGCAATCGACGAGGCGCTGGAAGCGGCCGGCCATGTCGGCGATTGCGGCCTCGTCCGAGATCTCGCCCTTCAGCCAGCGGCGCGCGGCGTCGTTGAAGATCGTGCGACCCACCGCGAAACCTTTCACCTGTGGCTCGCTGGCGGCAGCGGCAAAAGCCATTTCCAACTCGTCTTCCGGCGCCTCTAGGCCGAGAAGCACGATGCCGCGGCAATAAGGATCGTTTGTCGTGATCACCTTGCCGATGGCGTTCCAGGCCGCCTTGTCCTGCTGCGGTTCGAGCTTCCACCAATCGGGCTTGATGCCGAGGTCGTAGAGATGCTGCACGATGCCGGCGACCGTGTCGGTCTTCAGCGGCCCGTGCTTGCCCGCGATGATCTCGACCAGAAGCTCGCGGCCGATGCGGCGAGCGGCGTCGTGGATGCGCAGCAGCTCACGCTCCTGCTGCGCCTTCAGCTCCGGCGGATCGTCGGGATGGTAGAAGCACAGGCATTTGATGGTGTGGCCGACCGGCCATTCCACAAGCTTCGCGCCGATGCTGCCGCCGCCTTCGAAATCGAGCGGGCGCGAGCCCGGCAATTCGACGGGGCGTCCGATCCAGAACGGATGATCGGCAGCGCGGAACAGGGCTTCGCGGCCATAGGTGTCGTCGATCAGCATGCCGAAGCCTTCGCGACCGTTCGCCACCTTGGCGGCGGCTTTCACGGCGAGAACCTTGAAGTCGGGAATGCGATCGATGGAAGCGCCCACCTCATTCGCCATCGCCTCGAGCTGAATGCGGTGATCGATGGCGAGTGCCATGAGCGTGTCGGAAGCAGGGCGGCGCGTGGTCGACCAATGGATGTGGTTGATGTCCTCATCGAAGCGCAGCGCCTTGTGGCGGCTGCCCTCTTTCAGAAAATGCTGCAGTTCAGGGAAGGTCGGAATCTCCGGCGAGCAGAGCAGACGCGACACGGCGAAGGCGCCGCTCGCATTGGCATAGGCGCAGCAAGTCTCCAACTTTTCGTCGCGCAGCCATCCGCGCAGGAAGCCGGAGAGGAAGGCATCCCCGGCGCCGAGCACATTGTAGACTTCCACAGGGAAGCCGGGGCCCTTCACGCCGTCATCGAGCGAAGCCGGAATGTCGCCGGGAAACACCACGCAGCCCATGGGGCCGCGCTTGCAGACGATGGTGGCTTTCGAAGCCGCGCGAATGGCGCGGATCGCAGTCAGGGTATCCTCGGAGCCACCTGCGATGTGGAGCTCTTCCTCAGTGCCGACGACGAGGTCGCAATCGGCGAGAATGGGCTTCAGGTGCTCCGTCACCGCGTCCGAGCGCACATAGCGCGACTCGCCTGCGCCGTGGCCGAGAAGGCCCCACAGGTTCGGGCGGTAATCCACGTCGAACACCACCTTGCGGCCATTCGCCTTGGCGATGCGGATCGCCTTCTTCTGCGCGGCGGCGGTGCCTTCGCGCGAAAAATGCGTGCCGGTGACGACGATGGCGGCAGCGGACGCGACGAAGCTTTCATCCACATCATCTTCCCTGAGCGCCATGTCCGCGCAATCGTCGCGATAGAAGATCAGCGGAAAGGAGTCCTCGTCGCGCACGCCCAGGATCACGAGGGCGGTCAGGCGCTTCTCGTCGGTGACGATGCCTTTCGTCGAGACGCCCTCGCGTTCCATCTGCTCGCGGATGAAGCGGCCCATGGCTTCATCGCCGACGCGCGTGATGAGAGCCGACTTCAGCCCGAGCCGCGCCGTGCCGATGGCGATGTTGGCCGGGCAACCGCCGACGGCCTTGGAGAAGGAGGCCATGTCCTCCAGCCGGCCACCGACCTGCTGGCCGTACAGATCGACCGAGGCGCGGCCAATGGTGATCACATCCAGGGCTGGCTTCATGCTCTTCCTCCCAGGGCACGATCTTTCCGAGATCGCGTCAGGGCCTCCGGCCCTTGAAGTTATGGAATATTTATTCTATTAGCATCTGACACTGGAATTTCAATTCCAAATTTTTCGGAAGCCGGCAAAGCATATTGGGGGAAACATGATCAGGATCGCCGTTTTGGGCGCCGGCCGCATCGGCCGTATTCACGGACGTAACGCCGCCAACCACCCCGATGCCCGCCTCGTGGCCGTGGCCGATCCGCATGCGCCCTCCGCGCAGGAACTTGCTGCGGCGACAGGCGCCGAGGTTTCCTCCCTCGAGGAGATCGTCGAGCGTTCCGACGTGGATGCCATCCTCATCTGCACGCCGACCACGACGCATGCCGATCTCATCGAGCGCGGCGCGAAGGCTGGCAAGGCCGTGTTCTGCGAGAAGCCCGTCGATCTGTCGAGCGAGCGCATCGTGAGCTGCCTCAACGTGGTCGAGAAGGCGGGCACGCCGCTGATGATCGGCTTCAATCGCCGCTTCGATCCAAACTTCGCCGCCCTGCAGAAGCGTCTTGCCGATGGCGAGGTGGGCGATGTGGAATTGGTGACGATCCTCTCCCGCGATCCCGGCCCGCCGCCGGTGAGCTACATCAAGACCTCGGGCGGCCTCTTCCGCGACATGATGATCCACGATCTCGACATGGCACGTTTCCTGCTGCTCGGCGACGAGCCGGTGGAAGTGCATGCGGTCGGTTCCTCGCTCGTCGATCCGGCTATCGGCGAGGCAGGCGATGTGGATACCGCCGCCGTCCTGCTCAAGACCGCCAAGGGCAGGATCGTGCAGATCTCCTGCTCGCGTCGCGCCACCTATGGCTATGACCAGCGCATCGAGGTTCACGGCTCGAAGGGCATGATCCGCGCGGGCAACATTCACCGCACCACGGTGGAAGTGGCGAACGCGTCCGGCGTCACCGCCGACCCCGTGCAGGACTTCTTCCTGGAGCGTTATGCCGATGCCTATCGCGATGAGCTGACCACGTTCCTCAACGCGGTCCGTGACGGCAAGCCGTGCAATCCCACGGGCCGCGACGGCCTGATGGCGCAGCGTCTGGCGGATGCGGCGACGGAGTCGGCGCAGACCGGTAAGCCGGTGCAGGTCTAAAAGAAAAGGGCGCCTCGGCGCCCTTTTTCATGTCCCATGGAATGTTGATTACCCCTCCGCCCGCTTCTCCGCCGTGCCGACAGCCAGCGCCATGGCGAGCGCGAAGGTTGCGGACAGCGAGCGGAACGCGCCGAAATCCGCCTCCGCCACCTCGATCCATACATCGGCGCTCGTCACCAGCGGAGAGAAGGCGGAATCCGTGATGGCGACTACGGGGATGTTGCGTCGCGCGGCAGTTGCGGCGAGGTCGGCGGTGACGGGCGCATAGGGCGTGAAGCTGATGGCGAGAACCGCGTCGCGTTCCGAGGCGGTGGCGAGCTGTTCGGGGCCGAGCTGGGCGATGTGATCGATCAGGATCGCACGAACGCCGAGCTTGCCGAAGGCATAGGCGCAATAGGCCGAGATCGGGAACACCCGACGCGCGCCGAGAAGGTAGATCGTGTCGGCTTTCGCCAGCGTCTCGATGGCGCGGGAAAGCTCTTCCGGCCGCACGGATTCGCGCATCTTGTCGAGCGAGATCGCCGCCGCGTTGCTGAAGCCCTCGAGAAGCGAGGCCGCGTGGACGTGGTCGCCCTCCAGGTCGCGCAGCACCCGCAGGCGTTCGCGGTAATCCGGAAAGCGCTCGCGCAGACGGTCGCGGAAAATCTGCTGAAGATGGGAGAAGCCATCATAGCCGAGGCTTTTGGCGAACCGCACCAGAGTCGAGGGTTGGACGCCGGCATGCTCGGCGATGGCCGCGACGGTGCCGAAGGCGACTTCCTCCGGGTGCTCCATGGCGAAGGCGGCCAATTGCTTGAGGCGCTTGGGCATCGCATCGCGTCGGCTTAGCAACAGCGCGCGAAGGCCTTCGTAGTCCCCTGGCGTTTCTGTGACAGCTTCTGTCACTTCCGTGCGTCCTCCGGTCTCCATTATCCTACCTAAAAGGCCTAAGATCTGGACCTTGACACCGATCCGCCTAAAATGGAATGAATATTCTACTGTATAAACAAAAAGGTTCTGGCGTTCTATGAAATGAACGACCGGATCGGCAGAGGAAGCGCCATCGACAGCCGCTGATTCGGCTGAAAAACAACTTGCTTTCTTCTGTTCTCAAACGGGGGCGAGACCCGGCGCATCGATGTGCCGGGCCAGGGAACCCATTTGGGAGGAAGAACATGAAATCTCTTGTTACCGGTCTCGTTGCCGCAGCGGCCCTGACCGCCGCCGCCGTCATGCCGGCCGCCGCCCAGCAGGGCGGCCGCATCATCGTCGTCACCCATGGCCAGGCCAACGATCCGTTCTGGTCCGTGGTGAAGAACGGCGTCGCCGAGGCCGGCAAGGACATGAATGTCCAGGTCGACTACCGCGCGCCCGAAACCTTCGACATGGTCTCCATGAGCCAGCTCATCGATGCCGCCGTGAACCAGAAGCCCGCAGGCCTCGTGGTGTCGATCCCCGACGCCTCGGCGCTCACCGCGTCGATCCAGAAGGCGGTTGCCGCGGGCATCCCGGTAATCTCCATGAATTCCGGCTCCGACGTGTCGAAGAAGCTCGGCGCCATGCTCCATGTCGGCCAGGACGAGGTCGAGGCTGGGCGCATCGCCGGGGCCAAGCTGAAGGAAATGGGCGGCAAGACCGGAATCTGCGTGAACCAGGAGGTCGGCAACGTGTCGCTCGACCTGCGCTGCAAGGGCTTCTCGGAAGGCTTCGGCGGCAAGGTGACGGTGCTGCCCGTCTCGAACGACCCGACGGATATCCGCGCCAAGGTGAAGGCGGCGCTGGCATCCGATGCTTCCATCGACACGATCCTCGCACTCGGCGCGGGCACGGCGGGTGAGCCGAGCGTCGCGGCGGTGAAGGAGGCCGGCAAGACCGGCGCCGTGCGCGTCGCGACCTTCGACATGTCCGCCGGATTCCTGAAGTCGATCGCGGCAGGCGAGGCGGTCTTCGCCATCGACCAGCAGCAATTCCTGCAGGGCTATCTGCCCGTGACCTTCCTCGCGCTCAACGCGAAATACGGCCTCATGCCGGGAGGCAACGTGCCGTCCGGCCCGAACCTGATCACGAAGGAAAAGGCCAATCAGGTCATCGAACTGTCCGCCAAGGGCATTCGCTAAGCCTCGATGAAGCCCGCGGCGTCAGCGCTCGCGGGCTTCTTTTTTCAGTACTTGCTGCAAGGGAGGCTTTCATGGTGCACACCACCCAGCCGGCCGCCGATGTGTCTCCGGCGCCTGCCGTCAAGAAGCTTCAGGATGAGCGTCTCAGGGAGGTCTCTTTCCTGACGAAGATCATGCGCCGTCCCGAGCTCGGCGCGCTCGCGGGGCTGGTGCTGGTCGCCATCTTCTTCATGTCCACCGCCGACCCGTCGATGTTCACGCTTGCCGGCATGATGAACATTCTCTCGCCCGCGTCGCAGCTCGGCATTCTCGCGATCGCTGCGGCCTTGCTCATGATCGGCGGCGAGTTCGATCTGTCCATCGGCTCCATGGTGGCTTTCACCGGGTTGGTTTTCGGCAGCTTCGTCACGCTCTCCGGCTGGCCCCTGCTGCTGGCGATCGCCGCGACCTTTGCGGTTGCCGCCGTTCTCGGCGGGTTGAACGGGCAGATCGTCATCCGCACGCGATTGCCATCCTTCATCGTCACGCTGGCTTTCCTCTTCATCCTGCGTGGCCTGTCACTGGTGGGCCTCAAATGGGCTACCGGCGGTTCCACGCAAATGCGCGGCATCGGCGCGGATGCGGGCGAGAATGTCGTGCGCGAAATCTTTTCCGGCACGGCGCTCGAAGGCCTGTTCTCGTGGCTTGCCGCTCATGACCTCATCGCGAAATTCCCGAATGGGACGCCCACAGTCACCGGTGTGCCCGTCTCCATTCTCTGGTTCATCGGCTTCGCGCTTCTGGCGACCTGGCTTCTGCTGCGCACCCGCGCGGGCAACTGGATCTTCGCATCCGGCGGCGATGCCAATGCGGCGCGCAATTCCGGCGTGCCGGTGGATCGGGTGAAGACCGGCCTCTTCATGCTCACCGCCTGCGCGGCTGCCCTGGTTGCCATCCTCACCGTTCTCGATGCGGGATCGACGGATGCAAGGCGCGGCTTTCAGAAGGAGTTCGAAGCCATCATCGCGGCGGTGATCGGCGGCTGTCTGCTCACCGGCGGTTACGGCTCGGCCATCGGCGCGTTCTTCGGCGCCATCATCTTCGGCATGGTCTCCATCGGCCTCACCTATACCCGGTTCGATTCCGACTGGTTCCAGGTATTTCTCGGCGCGATGCTGCTGCTGGCGGTTTTGTTCAACAACTTCATCCGCCGCAAGGTGACGGGAGAACGGTGATGGAAAGAGAAGCCCCGCTCATCGAAGTCCGCAATCTCGTCAAGCATTTCGGCTCGGTTATCGCGCTCTCCGGCGTGTCGCTCTCCGTCCATCGCGGCGAGGTGCTGTGTCTTCTCGGCGACAACGGCGCGGGAAAGTCCACGCTGATCAAGACGCTCGCCGGCGTGCACAAACCGACCTCCGGCGATTTCCTGGTGGAGGGAAAGCCCGTCTCCTTCGCGAGTCCCCGCGATGCGTTGGATGCGGGCATCGCCACGGTCTATCAGGACCTCGCGATGATCCCGCTCATGTCGGTCACGCGCAATTTCTTCATGGGTCGTGAGCCGGTGAAGGGGGTCTGGCCTTTCCGCCGGGTGGATTTCGACCATTGCGATTCCGTCACGCAGGATGAGATGCACAAGATCGGCATCGACGTGCGCGATCCGCACCAGGCGGTCGGTACTCTCTCCGGCGGCGAGCGGCAATGCGTGGCGATTGCCCGCGCGGTCTATTTCGGCGCGAAGGTGCTGATCCTCGACGAGCCGACCTCCGCGCTCGGCGTGGCGCAGACGTCGATGGTGCTGAAGTACATCCATCAGGTCCGCCAGAAGGGCCTCGGCGTCATCTTCATCACGCATAACGTCCGCCATGCCTATGCGGTTGGCGACCGCTTCACCGTGCTTAATCGCGGCAAGACGCTGGGCACTTATCGGAAAGAGGAAATTCAGATCGAGGAGCTGCAGAACCTCATGGCCGGCGGCAAAGAGTTGCAGGCCGTGTCGGCGGAGCTTGGGGGGATGGTATAGAAACAGTATAACGGATATGCTGATTGCCGGTCATACAGGGTCGACTGATGCTTGGACGGCGCATTCTTCGCTTTCTAGAGGCGACTGCCATATCCTGGTGGCTCCTCGCAGGAAGTGCCACTGCTTTTTACACGACACGCTTGCCGCGGGTGCAGCGGGGCGAAGAATCGAGCGGATGCGTCCTTACCAGCGACTGGTTCGAGTATGTCGAATGTGGGTCAAGTTGGAGCGGGAAGCTTCTCGAAGGATGGCTGAGCTTTGCTCTTTACTGGACGAAGGACACTGAGGTTTTGGTCTTCCTCTCATCCGTGCCCATCCTGATGCCGATAGGGCTGCTTTGGTTGGCGTCAGTCATCCTAGGACTAAGCGGGTTGATCCGCCTGACGTTAAAGGCAGCAAGCAGCTTGAAAGCATAGAAGCCCAAGTCTTCCAGTCCGCAAGGCTGGCTTCATGCTTCTCAATAGCCGGGTCCCCCGGCTTATGGAGTAAGATCATGAATGGTCTTGCCATCGGCCTCATCGGCACCGGCTATATGGGCAAGTGCCACGCGCTCGCCTGGAACGCAGTGGCGTCCGTGTTCGGCGATGTGCCGCGCCCGTGTCTTGCGATGCTGGCCGAAGCCTCGCGGGAGCTTGCTGAGAAAAAGGCGCAAGAACTTGGCTTCGCCCGCGCCACGGGCGACTGGCGCTCGCTTGTCGCCGATCCCGAGATCGATGTCGTCTCCATCACCACGCCGAACGCGTTTCATCCCGACATGGCGATTGCTGCACTCGAAGCAGGCAAGCACGTGTGGTGCGAGAAGCCCATGGCGACGAAGCTTGCCGATGCGGAGCGCATGCTTGCCGCCGCCCGTGCTTCGGGAAAGGTTGCGGCGCTCGGTTACAATTATATTCAGAACCCCATCATCCGCCTGATCCGCCGCCTGCTCGACGAGGGCCGCATCGGCGAGGTCAACCATGTGCGCTTCGAGATGGACGAGGACTTCATGGCGGACCCGGAAGAGCTTTTCTACTGGAAGAGCGAGGCATCCTCCGGCCATGGCGCGCTCGATGATTTCGGCGTTCACCCGTTAAGCCTGCTCTGGACATTGTTGGGCGGCGTGCGGCGCGTCTGTGGCCACATGTCGAAACCTTATGCGGATCGGCCCCTGCGTGGTGGCGGACGCCGCGCGGTCGAGACCTACGACATCGCCGCCATTCTGCTCGAACTGGAGAGCGGCGCATCTGGCGTGATGGCGCTCAATCGTTCCGCTTGGGGACGGAAAGGCCGCATCTTCATTCAGATTTTCGGATCGCGGGGCGCCATCGTATTCGATCAGGAGCGCATGAACGAGGTGCAGCTCTATACGGTCGATGATGCGCGGGAGGCACAAGGTTTCCGCACGATCATGGCAGCACCCCAGCATCCGCCCTATGACAAGTTCATTCCCGCGCCGGGGCATGGGCTCGGCTTCAATGATCTCAAGGTGATCGAATGCCGGCAGCTTATCGGCCGCATCCGTGGCGAGCCTGCCGTGTTGATCGATTTCGAGGACGGCACCCGAATCGAGCGCACGGTCGATGCGATGGCGCGCAGCGCGCATGAGGGGCGGTGGGTGGAGGTGTGAAGGGTTTGCGTCATCCCGGGGCTGCGGAGCAGAACCCGGGATCGCTTGACAACCACTTTCACGTCATGGCCGGGCTTGTCCCGGCCATCCCGATCGGTAGAGGGCAGCGCTTCACAGAACCGGGATCACCGGCACAAGGCCGGTGATGACGTAGCGATTCATTCTGATGCCGATCCCGGATCTCCGCTGCGCTCCGTCCGGGATGACGGCATTTGTCTGCCCTTACGCAGCGTGCGCCTTCAGCACGTCGAGAAACGCATCCGCATAGCGGTCGAGCTTGGCCTGACCCACGCCATGCACCTCGCCGAAAGCGCGGGCCGAGGTGGGCTTCTTCGCCGCCATGTCGATGAGGCTGCGATCGGAGAAGATCACGTAGGCCGGCACGCCTTCCTCTTTCGCGAGGCGCGTGCGCAGGGCCTTCAGGTCGAGCAGCAGCGGATCGTCGGAGGGAACGACGGCTTCCGCCTCCATGCGCGAGCGCCTGCGGCGGCGATCGGCGGGCTTCATGAGCACGTCGGAGCGCAGCTCGATTCCCTCCTGGCCTTTCAGCACCGCCACACCCTTGTCGGTGAGCGTCCAGCGGCCGTATTCGGCAAGCTCCAGGCTGACCAGCCCGGCGGCATAGATCTGGCGCAGCAGCGAGCGCCACTCGTTCTTCGAGCGATCCTTGCCGACTCCAAACGTCTTCAGCTTGTCGTGGCCTAGACGCTGCACGGCGTCCGTTCCGTCGCCGACGAGAATGCTGATGAGATGTTCCGTGCCGAAGCGCTCGCCGGTGCGCACGATGGCGGAGAGAAGCTTCTGCGCCTCGATGGTGCCGTCGAAGGACATGACGCCATCGATGCACAGGTCGCAATTGCCGCAAGGCTCCGTGGTTTCGCCGAAATAGGCGAGCAGCGTCTGGCGGCGGCATCGCGGCGCTTCGCACAAGGCGACGAGCGCATTGAGGCGCTGGCGCTCCACGCGCTTCTGCTCGTCGGAAGCATCGCTCTGCTCGATCTGCAGGCGGCGCAGGCGCATGTCGTCGAGACCGTAGAGGGTGAGCGTGTCGGCGGGCGCGCCGTCGCGGCCCGCGCGGCCGATCTCCTGGTAATAGGCCTCGATGGATTTCGGCAAAGCCGCGTGCGCCACGAAGCGCACGTCGGGCTTGTCGATGCCCATGCCGAAGGCGACGGTCGCCACCATCACCACACCATCCTCCTGCAGGAAGATGTCCTGGTTCTTCGCACGCTCTCCTTGAGGCATTCCCGCATGATAGGGCATGGCGCGGTAGCCTGCCTGGCTCAAGGAATCCGCGAGCTTCTCCGTCGCGTCGCGCGACGAGCAATAGACGATGCCGCTCTCGTGCCGGTGCTTGTCGAGGAAGGAGAAAAGCTGGCGCCGCGCATGCTCCTTCGCCTGCATGGCAAGCCGCAGGTTCGGGCGGTCGAAGCCGTGGATGAAGAGGCGCGGCTCCTCCTCGAACAGGCGATGCATGATGTCGCCGCGCGTCGCCACGTCGGCGGTGGCGGTGAGAGCGATGGTCTGCACGTTGCCCAGCCGCCGGCGCACCTCGCCGAGCATGGCGTATTCGGGGCGGAAATCATGGCCCCATTGCGAGACGCAATGCGCCTCGTCGATGGCGAGCAGGTTCACGCCGGATCTTGCGAGCCATTCGGTGGTTCCGGTATTCGCCAGCCGCTCGGGCGAGGCATAGAGAAGGCGCATGCGCCCGTCGCGCACGGCGTCCACCACGCGGCGGTTCTCATCCTGGTCGTTCGCCGAATTGAGGCTTCCCGCCTCGATGCCGAAATGGCGGAGCGCCGCCACCTGATCGCGCATGAGGGCGATCAGCGGCGAGATCACCACGGTCAGTCCCTCGCGGGCGAGCGTCGGCAGCTGGTAGCAGAGCGACTTGCCGGCACCTGTCGGCATGACGGCGAGCACGTCCTCGCCCGCCAGCACGGCGCGCACGATCTCCTCCTGTCCTTCGCGGAAGGAGGGGAAGCCGAAAACATCGTGGAGAATCTTGGCGGGGTCGATCACGTGTGCGGTGTGGCCGATGCTGGATTCAACGTCAATGCGGCATGGGGAATCTCGAGCCGGGCGAGAACGCCTTTGGCGGCAGCGATTCCCGTGGCGAAGGTGGCCTGGAGCAGGTAGCCGCCGGTCGGGGCCTCCCAATCCAGCATCTCCCCCGCAGCGTAGACTCCTGGCAGGCGGCGCAGCATCAGGTTCTCGTCGAGTTCGGAAAAGGGAATGCCTCCGGCCGAGGAAATCGCCCGGTCCAGGGGCTTCATGCCCGTCAGGGTCAGGGGAACGGCCTTGATGAGCCGGGCCAGGTCCCCTGGCTCCAGAGGCAGCTGAGGGTCTGATTCGCGCAGCAGGGCGATCCCGAGAGGGCTCAAACCCGCCGCCTTGCGCAGGAAGGTGGAGGCGGATTGGCCTTTGCGGGGAGCGCTCAGGCGCTTCGCCAGGGCATCCTCGGACAGGTCGGGCCGGAGATCGAGGCGGAGCGTGGCTTTGCCCTCGCGCTCGATGGCGTCCCGCAGCCGGGCGGAGAGGGCATAGACGGCGCCACCCTCGATGCCGTCTGCGGTCACGATGGCCTCGCCCCGCACCGTCACGCCCTCGAAGGTGAGCGCGATTCGCTTCAGGGGTTCGCCCTCGAACCGGCCGCGCATCACCTCGGACCAGGGCAGGGTGAAGCCCATATTGGACGGGCGTAAGTGGGCCACCGCGATGCTCTTGGCGTTCAGCAGCTCCACCCAGGAGCCGTCCGACCCGAGCCGGGGCCAGCTCGCCCCGCCGAGGGCCAGGATCGTGGCATCGGCCTGGGCCGTCACGAGGTCTCCGGCGGCATTGGTAAAAACAGGATGGCCTTCCGCATCCCAGCCCTCCCAGCGATGGCGCAGGGCGAAGCGCACGCCAAGGCCCTCCAGCCGGGACAGCCAGGCGCGCAGCAGCGGCGAGGCCTTGAAGGCCTTGGGGAATACCCGCCCGCTCGATCCCACGAAGGTCTCCTGGCCCAAGCCCTCGCACCAGGCCCGCAGATCCTCCGGGCGGAAGGCTTCGAGGAGGGGGCGGAGCACCTTGGATCCCTCGGAATAGCGGGCGACGAATCGCTCGAATTCCTCCGAATGGGTGAGGTTCAGCCCGCCGCGCCCGGCCATGAGGAACTTGCGCCCGAGGGACGGCATCCGGTCGTAGACGGTCACCGCAACGCCCGCCTGGCCAAGGATTTCCGCCGCGATCAGCCCGGCGGGGCCGCCGCCGATGATGGTGACGCGAGGGGAGGGTTGGGGCAGGGACATGCGCTCAGCTGACGCGGATAAGGGCGAGAAGGTGGTATGGACCCTCACGCTTCAACATGGCATTCAGCGCAAAAGGTCGTGGCTTGCACATGACCACCATGGGACTTTTTTGCAAGGGGAGCAGCGCGAACGCTGCCCTCGGAGCATTTTTGGGCGAAGCGGATACCGGTTCGCCGCCAAGAATGCGGCAAATCAATAGGAGAGCCGATTTCGCGAATGTGAAACGGCGAAGGGGATGCCAATGCGTTCTTTGTCGTTCTGTGCCCTGATTGCCCTGGCGCTTGCGGGCTGCGCCAGCGATGCGTCTCTCGTGGG
Source organism: Microvirga sp. (assembly GCA_041913065.1). Lineage (GTDB taxonomy): Bacteria > Pseudomonadota > Alphaproteobacteria > Rhizobiales > Beijerinckiaceae > Microvirga. Next base: position 234,994 of record JAYSGD010000003.1, on the reverse strand, counting down.
AGGAGACGTGGTTCTCGCCAGCTCCACGAAGGATGCGTCCGAGGCAGCAAAGCTCATCTCCGCCTATCGCGTCTCAAAGGGCCTGAGCCCGGTGACCGTGGACTCGAAGCTCAATGAGGCCGCCGAGCATCAGGCCCGTGTGGTGGCCGCCGCCGGCAGGCTCAGTCACGGCAATTTCGCGGGCCGCATGGATCAGTATGGAATCGCCGGCTATTCGGCGGAAAACCTTTCGGCCGGCGCGGATAACGTCGACGGCACCATCGAGCGCTGGAAAAGGTCCTCCGGCCACAACGTCAATCTGCTGATGCCCCAGGCCCGCAAGATCGGCTTTGCCCGCGCCGACGCCAACAACCGCTACGGGCGCTATTGGGCTCTCGTCCTCGGTCAGTAAAGTCTGGCACAAAGGAAGCCATGGCGCGTTAGCATCATGGTTTCCTCTCAAGCGCGTCCCTCATGACCCATCCGCAAATGCTTTCCTTCGCCATCGTCGCCGGGATGATGGCGCTTTTCGTGTGGGGGCGTCTCCGCTACGACCTCGTGGCGGTACTGGCGCTGCTCGCCACCGTGCTGGTGGGCATCGTTCCGGCGGACAAGGCCTTCACCGGGTTCAGCGACGACATCGTCATCATCGTCGCGAGCGCGCTGCTCGTGAGCGCGGCGGTCGCGAAATCCGGCGTGCTGGAGGCGGCGCTGCATCACGTCGGGCCTTACCTGCGCACCACGCAGATGCAGGTGATCGTCCTTGTCGCCACGGTCACGGTGCTGTCCGGCTTCGTGAAAAATATCGGCGCGCTCGCCATGATGATCCCCGTGGCGTTCCAGATCGCGCGACGCTCGAACGTGTCGCCATCATCCTTCCTCATGCCGATGGCCTTCGGCTCGCTTCTCGGCGGCATCGTCACGCTGGTGGGCACGTCGCCCAACATCATCGTGTCGCGGGTGAGGGGCGAATTGCTGGGCGAGCCGTTCGGCATGTTCGACTTCACGCCCGTGGGCATCGGCATCGCGATCGCGGGCGTTGTCTTCCTTGCCTTCGGCTACCGGCTTCTGCCGAAGGGACGCAGGGGCGCGGCTTCACTCGATGAGGCGCTCAATATCAAGGATTACATCACCGAAGCGCGGGTTACCGAGGAATCGGATGTGGTCGGGCAGACGGTGGCGGACCTGCGCAAGCTCGCCAACGGCGAGGTCAAAGTCGCCGCGATCATCCGCAACGAGACACGCAGTTCCAGCCCGTTGCCCGATGCGAAGATCCGCGAGAACGATCTTCTCATGCTGGAGGGCGAACCTGATGCTCTTGAAAGCGCGGTAGCGCGGGCTGGCCTCAAGCTCACCCACGAGCATCGCCTGCCGCAGACGGACGAAGCTACCGACGAGATCGGCGTGATCGAGGCTATCGTGGGACCGAACTCTTCCCTCTCGGGTCTTTCGGCCGAGCGCATTGCTCTTTACGAGCGCTTTCAGGTCAACCTGATCGCGGTGAGCCGCAGCGGCGAGCGGTTCAAGGAGCGCCTGCGCACGATCACACTCAGGCCCGGCGACGTGATCGTGCTGCAAGGCAATCTCAAGAAATTGCCGGACACGCTGCAGCAGCTCGGTTGTCTGCCGCTCGCCGAGCGCGAGATCAGGCTCGGCAGCGCGCGCAGGAGCCTGCTTCCCATCGCGATCCTCGGCCTCACCATGGTACTGGTGGCCTTCGATATTCTGCCGGTCGCCATTGCCTTCTTCGGTGCAGGCGTGTTGCTGGTACTGTTCGGGTCATTGACCCTGCGCGAGGTTTACGACACTGTCGAATGGCCCATCATCGTCATGCTGGGGGCGCTCATTCCGGTCAGCGAATCGATCCGCACCACAGGCGGCACGGATCTCATCGCCGGATGGCTGTCCACAGCCGCGAACATGCTGCCGCCCACCGGCGCGCTCGTGCTCATCATGGTGTCGGCTATGGCGGTGACGCCGTTCCTCAACAATGCCGCGACGGTTCTCGTGATGGCGCCGATCGCCGCGAGCTTCGCGACCCAGCTCGGCTTCAGGCCCGATGCCTTCCTCATGGCGGTGGCGATTGGCGCGGCCTGCGATTTTCTCACGCCCATCGGCCATCAATGCAACACGCTGGTGATGGGGCCGGGAGGCTATCGCTTCGGGGATTACTGGCGGCTCGGCCTGCCGCTGTCGATCATCGTGGTAGTGGTGGGCACACCCCTGATCATGATTTTCTGGCCCCTTCAGTAAAGGGCCGTCAGGGCAGCATCGTCGTCAGCAGCAGGGTCGTTCCGGCGACGGACGAGACGAGTGCGATCATCATTGCCCAGCAATGCATCCGGTCCCGCTCTTCCTGGTTCAGCAGGGGGCGCAGGCGCGAATCGGAGCGCCCGAAAATGAAGCTCGCATTCCGCACGGGGCGGGGCGAGTGGGGAATGATGCTGAAACTCGACCTCACCGCCTGACGCGCCTGGGCATCGGCACCGTAGGAGGCATGGCGGGAGGGTTGGAAACTCATGACATCACGCTTGCAGGGAACGGGTTACGCCATGACGTTCGCTCCGAAGCAATGAACGGGAGGTAAAGGATTCACAGGCATCGGATTCGTCGTAAATCAAAGGTTTAAGTGAAGCCGTAATTTGCTGGAGATGGGCTCCTTGGAGACTGCCGCTTAACGCCGGGTTGATCTTTGCCGTCCCCGCAAGGGGGGAATGCGCGCCGCATCATTTTCCGTTGCGAATCCGATCACAGAAATCGGGTCGCGGAGCCCTGCGTTCTGTGCCATGCACGGCCGGAATAAGAGATCGCCGCAATGCCCGAGCCGCTAAATCCCCAAAACCCCAATGCCATTCGCCAAACCATGACAGCCTCCGATTGGGGGCTGCTGGCGACCCTGTCCCTGGTCTGGGGCGGATCGTTCCTGTTCAACGGCGTCGCGGTGCGGGAATTGCCGTTCCTGACCGTCGTCACCTTGCGGGTCGGTATCGCGGCTCTCGCCCTGCATGTGATGCTGCGGGTGATGCGCGTTGCATTGCCTCGCGGGCGTCAGGTGTGGGGCGCCTTCATCGGCATGGGCATCCTCAACAACGTCATTCCGTTCTCGCTCATCGTCTGGGGGCAGAGCCATATCGCGAGCGGGCTGGCCTCCATTCTCAATGCCACCACGCCGCTCTTCACGGTGATCGTCGCGCATTACTTCACGACCGATGAACGCCTGACCGGCCACCGTCTCATGGGCGTCGTCGTCGGATTCGTCGGCGTGGCCGTGATGGTCGGAACGGCGGCGCTCGCCGGGCTGAACGCCAATGTGCTGGCGCAGCTCGCGATCCTGGGCGCAGCCCTGTCCTATGGCTTCTCGGGCGTCTATGGCCGCCGCTTCAAGGCCATGGGCATTCCGCCGCTCGCGACCGCAGCCGGGCAGGTCACGGCATCGAGCGTGATGCTCCTGCCGGTTACCCTTTACATCGACCGGCCCTGGACGCTGCCGATGCCGAGCCTTGCCGCGATCCTTTCGATCCTCGGTCTTGCCCTCGTCTCGACGGCATTCGCCTATCTCATCTTCTTCCGGTTGCTCGCCCGCGCCGGGGCCACCAATGCGGGCCTCGTGACCTTCCTCATTCCGGTGAGCGCGATTCTCTTCGGCGTCGTGCTGCTGGGCGAAACCCTGGAGCCGCGCCACGTCGCCGGCATGGCGCTGATCGGCGCGGGGCTTCTGCTCATGGACGGGCGGGTGCTGTCTGCCTTCAGCGCGAAGCGCCCGGCTGCGCACGGAAGCGGTTGAACATCATATCCGGCGCGCTGGTGTTGTGGCGCGAGGGGAGCAGGCGTCCCATCCAGGCATCCGTCGCCTTGGCGTCGCGGAAGTTCATGATCATCTCCTCGCGCCAGGAGCGGGCGTTCGATTCGCGCACGGCGATGCGCGCCACATCGGCATTGAACTCGGTCACGTACATGGAGCGAAGCGCCGCGAAGGGCACGCCGGTCACCGGCCGATCGAAGGATACGTCGAGAGCCAAGCGCTCCTCGTCGAGCGCCGTGATCTTCACATCGGCCATGCCGCCCTTGGCGAGGGTCAGGGCAAAACTCATGGCCTTGGGGTCGAAAGCCACGTCCTTCAGGTTCACGACTGGGCGCTGGTCGAACTCCACCGGGCCTACCAGGAACGACGAGCCATAGGCCGTCCAGCCCAGGTGCTCGGGCGGCAGCGGCTTGATGCGCCAGTAGCCGTCGCCCGGATAGATCACGAGAACCTCTTCCGCCTTGTCGCCCTTCTTCTTCAGAAGCTGCAGCAGGTGAATGTTGCGCTCGACTTTGGTGCCGATGGTTACCGTCACGTCGCTCGGGCGCCAGAACTCCGTGAAGGACAGGCCGATGATGCGCAGGTTGTCGTCCTCGAAGAGGGTGCTCATCTTGGGATGGGGCTTGGTGGAGGTCTCTTCCGAAATATCCTCGCACGCCGTCCAATCCGGCTCCCAGCGGTCCTCGCGAAGCGTGCCCATATAGGCCGGGTGCACGGCCTCGATGCTGAAATGGCGCACCTCCGGCGAGGCGAAATTGATGGCGATGTTGTCCTTCTCGGCGCAGAGCACCGGCTCGCTGGTATTCGTCACATCCACGGCGAGGCCATCGAGAGTGGCGGCGCTGGCGATGGAGGCCATGCCGAGGAAGCCGAGGGCGAGGAGCGGGAGGAATATCGTGCGCATCATGGACAATCGTGACTGTATGAAAGGACATGGCCAAGCCGTGAGGGGCACTGATACCCCGCGGCCACCAAGGCGTCGAGTTTTGCAGAATGGCCTTTGCATGCGGCCTGTTGATGGCGCATGGCTGCCACTCTATTTCTCGAATTAGGGTTCACTGGCCTCGTGTGGTAAGGTGAGCCCGATCCCGAAGCTTGGCTTTCCGGGTTCTGCCGGTATCCGGCAAAGACCTGATTTTCCAAACGTTTAAAGGCTGTCCGCCAGAGTTTTCTTGATGATGCGCCTGACCTTGAGCCTATCCGACAACCCCGCCACGACCTCGGTCGAGCGGGCGATCATGGAGTTCCGCAGCGCCCGGCCCGTCGTGATCGACGGGGTGGAGCTAAGCGCGCTCGTGATCGGCGTCGAGGACCTGGACGAGGCCCGCAGCGCCGAGATCGAGGCCATCGCCGGCGGTCATGCCCATCTTGTCCTGCCGGCCGCACGCCTGCGTCGCCTCGGCCTCGATCGCGACATGCCGGGCCGCGTGGCGCTGCCGCTGGTGGAGCGCGGGCGCATCGAGGCCCTGGCCCTCAAGGTGGATGCGCGGATAGACGCGCCGGTCCGGCCCGTGGGCGATCTCGACGCGGAGGCGGTCGAGCTTGCCCGTCTTTCCCTCGTGCTGCCCGCCGTGATCGTCGTGCCGCTCTCCGCCGGGATCGAGATCGATCCGTCGCTCATGCGCGTGCCGGCCGAGGCGATCCGCGCCTATCGCCGCAGCAAAGCCGCCGACCTGACAATCGTCAGCCGTGCTCCGGTGCCGCTGGAGGGCGCGCCGACCAGCGAGTTCGTGGTGTATCGCGGCGGCGAGGGCCTGCGCGATCAGGTGGCGATCATCGTGGGCAAGCCGGATCTGTCGGCACCCGTCACCGTGCGTCTGCATTCGGCCTGCCTGACGGGCGATCTCTTCGGCAGCCTCAAATGCGATTGCGGCGACCAGCTGCGCGAGACCGTGCGCTTCATGGCCGGGAACGAGGGCGGCATCCTGCTCTATCTCGATCAGGAGGGACGCGGGAACGGCCTCGCCAACAAGATCCGCGCCTACAAGCTCCAGTCTCAAGGCTATGACACCTACGAGGCCGACGAGGTGCTGGGCTTCGAGGCCGATCAGCGCCGCTTCGACTTCGCGGCCGAGATGCTGAAGCAGCTCGGCGTCGCGAAGGTGCGCCTCATGACCAACAACCCCGAGAAGATACGGGCGCTGTCCGAGGCAGGCCTTCAGGTGATCTCCGATCACCGGGTGCTCGGCCGCCCGACGCCTGAGAATGTCAGCTACCTCGCGGCCAAGCGCGACCGCGCCGGGCATTACATCGATCTCGAAGGCCTGCTCGCCTGCTCGAACAAGGATTGATGCAGGAGCTCGGTTTTGAGCGTCTTTCCGCGCAAAACCGATTCCCAATTTTGCGCCCGATGCTCTACCGCGCAGGCATTCCCGTCTCGATGATCTTCGCCCAGAGCGACACGCCGTAAGGCGTCGCCGCGTCGTTGAAGTCGTAGGCCGGATGGTGCACGCCTGCGGTATCGCCATTGCCGAGGAAGATGTACGCGCCGGGGCGCTTCTCGAGCATGTAGGAAAAATCCTCCGCGCCCATTTCCGGCGGAAAATTCGTTTTGACCGCGCTCTCGCCCACGACGTCCTTCGCAACGGCGGCGACGAACTCGACCCGCTCCGCGTCGTTCACCGTCACCGGATAACCGCGGTTGTAGGTGATGTCGGCTTTCGCGCCGAACATCGCGCAGGTGTTCTCGACGATGGTGCGGATACGCGCTTCCGCGAGGTCGCGAATGGCGGGCGACAAGGTGCGCACGGTGCCGAGAAGTGTGGCCGTCTGCGGAATGACGTTGAAGGTATCGCCGGCTTTCACGGTGCACACCGACACCACCACCGATTCCAGCGGATCGACGCTGCGGGAGGCGACCGATTGCAAAGCCGTGATCACGTGAGCCGCCGTGACGATGGGATCGATGCAGTCATGCGGATAGGCCGCATGCCCACCCTTGCCTTCGATGACGATCGTGAATCGGTCAGCAGCAGCCATGGTCGGGCCGGGACGCATGGCGAATTGGCCGACAGGCACGCCCGGCCAGTTGTGCATGCCGTAGACCTCCTGGATGCCGAAGCGCTCCATCAGGCCGTCCTCCACCATGGCGGCACCGCCGCCGCCGCCTTCCTCCGCAGGCTGGAAGATCACGACCGCCGTGCCGTCGAAATTGCGCGTCTCGGCGAGGTACTTCGCGGCGCCCAGCAGCATGGCGGTGTGGCCGTCATGGCCGCAGGCATGCATCTTGCCGGGCACCTTGGACTTGTAGGGCAGATCAGTCGCTTCGTCGATGGGAAGCGCGTCCATGTCGGCGCGCAGGCCGATGACCTTGCCGGACGTGTTCGTGCGTCCCTTGATCACGCCGACGACGCCGGTGCGGCCGATCCCGGTTACCACCTCGTCGCAGCCGAAGCTCTTCAGCTTGTCGGTCACGATTCCGGCGGTGCGATGCACGTCGTATTCCAGTTCCGGATTCTCATGGAAATCCCGGCGCCAGGCAGTGATCTCGTCGGCGAGATCGGCGACGCGGTTGATGATCGGCATGATAGCTCCTCCGGCAGGCTCACAGGCTTCCACCGAACCAAGCCGAAGCCCGCAGGTCAAGGCTTCAATCAGGCTCGGCGGCGCAGAATGGCCTTGGGGCGCGTGGTGCGGAACTGTCCGTGTTCGATGGCCACGAAGATCAGCACGAGCATGACCAGGGCCGTGAACCACCAGACCTGGGTGGTGCCGATGCCGAAGCAGACGAGCGCGAAGGCGGTGGCGAAGGCCGCCATGATGCCGGGCCCGAGGATGGGGCGCTGGCCCTGCGCGCCCAAGGCGGTGCGATAGAGCAGGTATGCTCCGGCGATGGCGCCGATCAGACCGAGTTCGTACCAGACCTCGAACAGCAGGGTGGAAGGGGCGCGCGAGGGAATGATGCCGAAGATGCGTCCCCGGATGGCCGTTTCCAGCCCGTGCCCGGTCACGAGCCGCAGCGGTTCGGCCAGGATGGTGTCGCGCCACACGCCGAGGCTCAAGGAGGCTGAGGAGTTCACGCCGATCAGCCCATCGCTCAGGGGCTTCAGGACGAACGGAAGCGCGGGGGCCAGCAGCAGAAGGCCCGCCATGGCGAAGGCGACGAGGCGCGAGCCGAGCGTCGGGAACGTGGCGGTCAGGGCGAAGGCGAGGGCGCCCACGGCCATGCCGTAAACCGGCAACCCGTCCGTGGCGGCGAACGCGCCGAGGGCAACGGCCAGGACGAGCGCCAGCGCCTCGATGTTGCGGCCTCGGGAGTGGAGCCAGGTGACGGCGGGCCAGAGCAGCAGAACCAGCACGATCATCCCGCGCTCGACGCCCAGTCCCTCCGGATCGAGCCTCGCGCCCTCCTTGAGCACCAGCGGCACGGCGACCAGGGCGGCGAGGCCGACGCCGATGGGAAGCAGGTAGAGATTGGCCGAGCGCATGCGGTCGGGCAGGGCCAGATACCCGGCAAGCGCCATCAGGCCCATGACGATGATGTTGAACAGCCGCTCGGAGGCCTGGGGCACGAAGGGCGTCCAGATCAGGGACAGGCAGGCCCAAAGCAGGAGGACGCCGCCGGCCAGGGTCGCCCGCGAACCCACGAGATCCGTCAGCTTTTGCATCGGTTGCCGGGCGCTGCCGTCGATGACGGAGGCCAGCACGATGAGAACGACGGCCAGGGGCGCCAGAACGACGAGCGCGCGCCTGGTGAAGAAGGCGGCGGACGGAATGACCAGGAACAGGATCGCAAAGCCGATTCGCCGCAGCATGGCGGCGGCATCCGCTGAAGGATTGGCCGTAGGGGAGATGGAGCGGACCATGAGGCGAGTGCAATCGTCGATGAGGCGTTCGGAAGGGCTAAGCTAGTGGAGGGAGGGGGCAAAAGCTGTAGGTAGCGTGCAACACATGCTTAACCTTTGCAGTCCGACGGGGCTGTCGGGCGGTTTATTGAGGGGCGGCAGAAACGGCTTCAAAGGCCATGGGAGATTATCCTCGCGGCGTGTGTCGCCCGAGGTTTTCTGGTCGAGGGGGCGCGAGGAGGCGTCCGGCTCGGCTTTTGAGTGAGTGAAGAACCCGACGGCTCCCCGCGCACGGCTTTTTTAGGCGGACCGGCGCGACATGGCCCCAGCTCTGCCCAAGGCGGACACCGTCTTGATACGGGCGGCCTTGGACCAGAGCGGAGCCCAGCCTCTCGCCGGGGCCTCCCGTCGAACCAGTCTGCGTCAGCTGGCTCACGGGACCGTGCCCGACCCCACAAACACGACGCCTCGCGAGAGCGCCCCTCGGTGGATCAGGCTCAGCCACACATAGCCAAGCTTAGGACCAAAGTCAAGAACAAATACAGAACATAACGTTGCCGCCGCTTGCTCCCTCCCCCTTGCGGGAAGGGAGGGGACACCGGCAGTGCGCTTGATCGGGCGATGCCGGTTCGGCATCCGCATGCCCTCACCCCTGCCCCTCTCCCGTGCGGGAGAGGGGATACACGGTAGAACTCGTCGTGATCACTGGATGAGTGCCACGCTCCGACTTTGCGCCTGACCCTGGCCCTCCCCGCAAGGGGGAGGGGACATGCGCTCGCTTCTGAAGGCGATCCCGGCTCGGCTCGCGCCGTCCGGGATGACCGCCCGGGCAACACCTGGCACCTCATCACCGGCCTGTGCCGTTGCTCCCGATTGATGAAAGCGTGGCGTTCTTCCAATCGGGATGGGCGGTACTGATCCCGTAACAAGTCCTGGAACGGCTATGACATCGAACTCGATCACTTCTTCCCGCGAATGAAGTTGATGATGCCCGAGAAGTCGTCGCCCTCGTGCCCGCCGTTGTTGAACAGGGCGTAGAGTTGGGCTGCTTCCGCGCCCAAGGGCGTCGATGCGCCGGAGGCCAGCGCCGCTTCCTGGGCGAGCTTCAAATCCTTCAGCATCAGGGCCGCGGCGAAGCCCGGCTTGTAGTCGTTGTTGGCGGGCGAGGTCGGCACCGGGCCCGGCACGGGGCAGTAGGTGGTGAGCGACCAGCATTGGCCCGAGGAGGTGGAGGCGACGTCGAACAACGCCTGATGCGAGAGGCCGAGCTTTTCAGCCAGCACGAAAGCTTCCGCTACGCCGATCATCGAGATGCCGAGGATCATGTTGTTGCAGATCTTCGCTGCCTGGCCCGCGCCGGCATCGCCGCAATGCACGACCTTCCTGCCCATCTTCGAGAGAATGGGCTCTGCCCGGTCGAAGGCGTCCTTCGCGCCGCCCGCCATGAAGGTGAGCGTCGCGCCCTTCGCGCCGCCGACGCCGCCGGAAACCGGCGCGTCGAGCGATTGCACGTTCTGCTCCCGCGCCATGGCATGCGCCTTGCGCGCGCTCTCCACGTCGATGGTCGAGCAGTCGATGAACAGCGCGTTGGCTTGCGCGCCCTTCAGGATGTCGCTCCACACGGAGACCACATGCTTGCCCGCCGGCAGCATGGTGATGACCACTTCCGCATCGCGCACCGCGTCAGCCGCGGAGCCTGCGACGGCGACGCCATCGGCGCGTGCCTGATCGCAGGAGGCGGGCATTAGATCGAAGCCGGTGACTTTGTGGCCCGCCTTGACGAGATTGGCCGCCATGGGGCCGCCCATGTTGCCGAGACCGATGAAAGCGATATTGGTCATGGTGTTCCTCCCTTTATCTGTAATGTTTGCGAAAGCCGCGCCTTCACGACGAGCCGCGCGCGCTCCACAATGCGCCTGCAAGCGCGAAGCCGTAGAACCAGAGCATGAGCGAGCCGAAGACCTTGTCGAGCGAAGGGTCGAGCGCCGGAAAGAACACGGCGAAATGCGAGCCCACAGCCGCCATGATCAACATGCCGGGAACGGCGATCAGCGCCATGGCGGTTGCGGCTTTGAATTTCGGAATGTGCAGGATGCGATGTACGAACAATCCGAGCGCGAGCCCCAGCGCCGCGCCTCCGATGAAGTTCAACTGGAAGGGGCGGCGGCCTTCCAGAAAGAACAAATGTCCTGCGAACGAGAACAGCGCGAAGATCGCCGCGGCAATGACGAAGCCGAGGCCGAGCGACTTGAACGCGGGATTCATTAAACTCGCCCTCATCCTGAGGAGGTCGCGCAGCGACCGTCTCGAAGGATCGTCCAGCCTGTGCTGGAGACGCCCTCGTCCTTCGAGACGCGAGCAAGCTCGCTCCTCAGGATGAGGGCTGTGTGGGAGAGCCGCATGCGAGAACAGGCTTCTGCACTCATCTGTTCCCGCGCCCCACCAGATCGCGCGCCACGATGAGACGCATGATCTCGTTGGTGCCCTCGAGAATCTGATGCACGCGCAGATCGCGCACGATCTTCTCCACGCCGTAATCGGCGAGATAGCCGTAGCCGCCGTGGAGCTGGAGAGCTTCGTTCGCCACCGCGAAGCCCGTGTCGGTCGCCATGCGCTTGGCCATGGCGCAGAGCTTGGTGGCGTCGAGCGACTTCGCATCGAGCGCGGAAGCCGCGCGCCACAGGAAGGTGCGCGCGCATTCGAGGTCCGTCGCCATGTCGGCGAGCTTGAACTGCAGCGCCTGGAAATCCGCGATGCGCTTGCCGAAGGCCTTGCGGTCGTTCGCGTAGGCGAGCGCCTTGTCGAGCGCGGATTGCGCGCCGCCGAGAGAGCATGCGCCGATATTGATGCGCCCGCCGTCGAGGCCGGACATGGCGATCTTGAAGCCCATGCCTTCATCGGACAGGCGGTTCGCGACGGGCACGCGCACGTCCTCGAGGATCACGGCGGCGGTGGGCTGCGCGTTCCAGCCCATCTTCTTCTCCTGCGCGCCGAAGGACACGCCGGGCATGTTCTTCTCGATCACGAGGGTCGAGATGCCGGACGGGCCTTCCTCGCCGGTGCGAACCATGGTGACATAGATGTCCGAGGTGCCGGCGCCCGAGATGAACTGCTTCACGCCGTTGACGACGTAATGATCGCCGTCGCGCACCGCGCGGGTTTTCAGCGCCGCCGCGTCGGAGCCAGAGCCCGGCTCGGTGAGGCAATAGCTGCCGATGGTTTCCATGGAGCAGAGGGACGGCAGGAAGCGCTGGCGCTGTTCCTCCGAACCGTAGCGGTCGATCATCCACGAGACCATGTTGTGGATCGACAGATAGGCCGAGATCGCCGGGCAGCCGGTCGCCAGCGCCTCGAAGATGAGCGCCGCGTCCAGCCGCGTCATGCCCGATCCGCCCACGTCGTCGCGGGTATAGATTCCGGCCATGCCGAGACTTGCCGCTTCGCGCAGCACATCGACGGGGAAATGTTTCTTCTCGTCCCATTCGAGGGCATGGGGCGCGAGGTTGTCGGCCGCGAAGGCAAGGGCCATGTCGCGGACGGCGATTTGGTCTTCGGTCAAGGAGAACTGGGTCATGGCGCTAGATCGTCATAGCTCGGGGGCTCGGGGCAAGCATGACTTTCGATCTAGGGCGGGGCCCAAAGGACGCCAGCCTTTCAGCCGCCGAGGTCTTTGATGAATTCCTCCTGTTCGGAGGCCGGCACGAAGGACCAGACGCTTTTCTGTTTTCCATCGGCGGAAGGCGTTTCCTGGAAGCGGAATGTCCCGACGTAGAAAAGGCCGTCAAAATAGGCGGATTCCGGTAGTCCCGAGAATTGCTTCCTGTCACGGGGAGCCGCCGGGCCGGACTTTTTCCTGTCCCGGTTGCTGAGATATTGCTCGCTGTAGTGATCGATCCTGAGAGGCGCGAGAGTGACAAGCTCCGCATCGAAGGTATCGGCAAGAACGAGCCTGCCGTCCTTTGTCCGATAAAGGTTGGCGGAAGAGAAGCCGCCGTGATCCTGGATGAGCTCATCGGCGACGCTCGCGCCATCGGAGGTCGTCACGATCAGGCGGCGCTCGTATTCCAGCTTTCCGATAGGGTCCTTGACCATCAGCTCGACGCTGACCGTGGCCTTCTCGGGCTCCAGGGTTACGCTCGCCAGGTGATCCGGGCCGAACATCTTTCGTTTCAGGTTGGGGCTGAACGATACGACGCAGGAGGGCACGGCGACGATCAGGAGCGCGGTCAGGCTCCACATCAGCGTCTTTCGGAGGATGGCGACGGCCTTGCTTTGAGGGGCGGGCTGGTCGGGGGATGCGGGTGCTGTGACCCAGATCACCTCATGCTCACCTGAGCCTTCATCAAACAGAGCTGGGTCAGGGCGCTCAACCGTCATGACTCGGGAGCTTAGCGGAAGTGGCGATCGGGTCCAAGGCAGAGGCAGGGCGCAAAGGCCTTACCCAAAGTGGCTATCCGAAACTCCGCCGATCAAAGCTATTGCAGCGCCTGAACGACTCGAGCAAAAACCGCCGCTCTTAAGCTAAGAGCGGCGGCAATCGTTTGTCGTGAAAGGGCCTTCAACCCCAACTCACTTCATCGTCGGGATCGAGAACTCCGCGCCTTCCTTGATGCCGGACGGCCAGCGGGAGGTGACGGTCTTCGTCTTGGTGTAGAAGCGGATCGCATCCGGGCCGTGCTGGTTGAGGTCGCCGAAGCCGGAGGCCTTCCAGCCGCCGAAGGTGTAATAGGCCAGCGGCACCGGGATCGGCACGTTGATGCCGACCATGCCCACATTCACCTTGGCGGCGAAGTCGCGGGCAGCATCCCCGTCGCGGGTGTAGATCGCGACGCCGTTGCCGTATTCGTGGTCGGACGGAAGGCGCAGCGCCTCGTCGTAGTTCTTGGCGCGCACCACGGAGAGCACGGGGCCGAAGATCTCTTCCTTGTAGATGCGCATGTCCGTCGTCACGTCGTCGAACAGGCAGCCGCCCATGTAGAAGCCGTTCTCGTAGCCCTGCATCTTGAAGTTACGGCCATCGACCACGAGCTTCGCGCCTTCCTTCACGCCGAGATCGACGTAGGAACGCACCTTCTCCATGTGGGCCTTCGTGACCATCGGGCCGAAATCGGCGCTTGGGTCGGTGGAGGGGCCGACTTTAAGGCTTTCCACGCGCGGGATCAGCTTGTCCATGAGCGCGTCGGCGGTCGCCTTGCCGACGGGCACGGCCACGGAGATCGCCATGCAGCGCTCGCCGGCCGAGCCGTAGCCCGCGCCGATCAGCGCGTCGGCGGCCTGGTCGAGGTCCGCGTCGGGCATGATGATCATGTGGTTCTTTGCGCCGCCGAAGCACTGCGCGCGCTTGCCGTTGGCAGCCGCACGGGAATAGACGTATTGCGCGATTGGCGAGGAGCCGACGAAGCCGACGGCCTTGATGTCCGGATGGTCGAGGATGCCGTCCACCGCTTCCTTGTCGCCGTTGACGACGTTGAGAATGCCGGCGGGGAGGCCCGCTTCGAGCATGAGTTCGGCAAGGCGCATCGGCACGCCGGGCGCACGCTCGGACGGCTTCAGGATGAAGGCGTTGCCGCAGGCGATCGCCGGCGAGAGCTTCCACAGCGGGATCATGGCCGGGAAGTTGAAGGGCGTGATGCCCGCGACCACGCCGAGCGGCTGGCGCATGGAATACATGTCGATGCCGGGGCCCGCGCCCTCGGTGTACTCGCCCTTCATCATCTGCGGGATGCCGATGCAATACTCGGCCACTTCCACGCCGCGCTGAATGTCGCCCTTGGCGTCCACGATGGTCTTGCCGTGCTCGCGGGCGAGCAGCTCGGCGAGCGAGTCGTTCTCCTGGGCGATGAGCTCGAGGAACTTCATCATCACGCGGGCGCGGCGCTGCGGGTTGGTGGCGGCCCAGGCGGGCTGCGCGGCCTTGGCGTTCTCGACCGCCTGGCGCAGCTCCTCACCGGAGGCGAGAGCGACGCGGCCGATGACCTCGCCGGTCATGGGCTGGAAGAATTCCGTGGTGCGTCCCGACTTGCCCGGAACGTTCTTGCCGCCGATGAAATGTCCGACCTCGCGCATGGCGTCTCTCTCCTGATGGGATGTTTTCGTCTGCCCCTGTTCTATCATTGTGAAAATCGCACTTCTATGGGGGAAAACAAAGCGGCGTTGTGCGAAAATACCAATATGGTATGAGCCCTCCATGAGCGCTTTCGACTGGGACGACCTTCGCTTTTTCCTGGCCGTCGCCCGCGCCGGGCGGCTGACGGCGGCCGCAAAGCACCTGGAGGCGGATCATACCACCGTTTCCCGCCGCATCTCAGCTTTGGAGGCGGCGCTGAAGGCGAAATTGTTCGAGCGCAAGCCTCAGGGCTATTCCCTGACCGAGCAGGGCGAGCGGTTACTGGCGCATGCGGAGAGCATGGAAAGCCAGGCGCTCGCGGTGGCGAGCGAGGTCGGCGGGGCCGATCTCGCGCTGTCGGGCACCGTGCGCATCGGCGCGCCGGACGGCATCGGCACTTACTTTCTTGCCTCCGAACTCGGGGCGCTGGCCGAGCGCCATCCGGACCTCACCCTTCAGCTCGTGGCCCTGCCGCGTACCTTCTCGCTCTCCAAGCGCGAGGCCGATATCGCCATCACCCTGGAGCAGCCGACGGAAGGGCGGCTTGTGTCGCGAAAGCTCACCGATTACCGCCTCAGGCTCTACGCGTCGAAGGATTATCTCAAGCGCCATGGGCCGATCACCGACGTGGCGGACCTCGCGGACAAGACGCTGGTCACCTATGTGGCGGACCTCATCTACAGCCCGGTTCTCGACTACTTCTCCGGCTTGGAAAAACTCACGCCACGCCGGTTCGAATGCGCCAGCGTGGTCGCCCAGATGGAGGCGGTGCGGGCCGGCGTCGGCATCGGCATCCTGCACGATTATGCCCTCGGGCATTTCCCGGAACTCGAGGTGCTGCTGCCGGAGATTTTCTACATGCGCAGCTACTGGCTCGTGACCCATGCGGATGTGCGGTCCTTAAGGCGGGTAGAGGAGGTTTATTCCTTCATCCTCAGCCGCGTCCGCGCCAATCGGGGACTTTTTGTCTAAGCACTCGCTCACAGAAGGCGCCTTGTTCCTCTCCGCAAGGGCGAGGAAGAGCGCATCGTATCCTCGTAAAGATACGCATCCGGCAAGCCGAGGCGGCGGCAGGATTGGATGGCGGGGGAGGATGGCAGGACGAGCCGGTCGGCGGCTTTCGCCATGGCGCGCACGAGGGCACGTTCGACAGGGTTGAGGTCCCAATCCGAATTGAGGCCGAGCCGCTCCCTGATCCAGGCGGGAACGATTCCGGCCGCGGCCTTGATCAGCATGGGTTGGAGATGGCGGGTCGGGCCGGGCAGGATCGGCGTCTTTCGCATGATGTCCAGAAACGCGAAGACGATCGGTGAAGGTACGAGCCTCGGTTTCATCGTCTCGAACAGCGCATCGAGCTCCTGCTGCGAGGCGGGCGCACCCTTGGCGCCATAGAGCCGCACGGCCGGTGCGGCTTCGATCAGCAGGGATGCGCGCTCGTCGTCGGTCAATGCTCGGGCATAGGCGTGGTACGCTTCCGTGAAGCCGAAGCCTGCGGTCGCCTGCACCCAGTCGAGCAGCACCGGATCGTTCGCGTGATAGGCCTCGCCCTCGCTGGTCTGTCCGGTCACGCGATCATGGCGACTCACGACGCCGGCGATCATCGCCTCCGCCTTGCTGCGGGGGCCATAGACGGTGACCATCGCCGCGAGGCCGGTGCGCTGAAGGCGAGTGAGCGGGTCCGTGCGGAAGCTGCTGTGCTGCCACACGCCGTCGCGCACGCGCGGCTCTCCGAATTCCAGAATGACCGCCGCGACCCCGCCGATGAAGACGGAAACCGGGTTCTTGAAGATGCGCCAGGATACCGAATCCGCCGGAACGAGCGAGGCTTCCATCGGCGGCTTCGAAAAGTCGATGATGGGGACGGGCTGAAGGAGGGATCGCGCGACCTGATCGATCTGACGGCGCACGAGTGAGGGCAGGGGAATGACGCTTGGATTGTAGAGCACAGGCTAACCTCCAATCGTCAATTCGCTCGGCAACACGAGGTTTCAGGCCGCCCTTTACGTTGCGGGCGGCCTGGCTCAAACTGTCAAGATAACGTCCTTGCCGGTCAAGCATGGTCGCTCGGCTGTGATAGTCTACCTCAGACAACAAGGGGTTCTGCGTGCCGTCAGCTCAGGTTCGTTCGAAA
The DNA here is from genome assembly GCA_041913065.1 of Microvirga sp. Classification (GTDB taxonomy): domain Bacteria; phylum Pseudomonadota; class Alphaproteobacteria; order Rhizobiales; family Beijerinckiaceae; genus Microvirga. The sequence continues at coordinate 218,192 of JAYSGD010000003.1, read as the reverse complement.
GCCCGCACGGCTTCCGGATTGCCATTCGCCCGTATCCTTCTTTTCTGTGCCGTCCTGCCGCTGGGTGCCTGCGCCGGGCTCAAAGGCGTCATGGCGCCCGTGAGCGAAACCGTTCCCGACGCAAGCAAAGTCGATATGCTGGTTGCGACGACGCGAAAGCAGACGGACCCTGCAGAGCTGTTCTCGGGCGAGAGAAGCCCCGCTCTCGCCTTCGCCAATATCACGGTTTCGATTCCGCCGGCGGGCGTGCGGCAGATCGGAGAGGTGCAGTGGCCGCGACAGGTGCCAGGTAACCCGGCCACGGAATTCGTGACTGTGAAGGCCGATGTCATCGACCGCGCCCAGGCGCTTTCCTGGTTTCGGCGGACGTTGCAAACGTCTCGAAAACGGCAGGTGCTGGTCTTCATTCACGGCTTCAACAACCGCTTCGAGGATGCGGTTTTTCGTTTCGCTCAGATCGTGCACGATTCCCACGCGCCCGTCGTGCCGATCCTGTTCACCTGGCCGTCCCGCGGCAGCATCCTGGCCTATGGATACGACCGCGAGAGCACCGCGTATTCCCGCAATGCGCTGGAGAGCCTGCTGAAGGCGATCTCGCGCGATCCGGGTGTCGGCGAAATTTCGATTCTCGCGCATTCCATGGGCAATTCCCTTGCCCTGGAGACCTTGCGGCAGATGGCCATTCGCGACGGCCGGGTCACGCCGAAGATCCGCAATGTCCTTCTCGCGGCGCCCGATGTGGACGTCGATCTCGCGCGCGAAGCCATCGTCGATATGGGGCCGAGAGACAGGCGCCCGGCTTTCACCTTGTTCGTGTCTCAGGACGACCGGGCCCTCGCCGTCTCCCGTCGCGTCTGGGGCAGCACCGCTCGCCTGGGAGCGATCAACCCCGATCAGGAGCCCTATCGGACGCAACTCGAACAAGCCCATGTGACGGTGCTCGACCTCACCAAGCTCAAGGCCGGCGACCCTCTCAATCACGGCAAGTTCGCCGAGAGCCCCGAGGTCGTCCAACTCATCGGGAAACGGCTGGCCGAAGGCCAGACGGTGACGGATTCCCGTGTGGGATTGGGAGATCGCATCATCCAGGTGACCGCGGGTGCGGCGACCGCCATCGGAACGGCTGCCGGTCTGGCCGTGTCCGCACCCGTCGCCGTCGTCGATCCGCAGACGCGGCAGTCGTTCGGCGGACAGGTCGAGGAGCTGGGCCGGACTGTTTCCGACACGATCACGCCTTGAGGAGGAAGAGGCGGGACGGTCGAAACGCCGTGTCCTTTGTCATCTCAAAGAAAAAGCCCGCCCGTTAAGGCTGGTTTTCCCTTAAAGTGGCTCTCGAAGCTTCTCTAGCTCATCCTTGATGCCGAGCAGGCTAAAACGCGTAGGATAAATTAGCTGGGCGATATGAAGCACCCAAAGGCCAACCTGCTTGGTTGTTTGCAGTCCGAAATTTAATGCAAGTCCATCGCCATGTAGATAAATCGTCTGGAAGTCGACGCGGTCACTGGTCTCTTGTATGGCCGAATTCAACGAGAAGCCCTTCTCGTTAGGATGGGCGCCAAAGTCGATAAGCTCTTCATATAAAATGCTGAATTGCTCGCCTAGTGGCTGTGAAATCTCCTGAATATGATTTCTTATATTGCCGTGCGAAAGCTCTCTTCTGAGTTTGGGTTTTGCCTCAGGATCATCATGGCGAGCCATCCAAAGCTTCCAACGCTCAACATTTGTCCCAACGTATGTACTGTATGCTCCATTTTCTAAGCAAAGTCGGAGAAGTGTTTGCGCTTCAAAAACTTGGCCAGCAAAGATAGCATTGGCTGCTGCTCTGTAAGCAGCGTGTGCGCGTAGTAAAAATCCCATTGGTTCTAAAGGTTGTGGATTTATTGCGCCGTCCAGAAACCTCTTAAACAAAGCATCAATGCGGATCAGCGCGCTAACCTGAGGACGTTTGTTGTCGAAAGTCGCATACTGATTATTGCGAAAATTATCGAAATAATCAGTCAGAGCGTCATCTCCCCAACCATCTGGTGCTTTACCTCTGGCAGTTGACATATCCTCAACTCCATATGTGTTGATGATTGTTAAACTAACTGAAATCAACTAAAAGTTGAAGTGCCATTTTTAGATGTAGAGCGTAACGTTCAAGGGTTGCCAGCGCTCAACAAAAAAGCCCGCCGAAGAGGCGGGCTTTTGCAATTCAGGGCTCTCGCCGGGCTCAGTTCCCGGCTGCTGCGACCTTCACGCCGCTCGTCGCCAGGGCCCGCTTCTCCGGCTTCACCGGAGTCTTGGCGCGGGCGGGGGCGGCCTCGAGGGGCTGCGGGGCAGCCAGGGCCGTCTCCGCGGCAGGCTGCGAAGCAGAAGGGCTGAAGAGGTCGGCGACGCCGCCGAACATCTTCTTGTAGAACGGCGTCTCCTGCGAGGCGGACGCAGCCGAGGCCGTCACCACAGGGGCAGCTGCCGGCTGCGGGGCGGCGCGGGCCACCACGGGCTCGGACGTCTCGGCGGGAACTTCGCGCATGGAGGCGAAGGCCAGGGCGGTCGACGGGGTGTCGATGGCCTCGCGGCCGCTGTCGTCGAGGGCGATCTGGCGCGGACCGGAAGCGATGCCCTCGGTGCGGCTGATATAGCCGAGCCTGCTGTCGGTCACGCCGGAAGCGTTGGCGAGCGCCGTGCGGAAGGATTCGTGCGTGTCGCCGTCATGATAGACGAGCTTGACCGGCTTGGTGCCGCGGGACACGAGGTTCGCAACTTCCTGCTCATCCTGCTGCCGTTTCTGGGCCACGGCGGAAATCACGGTCTCGTCGGCGTTGAAGATGTAGCGATTGCCGGCGTGGGCCACGCGCAGCTCGTCCTTCGTCACTTCGAAGGTGTCGGCGCCTTCCTTCAGATTCTTCCAGAAGCCGATATTCGGGTCGAGGCGGTGCTTGGCCAGGTTCTCGGCGGTCATCCGGAACGGATAGGACTGGAACTGGAAGCCGCGCTGTCCGGCCGCGAGAGCATCGCGGGCGATGGCGTAGATCTCGGCCACGTTCTGGTCCGTCATGGCGAAGCACCCACGCGAGGAGCACGAGCCATGGACCATGATGTCGCCGCCGTTGCGGCCGAGCGAACGGTCGAAGGCGTTCGGATAGCCGGTATCGAAGGACAGGTAGAAATTGGAATTCGGGTTCATCTGCGCCGGGGTGACCGTGTAGAAGCCTTCCGGCACCTGGCGGTCGCCTTCGCGGGTCTTGGGCCCGAGCTGGCCGGACCAGCGGCAGACGGGGTAGGTCTTGAACAGGGCGTACTTGCCGTCGGCGCCGCGCTTCCAGACCTCGAGTTCCGATTCCTTCTTGTAGGCTCGGATCAGGATGGGATCGTTCTTGCTCATGCCCTTGGAGGACATCAGCGCCATGGCGGCCGGCGGAATCGGCTGAAGGTGGCGCGTGGAGCCTTGGGTGAGATTGCCGTCCTGGCAGGCAGCAAGCGCGAGCACCAGGCTCGCGGCCAATGCGATACGCTTCATCATGGGGGACCCCGCAATTCTGATCTGCCGGCATTGTGCCTGACAGTTCCCCTGTATCCTTAAATCGTTAGCCTTAACTGGCCCTTACTGCAAGCGGGGACGCAATGAAGTCATGGTTAATGAGAGGTAAATACCCCTTCAGAAGAGAATTTTTGCTCCTGCCAAGGTTGGGCCAAGCCTCTGACGGACCGAACCTTTTGGAGAAAACGGTCCTGTGGACATGAAAAAGGCCGCACCCGAGGGAGCGGCCTTGAGATGGAAACGGCTGCGCCTCGCTTAGAGCTTGCGGCCGATATTGAGAAACTTCTCGGCGCGGTGGTCGCGCAACTCGGCGGGGCCCATGTTGCCGAGGTCGTTCAGGGCTTCCTCGATGGCGTTGCCGGCGGCCTGGATGGCGGCCTGCGGGTCCCGGTGGGCGCCGCCCACGGGCTCCGTGACGATGCTGTCGATGATGCCGAGCCGCAGGAGGTCCTGGGCGGTGATCTTCATGTTGGTGGCGGCGTCCTGAGCGCGCGCCGCGTCGCGCCACAGGATCGAGGCCGCGCCTTCCGGCGAGATCACGCTGTAGATGGCATGCTCCATCATCAGTACCTTGTTGGCGGTGGCGATGGCGATTGCGCCGCCCGAGCCGCCCTCGCCGATGACGAGGGAGATGTTGGGAACGCCCAAGCCCAGCTGCGCCTCGGTCGAGCGGGCGATGGCCTCGGCCTGGCCGCGCTCCTCCGCCTCGATGCCCGGATAGGCGCCGGCGGTGTCCACGAAGGAGAGGACGGGCAGGCTGAACCGGTCCGCCATCTCCATCAGGCGCACGGCCTTGCGGTAGCCCTCAGGGCGCGCCATGCCGAAATTGTGCCGGATGCGGGTTTCCGTGTTGTGGCCCTTTTCCTGGCCCATCACGCAGACCGGCTGGCCCCGGAAGCGGCCGAAGCCGCCCACGATGGCCTCGTCCTCGGCGAACTTGCGGTCGCCGGCGAGCGGCGTGAACTCGGTGATGAGACCGGCGCAGTAATCGACGAAATGGGGCCGCTGCGGATGGCGCGCGACGAGGGTCTTCTGCCAGGGGGTGAGCTTGGCATAGAGGTCCTTCAGGGCATCGGCGGCCTTGGTTTCCAGCCGGGAGATGTCGTCGGTAATGGAGACGGCATCCCGGTTCTCACCGAGGGCCCGAAGCTCTTCGACCTTCGCCTCAAGTTCGGCGACAGGCTTTTCGAAATCGAGATAACTGCGCATCAGACTCTATGGAAAATGGATGTCAGCGTGACTGAATAGCTTCGCTGGAGCGGGCGGACACTGGCGATTTAGGGTGCCCAAGTCAAGTTGGGCCCTGCTTTACTCCCCTAAAACCCGGCGAAATCAAGGAAGAACGCGTCACCTGCGAGGCTGGTGACGGTACGAAAACCGGCGAGAACCGTCGTGAACGCCGCACCGCCTGGACGGTTCCAGGGCGGTAGAGCTGCTTGGTCGCCTCGACGATGTGAAGCCCCGCGAAGGGCAGGGAAAAGCCGACCCCGATCCCTTCCCAGACCTGGGCGGTGCGCAGCAGAAGGCGACTCGTCAGGGGCGGCATGTAGAGGGTTTCGGCCCATCCCTCCGGCGAGAACCAGGTCTGGCGCATGAGGCTTTTCAGCTGCGAGCGGCTGTAGGGCTGGCCGTAGCCGAAGGGGGTGGTGTCCATGCGGGCCCACAGGCCCCGCCTGTTGGGGGCGACCAGGATGATGCGCCCGCCGGGGGTGAGGATGCGCCAGATCTCGTGCAGCAATTCGGTGGGGCTCTCCACCGTCTCCAGGGCATGGACCACGAGCACCCGGTCGATGGAGGAATCGGGGAGCGGCATCATCAGGGGATCGACGAGGGCGGAGGCCGAGGCTCCGGTGCTCGGCCAGTTCACGACGCCCTGGTTCGCCGGCATGAAGGCGAGCGCCCGCTCGCACTGGCTTCTCACATGTATCAGGTAGGGCGGCGCATAGCCGAGGCCGAGCACGCGCAAGCCCGTCAGCGGCCCCCAGAAGCGGTCGACGGCCCGTCCGACATAGCGGCGCGTCACGGCCCCGAGGGGACTCGAATAGAAGCTGCGCAGGTCGGTGATGTCGATGCTCATCGTATCCGGATGCTCATGGGCTCGTCGGAATGCCTTTCGATCGTGCCTGCGATGCCTGATATTCGCTCGGGATCTGGTTTATCAGGCCAACTGTCCCATGATAGCTCAGAGCACATCAAGACAAGGTTCCTCGATGTCAGCCCAGATCCACGCCTTTCTCTGCCTTCAGGACAATATCGGTGTTCTGATCCACGATCCCAATACCGGCGCCTGCGCCGCCATCGACGCGCCGGAGGAAGGCCCGATTCTCTCGGCGCTTGCCGAGAAGGGCTGGCAGCTCACGGACATTCTCGTCACGCATCGGCACAGCGATCACGTGCAGGCCATCGATGGCCTGAAGCGCCGCACCGGCTGCCGCGTGGTGGCGCCGGTCAAAGCCCGCGAGGCGTTGCCCCATGCGGATGCCTATGTGCGAGAGGGCGATACGGTCGTGGTGGGCAACCTGCAGGCGCATGTGTGGGAAACGCCGGGTCATTGCCTCGATCACGTCTCCTACTGGTTCGCGGCGGACCGGGCGCTGTTTGCGGGCGATACGCTTTTCACGCTGGGCTGCGGACGCATGTTCGAGGGCACCTACGCCGAGTTCTGGCATTCGCTTCAGCGATTGGCGGCGCTGCCGGACGAGGCGAAGCTCTACTCGGGGCACGATTACGTGCTCTCGAATGCCCGCTTCGCGCTCGCAGCCGATCCGAACAACGAGGCCCTGAAGGCGCGAGCGAAGGAAGCCGAGCAGGCGAAGGCCGAAGGCCGCTTCCTCGTGCCCTCCACCATGGGCCAAGAGAAGGCGACCAATCCTTTCTTAAGGGCAGGGGAGCCCGAGGTCGCGAAAACCGTTCATAAGGAAGGCGCTTCGGCTGTGGAAGTATTTCAGGCCTTGCGCGAATGGAAGAACCGGTTCTGATGCGTCTAGAGCATCGTGCGGCCCGCTGGGTCCGCTTGAACGATGCTCATGTTTAAAGAGAAAGCATCGGATTGGCCCCAAAAGTGCCAATCCACTTTTGGGTCCGATGCTGTTGGGCAACGAAGGAGCGGCAGGACCCCTATGAGCGATCACGGCCTCATCATCGGACTCGAGAGCAGGCTTTTGAATGCTTGGCCCTCTTTCGATTACCAGATCTATGACGGCTGGGTCCTGCGTCTTGCCAACGGCTATTCGAAGCGCGCCAATTCGGCGACGCCGTTCCGCTCGGGCGTCGGTCTCGACGACGAGCTCATCGACTACATGGTCGCCCGTTTCGTGGAAGCCAATGTGCGCCCCACCTTTCGCCTCAACGGCATCGAGGCGCCCGACGTGGACGAGCGCCTGAAGCTGCGCGGCTTCAAGGAGGTCGAGCCCACGAATGTGCTCACCGCGCCCATCACCAAGGAGGATTGCGAGCGCGATCCGGAAGTGGCGCTCGATCCGCATCCCTCGAAGCGCTGGGTGCGCGAGGCCGCCCATTCCTATGGCGGCGACAAGGCGGACGATGCGACGCTCCTGCAGATCGTCTCGCGCATTCGTCAGAAAGCGGCGTTCGCGACGTTGAGCCTCGACGAGAAGCCGGTGGCCTGGGGCCTCGGCGTCGTGGAGCGCGGCTACATCGGGCTTTACGATATCGTCGTCTCGCCCGACCTGCGCGGCATCGGCCTTGGCCGGCGCGTGGTGTCGAGCCTCATCGCCTGGGGCTGCGAGCAGGGAGCGCATACAGCCTATCTGCAGGTGCGCGAGGAGAATGAGGTCGCCCGCTCGCTTTATGGCGCGCTCGGCTTCGGCACGGCCTATCGCTACACCCACCGCGTCATGCCGGGGCGTTCTTCCGTTTCGGCGTGAGCGTCGCCACCAGCGCACCGGCGACGATGAGGCCGCAGGACAGCGCGAGGGTGAGGGTTGGCTCCGCATAGCCCGCCACGACCAACAGCAGCGTCGAGAGGACGGGCGTCGCGTAGGATGCGACGCCGAGGAAGCGGATGTCGCCGCGCTTCATGCCGATGTCCCAGACATAGAATGCCGCGCCAACCGGCCCTAAGCCCAGCGCCAGAACGGCGAGCCATTGCGTCGTCGTTTCCGGCCACACGGTGGTCTCGAAGGCGAAATGGCCGATCCAGCTGAGCGCGGATGTCGCCAGGCAGAAGCCCGCCACCGCATCGGTCGGCACCTGCCCGAAGCGGCGCGAGAGAACCGAGTAGCCGCCCCACACGAACGCCGCCACGAAGGCGCAGATGTAGCCGGGCATGTACTCCGCCCGCGCATCGAGGGCGCCGCGTCCCGCGATCAGCACGATGACGCCGAGAAAGCCGAGCAGCGCGCCGACGAGATGCGCGCGGCGCAAATGCTCGCCCGGCAGGAGCGAGGAGAACAGCACGATCAGGAGCGGCCAGAGATAATTGATGAGCCCCGCTTCCGCCGGCGGCGCCCAGCGCAGGGCCGCGAAATACAGCGCGTGATATCCGAAGAGGCCGCCGAGGCCCAATGCCCACACGACAGGCTTCTGCCTGAGCGCCTTGATGCCCTGGGGACGCGCGATCCAGCTTACGACGCCCACAAGCCCGCCGACGAGAAAGCACATCGCATTGAGCTGAAGCGGCGGAATGGTGCCCGTGGCGGCCGTGAACAGGGCCAGGGTGGACCAGAGGAGGATGGCGATGAGGCCGATGGTGGTGGCGGAGCGAGTCGTCATGATGGGCTGCCACTAGCACGCCCGCATGATGAAAGCGAAGAGAAGAGCGGAATCAGAATGAAGCGCCGCACTTGTTCCCTCCCCCTTGCGGGGAGGGTTAGGGTGGGGGTGGTTCGACTGGGTGAGAGATTTTAGAATAAAGCGCAGTGTCATCCCCGGCGAGCGTCAGCGAGGGAAGGGGATCCATAGCGCTGCGGCTTGTGGGTGGATTCCCTTCCCCTCCGCTGACGCTCCGGCCGGGAATGACACTGTAGAGCTGTCATGCTCGCTGGACGCAGCAAAGGGCTCCGGCTTTGCGACCCCCACCCTCAATCCCTCCCCGCAAGGGGGAGGGAAGAGCGCACAGTGCCGAACAACGACGCGCTACGCCATGTACTGCCCGCCATTCGCCGACAGGGTCGAGCCGGTGATGAATCCGGCGTCGTCGCCGGCGAGGAACAGCACGGCGCGGGCGATCTCGTCGGCTTCGCCGAGGCGACCCACGGGAATGAGCGGCAGGATCTTGGACTTCAGCACTTCCTCCGGCACCGCCTTCACCATCTCGGTGGCGATATAACCCGGCGCGACCACGTTCACGGTGACGCCCTTGTTGGCGTTCTCGAGAGCCAGCGCCTTCGCGAAGCCGATCACGCCCGCTTTCGCGGCGGAGTAATTGGCCTGCCCCATCTGGCCCTTCTGGCCGTTGATGGACGAGATGATGACGATGCGGCCGAAGCCGCGCTCACGCATGCCCTCGATCACCGGGCGCGTGCAGGTGAACATGGAATCGAGATTGGTGCGCATCACGGCGGACCACTGATCGAACGTCATCTTGTGGAACATGCCGTCGCGGGTGATGCCCGCGTTGTTGACCAGAATGTCGATGGGGCCGAGTTCCGCTTCGACCGCGCGGATGCCCGCCTCGCAGGATGCTGCGTCGGACACGTCGAACTTGAAGACCGGGATTCCCGTCTCGCCCTTGAACTGATTGGCCGCTTCGTCATTGCCCGCGTAATTCGCGGCGACCTTGTAGCCGGCTTGCTTCAGGGCCGCGGAGATCGCGGCGCCGATGCCACGGGTTCCGCCTGTTACCAATGCAACGCGCGCCATGCTTGTTTCCTTCCCAATATTGTTCCCAAGCGGATCTCTTCGAGATCTCGTTGACGAAGGGCTGCCTCAAGTGAAGCAGCCCTTCGATCATAGCTTAGTACAAGTCGGGCAAGGTGGAAGGGCGCGCAGCCTTATTTTCCTTGAGGTGCCGAAAGTTTCAGCGCTCGAGGCACATGGCGACGCCCATGCCGCCGCCGATGCAGAGGGTGGCGAGGCCCTTCTTCGCGTCGCGGCGAGCCATCTCGTGCAACAGGGTCACGAGCACGCGCGCGCCCGATGCGCCGATGGGATGGCCGATGGCGATCGCGCCGCCGTTCACGTTCACGATGGACGGGTCCCAGCCCATGTCCTTGTTGACCGCGAGCGCCTGCGCCGCGAAGGCCTCGTTTGCCTCGACGAGTTCGAGATCGCCTACCTTCCAGCCAGCCTTTTCGAGCGCCTTGCGCGAGGCAGGAATCGGGCCGGTGCCCATGATGGCGGGATCGACGCCCGCGGTCGCCCAGGAGGCGATGCGCGCAAGCGGCGTGAGGCCGCGCTTCTTCGCTTCCGACTCCGTCATCAGCACGAGGGCGGCAGCGCCGTCATTGATGCCGGAGGCGTTGCCTGCCGTCACCGTGCCTTCCTTGGAGAAGGCGGGCTTCAGCTTCGCGAGCGAATCGACGGTCGTGCCGGCGCGGATGTACTCGTCCTGATCGACCACGATGTCGCCCTTGCGGGAGGAGATGGTGACGGGCACGATCTCGTCCTTGAAGCGGCCTTCCTTCTGCGCGGCCTCGGCCTTGTTCTGAGAGGCGGTGGCGAACTGGTCCTGCTCCTCGCGGGTCAGCTGCCAGCGCTGGGCCACGTTCTCGGCGGTGTTGCCCATGTGGTAGCCGTTGAAGGCATCCATCAGGCCGTCCTTCAGCATGGTGTCCACGAGCTTGAAGTCGCCCATCTTGGTGCCTGAACGCATGTGCGCGGCATGCGGGGCGAGCGACATGGATTCCTGCCCGCCGGCGACGATGATGTTGGCGTCGCCGTTGGCGATCTGCTGCAGGCCGATGGCGACCGTGCGCAGGCCCGAGCCGCAGAGCTGGTTGAGAGCCCACGCGGTCTTCTCCTGCGGGACGCCGGCGGCCATGGCGGCCTGGCGGGCCGGGTTCTGGCCCTGGCCTGCGGTGAGGATCTGGCCGAGGATCACCTCGTCCACTTCCGAGCCGTCCACCTTCGCGCGCTCCAGGGCCGCCTTGATGGCGATGGCGCCGAGGTCGTGCGCCGGGGTGTTGGCGAAAGCTCCGTTGAAGGAACCGACGGGGGTGCGGGCTGCTCCCACAATGACGATGCTGTCCTGGGCCATGCCTCTCTCCTGTGCTGATCTGCTCATGATGACCATGTAGTGCTGGTTCGATCAAAGCTCCACGGCCTGGGAAGTCAAGGACGCGTTGGGGCAGGCGGCCTGGACGGCCCTTAGACTTTTGGCGCTTTGATCGCGCGGCATAAGCCTTATAATCATGACCACCGGCAAAATTCTGCCACAGATTGCCGGGCTGCGGTTTTTCAGGAGCGTATCGGGCCACATGGCGACGGAAAAGCAACCGACGGTCATCAAGAAATATGCCAACCGCCGCCTCTATCACACGGGCACATCCACCTATGTGACGCTGGAAGACCTGGCCGGCATGGTGCGCGGGGGCGAGGATTTCGTGGTCTATGACGCGAAGTCGGGCGACGACATCACCCGCTCGGTCCTGACCCAGATCATCTTCGAGCAGGAGAACAAGGAGGGGCAGAACCTTCTTCCCGTCACCGTTCTACGCCAGCTGATCCGCTTCTACGGCGACAGCATGCAGGCGCTCGTGCCGAGCTATCTCGAATTCTCCATGAACAACCTCTCCCAGGAGCAGCAGAAGCTCCGGGATCAGATGTCCACGGCCTTCGGTCCCGGCGCCTTCCAGGCCATGGAGGAGCAGGTGCGCAAGAACATGAGCTTCTTTACGGAAGCCATGCGCATGTTCTCGCCCTTTCCGGGGGGAGTGCCCGGCGCGAACGGTTCGAAGGTTCCCGCCTCACCGGAACAGGAGCAAGAGGGCGGCGACCTCGACGCCCTGAAGCGCCAGATGGCCGACATGCAGGCGAAATTGGACAAGCTCGCCGGGAAGTAATCAGCCCCAGGCCCGATCCAGCATGTCGCGCAAAGGCGACGGCTGCGTGAGGGCCGTGGGCTCGCCAAAGAAGCTGCCTTCCAGGTAATCCACGCCCCAGGTGCCGAGAAGACGCGCGCTCATCTCGTCGTCCACCCATTCGGCGGCAACCGCGATGCCGAGGTTCTGGGCGCGGTCGATCAGGGTGCGGATGTATTGCCTGTCCTGCGTCGAGCGCTTGAGCGGCTGGATGAAGACGCCGTCGATCTTGAGGAGGTCGAAGGGCATGTGCCGCAACTGCTCCGCGGAGACATGGCCCTTGCCATAGCCCGACAGCGCGAGCCCGATGCCGATGGCCTTCATGGCGTTGAGACGCCCCTGGATCATGCCGTCGCCGGCAAGGGCGCTCTCCGGCACCTCGATCACAAGACGCGATTCGATGCCGGGGCGGGCGCCGAGATGGGCAGCCAGCATCGGCAGCCACTCGGAATCCTTCAGGGTCGCTGATGCGACGGGAAGCGAGAGCCGCGCATGGGGGTTGCGGGCGAGGTGATCCGCCGCAAGCTCCAGCATGCGACCGTCCACGAGCAGCGCGAGATTGGCGTCGTCCAGGTTCGGCACAGGCCCGAGCGGCAGAATATCGCCGTCGGGCATGGAAAGGACAGGGACGGCCTGCGACAGGGCGGGCTGGCGCGTATGGGCGTCCACCATGGGCCGGACAGCCAGCGCGAGGCTGCGGTCGTTGAGGGCCGCGACGATGTCGAAGGGGGCCTGCTCGACCGCGCGGGAACGGGGTGCGGGCCGGGGGTCGTAGACGCCCTTGTCGGAGCTGCGGCTGCGGGTTGCCTCCACAGCCTCCTCGGCAAAGCGGAGGAGCTTGTGGGCGCGGAACGTATGATCGGGGGCGCAGGCCGCGCCCAGGATCAGGCCTTCGCCGCAGCCCTTCAGGAGCCCCGCCATGCGGTTCATGGCGCCGACCGCATCCGAGGCCGGGCAGCCGACGAGGGCGAGCGCGAAGCGGGTAGGGCTGACGATGCCGAACACGTCGTGCCGGCGCATCATGGGGCGCAGCTTGCGGCTCGCTTCCTCCAAGCTGTCGGTCTCGTCGAAGGAGCCGACGATCAGGGTGCAGGTCTGGGAAACACGCAGGGCCTCGTTCACGCCGTTCTGGATCTGCCGCAGCAGGTCCGTGCGCGCCGCGATCCGAGCAGGCAGGCAATTCTGGACGGCGAGCGCCGGCTCCGCCCTCAACAGGCCGCGCACGATGGCGGGTCGGCCCTGGAGGCCCAGCTGCCAGCGGCCGCAATCCTCGACCATCAGCACCTGATCGGGGCCGAGGCGCAGGGCGTGGCGGGTCTCGTAGGATCCGCTTGGGACCCCGCTATCCGCGATGACGTCGAAACGTGCCGGGCCGCTGCCGGGCTCGACGAGCTGGGCGAAGGCGCGGCCGGTGCGGGGCAGGTCCTTTTTTGTGAGGCCGAGGACCTCAGTGGCGTTCGGACCCCAGGTGAGGGCATCGGTGGCCATGTCCCAGGCATAGGCGGTGCCGGAAAGCGCGGAGGCGGCGCCGGCCTGTTTGTGGGGTGTCCGGGATGCTCCCTGGAAAATCCCCAGCCGGCCCTGCCGCTTCGTCGCCATAACGCCACCTCGCACTCAAAAATTACGCGTGAGGCAGGGAGCGCATTCCGTTTGCGCCGGTCCCTAAACCTCGGAAAATCAAGGCGTATAGGATCGGCCTTCAGGTTTAATGAACTGTAAAAAGAAACAATGATTCAGCGCCCTTTTGGCAGCGCTCTGGGGATTGCGGGCATCGGACCCAAAAGTGGACTTGCACTTTTGGGATCTATCCGATGCCCTTTTCTTAAGAAGCGCATCGTCCTGAGCGAAAAACCGGGGCCACTTTTTCGCACGATGCGCAGACATAAAAAAACCGGCGCATCAACGCCGGTCTTTTTTGTCGCATGCCGCGTAAGCTTACGCGTCAGCCTTCACCTTCAGAACCTGACGGCCACGGTACATACCGGTCTTCAGGTCGATGTGGTGAGGGCGGCGCAGCTCGCCGGAATCCTTGTCCTCGCTGTAGGTCGGGGCTTTCAAGGCATCGGCGGAACGACGCATGCCGCGCCGCGAAGGCGACGTTTTTCTCTTAGGAACGGCCATTCTTCGTCTCCGGTCAAAATAGCGGAGCGCCCGCTCAACCGGGAAACGCTCACATCTCAAACTTGATGAGGTTGCGCCTCATACAAGGTCTTGCAGGAAATATCTAGTCCTTCGTTGCGAATTTAAGGCCGTAGGCACTCGCTGAAGGGGGCGGCGCCGACCATGCGGGCCTGCAATTGCCCCGCCAGGGCCCGGTGCCGGTTGCTCGGCCTTGCCGGATTGCGCGCCAGCGGGTTCGGCAGGGCCCGGGCGAGGAGCGCGGCCTCCTGCCGGGTCAGGTTCTTGGCGGGCTTGCGGAAGTACTTTTGGGCGGCGGCCTCGGCTCCGAAGACGCCTTCGCCCCACTCGGCCACGTTGAGATAGACCTCCATCATCTGCCGCTTGGACCAGATCAGGTCGAGGTAGAGAGCCACGGGTATCTCAAGGCCTTTGCGGATGTAGGACCGGCTCGGCCACAGGAAGAGGTTCTTGGCGACCTGCATGGGAAGGGACGAGGCGCCCCGGGAGGGGCCGCCTTCGTCGGCATCCTCCACCACCTCCCGGACCTCGATCCAATCCACGCCGTTATGCTGGCAGAATCGGGCATCCTCGGCGGTCATGACCGCGAGCGGCAGGTGCGGAGAGATCTCGTCGAGGCTCACGAAATCCCGATCCACGCTCTGCAGGGTCACCCAGCGGCCCAGCATGAGGGTGGAAACCGGGGGCACGACCCAGTACAGAAGCCCTAGCAAAAGAACCGCTCCGACCCATAAGACAACAAGACCGAGGCCGACCTGGACGACGCGGCGCAGGAACCGGGAGACCGTCATCGGCTCCCGCGCCCGACCCGACCGAAGCGACCAGAGACGCCCCGACCTTTTCTCAACGTTCTCCCCGGACGTGGCTGCGGCTCCGTCCGAATTCGGGCTCATCATGTCGTTATCCACCAGCACTTTCACCCCACGGCTCAACCAGGCCGCTCAGCTTGTCGAAGCCACTCTGGAAGCCTTGCTATCAGACAAAGCGGCCCACGGCGAGATTGCCCGGCCCGAGCGCCTGATGGCGGCCATGCGGCATGCGGCCTTAGGGGGCGGCAAGCGCCTGAGGCCTTTCCTGACCATCGAGGCGGCGCGGCTCTTCGGGCGAGAGGGGGAGGGGCCCCTGCGGGCAGGCTCGGCCATCGAGCTCCTGCATTGCTATTCCCTGGTCCACGACGACCTGCCCTCCATGGACGACGACGACCTGCGGCGCGGGCGCCCGACGGTGCACAAGGCCTATGACGAGGCGACCGCGATCCTCGTGGGCGATGCCCTCCAGACGCTGGCCTTCGAGGTGATGGCGGAACCCGCAACCGATTCCGATCCCGCGATCCGCGCCGCTCTCGTGCTCGGCCTCGCCCGCGCCTCGGGCTTAGGGGGAATGGTGGGCGGGCAGCTTCTCGACCTCACGGCCGAGGGGCGCTACGGCGCGGTCGCCATGGGCGAGGCGCAGGTGCGCCAGCTCCAGATGATGAAGACCGGCGCGATCCTCACCTTCTCGGCGGAAGCGGGCGCCATCATCGGCAAGGCGGATGCGGATTCGCGCGAGCGCCTCGTGGAATACGGACGGGCTCTGGGCGCGGCCTTCCAGGTCGCCGACGATATCCTCGACCGGGAGGCCTCAGCGGAGGCGCTCGGCAAGCGCACCGGCAAGGATCAGGAGAAGGGCAAGGCGACCCTGGTCGATCTGCTCGGCATGGACGGCGCGAAACGCGAATGCGCCGCGCTGGCGGAGAAGGCGCATGCCGCGCTCGACCCGTTCGGCGCGAAGGCCGACACCTTGCGCGAGGCGGTGCGCTTCGTGGTGGAGAGGCAGGTTTAGATTTCGGATTGCACCGCGCACGCTTCCCTCCCCCTTGCGGGGAGGGATCGAGGGTGGGGGTCGAAAAGTCATAGAGCCACGCTCCATCCCGTTCGCACAATGGCTACTACAGCGCATCCCCTTTCCCACACGGGAGAGGTCGGGACAGTGCCAGACCTATTAGGCTCTCACCCAGTCAGACCACCCCCACCCTGGCCCTCCCCGCAAGGGGGAGGGAACACGCGCGGTGTGTCTGCGATGGATCACTAAAGCTGTTTCCATTTTCATGGAATCAGCTCTCTTGTTTGCTGTGCCGCATTTTTTGACGGTGAACCGGATCCACTTCGCCGAAAAATGCTCTAGCGTCCCGCCATCACCTGGATGATCGCTTCCGCGAGGCTGTCCGCATCGTAGGGCTTGCGCACGACGGGGACGCCGGCGAGCGAGGCGGGCACCATGCCCTTCTCGCCGTAGCCGGTGGCGAAGACGAACGGGATCTTGCGCCGCGCCAGCTCCTCCGCGACCGGGATCGAGGTTTCGCTGCCGAGATTGACGTCGAGAATGGCGACATGCGGTGAAGCGGCGGACAGTTTCTGCAGCGCGTCCGAAACCGACCCGCTCGTCGTCACGTCGCCGATGCCGCGCTCGCCCAGCATGGCTTCCACGTCGAGCGCGATCAGAAGCTGATCCTCGACGAGCAGCAGTGAGATATCGGAGAGATCGGCGCGTGACTTGGCCGGTGTTCCCGTCCGCTTCGGCTGCGCATCGTTCGCCGCGGCAATGTGCACGAGATGCTGTTGCGGGATGCGGAAGAATGCCTCGACTCCGGTGGGCAGATAATCGACGCGGCTTTCGCCACCGAGGTCGTAGGGGATGCTGCGGTCGATCAGCACCGTGCCGAAGCCTTCGCGCTTGGGAGGTGACACGACAGGGCCGCCGGATTCCCGCCACGTGATCCGGCACCCGCCCTCAGTTTCGAGCGCCCATGTCACCGAAAGCTTGCCGCCGGGGTTCGAGAGCGCGCCGTATTTCGCCGCGTTGGTGCAGAGTTCATGCAGCACCAGCGCCATGACGGAATAGGCGCGCGCATCGAGCCCGACTTTCGGACCTTGGAGCACGATGCTCGTGCTGGGCTCCTGATACGGCGTCAGCTCCGCGGCGAGGAGGTCGCCCAACTCGCCGCCGCCGCCGCTGCGGACGACCTGATCGTGCGCGACGGCGAGAGCCTGGATGCGGCCCTGAAGTGAATCGACATAGTCTCGCAGCTCACGGCCTTCCTCGACGGGGTGACCGACGAGGGACTTGATGATCGCGAGGATGTTCTTGACCCTATGGTTGAGCTCTTCGTTCAGCATGCGCTGACGCACATCGGCCTTGGTGCGTTCTTCCGCGAGAAGCTCGCCGTGGCGCAGTACGACCTCGGCAAGGGCGATTCTCGCCGCTTCCGCGATCTCGCGCTCCGCTTCCGTCCAGGGCAGGGATTGCGAGTGGACGATCTGCTTCCAGATCGCGAAGCTCTTGCGCGGCGTCAGGCGGTCGCCCATGGGGCCGGTATCGTAGGATTTTTCCGGATTGCCGGCCCATTCGAGCGTCTGGGTCTGCTCCTTGCGGAAGAAGAACAGGTAGTCGCGCGGAAGCTGGGACAGCGGCACGGCCATCACGCCGGAGGCCTGCGCCCGGTAGCTCTCCGCCGATGCGAGGCGATGGGACAGGGCATGCGTCGCCCACACTTTGCCCTCCGCCACGCTGCCGACGAAACGCGCGAGGCTCGGGATTGCGGATTCGGGCGGCGTCGTGCCCTGCGCCGACCATGCGCCGTCGATCCAGAGACCGACACCTTCGCAGGGGACGATCTGGCTGAGTTCGCTCAGGCTTGCGCGCAGCATGTCGCTCACATCCGGCTGGTGCGACGCCAGCCGCAGGATCCTGTCCAACGAGCGTCGCGCCTCCATGGCGACATCGAGCTTGCGCTGCTGCAGGAGCGCATTGAGGTGGAGCGAGAAGAACTCGCCGAAGACCTCCGCCGCCACGCGCAGGCCCATGGGCAGGATGCGGGGCGAGTAATGATGGCAGGCGATGAGCCCCCATAATTCGCCGCCGATGATGATCGAGATCGACATCGACGCGGCGACGCCCATGTTGCGCAAATACTCGAGGTGGATCGGCGAGACGCTGCGCAGATGGGCGAAGGACAGGTCGAGCGGTTCGCCCGATGCATCGAGCATCGGCTCCAGCGGAATCTGCCGGCTGCCGGCATCGCCGATGATGCGGATAACGTTGCGCAGGTAAAGAACGCGGGCCTGCTGAGGAATGTCGCTGGCGGGAAAATATTGACCCAGGAAGCTTTCGAGATCGCCGCGCTTGGATTCGCTCACCACCTTGCCCGCGCCGTCGCGCTCGAACCGGTAGACCATGACGCGGTCATAGCCGAGGAGCCCGCGCACGAGCCGCGCCGTCTCGCGCACCAGGCGCTCCGCATCGGTCGTCTTGCTCAGGCGCCCGATCAGGGCGCGGGTGAGGTCGAGAGGCTGGCTGAACCGGGAGGCCGACGGCTCGAACTCGATGATCACATTGGACTGGAAACGGTGAATGGCGACGTCGAAACGCGCGCCATTGACATCGAGATCGAACACGAGGGCGGCCCGGCCTTCGCTGCCCGATGTGGCGAGCGCATTGCGCAGGGTGTGAGCGATTTCTCCGCCGAGAAGATCCTCCAGCCTGCTGCCGTTGATCTCGCCCCTGAAGCTCAAGATCTCAGGCGCATTCGCGGAATGGCGCAGGATCATGGACGCCTGCGTATCGCAGGCAAGCAGGCATCCGTGTTCTTGGATGCTTCCGGGAATATGGATCGGCTCGCGATCGCAATTGGTCAGATTGACAGGCTCGTTCACATCCATTGCAGGTGATCTTTGTGGCTCCAGGCAAAGTTGCCCAACTCCGAGCGCCCGCCGCATGAAGGATGTGAGGCCAAGGAATGGTTGAAGAAATTTCCTTCGGAAATCTAAGCCTGCCGTCGCAGGGATCAACTGCGACGAACGCGCCAGCGCAGGCTTTTCGTTTCGCGTGTAATGCCAAGGTTAACCGTTTGGTTCAAGCATTCGCCGATTGGCGGCGCTTGAACCAGCGCGGCAGTTTCAATTCGCTCACGATCACGCCGGCCACGATCAGGCTCGCGCCGAGCAGCGCGGCGAGGGGCATGTGCTCGCCATAGATGCGCCCGACGACACCCGCCCAGACCGGCTCGCCCGCATAGATCACCGTGGCGCGGGTGGGCGAAACGGTCTTCTGAGCCCAGTTCATCGCCAGCTGAATGCCGGCGCTGGCAAGGCCGAGGCCGACCGCCGAACCGATCAGCAGCCATGACGGCGCGGGAAGCGACTCGCCGAGGGGCGCCATGAGGCCGAGGGCGAGGACGGATGTGGTGGCCAATTGCACCACGGTCACGCGGCGCGCATCGACCTTGCCGGCGAACCCGCTGATGAGGATGATCTCGGCGGAGATGGCGATGGCGCAGAGAAGCGTCAGCAACTCGCCGATCCCGAGCCCGATGGAAGTGCCGTCGGGGCCCGCGAGCAAGGCGAGGCCGATGAAGGCAAGCCCGATGCCCGACCACGCCATGATGCTCGGCGGGCGCTTCAGCACGAGCCATTGCAGCAGCGGCACGATGGGCACGTAGAGCGCCGTGATGAAGGCCGACTTGCTGCTGGGAATATATTGCAGTCCGTAGGTCTGCAGCGTGTAGCCGAAGAAGATGGCCACGCCGATCATGACGCCCGCCTTGATCTCGAGCCATGTCAGCCCGCGCAGCACGGGCGCCGCTATGAGCGCCATCATCAGCGCCGCCGTGCCGAAGCGAAGCCCCACGAAGAAGAGCGGCCCGCTCGCGGCGAGCGCAAGCTGCACCACGAGGAAGGTGGCGCCCCAGATCATCGTGACGAACACGAGCACCGCCTCGCTGCGGCTGAGGACGAAGGGGGAGGCGGATGGGGAAGCGGTGGCGCTCAACGAAGGGGTTCCCTATGAACCTGCGTGGGGTAGGAGCATTGAGTGGCAGGGTCAAGCGGGAGCTATTCTGCTGGCACCCAGTAGCGCAGCTTCACATGGCCTGGGCGCCCGAGGTGAGGCAGTGACCCGTCCGGCACGCCGCCATTGGCGAGGATCACCTTGCGCGATCCGTCATTGTCGTCGTCGCAGGTGATGAGGACGCGGGAGAACCCTTCGGAACGCGCCACGGGCAGGATCATCCCCAGCGCCTGCGTGGCGTAGCCGCGACGCTGCTTCCACGGCACGATGGTGTAGCCGATATGGCCGTAGGCCGTGGGCGGCAGGTCCTCGGTGCCGGGCTGGAATCGAAAGCCGATCCTCCCGCAGAACTCCCCGTCGCTGATCCAGAAATCATGCGCCGGCAGCCGGGGGACGTTGCTTCCATCGGGAAGACGGATGGTCGGGCTGTGATAGAGATCGTGGAGAAAGCGCTCGGGATCGCGCCGGAGCTGGCGCAGCTGCTCCGTGCTTACATCATGATCCGTATTGGGCGACCAGCCACGGGCAAGGGCGTCTTCATAGGCGGGAAGCCATTCGAGACTTGGACGGAGGAGCGCGATCGTCATGCAACGAAGTTGCCACTCCCTCTCGGGAATGACAACTCCCGCGATCAAACGGTGACCTGCGTTCCCACTTCCACCACGCGCCCGGTCGGGATCTGGAAGAAGTCCGTGGCGTCGCTGGCCGACTTCGCGAGGCCGATGAACACCTTGTCCTGCCAGAGCGGCATGCCCGAATGGGTGGCGGGGCGGATCGAGCGCCGCGAGAGGAAGAACGAGGTCGCCATGATGTCGACCTTGAAGCCCTGCTTGCGCAGGATCGCGAGGCCGCGCGGAATGTTCGGCGTCTCCATGTAGCCGTAGCTCAGGCGGATGCGCCAGAACGTGTCGCCCACATGCTCGATGGCAACGCGGTCCTCGTCCTCCACTCGGGGAATGTCCTCGCTGCGCACGGTGAGGATCACGTTCTTCTCGTGCAGCACCTTGTTGTGCTTGAGGTTGTGGAGCAGGGCCGCGGGCGCGGTGTCGGGGTCGCTCGTCAGGAACACGGCGGTGCCCTTCACGCGGTGCGGCGGGCTCTTCTCCAGCATCTGCACCAGCTCGATCAGCGGCACGTCGATCTTGCGGGTCTTCTCGAAGAGAATCCGCGTGCCCTTCACCCAGGTATACATGAGCACGAAGAAGATACCGGCGATGATCAGGGGCACATAGCCGCCGTCCAGGAGCTTCACGAGATTGGACGACAGGAAGGTGAGGTCGATCAGCAGCAGCGGGATCATCACGAGCCCGGTCTTCACCGGCCCCCAGCCCCAGCTGCGGCTGATCACGACACAGGCGAGCAGCGTGGTGACGACCATGGTGCCGAACACGGCGATGCCGTAGGCGCTGGCAAGGTTGCTCGACGACCCGAAGAGAACGACCAGCGTGACGACGGCGGCGAGAAGCAGCCAGTTCACGCGGGGCAGATAGATCTGTCCCTGATGGGTTTCCGACGTGAAGCGCACATCCAGGCGCGGCAGCAGGCCCAGCTGAATCGCCTGACGGGTGAGCGAATAGGCGCCGGTGATCACCGCCTGGCTCGCCACGATGGTGGCGAGCGTCGCGAGGATCACGAGAGGCAGCAGGAGCCAAGGCGGCGCCAGCAGGAAGAACGGATTGGCGATGGATTCGGGGTTCGACAGAACGAGAGCGCCCTGGCCGAGATAGTTCAGGGCGAGCGCCGGAAACACGACCGTGCCCCAGGCCATGCGGATCGGCCTGCGTCCGAAATGGCCGAGATCGGCGTAAAGCGCTTCGGCTCCGGTCACGGCAAGGCACACGCTGCCGAGGATCGCGAAGGCCGTTCCCGGATGGGTGACGAGGAAATGCACGCCGTAATAGGGATTGAAGGCGCGCAGCACCTCCCAATCGTCGGCGATGTGCAGGATTCCCAAGCCCGCCATGGTGATGAACCACAAGAGCGTGAGCGGGCCGAACAGGGCTGCGACCTTGCCGGTGCCGTGCGCCTGCACGGCGAAGAGGGCGATGAGGATCGCGAGCGCGCCCGGCAGGATGTAAGCCTCGAAGGCCGGTGCAACGAGCTTCAGACCCTCCAGGGCGGAGAGCACGGAGATGGCCGGCGTGATCGCGGCATCGCCATAGAACAGGGCCGCTCCGGCCATGCCCATCATGAGCACGGGAAGGCTTCTGCGTCCCAGCGCAAGCTGCGTCAGGGCCACGAGGGTGAGCGACCCGCCTTCGCCCTTGTTGTCGGCGCGCAGCAGCAGGACGACGTACTTGACGGTGACGGTCAGCATCAGCGCCCAGAGCAGCAGGGACAGGATGCTGATCACAAGCTCGCGGGTCAGGTCGACCGGCACGCCGTGATGGCCGCCGGTCGCGGCCGCAACCGTCTCGCGCATGGCGTAGAGGGGGCTGGTGCCGATGTCGCCATAGACCACGCCGATGGCTCCGAGAGTAAGGGTCCAGAAGCTCGCTTTGTGGTGGCTTTCGGGAGTGCTGGCCTCCGGAGCCGCGGAATCGGCGTGCCCGGGAGCGACTTGCTGTTCTGCCATGTGTGCTTTTCTTTGCGGATTAGCCCGCGAACGGCCCTTGTTGGAACACTCTCATCGACGACGAAGGGCGGTCCCTTCCTATAGAGCGCAAGCGACCGTCACTGCCGGCGCGGCGGGCTCTCTAGCACATCGCGCCTCAGCTTAAAACGGTATTTCGGCGCGGGTTCCACCGCCTCATTCGGCGGCGTCGCGCCCGGCCTGGCCGTAATTCTTCTCGATATAGTCGAGAACGATCTTCTGGAAGTCCTGGGCGAGGGTCGGCCCGCGCAGGGTCAGGGCCTTCTTCCCGTCGATGAAGACCGGGGCCGCCGGCTGCTCGCCGGTGCCGGGCAGGGAGATGCCGATATTGGCGTGCTTCGATTCGCCCGGCCCGTTCACGATGCAGCCCATGACGGCCACGTTCAGGTTCTCGACGCCCGGATAGGTGCGCTTCCAGTCGGGCATGGAGGTGGAAATCCAGCTCTGGATGTCCCGCGCCAGCTCCTGGAAGACGGAAGACGTCGTGCGACCGCAGCCGGGGCAGGCCGCCACCAGGGGCACGAAGGTGCGGAAGCCCATGGTCTGGAGCAGTTCCTGGGCGGTCTTGACCTCAAGGGTTCGGTCGCCGCCGGGCTCGGGCGTCAGCGAGAAGCGGATCGTGTCGCCGATGCCCTGCTGGAGCAGGATGCCGATGGCCGCGCTTGATGCCACGATGCCCTTGGAGCCCATGCCGGCCTCGGTGAGGCCCAGATGGATCGCGTAGTCGGAGCGGCGGGCCAGATCCTCGTAGACCGCGATCAGGTCCTGAACGGCGGAAACCTTGGCCGAGAGAATGATCCGGTCCTTCGCGAGGCCGATCTCCTCCGCGCGGGTGGCCGAGAGGAGGGCCGACTGGATCATGGCCTCGCGGGTCACCCAGCGCATATCACGCGGGTTCGCGGAGGCCGCGTTCTCGTTCATGAGATGGGTCAGGAGTTCCTGGTCGAGGGAGCCCCAGTTCGCGCCGATGCGCACGGCCTTGCCGTGGCGGATGGCCTGTTCGACGATCGCGCCGAACTGCCGGTCCTTCTTTTCCTTGAAGCCCACATTGCCGGGATTGATGCGGTACTTGTCGAGGGCTTCCGCGCAGGCCGGATGATCGGCGAGCAGCTGGTGGCCGATATAGTGGAAATCGCCCACGAGCGGTACGGTCACGCCGAGCCGGTCGAGCCGCTCGCGGATCTTCGGCACGGCGGCGGCCGCCTCGTCGCGGTCCACCGTGATGCGAACGATCTCCGAGCCCGCCCGGGCCAGCGCCGCCACCTGGGCCACGGTGCCGTCCACATCCGCCGTGTCCGTGTTGGTCATGGACTGGACGACGATGGGAGCGCCGCCGCCGACCATGACGGAGCCTACCCTCACGCCCACCGTGCGGTGGCGGGGGCTCGGGCCTGCATGGGTCTCGAGGCAGGGCGCGTCAGGGGAAGACAAAGAAGACATGCTGCGATCCACGGGGGCCGGTCACGATGGCCGCCGCCGTTTAGCTGATGCCAAAACCCCGTTCCGTCAAGCGTGGCGTACAGCATCGGACCCAAAAGCGGGAACCGGCTTTGGGATTTACGCGGTGCGTCAACACAGTGTCATTCCCGGCCCGAGCGTAGCGGAGGGGAGGGGAATCCATAGCGCCGCGCTTGTGGGTGGATCCCCTTCCCGGCCCTGCGGGCCGCCGGGGATGACACGACTGGTTCAATCTCTCACCCGGTCAAACCACTCCCGCCCTAACCCTCCCCGCAAGGCAGAGAGAACACGCGTGGTTATCCGCAGCGGGAGCAGCGGCCGGTGATTTCCAGGGCTTTCGCGTGCGAGGAGAAGCGGTGCTGCTTCAGGAGGCCGGACAGGGTACGGGCGATTTCGGGGGAGGGGATATCGGTCACCTCGCCGCAACCCTCGCAGATCAAAAAGGCGTGGGTGGCGCCGTTAGGCTCGCCGTCATGGGCGACATAGGCATTCAGGCTGGCGATGCGGTGGGCGAAGCCCTGCTCGATCAGGAAGTCGAGGGCGCGATAGACGGTGATGGGGGCGATCTTGCGCCCCTGCGGAGCGAGAATCGCCGCCAGATCGTAGGCGCCGAGCGGCTTCGATGCCGTGTAGAGGGCTTCCAGAACCCGTCGGCGGATCGGCGTCAGGCGAGCGCGATGGGCCTTACAGATCTCTTCCGCCTGAGAGAGGCTTTTCGCAACTTGCGCCGGGATGCGGATCGACTTTGCGGTTTCGCGAAGGCTGGAAGGAAGATCGAGGACAGGCTGAGTCATAAGGGGGCTCTGAAGCTGACGGCCAAAAATGGAACGAAATAGAATGAAACGGGACGACGCAGGACGACCCTCCACGAAAAGATAGTTTATATCAAAACATAATCAAGCCGGCGCGCCGCAAACGCAGCTGGAAATTTTGCCAAGATGCAAAGAATCCAGGCAGAGCGGGGCATTAACCATGCCGAAAACGCCAGACGCTCGTTTTCTTGATCTCGGCATCTTCCAGGGTCCGGGTCACGGGGACCTCATAGATTTCGAGCTGTTCCAGGCGGTCCTTGGGCAGATAGCTGCGCCCCGGATCGCCGATGAGGACGGTAGCGCCTCGGCGGCTCAGGCCGAGCAGCCAATCCGTCACCTGCTCGGCTAGGTCGCGCTCATAGCAGATGTCGCCGGCGAGCACCGTGTCCCAGCCCAGATCCTGGCCGATCAGGTTGGCCTGCACGGGCGTGACCGTGACGCCATTGGCCTCGGCATTGAGACTGATCGCGGCAATGGCGAAGGAATCGATATCGCAGGCCAGCACCTGCGTCGCACCCGCCTTCATGGCCGCGATGGCGACGAGCCCTGAGCCGGAAGCGAAGTCCAGAACGCGCTTGCCGCGCACGGCCTCAGAGTTGTCGAGGATGTAGCGGGCGAGCGCCTGCCCGCCGGCCCAGGCGAAGGCCCAGAAGGGCGGCGGCAGGCCGATCTCGCCAAGCTCCTCTTCCGTCCGCTGCCAGAGTTCCGTCGCCTCGTCCGCCACGTGCAGGAGAAGCTCGGGCGTGTGCGGAACGGGCAGAAGCCGCGTCTCGGCGCGGATGAAGGCAACCGGGTCCTTGATCATGGGCGCAGCAGGGAGGTGTAGAGCCGCTTCAGGTCATCCATCACATGGCGCTCCGTGAAGCCGTCAAGGACGCGGGCTCGCGCCGCTTCGCCCATGCGGGCAACGCGATCCGGCTCGCCTGCCAATGCAATGAGGGCTTTCGACAACGCATCCGCATCGTCAGGCGTCACCACGAACCCTTCCACGCCGTCGCGGACCAGGGCGCGGCAGCCGGGCACATCGGTGGTGATGATCGCACGGCCGCAGGCGGCGGCTTCCAGCAGGGTGCGCGGCAGCCCTTCGCCGCCACGTGAGGGGAGGCAGGCCACATGATGATCGCGCCAGACGGCGGCGACATCCTGTGTCGGGCCATGCCAGGAAATGCCGGGCTCGGCGGCCCAGCCTTTCAGGGTTTCCTCCGGAATGGCCTTGGGATTCGACGGATCGGGCGCGCCGTAGAGCGACAGCTCCACATCCGCGCCCTTCGCCCGCGCGGACTTCACCGCTTCGACCGCGAGATCGATGCCCTTGGACCAGAGCATGCGGGCGACGACGGCCACCTTCAAAGGCGGCTGCGGGGGAAGGGGAGCGGGCTTGAGGATATCGGGGTCGATGCCCGCCCCGCCCACGATGGTGACGTTCGAGGCATTCGGATCGAGCCCGAGCAGCTTGGGATCGTCGGGGTTCTCGAAGAGATAGCGCGTCCTGGACGTGGCGAGGCCACGCACCAGCAGGCGCACGGCGCGCTGGGACCAGCGGCCGACGAAGTCCGTTCTTGCGCCCAGGAAGCCGAGGCCGGTCAGCGCATAGACGCGGCGTCCGACACCGGCCATGGAGGCGGCGAAGCCTCCGACCAGGATGCTCTTGAGCGCGATGCAATGAACGAGATCGGCCTTCTCGTCCTTCAGGATCGCGGCGAGCTGGCCTGCGGCATAGCCGGCCGCCATGGGGTTGAGGCTGCGGCGCTCCGCTTCCAGCGGGATCACCTTCGCGCCCGTCGCCTCGATGGCTTCGCGATGGGCACGCACCCGCGTCACCACGGTGACGTCCAGCCCAAGCTCGCGCGCGGCCCTAGCCATGGGCAGGAAATGCGACACGAAAAACCAGTCCTCGGTGACGACGAAGACGAGCTTGCGGCCCTGGGTTTCAGGGAGAGGGGTCAGCGACAAGGGAGCATCCGGATGAAAATTGCCGTGCCCTTCTAACTGTCGCTGCGGATCGAGGGAACCACCCTTTTCCCTATCCGTTGCCGTGGCCTGACCATGGAGACGCTTATGCGTGAATGGCTGCCGACGATCCTGGCGACGGTTGCGGGCATCCTGTCCACGGCGAGTTTCGTGCCGCAGGTGCTCAAGGCCTGGCGGGAGCGGGATACGGCCGCGATCTCCAAGCGCATGTATATGGTCACCGTTACGGCCTTCACGCTCTGGTCCACCTACGGCTTCCTGATCGGCAACATGCCGCTCATCGTCTTCAATCTTCTGAGCCTGTGCCTGAGCGGCACGATCTTGGCGTTCAAGATCCGCAATGACCGCCAAGAAGCGAGAGAGGAAGCGAGAGGGCAGGATGCATCTTCGCCACGCAGGGAACCGGGGGTCGTCTCCTCCGGTTGACGTTCTGCTCTTCATTCGAGGCGAACCATCTTGTCCGATTCAAACAGTACCGATGTCGTCGATCCCCGCGATGCCGCCGAGACGGTGGGGCTTCTCTATGTCTCCGACGAGGAGCCGGGCATCAGGCGCAGGAAATCCGGCAAGGGCTTCACCTATCTGCGTCCCGACGGCAAGAAGGTCGAGGACGAGGCGACGTTGAAGCGCATCAGGTCGCTCGCCATTCCGCCCGCCTATACGGAGGTCTGGATCTGCGCCAAAGCGAATGGCCATATCCAGGCGACGGGCCGCGATGCCAAGGGCCGCAAGCAATACCGTTATCATCCCGCCTTCCGCGAGGTGCGGGAGAGTACGAAATACGAGCGCATGCTGGAATTCGCGCAAGGCCTTCCAGCGATCCGCAAGACCATCGACGAGCATATGAGCCTGCGCGGCTTAGCCCGCGAGAAGGTACTCGCGACAGTGGTGCACCTTCTCGAAAACACGCTGATCCGCGTGGGCAACGAGGATTACGCCAAGCAGAACAAGAGCTACGGACTCACGACCCTGCGCGATCCGCATGTAAAGGTGAATGGCGGCGAGCTGCGGTTCCAGTTCAAGGGCAAGAGCGGCAAGACCTGGAAGCTCCAGGTCAAGGATCGCCGTGTCGCCAGGATCGTGAAGGCCTGCCAGGACCTGCCTGGCCAGGACCTGTTCCAATATCTCGACGACGATGGCGAACGGCAATCGATCACCTCGTCGGATGTGAACGCCTATCTCAAGGAAATCACCGGACGCGACATCACGGCCAAGGATTTCCGCACCTGGGCTGGCACGGTGCTCGCGACATTGGCCCTGTCCGAGTTTGAGCAGTTCGACAGCGAGGCGAAGGCCAAGAAGAACATCCGCACAGCCATCGAGGAGGTTGCCGCAAGACTCGGCAACACGCCCACCATCTGCCGCAAGTGCTATGTGCATCCCGAGGTGTTCTCCTGCTATCTTGACGGCGATCTGCTGATCGAGATCAAGAACAAGGTCGAGACCGAGCTGCGCGAGGATCTGCCATCCTTGAGGCCAGAGGAGGCGGCGGTGCTCACGCTTCTGCAGGAGCGCCTGTCCCGCGAGGTCAAGAAGCAGGAGAAGGCCAAGCCGACCAAGAAGCGCAGTACATCGCCCCGCAGGCAGAGCAAGGCGCAGCCCGAGGCACGCATCTGAAGTGCCTTGACCACGCAGTCACGCTCATGCTCCATCGCCCGGCTACGCCGAGGTTCACATGCGCCTTCCTTTCCCGATCGTTCTGAGCGCCGTCATCGCTTTCGGAATATTTCCAAGCCACGCACAGGAGCATCCCGGGCAAAGCTGGGTGGAAGTGAAGTGCGAGCGCTACAAGAAGGCTTGGGCCGAAGCCTTGAAACGGCGCGGCACGCAAGGCATCGGGCAGGAATTTCTCGAGCGTCATGACGCCTTTCTCGCATCCGGCTGCACGGCACAAGGCGATGTCTGCCCCCGCTCCACCGAAGAGTTCGACCTCGCGAACATGATGGTCGTGGCGGCGATGAATGCGGGAACGGCAAGCACCTTTCCGCCCTTCTCCTGCCGGAAATGAAGCCGTCCGTGGCGGATGGCGCTGAGGGCCTACGGCCTGCCGACAGCCGCCAACCTCTGGTCTAACCCCTGTGGGTGCCCTAAAAGCACGAGGGTATGGTGAAGGGGAAGCGGTATGGAACTTGATGCCCTGATGCTGTCGCGCATCCAATTTGCGTTCACGATAGCTTTTCACATCATCTTCCCGGCCTTCACCATCGGTCTCGCGAGTTGGCTCGCCGCCCTCGAATTCAACTGGCTGCGCACGGGCAACCCGCTCTATCGCAATCTCTTCCGGTTCTGGGTGAAGGTCTTCGCCGTGTCCTTCGGCCTCGGCGTCGTGTCGGGCATCGTCATGAGCTACCAGTTCGGCACCAACTGGTCGCGCTTCTCCGAAATCGCCGGCAACGTGGTGGGCCCGCTGATGGCCTATGAGGTGCTGACCGCGTTCTTCCTCGAGGCCTCCTTCCTCGGCATCATGCTCTTCGGCTGGGAGCGCGTCGGGAACCGGCTGCATTTCTTCGCCACCTGCATGGTGGCTTTGGGCACGCTGATCTCCGCCTTCTGGATTCTCTCCGTGAATTCCTGGATGCAGACGCCCACAGGCTTTGCCATCGAGAACGGCAAGATGGTGCCGGTCGATTGGTTCGAGATCGTCTTCAATCCGTCGTTCCCCCTGCGCTACGCGCACATGGTTCTCGGCTGCTACATCACGACGGCGTTCGCGGTGGCGGGCATGTCGGCCTGGATGCTGCTGCGCCATCCTCATGATGCGCCGGAGGCGAAGCTCGCCGCCTCGCGCCGTTCGATGTCGATGGCGCTCTGGTTCGCCGCGATCTTCGTGCCCGTGCAGATCGTCATCGGCGATCTGCACGGGCTCGGGGTGCTCAAATATCAGCCGACGAAACTTGCCGCGATCGAGGGCAACTGGGACCGCATGGACAACATGCCGCTTCGCCTCTTCGCGATCCCCGACGAGGTCAACGAGACGAACCGTTTCGAGATCGCGATTCCGAAGATCGGCAGCTGGGTTCTCACGCACGCTTTCGATGGCGTGGTGCCTGGGCTCAAGGAGGTTCCGCCCGACGAGCGTCCGCCGGTCTGGCCGGTGTTTTTCTCGTTCCGCATCATGGTCGGCCTCGGCTTCGCCATGCTCGGCATCGGCTTGTGGAGCCTGTATCTTCGCTACAAGGGCACACTGTTCACCAACAGAACGTTCCTTACCGCCACCATGCTCATGACGCCTTCAGGCTTCGGCGCGGTGCTGTTCGGCTGGTTCACGGCGGAGATCGGCCGTCAGCCCTATGTAGTCTACGGACATCTGCGCACGGCCGATGCGGTGTCGCCGGTCACGGCGGGCGCGGTCGGCGCATCGCTCGTCACCTTCATGGTGGTCTATGCCTTCGTGTTCGGCTTCGGCTCGTATTACCTCGCCAAGCTCCTGCGGCGCGGACCCGATTCCGTGGAGCAGATGCCGGACGAGGGCGATCTCCGGAGAAAGGCCAAGCGCCCATTCTCCGTGCCATCCGAGGGGCTCGAAGGCGAGCCCGGGCATCGTGCAGAGCTGACGCGGTAGGAGGCGAGGATCATGTTCGGTTTCGGAATGGAATATGAAGGTCTCGCTTTCTGGCTGCCGCTGATCTGGGCCGGGCTGATCGCGGTGGCGGTGGCCATGTATGTCATCGTCGATGGGTTCGATCTCGGCGTCGGCATTCTCTTCAAGGCGGCGAAAAGCGACAACTGGCGCGACCGCATGATGTTCTCGGTCGCGCCCATCTGGGACGGCAACGAGACATGGCTCATTCTCGGCGGCGGCGGTCTCTTCGCGGTCTTCCACATCGCCTACGCGGTGATGATGCCGGCGCTCTACGTGCCGATCACGCTCATGTTGATCGCGCTCATCTTTCGAGGCGTCGCTTTCGAATTCCGCTTCAAGTCGGAGCGCTCGAAGTTTCTGTGGGACAACGCCTTCTTTTTCGGCTCGCTGGCCGCGACATTCTTCCAGGGAATGGTGCTCGGCGCCTTCGTGCAGGGCTTCTCCACGGATGGGCGCCAGTTCACCGGCGGCACGTTCGACTTCCTCACCCCGTTCAGCGTTGTCACCGGCATCAGCCTGATCTTCGGCTACGGGCTTCTCGGCGCCACCTGGTGCGTGATGAAGACCACCGGCGAGTTGGAGATCTGGGCGCGGCGCCTGGCGGTGCGGTTCCTGATCGCGACCATCGTCTCCATGGCCATCGTCTCCGCGTGGGTGCCATTCCTCGGCAGGCAGATCGAGCTGCGCTGGTTCACCTGGCCCAACATCGCATTCCTCGCGCCGATTCCGCTGATCACGGCCTATGCGGCCTATCGTCTGTTCCGCGACCTGGAGGAGGGAAGGCATGTGCGGCCGTTCTTCCTGGCCATCGCCATGTTCCTGCTCGGCTATCTCGGCCTCGGCGTCAGCCTGTTTCCCTACCTCGTGCCGCCGAGCCTGACGATCTGGGATACGGCGAACACGGTGAAATCTCAGCTCTTCGCCCTGGTCGGCTTCGCCATCGTGCTGCCGCTCACCTTCGCCTACACGGCCTATGCCTATTACGTGTTCCGCGGAAAGGTGGCTGAGGAGATCAAGGGCGGCGGATACGGGTATCACTGATGCAGGCCGAACCGCATACAGAGCATCGTACGGAAAAGTGGATCCGGTTTTCCGCTCGAACGATGCTCTTATTCAAGAAAAAAGCATCGGATTTGTCTCAAAAGTGCAAATCCACTTTTGGGTCCGATGCTGTAGCCCGCGAGGGGCGCGCCAGGCGCCTCCTCTGGTTCGTGCTCATCTACGTGGCGAGCCTCGCTGTCTTCGCGGCGCTGGTCTACGGGTTGAGGTGGACCATCCCGCGCTGAGTCTTACCGATAGGTGCCGATGAAGCCCTTGTCGGTCAGGACCACCCAGCGGGCGCCGCGGCGCTCGATGGATTCCACGCGGCCAACACCTGGGAGCATGCCGCCGGGCATGACCTCGTAAAGCCTCCGGTTGCGGCTCTCCACTAGGGCGGAGCCGTTATAGACCTCGCGCAGCACCCATCCGTCCACCGGCTCGGTCTTCCGGTTGCTCTCTGCGGCGGCAGGAGCAGCGGCCGCCGTGACCGTGGGCTTGGCGCTGAGGTTGTTCAGGGTCGTCGTGATCTGCCCCTCGAACTTGTCGAAGCGCGCTTCGAGAGCGGAGAACTTCTTGCCGGGCTCCTGCAGGGCGATGGCGAGACGCTCCACCTTCTCGACGAGCTTGGCCCGATCGGCGGCTGAGGTGGTCGAGGCGGTGTGATTCACGTCCCTATAGGAGGCCATGGTGCCCTTCAGCGAATCGAGGTCGCTGGTGAGGCGGGCCAGGACCTCCTGGCTGCGGGCCGTCTCGGCCGCGAGGCGCTCGATGGCCTCCCGGTTGCCGAGGGTTCCCATATAGGAGGCGAGCCAGCCTGCGCCGATCAGAAGAACCGCAGCCGCCGCCTGGGCGGCGCGGTGCAGGAACGCGGATCGGGGCCGGGGAGTGAAATGAGGGGCTGCCGCTTCCGCCGCCGTGACCGGAGCGACCGGAGGAACGGGCTTCAGGCCAGCCTTCGCGCTCCTGATCGCCTCCTCGAGCGCGGCGTTTGCCGCAGGGTCGATCTGGATGGCGCCTGCAGGTGATTCTGTTTCCTTCTCAAGGGCAGCGGCAGGGGCCTGGAGGCTGTCGTGCTTTTCCATAATGCGACCTCATTTGTCGGTCACATCCGCTTAACTATAAATATTTACCGAAGCGTTACCTTTAAGAATACCGAGTTACGTTACGGCAGAGTTACGTACCTCTCCAAATAGATAGTAAGAAAATTTACTTCCGTGTTTGACGAGTCTTTTTGTTGACATAGTTACATTGAATAGGGTTACTAAAGAGGATGGCGTAACGGAAGGCGCCGACTTTGGGGGCAACTATAATCCGTAAGAATCGTGGGAATTTTCCACCTCAATCCGGCAGTTTCCTGCTAGGATGGCTTGCGGTCCAAAGCCCGACATCGAAACCGTCGCAAGACGGGTAACCTCGTGCTAGGATATAACCTGGCATGTTGGTACTGCAACTCGACGATGGGTCCGAGAAGCCGACCCACCGATGGAAAGAAGAACATGAAGCAGGCATCGAGAAATCGGGAAGACAGCACAGAGGTCGAAGACGCTCTTAAAACGTGTTTTCCGTCCTTCACCGGCGTCGCGGTCTTTTCGGCCGTAGTGAATATCCTGGCCCTCACGGGCTCCATCTACATGCTTCAGGTCTATGACCGGGTGCTGTCGAGCCGGAGCATCCCGACCCTGATCGGCCTCTCGCTCCTCGCCTTGGCGGCCTATGCCCTTTCGGGCGGCCTCGACATGCTGCGCGGCAAGATGCTGGCGCGCATCGGCGCCCGGTTCGACGAAATCCTGGCGCCGCGCGTGTTCGACCTCGTGGCCACCATGCCGCTGAAGGGCGCCAAGTCCGCCGAGAGCATGCAGCCCATTCGCGACGTGGACACGATCCGCGGCTTCCTGTCGGGCCTCGGCCCCACAGCCCTCTTCGACATGCCGTTCATGCCGATCTTCCTCATCGGCTGCTTCATGATCCACCCCTGGGTCGGCGTCATGTCGGTCATCGGTGGCATCTGCATCGTCGGCCTGACCATCTATACCGACGCCAAGAGCAAGGCCCCCTCCTACGAGGTGACCAAGAGCGGTGCCGAGCGTCAGGCCATGGCCGAGACCAGCCGCCGCAACGCGGAAGCCATCCGCGCGCTGGGCATGCTCGGCTTCCTCGCCAAGCGCTATGACGAGGTGCATGTGCGCCACGTCAACGACGGCCTTGCCGCCAGCGAGTCCTCCGCCGGCATCAGCGCCTTCGCCAAGGTGTTCCGCATGGTGCTTCAGTCGGGCATCCTGGGCCTCGGCGCCCTGCTGGTGATCGAAGGCCAGATGTCGGGCGGTCTCATGATCGCCGGCTCGATCCTCATGTCCCGCGCTCTCGCGCCCATCGAAATCGCGGTTGCGCACTGGAAGGGCTTCACCGCCTCCCGCCAGGCCTATCGCCGCCTGCAGCACATCATGTCGATCGTGCCCGCGCAGGGTAAGCGCATGCCGCTGCCCGCGCCGAAGCAGGCCCTGGCCGTCGAGGACATCTATGTGGGGCCTCCCGGCTCGACCCAGCCGGTCGTCCAGGGCGCCGCGCTTCAGCTCAAGGCTGGCCAGGGCCTCGGCCTCATCGGCCCCAGCGCTTCAGGCAAATCGACCCTCGCCCGCGCCCTGGTCGGCGTGTGGCCGACCCTGCGCGGCGAGATCCGCCTCGACGGTGCGGCCCTCGACCAATGGGAGCCCGATCACCTGGGCCCCAATATCGGCTACCTGCCGCAGGATGTGGAACTGTTCGAAGGCACCGTCGCCGAGAACATCGCCCGCTTCAAGCCGAACGCCAAGCCGGAGGACGTGATCGCCGCTGCCAAGACCGCCGGCGCCCATGAGCTCATCCTCAACCTGCCGGACGGCTACGACACCAGGATCGGCGAGAGCGGCGCGTCCCTCTCGGGCGGTCAGCGCCAGCGCGTGGCGCTCGCTCGCGCCCTCTTCGGCAACCCGTTTCTGGTCGTGCTCGACGAGCCGAATGCCAGCCTCGACGGCGCCGGCGACGAGGCCCTCAACCAGGCGATCCTCGCGGTTCGCCAGCGCGGCGGCATCGTCATCGTCATCACTCACCGCCCGGCCGCTCTCGGCCAGGTCAATCAGGTCGCCATCATGGAAGAAGGCCGCATCCGCGCCTTCGGCCCGCGGGACGAGGTCCTGCAGGGCGTGATGAAACGCAATGCTACGGCTCCGGCCCAGGCTCCTGCCGCGGCACGTCCGCAGCAGGCCCCGGCAGCAGCGCAGGCGCAGGCTTCGAGCCTGCGGGAGGTTGGTTAAATGTTGGTCCTTCCGAATCAGGCTCCGAAGCCCTCGCTGCATCAGCAGGTTCTTCGTCAGTCCACCATCGCCGGCATGGCCATGATCGCCCTGTTCGGCGGCACGATCGGCCTCTGGGCCGCGACCTCCACCCTCTCGGGTGCCGTGGTTGCGGGCGGCCAGTTCGTGGTCGACAACAGCGTCAAGAAGATCCAGCACTCCACCGGCGGCATCGTCGGCGAGCTGAAGGTGAGGGAAGGCGAGCGCGTCAAGGAAGGCGACCTCCTGGTCCGCCTCGACGAGACGCTGACCCGCGCCAACCTCCAGGTGGTCGCCAAGCAGCTCGACGAGTATCTGGGCCGTCAGGCTCGCCTCGAAGCGGAGCGGGATGGCGCGAGCCAGATCCAGATGCCGGTCGAATTCGCGAACCGCCTCAACGATCCGGCCGTTCAGAAGATCGTCTCTTCCGAGCGCACCCTGTTCGAGGCCCGTCGCGCAGCCCGCGACGCGCAGAAGGACCAGCTCAAGAAGCGCATCGCCCAGTCGCAGGACGAGATCAACGGTCTCAAGGCCCAGCAGGCGGCCAAGGCCCGCGAGGCCGAGCTGATCGTCGAGGAGCTCAAGGGCGTCCGCGAGCTCTACGAGAAGAACTTGGTGCAGCTGCCCCGCCTGAACGCTCTCGAGCGTGACGCGGCCAATATCGAAGGCGCGCGCGGCCAGCTGGTCGCGGCCGTCGCCCAGGCGGAGAGCCGCATCGCCGAGACCGAGTTCCAGATCATCCAGATCGATGAGCAGATGCGCGCCGAGGCGATGCAGGAACTGCGCGAGATGCAAGGCAAGGTCGCCGAGTACACCGAGCGCAAGGTGGCCGCCGAGGACCAGCTCAAGCGCACGGATCTTCGCGCCCCGAGCGACGGCTATGTGCACCAGCTGAACGTTCACACGATCGGCGGCGTCATCTCGCCGGCCGAGCCGGTGATGCTGATCGTTCCCACGAACGACAAGCTCCAGCTGGAAGCCCGCGTGCTGCCGAACGAGATCGACCAGGTGAAGTTCGGCCAGAAGGCGACCGTGAAGGTTCATGCCTCGAACGCCCGCAACATGCCCGACCTGCACGGCACCGTCAGCCGCATCTCGGCGGACGTGTCCCGCGACCAGCAGACCGGCATGTCCTTCTACACGATCCGGGTGGACCTGCCGCCGGAAGAGATCAAGCGCCTGGAGAACCTGCACCTCATCGCAGGCATGCAGGCCGAAGTCTTCGTCCAGGTCAACGAGCGAACCCCGTTCGAATACTTCTTCAAGCCCATGCAGGAGCAGATCGCCCGCGCCTTCCGCGAGCACTGATTTCTCTCGCCTGACTGTTTTACAAACCGAACGCCGCCGGCAGGCATGCTGGCGGCGTTTTTATTTTCCATGCACGAACAGAAGCTTAGCCTTGCATCCTGCCGTTGGAACCTGGAAACTTGCCATCGGGAACCCATAAACAGAAGCGGACGCCGCCTTCCCCTCCCGGTGTCCGGGCGTAAAGCGAAACTTCGAGGCCGACCGGGAGTTGAAGCTTAGCCGTTCAAGACCGGAAAATCTTGAGGACATAGAGGTTTGAGAATTATCTTTCGATTTGGCGGCATCGCGTTGCTAGTCGCCGCCATTGTCATTCTGGCCGTCCTGCCCTTCGCGACATCCTTCGTGGAGCAATGGACGCGCCGGGACGTGGAGTTACGGGCCCGCCTGGTGTTCAACTCGGCCCGCGATCAGGTCGCCGGCCTCATCGCGAGCAACGACGGTGCCCAAATCGGCGCTCTTTTCGAGCGTATCGCCTCGGACGAGCGGGTGCTCGCCATCGGCTATTGCGACGGCGACCAACTGCGCTACCCGTCTCGCAACATGCCTTCGACCTTCACCTGCGACAAGGCGGCCCGCGCCAACACGGAAAGCTTCTCCTCCTTCGCCGGCGAGACGGGCGACATTCTGGTCAGCTCGTTTCCGCTGACCGTAGCGGGGCGCGTGGGGCACCTCGTCGTCCTGCATGACCTGACCTATTCCGACCGGCGCGGCGGAGAGGCGCGGAACTACCTGTTCCTGGCGCTTGCCGGCGTGGCCTTCGGCGCCGCCGCCCTGGCCGCCATGATCGCGGCTCTCATCATGCGGCGCTGGCTCGCCTCCATCCGTCAGGCCCTGGAGAGCGCGCGCTCCGGCACGGTCGCGACGCCCGAGCAGGAAAACATCATTCCGCTCGGCCAGGAGATCCGTGACGTGCTCCAGGAACTCGAAGCCTCGCGCCGCACCATCGACGCGGCCCATACCGATTGGAGCCCGGATACGCTGCGCGCCGCGCTCTCGAACGAATTGTCGGGATCGGAAGTGATCGTGGTGTCGAACCGCGAGCCCTACATCCACAACAAGACCGATGACGGACGCATCACGTTGCAGATCCCCGCGAGCGGCCTCGTCTCCGCCCTCGAACCGGTAGTGCGCGCCTGCGGCGGCACATGGGTGGCTCATGGCAGCGGAACGGCGGATCGCGATGTGGTGGATTCCGCCGACCGCGTGCCGGTGCCGCCGAGCCATCCCTCCTACACGCTTCGCCGCGTCTGGCTGACGGACGAGGAGCAGGACGGCTATTACTACGGCGCGGCCAATGAAGGCCTCTGGCCCCTGTGCCACATCGCCTTCGTGCGGCCGATCTTCCGTGAGCAGGATTGGCAGTACTACCGGGCCGTGAACGAAAAATTCGCCGATGCCATCGTGGCTGAGGCCAAGCGCGAGGATCCGATCATCCTGGTTCAGGATTATCATTTCGGTCTGCTGCCGCGCATGATCCGCAACCGGCTGCCGCAGGCGACCATCGTGACCTTCTGGCATATTCCGTGGCCGAATGCCGAGACCTTCGGCATCTGCCCCTGGCGTGAGGAAATCATCGACGGATTGCTCGGCTCGTCGATCCTCGGCTTCCACACGCAGGCCCATTGCAACAACTTCCTCGATGCCGTGGATTCCTACGTTGAAAGTCGCATCGACCGCGAGCGCGACGGCGTCACCTTCGGCGGCGAGGAGACGTTGATCCGGCCCTATCCGATCTCCATCGAATGGCCGCCGACCGCGCTCGAAGGGCAGAAGCCCGTCGAGGAATGCAGGCGTGCCGTGCGCGAGCGTCTCGGCCTTGCGCAGGACATGCGTATCGGCGTGGGCATCGAGCGGTTCGACTACACCAAGGGCATTCTCGACCGCATGCAGGCCATCGACGCGCTGCTCGCCGAGCATCCCGAATGGCACGGCAATTTCTGTTTCATCCAGGTCGCGGCGCCCACGCGAAGCAAGCTCGCCAATTACCGGCAGCTCCAGGAAGAAGCGGAGGCGCTGGCGCGGGATATCAACGAGCGTCACGGCAGAGAGGGCTATGAGCCGATCAAGCTGCTCATTCGCCATCACGAGCCCGACGAAGTCTTCGAACTGTTCCGCGCTGCGGATCTCTGCATCGTGTCGAGCCTGCATGACGGCATGAATCTCGTCGCCAAGGAATTCGTGGCCGCGCGCGACGATGAGGAAGGCGTGCTCATTCTCTCCGCCTTCGCCGGCGCGTCGCGCGAATTGTCGGAAGCCTTGATCGTGAACCCCTACAACGCCCATGCCATGGGCCAGGCCATCAACCGCGCGCTGACCATGCCGCAGGGCGAGCAGCGCGAGCGCATGCGCCTGATGCGCGATCAAGTGAAGGAGCGCAACGTCTATCGCTGGGCGGGACAGATGCTGCTCGCCGCGTCGCGCCTGCGCAAACGGCAGCGCATCAAGCGCCTGATCGCGTCGGGCAGGAGACGGGCGGCCGCCAATGCGTGAGTCTCAAGCCGTGAACATTCCTGATAATGAATTGGACAACACTTACGCGCTCTTCCTCGATTTCGACGGCACGCTCGTCGATATCGTGGAGCGGCCCGATGCCGTTGCCGTCGATCCTGCACTGCCGGGCATCCTCACGCGGTTGCAGGAGCGGCTGAACGGTGCTGTCGCCATCATCAGCGGTAGGCCCGTATCGTTTCTCGACAGCCGCCTCTCGCCAAATCTTTACGACATCGCGGGCCTTCATGGATTGGAGCACCGTATCAGAGGCGAGCTTCATCTGTGCGATCCGGACGATCATCCGCAACTGCGGCGCATGGTCGGGCGGCTCCAGGAGATCGTGGCCGGGAAAGCAGGCGTGCTGATCGAGGACAAGGGCTGCTCGGTGGCGATCCATTGGCGGCTCGCCCCGCAGGAGAAGGATTTCGCCCTTGCCACGGCCCATGCCGCCGTGGAGGCGCTGGGCAGCGAGTATCGCGTCCAGCACGGCAAAGCCGTTGCCGAAATTCTGCCCTCGGCGGCGGGAAAGGGCAAAGTGATCGAGCGCTTCCTGCACGAGCCGCCATACAAAGGCCGCAAGCCGATTTTTGTGGGAGACGACTTGACCGACGAAAACGGATTCAAGACGGTAAATGCCCATGGGGGCCTGTCCATCCGCATCGGCGCGGGAGACACGGTCGCCAAGGTTCGCCTGGGAACGCCTGCCGATTTGCGACATTGCCTGTCCATGTGGGCTTTCGAGGGCGCCCTCCCTTTCACGATGGATGAATGACGACATGAGTTCCCTGGATCTTGCCGTGATCGGCAATTGCATGATCTCCGCCCTGGT
Organism: Microvirga sp.; assembly: GCA_041913065.1. GTDB lineage: Bacteria > Pseudomonadota > Alphaproteobacteria > Rhizobiales > Beijerinckiaceae > Microvirga. The sequence goes on along the minus strand of JAYSGD010000003.1, from coordinate 179,332 downwards.
CGACCGCCGCGCGCAGATCGTCTGGAGTTGCTTTCCCCGCATCGACGGCGATCCGGTTTTTTCGGCCCTACTCGATTGTCCTGAAGGCCGTTCGGATGAGGAGCAGCGCGGCGTTTTCGCCATCGACATGGTGGGCATGGTCAGCTGCGAGCAGAGCTATATCGAGAACACGGCCGTTCTTCTCTCTCGCATGACCGATTCTTACGGCAACATCGTCGAGATCACGGATTTCGCGCCACGCTTCAAGCATTTCGACCGCACGTTCCGCCCGCCCATGCTGATCCGCCGCATCACGCCGGTGAAGGGCCGTCCGCGCATCCGCGTGCGGCTGCGGCCTCATTACGATTGGGGTTCCTGCCCGCCGGAGATGACCCGTGGCAGCAACCATCTGCGCTTCGTCGGCCCCGATTATTCCCTGCGCCTCACCACCGACGCGCCGATCTCCTACGTGCAGGACGAGCGCTTCTTCGTGGTCGAGCGGCCCTTGTCGTTCTTTTTCGGCGAGGACGAGCCTTTGCGCTCGGAGGCGGATTCCACGGCGCGCGAATTCCTCGACAGCACGGTGGGCTTCTGGCGCGATTGGGTGCGCTCGCTCTCGATCCCGTTCGACTGGCAGGAGGCGGTGATCCGCGCCGCCATCACGCTCAAGCTCTGCAACTACGAGGAGACGGGCGCCATCGTCGCGGCATTGACCACCTCTGTGCCCGAGGCGCCGCACACGAAGCGAAACTGGGATTACCGCTATTGCTGGCTGCGGGACGCCTATTTCGTGATCCAGGCGTTGAACCGCCTCGGCACCACGAAGACGATGGAGGAATACCTCACCTACATCACCAACATCGTCGACGATATGGACGCCATCCCCGACCAGAAGGACATGCCGCCGCTCTTCAGCATCACGCGCTCGCCCGATCTGGAAGAGCGCGAGGCGACGGCGCTCGCGGGCTATCGCGGCATGGGGCCGGTGCGCGTGGGCAATGCAGCCTACACGCAGATCCAGAACGACGCCTATGGCAGCATCGTGCTGGCCTCGGTCCACGCCTTCCTCGACAAGCGCATGATCCGCCCCGTCGGTAACCGCGCCCTGTTCGCGCATCTCGAGAAGCTGGGGCATCGCGCCATCGAGGTGTTCGATCAGCCCGATGCGGGACCCTGGGAGCTTCGCACCAAGGCCGCCGTTCATACCTTTCCGAGTGTGATGTGCTGGGCGGCCTGCGACCGGCTCACCAAGGTCGCCCTGGCCATGGGACGCGAGGACCGCGCGGCCTTCTGGCGCGAGAATGCGGACCGGATGCACCGGATCATCGACACGCGCGCCTACAACAAGGAGAAGGGCACCTTCGTCTCCTCCTTCGACGGCGACCACCTGGACGCTACCCTGCTGCTGCTCTCCGAACTCAATTTCGTGAAACCCGACGATCCGCGCTTCATCGCCACGGTGGATGCGGTGGGCAAGTCCCTGCGGCGCGGCGATCTTCTGCTGCGTTATGATGTGGAAGACGATTTCGGGCTCATGCATACCGCTTTCATGATCTGCGGCTTCTGGTACGTGGATGCGCTCAACGCCATCGGGCGTAAGGAAGAGGCGAAAGAGTTGTTCGAGCACATTTTGAGCCTGCGCAATTCCTTCGGCCTCTTTTCCGAGGATGCCGACTTCACGACCGGCGAATTGTGGGGCAATTTCCCCCAGACCTATTCCATGGTGGGGCTCATCAATTCTGCCGTTCGCCTGAGCCGGAGTTGGGAAGAAGCGTTTTAGCGCATCGTGCGGAAAAGTGGCTCCGGTTTTCGCTGGCGCGGACCGCTGGTTCCGATCCGAACGATGCGTGAGTTAAGAATGAGCTCCATTGAGGGCGGAAAGGGCGAGAGGCTCTCTCGATGTTTGCATTTCCTGTTCTGCTCGGGGATATCGGCGGCACCAATGCGCGCTTTGCCGTTCTGCCGGCGCCTGGAGAGCCCGTTCAGCTTTTGCCGCGTACACTGACGGCGCAGACACCGAGCCCCATCGAGGCGATCAGGATCGCCCTCGAAGGCTATGAGGGTGCGGCTCCCCGCTCCGCCATGATCGCGGTCGCGACCCGCGTGGACTCGCCCGCCATCCGCCTCACCAACGCCCATTGGATGATCGACGCCGAGGCTATCGGCAAGGCACTGGGCCTCGAGCGGGTTTCCCTCGTCAATGATTACACGCCCGTCGCGGCCTCCGTGACCGTGCTGAGCGAGGAGCGCGGCGATCTTGCCCCCCTCGGCAATGTTGCGCCTGCCGGGCATGGCGCGCGCGTGGTGCTGGGTCCGGGCACGGGGCTGGGTGCCGGCGCCATCGTGCCCGTGGATGGCCGTTTCGCCATTCTCGCTACCGAGGCAGGGCATATGGAATTCGGCCCCGCCAACGAGGAAGAGACCGCGCTCTGGCCGCATCTGGAGCGGCTCGACGGGCGAGTTTCCGGCGAGGTCGTGCTGTCAGGCCCAGGGCTGTTTCGCATCGTGAAGGCGCTGGCCGCATATCGCTGCGTGGAGTGCCCCTTCACCCGGCCGAACGACGTTCTGGATGCCGCCCGCCAGGGGGATGAACTGGCGAAAGCCGCCCTCGAATTATTCTCCCGCTGGCTCGGCCGCTATGCGGGCGATCTCGCGCTCACTTTCGAATCCTCCGGTGGCGTCTTCATCGCGGGCGGCATCGCGCCGCGCATGGTGGACATCCTCCAGAACGGCGGTTTCCGGGAGGCCTTCAACCGCAAGGCGCCGCATCAGGATTGGGCCAGGAAGGTTCCGGCCTATGTGATCATCAATCCCGAGCCGGCGCTTCAGGGCTTGGCGGCCCTGGTGACGAATCCGCAGCATTTCGTGTTTCAGTCGCAAGGGTGGAGCGCGGCGTAAAAGCAGGGTTTGGTTTCCAGCCAGACAGCTTTAAAGAGAAGGCGTCGCGCCGCTAGGCGCCTTCCCTTCATTCGCAAGTCATCATGAAATCAGAACAGATCGCCCTTTCGCCGCTCGCTCCCGGGGCGAGCATCGCCTTGAACGTCCATCGCTTTGGTGAGCCCGGCGCGCGCCCTCTCGTCTATATTCAGGCGGCCCTGCACGCGGACGAGATCCCCGGTATGATGGCGGCCCATCATCTGCGCGAGCGTCTGACCGCGCTGGAGGCGGAAGGCCGGATCAGGGGCGAAATCGTGCTGGTGCCGGTGGCCAATCCCATCGGCCTCGCGCAGCGCGTGATGGGCAGCCATGTGGGCCGCTTCAACCTGGCCGACGGCATCAACTTCAACCGGGGCTATCCCTATCTCGTGCCCAAAGTGGCAGAGCGCATCGAAGGCAAGCTGACAGGCGACGCCGAGGCGAATGTGCGCCTGGTCCGCGAAGCCTTGAGTTCCGAACTGGAGGCCTGGGACACGGCCAATCCTACCGAGATTCTGAAGAAGGCCCTGCTCGGCATGGCCATCCAGGCCGATATCGTCCTCGACATGCATTGCGACTCCGAGGCCGTCGAACACCTCTACACGCATACGCAATCGGCCGAGGAATTCGCACCGCTCTCGTGCCTTATCGGCGCTCGGGCATACCTGCTGGCGGATGAATCGGGCGACGACCCGTTCGACGAGGCCTGCAGCCGCCCCTGGGCGGAGCTGGCCGAGCGCTTCAAGGATCACCCGATCCCGTTCTCCTGCCATTCCACGACCCTCGAATTCCGGGGCGAGCGGGATGTGAACCATGAGCTCGGGAGTAAGGACGCAGGTGCGCTCATCGATTACCTGACTTTGCGCGGGATCATCGCGGGCGATGCGCCGCGCCTTCCGGAAGCGCTCTGCGCGGCAACGCCTTTGGCGGCCTCCGAGCCCGTTCCGGCGCCCGCCACCGGCATCGTGGTGTTCCATGCCCAGCCTGGTGACCGGGTGAAGGCGGGCGATGTGATCGCCGAGATCGTGGAGCCCGTGACAGGCACGGTGACGCAGGCAAAATCGCCCACGGACGGGCTGATGTTCGCCCGGATTTCCCTGCGCTTCGCCACGCAAGGCATGCGCCTCGCCAAGGTAGCCGGCACCAAAGCCAAGCGGACGGGCAAGCTTCTCGGGGCTTGAGAAAATCCAATGAAATCAAAAAAGAAAGGCCGCCCAAGAGGCGGCCTTTCCATTGTCGGGTCCACGGCCCGTTAGAGCCGGCGACTTTTGTGCTTACGCACCAATCTCGGCAGAGGCCAAGATCCAGGTCACGGCAACCGGGGACCGTAGGTTATGACAATGAGACACTGGATCACCTCCTTTCGCTGTTGACGGGAAACCCCCATATGGGGTCAGAAGAAGCCAACGAAAGGGCAGGGCGCTGCGGCGTTCTGTCCCCCACCGCGTTTCAAGAACCTGAGAGCCATGACCGATCTTCCGGCCCCAGTGGGCCGCCGCCGCACTTTTGCGATCATCTCCCACCCCGACGCGGGTAAGACCACGCTCACCGAGAAGCTGCTGCTGTTCGGGGGCGCGATCCAGCTCGCGGGCGAGGTGAAGGCCAAGAAGAACCGCGTCTCGACCCGCTCCGACTGGATGGGCATCGAGAAGGAGCGCGGCATCTCGGTCGTGACCTCTGTGATGACCTTCGAGTACGGCGGCTGCGTCTTCAACCTGCTCGACACGCCGGGTCACGAGGACTTCTCGGAAGATACGTACCGCACGCTCACCGCGGTGGACTCGGCCATCATGGTGATCGACGCCGCGAAGGGCATCGAGGCGCGCACGCGCAAGCTCTTCGAAGTGTGCCGCATGCGCGACATTCCCATCGTGACCTTCATCAACAAGATGGACCGCGAGGCGCGCAGCCCCTTCGACCTGCTCGACGAGATCGAGAAGACGCTGGCGCTGGACACCGCTCCCATCACCTGGCCGATCAGCCAGGGCAAGAGCTTCGCCGGCACCTTCGATCTGCGCCGCAACGTGGTGCGCCGCATCGACACCGACGACGAGCCGACGCCGGTCTCCGGCCCCGACGATCCGAAGCTTCTGAATCTTCTGCCGTCCCATGAAGTGGATGCCTGGCAGGACGAGGTGATGCTGGCGCAGGAAGCGTGCAAGCCGTTCGATCTCGCAGCCTTCCGCGAAGGCCACCTGACGCCCGTGTTCTTCGGCTCGGCTCTGCGCAATTTCGGCGTGCGCGATCTCATCGATGCGCTGGGCGAATATGCGCCGCCGCCGCGCGGGCAGGAATCCGACAAGCGCCTCGTGGAAGCGGGTGAAGCGCGCATGACCGGCTTCGTCTTCAAGATCCAGGCGAACATGGACCCGAACCATCGCGACCGCATCGCGTTCATGCGCATCTGCTCCGGCAGGCTCCAGCGCGGCATGAAGGCGAAGCTGGTTCGCACCGGCAAGCCCATGAGTCTCAACACGCCGCAATTCTTCTTCGCGCAGGACCGCGCGATTGCGGACGAAGCCTGGGCCGGCGACGTGGTGGGCATCCCCAATCACGGCACGCTGCGCATCGGCGATACGCTCACGGAAGGCGAGGACATCGTGTTCCGCGGCGTGCCGAGCTTCGCGCCTGAAATCCTGCGCCGCATCAAGCTGCAGGATGCGATGAAGGCGAAGAAGCTGCGCGAGGCCCTGCAGCAGATGGCGGAGGAGGGCGTCGTGCAGCTCTTCATTCCGCAGGACGGCTCCGGCGCCATCGTCGGCGTCGTCGGCGCGCTGCAGCTCGACGTGCTGAAGGAACGCTTGAGCGCCGAGTACGGCCTGCCGATCGATTATGAGCCGACGCGCTTCTCCATCTGCCGCTGGATCACGGCGGACGATCCGAAGGAACTCGACAAGTTCATCGAGAGCCACCTGTCATCCATGGCGCGCGATCTCGACGAGGCGCCCGTGTTCATGGCGGCCAATGCCTTCAATCTTCAATACGAGATGGACCGCTACAAGGGCATCCAGTTCTCGGATGTGAAGGATTATCAGAAGAAGGCGGCTTAACAGCCGCCTTTCTCATTCGTGGGTCAGCGGGACAGCTGGCTCAACGGAATCCGCAGCTCGACGCGCAGCCCTTCGCGCCGCCAGTCGCAATGGATCGTGCCACCCAGCTGATCGGTCACGCTCTTGCGCGCGAGCTGCGAGCCGAAGCCCTTGGTTGTCGGCAGGGACTCGATGAGCGGCCCATCCGTCTCCAGCCACACCAGCGACATGGTCTCTCCATCCTGCCAGCAGGATATCGTGAGATGGCCGTGCGGAACGGAGAGCGAGCCGTATTTCGATGCATTGGTCGCAAGCTCATGCAGGACGAGCGTGAGGCTTGTCGCGGCTTTTGCGCCAACGCTGATCGGCGCGCAATCGATCACGATGCGCGCGGACTGGCCGTAATCGCTGTGCGGGGCCAGAATGGTCCGGATGATCTCGCAGACCGACGTCTCGCCTTCGATCGGCCCGTCATCCGCAACGGCGGGGCGTATCAACTCATGGGCCTTGGCCAGCGCGTTCAGGCGGCCATGCAGGGCATCCGCCATGTCCTTCGTCGACGTGGCCGTTCGCGCCGTCATGGTCACCATGGCGCTCGCCATGGCAAACAGGTTCTTGACGCGATGATCAAGCTCCTTCGCCAGAAGCTGTCGCGCCTCCTCGTTCCTGCGCCGCTCGGTGTTGTCGAGCATCGTGCCGAGCAGGCGTAGAGGCTTCGTCGTGCCACTCTCCGACGTGTAGAGCATGCGGCCGCGACAGCTGATCCAGCGGATGCCGCCGTCGGGATGCATGATGCGATAGTCCATCTGCAATCGGCCGCCGGAAGAGGGGTCGTTCAAGGTATCGACTTTCCTGCTCACCCACTCCCGGTCTTCGGGGTGTATCATGGAGAGCCAGAACTCGTGGGTCAGCGGCTGGTCGGCGCTGATGCCGAAGATCTCCCGGTAGCGATCCGACCAGTAGATCTTGCCGGTCGCGGCGACCCAATCCCACATGCCCATCTCGGCGGCTTCGACGGCAAGCGTCAAACGCTCGTTGAAAAGATCCGCCTCATGCGCCTGTTGGTCGGCCGCATTGCGCGCCTTGGCACGCTCCGTCACGTTGGCCGCGAGGGACAGGACGCCCTCGATCTGACCATTTGCGTTGCGGATCGGGAGCTGCTTGAGGTCCCAATAAGTCTGCTGACCAGCAAGCGTCAGAGGAATATCTCTCAGCTCCTGCGGCTCGCCTGTCGTGTAGGCAAGATGGCGCAAATTCTGGAGCGTCGAATTGTAGATATCTCCCATGACCTCGAAGGGAGTGCGGCCCGCAAAGTCGTCATCCGGTGCGCCTAGCGCCGAGCGGAACAGCTTGTTGGCGAAGGCGAAGCGAGGAGGATCGCCAAAGGTGACGACGACCGCCAGGGGAATGTTCTCGAGGATATCTGCGAGCGCTTCATGCCCGAATTCCTCGACCCCGTCGCGCAGCCGGATCTCGTCAAGTCCATATGCCCAGGGCTGAGAAGGACACACGGCAGAGACCCCCGGATGCGTATGAAGGCTCCTGAGTACCGCCTCGGGAGCCTTCCTTTTATCATATGGATGATATTACAAACGGTGACGCTTCAAAGCAAGCCGATAGTCGGCAAGGGTCCTTGTCCATCGGGGTGATGGGCGGAGCTTTCGGAGTACGCTGTGAGCCTGCTCGATCCTCGCAGGCGATTGAACCTGAAGCCTCACGCCGCCTGTTTGCGCTCCGCGAAACGGGCCTGAACCTCCGCGATATCGGTGAGCGTCGGCAGGCTGGCTTCGTTGCCGAGGTGCTGGATCGCGTGGGCGGAAGCCGAGCGGGCGAAGATGAAGTGTTCACGCCAGGACATTTCAGGGTGCGCCATGGCGGAATAGACATAGGCGCCGTGGAAGATGTCGCCGGCGCCGTTGGTGTCCACCACTGCGTCGGACGGCACATCGAGCGAGGGAAGGATGCCATCGGTGCCGTTCTCGTCGTACCAGACCATGCCGCGCTCGCCCAAGGTCACGCCGCCGATCTTGCAGCCGCGTCCCTTGAGATAGGTCAGCATTTCGCCCGGTGTCATGTTCATCTGCTCGCACAGGCGCTCGGCCACGATGGCGACGTCGATGAGTTCCAGGAGCTCATGCGTGTTCGAGCGCAGGCCGCCGCCGTCGAGGGAGGTGAGAATGCCCGCTTCGCGGCAGGCCTTGGCGTAATGCATCGCCGCATCGGCCTGATGGCCGTCGAGATGCAGGGCCCGGCAGCCCTGGAGATTCAGCGGTGGAACGGGATGCAGGTAATGGTCGTCACGGCAGCGCACGATGGCGCGCTTGCCGCCGCGCGGCATGATGAAGGAGAGCGAGGATTCCTTCACCTTCCGGTGATGGACGGAGATGCCGTATTTCGCCGCCATGTCGATGAACATGCGGCCCAGCCAGTCATCGGCGATGGAGGTGAGGAGATCGGGCGCGATGCCGAGCTTGGCGCAGGCGAAAGCCGCCGTCACCGCGTTGCCGCCGAAGGAAATCGCGTAATCCCGGGCCACGGTCTTTTCGTCGCCCGTCGGCAGGTCGTCCGCCAGGAAGGTTACGTCGATATAGGTCTGACCCACGAATAGCGCTTGCATGGCCTCAACATCGCCTTGGCTGTGAATTTCCGCCTGAAGTCTTGGACGAGGAGGGCTCATGACGCAAGCCCTTCGCAACAATGCTCAAGCTTTGTTGAGGGTTGCCGCCAGCCGGGCACCCGTGAGTGCCGCGTCCACGTCCGTGGTGATGAACTCGACCGGGATCAGCAAACCCTTGCGAAACGCTTCCGCCACGATGGGATGAAGCCGTGAGCTGCCGCCCGCCAAAGCCACCGGACGGGGCCCGACGCGCTTGGCAAGAGCGTTGGCCAAACGGGCCAGTTCCTCGCCTGCTTCAGTCAAGATCCGCAGGGCGGTCTCGTCACCGGCCTTCGCGGCTTCGCCTACCGCTCGCGCCAGGGAGCCGATCTTGCCCCTGTCGCCGCCATAGACGAAAGAGCGCACGATGTTCCAATCCGTGCCGCCCAGCGCTTCTTCCAGGCTTTTACCGAGCTTTGTGGCCCAGCCTTCGCCGGGGCTTTCCTCTTCCTTGCGCAAAACCGCCTTCAGGGCCTCGCGGGCGATCCAGAAGCCGGAGCCGCCGTCGTCGATCAGGTTGCCGCGCCCGCCGACGCGGATCACGTTCTTGTCCTCGGACAGATAGTAGCCGATGGAGCCCGTGCCACTATAGACGAGGATGCCTTCTCCCAGCGCGAAATAGGACAGGTAGGCGATCCACATGTCCTCAGCGACGAAGACCCTGTCCTGCGGGATATCGAACACATCCGCAAAGATCGCGCGCATGGTCGCCTCGGCGGGCGTGTCGCGCGTCAGACCGGTGATACCGGCGATGATGCCAAGCGGCTTGCCGGTGCGCATCACGGCCTGCGCCATGTCGAGAACGATCTGCCGTGCCCGCTCTTCTGCTGCGGGCGAAAACAGGTGGCCGGTGAGCGGGTCCGACGTGCCTTGCGCGATGCACTGACCGTTCTCGTCGGCGACACGCCAGCGCGTCGCCGTTCCGCCTGCGTCGATGCCAAGCCCCAATGCCATGACGCTGAATGCCCCTACTGAACCCTGTGGTCTTTTTAATTCTTCGCGTTTGAGAAGTCTGCCAGGGCCGCGCGCAAATTGCCATGCTTACGTTCGAGCGCGCCCTGCGCTTCGTTGAGCGTAGCGCCCATGGCGATGAGAACGGCGGTCTTGAGATCGCCACCGGACTGACTGATCGCGCGGGCGGCGTCGGCATCGCTGCAATCGGTGATCTGCTGCACCATGATCTCGCTGCGGCGGCGCAGCTTCGCGTTCGTCGCGCGCATGTTGACCATGAGGCCGCGATAGACGCGGTCGAGGCGCACCATGATGAGTGTGGAGAGCAGGTTGAGGATCACCTTCTGCGCCGTGCCGGCCTTCATGCGCGTCGAGCCGGCGATCACCTCCTCGCCCGTATCGGCGAGAATCGGATGCGACGACACATCGAGAATGGGCGCGTCGGGATTGTTGGAGATTCCGATGGTCTGGGCGCCGCGCGAGGCGGCTTCCTTCAGAGCGGCAATGGTGAACGGGGTGCGTCCGCTCGCGGCGACGCCGATCACCACGTCGTTCGGGCCGATATCGTTGTTGCGGATGCCTGCAATGCCATCCTCGACGGAATCCTCGGCGTTTTCGACCGCCTTCATGATCGCGCCCTGACCGCCGGCGATCAGATAAACCACTTTATCGTCGGGCCAGTTGAAGGTGGGGGGCAGCTCCGTGCCATCCTGAACCCCGATGCGGCCCGAGGTTCCGGCACCCGCATAGACCAGTCGGCCTCCACGACGCAGGCGAAGCGCTGCCTCTTCCGCCGCCGCCGCAATGGCGGGCAGCGAGGTGCGAACAGCGGCTACCGCCGAGAGCTGACCCTCATAGAAGGCGGAGAGGACATCGAGGCTCGGCCAAGTGTCGAGGTCTTGATAACGGGTGCTGAAATGTTCTGTCGCCATTGTGCCAACTTTCTTCCAGACCACTATAGGACCAGTTGGCCACTCCAGCAATCGCCCGAGAGGGCTTCGGAGCGCAACTCACCAAGTTTTTAAGGGCATGCTTAAGGGCGCTTCTGCTCATCGAATAACGAGATCACCCGCTCGCCGGTTGCCCGGCGCAAAGGCATGATCCCGCTATCTGTGTGCCTGCTCGGGTGGACGCGGTTGGTGAGCAGCGACCAGGCAAGGCCACGCTCGAAATCGACCCACAGACCAGTTCCGGTAAAACCGGTATGGCCAATCGTCGTGGGCGAGCAGAGGTCGCCGCCATGCCAGCCAGGATAAAAGCCTTCCCAGCCCACGGTCCGCTTCTCCGATTCGCGGGTGCGGATGGCATCAAGCGAGGCGGGGGAGAGGCCCGAACCGTCGAGAAGGCCATGCGCGAAATCGAGAACCGCGTCGATGGTGCCGAAGAGGCCAGCATGGCCCGATGCGCCGCCGAGCGCATAGGCGTTCTCGTCATGAACCTCGCCACGAATCACGCGCCCGCGCCAGGTGCAGCGTTCCGTCGCCGCGCAGATGTTCGGATCCGGGCGGAACGAGAAGTTCGGCGGCAAGGGCTGGTCGATCAGGGCTTGCCCGGTGATGCGCTCGATGGCGATGCCGAGCAGCTTGTAGTTGACATCGGAATAGACCGGCGGGCCGCTCTGCCAGACGCGCTGGAGGATGAAGGCGCGCAACGTGCTCGGGTCCTGCCCGTAGGTATAGAGCGGCTCGACGGCAGGCAGATGCGTCTGATGCGCGAGGCATTGGCGAAACGTGAGGCGCCGCTCGGCGGCATTCATATCGTATTGCCGCAGATCGGGAATGACGGTGACGAGCGGGTCGTCGAGAGAAATTCTGCCCTGTTCCACCAGTTGCAGAATGCGCGTGGTGGTGAAGATGACTTTCGTCAGCGAGGCGAGATCGAACCACGTCTCGCGAGACAGGTTTTCGCGCTTAGGCTCGATCTGCGCCCATCCGCGCCACGACACGGCGCGCTCGCCATCCTTCGTGATGATGCCGAGCACCGCACCGGGAATGCTGCCGCCATCGACCGATGCGGCGGCGGGCGCAAAGGCCTCGCCGATCAGGCTCTCGAGAGACATCAGGCCGCCCGGTGCAACTCGCCGCCGGGCATGGGATGCGGCACGCCTGTGGTGGTGGGAAGACTGAGCGGCAGCCCGAGCGTCGAGCGGACGGCGAGATAACCGAAGGCCTGCGCCTCGAGGAAGTCCCCGTTCCAACCCACTGCTTCTACGGGATCGACGGCAACGCCCAACTGCTCGTGCAGGCGTCTCATGAAATGCGCATTGCGCCGCCCGCCGCCCGTTACGAGCCAGCGTTGCGGCTTGCTTGGCACGTGCTTGAGCGATGCGATGACGGATTCGATGGTGAACTCCGCGAGCGTCGCCGCGCCATCCTCATCGGACAAAGCTTCCACGCTTTTCGCGCGCGCATGAAAATCTTGCCTGTCGAGAGACTTGGGTGCAGGGCGGTCGAAGAACGGGTTCTGCATGAAGGTATCGACCAGCGCGCGATCCGCCTTGCCGGATGCGGCGAGCTGACCGTTCTCGTCGTAGCTCAAGCCTCGGCGGCGCAGGATGAAATCATCGAGCAGGGCGCTGGCGGGACCGGTATCGAATGCGATCACCGTATCGCCGTCGATATAGGTCACGTTGCCGACGCCGCCGAGATTGAGGATCATAATCGGCTGGTCGAGCGAGCTTGCGAGCGCGCGGTGATAGAGCGGCACGAAAGGCGCGCCTTCGCCGCCCGAGGCCACGTCCGCATGGCGGAAGCGGTCCACCGTGTCGATGCCGAGTTCGCGCGCGACCATTGCGCCGATGCCGAGCTGGCGCGTGAAGCGCACTTCCGGCCGGTGATAGACCGTCTGGCCATGAAAGCCGATGAGGCTCACGTCCTTTGCCGCGATTCCTGCTTCCTGCATGAAGCGGCGGATCGCGCCCACATGGGCCTGTGTGACCGCCCGTTCCAAATCCTCCAGCGGCTCGCTCTGCGCCCGCGCCGGTTCCGCGATCAGGCCTTGGAGGGTTTTCCGAAGATCGGCAGGATAGGAAAATGTGTTGCCTGAGCCGGGCCGCACAAGGGTGTCGCCATCCGTCTCGACGATGGAGACGTCGATCCCGTCCATGGAGGTTCCGCTGATGACCCCGATGGCTTTCACGGGCGGGCGCTGGGACATTCGATCCTCCGGGCTACTGATTGCAGGCAGACCATAGCACAGGCGTCGGACTGGTCCAGAGTGGTATGATATTGGACCATGACAGGTGGCTGAAGGTGTCCTATAAATCGCTAGCGGCTTCCAAGGGAGAAAAGACGCATGTTCAGGTCAGCGCTGCGCACCACATTGGGCGCGGGTTTCATGGTGGCGGCAATGGCCTCCGCCTCGGCTCAGGTTCTGGAGATCGGAGCGGATGCAGGTCCTACCGGCCTCGATCCCCATCTCATCACCGCCTTTCCGAGCTTCATGGTGGTGAACGGCAACATCTATGAAGGCCTCACCGCCATCGACAAGGATCTCAAGGTCGTACCAAGCCTTGCCGAATCCTGGTCCGTCTCGGAAGACGGCAAGACCTACACCTTCAAGCTGCGCTCGGGCGTGAAATTCCATGACGGCTCGCCCTTCGAGGCGGCGGATGTGGTGGCTTCCGTGAAGCGCCTGCTCAGCAAGGACATCGCCTCGCCGCTGGCGAGCCGCCTCTCGGCTGTCGAGAGCGCCAACGCGGTCGATGCGCAGACCGTCGAGCTGAAGCTGAAGGAGCCGTCCGCCGCGCTTCTGAGCTCGCTTGCCACCATCGCCATCGTGCCGCGCTCTATGGAGACCAATAAGGACGCGCTCCAGAAGACGCCGGTCGGCACGGGCCCGTTCAAGTTCCAGGAATGGCAGCCCAACGGCTTCATCCTGCTCGGCAAAAACGATGCCTATTGGGAGAAGGGCCTGCCGAAGCTCGCCGGGCTCAAGTTCAACATCGTGCCTGAATCGGCCACCCGCCAGGTGGGCCTGACCAACGGCCAATACGCGCTTCTGCCCAATATCGACGCGGCGACCGCCCTGCAGCTCAAGGGCAAGCCCAACGTGAAGCTCGCCGAGACCATGGATCTCGCCTACACGCTCATCGGCATGAACGTATCGAAGCCGCCTTTCGATAACGCGAAGGTGCGCGAGGCCGTGAACTACGCCATCAACCGCAAGGAGATCGTGGACGCGGCTCTCTTCGGCGCGGGCGTTCCCGGCGGTCCGCTTTCCCCGGCGCTCAAGTCCTGGGCGCTCGATGTGAACCAGTTCGGCTGCTACACCCACGATCCGGCAAAAGCCCAGGCGCTTCTGAAGGAAGCGGGCGTGGCGACGCCGGTCGCCGTTTCCATGAAGGTTCTGCCGCGCCAGGACATCAAGGACGTGGCGCAAGTGGTGCAGGAGCAGCTGAACAAGGCCGGCTTCAAGGTCGAGCTCGTCAATCAGGAGCAGGGCCAGTTCATCCAGGATTGGCGCAACAGCAACTTCGACATGTTCGCCTCCATCAATGCCGGCCAGCCCGATCCGGACGAGTATTTCTACCGCACGTTCCGCACCGGCGGCTCGACCAACGTGTTCAAATACTCGGATGCGGAGATCGACGGCCTGCTCGACAAGGCGCGCACCCTGTCGAACCAGGCCGAGCGCAAGACGGCGTATGACGCCGTTCAGAAGAAGCTCGCCTGCTCCGGCCCCGTGGCTCACCTGACCTATGGCACCCTGTTCTCCGCCATGAACAGCAAGCTGCAGGGCTATGACGTGATGCCGAACCGCTCGCTCATGCTGCTGCGCAACGCATCATACTAAGCAACATCGAGGCACCGGCGCGGCTTGCCTGCGCCGGTGCCTTCTTTTTTGGAAGAGCCCCGCATGAACCGAGTCCTGCTCGCGCGTCTCATCGATCTCGTCATCGTTTTGTTTGGCGTGTCGATCATCGTGTTCCTGATGATCCGCCTGATCCCAGGCGATGCGGTGGCGATCATGCTGGGTGCCAATACCGAGATCACGCCCGAGCGCATGGCGGAGCTCAACCGCCGCGTCGGCCTCGACCGGCCGATCATCGAGCAATATCTGATCTGGGCGGGCTCCGCGCTACGCGGCGATTTCGGCGTGTCGTTGTGGACCGGGCGTCCCGTCTCGACGGAAATCATCAATCACCTTTGGCCGACCCTGGAGCTGACTTTCCTGTCGCTCCTCGTCGGCGCCGTGCTCGCCGTACCCGTCGGCTGCCTGATGGCGCAGACGCGCGGCGGCGCTGCGGATGTGGCGATGCGCATCGGCGCCATCGCCGGACTCACGATTCCGTCCTTCTGGCTCGGTATCGTGATGATCCTGCTGCTTTCCTCGCTCGCTCCGAGCTTCGCATCGCTGGGTTACGTGCCGTTCTCGGAAGACCCGCTCGGCAATCTTCAGCGCATGGCGCTGCCGTCCTTCGCGCTCGCCCTGCCGATCCTCGCCAATCTCTCTCGCCTCGTGCGCTCGGCCATGCTCGATGCGCTGGGGCAGGATTATGTCCGCACCGCACGCGCCAAGGGCCTGTCGGAGCGAAAGGTCGTCTACAAGCACGCGCTTCGCAATGCCCTCATCCCGTTCCTGACCAGCGTCGGCATCATGACCGGCTATCTGCTCGGCGGCGCCATCGTCGTGGAGCAAGTCTTCGCGATTCCGGGCCTCGGTCGCCTGATCCTCGGCGCGATTGCGGAACGCAATTATCCGCTGATCCAGGCGACGATCCTGGTGGTGACGGCTGGTTTCGTGGTCGTGAACTTTCTCGTCGATTTCCTCTACATGATCGTCGATCCGCGCGTGAGGGCCTGATCCGTGTCGCGTTTGGTCAAGAACAAGCTCCTCACCTTTGCCGTCATCCTTGTGGTGATCCAGCTGATCCTCGCTATCGGCGCGCCGCTCTTCGCGCCCTACGATCCCATGGCGCAGAGCGTGGCGCGGCGGCTTCGCGGGCCGACCGAGCTGAACTGGCTCGGCACCGACCAGCTCGGGCGTGACGTGCTGACCCGCATTCTCTACGGCTACCGCACGTCCCTCATCGCCTGCATCCTCGCGGTCGGCATCGCGCTTCTCGCCGGCGGCACTCTGGGGCTTGTGGCAGCCTTCTATCGCGGTTGGCTCGACCGCATCATCATGCGGGTCATGGATGTGCTCTTCGCCTTCCCGGTGATGCTGCTCGCCATCGGCATCATCGCGGTGCTGGGGCCGCACACCTACAGCGCAGCCGCGGCTATCGCCGTGGTCTACACGCCGATCTTTGCGCGCCTCCTGCGCGGGCCGGCGCTCGTTCTGTGCGAGAGCGAATATGTGGCGGGTGCCAGGGCCATCGGCGCCTCGGACGCACGCATCATCTTCCTGCACATCCTGCCCAACCTTGCCTCCGTCATCCTCGTTCAGACGAGCCTGCTGCTCTCGGCGGCGATCCTGGTGGAAGCCTCGCTCTCCTTCCTCGGTCTCGGCACGCAACCGCCGACACCGTCGTTGGGCCTCATGCTGTCGGAAGGGCGCAACTTCCTCATGCTATCGCCCTGGAGCGCCATCTTCGCGGGCTTCGCCATCCTCTTCCTGTCCTTCGGCTTCAACCTGCTGGGCGATGCCCTCCGCGATACCCTCGATCCGCGCTTGAGAGGCCAGCCGTGAAGGTTCGCGCGGCAAAGCCCGATGATATCCCTTCACTGGCTGGCATCGCGCAGCGATCCTATAGTCTCGCCTTTGCGGATATCCTCGAAGAAGAGGTGATCGACGACCACGACATCGCCTTCTTCATGGCGCGCTTCGCCCATGCATGGCAGCGGATGCTGGTCGTGTGCGCGGGTAAAAAACCCACCGGCTTCCTGCTGATGACCGATGGCCATATCGACATGCTGTTCATGGATCCCGTCGCCAGCGGGCAGGGTGGCGGCGCGCTTCTTCTGCAGGAGGCGGAACTGAAAGGTGCGCGAACCCTGGAATGCTTTCGCGACAATCACGGCGCACGCCGCTTCTACGAGCGCCATGGCTGGCGCATCGCGCGTGAATATGAGCGGGAGTTCTGTGGACGAAGTCGCAGCTTCGTCTTTTATGCGAAGAGTCCCGAAGCCTAGTTCAGCGCTTCACCGCCGATCCAGGTATTCTGCACGTGCAGATGCTCATCGAGCAGAACGAGATCGGCGCGATAGCCGGGGGCGATGCGACCGAGTTCGTGATCGAGCTTCAGGAAGGTGGCGGGCACCAGGGAGGCCATGCGCAGCACATCGGGAAGGGCGAGGTCCAGGCGCTCGACGCTGTTGCGCACGGCGCTTGCCATGTCGAGATCCGATCCCGCGAGCGTGCCGTCTTCCGTCGTGAGCTTTCCGTCCTTGCGATAGATCGTGCGGCCGTGCAGGTCGAAGCTCTCGATATCCGTGCCCGTCACCGACATGGCATCGCTCACCAGCATCATATGCTCGGTGCCCTTGGCCGCGATAGCGATGCGCAGGGATGCGTCGCTCACGTGATGGCCATCGACGATGATGCCGCACCATGTGTCGTGGTTGTCGAGGGCTGCGCCCACCGGCCCGGGGTCACGCCCGGCAAGGGGTGGCATGGCGTTGTAAAGATGCGTGAAGCCTCTCAGGCCGTAGCGGAGCGCTTTGGTCACCGTGTCGTAGTCGCCGGCCGTGTGCCCGGCGCAGATCAGGACGCCGGCTGCGGCGAGGCGCGCGATGGATTCCATGCTGTTGCGCTCGGGCGCGAGGGTCACGATGGTCCGGCCCTCCTTCAGGGACGTCATGATCGCGATGTCCTCATCCTCCATGGGGCGCATGAAGGCGGGATTGTGCACGCCCTTGCGCTCCGGATTGATGAAGGGGCCTTCGAGATGAATGCCGAGAACGCCCGGAACGCGCGCGGCCAGCGCATCACGCATGGCGTTCACGGCCTCCACCATCGTCTCACGGGTGTCGGTGATGAAGGTGGGCAGCACGCCCGTGGTGCCGAAGGTGCGGTGCGCCGACGCGATGGTGCGGATGGCATCCACGCTGCGCGCGTCGTTGAACAGAACGCCGCCGCCGCCATTCACCTGCACGTCGATAAAGCCTGGCGCGAGCAGGCCCTCGATGCGGCGCTGTTCGATGCCCGCGCCGATATCCTGCTCGAGCGGCACGGCCTTGATGCGGCCTCCCTCGATGACGACGGCGCGGCCTTCGAACATGTGGGTTCCGTCGAAAAGACGGGCGCCTGTGAGGGCTATCGGCATCAGACCGTCTCCGTCACCTTGCGCAGGCGAGGCGGGTTGTCGGGGTTGCGACCGCGCGCCTGCGCGATGGCATTCACGAGCGGGTAGAAGCTCTGGATCATGGCAATCGGCGCGAGATAGGGATGCACGTTCTCGACGGAAGGCAGCATGACGGAAGCGGGGCCTTCGGCTGCGCCGGCGACCACCACGGGAACGCCCTGCTCGTTGAGCTTTGTCACGAGATCGTTCACGCCGTTCAGCGTCTCGTCGCGCTGGCTGAGAACGAGGATGGGGAAGTGATCGCCCGCGAGCGTCCAGGGGCCGTGCATCAACTCTGCCGCGCTCATCGCCTCCGCATGAATGCCGGAGGTCTCCTTAAGCTTGAGGGCCACTTCCTGCGCTGCCGCAAAGCCGACGCCGCGCCCGACGACGAAGAGGTTATTGGCCTCCGCCAGTTCGGCGAGAGCGGGCGACCAGTCGATGGCGGCGGCCTTGTCGAGAACCTCGGGCAAGGTGTCGAGAGCGGCGAGCAGCTCCTTGTCTTTCGACCAATGCGCCACAAGCTGGAAGCCCGCAGCGAGCGCCGCGATGAAGGATTTGGTGGCGGCCACGCTCTTCTCGGGGCCAGCGTGAAGCGGAAGCACCACTTCGCAGGTCGAGGCAAGCGGGGACGTCGTGTCGTTGACGAGCGCGACAGTGAGCGCGCCGTCATCCCGACCGGCCTGCGCCAGGTTGAGGATGTCTGGGCTGCGGCCCGATTGCGAGACGGCGAGGAATAGCGCATCGCGCATGCGCGGGCGCGCTTCGTAGACGGAGGTGACGGACGGGCCGACGGAAGCCGTGACGAGACCTGAATGAATCTCGAGCAGATACTTCACGAAAGTCGCGGCATTGTCCGAGCTGCCGCGCGCGCAGGTGACCGCGAAGGGCGGCGGCGAGGCACGCAGGCGGTCGCCGAGATCGCGGCAGATATCCGCGTTGCGTTCGAGCAGGTTGGCCACGACCTGGGGCGCTTCGCGGGCCTCGCTCAGCATGGCGGTCATGGAAGCAGGGTTGTTGATATCAGGCATCATTCTGAATCCGTTCGGGCTGGCTGATCGTCAGCTCGGCCACGAAATCATAGGCATCGCCCCGGTAATAGGACGAGGTGAACTCGACGACTTCGCCCGTTGCGGTGAACGAGCGACGTTCGATGTAGAGAGCAGGGCTCTCAGGTGGAACGAGGAGAAGCGACGCCTGTTCCTCGTTGAGCAGCACGGCGTGCAAGCGTTGCAGCGCGCGGCTCGGCATGAAGCCCTGCTCGTGCAGGGCGG
Organism: Microvirga sp.; assembly: GCA_041913065.1. Taxonomy (GTDB): domain Bacteria; phylum Pseudomonadota; class Alphaproteobacteria; order Rhizobiales; family Beijerinckiaceae; genus Microvirga. Next base: position 160,300 of record JAYSGD010000003.1, on the reverse strand, counting down.
AATAGAGCGACTGCTTCACAAGCGCGGGATCGGGCAGGAAGCGCGAGGGGATGACCGCGTGCTCGATGGCCATAGGAATATCATTGGCGAGACGCAGGCGGTTCACGCGGCTCACCGTCTCGCCGGGCGAGAGGCCGAGCGCCATCAACTCGTCGGGAGAAGCCTGTCCCGTCGAGCGGCTGAGCAGGACGGCGGCGGATTGCATGCCGCGCGCGGACATGTCGTCCGTGAAGCTCGACAGGCGCGAGAGCGGCTGTTCGAGGCGCATCTGCGGCGCGATGAAGGTGCCAGAGCCCCAACGCTGGACGAGGACGCCCTTCTTCACGAGACCGGTAATCGCCTTGCGCACGGTGACGCGAGAGATGCCGAGCTGCTTGGCGAGATCGCGTTCGCCGGGCAGCGCATCGTCCGCTTTCAGCGAGCCTTTGCGAACCGCTTCCTCAATGGATTGCTGGAGTTGGAGGTAAAGCGGCGTGGGATTGCCCTCATCCAGCGGCAGGGCGAAAGCGTCAGAGGTCTGACCGGTCATTGCGGCCTCCGCGTCGAGGCTTCGCGCCCCAGGAGAATGGCGCCGTCCAGGGCATCCGCCATCGGGGGCACGACGACCTCCTGAACAGGAGGCGGGAGCCAGGGCTTCAGCGGTTCCGCCAAGCCGCCGAACAGGCAGATGGCCGGCGCGCCGAGTTCGAGAAGGCGGGTTGCGATGCGCGTCACGCCGGCAGCCGCATCCTCGACGATGGCCATTCCGAGCGGATCGCGCTTGTTGGCATGTTCCAGCACCAGGGGCGCATAGGTCGCGTAGTCACTGGGCTTGGCCTTGCCGACCCAATCCACCATCGCCTCGAGACTGTTGCTGAAACCGCGCAGCACCGTCTCGGAGAGCGGAGTCATGGGGATTCGTCCGTCCTGGGCCCAGACGCTGCGGCGAAGAACCTCGCGGCCGATGGTCGACCCGCTGCCCTCGTCGGAAATCTCGTAGCCCCAACCGCCCACGTAATGGCAGCGTCCGCCGGCCCCGCCATAGCCGCAGGAGCCGGTGCCCACGATGAGAATCGCGCCGTCGCCGCCATTGAAGGCGCCGAGCCAGGCGGTATGCGCATCGGTATCGATGGCGAAGCTTGCGAAAGGATGGGGGCGGGAGAGAAGCCGCTCGACCGCGCTGGCCTGGCCTGCTCCGGCGGCGCCCATGCCCGCATGGGCGGATTTCAGGGCGCTCTCCTGAAGCCCTGCCTGCGCAAGCGCCTCGCGGCAGGCGGTGAGGATGGAGGCCCAGACCACATCGGGATCGAGCCGGATATTGGAGGGACCGCCCGTGCCTTCGCCGAGGAGATGGCCCTTCGCATTGCGCAGGCGAGCCCGGCACTTGGTGCCGCCGCCGTCGATGCCAAGGAAGAGAGGCTCACTCATGGAAACAAGGGTCTCAGGGGTGCGAGATTAGAGACCTGTACAATGCCACTTAATATCCAGTTCGTGAAGGGGCGCGGCGTTGGAATACCCAATCTTCTGAAAGGCAACCTGATTGCATACCAGTATAAGGTCACTCATCCCCTCAGGAATTGGATACCGCGGCTGCAATCCTCGGCGCGAGAGCGCTGTCGAGGATGGAGGCAGGCGTGCCGGAAGCCTCAACACGCCCGTCGGTAACGAAGACCATCTGATCTGCCAAATCCGCCACATCCTCGGGCGTATGGATGGTCATGAGGATGGTCACCTTGCGCTCGCGGCGCAGGCGGTCCACGAGCTGGACCATGTCGCGGCGAAGAACGGGGTCGAGGCTGCTGAAGGGCTCGTCGAGCAGGATCAGCGGACGGCCCGATACCAGCGCCCGCGCCAAGGCAACCCGCTGGCGCTGGCCGCCGGACATCGCGCCTGGCTTGCGCTCCTCGAAGCCCTTCAGGCCGACCGCCTCCAGCATGTCGGTGACAAGCCCACGCTCCTCGGCGTTAATCCGGAGCGAGGGACGCAGGCCCAAGGCCGCATTCTGCAGGGCGGTGAGGTGCGGAAACAGGTTGTAATCCTGGAAAACGATGGCCACAGGGCGCTTCGCGGGCTCGAGCGGCAGGAGGTTTTGCCCGTTGAGGGTGAGCGTGCCGCTTGCCGGCGTCTCGAAGCCGGCAATCATGTGCAGCAGGGTCGTCTTGCCGCCGCCCGACGGGCCGATGACGGCGCAGAGAGCGCCGGCCTCGACGCTCATGGTGTAGTCGGCCTCGAAGTCGGGCCATGTGAGACGGCAATTCTCAATCACCAGCATGGGACAAGCGACCTGAGGCGTGGGCGAGGAAAAGGGCGACGAGCACGATGACGAGGCCGATGGCCGAGGCTTCATCGAGCCGGTAGGCTCCGAGGCGCTCATAGAGAAGATAGGGCAGGGTGACCAGATCGGTTCCGCCGAACAGCGCGATGATGCCGAAATCGCCGAACGACAGCGCCATGGCGAGCGCGAAGCCCGCGCCGAGCGGACGCTTGAGTACGGGCCAATCCACGATCATGAGCTTCGAGAGGCCCGTGATCCCGAGCGATGCGGAGACGCGTCCGTAACGCTCCTCCGTCGTCATGAGGCGCGGCGCGATATAGCGATAGGCGAAGGGCATCGCGGTCAGGCCATTGATGAGCGGCAGGAGAATGAAGCCGGTTGCAGACGGGTTTCCGAATTGGCGGATCAGCAGGAACAGGCCTGCCGTCAGCGCGAAAGGCGGCACCGCGAGCAGCGTATCGGGCAGGAAGTCGTAGATGGCGGCAAGACGAGGCGAGCGCATGGCGAAGCGCTGACGGCGCGCGGCGGAGGCCAGCGCGAGGGCAAGCACGCAGGCGAGTGCGGCGGCGCATATGGCGATCACGAGACTTGTTGCGAAGGCTTGAAGAAGATCGCGATCGATGACGTCCGCGATATTCCACAAGCCACTGAGTATGCTCACCGCCAAAGGTGCAATGAAGAGCGTGCCGACAATTAGCGCGACGGTATCGAGAATCTTCAGGCTCCGGTTGCGCGCATCGGGCCGAAGGATGATCGAGCGAATGGTGTGAGCGGCGGGAGGTCTCTGGAACGCCCAATGAAGAACGCCGGTGAGCGAGAGGCAGATCGCAAGCTGGATCAGCGCAAGCCACGCTGCGCGGCCGAAGTCGAGATCGATCTTGAGCGCTTCGAAGATCGCGACTTCGAGCGTCGAGCGGCTCGGCCCGCCGCCCAGCGCCAGAACGATGGCGAAGCTCTTGAACGTCAGCAGGAAGATCAGTCCGGCGAGTCCCGGCAGTTCGGCGCGCAAAGCCGGCCAGTCGAGATGCCGGAAGATCTGCGCAGGGGTGAAGCCGAAGGCCGATGCCAATCGCCAATGCTCGGCGGGAACCTGGCTCAAGGAATCGAGCAGGATGCGCGCCACAAAAGGCGCGTTGAGAAACACGTGTGCGATGAGAATGCCGGGATAGCCGAAGATGCTGAAATCTCCGCTCCAGCCGAGAACAGACAACAGCTCTGCAATCCACCCGCTGCGGCCATAGACGGTGAAGACCGCGAACACGGCGACGATGGTCGGCATCACCATCGTCGTGCCCAAGATCGCCAGCACGACGTCGCGCCCGATGAAGCGGCGGCGTGACAGGGCGAGCGCGAGAGCTATGCCGAGTGCAAGCGACAGGATGGTGGAGAGTGCGGCCTGAGTCACCGAGAAGGTGATGACCCGCGTGAGATACGGCCCGATGGAGAAAAGCGCGGGCCTGTCTCCATCGAACGTGGCAAGGGTGATGAAGCTGCCCGCAACTAGGGCCAGGATGGCGAAAGCGACGATGCTTCCGGGATGCGGCAGCGTGCGTGTCATGCGTAGGCTTTTAGCGCGTCGTGGCGTTGAGCCAGGCATCGGTGAAGGCGCGGCGGTTCTGCTGCACCTCTTCCGGCGTGAAGATGAGCGCCGTTTTGGGCTGCACCAGATCCTTGAACGAGGCGGGAAGGCCTGCGGCAGGCGTCTTCGCCGGCATCATCCAGTTGCCTTCCGGCATGGCTGATTGGAACGGCTCACTGAGCACGAACGCCATGAACTTCCTGGCAAGCTCGGGCTGCTTGGTGGTGTTGGTCATGCCGGCGAGTTCCACATGCAGGTAATGGCCCTCCGTGAAGGTGGCAGCCTTGTAATTGTCTTTCTGCTCTGCGGCGATGTGATAGGCCGGCGACGTGGTGTAGGACATCACCATGTCAGCCTCGCCCTTCAGGAACAGGCCATAGGCCTCCGACCAGCCCTTGGTGAAGGTCACGATGCGCGGCTTAAGCTGGGTCCAGGCATCTGGGGCCTTCTCGCCATAGACCTTCTGCATCCACAGCAACAGGCCGAGGCCGGGCGCGCTGGTGCGTGGGTCCTGCAGCACCACCTTCGGACCGTTGGGGGTCTCGACGAGTTCCTTCAGGCTTTTGGGCGGATTCTTAAGCTTGTTGGCGTCGTAGACGAAGGCGTAATAGCCCCAGTCGAAGGGAATGAAGGTATCGTCGCTCCAGGTGATCGGCACCGAGAGATCCTTCACGTCGGCGCCATGAGGCGCGAACAGGTTCAGGGCTTTGGCTTCGGCCGCAAGGTTCATGTCGAGGCCGACCACCACGTCTGCCTTCGTATCCTTGCCCTCTAGCCGCAGGCGCCCGACGAGGCTGCCCGCGTCCTCTGCAGTCACCCAGTTGAGCTCGCAGCCGCAGGTGGCCTCGAATCGCTCCTTGACCGTCTTGCCGGGGCCGTATTTTCCGGCGAACGAGCCATAGGTATAGACCGTCAGGGCAGGTTTGCCCTGCGCATGCGCGAGGCTGCTCGCGAGCGCGACGGAGGCAAGGGTGAGAAGAATTCGGCGTAACATCAAGGTTGCTCCCATGCATGATGTAAGCCGGGTTGGCGGCACAACTCGCACGGGGCGCAGTGTTGTCTGCGATGTCGCATGCTCATTCCCTCCGCCGGCATGACCCGGATCAGGTTCGACGGGTCGGCGGCCATGCCGCCTCTCAGCCCCGTGTGAGGCTCCCCGTGAGACGAGGTTTTTCTTAGAGCAGTTCCGAGCGGGCGACAAGCTGCCGAATCGTCGGGCAGGGTTGCCCTTGCGGGAGCCTTAAGATTCTGCTTGGAATAGAGAAACGTCTTTTGGATATTATTGCATAATGAGTATTGTCGCTTCCGCTGATGTTGCCGTAATCGGCCTCGGAGCCATGGGCTCCGCCGCCCTTTATCAGCTTGCGCGGCGGGGCGTGAAAGTCTTGGGCATAGACCGTTTCCACCCGCCTCATGACCAGGGCTCGACCCATGGAGAGACCCGCATCACCCGCCAAGCCATCGGTGAGGGCGAGGTTTATGTCCCCATGGCCATGCGCTCCCATGAAATCTGGAAAGATCTCGAATCCGAGACCGGAGAGCGGCTTTTCGTTCCGAGCGGCTGCCTGATCGTCGATGCAGTGAAGCCTGCCCCACGTGGACATATCCACGTGGCTTTCCTCGACCGCACGAGGCAGGCTGCTGAAAAATACGGCATTGCCCACGAAATGCTGAGCGCGAACGATATTCGCCGCCGCTTCCCGCAATTCACGCCGCGTGAGGACGAGATCGGCTATTTCGAGCCGGGCGGTGGGTATCTCGACCCCGAGCGTTGCGTGGCAGCGCAACTGACCCGTGCACAGGCTCTTGGAGCGGCCACGCAGCTCGACACGCGTGTGCTGGCGATCAGGCCGGAAGGCTCGGGCGTGCGCATCGTGACGGACCGTGGGGATTTTCACGCCGGACAAGTCGTCGTGTCCGCAGGCCCCTGGGCGGCGGAACTGCTCGGCGCGCCGTTCGACCGTGTTCTCGCCCCGGCCCGGCAGGTCATGCATTGGTTCGAGATCGAGCCCGGCTGGGCGAGGAATTGGGAGGCGAGCCCGGTCTTCATCTGGCTGCATGGCTCGAAGCCGAGCGACTTCTTCTATGGCTTTCCGTGCTTGAAAGGCACGAATGCGGTCAAGACCGCAGGCGAGCAATACGACGTCTTCACCACGCCGAACGAGATCGACCGCACCGTCTCCCCCGATGAACCGCTCGCCATGCGCGACATTCACCTGAACGGTCGGGTGCAGGGCCTTTCCGCTAACGCAATCAAGTCTGCGACCTGTCTTTATACGATCACGCCGGATTCACACTTCCTGATCGATCATCACCCCGAGAGTGATCGCATCCTCGTCGTCTCGCCCTGCTCGGGGCACGGATTCAAGCATTCGGCCGCCATCGGCGAGATGGTGTCGCAACGTGTGATTGCGGACGAGGGTTCGATCGACATGTCCGCGTTTGCTTTCTCCCGTTTCAATGCACGGCAAGCGCGAAATCTCTCGGTGACGTCATGAAACCGGCGCTGAGAGCGAGCATGAATCAAGGGGTTTTGAACAATGTTCATGCTTCATCCCTTGCCCTGTGCGCTCAATGCACCAGCTTGAGTGGGACTCACAAGCGCAGGGGAACTAATGTCGTTGCATTCAGGGACAGGATCAACGATCAAGGTCCTGCCCCATCGCGCAACGCGGTAACCATCACGGCAGAGGGATGACAGGTTCAAGGAATGGTTGATCTGCCCCTCATGGATTGGCGAGCCTTGGCCTACCTGCTCGTTCTCTGCCTCGCCGTCGCGGCCGCCTGGTTGGCTGGGCGCGTGTCGGTGAAGCGGCGATACAGGAGTTTCTACAAGGCCGTGGATCGCTGGCGGAACGGAGATATGCAGACAAGGGTCGCGGTCTCCGATCCTGGAACGTCCATCGGCCACCTGAGCACTACCTTCAACGACATCATCAGCAAGCTCAGCCAGCGCGAGGCCGAACGCGAGACCGTTCTGAAAAGCTTGCGGGAGGGCGAGGAGCGGCTTCAGATCGCCCAGGATGTCGCAGGCCTCGGCATCTGGGACTGGGATCATTCGACCGGCGAGATCAGCTGGTCGCATCAGATGTTCACGCTCACGGGCATCACTCCGAACGGAAACGAGCCTAATCCCTTCAAGGCCTGGATCGATGTTCTCCATCCGGAAGACCGGGAGGACATGGAGTGGAAGGTCAAGCAGCTTCCGCGCACGCTTGAGCCGCTCACGGCCGAATATCGCATCATCCGAAACGACGGCTTCGTCCGCTGGCTCCAGATGCGCGGCCAATCCCTCACCGGTACGTCGGGCAAGCCGCTCCGCACCGTGATCGTGACCCTCGACATCACGCCGAGCAAGGAGAATGAGGTCCGTGAGCGCTTTCTCCTAGGCCTCAGCGACCGGATCCGCGATCTGGTCCGGCCCGATGACATCTTGCTGGCGGTATCCGAGGCGCTGGGTAAGCACCTCGGCGTGACACGCGTGGGCTACGGCGAGATCGATCATGCCACGATGATGCTCTCGACGCTCGTCGACTGGCACGCTGTAGGCATGCCCTACATGGTCGGCCGCCACCCCCTCACGCCTTTCGGCGACTTCGTGTGTGACGAGATGAGAGCAGGCCGGACCCTGGTGATCGAGGATGCCCTCACCGATCCTCGCGTCAGCGACTTCTCGGATGTGTTCGTTGCGTTGCAGAACCCGGCCACCATCGTCGTGTCTCTCGTCAAGGAGGGTGAGCTGCGCGCTGCTCTCTACGTTCACAACACGATGAAGCGCCGGTGGACGGCAAGCGAGATCGACCTCTGCCAGGATGTCGCCGAGAGAACATGGGCGGCAGTCGAAAGGGCGCGTGCCGATGCGCGCCAACGCCTGCTCATCAATGAGCTCAACCATCGGGTCAAGAATACCCTGGCCACCGTCCAGTCGATCGCAGCCCACAGCTTCAAGCTCGGCGATCCGCAGGCCGCGCGCGCGGCCTTCGAGGCGCGCCTTTTCGCCTTGTCCAGAACGCACGATGTCTTGACCCGCGAGAACTGGGAAGGGGCGAATATCCAGGACATTCTGGAAGAGGCGCTGGCGCCTTACCGTCGCGATCAAGTGGCGCGCTACAAGACTGAAGGGGCTCCGCTTCAATTGCCGCCACGTGTTGCCCTTCCTCTCGCCATGGCGTTCCACGAGCTTGCGACGAATGCCGCGAAGTATGGCGCGTTCTCCCTTGAAACCGGCGAGGTTCGGGTCAGCTGGAATCTCGTGCCCACATCGGATGGGCCTCACTTCGTGCTCAAGTGGAGCGAGAGCGACGGGCCTTTGACGCAGAAGCCCAGCCATAAGGGATTCGGCTCGCGCCTGATCGAGCGCGGTCTCACGCGCGAGCTCGGCGGAGAGGTCACTCTCGACTATCTCCCGAGCGGACTCGTCTGCACCTTGAGTTTCCCGCTGCCGGAAGCGGAGACGGTGGATTACCTGCGCGCGAACGCGAAGCTGGCATAAGCAGGCATTCAGGCCCCGGACATTGAAAAGCCCGCTCATTCACCATGAAGAGCGGGCTTCCGATTGCGCTGCCGGCGGCTGATCAGCGGCGATTGTTCTTGCCGCCTGGAGCATTCGAGAGACCGGCGCGGCGCAGGGCATCGGCCAGCGCCCCGGATGCTGCCGGCGCGGCGGCGGGCTTGCTGCTCATCGGCTGGCGCGCCTTTTGCGAGGCATTGCGGTTGTCGCCGGAGCGCGGTTCCGCAGAATCGCTCATGCGCATGGTGAGCGAGATGCGCTTGCGGGGAATGTCCACCTCCAGCACCTTCACCTTCACGATGTCGCCGGGCTTCACCACGTCACGCGGATCCTTCACGAAGGTGTTCGAGAGCGCGGAGATGTGCACGAGACCGTCCTGATGGACGCCCACATCGACGAAGGCGCCGAAAGCAGCGACGTTGGTCACGACGCCTTCCAGCATCATGCCGGGCTTCAGATCGCTGATCTTCTCGACCCCATCCATGAAGGTGGCGGTCTTGAACTCAGGACGCGGGTCGCGGCCGGGCTTTTCCAGCTCGCTCAGAATGTCCTTGACGGTCGGCACGCCGAACTTCTCATCCGTGAAGCTCTGAGGGTTGAGCTTCTTCAGCACCGCGCCGTTGCCGATCACGACCTTGATGTCGCTCTTCGTCGCTTCGAGAATGCGGCGAACGACCGGGTAGGCTTCCGGGTGCACGCCGGAGGCATCGAGCGGATCGTCACCGTTCGGAATGCGCAGGAAGCCCGCCGCCTGCTCGAAGGTCTTGGGCCCGAGGCCTGAGACGTCGCTCAGGGCCTTGCGGCTCTTGAACGGACCCTTGGCATTGCGATGCTCGACGATGTTCTTCGCCACCCATTCGCCGAGGCCTGACACTCGGGAGAGAAGCGGCGCGGAGGCCGTGTTGAGATCGACGCCGACCGCGTTCACGCAATCTTCCACCACCGCATCGAGGGAGCGCGAGAGCTTGTGCTCGGCAAGATCGTGCTGGTACTGGCCGACGCCGATGGATTTCGGATCGATCTTCACGAGTTCCGCCAGCGGGTCCTGCAGGCGCCGCGCGATGGAAACCGCGCCGCGCAGCGACACGTCGAGTTCGGGCAGCTCCTGGCTTGCGAAAGCGGAAGCCGAATAGACGGATGCGCCTGCTTCCGACACCATGATCTTGGTGAGCTTCAAATCGGGATGCTTCGCCACAAGCTCGCCCGCGAGCTTGTCCGTCTCACGGGAGGCGGTGCCGTTGCCGATGGCGATGAGCTCGACCTTGTGCACGCGGCACAAGCGCGCGAGCGTCGCGATGGAATCATCCCATTGGCGCTTCGGCTCATGCGGATAGATCGTGTCGGTCGCCACCACCTTTCCGGTCGCATCGACCACGGCCACCTTCACGCCGGTGCGATAGCCGGGATCGAGGCCGAGCGTCGGGCGCGTGCCGGCAGGCGCGGCGAGCAGAAGATCGCGCAGGTTGCCGGCGAAAACCTTCACGGCCTCGTCCTCGGCAAGCTGCCACAGCTTCATCTTCATATCGAGCTCGATGGAGAAGCGCAGCTTCGTGCGCCAGGCCCAGCGCACCGTATCGAGCAGCCACTTGTCACCCGGGCGGCCCTTGTCGGTGATGCCGAAGGCAAGAGCCGTGCGGCCCTCGTAGCGGCTCACATAGCCAGGCTCCGCGGCGTCCTTGTCCTCTTCCATGCGAAGGTCGAGGATCTCCTCCTTCTCGCCGCGGAAGAGCGCGAGAATGCGGTGCGAGGGCAGCTTAGGCAGCGGCTCGGCGAAATCGAAGTAGTCGGCGAATTTCGCGCCGTCATTCTGCTTGCCGTCGCGCACCTTCGAGGTGAGGCTGCCGCGTTCCCAGTAGATGTCGCGCAGGGCACCCAGAAGTTCCGCGTTCTCCGCGAAGCGCTCCACGAGAATGGAGCGTGCGCCTTCCAGCGCCGCTTCCGGCGTCGCCACTTCCTTTTCCGCATTCACGAAAGCGGCGGCCTCCGCCTTCGGATCGCGCTGCGGCTCGGCGAGAATGAGGTCCGCGAGAGGCTCGAGGCCCGCTTCCTTGGCGATCTGCGCCTTGGTGCGCCGCTTGGGCTTGTAGGGCAGGTACAGGTCTTCGAGCCGCGCCTTGGTGTCTGCGGTGTTGATCTGAAGCGCCAGTTCGTCGGTGAGCTTTCCCTGCTCGCGAATGCTGTCGAGGATCGATTTGCGGCGGTCTTCCATTTCGCGCAGGTAGCGCAGGCGCTCTTCCAGGGTGCGCAGCTGCGCATCGTCCAGGGTGCCGGTGACTTCCTTGCGGTAGCGCGCGATGAACGGCACGGTGGAGCCGCCGTCGAGCAGGTCGACGGCCGCTTTGACCTGCCATTCCTGGACATTCAGTTCGCTTGCGATGCGCTGGCCGATGGAAAGCATGGAAGTCTCCGAAAGAACTATAAGGCGCGGCTTCTACGGCGCGGGGCGGCCCCGGGTCAACGCCCTGTCCCCAGCTTCGGGGTCGCAGTGCCGGGTGACCTAAAGGGAGGCCGCCATGCCGGGTTTTGAGAAAACGCTTGGCGTGCCGCCACTTGGCGTATAGACCGTCCGGCCCTTCGCTCCCAGTTCCCAGGTTCGCCATGTCCGCCTCCAACGATCTGTCCATCGGCATCGATTTCGGCACCAGCAACACTGTGGTGGCGCTTGCCGATTCGCGGGGAAACGTAGAGGCGCTGACCTTCGAGCATGGGGAAAATGCCCTCAAGGTATACGTGACGGCCCTGTGCTTCTGGGACGAGCGCCACGGCAACGGGTTGCGCACCGAGGTCGAAGGCGGCCCCTGGGCCATCGAGCAGTTTTTGGATGGACTTCACGCCCATCGCTTCATCCAATCCTTCAAGACCTTCGCGGGCAGCGCGACATTCCAGGAAACCCGCATCTTCCGGGAGCGCTATCGCTTCGAGGATCTGTTGAGCACTTTCCTGCGTACCCTGGCGCGTCATGGCGGTTCGCGGCTCGATTGGGGCGTGCGAAATGTGGTGATCGGCCGTCCGGTGCAGTTCGCGGGGTTCAACCCGGATGACGATCTGGCGATGCAGCGCTATCGCGCGGCCTTCGGAAAGCTCGGAGCCGATCATGCGCGCTATGTCTATGAGCCTGTGGGCGCGGCTTTCTTCTATGCGCGCCAGCTCGAACACGATTCCACCGTTCTCGTCGCTGATTTCGGCGGCGGCACGAGCGACTTTTCCGTCATGCGCTTTTCGCGCAAGAGCGGTGCGCTGCGGGCGGAGCCGCTCGGACATTCCGGTATCGGCATCGCGGGCGATGCCTTCGATTACCGCATCGTCGATCGCGTGGTGTCGCCGCGTCTCGGCAAGGGCGGGTCCTACCGCTCCATGGGCAAAATTCTCGCCATTCCCAATCACTACTACGCCAATTTCGCGCGCTGGAACCAATTGGCGATGATGAAGGGCAGCGGTGATCTCAAGGAATTGCGCGAGCTGGCGCGTGTGGCGCTCGATCCCGAGCCGCTGGAGAAATTCATCGACATCATCGAGTACGATCTAGGCTTCGCACTCTATCGCGCCGTTTCCGCCACGAAGGTGGCGCTCTCGTCACAGGATGAGACCGATTTCCATTTTCACGGCGAGGGCGTCGACATCAAGGCGCGGATCGCCCGCGCGGATTTCAACAGCTGGATCGCCGAGGACGTGAGCCGGATTGCGCGCACCGTCGATGAAGCGCTGGCCAATGCCGGCGTGAAGCCGGATAGTATCGATAAGGTCTTCCTCACCGGCGGCACCTCCTTCGTGCCTGCCATCCGCAACCTCTTCATCGAGCGTTTCGGGGAGGAGCGGCTGGCCTCGGGCGATCAGTTCGAGTCCATCGCCTATGGTCTGGCCCTCATCGGCCAGACCGAGGATCCAGGACGCTGGGCTATCCACACAAGCTAGGCCTTTGAGACATATAATTACGCTTGCAGAGTGGGAAATATCCGCTTTACTTCGCAGGTGCAGCATGAAGGCCAGAAGCGGAGCTTAAGTCGTGTCCCTGATCAACCCCGACGTGACGCCTGAGAAGGATTTTCCGCTTCGCGACGATATCCGATTGCTCGGGCGGCTCCTTGGCGACACCATCCGTGAGCAAGAGGGCGAGGCCGTCTTCGATGTCGTCGAGCGCATCCGGCAGACCTCGATCCGCTTCCATCGGGACGAGGACAAGGATGCCCGTCAGGACCTCGAGACGATCCTGAACTCCCTCTCGCGCGGTCGTACCAACCAGATCATCCGCGCCTATACCTATTTCTCGCATCTCGCCAACATCGCGGAAGACCAGCATCACGTCCGCCGCTCCCGTGCCCATGCCATGGCGGGCGCGCATGCGATGGCGGCGCCCGCCCCACGCGAGGGCACAGTCGCCAGGGCTCTCAAACTGGTGCAGGAGGCCGGCGTCAGCCAGGCAGCCCTGCAAGCCTTCTTCGCGGCGGCGCTCGTCTGCCCGGTGTTGACCGCGCATCCGACCGAAGTGCGTCGCAAGAGCACCATCGACCGCGAGATGGAGATTTCACAGATCCTGGCGCAGCGCGACCGGAACGAACTGACGCCCGAAGAGAAGGGCGCAAGCGAGGAGTCCCTGCGCCGCGCCATCCTGACGCTTTGGCAGACCAGCATCCTGCGCCGCAATCGATTGAAGGTGATCGACGAGGTCGTGAACGGGCTCTCCTATTACGACTACACCTTCTTCAAGGAATTGCCGCGCGTCTATGCCTCCATCGAGGACCAGCTCGCCGCAATGGACCCGAAATGGGACAATGTGGAACTGCCGTCCTTCCTGCGCATGGGCAGCTGGATCGGCGGAGACCGGGACGGTAATCCATTCGTGACGGCGGATGCCTTGCGTCAGGCATTGCTGCTGCAAAGCCGGCACGCGCTCGGCTCTTATCTCGAGGAATTGCACTGCCTTGGCGCGGAGCTGTCACTCGACGGGCGCTACGTGAATGTCTCCGAGCAGGTGACGGAACTGGCGAAGACCTCGCCCGATCCGTCTCCGCACCGGCAGGACGAACCTTATCGCCGGGCGATCACCGGCATGTATGCGCGCCTGGCCGCCACGGCGCAGGCACTCGGTCACAACGACGTGGCGCGTCACACGGTGGGTGAAGCGCCGGCCTATGCCAGCGTGGAAGAGTTCGAGGGCGATCTCGCGATTCTGCATCGGTCGCTCGTCTCCAACGGATCGGGATCCCTCGCACGGGGCCGCCTGCGCCGTCTGCGCCGCGCGGTCAATGTGTTCGGCTTTCATCTCGCCAGCATCGATCTGCGCCAGAATTCCGACGTGCATCAGCGAGTCGTCGCAGAGCTGTTCGAGAAAGCGGTTCCCGGCACGGCCTACGAGACGCTGGAGGAAGAGAAGCGCGTCGCCCTCCTGCTGGAGGAACTGCGGACGCCGAGGCTTCTTACCTCTCCCTATCTCGAATATTCAGCCGAGACCACATCCGAACTCGCCATCGTCCATGAAGCGGCCAAGGCGCACCGCCTGTACGGACGCGCCAGCGTACCCAACTATGTGATCTCCAAGGCAAGCGATCCGTCCGATATTCTCGAAGTGGCGCTGCTGCTGAAGGAAGCCGGGCTCTTGCGTTCGCGCGAAGGCGAGATGGCGGTCAACATCATTCCGCTGTTCGAGACCATCGCGGATCTGCGCAATTGCAGCGGCGTGATGGATGCGCTCTTCGCGCTCCCCGATTACATGCGCCTGCTGCGCAGCCGCGATCAGGCGCAGGAGGTGATGCTCGGCTATTCGGACAGCAATAAGGACGGCGGATTCCTCACCTCCGGATGGGAACTCTACAAGGCTGAGATCGAACTCATCGACGTGTTCAAGCGGCATGGCGTGGGACTTCGCCTGTTCCATGGCCGCGGCGGTTCCGTCGGTCGCGGCGGCGGGCCGAGCTATCAGGCCATTCTCGCGCAGCCCGGCGGCGCGGTGCAGGGCGCGATCCGCATTACGGAGCAGGGCGAGGTCATCGCGGGAAAATATTCGAACCCGGATCTCGGACGGCGCAATCTCGAGATCCTCGCGGCGGCGACGCTTGAAGCGTCCCTTCTCCATTCGGGCCAATCCGCGCCGCGCGACGAATATCTCGAAGCCATGGAGGAGTTGTCGAACAGCGCCTACAAGGCCTATCGCGCGCTCGTCTACGAGACCGAAGGCTTTGAACGCTATTTCTGGGAATCCACCGTCATCGGCGAAATCGCCAACCTGAATATCGGCAGCCGTCCCGCATCGCGCACGAACTCGCGCCGCATCGAAGACCTGCGTGCGATCCCGTGGGTGTTCGGCTGGGCGCAATGCCGCCTCATGCTGCCGGGCTGGTACGGGTTCGGCTCGGCCATCAACGCATTCCTTGAGAAGCATCCTGATACGGGTCTCGCGCTGCTTCAGGAGATGTATCGCGAATGGCCCTTCTTCGAGGCGCTGCTGTCGAACATGGACATGGTGCTTGCCAAGAGCAACATCGCTATCGCGTCGCGCTATTCCAAGCTCGTCGAGGATGAGGCGTTGCGTGAGGCGATCTTCCCGCGCCTGCGCCGCGAGTGGGAGGATTCGATCCGGACGTTGCTTGCCATCACCGGACAGCAAGCGCTTCTCGACAAGAACCCGCTTCTGGCGCGCTCCATCCGCAACCGATTCCCCTATCTCGATCCGCTGAACCATCTGCAGATCGAGCTCTTGAAGCGTCACCGTTCCGGCGACGCGGACGAGCAGGTCGTGCAGGGCATTCACCTCTCCATCAACGGCATCGCGGCGGGCCTTCGCAACAGCGGCTGACGAGCTTGAGGGCAGGAACCCTGCCTCCATCGGCGGGTTGAAACGATGCAGAAATGGCTGAGCCCCTCGCGGGGCGGCCAGGCTTCGCCAGTCAACCGATGGAGAGAAACCATGTCACGTGGCGACAAGTCCGCTTATACCGACAAGCAGAAGCGCAAGGCCGAGCATATCGAAGAAGGTTACGAGAACCGCGGCGTCTCCGAGAAGGAGGCCGAGCGTCGTGCCTGGGCTACCGTGAACAAGCAGGACGGTGGCGGCAAGAAGGGTGGGCGACACTGATTGGCCGATCATCGACTTCAAGCTCTGCATCTGCCCGGCTCGGCCGGGCAGTTTGCTGTTTGGGCTTCGCATATTCATTCATGCGAAAGCCAAGGTTGAGCCCTCGCGCCAATGCGGATAGGGATGGATGACACGTTCGACAACGGGAGCCTTGAGGCATGGAAACGGGATTGAAGGGCAAGCGCGCACTGGTACTGGGCGCGAGCAAGGGGCTGGGCTTCGGCATCGCCCAAGGTTTGGCGGAAGAGGGCGCTCGGGTTGCGATTGCCAGCCGCTCAATGGAGGGATCAAAGGCTGCCGCCGACAAGATCGGGCGGGATGTCGTGCCCTTCATCTGCGATACCGGCAAGGTGGATCAGGTCGATGCGCTCGCCAAGGAGGTCACGGCTGCGCTCGGCGGCGTCGATATTCTCGTCCTCAACAGCGGCGGTCCCCCTCCGGGCAAGGCTCAGGGCGTTTCCTCCGATCAATGGCGCCAGTCTTTCGATGCCATGTTCGTCAATCTCGTGCGTATCACGGATCTTCTGCTGCCCGGCATGATCGAACGCAAGTTCGGCCGAATCATCTCGGTGATCTCCTCCGGCGTGATTCAGCCGATTCCGAACCTCGCGATTTCCAATGCGATCCGTCCCGCCCTCGTCGGCTGGGGCAAGACCCTGTCGAGCGAAGTCGCATCCTCCGGCGTGACGGTGAACGCCATCGCGCCCGGCCGCATCGCCACGGATCGTCTCAAGCAGCTCGATGCTGCCAATGCCGAGCGCACCGGGCGCTCCGTTGAGGATGTCGCCACGGCTGCCCGTGCCGGTATTCCGGCAGGCCGTTACGGCGAGATCGAGGAGTTCGCGGCGGCAGCCGTGTTCCTGGCCAGCGAGAAAGCCTCGTTCATGACAGGCTCGATCCTGCGCGTGGACGGCGGCCAGATCTCGTCGGTGACCTGATTCCGAATCCGGAGCGAGGAAAAGCATCCTCGCTCCGGCTCTCAGGCGATGAGGCCGAACGTGTAGAGAAGGATGCCGGCGGCCGATGTCGCGGCCAGCACCGGCAACATTCCGATATGGAATCGAAACATGGCAATCATCGCCGCGATGGACAGCAGAAGCGCGTAAGGGTGAACGCTGCTCCACACGGGCATGTCGAGGGCTAGAGGGCCCCATTCGACGCTGCGGACCTCGCGGAAGATCGTGTGGATTCCGAACCAGATGGCCAGGTTGAGAATGACGCCCACCACAGCGGCCGTGATCGCCGACAGAGCGCCGCTCAGCGCCCGGTTGCCGCGCAGAATTTCGATGTAGGGCGCACCGAGAAAGATCCATAAGAAACAGGGAGCGAAGGTCACCCACGTGGCGAGAAGTCCGCCGAGCGTTCCCGCCATGAGGGGGTTCAGCGCTCCGGGATCGCGATAGGCGGCCATGAAGCCGACGAACTGCAACACCATGATCAAGGGGCCAGGCGTCGTCTCGGCCATGCCAAGTCCGTCCAGCATCTCGCCCGGCCGCAGCCAGCCATAGGTCTCGACCGCCTGCTGCGCCACGTAAGCCAGTACGGCATAGGCCCCGCCGAACGTGACCATGGCCATCTTCGAGAAGAAGATCGCGATCTCGCTGAACACATCATTCCTGCCGAAGATCATGAGCAGAGCCGCTACCGGCACCAGCCAGAGAGCCAGCCATAGAATGGTTACCCGTAGGCTTCGGGAAAGGCTCGGCTTTGCGTGAGAGGGAAGGCCCTCTCCGAGCAGATCGTCCATCTCGTCCTTGTCTTTCGGAGTGGCGATCATGAATGGGCTGAACCCTGCTCGTGCGCTTAGGAAGCCGATGATGCCCGCCGTCAGGATGATGAGAGGGAAGGGAACGCCGAAAAAGAAGATTGCAATGAAGGCGGCGGCAGCGATCGCGATCATGACGCGGCTCTTGAGAGCGCGCTTGCCGATGCGCATCACGGCCTCGAAGACGACGGCAAGAACGGCGGCTTTGAGGCCGAAGAACAAGGCCGCCACAAAGCCGACATTGCCGAAGAGCGCATAGATCCAGCTCAAGGCCATGATGGCGACGATGCCAGGCAGGATGAAAAGCAGCCCCGCCATCAGGCCGCCGAGCGTCCGATGCATCAGCCAGCCCATATAGGTGGCCAGCTGCTGCGCCTCGGGGCCCGGCAGAAGCATGCAATAGTTGAGCGCATGCAGGAAGCGCGCCTCCGAGATCCAACGCTTCTCCTCGACGAGAATCCGGTGCATCACCGCGATTTGCCCGGCAGGGCCGCCGAAGCTCAGTGCGGCCACGCGAAGCCACGTGCGGAAGGCTTCGGAAAGCGAGACACCATGTCCTTCCGAATGGTTCATCTCATCGCTCACGGCGTTGTCTTCGCCTTGTGATCGGAAGGAATGGGAAGGCCGTTCTCGACCAGCGTCGTCCAAACATCCTCCGCGCTTTCCGCGAAGTGGACGAGGCTGCGATCCTTCTCGCTGACCATGCCATGCTCGAGCAGGGAATCAAACTTAACCACGGATTGCCAATAAGTTTTGTCGAACAGCACGATGGGCAGTGACGTCACCTTCCCGGTCTGGCGGAGGGTGAGGATCTCGAACAACTCGTCGAGGGTGCCGAACCCGCCGGGGAATACCACGAGCGCATTGGCACGCATGGCGAGATGCATCTTGCGCATGGCGAAGTAGTGGAAGCGGAAGGTCAGTTCGGGAGTCGAATAGGGGTTGGGCTCCTGCTCGTGCGGGAGCGTGATGTTGAAGCCGACGGAGGGCGCGCCGACATCGAACGCCCCTCTGTTGGCGGCTTCCATGATGCCGGGGCCACCGCCTGTAGCGATCACATTGTCCCGGAGCGCACTATCCGCTTTCAGCGCGCCGCCTCGCTGCGAGGCGATGGCGCCGAAGGCGCGGGCCTGTTCATACCAGAAGTGATGCTTGCCAGGGCCGTTCTCGCGGATGCGGGCGCTGCCGAACACGACGATGGTCGAGCGCACGCCCCAGATGCGCAGGCTCTCCTCGGCTTTGGCGTATTCAAGCTGGAAGCGGACGCCACGCATGGTGTCGCCCAAAAGGAAGTCCTGATCCAGAGCCGCAAGACGATAGGAGGCCGAAGCCATATTCGCTGCGTTCGATGGTTTGTCGTCATTCATCGGGAGAGGCTCCTGTGATCCTCTCCCGCACAAAGCACATCTTGAGGCTTCGGTTAAGGGCCAGCCGGGTTGGTCGGGATTTCCTGGGGGGCGGACGGCGGAATACCCACGGGCTCCGCCGGGCTCGGCGACTCGCTCGGTGTGGTCGGCGGAACGCCGAGGGGCTCGCCCGGAGCGGGAATGCCTGCGGGGCCCGGGTCGGGATGCACGGGCTGGGGCGCAGGATTCGGCACGTCGGGCTGCGGCGGAGTGGGGTTCGGGGTGTCGGACATGGGCCGGCATCCTTTCTTTGGGTTCAGGGGCGATGCGCGTGAGGGCATCCGTGACGTAAGGTCATGGGCGCAACGGAACATGAGGAAGGATTGTTCCGGGCCGGGCGGGCTCCGCCCTTTTCCCTATAGGCCCCATGACAAGGACCGCTATATTGGCGGCCAACGAGGGGCGGCACGCCCCGTGGAAGGGAGCCCGCCTGTGAAAAACCTCTCCGTTCAGAACGCCGCCGAGATCCTGCCCGCCGATGGCTATCGCGGAGCGCTTGCGGGCCGTATCTGGCGTCCTGAAATCGGGCCATGCATCGTCGCGATCCGGGAAGAGGGCGTTTTCGATATCTCGGAGCTCCACCCCACCATGAGCGAGCTGGCGGCGCTTCCCGATCCGGCGCGGGCGCTCAAAGAGGCTAGAGGAGAGTGGGTCGCCTCCCTCGAAGGGATCATCGCGAACACGCCCGTCGACCGCCGCGATCCGTCGAAGCCGTGGCTTCTGGCCCCGATCGATCTTCAGGTCGTCAAGGCTGCGGGCGTCACGTTCGCGGTTTCCATGCTGGAGCGCGTCATCGAGGAGCGGGCGCGCGGTGACGCCAGCGCTGCGGCCGCCATCCGTGCCGAGGTCCTGCGCCTCGTCGGCGATGATCTCAGCCGTCTGAAGCCGGGTTCGCCCGAGGCGATGGAGCTGAAGAAGGTGCTGATGACGCAGGGCGCCTGGAGCCAGTATCTCGAAGTGGGCATCGGGCCGGATGCGGAGGTGTTCACGAAGGCTCCCACGATGTCGGCGGTCGGCGCTTTCATGGATGCGGGCCTGCATCCCAAATCCACCTGGAACAACCCGGAGCCGGAAGTGGTGGTGGTTGTCACCGCCGATGGGAGGATTGTCGGCGCAACCCTCGGCAACGATGTGAATCTGCGCGACTTCGAAGGGCGTTCGGCTCTGCTGCTGTCGAAGGCGAAGGACAACAACGCATCCTGCTCGCTCGGGCCATTCATTCGCTTCTTCGACGACAGCTTCTCGCTCGACGACGTGCGCCGGACGACCGTGACGCTCACCGTCGAGGGCGAGGACGGCTTCAAGCTCGAAGGTTCATCCTCGATCACCAAGATCAGCCGCGATCCGGAGGATCTCGTTGCGCAGACGCTCGGACCTCATCACCAATATCCCGATGGCTTCGTGCTGTTCCTCGGAACGATGTTCGCACCCACGAAGGATCGGGACGATGTGGGGATGGGATTCACGCACAAGACCGGCGACATCGTTTCGATCGCCGCGCCGGAACTGGGGATGCTCGTGAACCGCATGAAGCCGAGTTCTCAATGCGAGCCGTGGACTTTCGGTCTTCATGCTCTCATGCGCAATCTTGCGTGGCGCGGATTGCTCAACACATCGGCTGAGGGCTGATTGATCGGCATGCCTCAAAGGCGGGAGAGATGCGTCTCCCGCCGAACGATGTTGCCAAACGGGTTAACCCCGTTTGCAAATCCACCAGCGATAATTGTTTGTTCCATTGAACTTTGCCTTTTGAACGCCATCATAAGCGCTCACTGAATACTTAAAGCTAACACGAACAAAGCTACGCCGAATCGGAATGTTGTTGTGTGTCGATTGAAGCGATGATCGACACTATTCATGTGAATTGAAACTACATTCTGCAATCGAGTGCGTAGCGAATTCTGTAAGCTAACGAGTAGTTCTACTTTTCGTATCAGAGAGCATAAAATGGTTGCTTACAGACGTTATCTCATTGCTTCGTCCCTTGCGCGCCTGATCCGTAAGGAGCGAGGAGGCAATCGCGTCACCGAGGGCCATTTCCCGAACCAGGCGGACCGCAGCTCCTTCGTCATCGTGGATGGCGACAAGGGGAGCTTGGTACTGCTGCAGAACGGCGCCAACGGTCCGGTGGAGGAGCGCACGGACGTGCCGCGTGCCCATGCCGAAGCGCTGCTCGATGTGACGCCCGGCAAGCTCGACTACCTGCTGACCCATCTGACGGTCGGTACGCGCGATATTCAGATCGCGCGTTTCGTGACGCCCGGTCCCCTGGACATGATCTCGGTCTCCTTCGAGAGCGAAGAAGAGGCAAAGGATTTCCGTCCTCTGTCCTGGTTCGGTCCGGATGTTACGTCAGACGCCATTTACCAGAACCGCTCCATCGCGCTGGAAGGGCTGCCGCAGGTTCCTGACGTCTCGCTCACGAACGCCGCGCTGAACAGTCTGCTCGATACCCTCGAGAACCGCTACAGTTCCGCGCGGTCCTATTCGCCTGCACACCAGATGCGCAATGCCGCCGAGGTCGAGGTGAGCCAGAGCGCTCCCGCTGGCGCCCAGGGTAAGCCTGCGGCGCAACCGACACCTCCGGTGGTGACCGATGTTGAGGTCGCGGAAGACGAGAGCGATCTCAACCTCAGCATCGAGGACAACGTGATCCGCGAGCTGGCGCGCTCACTGCGTCCGCAGCGCCGCTAGGGTATCGTGCGCAAAAGTGACCCCGGTTTTGCGCATGAACGATGCTCTGATATAAAGAGAAAGCATCGGATAGATCCCAAAAGTACAGATCCACTTTTGGGTCCGATGCTGTAAGAATTCAAATGGCCTGCACTCACCCTGCAGGCCATTTCATTTTGTCAGCTCGGCAGGACGATACAGCTGCCTCCGAGCTTTCGGATATTCCGGCACAAATCCTCCGCCATCTGGCGCGTCTGCGCAGGAGCCCTCACCCGGTAGAAGGTTCTGCTTCCGCGATAGCGCAGGCGCGTGCCGATGATCATGGGCCGCGCATCCTTCAACAGAGATGCGTAAGACCGGCTCGCGCGCTGGTAGCTCGCCAGCGCACGTCCCTTCGAGAAATTGCCGGCCAGCTGAACGCCCCAGGGTGCGAAAGGCGCTTCCAGTACCTCGCCGCGACCGGGCAGGCGGAGCGCGGCGACGACCTGGTGGCAGCTTTCCGGATCGGCTTTCTTCTCCTCTGGCGCGTCCGAGGCCTCCTTCGCGTTCCTAGCCCAATCCTCCGCTTCCCGTCCTGTGATGGTGAGAACATAGTGGCTCGTCTCGAACGGAAGCTGTCCCCGCCCGGCCAACCACGCGCTGACCCGCGCCGGACCGCCGTTATAGGCGGCTGCCGCGAGCCCCAGATTGCCGAAACGGTCCGTCAGCTCCGCGATGAGCTCCGCCGCTTTCGGAATGGCCTGTTCCGGATCGAAAGGATCGCTCAGCCCGCGTTCCTTGGCTGTGCCGGGCATGAACTGCGCGACGCCTTGCGCTCCCGCACGGCTGACGACGCCCGTGCGAAAGGAGCTTTCCTGCCAGATCAGCTTGGTCAGGAAGTCTCGGGGGATTCGATGGTCCTTCGCAGCACCTTCGATGAGTCTGCATAGCGCCTGATCGACGGTTTCACCCGCCGCGCCCGAACTCGACCAGGCTGCGCCGCAACCGATCAGGCTCGCACAGAACAGCGGCAGCAAGACCCGCATGAGAACCCTCGCTGGTACGGACAAGATTAGAGATAGGCGATCATCCGCCCCGCCAAGAGCACGATGATCCAGGCCAGCAAGGAAACAAGGGCATAGGCGCGCGCTTGCGGCGGCAGCGTGTTGCTGCGCAAGGCCGAGCCGAAGCGTGCATGGAAGAGCGCCACGTTGACGAGGCCCAGCGCGATGAAGGCAAGCTTCAGGTAGAAGGCGGGATTGGTGCCGAGCGCACGGGCTTCGACCGCGAGCAGGAGGATTCCGGTCGGGATCTGGATCGCCAGTCCAGTGGCCGCCAGGGGAATGGCATAGCGGCTGACCTGATGCGCGTTCTTGCCGTGCTCAGCCAGAACCTTCAGGTCGAAAACGGCGATGCCGCCGACCACGAAGGCGGCACCCAGGACATGAAGCAGGTTTGCAATTGTGTAGAGCCAGGCTGAATGACGACCCGCATGGCCAAGTCCAGACGCTTCGAGGGCGGCGAGAAGATCAAGATACATCGGCGGCCTAGCGCAGCTCGAAGGTCTTGCCGGCGACGGTGATCCGTTCGGCCCTCAGTTCGGCATCCTCGCGCGTCGAAGGATAGCCGACGAGGGTTACCTGCGTGCCGGGCTTCAGCATGTCGGGCTCGAGACCCCGCGCGCTCATGCGGAAGGGTGGGGCGAGAACGGCATGCCAGTCCTTGTTCTCGTACCGAACCATGAGCATCACATGCGGGTTCTGCCATTCGACGCTCTGGACGGAGCTGGTCACCGTCAGGGTCTTGGCGGCGTCGTAGCTGCCCCAGCCGTGATGGGCATAAGCCAAGCCGCCGGTGCTCAGCGCCCCGATCAGGAGCAGGCCGGACAAGGAATATTTCATGACATGCACTCCCGTGCTGCTTGGGATCCGCGATCCCCATTGGCAGAGGTTGGGCCCGGGGGAGCTCCGTCAAGCGGGAGGGTGTGGATTAGCGGGCCGGATCAGGCGCTTGTGATCGGCCTCGATTGACCTGTACCTGCCTTCGAACGATATGCTGCGCATACGAATCATCCCTTTCAGGTGCAGTATGTCCTCGTTTTTCAAAGGTTTATGGGCCCGGCTCGGCGGCGCGAGCGATAGCGCTTCATCCGAACCGCAGGCGGAAGCAGTGGAGTACAAGGGCTTCCGCATTCGGCCCGCGCCTTATCCCGCCAAAGGGCAGTTCCAGACCGCGGGCGTGATCGAGAAGGACTACGAGGACGGGGTAAAGGAACATCGCTTCGTGCGCGCCGAAACCCATCCCAGCAAGGACGATGCTGCAACCTTCGCCATTGCGAAGGGCAAGCAGATCATCGACGAGCAGGGCGACAGGATTTTCTCCTAAAGCTTGCTCAGGCTGCCCCGGCTCTCCGCGTAGGCCTTGGTGAATTCAGCGCCGAAGAGCAGGATCAGCGAAGAATAATAGATCCACAACAGGATCGTGATGATCGATGCGGCTGCGCCGTAGCTCGACGCGATGTTGCTCTTGCCGAGATAGTAGCCGATCAGGAACTTGCCGATCGTGAACAGAAGACCGGTGACGAGGGAGCCGATCCAGACGTCGCCCCACTCGATCTTCACCGCAGGCAAAAGCTTGAAGATCATCGCGAACAGAAAAACCGCGATGGCGAATGAAACCAGGCTGTTGAGAAATTGCAGGATCACCTTCGCGCCGGAGAAGTTGGGTTCGATGTAGGAGCCTATGGCGGAAAGCCCCGCATCGATGACCAGAGAGACGAGCAGGAGAAAGCCGATCCCCAGCACGAGGGCGAAGCTGAGAAGCCGGGTGCGCAGAAAGTCGAGCAACCCATAGCTTTGCGGCAGCTTGGCTTTCCAGATGATGTTCAGGTCGTCCTGCAGCTCCACCACGGCACCGGTCACGAGGAGGAGGAAGGTGATGATGCCTACCGTCGTGCCGACGACGCCCGAGCCGACATTGCTGGCGCTGACGATCATGGTTTCGAGCGCGGAGGCCTCCTTCGTCCCGATCAGGCCGCCGAGTTCCGCGACGATGGCGCCTTGAGCGGCTTCGCGCCCAAAGGCGAGGCCTGCGACGGCAATGGCCGCCAGCAGCATCGGAGCCAGCGAGAAGACCGTGAAGAACGCGATGGAGGCTCCAAGGCTCATGGCGCGGTCGTTCCACCAGCCCGCGAATGCCGCTTTCAGAAGCTGCCCAATATCGGAAAGCATGCCTGTGCCGTTTCTCCAACCCGCCCTCATGGCTGAAAGCCTGAGGGCTGCCTTGGCTGTTAACAGGCAGCGGCTTCGTTGTGTTCCTGAGCCACTTTTGAGCCTACGAGGATGGAAAACGTCGGCCGACAGGGCGGCCGGCCGACGTCCATTGCGATGCGCTCGGCAGGATCAGGCAGCGTCCTGCTTCAACGATTTCATGTCGATAACGAAGCGATATTTGACGTCGCTCTTGAGCATGCGCTCATAGGCACGGTTGATGTCCTGGATCGGGATCATCTCGATCTCGGCCGTGATACCGTGCTTGGCGCAGAAATCGAGCATTTCCTGTGTTTCCGCGATACCGCCGATCAGGGAGCCTGCGATCTGGCGCCGCTTCATGATCAGGTTGAATACGGTCGTGGCAGGGTGGGGCTCCGCCGGTGCTCCGACGAGCACCATGGCGCCGTCACGGGCGAGAAGCACGAGAAGAGCATCGAGGTCGTGCGGAGCGGCGACCGTGTCGAGGATAAAGTCGAGGCTGTTGACGTGAGCAGCCATCTGCTCCTTGTCCTTCGACACGACGACCTCGTGAGCGCCCAGCGCCAGGGCATCCTCACGCTTGTTGGGCGAGGTGGTGAAAAGCACCACATGCGCGCCCATGGCGCGGGCGATCTTGACAGCCATATGACCAAGTCCGCCAAGGCCGACGACGCCGACCTTCTGGCCAGGCTGAACCCGCCAGCGGCGCAAGGGAGAATAGGTGGTGATGCCGGCACATAGAAGCGGTGCCGTCGCGGCCGGGTCGAGCCCGTCCGGCACGCGCAGCACGAAGCTTTCGTCGACGGTGATCATGTCAGAATAACCGCCATAGGTATTGGCGCCGGTGCCCTGCTCCGGGCCGTTGTAGGTGCCCGTGAACCCGACCTCGCAGTACTGCTCCAGCCCCTCGCGGCAGCTGCGGCACGTGCGGCAGGAATCAACCATGCAGCCGACGCCGACGAGATCGCCCTCCTTGAACTTTTTCACGCCGCTGCCCACGCGTGTCACGCGGCCCACGATTTCGTGACCGGGCACGCATGGGTAGTTGGTGCCGCCCCATTCGGCGCGGGCGGTGTGAAGATCCGAGTGGCACACGCCACAATACAGGATCTCGATCTGAACATCGTTTTCCTTCGGGGCCCGGCGCTCGAAGCTGAAAGGCGCGAGAGGAGTCGATGCATCCTGAGCGGCATAGCCGAATGCTTTGATCACGGGAGCCTCCAATGTCGTTGAGAAAGGGCAAAGCGTGCAGGGCCACGAGGGCAGTTGATAGAACGATAGGCTCAACATGCCGGGCGTCAACACGCCCTCCGTCAAAGTTCTCATGATAGGCGAATGAACGCCGCCTCAATCGAGGCAACATGAGAGTACGCACGTCTATAAAGTTACAAAGTAACGGTTTTTGTGCGGTGTCGATCTGGTTTTGGCCGGCTATCGGTCTATGTAAGAAAGAGGTGCTTTCGCCGTTCTGGCGCTCCTTCGTAGTGCGCTTGTAGCGGCGGCAAAGCAGCACAGTGGATTTCAAGCGACTGTGAGAAACTATATCTTGCCGATGACGCTGCAATCCGCGAGGCTGGGACTTAGCAAAGACGGCTCGCTTCCGGTCATGGAAGCCACGCACCAGATCCTGGGCATCCGTGACCGCGTTGAGTTACGCCGCATTAAGGGGATGTCGCCAAAGTACGATCTGACGCATCATCGCACCACGTGGTCTGGGCAACCTTAGCGGTGCAGAATCGTTATCTCTGAGAGGGATCTGATTTCGGTGGCGCTATGCATCATTCCGACGACCTGTTCTCGAGTTTTCTGAAAGCTTACGAAAACCGCCGCGAGGCGGAGATGTCCCTTGCGGAATTCCTCGAAGGGTGCCGCGAAAATCCCATGATGTACGCAAGCGCTCCAGAGCGCATCCTGGCGGCCATCGGCGAGCCTGAGCTTGTCGATACCTCCCGCGATGCGCGCCTCGGGCGCATCTTCATGAACCGCACGATCCGCGTCTACCCAGCCTT
This sequence comes from Microvirga sp., assembly GCA_041913065.1. GTDB lineage: Bacteria > Pseudomonadota > Alphaproteobacteria > Rhizobiales > Beijerinckiaceae > Microvirga. Next base: position 133,805 of record JAYSGD010000003.1, on the reverse strand, counting down.
CTCCGAATTCTACGGGATGGAAGAGACGATCGAGATGATCGTGAGCTTCTTCCGCCATGCCGCTCAAGGGTTGGAAGAGCGCAAGCAGATCCTCTATCTGCTCGGCCCCGTCGGCGGCGGCAAATCCTCTCTGGCGGAGCGCCTGAAGGCCCTGATGGAGGTGCATCCGATCTACGTGCTCAAGGCAGGTGACGAGATCAGCCCGGTTTTCGAAAGCCCCCTTGCTCTCTTCGATCCCGAGCAGATGGGCGCCGATCTCGAAGAGCGCTACGGCATCCCGCGGCGGCGATTGACGAACTTGCTGAGCCCTTGGGCCATCAAGCGTCTGGACGAGTTCCGCGGAGACATTTCCAAGTTCCGCGTCGTGAAGGTCAATCCGTCGCGCCTTCGCCAGATCGCCATCGCCAAGACCGAGCCGGGCGACGAAAACAATCAGGATATTTCGTCCCTCGTGGGCAAGGTCGATATCCGCAAGCTTGAGACGCTCTCCCAGGCCGATCCGGATGCCTACAGCTATTCCGGCGGACTCAACCGTGCCAACCAGGGTATTCTCGAATTCGTCGAGATGTTCAAGGCGCCGATCAAGATGTTGCACCCCCTGCTGACGGCGACGCAGGAGAACAATTACGTCGGCACCGAAAATATCGGATCGATCCCGTTCACCGGCATCATCCTGGCGCATTCGAACGAGGCCGAGTGGCAGACCTTCAAATCGAACAAGAACAATGAGGCCTTCATCGATCGCATCTATGTGATCAAGGTGCCTTACTGCCTGCGCGTCATGGAGGAGCAGCGGATTTACGAAAAGCTGATCCGCAGCTCCGAGCTGGCGGAGGCGCCTTGCGCTCCGGCCACGCTGGAGATGCTGGCCCGCTTCTCCGTGCTCTCGCGCCTGCGTCCGCATGAGAATTCCAACTTCTATTCGAAGATGCGGGTTTATGACGGCGAGAGCCTGCGAGAGGTCGATCCGCGGGCGCGCAGCCTGCAGGAGTACAAGGACGCGGCAGGTGTCGATGAAGGCATGGACGGAATCTCCACCCGCTTCGCCTTCAAGGTTCTGGCGGCGACCTTCAATCACGACACGATCGAGGTGGCGGCCGATCCGGTTCACCTGATGTATGTGCTCGAACAATCCCTGCGCCGCGAGCAGCTGCCGGCCGATGTGGAGCGGCGCTACCTCGAATTCATCAAGGCCGATCTCGCGCCGCGCTATGCCGATTTCATCGGGCATGAAATCCAGAAGGCCTATCTCGAATCCTATCACGATTACGGCCAGAACCTGTTCGACCGATACGTGTCCTATGCCGATGCCTGGATCGAGGATCAGGACTTCAAGGATCCCGACACCGGGCAGCTTCTCAACCGAGAGCTGCTGAACCAGGAATTGACCAAGATCGAAAAGCCGGCCGGCATCGCGAACCCGAAGGACTTCCGAAACGAAGTCGTCAAGTTCTCCCTGCGCGCCAGGGCAGGCAACCATGGCCGCAACCCGTCATGGACGAGCTACGAGAAAATCCGCGACGTCATTGAGCGCCGCATGTTCTCGCAGGTCGAGGAATTGCTGCCCGTCATCAGCTTCGGATCGAAGAAGGACAGCGATACCGAGAAGAAGCATGGCGAGTTCGTCAAGCGCATGATGGAGCGAGGCTATACCGAACGTCAGGTCCGGCGCTTGGTGGAATGGTACATGCGTGTGAAGCAGGCAGGCTGATACAGACGGAGGCAGAGCAGGCGTTCCTATGTACATCATCGACAGACGCCTCAATCCAGGCGGCAAGAGCCTCGCCAATCGCCAGCGCTTCCTTCGTCGTGCCAAAGCCCAGATTCAGCGCGCTGTGCGTCAGACCGCCGGGGACCGTGACATCACCGATCTCGAAAGAGGCGGCGAGATCTCGATCCCAGCTGACGGCGTCCGTGAGCCGAGCTTCCGCCGATCCGGCGAGGGGGGCGTCAACAATCACATTCTTCCAGGCAACAAGCGGTTCGTCGAAGGCGATACCATCGACCGGCCCCCGCGCGGTGCCGGTGAGGGCCGCTCCGGTGCAGGGAACGGTGGCGAGGGCGAAGACGACTTCCGCTTCGCCCTGAGCCGCGAGGAATTCCTCGACCTGTTCCTGGAGGATCTGGAGCTTCCCGATCTCGCCAAGCGCCGTCTCGCCACGGTCGAGGTGCAGGGCCTGCGGCGAGCGGGCTATTCGGTCTCCGGCTCGCCCGTCAACCTCGCGCTATTGCGTTCCATGCGCAATGCACTCTCCCGCCGGATCGCCATGCGGCGTCCCAAGGCGGCCGAACTGATTCATCTTCAGGAGGAAATCGCCCTACTCGAAGAGAAGGGCGATGAAACGGACAAGCTTCTGGAGTTGCGGGAGCGGCTGGAGAAGCTTCGGGCCCGCTCGCGGCGTTTCCCTTATATCGACCCGCTAGATCTGCGTTATCGCCGCTTCGAGCCGGTTTCGCGGCCCGTGGCGCAGGCGGTCATGTTCTGCCTCATGGATGTGTCCGGCTCCATGACCGAGCACATGAAGGATCTCGCCAAGCGCTTCTACATGCTGCTCTACATCTTCCTGACGCGGCGCTACAAGCATGTGGAGATCGTCTTCATCCGTCACACCCATGAAGCGAAGGAAGTGGATGAGGACACGTTCTTCCACAGCCCGGAGACGGGCGGCACGGTGGTGTCTTCGGCGCTTCGCGAAATGGAGAAGATCGTTGCCGAGCGCTATCCCCCCGAGAGCTGGAACATCTATGCTGCCCAAGCCTCGGATGGAGACAACTCTCCCAATGACGGGACGACAAGCGCGACGCTCCTCAGGGATGTAATCCTGCCGGCCTGCCAGTACTATGCCTATCTGGAAGTCGGCAGCGACCATGACCGGATGCAGGCCGGCTTCATCAATCACAAGACGGCCCTGTGGCAGACCTATGAGGCGTTGCAGGAGGATGGCGCCAACATCGCCATGCGCAAGGTCAACCACCGCCGCGAGATCTACCCCGTGTTCCGTGAACTTTTCCGGCGGCGCGATGCCGAGACAAGGGTACCATGAGCGTCATCGACAAGAACACGCTGCTCTACCACGGCGCGGACTGGGATTTCGGCGCCATTCAGCGGATCCACGATGCGGTCGAGCGCATCGCCGTCGATGAACTCGGTCTCGATGTCTATCCCAACCAGATCGAGGTGATCACCGCCGAGCAGATGCTCGATGCCTATTCCTCGATCGGCATGCCCCTGTACTACAAGCACTGGTCATTCGGAAAACGCTTCGCGACTCATGAGGCAGGCTACCGTCAGGGTCTCATGGGCTTGGCCTATGAGATCGTCATCAATTCCAACCCGTGCATCTCCTACATCATGGAGGAGAACTCGGCGACGATGCAGACGCTCGTGATCGCGCATGCTGCGTTCGGGCACAACCATTTCTTCAAGAACAATTATCTTTTCCGTGAATGGACGGACGCAGACGGCATCCTCGATTATCTGGAATTCGCAAAGAGCTACATCGCCCGCTGCGAGGAGCGCTACGGCCACGCCGCGGTGGAACGCGTTCTGGACGCTGCCCACGCGCTCATGTCCCATGGCGTCCACCGTTATCCCCGTAAGAAGCGACCGGATCTGCGCTCGGAAGAGCGTCGCGAGCGCGAGCGCCAACTCCATCGGGAGCAGACCTTCAACGATCTCTGGCGCACGGTTCCAACGAAAGCTGGAGGCCCGAAGCCGCAGATCAGCGAGGATCGGCGCCGGGCACTTCTCGAATTGCCGCAGGAGAACCTTCTCTATTTTCTGGAGAAATCCGCCCCGCGCCTTCAGCCGTGGCAGCGTGAAATTCTCCGCATCGTCCGCCAGATCGCGCAGTATTTCTATCCGCAGCGCCAGACCAAGGTCATGAATGAGGGCTGCGCCACCTATTGCCACTACCGCATCATGACCCGGCTCCACGAAACAGGGCAAATCAGCGACGGTGCTTTCCTGGAATTCCTGCAATCCCACACCAACGTGACGCGCCAGCCCGAATACGATGATCCTCATTATGGCGGCATCAATCCCTATGCACTCGGGTTCGGCATGATGCAGGATATCGAGCGCATCTGCACCAAGCCGACCGATGAGGATCGCGCCTGGTTCCCCGACATCGCGGGCAAAGGCAACGAGATGGCGGTCTTGCGCGACATCTGGGCCAATTACCGCGACGAAAGCTTCATCTCGCAATACCTGAGTCCGAGTCTTATCCGCCAATGGCGCATGTTCCACCTCATCGACGATCCGGATCGACCTGAGTTGAGGATCGAGGCGATCCACGATGAACGCGGCTATCGACGCCTGCGCCGGGCGTTGTCGCGCGAGTACGATGTGGGTTGGAGCGATCCGGACATCCAGGTGGTCGATGTGGATCTGGCCGGCGACCGGCGCCTTGTCCTTCACCATCATGTCCTCGACAAGAACCTGCTGCACAAGGACGACGCCCAGCGCGTCCTGCAGATGGTCGCCAATCTTTGGGGCTACGACGTGGTTCTGAAGGAAGTGGAGGCCGCAACCGGCGCGGTCTTCCAGGAGCACGTGGCGCACCCGCACGAAACGCTCTTTTGAGCACCCTCTTTGACGCAAAAAAGCCTATGACTGGAATGATCATGGGTTCTCCAGGGCATGGCCTTGGCCTCAAGGCCAGCTCCCATTCTGGAGAACACCGATGGAACATAAGCCTGTAGAAGCACTGCGTGGCGTTGCTGAGGTTCATGAGTTCGGCCAAGGCCTTCTATCCCGGCGCGAGCGTCTGGAGCGTTGGGCCGAGGTTCTGGAGAGGCAGCCCAAGCGCCGGCTCCGCTCTCTGGGGGAGATCGAGTTCACGCCCGAAGACAAGCGGCCGGAGTTGAGATCGGATGAATCCCCCATCACGGTGGCATTCGAAGATCCCGTTTTGCGGGCAGCGGGCTTGAGAAGCGACAAGCTCGGGGACGCGGTGGAGTTCTTCGATCTCTCAGACCGCGCAGCCCATCGGCTTCTCTGCTCCTGCATGAACGGTTGGAGCATGGAGGCAGGTACGACAGCCCGCAAGGTTCGTCGCCTGGCCAATCCCGATCACCGCCTTATGTTGTTCACGGCTGCCGGTTTCCTGACGGCTGCACCCGCGGTGTTCTACCTGCTCGTTTGATCTTTCAAGCCGGTTTCGAGTGTTCTTAGAGGCTCGAAACCGGCTTGCCTGTAAATGGAGTTCTTCGTGTCTGACCTACCTCGCCGCATCATCGGTCTGCCCTGGTATCGCCGCGAAGATTACTTCAGGATTCGCGAGATGGCGGCGGATCCGCATGTGCTGGCTTCGACTTACGAGCAATGGCTCGCAGCTGCGGAGAATAATGAGGCCGTAGGCCGGCAGGCGGGGCTCGAGATCGTGCGTGTCATGATCGACCCGGTGGAGTTCAAGGCTTGGTGCCTTGCGCGTGGCGTAGAGCCGGATGGTGCCGCACGCACGAAATATGCGAGCGAGCATGCCTTTTCCGAGAGCGCAGATATCTAGAGCTGTTTCCATTTTCATGGAATCAGCTCTCTTCTTTGCTGTGCCGCATTTTTTGACGGTGAACCGGATCCACTTCACCGAAAAATGCTCTAGGAAGCCAAATCTACTTAGCCATGCAGAAAGGGCGCCATGAAAGGCGCCATTTGCAGGTGGGTGAATGAAAGGTCAGGCTTTCGCGACGCCGACGGTATCGGCCATTTTGGCGCCTCGAACACCCATGGGCTGTTGAACCCCCTCGGTTGTATCCTTCACGGTCTGATGCTCCATTTCGGCATTGATCTCGGCGCCGAGCAGCACGATGATCGACGATAGCCAGATCCATGTCATGAAGCCTATGACGGCGCCCAGCGATCCGTAGGTTTCGTTGTAGCTGCCGAAATTCGAGACATACCAGGAGAAGAGCATGGAGACGGCCAGCCAGAGCACAGCCGCTACGATGCCGCCCGGAGTCACCCAGCGCCATTCCGCCTTGTCGCGGCTCGGTCCGAAGCGATAAATCAGCGACAGGGCAAGAATGATGCCGACGAGCAGGACAGGCCAGCGCGCGACGGCCAGGATCCATTCCGTCTGGCCGCCGAGGCCAATGAAATTGAAGATCACGGGTAGCACGACGATGCTGCCAAGCGCGAACAGAATGAAGAAAATGGCTCCCAGCGTGAACGACAGGGACATCACGTTCAGCTTGATGAAGCTGCGCTTCTCCTCTTCATCATTGACGATGTTGAGCGCATCGAAGACAGCCTTCATACCGGCGTTGGCGCTCCAGAGCGAAATCGCCAGGCCGATGATGAAGCCGAAGCCCAAGGCTCCTCCACCCTGAGACGAGATGCGTGCGACCTGCTCGCCGACGATTTCCAGTGCGCCACCCGGCATGACACCTGACATGGCATTTAAGTGATCGCGTATCGTGACAGGATCGGAGAACAGGCCGTAAATGGAAACGAGAGCCGCAATAGCCGGGAAAACAGCGAGAAGAGCATAGTAGGTAACGCCTGCCGCAACCGACATGATGCGGTCCTTGCCGAATTCTTCATAGGTCCGCCAGAGGATGTCCTTCCAGCCCCGCGCGGGAATTTCCGTCGGCGTATCAGCATGGCGGCCACGGCCGCTTTCCGAAGCGGCGTCTCGCGGGTTGGCATGCTCCTTCTCATCAAAGCCGGTGTCGTCGCTGGAAGCTTGGCCGGAACGCCGCGGTGCTTGGCGGCCATGGGCTCTCGTCGCCGGCAAAGGTTGGCGCTCTCCACTGGCGACCAGTCTAACCAAGGCCCAACCCAGGACTACGGCCCACATGGTCGTCACTGCCGTGGACGACGATGACCTGGGTTGCTGTACTACTGGATTATTCGCCATGTCCGACCGACCTCACTCACGACATGCCAGCCGAACAGGCTTGGCTCCTCCGTAAACCTTGCTGGGAACGGAGCGGTTCCACGGAGCTCTGGAGGTGAGGCGAGGCGGCTTCAATGGCTGGCCCGTCAGCTCTTTCGGGGATGTGAGCCTTATGCCTTTGGCCAGAGGTTCCATCCGCAAACGGCGATCCATGCCAGGACCGTCAGGAGAAGCTGCCAATCGGCGAGCAGCGCATCGGTCGGAGATTCGCCGCCGTCGAGTTCCTCGACCACATACCAGTAGCGGAATAGGCCGAACAGCACCAAGGGAATGGTCAGAATCAGGTTCGGCTTCGCCGACATGACGAACATGCCGTAGAACACCAGCGCGCCGGTTGCCGCCATTTCCGCATAACGGTCGATGAGCGGGAGCGAGTATTTCTCCAGCACAGCCCGACCCCCGATGCCGCTCTGACTCAGCTCCTGGCGTCGCTTCACGGCGGCGAGATAAAGGGCAAGGCAGAGTGTCGTTACGAGCATCCAGTTGGAAACAGGCACCGAGAGCGCCATGGCGCCGGCATAGACCCGCAATACGAAGCCGATGGCGATGGTGAAAATGTCGACGACCGGCTCATGCTTGAGAACGAAGGTATAGGCGATGTTCAACGCCAGATAGACCACGATGACCTGGACGATCTTCGGTTCGAGCCACCAGCCCATGAGAAGGACGATATAGATCGCGCCGAGCAGCACATAGGCCATGGTGGGGGGCACGATGCCTGCCGCGAGGGGGCGGGACAGGGATTTCTTAGGGTGGAGGCGGTCGCGCTCCAAATCCTTCATGTCATTGACGATATAGACGGCTGAGGCCGCCAGGCAGAACAGCAGGATCGCCAGGACCGTCCGACCCACGGCCTGCGGGTCCAGAAACTCGGCGGAGAAGATCAGCGGGGCGGCAACGAAACCGTTCTTGACCCATTGTTTGGGCCGCATAAGCTTAACAAGCCCAAGCAGTTGCGCTCCAGCCGATGGCCTTTTAAAAGGCTGATCCATTGTTTTCTCAACCATTATATCGTTGCGAGTTATGACCATCGTTGCTTCATACGCAATGTTCGCGCTGATCGCCACCATTGCGAACATCGCGGCGCAGGACGTGTTTATCCGGGCCTACCAGGGACCCTACGATATCTTCATGTCCGTGGTCCTGGGCACAGGCGTCGGCCTGGTCGTCAAATATGTGCTGGATAAGCGGTTCATCTTTCGGTTCCGCCCCAGGAATGCAGCCCATGACGGCAGGACTTTTGTCCTTTATACCGTCATGGGGCTCGCAACGACCGTCATCTTCTGGGGGTTCGAGTTCGGCTTCCACCTGATCTCGGAGCACAAAGGCTTTCGCTACTTGGGCGGAGCCATCGGCCTCGCGATCGGCTACTGGATCAAATACCACTTGGACAAGCGCTACGTTTTCCGCTCGGGGACGGCATGACAGGGACCCCCTCCAAGATCCGCGCCTGGGGGAATTTGGCAGCCCCAGAGCAGCGCATTGTCGAACTATCGCGGCATGGAGGCATCCAGGCTGCCTTCGCCGGAGAGCGGCCGGGCCTCGCTCATGGGATGGGGCGCAGCTACGGCGATGTCGGTCTCAACCCTGCCGGCACCCTCTGGAGAACGACAGGGCTTGATCGCTTCATCCGCTTCGATGAGGCTCAAGGCAGGCTCGTCTGCGAGGCGGGCGTGCTTTTGCGGGATATCCAGCGGGTCATGGTGCCTCGTGGGTGGGCTCTGCCGGTCACGCCGGGCACCCAGCTCGTCACGGTCGGCGGCGCCATCGCCAATGATGTCCATGGCAAGAACCACACGATGCAAGGCTCGTTCGGCAACCATGTGCGTCGGTTCATCCTGGCGCGCACCGATGGCGAGATCATCGAATGTGATCCCAATCTTCAGCCGGACTGGTTCGCCGCCACGATCGGAGGTCTGGGCCTGACAGGCGTGATCCTCGAGGTCGAACTCCAACTCGTGCGTGTGCCGGGCCCCTGGCTCGACGCCGATGCTATTCCTTATGGAAGCCTCGACGAGTTCTTCCGCCTCACCCAGGAATCCCTTGCTGATTGGGAGCACACGGTCGCGTGGTTCGATTGCCTGTCCGGAGACGGTGGGCGCGGAATCTTCCTGCGCGCCAATCCGACAGATGCGGGCAACAGGGCTGAGCCGCGCCCGCGCAGGCTCGCGATGCCTGTCACGCCGCCGCTCTCACTGGTCAACAGGCTTTCCCTCAAGCCCTTCAATCTCGCCTATTTTCACCTTAACAGATTGAAGGCGGGCCGACGCGTCGAGCATTACGAGCGCTTCTTCTATCCGCTCGACAATGTCCAGAACTGGAACCGCATGTATGGCCCCAAAGGATTCTACCAATATCAATGCGTCGTACCGGGTGAAACCGCGCGAGATGCATTGAAGGCCTTGCTGGGGGAAATCGCCCGATCGGGCGAGGGCTCCTTCCTCGCCGTGCTGAAGACATTCGGCGACAGGCAGCCTGCAGGGATGATGAGCTTCCCCATGCCGGGGACCACGCTCGCGCTCGATTTTCCGAATAACGGCATTCGCACCACCCAGCTGTTCGAGAAGCTGGATGAGGTTCTGCGCGAAGCGGGCGGTCGCATCTATCCCGCCAAGGATGCGCGCATGCCGCGCGATCTCTTCGAGAAGGGCTATCCCGCCCTCGACCAATTCGTCACCTATCGCGATCCGGGCATCAGCTCCGGCATGTCGCGACGTCTTCTAGGAAGCTGACTTGAGCAAAACCAAGATCGTCATCGTCGGCGCCACTTCGGCGATTGCCGAGCATTGCGCCCGCCTGTGGGTGACCAACAAATCGACCAGCATCGTCCTCATCGGGCGGGATGCGTCGCGCATGGAGCCTATCGCCGCGGACCTTCGCGTGCGCGGCCCCGAAGCGGACATTCGCGTGCTGCAGGCGGATTTCCATGATCCCAAAGCCATACAGGAATCGGTCGCTTCCATCGCTGCCGACGGCCCGATCGATATCGCGCTGATCGCCCACGGATCGCTGCCCGATCAAGGGGAATGCCAGATCGATCTGGAGCAGAACCGCGACGCGCTTGCCATCAACGCCATCTCACCGGTTCTCTATGCCGAGGCCTTTGCCTCCCACATGGAAAAGGCCGGTTCCGGCGTGATCGGGATCATCGGCTCCGTCGCAGGCGACCGGGGACGCAAGAGCAACTATGTCTACGGCGCAGCGAAGGGATTGGTCACTCGCTATGCGCAAGGCATGCAGCACCGCTTCGCGGGAAGCGGCGTGTCGGTCGTTCTCATCAAGCCGGGGCCGACGGATACGCCGATGACGGCGCACATGAAAGCCAAGGGCGTCAAGCTCGCCTCGGTGGAAGGTGTGGCGCAGAACATCGTGGACGGCATCGCGCGCCGGCAGGCTGTTATCTACGCGCCAGGTCAGTGGCGCCTGATCATGCTGGTCATTCGGCTTCTGCCGTCCTTTATCTTCAACAAGATGAATATCTGATCAGTCCCTTGCATCGTGCCCTGAGGCAGAGCGGATGAGCTGCCTTTCATCCATGGGCGATGACGTGGAAGAAGCTTCCCGTTATCAGCCTGACGCGATGTCCCGCCGTGCCGAGATCGTTGCCTTCGGCATCCGTGATGGTGGCGAATGCGGACTCACGGCTGCTGTCGCTTCGGGTCACGGAAGCATAATGGAATTCATGGCCGACAAGCCGCTGACTGGCAGGTCCAAGCGGTCCCTGGTGGAGAAGGCGCGCCACCCGATAGCCGAGATGCATCTTGCGCTTGGCGTAGCTGGTACACACGGGCAAAAGCCCGGCCATCCTATGTGTCTGGCCGTCGCCATCCTCCAGGGTCTCACCCAGAACCATGTACCCGCCGCACTCCCCATGCACGGGGCGGCTTTGGGCAAAGGTTCGCAATCCGTCGAGAAAGCGTCGAGAGGATGCAATGCGCGATGCATGGAGTTCGGGATATCCACCCGGCAGCCAACAAGTATCGCAATATTCCGACGGAGGTTCATCTGCGAGAGGCGAGAACGTCACGATCTCCGCTCCCGCATCGCGCCAGCTTGCGAGCACATGCGGATAGATGAATGAAAACGCCTTGTCTGATGCCAGGGCGATGCGCTGCCCGGGAGGCTTCAATGCCGCGCCGGTTAGATTAGCGCCAATGTTCGTGGGCTGGCTCAAGGTGAGCAGCCGGTCGACATCGACGGATGCTTCGATCGCGTCGGCAAGACGTTCAAGCCGCTGGTCCAGTTCATCGGTCTCGCCGGCCTGGACGAGACCGAGATGGCGCTCCGGCAAGGCAAGGTCATTGCTGCGCATCAAGGCGCCAAGAACCAGCATGCCGATGCGTGCCATGCCATCTTCGACGAGCCTGCGATGGCGTTCGCTGGCGACCTTGTTCAGGATGACGCCGGCGACCGTGATGCGCGGATCGAAGCGTGCGCAGCCCAGCGCCACGGCCGCGGCGGATTGTGCGTGGCCCGATACGTCGAGGACGAGCACGACAGGCCAGCCGAAGAGGGCTGCCATATCGGCGCTCGCTCCCGTGCGTCCCGCTTCCTGCCGGATGCCATCGAAGAGGCCCATGGAGCCTTCGGCAATGACGACATCCGCCTGTTCCGCCGTGCGAGAGGCGAGCGCATGCAGAAGCGGCTCACGCATCGCGAAGCTGTCGAAGTTGAAGCTTGGCGCGCCGGTTGCCGCCACATGGAAGGCCGGGTCGATATAATCCGGTCCGCACTTGGCGCCGCGGACCCGCATTCCTCGGCGGGAGAGCGCGCGCTGAAGGCCCAGCACGATCGTGGTCTTGCCGGAGCCGGATCTTGGCGCTGCGATCAGGAGTCCTGGTGCAAACGTCATTGCGCTGCCTCTGCGCCATAGGTCAGGAGATGGTTCTGAATGGCGGCACGGAAGGTTGCGATCGCTCCGATGGCGACAATTGTTGGCGAGCGGATCGTTCCTTCCGCGACGAGCAGCGGCAAATCCCCGAGAGTGGCATCCACCACATTTTCCCGCGAAGTCGTGACCCCGTGCACTGCAAGGACGGGTGTCGATGCGGGCAAACCGCCCTTGATCAGATCCGTGACGATCTCCGGCAAGTTCGTGACCGCCATATAGAGCACGATAGGCACGCCCGTGCGCGCCAACGCTGCCCAATCCGCCTGCTGTTCAGGGGCGCGATGACCCGTTGCAAGAATGACCGCATGGTTGGTCGAACGCATGGTTGCCGGTACGCCGTGAATGGCGAGCGACGCCAAACCGCTCGATACGCCGGGAACGATGCGAAACGGAATGCCCGCCTCCGCCAGAGCCAACGCCTCTTCGCCGCCACGCCCGAAAATGAAGGGGTCGCCTCCCTTCAGCCGAAGGACACGTTTGCCTTCACGTGCAAGCGTGATCAGGCTCTCGCAGATATCCTTCTGCGCGGCCGAGGGCCGACCGCCGCGCTTGCCGGCATATTCCAGTACGACCCCCTCGCGGGTCAGGGACAGGATTCCCGGTTCGACGAGCGCGTCGTAGATGACGACATCGGCTGCTCTCAAAGCATTGAGCGCATGAATCGTCAGGAGACCTGGATCGCCTGGTCCGGCACCGACGAGCCAGACCGTGCCGGGTGTGAAATCCGGGGAGAGAGTGGGGAGGGATGTCATGCAGGCCACCATGCTTGATCATGAGCGGGGAAAGGCAAGTAACGTGTCATCGCTTGCCTTCCCCTGTGTTGGGCCGAAAGCGCCTGTCGTAATTCGTCGAATAGAGGGCGCTTTCGCGAAAATCCTTGGCTGCGAGAGTCTCGCCAACCAGGATCAGCGCAGTCCGCTCCAACTTCTCCGCATGCACCATGGCAGCTATCGTGCCGAGCGTGCCCTTGATCACGCGCTCGTCAGGCCATGACGCGCGCCACACCACGGCGGCCGGGCAATCGGCGCCATAGGACGGCAGCAATTCCTCGACCACTTTCTCGATCACATGGATCGAGAGGTGGATGGCGAGCGTCGCTTTGGTTTGCGCGAAGGTCGCAAGCTTTTCCGCTTCCGGCATGGCCGATGCACGGCCCGAGGTGCGTGTCAGCACAACCGACTGGCCGACCTCCGGCACCGTCAATTCACGCCCGAGCGCGGCGGCTGCGGCTGCGAAGGCGGGAACGCCCGGCGTGATCGTATAAGGAATGTCGAGTGCATCGAGCCGCCGGATCTGCTCGCCCATGGCGCTCCAGATCGAGAGATCGCCTGAATGCAGGCGCGCGACATCCTGGCCGTCCTCTTGGGCGCGCACATATTCCGCCATGATCGCATCGAGGTCGAGAGGTGCCGTGTCGACAAGGCGCGCACCGGGCGGGCACCACGAAAGAATTTCCGGCGGGACGATGGAGCCAGCATAAAGACAGACGGGACAGCGCTCGACGAGATCGCGCCCGCGCACGGTTATCAGGTCGGCAGATCCGGGACCTGCCCCGATGAAATGAACCGTCATATGTTTGCCTCTCCTTGTGCGAGGGCGCATGTCACGGAGGCGGAACTGATGCGCTTGAGAATGAGTCGGGCACCGCGGCCTCCCGCCGCAAGAGCCGCGGCTTCCGCGACCGAGCCGACGCCATGCGCTGCTTGGGAGCGAGCGGAATGCGTGCTTACCTGAGGAACTGCGGCAATCATGGCAGTATCTTCGACAGCAATGGCTTCAACGGAGAGACGCCGTGAGGCATCTGTGAATGCGGGTAGTGCAGCGAGCGCCTCGACCGTCGCCAATCGATACAAGGCGCCGTCCATTAAGCCCGCGCGTGCAACAGCCTGCTCCACGAGCGCCACGATCTCGTCGGCGGAGGCGCTGCGCCTGAATCCCACTCCGGCCACGATCATGGCTTGGTCGCCAACCATTGGGTGACGGGCATCGCCGCTCGCCAGCCATGCATGCTGCCGACACGATCGAGACGCGACAAGGAGAACCGACGCATGCTGCCGCCATGGCAGGCATGGAGAGTGCCAAGCAACGTCTCGGTTTCAATCGTCACCGCATTGATGACGAGGCGCCCGCCGGGCTTGAGGGATGTCCAGGCGGCATCGAAGACGCCGGGCTCGTTTGCACCGCCGCCAATGAACACCGCATCCGGGGATGGAAGATCCGACAGCGCTTCCGGGGCGCGGCCGAGCCTGACCTCCATGGAAGCTGCGCCCAGCTCGATTGCGTTATGTCGCGCCCGCTCGGCCCGCTCCTGTAGTGTCTCAATGCCGATGCAGCGGTTTCTGGGATGGCGCAGGCACCACTCGATACCGACCGAGCCGGCACCCGCACCGATATCCCAAAGCAACTCACCGGCTTGCGGTGCAAGAGCCGACAGCGTCAGCGCACGAATCTCCGCTTTCGTGAGCTGCCCGTCATTCTCGAACCATGTGTCGGGCAAACCGGGAGCAAGTGGAACAACTCGTGCATCCCTCGCCGCTGCAACGTCGATGGCGACTGTATTGAGCGGGTCGATTTCCATGATGTCGAAGTCAACCGCAATTCTGCTGCGCACGCCCTCGCGCGAGCCGCCCATGGCTTCGAGCACGGTGACGGAAGAGGCTCCAAAACCGCGCCGTGTCAAAAGCTCGGCAAGCTTGCCCGGTGTGGAGCCGTCCCAGGACAGAGCGATGATGCGTGCGCCGGGTTGCAGGTAAGGAATGATGCGCTCCAGCGCGCGACCATGAAGGCTCACGCAATCGCAGTCGGGCAGAGACCAGCCCATGCGAGCGGCCGCAAGATTGAACGCCGAGGGCTGCGGGAAGCTGATGATCTCATTGGCTGGAATCAGACGGGCGAGTTCCGCACCCACGCCGTAATGGAAGGGGTCTCCTGTCGCGAGAATGCAAGTCGGCTGGCCGCGGCGGCGCAGAACTTCGGCATATCCTTCAGAGAAAGGACTTGGCCATGTCATTGTCTGCGCCGAGAGCGGAGCCGCAAGGCCGAGATGGCGCGCGCCGCCGACTACGAATTCGGCGGCATCGAGGGCGGCAAGGGCCGCAGCCGAGAGGCCCGCGCGTCCATCCTCGCCGATGCCGATAATGGTCAGCCAGGGTTGCGCCATCGAGGCGCTCGACTTGAGGTCAGAATTCGAGGAAAAGAGGCTCATGCGCATTCTCATTCTGGGCGGCACCACCGAGGCTTCCGCGCTCGCGGATCGGCTGGCAGGCCGGTCCGAGTTCAGTCCTCTGTTGTCCATGGCCGGTCGCACCAACGATCCCCGATCCCTGCCCATCCCAACCCGCACCGGCGGTTTCGGCGGCGTTGAGGGACTCGTTCGCTTCTTGAAGGACGAGCGCATCGAAGCTGTCATCGATGCGACGCATCCCTTTGCCGCCATCATGTCGCACAATGCTGCGGGAGCCTGCGCGATAACCGGCACCCCGCTCCTCGCCCTGCGACGTCCGCCCTGGACGCGGCAAGATGGCGATCGCTGGATCGATGTTCCGTCCATGGATGCTGCCGTCAGTGCTCTTGGAAAGATACCCTGCCGCGTATTCCTCACGGTCGGGCGCCTTGAGCTTCATTCCTTCGCGAAGGCTCCACAGCATACTTATCTGGTCCGCACCATCGAACCTGTCGGCGACGTTCTGCCTGTTCCGAACGTGATTGCCATTCTCGACCGTGCGCCTTTCAATGAAGCGGCTGAGCGCTCGTTGATGGAACGCGAGCGCATCGACATTCTGGTCACCAAGAATTCCGGAGGTGGTGCGACTTACCCGAAGATTGCGGCGGCGCGTGCCCTGGGCCTGCCGGTCATCATTGTGGCCCGTCCCGAGGAACCTCGGAATATCGAGGCGGTCACGACCGTTGACGCTGCTCTTGCATGGCTCGACGATCATTGCGGCCGCACTCCGTAGAAGCGGGGCGTGTAGACATAGGGCGCTTGATTGTCCGGCCTCTCGATCAGCCGTGTCGTGCTGGCGCCGATGATCACCATCGTGGACATGTCCGCCATGGAAGCGTCGACCTCGGAAAGCGGTAGAATTCGGATCTGCTCATCAGGCCGGCCCACGGCACGAGCGAGAATGATCGGCGTATCAGCGCTGCGTATGGCGAGCACGATATTCAAGGCCGCGCCCAGCTGCCACGGGCGAGCGGAGGAGATGGGATTGTAGAGCGCGACCGCGAAATCGGCCTCGACAGCCGTCCGCAGGCGTTTCTCCACAACCTCCCAAGGCTTCAGATTGTCGGAAAGAGACATGGCGCAGAAGTCCCCGCCCAAGGGCGCGCCGACGCGGGCCGCCGCCGCGAGCATGGCGGTGATGCCGGGCTCCACATGGATGTCGAGCCTGCGCCAATCGGGATCGCCGTTCTCGAGCGCCTCGAACAATGCCGCCGCCATCGCGAACACGCCGGGATCGCCACCGGAAACAACGGCAACCCGCGCACCCTTTGCCGCGAGTTCGAGCGCATAGCGCGCGCGATCAAGTTCGACCCGGTTGTCGGAGCCATGACGACGTTGGCCTGGCCGTTCGCGCACCCGGTCGACATAGGGGGCGTATCCGATGAGATCCGTAGCGGAAGCGAGCGCGTCCGAGGCAGCGGGCGTGAGCCAGCGCGGATCGCCGGGGCCGAGGCCTACAACGGTGACACCGCCCGTCATACGCGTCTCCCTCTACCCGGCACGATGATGAGGGAGAAGTAGGGAGCTTCCATGTCATCCGGCAATTCCGACAGGGGAATGATCTTCTCCTCGGCCATGGTGGCGCGCTCCACATAGATCGCGCGCTCCGAGAGACCGGCGTTTGCGATTGCGGCCCGAACCTTCGGCAGGTTTCGTCCGAGTTTCATGACAACGGCCGCATCGGTTCCGGACAGGCGCCGCGTCAATTCGGCTTCAGGCAGTGTCCCCGGTACGATCGTGAGTACGTCATCACCCCAGGTGATCGGCGCGCCGGCACGTGTCCAGGCGCCGGACATGCTGGACACGGCGGGCACGACCTCCGTCGGCACCATATCCTTGAGGCGCCACCACAGATGCATGAAGGAGCCGTAGAAGAAGGGGTCGCCTTCGCACAGCACCGCAACCGTGCGGCCAGCCTCGACCTCGGCGAAAAGCTGCGAGGCGGCTTCCTCGTAGAATGGGTTGAGGGCAGCCGCGTAATCCGGGTGATCGGCTGGGATTTCCGTCGTGACCGGATAGGCCAGGGCGATCTCGCGATCCGGATCCATGCCGACGATAGCATCTGCTATCGTGCGGGCATTGCCGCGTTTGCCGCGCTTGCAGAAATGAACAAGACGGTCTGCCGTCTCCAGCACCTTGCGGGCGCGAACGGTCATGTAATCCGGGTTGCCGGGGCCAAGCCCCAAACCGTAGAAACGAGTTGCATTGTCGGTCATGCCTGCCTCACTCGATCGGGTTCGCGAGGGCGTTGACCGCCGCAGCCGCCATCGCGCTTCCGCCGCGTCGTCCATGAACGACGAGGTGAGGCACGCGTCCATCGCGAGCAAGCGCCGCCTTCGATTCCGCCGCGCCAATAAAACCGACAGGAATGCCGATCACGGCGGCAGGTTTCGGCGCGCCGGCATCGAGCATTTCGAGAAGGTGAAACAAGGCGGTCGGCGCATTTCCGAAGACTACGAGCGCTCCCTCCAGATGCTCGCGCCACAACTCCATGGCAGCAGCGGAGCGAGTGTTGCCGAGTTCCGCCGCAAGCGTAGGGACGCGAGGATCGTCCAGGGTGCAGACGACTTGATTATTCGCAGGCAGCCTCGTGCGGGTGATGCCGTTTGCCACCATCTTGGCGTCGCACAGAATCGGCGCGCCGCGCTGGAGCGCTGCTTCCGCGGCCTCGGCGAAGTCGGGCGAGAGCTCGATATCCTTCGGCAAGTCCGTCATTCCGCACGCATGGATCATGCGGACAGCGACGCGCTCGGCGGCGCCTGAGAACCGCGACAGATCGGATTCGGAGCGGATGATTGCAAACGAGCGGCGATAGATCTCCGCGCCTTCTCGAATGTAGTCGCGGGAATTCCTCATCGCACCTTCTCTGCAAAAGCGTGGCGCAAATCGTCCGAACAGTTCAACGGCAACAATCGATTCATGATGTCTTCGAGAGGTAGATGGAGAGAGGGCGTATCGCGGGATGTGCCATTCAGGACCACGCCATAGTGGCCATCGACTCGCCCGACCAACGTCAGATCGGATCTGCCGGGGCGAGCGCAGCCCTTGGCGCAGCCTGAGACATGAAGAGTGACGCCTTGAGACAGGAAGCCTTTGCAGATCGACGCGATTCTCAACGCATCTGCTGGCGCGGCTGTCATTCCGCTGGAGCAGTCCGGCTTGCCGGGGCAGGCATTCAAGGCGAGGCGGACGTCGTCCGTTTCGGTGATGAAGCCCGCCAGGGTTGCTTCATCGAGCAGGTTCCTCAGGTGCTCCTGGCCAATCCCGGTAATAAGGATGCCGCGCGTGAACGACAGGCGGACCTCGCCGCTTCCGAACCGCTCGCTCCATGCAGCGGCCTGTTCCAACTGCTTGGCGTTGCATCGGCCGAAGGGGAGAGCGAGAAGGACGGCTTCGCCGTCTCCGATGCTCAGAATGCCGGCATGCGGTAAGGGAGCGTGCTGCGGAGGCGGTACTGTCGGCTGAAGCCGCACCTGCGCCACCAATTCCAGGATGAGATCAGGTTCAAGGTCACGCAGCCGCCGCGCATCCGTTCGGCCCGATGCTCTCATGGCAGCATAGCCCGAAAGAATGGCATGGACGGCCTCTGCCGTTTGACGGGTTGAGATCTCGCCGATCCAGTTCCAATTATTGGGCCCTGCAAGAGCGATCGCAATCATCTCGTTATTGCGGGCCATCAGATGAAGATCGGCGCCGGCCTTGTCAGGTGACAAGGAGCCGCCGCCATCGGCAGAAATGAAGAACTTGGCGGGAAGCCCTCTGATAGAGCGCGCATTCTCCTCGATGTCCGTCGCCAGGGCCAGAATGTCGACGCGCTCACTCGAATCGATTCCGGCGAGCGGCGGCACCATGACCAGGCGATTCGGGCCATCCTCTTGCGGCTCGGCAAGGCCTTCGCGCTCCAGAAGATCCATCAAGCCGGGATAGGTCTCCTGTCGTATGCCGCGAAGTTGAAGGTTACCGCGTGCGGTGATGTCGAAGTGGCCGTTGCCATATTGGCGTGCGGCCCCGGCGATGAGGCGGGCCTGATTGGCCGTGAGCCGGCCTGCCAGCGGGTGAAGACGCACGAGAAGCCCGTCGCCGGTTGCCATGGGGCGGCGAACGCCTGGGCACCACCCCTTGCGCACGATCGTTGGTGACCCGCTCATTCCGCCGCCTCCTGCCGATCATCGAGCAAGGCAACTACGGAATTGAGGCGGCTCTGCCACAGCCCGCGCTGCTTCGCATCGGCAAGACGATCCCGGATTGACTGAGCCGCTGCCGGGTTTGCCGCTGCGATCCGCTCGCGGATTGCCTGATCGGCTATGAGAGTGTTGAACAGAAGATCGAAGATCGCGTTCGAGACTGCATCCGTCGTCGCCGCAAAGGCGAAGAGCGCGTCGACTCCTTGCGCGATCTCGGCCGCTCCGCGCCATCCATGGCGGAGCTGGCCCTCTATCCAGCGCGGATTCGTCAGACGGCCCCGCGCGAGGCGGTCAACATCCTCACGAAGGGTGCGTGACTTCGGGTTCTGTGGGCGGCTTGTGTCGAGGCTGTAGAGAGCAGGCGACGAGCCCAAGGCTTCGGCCGCAGCAGCGAAGCCGCCCATGACATCGGCAGCCGAGTCGCCATCCAAAATATCACGCTCGGCCACATCGCTCACATGGATGAAGGCTTCGGCCTGCTGAACGCGCTGCGGGAAGGTTTCATCTGCACTCGCTGCTCCCGATGCGCTGAAGGAATGCGAAGTGCTGTCCAGGTACATCCGGCCAAGTTCGCTCCTCGCATCCCATTCATCATCCAGAGCATGCGATGAAACACCCGCGCCATATGTGCCGGGTGCCGATCCGAACACGCGCGAAAGCGCCTCCCCACGGCGGCGAGCGGCAGCAAGCTCATTCCACTCATCATCCTCATCCAGTGCGGCCACGGCACGGGCTGCCTGATCGAGAAGTGCGATTTGATCCGGGAACGTATCCCTGAACGCGCCCGAGACTCGAACGGTCACATCGGCGCGAGGACGATCGAGTAGCGGCTGCGGGATGATCTCGAAGCCGATCACGCGGGTGGAGGCGTGGTCCCACGCGGGACGCACGCCCATGAGCGCAAGCGCATGGGCAATATCCTCGCCGCCTGTGCGTAAGGTGGGAGAGGCCCAGAGATCCATGACGATCCGGCGCGGCCAGTCGCCTTCCTCCTGAAGATGGCGGCGCACGACTTCCGCTGCTGCGCGCGTACCGAGTTCGGTAGCTGCGCGGGTCGGAATTGCGCGCGGGTCGAGAGTCGCGAGATTGCGCCCGGTGGGCAGAACCTCCGTCTTCCCGCGCGACGGCGAACCGGCGGGACCTGGGGCGACGAAGTGACCGTCGAGCGCTTTCAACAGGCCTTTGCGCTCACCCTCGCCGCAGGCCTCGAAGCCTTCGGGCCCATGCCCGAATATGTGCAGGCCTTCTCGGATCGTGACTTCGCCGAGGTCGCAGAGATGAGCATCGAGGCGGGTCAGGGCCTCGTCCATGGCCATGGAGTCATCCACGCCACACGCGGCTGAGAGGCCGCTTGCGCGGGCGCGTTCAAGTATCTCGTCGGCTACGAGTTCCGCCCGCCCCGGATGGAGCACCTGGGCTGAAGAAAACTCCTCCACCAACTCACGCAAAGTTGCCGCTTCCCCATGCAGGCCGGCCTCGCCCGTTTGCGGCGTGAGATGCCCGATGGTTGCGGCAGCAATCCGGCGCTTGGCAGGCGCGGCCTCGCCGGGATCGTCGACGATGAAGGGATAGATCACCGGCAGCGGACCCGTCGCAAGACGCGGCCAGCAGGTGGGAGAAAGTGCTACGGCCTTGCCGGGAAGCCACTCGGTCGTGCCATGCGTCCCCAGATGAATGAGTGCGTGAATCTTCTCCAGGCGCCTCAAGCCGAGATAGAAGGCAAGATAGCCATGGCTCGGGGCGCGGTCGGGGTCGTGGTAAGCGCTTTTGCGGTCTTGGCCATGGCCGCGATCCGGCTGAAGGGCCACGAGGATGCGATCTGCGCGCAAGGCGCGAAAGATGAAGTTCTCGCCATCGAAAGCAGGATCGTTCTCAGGATTACCCCACCGTTCGAAGATTGCGGCGCGCTGTTCGGATGGGATCTCGTTTAGCCATGCGCGATAGACCGCCAGGGGAACCTCGAACCGACCTTCGCCTTCGGTCAATCGCGGCATCAGATCAACGGCGGTGAAAGTCCTTTGCGCATCATATCCGGCACCATTCAGCAAATCGAGGATGGCGCAGGTGCTCGCCGGCGTATCGAGCCCCACTGCGAAACCCGCGCGCCCGCCGCGCGCTGGATAGTCGGAGAGAACGAGCGCCAGTCGCCTGTCCTGGCGTGGTGAACGCGCAAGTCTGATCCAAGCCGCGGACATATTCGCGACCGCCTCGATCGCAGCTGCATCCGGCGCTTGTATGCGTTGAGGAAAGCAGAGAGCGGGGTCAGCAGGCTCCTCGCCCTTGAACGAGATCGGGCCTGCTGCGATGCGCCCATCGAACTCTGGCAGCGCGATCTGCATGGCAAGGTCGGCAGCGGAGAGGCCGCGAGGCGAAGCTTCCCAGGCTTCCTTTGCACTACCGACAGGAATGGCCTGAAGGATCGGGCAGTCGGCTTCATCGAGCACGAAGCCGGAATCGTCGCGTGCGGAAAAGGCCGTTGTCGTGACGATCACATCAGGGCGCCGCGTCTCGATTGCTCGACGGAGGACGGAAATGGCTTCCGCATCCTTCAGACTTGAAACCGCGAGGACGAGGGTCGCGATGTCGCGCGCGTGAAGGTCTGCCGCGAGAGCTTCAATGGCTTGCGTGTCGCCGGCAAGGATGGATGAGCGATAGACGAGGATATGAGCGAGTGGCCGCTGATCGGAGTGTCGGGCGATTAGGGTCTCAGGATCGGTGATTCCGGTCGCGGGCGTCCAGGCGAATGCGCGGGGGGCGGCTTGCGGAGGCTCCGCAGTCGAGCTCGTGTCACCAATTTCCTGAGCGATGCGCGCGAGAAGACGGCGCATATTGTCGATGCCGCCGGCCCGGAAATAGGCCTCCAGTTCGTTGCAAAGAGACGGCGAAACTGTCGCATAGGATGCGAGCCGTGGATCTGGGCGATCATCGCCCGGCAGCACGGCGAGTTTTACGCCTGCGGCACGACAGGTCTCGGCTAGGCGGTCCAATCCATAACGCCAGTAATCGCGGCCGCCGAGGCAGCGCACCAGGATGAAGCGCGATTTCGCTGCGGTGTTCTCGACATAGAAGTCGACCGAAAGGGGATGACGAAGCCGGCGCAGCGAAGCCAGACGGAGCGAGGGCCCGTCCGCCTTATGCTTGCGAGCGGCCGCCAGCGCACCGAGGTCGCTATCCGCGAAGGATAGGACCACGATATCCCCAGGAGGCTGCTGGAGGTCGATGGCCTCAGCACCTTCATCGAGGGAAACGGCTGTGACCGGAAGGAGGTGCATCTCACCCGTTTCGCAATGCAGATTCGACGGCCTTCACATCGAAGCCCTTGAGGCCGATCACCACCATGCGCCCGTTCCGCGCCTCACCGGCTTTCCAGGGGCGGTCGAAGTGATGGGCGACACGCTGGCCGACGCCCTGGACCACGAGGCGCATGGGCTTGCCGTCGACAGGCGCAAAGCCTTTGATGCGCAGCACGCCCGCCGCTTCCGCCGCCCGCTCGACGCGGGCCACCAGCGCTTCCGGCGTGGCGATCGTGCCGACCTCAATCGCGACACTGTCGAAATCGTCGTGGTCGTGATCCTCCGCCGTCTCGTGATGCGAGGGGCGGGCTTCGAGATCGGATTCCGCAGCCGCGCCGAGGCCGAGCAGCACTTTCGGATCGACCTTGCCATGCGCGGTCTCGATCACTTTCACCGCGCGGGGCAGGTGCTCGTTGATCTCTGCGAGAACCTTCGCCTTGTCGCCTGCTTCCATCTGGTCGGTCTTGTTGAGAAGAATGAGGTCCGCGCAGAGCAGCTGATCTTCGAACACTTCCTCAAGCGGATTTTCGTGATCGACGGACGCATCGGCGCTGCGCTGCGCTTCCAGCGCATCCGGATCGTCGGCGAAGGCGCCGGAGGCGACGGCGGGACCATCCACCACGGCAATCACGCCGTCTACCGTCACGCGGGAGCGGATGCCGGGCCAGTTGAACGCACGGACGAGGGGCTTTGGCAGGGCAAGGCCCGATGTTTCGATGAGAATGTGCTCGGGCGGATTCGGACGGTTGAGGAGCGTGTTCAGGGCGGGCACGAAATCGTCCGCTACCGTGCAGCAAAGGCAGCCATTCGGCAGCTCGACGATGTCTTCCTGCGTACAACCTTCGATGCCGCAGCCCTCGATGAAGGAGCCGTCGAAGCCGAGATCGCCAAACTCATTGACGAGAACGGCGAGGCGGCGGCCGCCGGCATTTTCCAGAAGGTGGCGCACCAGAGTGGTTTTGCCGGCGCCGAGAAAGCCGGTGATGATGGTGCAGGGTATCTTGGAGAGATCGCTCATGAGGCGAGCCTTTCAGCGGCTTTTAGTCATGCCGCGCTGCTTGTCTTGGAAGGAGGAATGCGCGCGACGACGCCCTTGCGGAAGGCTTCCGGCCGCTCGCGCCAGGGCACAAGTCCATCGGACGTTGCCGCATAAAGGCGCAGCCCTTCGATGATGGTGTCGACAGAGATCTCGGCATCCAGGTCGCCGTAGATGTAAGTCCAGCGCCCAGCGCCGGAGACCGCAATGGTGCAGGGGCGCTTGCAGACGGAGAGGCATTCGACCGCCTCCACCCGCACTGCCGGAGCGCCGGGCTGCGTGAGCGCGTCAGAGAGGGCCCGGTGCAGGACCGCACCTGGACGAAGCGCCTTGTCGTCCGGGCCACCCGCCTGACGGCACGTGACGCAGATATGGAGGCAGATCTCCTCAGGAGTAGTGGTCATGATCGGGCCCGCCCGCTTTATGCGAAGGCCGGGAGGGCGATGAAGGCAGCACCCGTCACGGCAACCACCAGACCGGCTAGGCGGAATTGGAGCGACGGCGCTGCGAAGGACGCCTTCGACAGCTTGATCGCCGCATAGGCGATGCCCGTCGTAAGAACGGTCTGAACCGCGACCAAGCCCACGAGATACCCGCCCAGCGGGGCGGATTCAGCGCCGATGATCGATTCGCCCAGGGCATAGCCGTGCACGAGGCCGCCGGCAGCGAACAGGCTCGCGATGAGAACATAGGGCAGGGTGGTGCGCAGGGTTGCTGCGACGCCGATAATTACGACGCTCAGCGCCACGAGCAGCTCGACCTGCGGAATATCCGCGCGGGCGAGATGGATGCCGACACCTGCTGCCATGGCGACGATCCAGAAGGCAGGAAGCGTGAGGCCACGGGGGAAACGGGAGGAAACCAAGCCGACGCCGATGAGAGCCGCGAGGTGATCGAGGCCGATGACAGGATGGCCGAGGCCCGACAGAAGGCCCTGGACCAAGGTCGTCGGGATCTCGCCGTCCATGGCATGGTGCGCCAGGGCAGGTGTTGCGGCAAGAAGGCCGCCGAGAGTCAAGGCAAGGAGGCTGGTTTTCGGCATTGCAGGCATCGTCTTCTCCGTCCGGAGACCGTGAGGTCGGTTGAGCTTCCACGGACGGAACCGAATGACTGCCAATCATTCGACTACGGTCACCATCGGCACACCCCGTCCGATAGACCCGAGAGAAGCTGTTGATGACGGCAGGTCTCCTGGCTCACGGGTCGATGCTTTGCGCGACCGCCTTCCCGGAATCATTCCAGTGGCATTCGGCACGCAGGCTCGCCGTTTACAGTTGCGGGGGCAGCCGCGGTATCTCACCGCATTCCCTTTTCACCCCGTTGCCGGGGCACCGTCAGCAACATGCTTACCGGGGCAGAGGACATCTTTCAAGTCTGCTCATGAGAAGAGAGCGGTCTTGAAATCCTCATCCGCGGTCGTCATGGTGCAGCTCTTTCATAGGGATACAAAGACCCGATGACCCTGGACGACGAGGCGCGCCACCGCGCCAAAATGATGAAGCGCAAGGAAGTGCAAGACCGCGAGGTCGCCTCGAAAACGGTCGAGAAGGGGCTTCTCATCGTGAATACGGGGTCGGGCAAGGGCAAGTCGACGGCAGGCTTCGGCCTCATGCTTCGTGCGCTAGGGCGAGGCTTTCATGTCGGCGTCGTGCAGTTCATCAAGGGCGCCTGGGAAACAGGAGAAAAACTCGCACTGGAGCGTTTTGCGGACCAGATCGAGTGGCACACCATGGGCGAGGGATTTACCTGGGAAACACAGGATCGAGCCCGCGATGTGGCCGCTGCCGAACGGGCCTGGAGCAAGGCGAAAGAGCTGATGGCACGCGAGGATATTCGCCTGCTTGTTCTCGATGAACTCAACATTGCCTTGCGCTACGAATATCTGCCTCTCACTGACGTCGTGGAAACGCTGCGTGGACGCAGGGCCGATCTCCACATCGTCGTGACGGGACGCAATGCGAAGCCGGAACTGATCGAAGCCGCCGACCTCGTAACGGAAATGACGCTCGTGAAGCATCATTTCGCGGCAGGTGTGAAAGCGCAGGAAGGCATCGAGTTCTGATGCGTGCGCTCATGGTGCAGGGCACCGGCTCGAATGTGGGCAAGTCGCTGCTCGTGGCCGGACTTTGTCGCGTTTTCGCACGGCGCGGCTTGAAAGTTCGCCCTTTCAAGCCGCAGAACATGTCGAACAATGCCGCTGTGACCGCGGATGGCGGCGAGATAGGCCGCGCGCAGGCGCTTCAGGCGCGGGCCGCAGGCGTGGCGCCGAGCGTTCATATGAACCCGGTGCTGCTGAAGCCTCAAAGCGAAATCGGGTCGCAGGTCGTAGTGCAGGGCCGCGTGGTCGGTACGGCGCGGGCGCGGGAGTACCAGTCATGGAAACCGCGCCTCATGGAAGCCGTGCTCGATAGTTTCAAGCGTCTGTCGGACGAGGCCGATCTCGTTTTGGTCGAAGGTGCAGGCTCGGCCTCTGAGGTGAACCTGCGCGCAGCCGACATCGCGAATATGGGCTTTGCCCGTGCGGCAAACGTGCCCGTAATACTCGTTGGCGACATCGATCGCGGCGGCGTGATCGCAAGCATCGTAGGCACGAAAACGGTACTCGATGAAGATGATGCTGCCATGATCAAAGGGTTCATCGTCAATCGGTTTCGGGGCGATCCGGTCCTGTTCGATGAAGGGATGCGCATCATTGCCGAGCGCACTGATTGGCCGGCGATGGGCCTTGTCCCGCATTTCGCGGATGCCGTGCGCCTGCCTGCGGAGGACGGGTTAGGGCTTAGGCGAAAAGAAACGCTGAAGCGAAATGGCTCCGTCGTGATTGCGGTTCCCGTCACGCCCTGGATCTCGAATTTCGATGATCTCGATCCCTTGCGCGAGGAGCCTGGGATCGAGATCGTGCTGGTCGAGCCTGGAACTCCGCTTCCCGCTCATGCCGCTCTCGTCTTGCTGCCTGGATCGAAAACAACCATCGACGATCTTCACTTCATCCGTGCGCAAGGTTGGGACATCGATCTCAAGGCACATGTGCGCCGGGGCGGGCAGGTGCTGGGGCTCTGCGGCGGCTATCAGATTCTGGGACGGCGCATCTACGATCCGTTCGGCATCGAAGGCGAGGCGGGCCGCTCGGTCGAAGGATTGGGGCTTCTCGACGTGACGACGACGCTCACGGCCAATAAAAGGCTTGAGGCGGTGACCGGCGCAACGATCTCCGATGGAGTGCCGCTCTCCGGATATGAAATGCATATCGGCGAGACCACGGGGCCGGAGGCCGCGGAACGTCCTTTCGCGCGGCTCGGAACGAACCTTCTCGACGGTGCGGTTTCAAAGGATGGGCGCGTTACCGGCACCTATGTGCACGGCCTTTTCGCCGATGACCGCCAGAGAAAGAGCTGGCTTGAGCGCCTTGGGGCCGAGAGCGGCGATTTCGCCTATGAAGCACTTGTCGATGACATTCTCGATCGCTTCGCCGACCATCTGGAAAAGCATCTCGATTGCGACCGGCTCCTCGCGATCAGCGCACGATCAGGAAACTGACGAGAGCAAGCGCCGTGGCGAGCGCGAATTGCAGACCGCACGCCTTTCGATAAATCAAGAGAGCGCGGTCGATATCCTGCGCGGTCGCCTCCGCCCGTCCATCACCCATCCAGCGATCTTCGACCCGCACATCGCCATAGATGCGCGGGCCCGCCAGACGCAGGCCCAAGGCTCCCGCCATCGCGGCTTCGGGCCAGCCTGCGTTGGGCGAACGATGGTGACGGGCATCCCGCAGGACGGAATTGAACGCGTCGCGCGCGGAGGCATCCCGGGTGAGAGAGGCCGCCGCGATGATCAGGAGGGCTGCGAGGCGCGAGGCCGGCAGGTTGATGAGGTCGTCGAGTCGCGCCGCCGCCCAGCCGAAGGCCTCGTGGCGGGGCGTGCGGTGCCCGATCATGCTGTCTGCGGTGTTCGCGGCCTTGTAGAGAGCGACGCCGGGGAGCCCTCCGAGACCGAGCCAGAAGGCCGGCGCCACAATGCCATCCGAGAAGTTCTCGGCCAGACTCTCGATGGCGGCGCGGGACACGCCTGCCTCATCAAGGCTTTTCGGGTTGCGTCCGACAATCATCGAGACGGCCTGCCGTCCCGCCTCGAGGCCGTCCGTCCGCAGACCTTTGGCGACGGCGGACACGTGCTCAAGGAGGCTGCGCTGCGCCAGGAGAGTACTGGCAAGGATGGCGAGAATCAGAAGGCCTAGGATTGCAAGAGGGAGCAGAAGGAACTGCAAAATCCAGGCGACAAGTCCTGTTAAGAGAAGAAGAATCGCGAGAGCGATAACGCCTGCCGCATGGCGGGTTCCAGGAGACCACGATTCCCGGTTGAGACTGCGATCAAGGAATCTGATCAAGCGGCCAATCCAGGTGACGGGGTGGCCAATGGCCGTGTAAACCCGATTCGGGTAACCGAAGGCCGCTTCCGTCGCGAGAGCGAGAACCAGGATGAGCAGGCTGTCGGAGAGGGCCATGGGTAGGATCGAATGAGTGAGACGCAGATCTGGCACGGGGGCGATCTGGACGAAGCCGTAAGGCTCTTCCCCGATGCGCCCCAACCGTGGATCGACCTGTCGACGGGCATCAACCCCATACCCTATCCCATGCCCCCGTTACCACCCTCTCTGTTCGAGAGGCTTCCGTCGCCGGAGGCACACAAGGATCTGGAGCGCGCTGCCTCCGAGGCCTATGGCGCCGCCGATGCCGGAATGGTCGTGGCCGCACCTGGAACGCAAGTGCTGATCAGCCTTCTGCCGGCCCTGTGGCAAAACTCGCATGTCGCCGTGCTGGGACCGACCTATGCCGAACATGCGCGAGCGTGGCGCGTGGCTGGCCATAAGGTTGTGGAGTGCGAAACGCCTGGGCAGGTGCGGGATGCCAACATCCTCATCGTCGTGAACCCGAACAATCCGGACGGGCGAACCGTTTCACGGCAGGATCTGGTTGCGATGGCCAGCCGTCTCCGCGAAAGGGGCGGCTGGCTGATTGTCGACGAAGCCTTCGCCGACTTCGATGCGGACAAGACCCTCGTTCCGCACCTGCCAGATAACGTCATCGTTCTGCGCTCCTTCGGCAAGACTTATGGACTGGCGGGAGTAAGACTTGGGTTTTCGATTTCCGGTATCGACATGGCCGACAGGTTGAAGGCGATGCTCGGGCCTTGGGTGGTTTCTGGCCCAGCCATCGAAGTGGGCGGGCATGCTCTGCGGGATCGCACCTGGCTCGCAGCCGCGCAGAAGGCGCGGGCCGTCGATGCCCGCCGCCTCGATATGATCCTCGCATCGTTTGCCGAAGCTGCGCCGAAGGGGACGACGCTGTATCGGCTCATCGAGACTAGGCAGGCGCCGGACCTGTTCACGCATTTGGGGCGTAGCGGCATCTGGGTACGCCGCTTCGAGTACAACTCCCGTCTCCTTCGTTTCGGGCTGCCGGGGTCGGAAGCTGCATGGGAACGGCTTGAGGGGGCAATTTCATCTTGCCAACGCTGAGCTTCGCCTCTCTCAATCCGTGATTGTTAAAGCGGCAATCCCTTTAGGGATGAAACCGCCGTCATGACGCCGCGTATTTCCGCGAGGCCTCTCATGCGGCCGATGGCCGGATAGCCCGGATGCGTGGGCTTGCCCACATCATCGAGCAATTCGTGGCCGTGATCCGGGCGGAAGGGAATGCGCCACCTGTCGTCCCCTGAATCCTTGCGGCGCATCTGCTCTTCCAGAAGAACGCCGACAAGAGCGACCATGTCAGTATCCCCGCCAAGATGATCCGCTTCCATGAAGGAGCCATCGGGGTCCTTGGCGACGTTGCGCAGATGGGCGAACCAGATGCGGTCGGAAAAGCGCTTTGCAATTTTCGGGACGTCATTCGCGGGGTTTGCGCCAAGCGAGCCAGAGCAGAGCGTGAGGCCGTTTGCCGGAGAATCGACAGAACCGAGGATGCAGGCGATATCGTCTTCATTGGAGACGATGCGCGGCAGGCCCATGAGGGAGCGCGGCGGATCGTCCGGATGGATGCACATGCGGATGCCGACTTCCTCCGCCGTGGGGATAATCTCACGCAGAAAGCGCGCGAGATTGGCGCGCAATGCGTCCTTGTCGATGCCGCGATAACGATCAAGCATCACGCGCAGGCCGGGAACGTCATAGCGGTCGTAGGCGCCGGGC
Source organism: Microvirga sp. (assembly GCA_041913065.1). Classification (GTDB taxonomy): domain Bacteria; phylum Pseudomonadota; class Alphaproteobacteria; order Rhizobiales; family Beijerinckiaceae; genus Microvirga. The sequence goes on along the minus strand of JAYSGD010000003.1, from coordinate 104,092 downwards.
AGGCCCGCCATGATGCTGTCGAGAAGCTTGCGCCGGTCGGCTTCCGTCGAGCGGTCATACCATTCCCTGGCGCGTGTCAGGACGTCGGTCGAGAATTCGTCCTCGGCTCCAGCGCGCTCGAGCATGAAGCAGTCGAATGCCGCGAACTCATGGAGGTTGAACCGCAAAGCCGTGCCGCCGCCGGGGAGGGGGTAGGCAAGCTCTGTGCGTGTCCAATCCACGACTGGCATGAAATTGTAGCAAATGGTGGTGACGCCGCATTGCGCGAGGTTGCGCAGCGACTGGCGGTAATTGTCGAACAGGGTCGTCAGGTCGCCTTCGCCGATCTTGATGCTCTCATGGATCGGAAGGCTTTCAACCACGCTCCAGCGCAGACCGAGAGAAGCATCGGATGCGATCATCGTCTTGCGCTCTTCGATTTCCTCGACGCTCCAGACGACGCCATAGGGGATTTGATGAAGGGCTGTCACAATGCCCGTCGCGCCGGTCTGACGAATGTGGGGGAGCTTGACGACATCGTCAGGGCCGAACCAGCGCCAAGTCTGTTCCATGAGTGTCTCCTTAGGTGGGCCGATATGCCGACCCTTATTGAATTCTTACATGACAGCGCCGACCTGCCAGGGCAGGAATTCGGCGTCACCGTACCCGAGCTTTTCCGATTTGGAGCGCTCGCCGGACGCAATTTTCAAAATCGTCTCAAAAATCTCTTGCCCCTTTTCGGCAATCGACACGCCATCGAGAATATCGCCGCAATCGATATCCATGTCTTCGATCATGCGGCGGTAGATTTCGCTGTTGGTGGCGAGCTTGATCGAAGGCGTGGGCTTGCAGCCATAGGCTGATCCTCGACCGGTCGTAAAGCACAGAACATTCGCGCCACCTGCGACCTGCCCCGTCGCGGAGACGGGGTCATACCCAGGCGTGTCCATGAACACGAAACCTTTCGCCGTGACCGGCTCAGCATAGCGATAGACGCCGTTGAGTGTCGTCGTGCCAGCCTTGGCGGCGGCACCTAAGGATTTCTCGAGGATCGTGGTAAGGCCGCCGGCCTTGTTGCCGGGCGACGGATTGTTGTTCATCTCGCCACGATTGCGGGCAGTGTAATCTTCCCACCACGCGATCAGCTCCACGAGTTTCTGACCGATCTCACGCGTCGCCGCGCGTCGGGTGAGAAGATGCTCCGCTCCATAAATCTCCGGCGTCTCCGACAGAATCGCCGTTCCGCCATGATGCACCAGAAGATCGGCGGCGGCGCCCAGCGCCGGGTTGGCGGTGATGCCTGAATAGCCGTCCGAACCGCCGCATTGCAGGGCCAGCATCAGTTCGGAGGCCGGCACCGTTTCGCGCTGCGCCCTGTTCGCCAATGGCAGCATGTCACGGATCGCGGCAATGCCGGCCTCGACGGACCTTCTCGTTCCGCCCGTATCCTGAATCGTCAGGGACCGGAAGGTTTCGCTCTCCTCGATGTTGTAAGCTTCCTTCCACCGGCCGATCTGGAAGACCTCGCAGCCCAGACCCACCATCAGCACGCCCGCCATGTTGGGATTGGAGGCATAGCCCCATTGGGTGCGCTTGAGAATATCCGCGCCTTCGCCTTTCTGATCCATGCCGCAACCTGTGCCATGGACGAGAGGAATGACGCCGTCGATATGGGGATAATCGTCGAGCAGGCCGGAGCGTTCGACCTCGCGCGCAATGAAACGCGCGACGGAGGCCGAGCAGTTCACGCTGGTAAGGATAGCAAGGTAGTTGCGCGTGCCGACCTTCCCGTTCGAGCGGCGAAAACCCTCGAAGGTAGCCTGTAGTTCGACGGGCAGGACCTCTTCGGTCCTTGCATCCTCGGCAAAGTGATAGTCGCGCGCGAAGGCATGCATCTCAACATTATGCTCGTGCAGCCATTCGCCTGGTTCGACCGGCTTCGAAGCAAAGCCGATGATCTGGCCGAACTTGAGGATCGGCTCTCCTTGATAGATGGGCGCGATCGCCATCTTGTGCCCTCTCGGCACACGGTCCTTGGCTGTAATGTTTTGAATGACGGAGCCGGGCATGACCGGGTCGATGGCGACAACCAGCTTGTCGCTATCGTGCAGGCGCACGCTGCGTGGCGACAGGGCTGGCTTGTCCAACATCGTTCTATCCTTCTGGCGCCAATTCCCGTGAAGCCGGCGTGCTAGGCGCTGAGTGCTTCGGGCGGCGTATTCGTTTCCGGTTCGAAAAGATCGGGATACTGAGCGGCTAGTTCCGGCAGCGAGCGCAGGATCTCGCTCAAATGCTGTTGCATCGCCTGTTCGGCGGCCACAGGATCCTTGGCCTTGATCGCATCCACGATGACGATGTGCTGCGCGAGCACCGCGTGACGGGGAAGGGCCTTGGTCATGTCCAGAAAACGCACGCGATCCATCTGCGGTTTAATGTCTTCGATCATCCGCCAAGCTGCGGGACGTCCCGCAGTCTCGGCAAGAAGCCGGTGGAACTCCTCGTCGAGGGCAAGGAATTCCTCCGTGGAGGCGGAGCGTTGAGCACGTCGCTGCCGGGTCAGGCTCGCGTTCAGCTCGGCGACCATCACAGGGGTCGCCTTCAAGGCGGCATCACGCACGACAGCCGACTCGACGGCAGCGCGAATGAAGCGGCCATCCTCGACCGCAGCCTTCGAGATCTTGACGACCTGCGTTCCCCGCTGCGGCAGAACCCGAACGAGACCTGCCTCGCTCAGCTTGATCAGAGCCTCGCGGACCGGAGATCGGCTGACGCCGAACCGCTGGGCAAGATCTTGTTCTGACAGCATTTCTCCAGGCGCCAATTGCATCGTCACGATGGCCTGGCGCAAGGCGCGCGTGACCTGCCGGGCCATGGGTTCGCGGCCGGTATCAAGCTTGGAAAGGGACGGTCTATTAGTCATAAGTGGCATACTACCATACTAGTAGACCATTGCAAAGGAGATCGGATCACTCTAAAGTTTACCTAACGACGCCTGAGAACCTGCCGATCAAGGCAGGGCGGGCGCCAGGGAGAACGCCATGCTGATCCATCCGGACCGGCTGTTTCCTGCCGAGCCTGCAGCCCGCGATGTGGCTCGCAGGCTCTACGCTGGAATCCGGGATCTGCCCATCATATCGCCGCATGGCCATACGGATCCGCGCTGGTATGCGGAGAACGAACCTTTTCCCGATCCCGCCGCTCTCTTCGTCATTCCCGATCATTACATCTTCCGCATGCTTTACAGCCAAGGAGTGCGGCTTGAAGACCTCGGCATTCCGACCAAGGATGGGAGCCCAGTCGAAAAGGATCCGCGCAAGATCTGGCGCCGTTTTGCTGCTCGCTACCATCTGTTTCGCGGCACCCCAACGCGCTCCTGGCTCGACCACACTTTCGCAACGCTCTTCGGATTCACGGAGCGACTCTCCGAGAAGAATGCCGACACCTATTACGACCGGATCGATGAGGCGTTGCGCAGTCCGGAGTTTCGTCCACGCGCGCTTTTCGAGCAGTTCCGCATCGAGGCGATTGCAACGACGGAGAGCCCGCTCGATCCTCTGAAGAATCACGAAACAATTCGCACGTCAGGCTGGGCCGGTCGTGTCGTGACAGCTTATCGTCCCGATCCCGTCGTCGATCCGGACTTCGACGGCTTTCGCGACAATCTCATCCGCCTCGGCGAGATTTCGGGCTGCGACACATCCAGCTGGAGCGGGTATCTGGAGGCTCATCGCAAGCGGCGCGCCTTCTTCCGCGAGTACGGGGCCACCTCGACCGATCACGGCCATCCGACCGCGTGCACAGCCGATCTCACCAAGGCGGAAGCAGAGGCTCTGTTCCGCCGCGTCTCGACAGGCGATATGAATCCAGGCGACGCCGAGCTGTTCCGCGCTCAGATGCTCACAGAGATGGCGGCAATGAGCGTAGAGGACGGCATGGTGATGCAGATCCATCCTGGCTCGTTCCGCAACCACAATCACCAAGTCTACGGCCGTTTCGGCCGTGATATGGGCGCCGACATTCCAACGCAGACGGATTACGTGAGCGCGCTCAAGCCGCTGCTCGATCGCTATGGGAACGAGCAGAACCTGACGGTTATTCTCTTCACGCTCGATGAGACAAGCTATTCCCGCGAGCTTGCGCCGCTGGCGGGGCATTATCCCATCCTGAAGCTTGGTCCTGCCTGGTGGTTCTTCGATGCGCCTGAAGGCATGCGGCGCTTCCGCGAGCTCACCACGGAAACTGCGGGCTTCTACAATACGGTCGGCTTCAACGACGACACCCGTGCATACCTGTCGATTCCCGCCCGCCACGATGTCGCGCGCCGGGTGGACTGCGCCTATCTCGCCAATCTTGTGACGACCCATCGCCTCGATGAGGACGAGGCGCATGAGGTGGCCCACGACCTTGCATATCGCCTCGCGAAAGAGGCCTACAAGCTGTGACGACGAGCATGTCCCTCGACGGCCATGCAGCACAGGAAAAGGGAGGAAGACGATGACGAACGTGATCACCAGACGGACTTTCGTTGGCGGAGTCGCTGGCGCGGCGGGTGTCGCCGCGCTCGGCGGGCGCGCGTTGGCCCAACAATTGCCGCTGCCGACGAGCCCAGTGACCCTCAACATCATCGATGTGGCAGGCAACTTGGCCCTGACGCAGAAGGCCATCGAGAATTATCGCAAGGCAAAGCCGAGCCTCGTTTCGCGCATCACTTTCACCAAAGCGCCAGCCCCCGAACTCGCGGGCAAGATCAAGGCGCAGCAGGATGCAGGCCGTGTCGATATCGACCTCGTGCTGACCGGCACGGATGCGCTCTCCGCCGGCATCGAGCAGAAGCTCTGGGTGGAAATGATTCCACAGCATGCGGGCTCCCTGCCGAAGCTCGACGACATCTATCTTCCTGCGGCCGCCAAGATGCAAACCCTCGCCAAGGGACAGGGCGTCGTCGTCACCTATTATCCGTCGGGTCCGCTTCTTGAGTATATGCCCGACAAGGTGAAGACCGTCCCGACGACGGCCGAGGAGCTTCTGGCCTATACCAAAGCCAATCCGGGACGCTTCCTTTATGCGCGCCCCGCAAATTCGGGGCCGGGCCGCACTTTCATCATGGGTCTTCCCTACATCCTCGGAGACAGCAATCCGCAGGATCCCGCCAAAGGTTGGGACAAGACCTGGGCCTTCCTCAAGGAACTGGGCCAGAATGTCGAGTACTACCCGTCCGGCACCGGTGCGGTGATGAAGGAACTCGGCGAAGGCTCGCGCGACATGACCGTCTCGACGACCGGCTGGGACATCAACCCGCGCGTTCTTGGGGTTGTGCCCAAGGAAGCGAAGGTTGCCGCGCTCAAAGGCTTCCACTGGGTCGCGGATGCTCACTACATGTGCGTGCCGAAAGGACTGTCGAACGAGAAGCTGGCGGTTCTCGTCGATCTCATGAACTTCCTGCTCACCAAGGAGCAGCAGGCCTACACCTACGATGAAGGTTACTTCTATCCTGGTCCTGCAGTGAAGGATGTGACACTCGATATGGCTCCTCCCGAGAGCCAAGCCGCGATCAAGGAATTCGGGCGCCCTGAATATGAGAAGTGGATTGCCGAAAATCCGATCGAACTGCCGCTTCAGCCCGAGCAAATGGTCGTCGCGTTCCGCATGTGGGACGAGCAGGTAGGCGGCGCGAAGCGCAAGTAAGATCGGACAAGCGAAGGATCCGCGATGACCATTGCCCTTTCCCAATTCGACGAAGTGCGGCTCGACCGGGTCAGCCGAGACTTCGGGGCACTCAACGCCTTGCGCGACATCTCTCTCACGATCCGGCGGCGCGAGTTCATCGCGCTGCTTGGCCCATCGGGATGCGGGAAGTCGACGACGTTGAACTGCATCGCGGGTCTTCTTCCCGTCACGGGCGGCGCGATCTGGCTCGACAAGAATCGCGTCGATACCCTGCGTCCTGAAGAGCGTGGGTTCGGCATGGTGTTCCAGAACTATGCCCTCTTCCCGCATCTCAATGTCCGCCAGAACATCGGCTTCGGGCTCAAGATGCGTGGGCGGCCAAGAGCGGAGATCGACCGCAAGGTTGATGAGGCTTTGAGTCTCGTGCGCCTCAAGGGGCAGGAAAACAAGCTGCCGGGTCAGCTCTCGGGCGGTCAGCAACAGCGCGTAGCCATTGCCCGTGCCATCGTGATCGAACCGCCGCTCGTACTGATGGATGAGCCCTTGTCCAATCTCGACGCCAAGCTGCGCCTGGAAATGCGGGCCGAGATTCGCCGCATCCATAACGAGCTCGGCGCGACCACGATTTACGTGACGCACGATCAGGACGAGGCTCTTTCACTAGCGGACCGCATCGTTGTCTTGAGAGATGGCGTCATTCGTCAGGTCGGCTCGCCGAAAGAACTTTATGAAGCCCCATCGCATCTCGACGTGGCGGACTTCATGGGCTTCCGCAACAAGCTGAAGGGAAAGGTCGCGGCAGCCGAGAACGGCCGGGCCGTAATCGACGTGGAGGGCGCGCGAATCAGCGGTGCCGCGCGCGAAACATTGTCGGTTGGTTCGAGTGCCTATGCAGCCATCCGATCGGACGATCTCGAACTCGGAGAGCCCGGGCCGGATTCTCTGAAGGTAACCGTCGATACCATCGAGTATCGCGGTCGCGAATTTGTCGGGACGGCACATACCGCAGGAGGGCTTGATGTCGTCTTCCGTTCGCAACAGCCGGTCGAGCCGGGATCGTCCGTGCATCTGCAGGCAGGCGATCAACGCGTTCTCATCTTTGCGGAGCCGATCCAGGGGAGGAGCTGATGGACACCCTTGCCACAGCGACTCCCGTCGAACATGGCCCAAGCCTGCGCCAGCGCCTGGCCGCCCGCGGTTTCGACGCGGTGACGCTTCTCGTCATTCCCGCGGCGGTCTTCAGCCTGCTGCTTTTCGTTTATCCATTCGCCTTTGGCTTTCTTCTCTCCTTCGAGCCGAAGAGTGGCGGCTGGCTGGCCAATTACCAGCGGTTCTTCTCAGACTCGTATCTCTACGACACGATCGGCAAGACCCTGTGGCTTGCGATCCCGACCACTCTGGTCAACCTGATCCTCGCGGTGCCGATCGCATTCCGCGTGCGCCTGATGCGCCATCAGCGTTTGTTGACGACGATCCTTGTGCTGCCGATCACCCTCGGCACCGTGCTCGTCGCAGAAGGTTTGTTGAATTATCTCGGTCCTCAGGGTTGGTTCAATCGCACGCTGATGACATTTGGCTTGATTTCTCAGCCTCTGAAGCTCGTCCATAATTACTGGGGTGTCTTCGCTTCGCTTGTGATCACGGGCTTCCCCTTCACATTCCTGCTGACGCTGTCCTACGTGACCGGCATCGATCCTGCACTGGAGCAGGCGGGTGCGACGCTCGGCGCAAATGCGTGGCAGCGGTTCCGCCACATTTATCTGCCGCTTCTGATGCCGGGCTTTGCCATTACATTCTGCCTGTCCTTCGTGCAGGCCTTCTCGGTGTTCCCGTCAGCAGTGCTTCTCGGCGAGCCGGCGAACCTGACACGAGTGATCTCGATTGCTGCCTATCAGGCAGCCTTCGAGGAGTACGATTACTCCATGGCTTCGGCGGTCGCGATGATCATGGGCTTTGTCCAGCTTGCCATCGTGGTGGCCGTGCTCTCAGCCCGTGGCCTGTTCTACCGAGGTCCTGCCTCCGGCGCGAAAGGGTGATCTGATGATTCGCGATACGACACTCGGCTCGAAGCTTTGGGCAGCCGCCATCTGGTTCCTGGTAGGCTTTTTCGTTCTCAACCTCCTGGCCATGATCGGGACCGTCGTCACGAGTTCCTTCGCCACACGCTGGCTTGGCACTTGGCTGCCGGTCGGTTGGACCACGCGCTGGTACTCCTCTGCCTGGAGTGAGTTTCAGTTGTGGGACGTGCTGATGGTAACCTTCCAGGTCGTGGGTGCGGTCGTGTTGATTTCCGGCGCTCTCGGCGTCACGGCAGCTTACGCGCTTGCCCGCCGCGAATTCCCAGGCAAGCGCCTTCTCGTCCTACTCTTTCTACTGCCGCTCCTCATCCCGCCGATAACCTTCGGCATTCCGTTGGCTACAGTCCTCTATCAGACCGGCCTTGCCGGCACGTTCTGGGGTGTCGTGGCGGCCAATCTCGTCCCAACGGTTCCATTCGTGATCCTCGTCATGATTCCGTTTATCGAGCAGATCGATCCGAAGATCGAGGCCGCGGCGCGCGTCTTCGGCGCCAATACCTTCAAGTTATTCATTCATGTGCTTCTGCCGTTGCTTCTGCCCGGCATCCTTGCAGCCCTCCTGCTGGTGCTCGTGCGCACCATCGCCATGTTCGAGCTGACCTTCCTGGTCGCCGGCCCCACCAGTCAGACGCTCGTGGTGGCGCTCTACTATGCGGTGTTCGCCGCTGGGGTGCGCGCCGTGCAGTCCATCGACGCCATGGCGGTGGTCTACATGGTCACGACGCTCGTCTGGCTCATCATTGCGCTGCGTTTCGTCAATCCGACGCAGATCGTCACCCGCGCGAAGCAACAGCCGGCACATTGAGGTAATGATGGCGGATCGTCTGAGTGAGGCCACGCTTGGCCGCTTGCCCCTGGGAATAGCGCGTCCTCGATATGACCGGCGCGGGATGAGGACGGGCATCGTGCATCTGGGCGTCGGGGCGTTCCACCGCGCGCATCAGGCCGTCTATACCGATGAGGTGATGGCACGTGACCCTCAATGGGGTATCGTGGCTGCAAGTCTTCGCAGCCCCGACACCTATGAAGCCCTTGAGCCGCAGGATGGTTTATACACTCTGTCTGTCCGCTCGGAGGCTGGCGAAGCCCTGCGCGTAATTGGCTCCATCTGCCGTGTCATCGTCGCGCCGCGTGCCGTCGAGGATCTGCTTGCTGTCATGAGCGATCCAGGAACCAAGATCGTCAGCCTCACGGTCACCGAGAAAGGCTATTGTCACGACCCTGCGACAGGAATGTTGAACGAAGCTCATCCCGAGGTCCTGCATGACTTGGCCAACATGCATGCACCCCGCTCTGCTCCCGGCTTCATCGTCGAATCGTTGCGCCGACGCCGCGCGGCTGGGCTGCCGCCTTTCACCGTCCTCACCTGCGACAACCTTCCCTCGAATGGCCGCACGATCAAACGTGTCCTCACGCGGTTTGCGGAACTTGTGTCTCCCGAGTTCGGCTGCTTCGTCGCCGATGAGGTATCCTGCCCTTCCACCATGGTTGATCGAATAGTGCCTGCGACCGGTGACGAGGATCGCGGACGGATCGCCAGCGCGCTCGGCGTTGCCGATGCATGGCCTGTGGTGACGGAGCCTTTCACGCAATGGGTGATCGAGGACCGCTTCCCCCAAGGGCGTCCAGCCTGGGAGGAGGCGGGCGCCGAGTTCGTCGCCGATGTGGAGCCCTATGAGCACATGAAGCTCCGGCTGCTCAATGGCAGTCACTCGACCCTTGCCTATCTGGGTTATCTCTCCGGCTATGAGACTGTTGCCGATACCATGGGTGACCCTGCCTTCGTGCGGCTGATCGTGGGTCTTATGAATGATGAGATTGGGCCGACACTTCACATGCCGGATGGCACGGATCTGGCTCCCTATAAGCATGCGCTCATCGAGCGATTCAAGAATCCGGCCCTCAAGCATCGTACTTGGCAGATCGCCATGGATGGGTCGCAGAAGCTGCAGCAACGCCTGCTCGGAACGGTTAGGGACCGTCTGCGCATGGGGGCGCCGATCAACCGTCTTACGCTTGGCGTCGCTGCCTGGATGCGTTACGTGACAGGCATTGACGAGAAAGGTCTGCCTATCGACGTGCGGGACCCTATGGCGTCACGCTTGCGGGAGAAAGCGGACAAAGCTGGTGCGGATGCCGAGCGGCTTGCTGGCGAGCTATTTGAGTTACGGGAAATCTTTGGCAACGATCTCCCTCACGACCCGCGGTTCACTGAACCTGTCGTCATTGCGCTCAAAAGTCTTTATGCCCAGGGCGCCAAGCGAACGGTTGCCGAAGTCGCGGCATCCGCTTGAAACGTATCGGTTTTCCGGACTTCCTTAAATCCTCTGCCGGATGACTGATCGTTCCGATATTACGGGAGCTATTGGCGCCCTGACGCGCATAAAATTGAAGCAATGATGAGTGATATTTCACCTTTATTGCACTTTATCGACCGCCATCCGTTTGCGATGGTTGGCAGCTTCACCATGCATCCAAGAAGCCATGATCGGGGTTTGGTTCGATCCCCTTCACGCGTGTGCCCGTGAATCCGTGAGTTGTTGCCTGACCGGCTCACGCCGAGGCGCGGGTTCAGTATTCATCGACTTGAAGTCATGACAGATCCCAGGGAGAGAATGATGGGAACCATCAAGACTAAAGACGGCACGGAAATTTTCTACAAGGATTGGGGCACCGGACAGCCCATCGTCTTCCATCACGGATGGCCGCTGAGCGCGGATGATTGGGACAATCAGATGCTGTTCTTCCTTCATCAGGGCTACCGCGTTATCGCGCATGACCGACGTGGGCATGGCCGTTCGACGCAGACCGCGACCGGCAACGAGATGGATACATATGCCGACGATGTGCTGCAGCTTGTCGAAGCGCTCAACTTGCGAGAGGCGATCCATATCGGTCACTCCACGGGCGGCGGAGAAGTGGCGCGCTATCTGGGTCGGCATGGCACGAGCCGTGCCGCGAAGGCCATTCTGATTGGCGCTGTCCCACCCATCATGGTCAAGTCGGAGAAAAATCCAGGCGGCCTGCCGATCGAGGTCTTCGATGGTTTCCGCGAGACTCTGCTTGCGAACCGGGCACAGTTCTACATCGACATTCCGGCAGGGCCTTTCTATGGCTTCAACCGTCCTGGTGCGAAGGTTTCCCAAGGCATCATCGACAATTGGTGGCGCCAGGGGATGATGGGCGGCACCAAGGCGCATTACGATTGCATCAAGGCTTTCTCGGAGACGGACTTTACCGAAGATCTGAAGAAGATCGACATCCCGGTCCTGGTGATGCATGGCGATGACGATCAGATCGTACCCTTCGCCGACTCGGCGCCGTTGTCTGTCAAGCTTCTGAAGCAAGGGACGTTGAAAGTCTATGAAGGCCTGCCGCACGGCCTCTGCACGACGCATCCCGATATCGCCAATGCGGATATCCTCGCCTTCATCAGAGGATAAACTTGAACGCTCAGGCAGAGGGGGCACGAGCTGCATGAGCTAACCGGAACGCTGCGCCGTTTTGGCGGCGCAGCGTTCACTGTCAGTATCTGAGATTGAGTAGCCTACATGAAGCCATCAGGCTCATGCGCGCTCTTCCCACACCTTGGCGAGCTCGACGATGGTCTTCACCGCCTTTTCCATGTCCTGGCTGCTGACGAACTCCAGCGGGGAGTGGAAAGCATGGCCACCTGCAAAGATGTTGGGGCAAGGCAGGCCCATGAATGAGAGGCGCGAACCGTCCGTGCCGCCGCGGATGCTGCCTCGCACCGGGTCCATGCCTGCCCGGCTGATCGCCTCGATTGCATTCTCGACAATCTCGGGATGCCGGTCGAGCACGACCTTCATGTTGCGGTATTGCTCCTTGACGGTGAATGTGTAGCTGGAGCCGGGATAACCTTCCATCACTTCCTTGGTTATCTTTTCCAGCAGTGCCTCTTTGCTCTTGAGGCCTTCTTCCGTGAAGTCGCGGATGATGAAGCTGATCTTCGCTTTCTCCATCACGCCGGACATGCCGGTGGGATGAATGAATCCATCTCGGCCCTTCGTCGTTTCAGGTGCCATATCCTTCGGCAGGCGCGCAACGATGTCGCCGGCGATCCTGATGGCATTCTCCATCTTGCCGTAGGCGAAGCCCGGATGGATCGCAACGCCCTTGATCGTGATCTCGACCGCATCGGCCGAGAAGGTCTCGTCTTCGATGGTGCCGGCCGTCTCGCCATCCAAGGTATAGCCGAAATCGGCGCCGAGTTTCTTCAGGTCGACCTTGTCGACGCCGCGGCCGATCTCCTCGTCAGGCGTGAAGAGGATGCGGATCGTGCCATGCCTGATATCCGGATTGCTGACCAGGAACTCGGCGGCCGCCATGATCTCGGCGATACCGGCCTTGTCGTCCGCGCCCAGAAGGGTGGTGCCGTCCGACGTAATGATGTCGTCACCGATCAGGTCCTTCAGCACGGGATGGTCTGAAACCCGGATGACTTGGCTGGGATCGCCCGGAAGCCGGATGTCGCCGCCCTGGTAATTTTTAATGACCTGCGGCTTGACATTGGTGCCGCTGAAATCCGGCGCCGTATCCATATGGGCGCAGATGCAGATTACGGGGATGCTGTTCTTGGGCGAATTGGACGGAATGGTTGCATAAACATACCCATACTCGTCGAGATGCGCGTCGGAGACGCCGATCTCAAGAAGTTCCTCGACCAGCATGCGTCCCAGGTTCTTCTGCTTCTCGGTCGAAGGCTGGGAGGGAGATGCGGCGTCCGACTGGGTGTCGATGACGACATAGCGGAGGAAACGGTCTGTAACGCTGGTGGCCATAAGTACGATCCGGTTGAAATGGGGTCCCAGGACTTTTAACGGTGTAAAGCCGTTTCGGGAATGGGGGCCGAGAAGTTCCCTGTGAGGCTCCTTCCGGCATCAGAAAGGGTCCGGTCTTGCCCTGAGTGATGCTGGGACGCTATGTGATTCTATGTTCACGCTTGAGCGAACCGAGTCCCTAGAGCAGGTCATCAAGAAGAGCCGGTTCGTCGCCGCAGCCGGCCCCATCGTGGATGAGCTGTCTGCAAAGGCATTCATCGCCGCTCATTCCGAGCCCACAGCGAATCACAATTGCTGGGCTTGGCGGGTAGGGCAGATTTACCGCTTCAGTGATGATGGCGAGCCCAGCGGCACGGCCGGCAAGCCCATCCTGCAGGCGATCGACCGTCTGGAACTCGACAATGTCGCGGTCGTGGTGACCCGCTGGTTCGGCGGCGTGCTTCTTGGGAGCGGTGGGTTGATCCGAGCCTATGGCGGGACCGCTGCGGCTTGCCTGCGTGCGTCGCCTCTCGTCGAGATCGTCGCCGTTCAGGAAGCAACCATCGTTGCAGCATTCTCTGATCTTGCCCTGGTCAAAGCGCGGCTCGCCAGTGTCGGAAACGTTCAGATACAGAGCGAAACGTTTACGGAAACGGGCGCTGTCATCAAAGTGTCTCTCCCGGAAGCTGCCGCCGGGCGGGTCGTTCAGATGCTCACGGATGCCACCAGCGGACGCGTTCAGATCACTCTCCCGCCAAGGTGAGAGCGGATATTGGGCTTGATCGATCTTGCCGGGCCGAGACATTGGGGATGCGGATTTCAAAACCTGCCCCGGTGGTGCGAGACAGAAGGCGTATGGATCCACCATGCGCGCGCAATAAGGCCTGCACGATTCCAAGGCCCATTCCCGTACCGCCGGACTCGCGGCGTGTGGTAAAGAACGCGTCGAAAACCCGATCTCTGTTGGCGTCGGATATCCCTTCTCCATCATCGCAGATCGTGATGACGACCTCATGCTCCGATGGCTGCATGGAGACATGCAAGGATTTCGCCTGGTGGCGAACGGAATTGTCAGCGAGGTGGGACAGGATAATGAAGACATTCTCGTCCGACATGGCAACACGGCAATCCTGATTTCCGCTGTCTTGAATGCTCAGGCAGGAATAGGCGCTCTTGAGTTCCGCAATCGCCGAAGAGACAAGGGCTGTGCCGTTCACCTGCGGATTGTCCGCGCGAGCGAGTTCTCGCAGACGATGGAGCATCAGCGTCAACCGCGTCGTATCGGCGATGATGTTGTCCAGGAAGCGAAGGCGCTCAGGATCCGTCATGGAGCCGGACTCCGAGTGAACGTCATCCCGCAAGAGTTCCGCTGCGCCCTGGATCGAGGTCAGAGGTGTCTTCAGCTCGTGCGAGACATGAGCGGCGAAGGTCGAAATATAGTCGGAGCGATCGTGCAAGCGTTCGGCCATGTCGATAAAGCTTTGGGACAGCAAGGCTATTTCCTTGGTCCCATGATGAGAAAGAGGCAGCATGGCATTGCGGTTGCCATGACCGGCCTCGACTGTGCGCGCCACGAGCGCATTGATGGGGCCGGTGATGGCGCGGGAGAAAACAAGCCCCATGATGGTTGTGGCGCCGAGAACCATGAGGCCCGCAAGAATGAACTTCCGCTGCTCGCCATAAATGTGCTTGATGATGTTGTTCGGCGTTCGAGAAGCATAAATGACGCCCGCGACGCGGTCTCGGACGACAACCGGCATCGCAGTAAACACGCGGATGCGTGTTCCTCGGCTCAAGGAATAGAGGGGTGGCGGCGGCTCGTTGGAGATGCGCGTTCGCAGCACAGACTTATATCGACCCTGCAACGCTTGGGCGACTTCCTCGATATGGGACAGGGAGAGGCCGACCTCCTGCCGGCCGGCAATGACTACGCCATTCCCGTCGAGCAATCTGAAGCCCGCAAGTGTCACGGACTGCGTCTTCTGTGCGATAGGCTGCAATCGCTGACCGATCGTGATCAGTGTGGCGGAGGGCTTGCTCAGGGCTGCAACAGCTTCCGGGCGAGGGCCAAGAACATCGTCGCTCGTCAGGTCGAGTGACGGCTGAAGAGAATGATCGAAATTGCTGCCCGTCGATGGGGCAGGCGCTACGGGCGCACCCAGAAGCGCATCCGCACCGGCAACGGACTCAATCTCATGAGCGAAGGATGCTGCAAGAGCGGCGCTCTGGGCAATGAGTTCCGCCTCGGTCTGGCGGACGAGCTCGTTTTCGTAAAGCCGGAAGAAGAAGAGACTCACGAGAGGCAACGCCAGCACGGTCATGAGCACGATGAAGACGATCATGCCGAGCGTTGGCCGCCATTTTGCTGGGACATTTCGGCTCATGCGGCGAGCTCGCATGAGCCGAGCCTGAAGCCTACGCCGTGGACCGTTTCGATAACACTGCCGCATCCGACAGCGCTGAATTTTGCGCGGATATTGCGGATATGGCTGTCGATGGTCCTGTCCGAGACATGGATCTGAAGATCGTAGGCCGCATTCATGATCTGCTCGCGGGTGAGTACGAGACTTGGCCTTGATACGAAGCTCTTGAGGATCGTGAACTCGAGGCCCGTGAGGGAAACTGACGATCCGGCGAACTCCACCGCATGGCGCGCGGTGTCCATCGACAAGCTGCCGTGGGACAGTATCTTGATCTCGGGCTGCGGGGTCCCGCTTTTCGCGGCAGTGCGACGGAGGATGACATTGACGCGAGCTACAAGCTCGCGCGGGCTGAAAGGCTTGGTGACGTAGTCGTCACCGCCGATCTCGAGGCCGAGGATGCGGTCGATCTCCTCGTCTCTGGCCGAGAGGAACAGGATCGGCACGTCGGAGCTTTTCCGGATCCTGCGGCAGACTTCCAGCCCGTCCATTTCCGGAATGCCGATATCGAGCACGATCAGGTTCGGAGAGAAGTCCAGGAAGCGATTCAGCGCTTCCTGGCCATCCCGCGCGATGGTGGTGGTCATGCCGCCCTTCTCCAGGGCAAAGCAGAGAACCTCCCGGATATGCGGATCGTCATCGACGACTAGGATCCGGTGCACCACTTGGATCTCCTATGGATAGTTCAGGCATTCAGAGACTGCGGATGGTGTTTCTTTAGCACCGCCAAGGCCAGCGAGATAGTGTTGCAGGCGCAAATCGCGAAAGGTCCAGCCTCGCCAGTCGCTCATACGCTGGCTATGAGAATGGGCGACCCGGTTCCGCCAATCAACGAGACAGTCGTGGGCTTGAAGATCATGGCGAGCGATGTAACGGTCGACAACGGGAATGACATGGGGGCCAAGCTCGCGGATATAGGCCATGTCGGGCTTGGCGGCGTTCGGCATGATTTCGTGCCTGTAGGAGAGATTGTGGTTTGCGATCACGGCCGCGAAGTTCACGAAGCTGCAGGCATAGAGCGTCAGAGCAAGAACGAGCACATTGGCGCCGACCAGCCATCCATTGGAGCGGCCCAGAGCGATGCGCGCCATGATGAGGATGAGACCCATGGCGACGAGAAGCATCCAAATGAAGGCCGCGACGCGCAGGAGCGTCAGGGAATAGACGTCCACATAGAGTTCGAGGCGCAGGATCGACGAGATCACGAGAAGAATATTCTGTCCGACCCAGAGATAGACAAGTCGGCGGATGACAGGGGACTTCTCGCCCGCGCCGCCGGGGCGCATGGCCACGAGGACGAAGGCAGCAGCAAGAAGCGCGGTGACGATCAGCGGATAGGCGCCGCGATGGGCGTAAACCGCATAGCTCATGCCCTCCGGCAAGGAAAAACCACCCCAGAGATAAGCCGCATCGAGCGCCGTCTGCACGGCAAACAGGAGGTTGAACAGAACGAGAGAGCGCAGGATCGTATTCGATCCGAAGAAGCGGTTGCCGTCATCGATGACAGGCAGATTGACCGTCACCATGTTCCTGGTGATCAGAGGCGTTTCCGAGAGGCGCACCGAAAGATAAGGCCACGCGAGGGCGATGAGGACGAACCAGCCGAATGCGCGGATGATGTCGAATTCCCAGTCCTGCTGTGTAATATCGAACACGGATAGCCATTGTTCGATCAGCGGATTCGCGGAGGCGAAGAGAAGGATGAAAACGGCGCCACAGGCGATCGGAATGATCCAGCCTGCCAGGACCTCCGTGCGTAACCAGCGACGTCCCTGATTGCGGGACTCGCGCCTCGCCTGCGCCAGATCCGGAACGAGCTGGAAGGGGCCTGTCAGGAGCAAGCGCTGCGTCGAGGCGACGAGGGTTTCCCATCCTCTGGACAATCCGCCCGTCACCACGACAGCGGCAAGCGCGGTGCCAAGGATGCCGAACAGAACCGCGATCGGCCCAACGGATTCCATGAGAGGCAGAAGCGCGACGAGAAGAAGAGACGAACCGACCAAAACATCGCGCCGCGAGGCTCCTTTCGGGCGCATGATCAGCGCAGCGGCCATGAGAATGGCCAGAAACAGGACAAGCGATATTCCCTTTTCCTGGCGGTAGAGCAGCCAGTCGCCAAGGGCGACGATGCCGACGGCGAGCATGAGTTTCAACGGGACTTTCGAGGAGGGCAGGGGAGCCTGCGTGTCGAGGGCGGCAGTCATGGAGTGTCAACCTGTTGTGGAGAAAGCATCGCGATCACATCCGGACCCCCGTTCGGCTTGGCTGCCTCATGCTTTCCGCTCGGAAAGGCGAGAATGACAGCGCTCGGCTTCACGACTTCGTCGCAGAGCCACCACCCATCTTTCAGGAGGCAGGAGGGTAGAGAAGGGGAGGGCTTGGATGAGTTCATGCTGCCAAGCTGACAGCCGGTTTTGCAGAAAAGGCCGGACGCCTTACGCAGGTTCTGAGGATTTTTCTGCAGATTTTGTGCAGAGACGTCGGCCGGCTGGCCGGTCAGCCGTCATTCCACGCGCACGACCACGCTGTCGGTGGCTCCCCTGGCGTCGATGACGGAGAGGCGGACGAAGCCCGCGCCTTCCGGAATCCAGGAGGCTTCGCGTCGAAGCGAGCCTGCTCCAACTGGCGCTCCATCAACCATCCATGTGAGCGGAGGCACACCGCCAGACGCTTTGAGGGCGAGCGGGAACTTGTCTTCAGAAGGTGCGGAAAGGCCGAGGTCGAGACGCGATCCGTCGAGCGGAAACGCGATCTTGAGAGGGGCCTGCACGGTCGACAGGATCGTCTTGGGGACATCGCGGCGAATGTGCCGCAGGGGAGGTGGAAGATTGGCCGTCGTTGCATGGAGCGTGAAGGGCGGGACGGGAAGAGGCTTCGGCTCTGCGCCGAGACGCCCATAGGCATCGAACAAAATTGGAGCCGCCACGGAGCGGCCGATAAGGCCGGGAACGGCCGTGCCGTCGGGGCGTCCGACCCAGACGCCGATGGTATGGCGCTGATCATACCCGACAGCCCAGGCGTCACGGTATCCATAAGACGTCCCGGTCTTGAAGGCGATCTGACCGCCCAGCGCGTGATCCGGCGGCGGCGCGCCGCGCAGAATGTCGAACACATACCAGGCGGCCACGGGGTCAACGATCCGCGTGCTTGGTGCGGAGTTGCTTCCTTCACCCATGCGCCTGACAAGCGGTGGAATTTCACCGCCACGGGAAAGCCCGACATAGAGCCGTGTCAGGTCGGTCAGCGTGATGCCTAACCCCCCAAGCCCGATTGCCAGGCCGGGGGCTGCATCCTTGGGCAGGGCCACGGGGATGTCAGCCTGCTTCAACCTGGCCAGAAGTCGCGACGGCCCGAGCACATTCAGCAATTCCACGGCAGGTAGATTGAGCGAGAGTTGTAGGGCCTTGCGGGCCGTGATCGTGCCTTGGAAAACGAGGTCAAAATTCTCGGGCTGATAGATGCCATAACGGGATGGCCTGTCGTCCAGCAAGGTCTCCGGATGGGCAAGTCCGCTCTCGAAGGCGAGCGCATAGATGAAGGGCTTCAGGGCGGAGCCCGGCGAGCGCAGGGCCGCCGTCATATCGATGGCCCCGGCTCTCTCCTGACCCAGAAATGCCGGACTGCCCACATGGGCCAGCACTTCGCCTGTCGTATTGTCGATGACGAGGATGGCGGCCGAGAGCCTGCGGTCGATCTGCGCGACCCGCTCCGCCGCCAGGGCTTCCAGGCTGGTTTGAAGCCGTGCGTCGATCGTCAGACGATGGGTCGTGTCCGCAGGACGCTGCGCAACGGCAGCCTGCGATGCATGAGCCGCCAGCATGGGAAACAGCTCACGGGTTGCCGGCACCCGCTCAGCCTTCGCCATTTCCATTTCCGCCGTCGTCAGGACGCCGCGTTCGTGCGCGCGTTCAAGAACGCGGTTACGTGCCTTCCTGGCCGCATCAGCAAAGCGGTCGGGGCGACGGGTTTCCGGGGATTGCGGGAGTGCCACGAGCAAAGCAGCCTCCGCGAAGGAAAGGCGCTTCGGTTCTCGACCGAAATAGGACAGGCTTGCCGCTCGCACACCTTCAAGATTGCCGCCGAAGGGGGCGAGAGTCAGGTAGAGGCGCAGGATTTCCTGCTTGGAAAAGCGCTGCTCCAGTTGCACGGCGCGAACGGCCTGCCTGAGCTTGGCTTGCCATGTCCGCTCATGTCTCGGCTCCAGAAGTCGCGCGACCTGCATAGTGAGCGTCGATCCGCCGGATACCACGCGCCCGTTGTGGAGGAGCTGCATGGCAGCGCGAGCCGTCGCGATGGGATCGACTCCGAAATGGCTCCTGAATCGAGTGTCTTCGTATGCTTCCAGCATCGTGATGTAGCGCGGGTCGACATCGCTGAGCTCGACAGGCAGCTTCCATCGCCCCTCCGTAGTTGCGAAGGGACGAAGCAAGTGGCCGCTCCGGTCGAGAACGAGCGTCGAACGCTGCTCCGACATCGTGAGATCGAGTGGGCCGAGCTCTTCCGTGTAGCGCCAGAGGGCCGCTCCAGGCAGGATGACGACGCAGGCGAGAAGCGCCGCCGCAACGTAGCGGCGCTTATGCCGGGAAGGCGTTTTTCCTGCCCTCATCCGTGTCATGGCTGTGCCGCTAGAACCTCGATCTTTCCATATCCGGTCCGCCCATAGCGCTCGGGTCGATACATGTCCTCCACATGCGCTGCCGGGTGGACATAGCTGCCGGGCGAGACGACTCTTACCATGTAGGCGATGCTGAACGTCGCGGCTTGATTCGTATCGCGATCGAAGGCCGCGACGAGCCTGTCATCCCTATACTCTGTGTGGGCCGGTTCGGGATTGGTGCCCAGCCAACTAAGATTGCCTGGTGTGTTGCTGTCCACGAGATTGGGATTGTCGATCTCGAAGCCCGCCGGCAAGCGGTCCACGAGAAGCAGGCGTGCCTGCTTCGCCTCCGGTTCCGTGACCTTGAGGACGACCACGAGCCGATCGTTCTGGCGCACCTTGTCGGGCTGAACGGCAGTGCCATCCAGCTTGTGATAGCTCCGTTCGATGGCGTAGCCATGCGCAATCGCCGGCTCGGGGTCGATGGGGTTGCCGGTGACGGTGATCACAGCCTGTACGATATCGCGGCCATTATTGGCGATCCTGATCGGATGGGAAGCCAGGTCCGCGTCGCGGTAAGTTCCATAGAACGCGCCCTGATGATTGGCGCCGTCCACGCTCAAGCGCATCGCTTCTGCATCCCGGCTGACAGCTTGGGATGCCAGGACAAGCCAGGCCTCTTCCTGAGTGCTCGTGCGGCGATTGCCGCGCTCCTGAGCGATGATGTTGGCGACGGGGCGAAGAACGGCGGCGGTGTTGTCCGTCTCGGATGCAAGGGCGAGAAGGCCCGCGCCATCGCGCAGCCGCGAGCCGTAATCATGCCGATACTGGCCGTTGTCGTTCGCTGCTTGCAGGCCCTTCACGGCATTGCCGAACGTGGATTGAGCACGGCCCCGGTCGCCCAGGAGGGCCAGGGCAGCGGCGAGTTGTGCCCGTGCGAGCGGGGAAGTGAAGGCTTCGATCTTCGTGTCGGCAAGATACCGCAGATCACCCATGACGGGCCTGCCGTTGCGTGCCAGGACATAGGCCGCATATGCGATGTCGGACGCCTGCTCGTCCACATTGGTCGTGTTGGCGACGAAGTTGCGCAGGCGGTCGAGGGCGATAGTCAGCGCTGTCTGCGGGACGGGGAAACCGTTCTCGCGGGCTCGCGTGAGAAAGTCCGTCGCATAGGCGTCGAGCCACAGGTCATTGCCGCCGATACCCCAAAGGCCGAATGAGCCGTCGGAACCTTGCCGTGCGAGGATGCGCTCGATTGCCCCTCTGACGCGTTCGTCGGCTTTCTCGTCGAGAGACAGCCGTTCTTCCCGTGCCAGCCGGTTGACGTACAAGAGTGGCAGCGCGCGGCTCACGGTCTGTTCGGTGCAGCCATACGGATACCTGTCAAGCGACTTCAGCAGGCCAGGCACGTCGAGAGCTGCCAGGGGCGAGACGGAGACCGACGCGGCGCCTGTGCCCTCCAGAATATTCGCCATGGTGTCTTTCGACAGCGTGAGGCTGGTTCCAGGATCGATAGGGCGCACCACCCGATAAGCCATGGATGACGTACCGGGCTGCACCGCTACCGTGAAGGATTGCGTGATCGGCTCTATGTTGAGGCCCTTCAACGATACGTCGATCACGGCATGTCCGATGCTCTTGGCCGTCAAAAGCGCGGTGAAGGTACCTTTGGACTTCGCATCGAGCTTGAGGTTTGCGCGCATGGCATCGGCCGCAACGGTGACCGGCCCATTCACGGCGAGACTGATCTCATAGGTTCCCGCAGGGCCTTCTACATTGTCTATCTGCAGGAAGAAGCGCGATTGATCACCGATGGCAAGGAAGCGCGGCAATGTTCCCGCGAGCACGACGGGATCGCGGATAATCATGTCGTGGCTTGCGCTGCCGACCCGGTCCTTAGTCCAGGCAACGGCCATGATGCGTGCCGTGCCGTTGAAGCTCGGCACATCGAAGGTGATGTTGGCCGTACCGTCCTGCTCTACTTTCACGACGCCGGAGAATTGGGCGAAGGGTTCCTGCGTCGGCGGAATATCGCTGAGCGCCGGTGCCGCGCCATCGCCGCCGGAGCGAATAGCGCCACGAGTGCCCTGCATTCCGTCAATCAGGTATCCGTAAAGATCGCGAATATCCATCGGCAGGCTTTTTTGGCCGAAGAAATAGTCGAAGGGCTGAGGCGCCTGATAGCGCGTGAGGTTGAGAATGCCGACATCCACGGCCGCAACCGTGATGCGGGCTTCCTCGCCCGGCTGGAGGCCCGTGACCTTGATGGGCAGGCTCAGGCTCGTGCGCGGTGCGATTTTGGCCGGCGCATTGAGATCGACGGCAAGCGAGCGTGCATCGCGGTTGATCTCGAACCAGGCCGTGCCGAGCGCTCGCCCGGGCATGCGCTTCGCAGCCTGGTCGAGCGGACGATGCACCATGCCGACCACATAGGCTCCAGGGCCCCACTCGGCCTTGACAGGAATGGCGATATCGGAGCCCGTGGCCGCGATATCGATGACGCGGATGTCATGGACACGATCGCTGACCACGGCCAACGTCGCCTTTCCCGCAAATCGCGGATTGAGGCGCACGCGCATCGACTCGCCCGCCGCATAGCTGGCCTTGTCGAGGTTCATCTCCAGCAGGTCCGGCGTCTCGGCCGTCTGGTCGCCTGACCACCCGACCGTGAAGGAGACGCTGGTTTGCGCGGTGTCGCCGAGATCAGGAGCGCTGACATCGAGACGGTAGGTGCCCCATTCCACCGGCGCCCTGATTTTGGCTGGGGTGTTCTCGGTCACCGAAAGCGTGCCATCTGCAATGCGACGAGGATTCTTCACCGGCTCATAACTCCAGCTGCCGCTGGATTGATACCACTGATAGCGGCGTTCGATCTTGTAGAGCGTCCATGACACACCTCGTGCCGCAAGCCGCTGGCCATCGGGCTTGGCGAGCACCACATCGAAGCTCGCATTGGCTCCTTCCGTCAGCTCCTCGAACAGTTTCTTGATGCCGACGACAGGACCACTCGGCAGGATCGGCAGAGTGACGCTGCGCTCCACTGCGCGTCCACCGGGTTCCGCGACGCGCAACGTAATGCGTGCTTCCGTCGGGCGAGTGGCTGCGACCTCCTGAACAGGAACCCGCATGAGCACGCGACCCTGATCATCCGTGACGGCGCCGGTTTCGATCTCGGTGGTCGAAGCCTCGACGGGTTGATCGTCCAGACCAACGGCGTAGCCCTCGAGGCCCTTGATGCCGCTTGCCTTCGCCTCGGCAACCACAACTTCGCCCGAGACATTCAATCCTGAGCCGGGTGACCCGTAGAGATATCGAGCGGAGACATCGATGGCCGCTTCCTCGCCGGGCTGCAAGGCTTCTCCTTGAGGTGTCAGATTGACCTCAAGCCGCTCGGGCACATAATCCTCGACGAGGAAGGTTGCTTGTCCTACCGGTGGCCCCTTGGGGTCCGTATAGGCGGAGACACGCCAGGTGCCGCGCAAGGATCCGGGGAGAATGGGCATGGACAATGCACGACCGCCAAGTCCCTGATCCTCGACCTGCGTCCGGCGATATTCGACGCCATCGGGTCTCCGCACGACGAAGGTCAGCGGTAGGTTCTGAACGGCAGTGCCGCGGCTGTCGCGCAGCAAGGCTGACAAATGAACCGTCTCGCCAGTTCGATAAACGCCACGTTCCGTATAAAGAAATGCATCGACGGCGGTTTCTGCCGAACGGCCTTTGACTCCTCGGTCCGAGAGATCGAAAGCAGCGGTTTCGAGATTCAGGAAACCGTAATCGGAGCCTATTGCCGCGACCGCAAGGCCCGGCGCGAGCCCGCCTTCACCCCTTGCGAGTCCCGGATCGAAAGTGACGACGCCCATCCCGTCGGTCTTTTTCGTGGCCAGAATTTCGTTGTTCTTCGCAACAAGACGGACTTCAACATCCGCAACCGGCGCGGCGCTGGCGAGCGAACGCACGAAAACCTGCACCCCTGTCTTGCCCGTGAAAGCGGTGAGACCGAGATCGGAGACCACGAACCATTGCGTTGCGATGCTGTCGTAATCGTCTTCGTCACTCTCCTCCTTGCCGGAAGCGCCCGTGCTGGGCTTTGCCGTCATCACATAGACGCCGGGCTCCATCCTGCCGACGGCTTCCATAACGGGAAAGGCAGTGATCGCCTCCTGATTGAGTGCGGACGGCGTATCCAAGGTGCCGTTCCAGACCTTGAAGCCTGTTTCGCGCCCGATCCTCGCAGCGGAATAGGATTCCAGCTGCTGGAGGAAGTTGTATGAATGAACGGTCGGCGCAAGGCTTCGGTCGCCGATGCGGTAGATACGGACATCCACCTTCGCCGTATTCACGGAAACGACGGGGATGCCCTCCTGGCCTGTGCTGGGCAGCACATAATTGCGGCCTGTGAAGCGCACCTGAGGGGCGCGGTCGCGGACATAGATTTCATTCTCGACAGGTTGCAGCAGGCTTTCTCCAACCCTCGAGGGGAGACCCTGGCGCAAGAGAAACGTATAGCGCTCGCTATGTTTCAGCCCATCCACGCAGAGCTGCGATCCATCCGTGGAAACCGCGGCATTGCTTGCGCCTGATACCGTCACATAAGGCGCAAGATCGACTTTTACGGCCAGCGGATCGGAGAATTGAAAGCACACTCGCGGAGATGCGCCATCCGAATCCACTTTGTAATCGATGACGCGGAAGCCATGTTCCTCCCGCAGCGCCTCATAGGTCATCCGGATGTCAGTGTTCTCTCGGGCTTTCAGGCTGGCGGCATAGGCATTGAGGGAAGGGCGCCAGGACTTCTGAGCTGCATAAGCCTCGCCGAGCAAGGCAAGCGCTGCGGCTTCGGATGCGGCATTCTTGGCCTTCTGGTAGGCCATGTAGGCAGCCGCAGTTCGGCGCTCCTGAAGCTTGTAGCGCTCCTCCCAATTGTTGCCGGGCACGACGGCAAGGGCGGTGCGGGCATAGCCCAGCCAATTCGCCTCATTGCCGGGTTCCGCTGCGATCGCTGCGGAATAGGCCGTCATGGCGTTCTGAGCGAGGCCTTGAGACAGATAGGTTTCCGCATCCTTGCGCAACTGCTGGGCGGAGCGGCCACCGATCGACCCGCTGCCCTCCGTCTTGAGAGCCTGCTCCAGCCTGATCGATTGGCTCGCCAGATCATCCCGAACAAAGGATTTCTGGGTTTGGGCAAGAACGCCGCCGGGAACCGCCAGCGCCGTGAGAAGCAATGCGGCTGACATCAATTGACGGAACATGGGCCAATCCCCGTATATGTGCAGGTCCGAAGTATTGTTGCGCTTTTTTGTTGAGCGTCAACGATCATCCCATTTGAGAGGTTAAGCTGAGCCTTGGCTCAGCTTATAGTGGGCGTCCAGCCGCCCTCCTGGGAAGTGATGCTTTGAAAGGCAGGCTTGATGGCTGCGCATGTCATCGTCCAAGGTAAGCCGCTTCGCTTGTAGAAAGCGGGATCGGGCCCCTTGTCGTCTGTGTCTTGCCGCACCGGAGAGCCGCGAGGCTCCCGAATGTCGTCTTTTACTTCGCGGCCTGCAGCATGCGCCCTGGTCTGGCGCCAGTTGGTACACCGTCGCGAACAACAGCTTCTCCGTTGACCCAGACATGGTCAATGCCGGACGGCAGAAGCGTCGAAGCGTCGAAGGTGGCTCGATCCGTCACGCTGTCACGGAACATCACCAAATCGGCCACCATGCCGGGCCGCACCAGGCCACGATCCTGCAGGGAGAAGCGCTGCGCCGCAATCGATGTCATGCGCCGCACGGCATCCTCGATGGAAAACCAGCCTTTATCTCGCCGCAAGGGGCCGACGATGCGCGGGAATGTGCCGAAGGCACGCGGATGCGGCTTTGTGCCGGGACGAGGCAGGCCGTCTGAGCCGACCATGTACAGCCGGTGGCAGCATGCGGCATGCAGGTCGCCTTCATCGAGCTGAAAAAGAATGACGCCGGTCTGTCCTTCGTCCTCTTCGACAAGGCGGATGAGAAGATCATAAGGCTCGATCTTCTCACGTTCCGCGGCCTGAAGCATATTCATGCCTTCGAGACTCTTGAGAGCCGGATTGTTGACGCCTGAAATGCGGACATTCTCCCAGCCGATCAAGGACAATTTGCTCTGGCCGTGGAAGGCTGGGCCACCATTCTCCACCCAGCGACGCAGCACAGGGCCGACTTCGGGATCACGCAGCCTCTTCTTCAATTGATCGATCCCACCCTCAAGAGCAGCAGGCGGAAGGAGTTGCAGCAGATAGGTGCTGCCCGCCGGGTAGGGATACATATCGAAACTGATATCGACGCCTTCCTGCCGGGCCTTTTCCAGCACGTCCAGCGCCTGGGGAATCTGGCCCCAGTTCGGGCGCCCGGCCGACTGAAGGTGCGACAGGAGACCGGCCGCGCCGGATTGGCGAAGAATCTCGATGAACTCTTCGATGGAGGGAATCAGGCCGTCCTCATAGCTGCGCACATGTGCGGTCATGAGGCGGCCGTGAGACTTCACGATCTTTGCAAGGGCCACCATTTCATCCAGTGCGGCGAAGGCGCTGGGGGGGTAAACCAGGCCGATCGACAAGCCAATGGCGCCTTGCGCAAGCTGCTGGTCGAGGATGGCTTCCATCGCAGCGATCTCATCCGCCGTTGCAGCGCGTCGCTCATAGCCCATAACGGCGAGGCGCAGGGCCGCGTGACCGACGAGGGAGACGACATTGATGGCGACGCCCTGATGCAAGCGCTCGCGATAATCCGCGAAATCGTCAAAGATTTCTTCCGGCTTGGTCTGGCCGAGAAGACCGGAGAAATGCTTGCGCAGATCCTCCCGCGATGGGCCGCGCGCCGGATAAAGCGAAAAGCTGCAATTGCCGACGACGACGGTCGTCACCCCCTGCAAAGCCTTCTCCGGCCGATCCGGTTCGCGAAGGCAGATCAGGTCATCATGGCAATGGGCATCGATGAACCCGGGCGCAAGATAACAATCCCGCGCATCGACGACGGCCGTATCCGCGCCTGCCGTGAGATTGGAGCCGACGCTGGCGATCCGCCCTTGAACAACATGGATGTCGCCACGAAACCAGGGGGCGCCAGTGCCGTCAATGATGCGGGCATTCCGAATAAGCCAGTTCTTCGTCATCGTTTTCGTGACCGCGTGAATGCCGTGATTTCTCGTCAATTCCGGGGCTTGCCCATCGGGAACGGCATGTATCCGACGAAGCCCGTGATCTTCCAGCGCCCTTCGAGACGTGCGCAGAAATACAGCGTTTGCCAGTTGAGTACATCGACCCCGCCGCCCTTCAGTGCGATGGTCCCATCGAACTTCTTGTGACAGACGGCAGTGTCGCCTCTGAGGTCGATGTCGCGCATGTTCGTCGCGCGGAACAACGCGTCTCGCACGGGCTCTGCATATTCGACTGCCTGCGAGGCTTTCGCCTGGCGCAGCCACTCGTCGCGATAGGTCTCCAGATCGGGAAAGTCGAGACGCCAACTGTCGGGGAGTTCCGATTTGTGCGCATGCAGGCCCAAAAATCCCTCCCGGCGAAAGTCCGCATCCACCATCGACCAGTCGGCTGCGAGAAAGGCGTCGATGTCACGCTCGACCAGCATGGTCCAGAGCTCGCGGCGATCCGGGTCTGTCTCGGAAAAGGGGGGCTGCATATGGGAAATCACGGTGAGGCCTCCGAGATTGAAAAGGGGATGGAATGTTTCAGGTCACCTTGCCGCGAGCTGCGACCGGGACCGTCTCGATCACGTCGTCTGCTCGCACGAGGGTCACCTCGTCGAAAAGGTTCGATACGGGGCAGACATGGTTGGGGATGATGCGAACCATCTCGCCGACTTTCGGTCTTTCATTGGGTCTGCCGAGATCGACGACACCGTGTTCCTCGCTCAAGGAAACGATGGCCGCATCCGGGTATTCGACGATGCGGCCGAAGCCTTGAAGGCCGAGCGTATCGCTAGTGAGCGATTTCGAGCCGGTGTCAAGGACAGCGCGCGTGTCGGTCGGGCGTGAGACAACGGTTGCAAGCACGGTGAGCGCGCAATCATCGAAGCTGCCGACGCCCTCCTGCACCTGAAAACGATCAAGGTAGATATAGGTGCCTGGGCGATATTCCGTCGCGGCACGGTTCTGCTCGCTGTGCCAGATGTCGGGCGTGCCGCCTGTCGAGACAGTTTCCGGAGGCAGGCCGGCCTCGTTCAGCAAAGCTGTTGCGCGCTCCAGCCATGCATTCGCCTGCTTGACCGTTCCTTTTGCAGGATATGTCATCAGGCCGGCGAAGCGCAGCCCTTGGGAATCGGCAATGCGCTTGGCAAGGGTCAATGCATCCTCCGGCGTCTGGACGCCCACGCGCCCGCCGCCGCTATCGCACTCCACGAGCACGGGGAGGGTGATGCCCGACCCTGCGAAGGTCTTTGAGTAGCCGTCAATGGTGGTGGCGCTGTCGGCGGTCACCTTGATCGATGTGCGCTTGGCAAGCGCTAGAAGACGCTTCAATTTCGGCTCGCCGAGAATGTTGTAGGGAAGGAAGATATCCGTGATTCCGGCATCCGCCATCACCTCCGCTTCGCCGATCTTCTGACAAGTGATGCCGATGGCGCCGAGCTCCATTTGGCGCTTGGCGAACTGGGGCAGCTTATGCGTCTTGATATGGGGGCGCAGCTTCACTCCGTGAGTGTCGGCATAATCCTGCGCGCGTTTGAGATTGGCTTCGACACGGTCGATGTCAATCAGCACGACGGGAGTATCAAGGTCTTGGATTTTCATCGGATGATCTTCTGTTTTCTAATCGCCAAGCGGCAATCTGGGATCGTTGACGTTCACTGCCGCCAGGCTGTGCTTGATGCGGCGCAGCCCTTCGAGAACGGAAGGGCCGATGGTTTCGGCCGTACTCATCGCGATCAGATCCACAATGGCCATCATGGCATAGCGCGCGGAGTTGGGCTTGTAGAGATTGCTGTCTTCCGGCACCGAAAAAGGCAGGAGAATATCGGCTGTCTTGGCGAGGGTCGAACCCGGGGCGGTCACCGCAACGGTCCTGGCTCCGTAGTGGCGGGAGATGCGAACGGAATCGACCACTGACGGTGAGAAGCCCGAGATCGAGAACGCGATCACGACCGTACCAGGGGTCGCCACCGACGCCGTCATCCTCTGCATCTGCCCATCGCTGTGAGCGATGACGGACAGGCCGAGCCTGAAAAGCCGGTTATGCAGTTCCATCGCCATAATGGAGGAATTTCCCCCAGAGCCATAGGAGAGCACCGAACGCGCGGTCGCAATTTCGCTCGCAATGTCAGCAACAATCTCCATGTCGATACTTGATCTCAACTGCTCAATGGCCAGCAACGCACTGCCGCATACGGCCGAGCGAACATGCTCCCTGCTATCTCCATGCGGTAACGGCGAGGGCCTGAGATAATTGCCGCCGACCGCCAAGGCCTGAGCGAGATGGTATTTAAACTCGCGAATACCGTCGCATCCAAGGGCTCTCGCAAAGCGCGTCACCGTGGGCTCACTCACCCCGGCACGGTTGGCGATGTCGGCAATCGTTGCTTTCGCCACATAATCGAGGTCGCTGAGAATCATCGAAGCAAGCCTGCGCTCGGCCTTGGAGCCGTCCTCGGCCCACCGGCGAACGCGCGTGATGATATCCTGCGCCGTCTTCACATTCATGCTCCCGGAAGGCGCATGCCGCTAGCGGCATCGAAGATGTGGACTTTCTCCGGTTCGACGGACAGGCGGAGTGTCTCGCCAGGGCTGACGGAAATTCGCTCCCGGAAGACGGCGCGCACTTCAGAAGTGCAGACATGCCCGTAGATGTGGCTTTCCGATCCCGTGGGCTCGACCACGTCCACCACGAGCCTGATAGGACCTACGGGATCGAGACGGTAATGCTCCGGTCGGATCCCGAGAATGACGCTTGCGCCATCCGGGGCGGGGGTGGATCCGACCGGCACCGTTACGTTGTCCGAGAGACGAATCGTGGTGCCTTTCTCAGATCTTGCCACCGTTCCCTCGATCAGGCTCATGGCGGGGGAGCCTAGGAAACCTGCGACGAACAGATTGGCCGGATGGTCGTAAAGCTCGAGGGGTGTGCCGACCTGCTCGATGCGACCGCCATTCATGACGACGATTCGGTCAGCCATGGTCATGGCTTCGATCTGATCGTGCGTCACGTAAATGATGGTGCTTTCGAGCTTGTGGTGCAGCGCCTTGATCTCCGTCCTCATTTGCACTCTCAGCTTCGCATCGAGATTGGAGAGAGGTTCGTCGAAGAGAAAGAGATCGGGATTTCTGACAATGGAACGTCCCATTGCCACGCGTTGCCGTTGACCGCCGGAGAGTTGGCCTGGACGGCGATCGAGATAGGCGCCGAGGTTGAGGATAGAAGCCGCACGCTTCAGCTTCCCCTCGGTCTCCTGCGAATCTTCGCGGCGTATGCGTGGGCCGAAGGTGATGTTGTCCTTCACCGTCATGTGCGGGAACAGAGCATAGGATTGGAACACCATCGAGATGTTGCGCTTCTGCGGCGGGACCTCGTTGGCGCGCCGTCCATTGATGCGGATCTCGCCGTCAGAGACGGATTCCAGTCCGGCGATCATGCGCAGCAAGGTGGATTTCCCGCATCCCGATGGGCCGACGAGCACGACGAACTCGCCATCCTCAACGGCAAGATCGATCCCATGGAGAATGTCCAGCGCGCCGTAGCGCTTCTTGACATTGTCGAGTTGGAGACCGGCCATGAGACGCTCCTGTTACCGGATCGCATCGATGAAAGGCAGGTTGCCGGCAGTCAAGCCGCCATCGACGGGCAAGACTACCCCGGTGATGCCGGCCGAAAGCGGCGAGGCAAGAAAGACTGCGGCATTCGCGACATCGACCGGAGCGACCATATGGCCGAGCGGATAGAGCCGCGAAACTTTCTCTAGAATATGTGGGTCCTTCTCGATCCGGTGATCCCAGGCATGCGTGCGCACGGAACCAGGGCAGATCGCATTCGAGCGGATGCCATGAATGCCATATTCCGTTGCAATAGCGCGAGCGTAGGCGACAAGGCCTGCCTTTGCGGCGGCATAGGCCGGATTGCCGAAATGCGCGAGAGCATTGACGGACGAGATGAAGACGAAAACGCCGGAGCCTCTTGCCTTCATGGGCTCAAGGAATGGAGCGGTGAAGTTGCGGGCTCCGTTGAGATTTACGTCGAGCTCGAAATTCCATGCCTGGTCATCGACCTGCTCAAGCGTTTCCGCTCGCGTGTAGCCGGCATTGCTGATGATGATATCGGGGAGGCCGACCTTCGACTGAATGCGCTCGCACGCTTTTCTGCAGGCATCCGCATCGCTGAGGTCGAAGAACTCCTTGTGATCGGCATCCAGCGTTCGAAGGGCATCCTCCGACATATCGCAGGCAATGACCTTTGCTCCGGCCTCCTGAAAGCAACGGATCATCGTGGCCCCAATGCCGCCGCCCGCGCCGGTAATTACCGCGAGCCTGCCTTCCAAGCTGTTTGCCAAAGACTTGCTCCGAACTCTTCTAACCTTTGGATTCCTTAAGGCTGAAGCGATTTATGAAATTTAGCAACATAAATAGCGAGAACCTACGCAAAAATTCCCTTGCGTAAGTAATTTTCTTTCACAAGAATATGGTCTGCTGGGCTGCTTTTCTAAGGTGTGCGGCCCTAAGCAGAGGGAAAATGCACGTGAAAGCCGAACACAAGAACACCTTCTTCAGCCTCAAGGGACTCATGCTTGCAGGCCTTGGCGCCGTTGTCCTGTCCGCGAGCGCCAATGCGGGCACGGTCCGAGTCACGGTCGCGGAATATTCCGCCAAGACGGGTCCTTATTTCGAGCAGGTCGCCAAGGATTTCGAAGCTGCGAATCCCGGCATCAAGATACAGTTCGAGGTCGTGCCGTGGGACAACCTGCTCCAAAAGCTGACCACTGATATCTCAGCCAATGCCAATGCCGATCTATCGATCATCGGCACGCGCTGGCTCGTGGATTTCGTTCAGCAGGACATCGCGGAGCCGCTCGACAGCTACATCACTCCTGAGATCAAGGGGCGCTTCATCGAGACCTTCCTCACGCCCTCCGTCATGAACGGCAAGACATATGGCCTGCCGATCGCCGCCTCCGCACGCGCGATGTACTACAACAAAGATCTACTCTCGAAAGCGGGCCTCTCCGAACCGCCCAAGACCTGGGCTGAACTGGAGGACTACGCCAAGAAGATTTCCGCGCAGGGTAACGGCGTCTATGGCTTCGGTCTTCAAGGCAAGGAAGTCGAAACCGATGTCTATTTCTATTACGGCATGTGGTCCTTCGGCGGCGATATCGTGAAGGACGGCAAGTCGGGCCTCGACTCGAAGGCCGCCATTGATGCCGCGTCGCTCTACAAGCGTCTCATCGATCAAGGGGCCACGCAGCCGGGCGTGACCTCTTATGCCCGCGAGGATGTGCAGAACCTGTTCAAGCAGGGCAAGATCGGCATGATGATCACCGCGCCATTCCTTGCCAATCAGATCCGTGATGAGGCGCCAAACCTTCAATACGGCGTGGCTCCGATTCCGAAGGGACCGGGCGGCGACCAGGGAACCTATGGCGTAACCGACTCGGTCATCATGTTCCAGAATTCCAAGAACAAGGCCGAGGCATTCAAGTTTCTCGACTTCCTGTTCCAACCGAAGCAGCGCATCAAGTTCACGGTCGATGAGGGATTTCTGCCGGTGACCAAAGCCGAGGCGGAGGATAAGTATTTCACAGAGAATGCCAATCTCAAGGTCTTCACGAGCCTCCTCCCGACCGCTCGCTTCGCGCCCGTGATCGCAGGCTGGGAGGAAATCGCGGATACTACTTCATCGGCGCTTCAGAAGATCTATCTCGGTCAAGGCCAAGTCGAGCCGACGCTGAAGGATGCCGCAGCCAAGGCCAATGCGGTCCTGAAAAAGTAGCCTCGACGAAAGGGCGGGGCTCGGGCCCCGCCCTTTCATAAGTGCATGCTCTTTCAGCGGGGCGCATATGACATCGAAGCGCGTGGTTGCGCCTTACGTTCTCATTCTTCCCAGCTTCGTTCTGGCAGCCTTGATCGTCATCTGGCCCGTCAATGAGCTTTCGCAACTCGCAAGCCATAACGTGAACCGTTTCGGCCAGTTGCGCGAATTCGTCGGCATGGCGAACTTCTCGGCCCTTCTCGATGATCCGAATTTCATCGCCTCGCTCTGGCGCACGGGGATATGGACTGGTGCCGTTGTGGGAGGGGCGATCATCTGTTCCGTTCCCGTGGCCCTGGTCCTGAACGAGGACTTCCATGGCCGCGACCTGGCGCGAGTGATCGTCATGCTGCCTTGGGCCATATCCCTGACGATGACTGCCATCGTCTGGCGCTGGGCATTGTCCGGCGAAAGCGGCATGCTGAATTCGGCCTTGCTCGAGTTCGGCATCATCGATCAGAATATTCAGTGGCTTGCCGAAGCGGGTACGGCTTTCCCGATGCAGATTCTCATCGGCATTCTCGTCACCATTCCCTTCACGGTCACCATCATCCTCGGCGGACTCTCATCCATCCCTGACGATCTGTATGAAGCGGCTGCCCTTGAAGGGGCAGGGCGCTGGGAGCAGTTTCGGCACATCACGCTGCCGTTGATCGCGCCGTTTCTCAATATCGCTCTCGTGCTGAACACGATCTACGTCTTCAATTCATTCCCGATCATCTGGGCCATGACGCAAGGCGGTCCGGCCAACTCCACCGACATTCTCGTCACCTATCTCTACAAGGTCGGGTTCCGGCTGGGAAAACTTGGCGAAGCCTCCGCCGTGTCCCTGGTGATGTTCGGGATTCTCCTCGTCTTCACCTTGATCTATGTGCGCCTTACCACTTCCGCGAGGGCGAGAGCATGAATGCGTCCAAGCTCCGTCGGTCCGTGATCTGCTGGCTCGTTCTGTCGCCCATCGTCATCGCGGCGATCTTCCCCTTCGCGGTGATGCTGATCACGGCTCTCAAGCCCAATACCGAAGTTCTCACGCCAGCCTGGCGGCCCTCGCGAGTTGCCTGGGAAAACTTCCAGACCATGTGGGTCGCGACGAATTTCGGAAATGCCTTGAAGAACTCGCTTTATGTCTCCGTGCTGGCGACATTGGGCTCGCTGATCGTATCCATCCCCGCCGCCTATGCCCTGACGCGGTTCGATTTCAAGGGGCGTGAGCTTTATCGGCAGTTTCTCCTGGTTACCCAGATGTTGTCGCCCATCGTCCTCGTGGTGGGACTCTTCCGATTGATGGTGGCGCTTGGGATGGTCGACAACATCAACGCGGTGATGGTGGTCTATGCGGCGTTCAACATCGCCTTCTCGGTCTGGATGCTACAGAGCTACTTCGCGACTATCCCGCTCGATCTGGAGGAGGCGGCCTGGATGGAGGGGGCGGGGCGGGCAAAGACCCTCGTGAAGGTATTCTTGCCGCTCGCGGTGCCGGCCGTCGTCGTGACAGCGATCTTCACCTTCATCAATGCGTGGAACGAGTTTGTCATCGCACTGACCTTGCTGCGTTCGCAGGACAGCTACACATTGCCCATTCAGATCTTCTCGCTTGTCTCCGGGCGCTATACCGTCGAATGGCACCACGTCATGGCGGCGACCTTTGTGGCCACCATCCCTGTTGCCATCGCATTCGCATGGCTTCAGCGCTACCTTGTGCGGGGCCTTGCGCTCGGCGCGGTGAAATAGGGTTCTAAAAGAAGGATAAAGTGATGAAGCAGACTTTCGGGGCGTCCCATGTTCCCTTGTCGCCTGCGGTGCGGGCCGGAGATTTCATCTTCATTTCAGGGCAAGTGCCGGTTGGGCCAAACGGGGAAAATGTCGGCGGCACCATTGAGGTGCAGACCCGTCAGGTGCTCGAGAACGTAAAGGCTGCCCTGGCGCTGGCAGGCGCCGAAATGTCGGATGTCGTCAAGACGACGGTATGGCTCGAAGATGCGCGTGACTTTGGCGCCTTCAACAAGGTCTATGCAACCTACTTTCCCTCCAATCCGCCGGCGCGGACGACAGCCGAGGGGCGGCTGATGGTCGATATCAAGATCGAAATAGAGGCGATTGCCTACAAGCCCTTGAATGCGAAGCCGTGATATCAGAAGTGCCCGCCCGATGCCGTATGGCATTGGGCGGGCACCTTGACGCTCTGGACCTACAGAAGTGCGCTTTCCTTCCGGCCTGACAGGTGGAAGGCCGCGTAGACGGCGACAACGGTCATGGTCAGGAGAACGGTCGAGAGAGCCGATGCGGTGCCGTATTCGCCGTCCATGACCGAGAGATAGATGCGGACCGGCATTGTGATCGTACTGCCCACATAGAGCACGAGCGAGGACGACAATTCGTTCATGGCCGTCACGAAGCTCATGAGCGCGCCTGCCATGATGCCGGGGAGGATGAGCGGCACCGTCACTTTGAGGAATGCCTTGCTGGGAGGATAGCCGAGACTGACTGCGGCATCCTCCAGGCTGGGACTCACCTGCTTCAGGGCAGCGGCGACGGATCGCGCCGAATAAGGCAGGCGCCGAATGAAAACGGCCATGACGATGATGAGGCCCGTTCCGGTCAAGGCCAGCGGCGGATCGTTGAAGCGCGTGATGAAAGCGATGCCCATGACGATGCCGGGCACCACGTAAGGCACCATGAGCAGGGCATCGAGCGTTCCCGTGGCGATGTTCGGACGCCGTGAGATCAGGTAGCCGATCAGGGTTCCGGTGATCACGATGGCGACAACCGCCGCCGTGGAGAAAATTAGCGTATTCCAGATCGGCGCTGACAGTGTGGAGACGACTTTCTCATAGCTCTGCAGGCTTAGGCCCGGCTGGAAAACCGGTCCGCTCGTCCGGCGGAACGAGAACAGCACCACGATGATGGCCGGTAGCGCGCCGGTGAGCACGATGGCATAGGCCAGCACATGAAGTCCGAGACTTTTGAGCCCTCCGACCTGCGTGCGCTCCGGTTTCTTGATGAGGTTGCTGTGATAGACGTTCTTGCGCAAGGCCCAGCGCTGCCCGAAAACGACGATCATGGACAGGATGATCAGCACGATGCTGAGCGTCGAGGCCATGCCGGGATTGCCGCCGAGTTCGCTGCTGTAGAGGTTGAAGGCTTCGGTCGCCAACACGTTGAAATCACGGCCGATGATGCGCGGGGTGCCGAAATCGGCGATCGACAGGATGAATGTCAGAAGTGCGCTCGCCGAGATCGCCGGCAGGATCAGAGGAAACGTGATCTTGAAGAGCCGCTTCGTGGGCGACACGCCAAGGCTTTCCGCAGCCTCTTCGACCGAGCGGTTGATGGAGGCGAGCGCGCCCGATGTCAGCAGGAAGACATGCGGGAAGAACTTGAAGGTGAAGACCAGGATGACGCCAAGGGCGCCATAAAGCGGTGGTATGGAGATGCCGATTGTCGCAAGTCCCTTGCGCACGACGCCGCTCGCGCCGAAGAGCACGATCCACGCATAAGCACCGATGAAGGGCGGAGAGACCAATGCCACCACCGCCAGGGTCTGAATGAGGGGTCTGCCCCAGATGCGAAACCGTGTCGTGATGAAAGCGAGCGTCACGCCGAGGATCAAGGCGCCGGTCATGCCTCCCAAACCTGCCAGGAGAGTATTGAGGATGGCGCGTTGATAGACCTTGGTGGTAGCGATCTCCACGTAATGGGTGAGAGAAAACGCACCGGTTTCGTTGTCGATCAGACTGGCGCGCAGAACCGACGAGAGCGGCCAGATCAGAAGAACGATGAGAATGACCCAAGCCGCGATGAGCACGAAGGTCCAGATATCGAAGCGAACTCGCCTTCTCATCATGCCTGCCCCGCATCGATCACGTCGCCGTTCTCGCGGAAAAGGACGATCTTCTGAAGCGGCAGCCTGACATCGACCTGGCGCCCTTCCATCGCGATGAAGTCGTGTTCGGGATCGGCGACCTGCGCGACAATCTCGCCGGCGTCGGTTTTAAGGGTGTAGTGAGCCTCGCGACCGAGGAACGTGACTTTCTGCACGATACCCTTGAGGGCGATGGCCTCACCCTCATGAGCCATGCCGGCGAGCAGGACGTTCTCCGGACGGATGGCTACTTCCACGGCTCCGGGCGTCGCCTGATAGGCAATTCTGTGGCCGCTGATGAGCAGATGCCCGTCTTCGACCTTTCCCGGCAGTAAATTCATGGTGCCGACGAAGGTCGCCGCGAATCGGCGCAGCGGTTTGCGATAGATCTCGAAGGGCGTGCCGATCTGCTCGACATTGCCTTTGTTCATCACGCAGATGCGGTCGGAAACCGCAAGGGCTTCCTCCTGATCGTGGGTCACGTAGATGGTCGTGATGCCCAGCCGCCGTTGGATGTCGCGGATGTCTTCGCGCAGCTCGATGCGCAGTTTCGCATCGAGGTTCGAGAGCGGCTCGTCCATCAGAAGAAGCGTCGGGCGGATGGCCATGGCGCGGGCAAGGCCGATGCGCTGCTGCTGCCCTCCCGACATTTCCGCCGGCAGCCGGTTCTGGTAGCCTTCGAGGCGAACCATTTTAAGGGCTTCGGCCACGCGTACTTCGATCTCAGACTTTGGTAGCGACCGTGCCTTGAGGCCGAAGGCGACGTTGTCTGCAACCGTCAGGTGCGGAAATACCGCATAGTCCTGGAAAACCATGCCGATGTCACGCTTATGGGCGGGCTTGTGGTCGATGCGCTCGCCATTGACGATGATTTCACCGCGATCCTGATGCTGGAAGCCCGCGATGGTTCGCAGGAGAGTGGTCTTGCCACAGCCACTAGGGCCCAGGAGCGTAAAGAACTCACCGGACGCGATATCGAGATCGATGCTTTCCAGGACGCGCACATCCCTGTAACTCTTGGCCAGCCCCTGGATCTTCAAATCGGCCACACCCGGCTCCCTTGTTCTTAGAATTCGACATCGGCGGGGCACGACTTTACAAAAGTTGCCGCCTTCAGCAACATACTATTACCTGGCTAACTAAATCCATGGGAGGATTACGTGTTGAAAGTCGGACTGACCGCGGGCGTGTTGCTCGCAACCCTCACTACTGCGGCCCTGGCCCAGGATAAGACTGTCGTGGTCTACACGGCCCACAAAGCCTCGATCGTCGATGCCCTTGTCCCGAGATTCGAGAAAGAGACCGGAATCAAGGTCGATGTGGTGAAGGCCGGCTCCGGCGACATCATCAAGCGCGTCAAGGCTGAGTCTACCTCGCCGAAGGCGGATGTGATCTGGAGCATCGGCGGCGAGCAACTGGAGGACAACAAGGACCTCCTGGCGACCTATAAGCCTAAGGAAGACGATGCTCTCCTGCCCAACTACAAGGTGAGCCCCGAGTGGATTCCCTATACCGGCATCCTTCTGGTCATGGCTGTTAACAACAAGGAACTGAAGCCGGCCGATTATCCGAAGAGCTGGGCCGATCTCGGCGACCCCAAATGGAAGGGCAAGATCTCATCCGCGCGCGCCGATACGTCCGGATCCAGCTTCCAGCAGCTTGCAACCGTCCTGCTCGCCCACGGCGACAAGGGCTGGGATGTCTATAATAAGACGCTCGCGAACATCAATCTGTCGGATTCCTCGGGCGCCGTTGCTCGCTATGTAAACGACGGTGAAGCGCTCGTGGGTCTCACGCTTGAAGACAACGCTCTCGATTACGTAAAGGGCGGCGGCAATGTTGCCATCGTTTATCCCGAGGACGGCTCTTCCACCGTCGCCGATGGTGTCGCGCTCGTGAAGGGTGCTCCCCATGCGGAGAACGGCAAGGTGTTCATCGACTGGCTTCTCTCGAAGCCCGTGCAGGAACAGCTCGTTTCCGAGATCGGCCGCCGCTCCGTGCGCAAGGACGTCACCGGCGCGGGGCTCAAGCCGATGAGCGAGATCAAGCTGGTCGAGTATGACATCAAAAAGGTCGCCCAGAACCGGAATGACTGGGTTGCCAAGTGGAAGGCAGCTCTGCAGAACCGCTGAGCCTCTTCTTCAAAGCGTCAATGGCTGTCATGCTGATCGAGGCATTCACCGAAGCGAAGGATCCGTCCGCGCCTCACACCAACGAGGACCGTCTCGTGATCCTGCCGGGCCGCGCCTATGCGGTTATCGACGGGGTCACGGACCGCCTTGGAACGCGCTTCGGAGGAATGCTTTCTGGTCAGTATGCGGCCATGACAGTTCAGCGCGCACTTGAGCACATGCTCAGTGCGCCTGACAGCCCGGAAGATCCGGTTGCCATCGTCAAAGGACTGACGTCGGCGCTGGCTCCCGTCTACGAAAAGCACGGCATGGCCGAGAGGGCGCAGGCCGATTGGAATTTTCGGATTTCTGCAGCCCTGGCCCTGGTGCTGGTCCGGCGTGAAACCGTCGATGTGCTCCTTGTGGGAGACAGCGGCGTTCGCATCAATGGCGAGCGCATTATCCGGGTCGAGAAGGATCTTGACCTCATCACCTCGATTCTGCGCCAGCAGGCTTGGCCTGTGATCGGGCAGAAGGTCTCAGACCCCGAAAAGCACGAGCAGGTGTCGCGCCAAGTGACATGGCACGGCACGCGACAGCCACCCGACAAGGTTGCCGGTCCGCTCACTGCCGATGACATGGCCGCCATCGAGACCCGTGCCATTGCCGCCAATCTCGAAGCTCTGCCGCATGTGTCGAGAGCCGATATCGAAAACCTCGT
The DNA here is from genome assembly GCA_041913065.1 of Microvirga sp. GTDB lineage: Bacteria > Pseudomonadota > Alphaproteobacteria > Rhizobiales > Beijerinckiaceae > Microvirga. The sequence continues at coordinate 64,894 of JAYSGD010000003.1, read as the reverse complement.
GCGAGGCGGCATCGTGAATGCGCAGGGCGGCTATCAGAACAACGCCTCTCTGCAACTCGGCTATCCTTGCCTGGATGGTTTTGAGGTGCCACAGCATATGCTCAAGATTGAGCAGCTTCCGCGCTCGGATGTGGAAACGATCGAGATCTATTCCGATGGCTACTTCAAGCTTGGAGATGGGTTCGGTGTCGCGGCCTGGGAAAAGGCCTTCGCCGAGGCGGAGCGGGAGGATCCTGCAAAGGTCCGGCTATACTCTTCCCCCAAAGGATCGACAGCCTCCCTCTGGGCCGACGACAGAACATATCTTGGCGTCAGATTTTGACCCCCGGCATCGTTGCCCTCGCTCGCAAGGGAAATGATACAACGATTATGGCGGCGCGATTGATCCGTTTCTATGAAGCGCCCGAAGTAGCGATCTGTAAGCGTCGTTCACGCTTGATCCAATTTTAGAAGATTAAGCCTAACGATCAGGCTAATACTAGCCGGATAATTCATGCTAATTTTGTGGTGTAGCGGGGTCGCAGATGCCACAGCATGTCTCACCGGCGCACACTACAAGCACCGCCGACAGGCGGCAGGTCACCGCGCTCGCGTATGATCTCGTGGGTTCAACCCGCCTTGCGGAGCGCCTCGATCCGGAAGATATGCACGAGCTCCTTCAGGGCTTCCACTCCATGTGTACTGCCGCGATCGAGGAGGCTGGCGGCAAGGTCAATCGTTACATCGGTGACGGAGGGATGGCCTATTTCGGCTATCCCACAGCTTACGAGAATGCAGCGGAGCGGGCCATCCACGCAGGGCTTGCCATTGTAAAAGGGTGCGCGGATCTGGAGGTGTCCATATCCGGCGGCAGGCACGCCCTGAGCGTTCGCGTCGGCATCGCCACCAGCAAGGTCGTAGCGGGGAATATGACTGGCGAGAGAGGCTTCGGAGCCGATGAGGTCATCGGCATTGCGCCTCATCTCGCAGCTCGTCTTCAGGCTGCCGCAGAACCAGGATCGGTCCTTGTCAGCGACGCGACACACCGACTTGTCGGCGCGATGTTCCGGTTCGGAGAGAGACATGAACTCGAATTGCCGGGATTCACACATCCGCAGGCGGCTTGGACGGCCCTTCGCGCCCGACAACCACAAACGCGCTTCGCGGGATTGCACGCACGGAGCGTCACTCCCTTCCTCGAGAGGGCTACGGAGTTTGCCAAGCTGAACGAAAAGTGGCGTCTCGCCCGGAAGGGACAGGGACAGGCAGTGATTCTAGTCGGCGATCCCGGAATCGGAAAGTCGCGTGTGGCTGCTGAAATGCGCAAAGTCCTCGGTCATGAGGCCGTCATGACGCTCAGTTTCCAATGTTCGCCGCTTCATGCTCTGACGCCCTTGTATCCGATAAAGTCGTTCCTTGAGCGCGTGCATTCGAAGGGCGCTGAAAATCAACGGATATCGGCCGAGAAAAGATTGGTTCACCTGCTTGATATGCCTGCGTTGTCATTTCCGGAGGCAGCACCCGTTCTCAACCATATCCTTTTTCCTTTTCAGGATGAGAAGCGCACGGACCAGGTTCCTCGAACAACGGAACAACTCAAGGAGGAAGCATTCACGACCCTGATCGAAATTGTGGTGCGTCTGGCAAAGCGTGGGCCACTCCTTATCATAATCGAGGACATGCATTGGATCGACCCAAGTTCATTGGAGCTTCTCAACCGCCTCATGTTGCGGATCGCGGATCTGTCTGTTCTTATACTCATGACCACGCGTCCCTCGAGCCCGGCCCTGCAGCAATTGAGCTCGGAGAGTCTGACGAGGATTGAGCTTTCGCCTTTGGGAGAGGAGGCGTCGACTGCTCTGATCAAACACGTTGCCGGTGCATCGTCTCTCGAATTGAAGGAGCTGTGCCATATCCTTGAACGGGCGGAAGGAAACCCGTTCTTCCTGGAAGAGCTGACAATAGCGCTTCTTAATCAGAATCGAAATCATGGCGATGCAAGCGGTCTGCCGACATCGCTCATGGATATTCTGGCATCTCGCCTCGATCAGAACGCTTTAGGAAAACAGATCGCGCAAGTCGCCAGTGCCGTCGGGCGTACCTTTCCTGCCGATCTCCTGCAGCAGGCAATGGGGCTCGATGAAAACGACATCAACTCCGGCCTTGATCGATTGCACGAGCTCGGGATCATTACTTTTGAACATGAAGGCTCACAGCGCTCCTATAGTTTCAGGCATGCTCTTCTGCAGCAGAGCGCCTATGACAGTATGCTGAAGGCAACCCGCCAAACAGTGCACCGGCAGCTTGCACAAGTGCTGGAAATGGCCTCTGCCGAGCCTGAAATTCTAGCGCGTCACTTCACGGAAGCAGGCCTCCCAAGCGAAGCAATCGCCAAGCTGCAACAGGCTGGCCAGATAGCAGCGTCGCGTTCCGCCAATCAGGAAGCGATCAGCCTTTTGCGACGCGCCTTGTCTCTCACGAGCGAGCTTGAGCCGGAGGCAGGCCGAACAGAGATCGAACTTGATATATGTCTGGCCCTTGCTCCGCTGCTGATCTCCACAGCTGGACCCGGCGCCGAGGAAGTTCAAAGCCTCTATGCACAAGCCATATCGCTTTCGGATTCCATACGCGACCATCGCCGCTTCACGGCGTATTGGGGATGGTGGAGGACGGCTCCCAATTTCAAGAGCATGCACGAGCGTGCCGATCAATTATCCGCCATTGTCCAAGATTTGGCCGATCCGCATTTGTCATTGCAAGCGCATCATTGTCAGTGGGCTACCCTCTTCATGCTTGGCGAGCAGAGGCGTTGTTGCGAGCATGTGACAGAAGGGCTTGCCCTTTATGATGCGACCAAGCATCGGCATGACGCCATCCTCTATGGAGGACATGATCCCAAGGTCTGCGGCCTGGGTGAGCAGGCACTATCGCTCTGGATACAGGGATACCCCAGGCGATCCCAGGCGGTCATGAAAGCTTGTGCTCGGCACGCGGCTGCGCTGGATCATCGAGCCAGCAAAACGCATTTCGAAGAGGCCGAGATCAACCTTCTGCATTATCGCCGTGACATCGTGGCCGTCAAACAGCGTGCCGCGCGGATGCGCCAAGTCGCCGACCATCTCGGTTTTAGAGATATCGTCGCGAAGTCTGAAATCTTCGGTGGATGGGCAGATGCCCTCGGCGGAAATCGCGCTGAAGGCATCGCGTCGATTGAAAAGGGGCTTGCGACACAGCGCCAAATTGGCACGCAGGAGGATTTTCCAGCGTATCTGGAAATGCTTGCGGAAGCTTATGGGCTCGCAGGCCAGTTCTCACGTGGCCTTGAAGCCATCGAAGAGGCTATCGATATCGTCAATGAGACGAGCCTGCGTTACTGGATCGCCGAACTCCTGCGACGAAAGGGCGAGCTGCTGTTCTCTCTTGGAGACAATGACCAAGCACTACGTTGCTATGACGAAGCTGCTGCCGCTGCAGAGTCTCAAAACGCGAATGCTCTCAGTCTGCGTGTCGCCATCAGCAGTGCCGCTGCCCTCGCTGAGAAGGGCATGCATCACGCTGCTGCCTCACAACTGGAGAAAGCACTGGCGAGGCTTCCAGAGGCTACGTTGACGTCCGATCGGCTCTTGGCTGTGGACCTTCTGAGCCGTTTGCGGGGAAGCGCATGAGCGAGCCGCCCGGGTCATTGCCTAAGCTTTATCTCCGGGGCACTCACCGCTCTGTCGATCCAGGCGAAACGCTGGACAGGCTGCATTCCATGTTCGGTAGGTTCGGCATCACGCGTGTCGCGGATATCACAGGCCTTGATTCCATCGGAATCCCTGTTGCTGTCGCCGTCAGACCTGGATCGCGCTCAAATATTACCTCGCAGGGCAAGGGACTGGACAGAGCGGCAGCGAAGGTTTCCGCCCTTATGGAGTCCATCGAAGCCTGCTGCGCGGAGAATGTTCATGGCCCGTTGATCTGGGCGCATGCCCGCGAAATGCAAGAGGCTCGAAGGAACATCGCCGACTTCCGTAAACTGTCATTTCATCGAGGCGCCCGCTTCTCCGACACGACACGCATTCTCTGGTTCGAGGGGCGAGATTTCCTCACTGGATCGAGTTGTTGGCTTCCTTTCGAATGCCTGCACACCAACTTTACGCTTCCTCGACCTGCGGGCAGTGGGCATTTCACGGCAAGCACCAATGGTCTCGCTTCCGGGAATGATGTGCGGGAAGCCGTCGTCCATGGCCTGTGCGAGCTGATCGAGCGCGATGCGCAGGTTCTATTCTCGCTTGATCCGGAGTGCCTCGACAGAAGGCGCTTGGCTCTCACGTCGATCAATGAGCCTGATGCCCTCTCCGTGATGACGCAAATCACGGCGAGCGGTTTTGTGATAGCCATATGGGATTTGACCTCGGATGTCGGCATTGCGGCGTTCAAGTGCCACATCATGGAACGTCGCGGCGGCCCAGGTCTCATGCCTTTGCCGGCTGAAGGGCACGGCTGCCATCCAGACAAAGGCATCGCGCTTCTGCGAGCAATCCTCGAGGCCGTCCAATCCCGCGCAACGATCATCGCCGGCACGCGGGACGATGTGGGGCCCAGCCTGTACAAGCGCTTCGATGACATGGAGGAACTGAGCCGCTGGCGCGAACGGATCGGCTCCGATGAAGCGAGTTGCCGTTATGGCGACATACCGCAAGCCTTCCATGCTACGGTCGATGAGGATATCGGTCACATTGTCCGGTGTCTCAAGGGTGTCGGGCTCAGTGAAATCATTATTGCGGACATGCTGCAGGACAGCTCCGTTCCGCTTTCCGTCATTCGCGTTGTCGTGCCGGGGCTCGAAGGCCCTCTTGGGTCTGAGATTGGTTTTGGGAAAAGGGCTCGCCTGCACATGGAGCCGCCATCATGAGCATTGTCGTCTTCTGCGGGCCGACAATCACCGCGTCGGAAGTGCGTGAGCATATCGACGCGATCTGCCTTCCGCCGGCAGGATATGGGGATGTGATCCGGGCGATGGAGCTGTCGCCAAAACCGCGCGTCATTGCCATCGTCGATGGAGTGTTCCGAGCTGTTCCAGCTGTGCGGCACAAGGAAATCCTTTGGGCTTTGTCTCAAGGCGTGCACGTCTTCGGTGCAGCCAGCATGGGAGCGCTCAGAGCCGCCGAACTCTGTGAGTTCGGCATGGTGGGGATTGGATCAATCTTCGCCGATTATCGAAGCGGAAAACTCGAAGACGATGATGAAGTCGTCGTCGAGCATGGGCCAGCCGAGCTGAGTTTCATGCCATTGAGCGAAGCGATGGTCGATATTCGGGCAACGCTTAATTCGGCTGTTGTGATGGGAGTTATCGACCGGGCTTTAGAAAAGTGCCTTCTCGAGCAGGCGAAGCGGAGGTTCTATCCCGATCGCCATTGGGACGATATTTTCAGGAGCTCACGCAGTACCGGTCTCGATGGCGCGATGATCGACGCCCTGCAGTCTTGGATGCCAGTCGGGAGAGTCTCCCGTAAACGTGACGACGCGTTTCAGATGCTGTTCGCTATTCGGAATTTCATGGCATCTGACCCGCCGCCATTCAAGCCAAGCTTCACGTTCGAGCGGACGGATGTTTGGGACATGGACTACGAGGCTGCGCGCGGTTTCCCTCAATCATTAGGGCACGGTGGCAGCATGGTGAGCGTGGAGGACATTCTCGACGAACTTCGCTTGTCGCCAAAAGACTACATTCTTGCTCAGCAGGATGCGTTGCTTCGCGCTCTCTCCATTCGAGAGGCCCAGCGCCATGGGATCACGCCCGAGCCCCAGGAGAGAGAAAGGGCGTTGCGGGATTGGCTTCGCGAGCGTGGGATCGGTTTGGAAGAGGCTCTTGAAGAAGATCGCCTCGCCGAGTCGGATCTGGAGGCATTCTTGAGAGATCAGGTGCTTGTCCGGTGGACGACGGAGCGGCTCGATCCCGTTGTCCGAGACAGCCTGCTGGGCGCATTGCGCGCCAATGGCAGGCTGGCCCCGTTGATCGAACGGGCCGAGGCGAAGCGACGAGCCCTTCGCAGCATGGGCAAGGAAGATGCGACTACACAGACGAGCGGGCAATCTCCTGCTGCGCTGCTCGGATGGTTCTGGCGCAGGACATTCCCTGGGCAGATGCAGACGCTATCCCCTGAGATCCTAGCGCAAAAACTGGGGTTTCCCGACACATCCGCCATGAACAAGGCACTTCTTCGGGATTATCTCTTTAGCGAGTACTCCAGGCGTAAAAGTACTGAATCGGATCGTGTCGATTGACTTAAGCGCAGGCATTCCCTGAAATATGTCCGTAGCAGGAGGTGGCCAATGACCGATCTGCTCGAAGTCACACAGGATCGACCTGTTCCGGCCGAGTTTAGCTACAGCCCTTCTCGTATCACACTTTACGGTGTCCCCATTTTCGCGCTTGAACTGGGGCAGCAAGGAACGATCGTTTGCACTCCGGATCCTCCACATCCGGAGCGAACATTGGCTCTAGTCTATGGCTTCTGCTATCAAGGGCATTGCTATTCCTTACCAGAGCCTGTGATCGTCCTCGTTGCAGGGCCAGGGGGAGAGGCGAAGGGATGCGGGTGGGAAGACCAAGGCTACTTTTCCTGGGACGTCGATAAACTCGCTCCCACCATTCAGCTCCAGGTCCACGGCGACACATTCGAACAGCTGATCCTTAATCGCAATCTCAACACGACCAAGCAACCAGTCGCCTATTCCATCGCGCATCGGATGGCGCATCGTAGCGGGAAGATGACTGAATGATCTGAGGGGACATCGCGATGGCAGCCGTGTTCGGATTTTTCTCCGGTACGCTCGATGAGGCGCATGAACTCAGGGCGCCCGCTCCCGTTCGTACAGTCTGCACTGAAGTCGACGCGGGGTATTTCAGGGTGAGACTTCTCAACCCGGGATGCGAGACGCTTTATGGTCGGGTCTCCGCCGATATCTACGGAGCAAATGGCGCGGTGGAGCGTCTTGCCTTTCCGCATTATCAGGAACTCTGGGATAAGCGAGGCGTACCGAAGATACCGAAGAAATTCATCGGTGGGCATGTGAAAGAGGCGGAAATCGACCTATGCAACTGCATTCCCGAGTATCAGAACTGCAACGACGACGAAGAGGCCGAATTTCTTGAGATCACGCCTTCCATTTCGTCCGTTGGGTTCATGGTCGACGTCCATCTCATTATCGATGACCTTCAACCGGGAACGAGGATCAGGGGCGTCGTCGCTCTCGGTGATGACGATGGCCGGTCAGCGAAACGCAGGCGGCGTGACCGGGAGGTCGATGCCCCTCCACCGAAAGATGGTGCTGATCTCGCCGATGTGCCTGTCGCCGGAGATCCCGCGGCAGGAGGCGATGAACGCCGAAGCGAATGAGTCAAAACTCATCTGATCAGGAGACATGACGCGCCAGGCTGAGACAAGGCAGCGCCCGAAGTTATCCCGGGCTTCGGCAAGTGCTGACTTGAAGGCGAAGTGCCGGTTCTCATAGTGGCTTGCGAAATCCCTGGATACTTGGTCAGCGGCCTCGCCCATTCTGTTTGTCTCATAGGCCAATTCCCACAGGTCGGGCGGGATGAGGCCGCGATCCTGGAGTTCCGCAGCATAAAGGTAGGCGATGATATCGAAACATGCCCCTGTGAGCGGGCGCGATACGTCGTGAGGCTCCGGTCCGACTTCCCACATTCGCGTATTGTTGCTGGCGATGCGGATCTGCTTCGTATCGGAAATCTCGGCAAGGCGGTTGAGCTCGTTGAGCGTGTAGATATTGCCCCGGCAGGAGCGGAGCAGCCTGTCGAGCACGGTATCGAAATGCAGCAGGCCGATCAGGGCGGTGACATCCGAGCAGGCCTCGTGGAAGGCGCGGAACATGAGAGGCAATTGGTCGGTGGAGGGAGGGCCTACCAGCGCGAACAGAATGGTGTGCCCGATCTCATGGGCGACGACATCGAAGTTGAGGCCGTATGGATGAAGGTTGCCTTCGGTCGAGGACGGCCGGCCGAACTCGATATAGCCGTAGCCCGACTGCGCATTGTCCCAATCGATTACGGGAATGATCTCGAGACGTGGATAGTCCGGCTCGAAGGGCCATTCGATCCTTCCTCCGAGATAGCTCTCGAAGATGTCCAGCACCCGACGGACCGAGCCGTACATGTGGACGGCCAGGAAATCGCGAGACCCAGGAGTCAGATGCGTGAAATGGCCATTGGCATCAGGCGCGACGGGCGGTCTGGCCGGGCCGAGGTAGGGTGGCAGATAAGGAAAGGCGTAAGGCTCGTCCTTGTCGATCGCGTCGATCACATACATCCGATCATCGGCAGGGCCAGGCATGACGCTTCCGGCAGGCGGGGACAGCCAAACGACCTCGGGCTCCGCAAATCCGGATAGAAACGGCGCTTGCGGGAAAAGGCGCACTGCTGTTCCAAAATCCCGCTCTCGATCAACGTAATAGAGCACCATGGCGTCTTGATGGTTGGCTGATGGGATCTCGCTCTCAAGGTGATCCCAAAACCTCCTCCATGCAATTTGCTCTTAAGGGGCAGATCCGTCAGCCCCTCCCCAACGTGTAGAACTCGTCGTTGGGCCTCATATTCGTCACGTTGGCCAGGCGGTTCGACATGCCGAAGAACGCCGCGATGGCGGCGATGTCCCACGCGTCCTCTTCGCTCAATCCATGGGTAGCCAGCAACTCCAAATCCGCATCATTCACCGCATAGGCTTCAAACGCCACTTTCATGGCAAAGTCGAGCATCGCCTTTTGCCGGTCGGTGATGTCGGCCTTCCGGTAGTTGATCGCGACCTGATCGGCGAGCAATGGATTCTTCGCCCGGATGCGCAGGATGGCCCCATGGGCGACAACGCAATACTGGCACTGGTTGGCGTTGCTGGTCGCGACGACGATCATCTCACGTTCGGCCTTCGTGAGGTTTCCGGGCTTGTCCATGAGCGCATCGTGATAGGCGAAAAAGGCACGAAACTCGTCGGGACGGCGGGCAAGCACGAGGAAGACGTTTGGGACGAAGCCGGACTTCTCCTGTACTGCGAGGATGCGCGTGCGGATGTCGTCCGGCAAGTCGGCAACTTCCGGAATTGAGTAGCGACTTATCGGCGCCTTGTTCATTGTATCTCCCTTCCTGTATTTCGCTTGGCCTATCTGGGCAGCCAACCTGATTGCATACCAGCTTATTTGGCTTGGCCTGTGTGATCAACGCGCTAAAGTATGGGGGACAGGAGCAGAAACCTATGACCGCACAGCAAATCGCTTCCGATGAACCCATCCTGATCCGCGAGGACAGGGACGGTGTCGCGACCCTGATGCTGAACCGTCCTGGCCAGTATAATGCGCTGTCGGAGGAGATGCTTCAGGCGCTGCAGGAAAATCTGAATGAAGTGGCGGCGGATGAGACCGTCCGCTGTGTCGTCATCAGTGCGGCGGGTAAGGCTTTTTGCGCAGGGCACGATTTGAAGCAGATGCGGGCCAATCCGCGCCAGGAATATTACGAAGACCTGTTCAAGCGATGCAGCCAGGTCATGCAGAGCATCGTGAACCTGCCTGTTCCGGTGATCGCCCGTGTTCATGGCATGGCGACGGCCGCGGGATGCCAGTTGGTTGCCTCCTGCGACCTCGCGATTGCTGGCGAGAGCGCTACCTTCGCCGTCTCCGGCATCAATGTCGGCCTTTTCTGCTCCACGCCGGCAGTTGCCCTTTCACGCAACGTCGCACCCAAGCAGGCTTTCGACATGCTTGTGACCGGGCGCTTCATTACGGCTGGCGAGGCTCTCTCCTACGGGCTGATCAACCGCGTGGCGCCTGATGCGGAACTCGATTCAGCCGTTTCCGCGCTGACGGAAGCAATCTGCTCCAAGAGCCCCGTTGCGATCCGGACAGGAAAGGCCATGTTCGCCCGCCAACGCAGTATGAGCCTCGAGGATGCTTACGATTATGCCGGCCAGGTCATGGCCTGCAACATGATGGCTGAGGATGCCGCGGAGGGGATCGACGCCTTCATCGGCAAGCGCAAGCCGGAGTGGAAGGGGCGCTGATAGCGCCCATCCACTTCAAGCCGCCCCGGCATGGGTGCGCGCCCGTTCACGCAGCTGAAATTTCTGGATCTTGCCTGTGGAAGTCTTCGGCAGTTCGGTGAAGATCACCGTGCGTGGACATTTGAACGAAGCGAGATGCTGCCTGCACCACGCGATGATGTCTTCAGTCGACGCCGGCTGATCGGGTTTCAATTCCACGAAGGCACATGGAGTTTCTCCCCATTTCTCATCCGGCATCGCAACCACGGCTGCGGCTTGGATAGCGGGGTGCTTGTAGAGCACATCCTCCACTTCGATGGATGAGATGTTCTCTCCTCCGGAGATGATGATGTCCTTCGAGCGATCCTTCAGCTGAACGTATCCGTCGGGATACTTCACGCCAAGATCGCCGGAATGGAACCACCCTCCCGCGAAGGCCTTCTCGGTCGCAGCCGGATTCTTCAAGTAGCCTTTCATGACGACATTGCCGCGGAACATGACTTCGCCAAGGGTCTTTCCATCGGCCGGGACGGGCTGCATCGTTTCAGGATTGAGAACATCCAGCCCTTCCAGTACGGGGTAGCGCACGCCTTGTCGGGCCTTCTTTGCTGCGTACTCGGCCGAGGACAGGTTGTCCCAATCCTCATGCCACTCGTTCACGACGGCAGGCCCGTAGACCTCGGTCAGGCCATAGAGGTGCATGACATCGAAGCCGGCTTCCTTCATGGCGGCCAGCACGGCTTCAGGCGGCGGGGCGGCTGCCGTCATGAAGCGGATTGTGTGGGGCAGGGCACGCTTTTCAGACTCGGGAGCATTGAGCAGCGTCGACATGACGATAGGCGCGCCGCAAAGATGAGTGACCCTATGGTCCGCCAAGGCGTCGTAAATGGGCTTTGCCCGCACGGCGCGCAGGCAAACATGGGTGCCGGCAACGATCGACAGAGACCATGGGAAGCACCAGCCGTTGCAGTGGAACATAGGGAGCGTCCACAGATAGACGGGATGCTGTCCCATCCCGCCGGTGACAATGTTTCCCATCGCCAGCAGATACGCGCCGCGATGATGGTAGACGACGCCTTTGGGATCGCCGGTCGTGCCGGAGGTGTAGTTCAGGGTGATGGCATCCCATTCATCATCGGGCAATCGCCATGCGAAATCGGGGTCCCCTTCGGCCAGAAGCTCCTCGTATTCGAGCTCGCCCAGGCGCTCGCCCGGTCCCGTGAATTCCGGATCGTCGTAATCGATGACGAGCGGCTTGACGGCAACCATGTCAAGCGCCGCCTTCACGACACCTGACAGCTCGCGATCCGTAATGAGGACCTTCGCGCCGCTATGCTCGAGAGAAAAGGCGATGATCTTGGCATCGAGGCGGGTGTTGAGCGTGTTGAGCACTGCTCCCGCCATGGGAACGCCGTAGTGGCATTCGAGCATGGCCGGCGTATTGGGAAGCACCACGGACACTGTATCGCCGCGTCCGATGCCACGCCTGACCAGAGCCGATGCGAGCCGCCTGGAGCGAGCGTAGAAATCGCGATAGCTGCGTCTCAAGGAGCCATGGATGATGGCTGTTCGATCGGGATGGACGCTTGCTGCGCGCTCCAGAAAGGGCAGGGGTGTCAAGGGCTGATAGTTCGCCGGGTTCTTATCGAGATTCGTATCGTAGACAGACGAGGTCACGGGCGCTTCCCTTTAGCCTGTAGTTCTTGTGGCATGGCTCAGTGGAATTGTCCCTGCTTCGGTCATTCCTATCAAGTGCCTTTCATTCACCGAGCCGCTGCGGAGGCGGCTCGGTTCGCTTGCGTCAGAGCCCGGTTTTCACGAGCGGGCATTCGCCCTCCGAGACGGGACGAAAAGCCTGATCGCCAGGGATGGTGCGGACCATTTTCAAATAGTCCCACGGCTCGCGGGATTCCGCAGGCTTCTTCACCTCGAAAACATAGAGGTCATGAACCATGCGACCATCCTCGCGGACCTTCCCGTTCTTGGCGAAGAAGTCGTTTACCGGCAGTTCCTTCATCTTCCTGGCGACGGCTTGCGCCTCATCGGTGCCCGCAGCCTCGATAGCCTTGAAGTAATGGATGAGGGACGAATAGACGCCAGCCTGTCCCATGGTCGGCATTGCTTTGTGGCGCTCATAGAACCGCTTCGACCAAGCGCGTGTTTCTTCATTTCGATCCCAGTAGAAGGCCTGCGTCATCAGCAGGCCCTGGGCTTGCTCCAGGCCAATCGCATGAACGTCGGTGATGTGCATGTAGAGGCCCGCGAGCTGCACGCCGGAACTCGCAACGCCGAACTCGTGCGCCTGCTTGATGGCATTCACCGTATCGGCTCCGGAATTGGCGATGCCGATGATCTTCGCTCCCGAGCTCTGCGCCTGCAGGAGGAACGAGGAGAAGTCATGATTGCCTTGAGGATGCCGCACGCCACCGACGACCTTGCCGCCGGCCTTGGTCACGGCCTGGGAGGTGTCGCGCTCCAGGGCATGGCCGAAAGCATAATCCGCAGTCAGGAAGAACCATGGGCCGTTGCTGGCGAGGGGCTGGCCCGTCCCGACCGCAAGGCCGTAGGTGTCATAGGTCCAGTGGATGCCGACAGGCGAGCAGAACTTGCCGGTGAAGTCCGATGAGCCGCCGGTCGAGGCAATGATCAAACGGTTCTTCTGCCGGCCGATTTCCTGAATGGCCAGCATGACCGAAGAGGTCGGAAGGTCGACGATGGTGTCCACCTTATCGACGTCTATCCAGCGATTGGCGACTGCGGAGCCGACATCAGGTTTGTTCTGGTGGTCTCCTGCTACGACCTCGATCGGCTTCCCAAGAACCTTGCCGCCAAAATCCTCGACAGCCATCTGGGCGGCAATCGTGGATCCGGAGCCGGCCATATCCGCATAGATGCCGGATTGATCGTTCAGCACGCCGATCTTGACGGCGCCATCCGAGATTGCATCCGCGGCCTGTGCCGTTGCGGACATATGGCCAAGGACAAGGGTGCCGGCCATTGCGGCCAGCGCGAGAGGACGCCTGGGGTGCATTGTGTTCTCCGATTGACGAGGTTGCCCAAAGGAAAACGCCCCGTTGCGTTCCTGTCAACGGAAAATTTCTCTATGAAGAACAAAATGTGCGATTTGAAGGACGATTTTTGAATGCTCATCTGGAAGGTGCAACCGTTCATTGGTGGAATTTCTGGTTCGCAAGCCTGCTGTTATGCTCGTGGTGCCATCCCCCGTAAGGACCACGCTATGACTCACTCTGCTCTTTCCCCCTGGCAACGTGTCGTCGGTGCAGGCCTGCTGGCCTTGAGCCCTCTTTTGATGACCGCTGCGCAAGCCCAGCCGACAGCTCCCGCTCCTGAAGCGTCGACCGGGCGCATCGTTAAGCAGGCCGGGACATCGGCTCGTGACATGGTCGCGGCCGCCAATCCGCTGGCTGCACAGGCGGGTCGTGAAATCCTGAGCGCGGGAGGAAGCGCAGTCGATGCCGCGGTTGCCGTGCAGCTCGTTCTGAACCTCGTTGAGCCGCAGAGTTCCGGCATCGGTGGCGGTGCATTTCTGCTCTATTGGGACCAGACGACGCTCGTTACCTTGGATGGGCGCGAGACCGCACCTGCGGCTGCGAAGCCTGAGCGATTTATGGGGTCGGACGGCAAACCGATGAAATTCTACGATGCGGTCGTCGGCGGACGGTCGGTCGGTGTTCCCGGTACGCTTCGCCTGCTCGAGGCGGCGCACAAGCGCTGGGGCAAACTGCCTTGGGCTCAGGTCATCGCACCGGCCATCCGCATCGCGGAAGAAGGCTTTACGATTTCGCCGCGCCTCAACGGCCTTCTCACCCAAGAGAAGTTTCTTCAGAATGATCCGATTGCCCGGGCATACTTTTATCAGGTGGACGGCACGCCGAAAGCGGTCGGCACTGTTCTGAAGAATCCGGCCTTCGCGAGGACGTTGCGCGAAATTGCCGAGAAGGGAGCGGACGTCTTCTACACCGGTGATATCGCGGCCGATATCGTTGCGTCCGTCACGCGCCACACCGCCAATCCGGGTGACATGACTCTTGAGGATCTCAAGGCCTACAAGGTCGAGGAGAGGGAACCCGTCTGCGGATCATACCGCACCTATCGGATCTGCGGCATGGGCCCGCCGAGTTCCGGGGGCGTTGCCGTCCAGCAGATCATGAGCGTGATCGAGACTCAGGATGTGGCGGCAATGAAGCATGGTCCTGAAGCGGTGCATTGGATAGCCGAAGCCGGCCGCCTCGCTTTTGCCGACCGGGCTCTCTATCTGGGCGATCCGGCTTTCGTGAACGTTCCGGTTCGTGGTCTTGTCGATGCCGGATATCTCAAGAGCCGCGCGTCACTAGTGAACCCCGACAAATCCATGGGGCGTGCCAAGGCGGGCGATCCGCCGTTCCAGAAGACAGAATTTCGCTTTGCGCCTTCTGATGGAATCGAGTTCGGCACCAGCCACATCTCCATCGTTGACCGGGACGGCAACGCCGTGTCGATGACGACCACGATCGAGGATGGATTCGGATCCCGCATCATGACCAGAAGCGGCTTCCTGCTGAACAACGAACTCACCGATTTCAACTTCGCGCCGGTCGATGAGGGCAAGCCCGTCGCCAATCGCGTCGAGCCCGGCAAGCGCCCGCGCAGCTCCATGGCGCCGACCGTCGTGCTGGACAGCAGCGGCAAGCTCTACGCGGTCGTGGGATCGCCCGGCGGAAGCCAGATCATCCCTTACGTGGCAAAAACCCTGGTCGGTCTTCTGGATTGGAAGCTCGATCCGCAGGTGGCGGTCGATCTGCCCAATTTCGGCAGCCGCAACGGCCCGACCGAGATTGAGGCAGGCACCGAGGCTGACGGTTGGAAGGCGGCTCTCGAAGCCAAGGGGCACGAGGTCAAGGCGATCGAAATGAACTCCGGCATCCAGGCCATCGTGATTGGCCCCAACGGCTTGACTGGTGGTGCGGACAGTCGTCGCGAGGGCGTGGCCATCGGCAACTGAAGATCGGCGCGCATCAAGCAAGCATTGCATCTGACGTCTTGCGACCTGCCGCTTTGTGGCGGCAGGTCCAATCGGAGGAAGATGGAGCCACTGCGCCGCTGCTGATGAACCCAGGAAGTTTAAGCTTGACCTGCCATGTTCAAGCTAAGCAATATGGAGAGGGATTTCGATCACTCGTAACGATGCAGATACTCACTTGGCGTCTGCAAAAGACTTAACGACTCGACTTTGTTGCGTTGGCCATCGAGGCCGCTTTCAAGCTTCCTCCTTGTGAAGGAACAGTCGATGCAAGCTAAGCTGTCGCTTCTGCTCATCTTAACGGCTCTGGTCTCGGGCTGCATGTCGGGAAGTTCAGATTATCATCCGCCCAACTATGTCGAGTCTCAGCTGACACAGTCCCCGATTCCTCCAGGCTCGATGGGCATAGACCCGGATCTGCCAAGTGGGGTTGGTGGCCCCGAGTAATCCGCGAGTTTTGATCGAGACGAGATCAGCACGGGACGATGTAATCGTGACGCGATAACTTTTCGTTTCGCGAGGTTTCAGCCTTATAGACTATCGGTAAACCTGCTCTCAAGCAGCCGAAGTATACTTTAAATCCGCATTTCGATCAAAAAAGTATAGGTCTGGCGCAGGAGAGATTGTAGTCTGCTGGAAATTGCCATCGTAGGCTCTCTGCCAAGCCTCTCATGAAAGAGAGGAAGCAGGGTGGAAGCCTCATGACGTCCTCGGGTCAGACGGCGCAGTACGACTTCATTCTTGTCGGTGGCGGCTCGTCGGCCTGTGTGGCCGCGACGCGGCTTGTTCGGGATTTCGGTTGCCGTGTTCTAATCCTCGAGCGAGGCCCGGCCAGTATAGCGCCCATCATGCGCATGCCTGCGGGTTACATGAAGTATCTCGCGCGCGATGACTTTCTGGAAATGCACGAGACCTTGCGGCAACCACGTCTGGGCGGCCGTGCGCCGATCGTGCCTCAGGCGAAGGTTCTTGGGGGCGGTAGCGCCGTCAATGCCATGGTCTATATGCGCGGCCAGCGCGAGGATTACGACGGTTGGGAAGCCTATCTCGGCGCAGGCTCCGGCTGGTCCTATACGGATGTGCTGCCACACTTCAAGGCGATGGAGCACAACACCAAGTTCAACAACGCCTATCATGGCATCGAGGGGGAACTTCTGGTCTCTGATCCAGGCAACTTGAGCGACACGACGCAGGATTTTCTTTTGGCCGCTCAAGGAATGGGCCACCCCTACAATCCAGATTTCAATGGTGAACGCCAGGCAGGCGTCGGCATCATGCAGCACACGATGGGCCGGAGGGGCGGCGGGCGCATGGTTCGGTGCGATGCCGCATCTGCGTTTCTGTCCCAGGTGCTCGACGATACTCGGCTCACTGTTCTAACCGGCGCTCTCGTCAGCAAAATCATCATCGAGAAAGGCCAAGCCGTCGGCGTGGAATACATCCGCCGCGGAGAGACCTTGCGCGCCCATGCCGAGCGGGAGATCCTGGTTGCCGCAGGCACTTACAATACGGCCAAGCTGTTGATGCTGTCCGGTCTCGGCCCCGCAGATCACCTCAAGGATCACGGTCTTCAGGTCGCGGCTGATCTTCCGGGTGTCGGGGCTAATTTACAGGATCATCACGAGGTGCCGATCATTGCGTCCACGCTCCGTCCGAGCGGATATTTCGGCCAGGACAAAGGCTGGCGGATGGTGCGCAATGGCCTACAATATATTCTGTTCGGCACAGGACCGGTGACCACGACAGGGATCGAATCCTGCCTGTTCTACGATCCGGACGGCGGTGAGCGGCCGACGATCCAATTGTACTGCGCGCCCATCGTCTATCTGGATCGGGATGTGTCGAGTGCAAAACCGACTTTCGGCGTCACGCTCACTTCATGCCTGCTTCGCCCGAAGGCCAGAGGGAGCGTTCGGCTGCGCAGTGCGAACCCCGCCGACAAGCCTTTGGTCGATGCGAACTTCTTCGGTGATCCGGAGGATCTGCGCCTGACGCTGGCTTCTCTCCGATTTGCAAGGGGCTTGCTTGCGACAAAGCCGATTGGTCCCAAGATCGCCGAGGAGTTGCTCCCCGGAGCTGGCCTCGTGGGCGATGAGGCTCTCATCGACTATTGCGGCCGCACCGTGAAGACCAACTATCATCCATCCGGCAGCGCCCGCATGGGTCCCGACAGGGACCCGATGGCTGTTCTCGATAGCCGAATGCGTGTACGCGGCATCGAAAATCTTCGGGTGATCGACTGCTCCGCAATACCCTTCATCCCCTCCGCTAACACGAATGCAGCGGCCTTGATGCTTGGCCATCGCGCCGCCGAGTTCGCGACGGGCGCAGTCCATCATCCTGCCAAGGATCGACAGTATGAAGCCGTATCCTAGAACTAAGCGGTGTCAGGCAGGCTTTAAACCTGCAACCGCAGTCTCGTTCGAAATGGACGCGGAACGATA
Source organism: Microvirga sp. (assembly GCA_041913065.1). Classification (GTDB taxonomy): domain Bacteria; phylum Pseudomonadota; class Alphaproteobacteria; order Rhizobiales; family Beijerinckiaceae; genus Microvirga. Next base: position 47,420 of record JAYSGD010000003.1, on the reverse strand, counting down.
ACCGCCAAAGAGCGGACTTTAGAGGAAGCGGCCTGCTGCACCACATGGAGGGCGGCGAGAATGGAACGTAGATCAGTCCCCGCGTATGAGGTTATTGTATTTCCGCCATCCGCGTCGTTTCGCTGGAACGTGCATGACTACCCTCATCATCTGGCGAAGTGGCATTACCATATCGAGTACGAGCTGCATCTGATTCAGAACTCGTCCGGCACCATGATGATCGGCGATTATGTCGGCCCGTTCGAGCCTGATTGCCTCGTCCTGACAGGGCCGAATCTGCCTCACAATTGGCTCAGCGACACAGGCAGCCTTACCGTTCCCGACCGCGACATGCTGGTCCAGTTCAGCCCTGAATGTGCTGATCGCATCTGCAGCAACTTCCCCGAGTTCGAAGAAGTCCAGATGCTGCTCTCGGAGGCCGCGTTCGGCCTCCTGTTCTCAGGCGAGACAGCGCGCAAGGGCGCCTCTCTGCTTCGCCAGATTGGCCGTGTTCAGGGTGCGGAGAAGATGATCCTGTTTCTGGAACTCCTCGCAACCTTGGCGAGAACCCCCTCCGAACGGAAAACGCTGTCGCACCGTGCGCCGGCAGCTACCATTCCGTCCCGCCCATCGGAGAAGGCGGAGCGGGCGATCAGCTATATCCATAACAACTATGTTTCCGATATCCATCTCACGACTGTCGCCCGACTTTGCGGCATGGAGCCCAGTGCGTTCTCGCGGTTCTTCAAGAAACAGACGGGGCATACCTTCGCGAAATTCGTCAATCAGACGCGCATCTATTCAGCCTGCACGCTTCTGGCCCATACGGATCGCTCGGTGACCGAGATATGCTTCGATGTTGGCTTCAACAATATCGCCAATTTCAATCGCCAGTTCGTGAAGATCTGCGACCAAACCCCATCGGCTTATCGCAGGACGGCGCGCCGCTGCACGACACCGGCCGCCAGACAAGAGAGTCCTTTTGTGCCTGCAAGATACGGATCTAACGAGGGTGCGGACAAAAAAGTACAGGTCCCGATGAGCAGAGGCGTGGAAGCCTTCGCAACCGCTTTCTAAACTTTCCTAAGAAGTCGCGAGAAGTATTCGGACGACTTTCGGAAATAAGCTCAGGCGCCGGGTGCAGTCTCACCCGTCAAATGCCTGCGACAAAGACATGTCGCGCCTTCGATGAGGCGCCGTGCAGTCTGGCCTCAAGCGACGCCAATAGATTGGCTTGGGATCATGTTCGGGAGGAAGAACGCAATGTACCACTTCAAGAGTCTGGTCGCCTCTACACTCACCGCGGCCTTGCTGGCAAGCACGTCGCCGGCTTTCGCAGATTTCTGGTCGGATGCGGCGAAGGGCATGGAAGGAACGACCATTCGAGGAATTTCCGAGAGCACACCGCCATCCAACTACGCCAAGGACGTGCTGGGACCGGCCTTTACCAAGGCAACCGGCATCAAGGTCGAGTTCGAGGCGACGTCCTGGGACCAGATGTACGACAAGGCGATCAAGGACATGGAAGCCAACACGGGCATCTATGACTTCGTCTATATCGAGCAGGACATCATCTACAGCTATCTCGCGCGCAATTTCCTTGTCGACCTCACAAAGGCATTGAACGACAATCCCAAGCTCAAGTCGCCCGATTTCGACGTGTCGAAATTCACGAGTTTCGTCGATAACTTCAAGAACGATAAGGGCGACCTCTTCGGCGTTCCGATGGAGGCCTTCGTCAAGGTTTATCTCTATCGCAAGGATCTGTTCGAAGATCCCAAGATCAAAGAGGCTTACAAGGCGAAATACGGTGCTGACCTTGTGCCTGCGAAGAATCATAAGGACTATCGCCAGATATCAGAGTTCTTCACCGAATGGGGCAAGGCCAACGGCCAGGAACTTTGGGGAACTACGGTTCAGGCGGCTTCCGGGCATCCCGCGTCGGTCTATGAAGTGGTCGAAAGCGTGTTCCCAACATTCGGCGTCTATAATTGGGGTATCGACACCAAGTCCTATGGTGCATCCACCGCCAATGGCGGGCGCATGAACAGCCCTGAGGCCAAGGCCGCCTTCGCATGGTGGATCGGCAACCTCGCATATGCGCCGCCGGAATCGACATCGAGCACGTGGGACGAAGTCGCCGCGACCTTTGCGGCGGGGCGCGTCGCTCAGGGGCTCGTCTATGGTGAGAATGCAGCCTGGGTTGCAACGGACGACAAGAAGTCGACCGTTGTCGGAAAAGTGGGCGTAGCACTGCCGCCTGTCGAACAAGGTGTCATGGAGCAGGCGTCATCCGGCGTCGGATATATTGGCTACTATGATGGTGGTGCCTTCGGCATTCCGCATTCCTCGAAGAACAAGAACGCTGCGCTTCTCTGGCTGCAATACGTCGCTCAGGATTCGATCCAGGCCGATTGGGCCCTCGCCGGGTCTCGCATCACGCACAAGGCGACCTATGACGATCCGAAGGTCAAAGCCCAGGATGCCAAGGTGGATGGATACTACACGCTGATGCGTGACCAGGGCCCGCTCTTCCGCGGGGCGCCTCCGTTCCCGTTCCACAATCAGGTTCGCGAGGCCATCGCTCCCTTCATCTATCAGGCGATCACGGGTGAGTTGAAGCCCGAGGAGGCTCTCGACAAGGCCGCTGCGGCCGCTGACGCGGAATTGAAGAACCTCGGTTACCGCAAGTAATGCGCCCTCCCTTTGGGCTGACTGGGCCACCGCGCTTGCAGCACGGTGGCCATTTAACCCGAAATTCGCCGAACGGTGACGCTCGGCTGGCAGGAGCATCCAATGCGTTCGAATTCGGTGGGATGGCTTTTTCTCGCGCCGACCCTCGTCATTCTGTTCATCTTCGGTGTTGTTCCGTTCCTCTATGTTCTCGTCATTGGGTTCATGCAATGGAACAGCTTTGCCGCCAATCCGGACATGCAGTTCATATGGGGCGACAACTTCAGACGCCTCGTCTTTGACGACCAGTTCCTATATTCTCTCTGGCTCACCTTGAAATTCGCATTCTTCGCCGTGGTCAGTGAAATTGTGCTGGGTTACTTCCTGGCGCAGCTTTTCATGCGTGACTTTCCTGGCAAAGGTTTCTTCCGCACCATTCATACGCTGCCGCTGGTCATCGCGCCTATCGCAGTCGGCGCCACGTGGCGCCTCCTGACAGTACCGGGGCTTGGGCCGTTGCCGTATTATCTGAACCGATGGTTTGGCTATGACTTCAACATCAGCCGCTACATCGACCAAGCCTTCTTCACCACAGTCGTCATGGATATCTGGCATTGGACACCGCTTGTTACCCTGACACTGCTCGCAGCACTCTCATCTTTGCCGAAGGAGCCTTTCGAGCAGGCTCAGATCGATGGCGCCAACCGTTTCCAAATATTCTGGCACATCACCCTGCCGCTTCTGAAGCCGGCAATTCTTGCGACTGTCTTCATCAGAATGATGGACGCGCTGCGCACGGTCGACGAGGTCTGGATGCTCACCGGCGGAGGGCCAGGTGCCGCCACCCGATATGTCGGACTTTATATCTGGCGCGTCGTCTTTCCGAGAACGGATTACGGGTACGGATCCGCCATGTCGCTCATCACACTCTACCTCACCATCGTCATGTGCTGGATGCTCTATGCAGGCCTTGTCGCACGGCGCGATCTGAAGAGGGCTGAATGATGCGTCATCTTCGCAACAAAGCATCTGCAGCACTTGGGCCGATCCTTTTCTGGACGATTGCCAGTCTCATTACGTTGCTTCCGATTTATTGGATGTTCGTGGTATCCGCGAAGAGCCGGGTGCAGCTGTTCGGAAGTCCGAGCTTCGTGATTTCGAGCTTCTTTACGGAGAATTATACGACAACGCTGAGCGATCCTGCCTTTCAGCGCTACATGACCAATTCCATCATAGTCGCCACATCGAATGCGCTGCTGGTGACGGCTCTGGCCCTGCTCGCGACCTATGCCTTGTCCCGATACAAGTTACCGGGAAAGGAGAACGTCTTCTTCTGGACAATTACGAATCGTATGGCGCCGCCAGCCGTCTTCCTACTGCCGCTCTTTCTCCTCTACACGCAGGTCTTCGTAGTGGGCGACTTCAAACTATTCGACACGCGGATCGGACTGATCCTTCTCTACTGCGTCTTCAATCTCCCATTCGCAATATGGACCTTGCGCGGGGTGATCGATGGCATCCCCAAGGAATTGGATGAGGCAGCCTTCGTGGATGGAGCCAATACCTGGCAGGTGTTGATCAAGGTCATTCTGCCATTGGCCAAACCCGGCCTTGCCGTCACCGGAATTCTCACCTGGGTTTTCGCGTGGAACGAGTATCTGTTCGCCGCTACCCTGACGAGCGTCAATGCCCGTACCATCACGACAGGATTGGCTGAATTCGTGACCGTGACCGGAACGAATTGGGGGAGAATGGCCGCAACGGCCACGCTGACCCTTATCCCGGCGCTCGTCGTGCTCAGCCTTGCGCAGCGCCATATCGTGGCCGGCCTCACCTTCGGCGCGGTGAAGGAGTGACGGATGGACGATGATACCGAACAGCCTGTCGTGGAACGGCGTGGATTCCTGCCGATCGAGACCAATGCGTTTGACCGGGTTTTCATCGCGGTCCTCGCTTTCGTAGCGATCAACCTGTTCTGGATGCGCTTCGTGGAATCCGTTCTTCCTCTGAACATCGCGATCGTTTTGTCGCTGATCCTGGGGGCGATCATCGTCGCTCGTGGGTAGGAGGATCCATGATGAAGGCACTTGTTCTTGAAGAAAAAGGGAAGCTCGCGCTTCGCGATTACGTCGTCGAGGAACATCTCGGTCCGCGCGATGTTCGCATACAGCTGAAGGTGGTGGGTGTGTGCGGCAGCGACGTTCACTATTATACCCATGGCGCAATAGGCCCCTTCGTCGTGCGCGATCCGATGGTGCTGGGCCATGAAGCTGCAGGCGTTATCACGGAACTCGGCTCTGATGTACGAGAGTTCAAGGTGGGAGACCGGGTCTGCATGGAGCCAGGCATTCCCGATCCGTCCAGCCGCGCCACCCGTCTCGGACTCTATAATCTCGATCCGGCAGTACGGTTCTGGGCAACGCCCCCTGTGCATGGCGTCCTACGCCCCAGCGTCGTTCATCCTGCGGATTTCACGTTCAAATTGCCGGACAACGTTTCCTTCGAGGCTGCCGCTATGGTGGAGCCGCTGGCCGTCGGCGTCCACGCAGCTACGAAAGCCAAAGTCAAACCGGGTGACATTGCCGTCGTCATTGGTGCCGGTCCTATCGGACTCGTGACGGTGCTCGCAGCCCTGGCGGCCGGATGTGCCCGAGTGATCGTGACCGATGTCGACGACGACAAGCTTGCGCTCGCTGAGACGTTGGGAGCCGTCACTTCCGTGAACGTCCGCAACCGCGATCTGGACGAAGTGGTGAGTTCAGTGACGGATGGCTGGGGCGCGGATCTTGTGTTCGAATGTTCAGGCAACGAGAAGGCAGCCGCCGATGTATTCGATCCGCTCTGCCCCGGCGGCTGCGTGATCTATGTCGGCATCCCGCTGGAGCCTGTGGCCTACGATGTCGCCAAGGCTCAAGTGAAGGAAGCTCGCGTCGAGCATGTATTTCGCTATGCCCATGTGTTCCCGCGCTGCATCGCCATGCTCGCATCGGGTTCCATCGATGTCGGGCCACTGATCACCCGCACCTACCCATTCTCCAAGAGTATCGAAGCCTTCGAATATGCGGCTTCGGCTCCGAAGGGTGAGGTGAAAATCCAGATCGACATGCAGGACCAAGAGTAACGGGGGCAGCATATGGCGCCAGTCACGATCAGCAATGTCAGAAAGCGGTATGGAAACTCTGAGGTCATTCATGGTGTTTCGGTCGATATCGATGACGGTGAGTTCGTCATTCTGGTCGGCCCGTCAGGATGTGGAAAATCGACCCTGCTGCGCATGATCGCGGGGCTTGAAGATATTTCCTCCGGCGATGTCCGGATTGGCGGCAAAGTGGTGAACGACAGGCCGCCCAAGGATCGGGATATCGCTATGGTCTTTCAGAACTATGCGCTTTATCCCCACATGACGGTCTATGACAACATGAGCTTCTCGTTGCGATTGAAGAAGCGTCCCGCAACGGAGATCGATTCCAAGGTCAAGCACGCGGCGTCCATTCTCGACCTCGATAAACTGCTCGCACGCTATCCGCGCCAGCTCTCCGGCGGCCAACGCCAGCGCGTCGCCATGGGCCGCGCCATCGTGCGCGATCCGCAGGTGTTCCTGTTCGACGAGCCGCTCTCCAACCTCGATGCCAAGCTGCGCGTGCAGATGCGCACCGAGATCAAGCAACTGCACCAGCGTCTCAAGACGACCACCGTCTACGTCACGCACGACCAGATCGAAGCCATGACCATGGCCGACAAGATCGTGGTGATGCATGACGGCATCGTCGAGCAGATCGGCGCGCCGCTCGAACTCTATGACCAGCCGAAGAACCTATTCGTGGCGGGGTTCATCGGCTCGCCCGCCATGAACTTCATTGAAGGGCAGATTTCCCTGGTAAACGGTCAGTTCGCGGTGCTGACGGATGACGGCATTCCGCTTTCCGTCGCGGTTCCTCCAACATCACTCCAAAATGGCCAGAGGGTCATTTACGGCATTCGGCCAGAGCATATCTCGCTGGGCGATGAGGGGCATATGGCCCATGTCTCGGTGATCGAGCCGACGGGATCGGAAACCCAGGCCTTCATGAAACTAGGACACAACCCGCTGGTCGGCGTCTTCCGAGAAAGGATCACTCTGCATCCGGGTGAGCGTTTGCCAATCAGGCTCGACCCCGGGAAGGCTCACCTGTTCGATAAGAAATCCGGGCAGAGAATGACTTGAGCGGCACGATGGCGGCTTCATGATCAATTGATCTCCATGGGCTGGACGGAGTAGGGCTCTTTCGTCTTGGCATTTGGCGCTATGGCGGAAGGTCCATGCATCCCGTTGCCCTTACTCAATAGGTTCTGGTTAGATGGCACGCTCTCTTTCCCTCGCAAATCTCGCATCCTTGCCGGACACGGTCGCCCGGCCGCGCTATGCCCGTAAGGCCCTGCGTGCCGGAATCCTTCATATCGGCCTTGGAAACTTCCACCGCGCCCATCAAGCCGTGTACGTGGATGATCTGTTCAATGCCGGAAAAGACCACGACTGGGCCATCATCGGTGCCGGCGTGCGGCAAGGTGATGATGCCATGCGCCGGGCGCTCGAGCCTCAGGACTGGCTGACAACTGTGGTGGAGCTGGAGCCTGGCGCGAATAGAGCCCGCGTAACCGGCTCAATGGTTGATTTCGTGCCTGTGAGTGAGGACTGCAGGGCTATTGTCTCTGCCCTCGACGACCCGGCGATCAGGATCGTATCGCTCACCGTGACCGAAGGTGGCTATTGCATCGATCCGGCGACCGGGGCCTTCAATCCCGATCATCCGGAAATCCGCTACGATGCATCTCATCTGAATGCGCCGACAGGCGTATTCGGCACGCTGCTTGCTGCCTTGAAGCGTCGTCGGGATCGGGGGCAGGATCCTTTCACGGTCATGTCGTGCGACAACATTCCCCACAATGGACGTGTGGCCATGGATGCCGTCGCGGGGCTTGCGGATATCGTCGACCCTGCGCTCGCGGCTTATGTGCGCGAGTCGGTTGCATTCCCGAACAGCATGGTGGACCGCATCACGCCGGCCACGACGGATCGACAGAGATCTATTCTGGAGGAACGGTTCGGTATCCAGGACAACTGGCCGGTCTTCTGCGAGCCGTTCCGGCAATGGGTCCTTGAGGATCATTTCCCCACAGGACGACCAGCTCTGGAAGAGGTCGGCGTCACTTTTACATCCCATGTGGGTGCCTTCGAACTGATGAAACTGCGCATCCTCAATGGCGGACATGCTGCGATTGCGTATCCAGCGGGCCTTCTGGGAATTCATTTCGTGCATGATGCCATGACCGATCCCCTCGTGCGCGGCTTTCTCGACAAGCTGGAAACGGAAGAGATTATCCCTCATGTGCCGCCGGTGCCCGACGTGAATCTCACCGGTTACTATCAGCTTATTGCGAACCGCTTCGCCAATCCGGATGTGGGAGATACGATCCCGCGCTTGGCGCAGGATGGCTCGAACCGTCAGCCGAAGTTCATTCTGCCCTCGACGCGTGACAGACTGAAGGCAGGAGCGGACGTAACAGGTCTCGCTCTGGAATCGGCGCTCTGGTGCCGCTATTGCGCGGGAACCACGGATGCCGGCGCCGTTTTCGAATTGAACGATCCCAATGCCGAGCGACTGACGCCGGCGGCACTTGCTGCGAAAGATGATCCTGGCGCATTCTTGGCCCTGCGCGATATCTTCGGCGATCTCGCGGATGCCTCCGGGTTTCGCTCGCCGTTCAAGATTGCGCTCAACAGTCTATGGAGTGAGGGAACACGAGCGACCTTGCTGCGCTATCTGAGCGGCAGCTTGGCTTGATGTGAGCGCCATGGATGAACGTGGGAACAACCTGACAGGATGACGGCCGATGTATCTTGGGATCGATTTGGGCACTTCCAGCGTCAAGGTCATTCTCATCGATGAAGGCGGCAATCTCATCGACGAGGCATCGGCTGCGCTCGAGGTGTCACGCCCTCAGCCGCTCTGGTCCGAGCAGGATCCGCATGCATGGTGGCAGGCGACCCAGGCGACTGTCGGGCAACTGAAAGCGCGTCGCTCGCTCGATATGGTGGCAGGCATCGGATTATCCGGGCAGATGCATGGCGCGGTGCTGCTCGATGCTCGCGATCAGGTGCTGCGGCCTGCCATTCTCTGGAATGACGGGCGGGCAGGATCGGAATGCAGTGAGCTGGAAAAGCATGAGCCGAGAAGCCGTTCGATCACCGGAAATCTGGCAATGCCCGGCTTCACGGCGCCCAAGCTCCTGTGGGTGGCCAAGCATGAGCCTGAAACATTCAAGCGAACCGCGCGAGTTCTGCTGCCAAAGGATTGGCTGCGCCTGATACTTACGGGCGAGGCCGTCAGCGAAATGTCCGATGCCGCAGGCACGCTTTGGCTCGATGTCGGGCGGCGTCAATGGTCGCCCGAGATGCTTGCTGCCACCGGTCTTGATGAACGTCACATGCCGCGCCTTGTGGAAGGAACCGAGGTGTCCGGAAAGCTTTCTTCGCAAGCTGCGGCATTGCTCGGGTTGCCGCCCGGGATTCCGGTTGCCGGAGGCGGCGGCGACAATGCGGCTGGCGCTGTCGGCATCGGTGTCGTGCATTCGGATATGGCTTTTGTATCGCTCGGCACATCCGGCGTGATTTTTGTGGCGGACGACCGCATGAAGATTGACCCGGAGCGAGCGGTTCACGCCTTCTGCCACTGCATTCCGGGCATGTGGCACCGAATGGCGGTCATTCTGTCGGCCGCCGCGACGCTGTCATTCGCTGCTCGTCTCTCCGGTGCGGACAGTGAGGCGGCCCTGATTGCGGAAATGGAAGCAGCAGGCATCGCGACCAAGTCCCAAAGCCGTCTCGTCTTCCTGCCATATCTCAGCGGCGAACGGACACCCCACAACGATCCCACTGCGTCCGGCGTCATCTTCGGGCTCGATGGATCGACGACACGAGCGGATCTAGGGCGAGCCGCCCTCGAAGGGGTGGCCTTTGCCTTGGCCGATGGCCTTGATGTTCTGGAGGCAAGCGGCGGTGCGATCGGAGGACTCTCGGTTATCGGCGGTGGAGCGCGCTCGAAGCTGTGGGGGCGAATTCTTTCTGCTGCTCTTCGGCGTCCTCTCACCTATCATCATGGCGGCGAAGTGGGGCCGGCTTTAGGCGCGGCGCGACTTGCCAGAATTGCGGCGTCAGGCGTGAGCCTCGATGAAGCTTGCCCTCCACCGCCAATCTCTCATGTCATCGAACCGGAGTCCGAACTGGTTGAGGCGCTCGCGCCCCGGCGTGGTTTGTATCGCCGGCTGTATTCCGACCTAAGATCGTCCTTCTCGGCATCAATGCCGTAGGCCTTGCATCACCCCAAGAACCCTTCTTTCACCTCAAGAACAAAGCGAGGGGAGATGCATTGGCGATGGTTCGTTCCCAGACCGACAGCGATGGGTGTGACGTCTATATCGAGGCCACCGGCTCTCCGGCAGGCGTGGAGCAGGGCCTCAGCCTCGTTCGCAAGCTCGGCCGCTTCGTGGAATTCTCCGTGTTGGGAACGCAGGCACCCACCGCTATCGTCTTGAGGAGTAGAACGACGCCGTCGCGGTGGCGAGTTCGCGCGACAGTATCAAAGTCCTGATGGAGGCAAACGGCGGGAAGAGGCCATCGGCGCCTGAGGCATGCCCTAGGCCCTTGAGCAAGGGTGGCCCAAATAGCTGGCAAATCGGGCAGGCTCTGCTAGTTAAGGGGAGGGGAGCGAAGCCTAGTGCGCCATACATCGCGAGAAACCGGTCGGTTTATGGGTGGGGCTTCATCTTTGTCCCCGTTCCGGCATCGCATATTTCTCATGGTCTGGCTCGCAAGCCTGGCGTCCAATCTGGGTGGGCTGATCCAGTCGGTTGGCGCAGCGTGGCTGATGACCTCGATCGGCGCGTCGGCGGATCTGGTCGCTCTGGTCCAGGCCTCCATGACTCTGCCGATCATGCTCTTCTCCCTGATGGCGGGAGCCATCGCGGATAATTTCGACCGTCGCCGGCTGATGATCATCGCGCAGCTCTTCCTGCTGGCCGTGTCTGTCGCCCTGACCCTATGTGCCTATCTTGGCTTGGTGACGCCCTGGCTTCTGCTCACCTTCACGTTCCTGGTCGGCTGCGGGATCGCTTTCAACGGACCTGCCTGGCAGTCCCTGGTGGGGGAGATGGTGCCGCGCGATGATCTGCCGGCCGCCATTGCCCTCAACAGCATGGGCTTCAATATCGCACGTAGCGTGGGACCGGCCCTTGGGGGTCTCATCGTCGCGGCGGCAGGGGCCTTTGCCGCCTTCGCGATCAATGCGGTGAGCTACTTTGGCTTGATCCTGGTGCTGGTCCGCTGGCGGCCCGCCGGCACTCCCAGAGTCTTGCCTCCGGAATCCCTCGGGACCGCGATGGCGGCCGGTATCCGCTATGTCGCCATGTCTCCCAACCTCGGCGTCGTTCTTCTGCGCGGGGCTGTGTTCGGCCTCGCCGCCGTCGCCGTTCAGGCGCTGATGCCGCTCATCGCCCGTGATCTCATCCGGGGCGGACCGCTCACTTTCGGTCTTCTGCTGGGAGCATTCGGGGTCGGCGCTGTCGGCGGCGCACTCCTCAGCGCGCGCCTCAGGCAGGCCATGTCGCTCGAAGCACTGGTGCGCATCGCCTTCGTCGGTTTCGCCATCTGCGCCGCCGTGTCGGGTGTGAGCAACATCGCGGCCGTGAGTCTTGCCGCAATGGCGATAGGCGGCGCCAGCTGGGTATTGGCGCTTTCCAGCTTCAATGCCACCGTGCAGCTGTCCTCTCCGCGCTGGGTGGTGGGGCGTGCGCTTGCGCTGTACCAGATGGCGACCTTCGGCGGCATGGCGTTCGGCAGCTGGATCTGGGGCGTTGCGGCCGAGAACCTTGGAACGACGAATGCGCTTCTGATCTCAGCTATCGTTCTGCTGGCAGGAGCCTTGCTTGGCCTGCAATTCGCTCTTCCGGAAATGAAGTCGCTCAATCTCGATCCATTGAACCGGTGGGCCGAGCCGAATGTCACTCTCGATATTCGCATGCGCAGCGGTCCTATCGTGGTGACGATCGAATACCTTATTCGGGAGGCTGATACCGCCGTGTTTCTGGCCATCATGGCGGAGCGGCGCCGGATTCGTCGCCGAGACGGCGCGCGTCATTGGACGCTGCTGCGAGATCTGGAAAACCCCGAGCTATGGGTCGAGCGCTACCACAGTCCGACATGGCTGGAATACGTGCGGCACAATCAACGCCGGACGCATGCCGACGCCTTCGTCGGCGACAGGCTCCGCGCTCTTCACCAAGGTCCCAATCCGCCGCATGTCCGCCGGATGATCGAGCGGCAAACCGGCGTGTTGATGTCAGATGCAGGGCCGCGCGCTCACGAAATCGGCGACGCGCTGACAGACCCCAATCGTTCTTCCTGATACGGCGACAGGCGGGAATATCGCAGTGGCTGCGCTTTCGAGATGATTTGCCTTATTTCTTGACAGCGAACCGGAGCCACTTTGCCGAAGAATCCTCTAGCTGCGCGTCCAATCCTCGATGGCATTCTTCAGGTCTTCGGGCAGGTCGATCGGCGCTTTGGCCTCCAAGCGTGGATCCGTGGATGTCAGCTCGCAGAGCAGCGTCCGATACCGTTCTATCTTCCGCTTCTGAGATCGATCGAGGTTTTCTGCCGCGGCGTCATCCAATGAGCCCCAGAACAGGCAAAGGACTGCGAGAATTGTGCGCATGCTCCGTCTCCATTGCAGCATCGGACCAAAAAGTGGAATTGCACTTTTTGGACTAATCCGATGCTTTTGCTCTGAGTGAGAGCATCGTGCGCAAAACCGGGTCCACTTCTGCGCACGATGCTCCAGGACTCACGGTCGTGAATCATATCGTGGCATCTTCCATACCGGAAGGGTGTGCGCTCAGGCACTTGGAGGTATCATCCCAAAGGCTTTTCTCGAACGCCGGATGGGTTTTGCGAAACACTTCGGAAGTGGCATAATAGCCGGGCAGACCCTGATCAATTTCAATGGTTTACTGCGATTCCAATGACCGAGGAGGCGGCGGAAGAACGCCGACTGAACCATGCGCCGACAACGCCACGCCAAGATTGTTGCAACTGTGGGGCCTGCCAGCGCATCGCCGGAGAAGCTGCGCGAGCTTTTCCTCGCCGGGGTCGACACCTTCCGGCTGAACTTCAGTCACGGCACTCATCGGGATCACGCCAATGTTCATGCCGCCATCCGCGCGCTTGAGAAGGATGTCGAGCGGCCCATCGGCATACTTCAGGACCTGCAGGGGCCGAAGATCAGGATCGGCACGCTCAAGGACGGTGCGCTGAACCTGTCCGAGGGAGAGACGATCCGGTTCGTCCTGAGCGGAGCCGATGGCGATAGAATGTCGATCCCTCTTCCGCATCCCGAGATTTTCGAGGCGATCATGCCAGGGCAGGATCTGCTCATCGATGACGGCCGTATTCGGGTCAGGGCGACGGGCCTCGGCCATGATTTCATCGAAGCCAGGGTCGTCACAGGAGGCAGGATCAGCAACCGCAAAGGCGTCAACCTGCCGGGTACGGTGCTGGACATGTCGCCCCTTACCGAGAAGGACCGGGCCGATCTCGCCTTCGGTCTTGAACTCGGCGTCGACTGGGTTGCCCTGTCATTCGTTCAGCGGCCATCGGATATGCTCGAGGCCCGTGGCCTCATCGATGAGCGTGCCGGGCTCGTGGCGAAGATCGAGAAGCCCTCGGCCCTCGAGTCCATCGATGACATCGTGCGCTTGGCCGATGCCGTCATGGTGGCGCGCGGCGATCTCGGCGTCGAAATTCCGCCGGAGGAGGTGCCTGGGCGTCAGAAGGAGCTGGTTCGCCTTTGCCGCTTGGCGGTGAAACCGGTGATCATCGCGACGCAGATGCTCGATTCCATGGTCGGCGCTCCAACACCGACGCGAGCCGAAGCTTCCGATGTCGCAACGGCCATCTACGATGGCGCCGATGCGGTGATGTTGTCGGCCGAATCCGCTTCGGGGCAATACCCTGTCGAGGCTGTTGCCATGATGGATCGCATCATCACGAGAACGGAGCAGGACAAGGCCTATCGCTCCATAGTGACGGCGATCAGATCGGAGATCGAGGAAAGCCCGCCTCACGCTGTCGCGAGTGCAGCGGGTGATCTGGCCCAGGCCATTCACGCTCCCTGCATCGTCGCCTATACCTCAAGCGGCACGACGGCGAGCCGCATTGCGCGAACCCGTCCGGATGTCGCGATCCTGGCGGTCACGCCCGATGAGGGCGTGGCTCGGCGCCTGTGCCTTCTCTGGGGCGCGCACAGTGTCCGTTCGGAGGATATCCACTCCTATGAGGAAATGGTCGAGCAAGCCGAGGCGCATGCTCGATCAGAGGGTTTGGCGCAAGCGCCCGACTACATCGTCGTCGTAGCAGGCGTTCCTTTTGGCACCGCAGGATCGACCAATAATCTAAGAGTCGTGCGTCTTAGCCCAGAGCGATCCATGAACTCGATCCGGGAATAGGGCTTGATCGGCGCGATGAATGCATCGCGCTCACCAGACCCGGCCCCAATACGGCCTGCCGTAAACATAAGGATAGTTGAGCCGTGCTCGTCGATCGGCGGCACGGTTCAGATCCAGATCGAGCAGGCATTGCGAGAACGCATCGGTTCGCGCTCGAAAGCCATAGGACCGGCATTGGGCTTCATCGGCGCTGCGAAGTTCCGCCGGGCTGGTCGTGGTACAGGTGGTCAGCAGAAGCGTTCCGGACACAACCGCGAGAAACCTGCCGGAGATCATAGCCTGCTCCTCTTCCGCAAAGGTTTTCCTCCGCCTGAATATGAAACTGGCACGTCAAAGGAGGAAGGCAAGAAGGAGACGATGATCCTCGTTGCATCCCAGGCGCCTCTTAAGGGAGCGCGAGGATTGCGGGAGGCACGGGCCGGAGCGGGTTACTGATGTGCCTTGCAGGAGGCTCAGCGACGACTTCATGAAAGAAAATTTGACTGCATAGAGATCAATTGCCGTGCTCCAAAACGGACGTCAGCAGCGATTGAAGCCCTTCACGATAAGTCGGGTAGCGTAAAGTCACCCCGAGCTCCGTCTTGAAGCGTGTATTTCGTACACGCTTATTGTCCTGGTAGAAGCTGTGAGCCATGGGAGTGAGGTGCGCTTCATCGAATGGAACCTCCGGAGGAAGTTCGCGCCCGAGGAGTTCGGCCGCATAGGCAATGACGTCCTGCGGAGGTCCCGGCTCATCGTCGGCTACGTTGTAGATCGCATTCCTGCTTGGCTGCTCGATGGATGCCATCAGAACCTGAGCGATGTCGTCGACATGAATGCGGTTGAAAACCTGCCCCGGCTTGACGAGCCGCTTGGCCGTGCCATCCAAGACGCGGTGGAGGGCATTGCGCCCTGGGCCATAGATACCTGCAAGACGGAAAATTTGTACCGAATACGAGGCATCGTGACCGAGGCGCAGCCATTGCTGCTCTGCCTCCACGCGCTGGCGTGCGCGATCCGTCACGAGGTTGGGCGCGGTGTCTTCGTCAACCCATCGGCCTTGCGCATCGCCGTAAACGCCGATGGTGGAGAGATATCCGATCCAACGCAATCGCCGAGATGATGCAATCACATCAGCGAACTTGCTCAGCACCGGGTCAATCCCATTGACCGGTGGAATGGAAACGAGAAGGGCCTCGGAGGTTGAAAGATCCTCGACCAGAAGAGGATCATAATCGACGCCATCGAAGCGGTAGGCGCGAGTGCCTGCCTCTCTCAGAGCCTGAACTTTCGCGTCGGAGCGGGCTGTGCCGCAGACCTGCGTGAACCGATCTCTGTACCGGGCGATAAAGTGGCCGGCTGTATAGCCAGCGCCAAAGACAAACAGGTTCATGGGGTCGCAAACCGTTGGGTCGATCAGTGGAGCAATTGTGAAAGTTCGCGAGACCCGCTTGCTCGTCGGCCGCATGCTTATCCGCAGGCGAGCGACATGGCGGGGTCTCTTGTACTCTCAAAGCATGCATCCTAACGGCCGTAGCCGGCTACGCCAACCGGAGCCTTTACCCGAGAACGTGAAATTCGCAATCTGACATGGTGCGCGCTGACCGCCCGAGTTTACTCCAACGGAGAAGGCAAGTCTTTGAAAAGCCTTCCATAAATCCTCTGACAAAGAAGCCGTTTCCGCGCGGCGAGACAAGGACGGTAAAGAGGGTAGAATACCTCAGGCAACAAATCTTGAGCGTATCCGTTATCGTTGTTCAATATCCCTGATGTTTCAAAGGTAATGGCCGATAATGCTGTCGAAGCAGGTCTCCATTCCCCTTCTCATATGCTGCTTGGCCGTTGCATGCCCTGTTCAGGTTCAGCTTGGTCTCACGTCTGGCTCTTCCATTGCCGTGACCGATACGGCCGCTCTCGCAAAGGGCGATAATGGCGCGGGCAACGGCGGCGGGAATGGCAATGGCGGGGGCAATGGGAATGGTGGAAATGGCGGCGGAAACTCCGGCCGCGGCGAAGGTGGCAACGGCCCGGGGAGCTCCAACGGTGGCGGCAATGGAAATGCCAATGGAGGAGGGAGCCAGGGAGCAGGCAACTCCAGTCGCGGTGAGGGCGGCAACGGCGCGGGCAACGCCAATGGCGGCAACGGCAATAACGGCAACGCAGGCTCAAGCGGCGGCCGTGATGGCGCGGGCAGTGACGGCGGGAAAGGGCAGAGCAATCAGGGCGGAGGTTCCAACGGGAATTCCGGGCGCGGCGGCCTAGGAGGCAACGGGGCAGGAAATGCTCGTGGAAACTCCGGGAGCCCTGCCTCAAACGGAAACGGCCCAGGTCGAAGCGGCGATGCTGGTGGCAATCGTGGCAATAGTTCGGCCCAAAGTCCCGCTTCGCAAGGAAAGACCGGGGTCGCATCGAATGCGCAGTCACCAGGACCGCCCTCGGGGCTACCGGGCCTCCTAGGAGCATTCATCGAGAGCTTCCGCCCGACCAACACACAGGCCGTGCCTGCGAAAGCCAAGACCGCGCCTGCGAAAGCCAAGCCGAGTCCATCTCAGAAAAAAGCAAAAGCTTCAGCGTCCCGTAGCCGGCCCGCCAAAGCTCAGTCGGGTACAAACCGCAATGGTCCGAAGGAAGCGAGAGCCAGGAATGATCTCAAGGCTGACAGTCAGAGAAATCAACGTTCTCTAGCCGGCATTGATGGAGAGACGAATCTCCATAAGCCACGCTATGCATCACGCTCCATCGTGACGGCAGGACTCACGCCTGCGCAACTCAGTCGCTTGACCGCACAGGGCTTCAGAGACGAGAGCTCAACTACAGGGACGCTTGCCAGCGTGTCTCGACTTGGCATTCCTCAAAGGATGTCTCTCTCACAGGCACGACGAGCGGTCCGCACGGTCAATGCCGCAGCCGTCACGGATCTCGACCATTATTACTACACGGATGAAGGTCCGAGCGCTTGTAAAAGCCAGACATGCGAAATGGCCTCCCTCGTTGAATGGAACTCCAAGATTGCGGATCAGTGTTCCGCAGTGCCAGAAATCGGGCTGATCGATACGGCTGTCGATCTCAATCATGCAGCCCTGAGAGGACAGCCAATCGACTTGGTGGAGATCCCCAAGAACGGACTTCCTGCCTCGAGAGCTGACCATGGAACGGCCATCGCGGCGCTTCTCGCAGGACGCAGCGACAGCGAAACTCCCGGCTTGTTGTCTCATGCCAAGATCGTTGCGGTCGATGCATTTTCCTTTGACGGCACCAGCAACGACCGCACCGATGTCGTATCTCTGGTCCAAGCCTTGGAGGCTCTTGCCGAACGCCGGGTTCGGATCATCAACATGAGTCTGTCCGGGCCACCCAACAATGTTCTCCAGAAGGCCATCAAGGCGGCTCAGGCGAAGGGTATTCTTATTGTCGCCGCCGCCGGGAACAACGGCCCCGGCGCAGAGCCATCCTATCCCGCCGCTTATGATGGCGTCATCGCCGTGACGGCGGTCGATAAGCAGCGCAAGGTTTATGCGCGGGCAACGCGAGGGGCCTATGTGGACCTCGCCGCACCTGGTGTCGGCATTCGCACCGTTTCCGCGGACGGCGCCAATGTTCTGCGGAGCGGCACTTCTTATGCGGTGCCCTACATTACCGCGGCCGCAGCCGTGGCGCAGGCCCACGATCCCAATGTGGATGCGAAGGAACTTCGGGCGCGACTGGAGCAAAGCACGCAGGACCTCGGTGAACCTGGACGTGACACAATATATGGCCACGGGCTCATACGGATGGCCAGCTTATGTCCGTCGCCGCAGGAAGAGCAGCCTGTTGCTCAATCCACGTCCGCCTTGAATGCGACAGCACCATGATAACCCGGCAAACAAGGGGCAATTCTTGGCCTTGCCTGGTGTCCTATTCCGGCGTTGAAAGAGCCTTCCTTTCAACAGACGGTTCAAGCGGCTCACCCGCATTCAATCCTTGCAGATACGAGCTTATCGGGTCGGCACCGTCTGCCGGAGCATAACCGGTTGTCTGAGCGGGTTCGACCATCGCGAACGTGACGTTCCAATCCGACTTGGATCGGCAGGCGACGGCATTGGCTTTGCCCGAAGCATCTTGAAGAGTGAACTCTCTGCAAAGGGCTCCACTTCCCGATTTGTAGGTCGCTATCACTCGAAACTCGCCTGCTGCGAGGCTTTGCGGTTGACCTGAGGGCGCTGTTCCGAGAGCTGCCTGGACTGGCGGGCTGCTCAAACGGGCAACAAGACTCTGTTGCGAGAGTCCATTACTGTCCGTCCATCGTCCTGCGAAGAACATACCGATGCCGATCGCAATGACAGCTATGGATGCCGCCAATGGCAGCAGATATTGCGGCAGGCGCGAGCGAGCCACGACCGTTGCCCGGTGCGTGCCAGAACCGCCCATCAGCGCGGTCTCGGGATGATCTGAAGCCTTTCTTTCTGAATGCGATACCTGTCGCATGACATTGGCACGCAAGGCGGAAGGAACCGCAAGATAGACCTCGGTCGACAATGCAGTTTGAACGAGGCGGCGGCTTCGCGTGTACTCGGCAACACGCTGGCGCAATTGGGGATCGTGAAGCATGGCCTCATCGACGGCGCGCCTGACCGCCTCGTCGAGCTCGCCATCCGCGAAAGCCATGAGAATTTCATCGGTCAAATGAATGCGAGACAAGGCACTTCCCTCTCAACATGGCGCTTTCTGTCAGGCTGCATCTGTGACCTCGACGATACGTTTTCTGGCCCGGGCGAGGCGGCTCATCACGGTGCCGATGGGGACGCCGAGAATCTCCGCCGCCTCGCGATAGGCAAGATCCTCGACGCAGACAAGAACGAGAACTTCTCTCTGCTCTGCCGGCAATTCCGCGATTGCGCGTTCGACATCGGCGAGCGTGAGCTTGCTGATGATCTGATTTTCGCCGTTGCCCTGGTCCATGAGACGATCTTCATAGTTGCCTACGTCATCCAGCATCCCGTCGACCTTATGGTGACGCAGATGGTCGATCCATGAGTTGTGCAGGATCCGAAAGACCCATGCGTCCAGGCGCGTTCCAGGCGTCCAGCTTTCCGCGTTCAGAAGCGCCTTTTCACAGGCGATCTGCACCATATCGTCAGCCAGATTCTGTGAACGAGTCAGGGTCAGAGCAAAGCGCCGAAGTCGCGGCAACAGTGCTACCAACTCATGCCCGATCGCCGCCATGCATCCCTCACCTGAAGCCCGGTCACTCTGACAACGAGAAAAAGGCCTCGTCTATTCCCAGTTCAAGATAATTCTCAGCCACAGCTTGGCAATGACGTCACAGGAGTCGAGAGGCCCAAAAAATTTCAGCAATTCGGGAATAAACCGCGACCGGCCTCCGTTATCAGACGTTCGCGGAGCCTGGACAATGAGTGCAGCATCTGACTTCGAGTGGAAGGAAACCTATCGCGCTCGCCTCAATGGCTTGGAGAGCGTACTCGCGACCATGGTCGACCTGCTTGTCGCCAAGGACGCGGATCTAGGGAGTGAACTTTCGCGTCGCTTGGCTTCGCTTGAGGCGCTCATGCGCGAGCAGAACGCTCATTACGCGAGTCTCAAAGCCGTTTGTCGATTCCGAGATTTAGTCGAGAGCGAGGCGCAAATATCTGAGAACCCCCGTTCCTCTTCTGTGGCAGCTGGAAGGTTCTCCGTT
The DNA here is from genome assembly GCA_041913065.1 of Microvirga sp. GTDB lineage: Bacteria > Pseudomonadota > Alphaproteobacteria > Rhizobiales > Beijerinckiaceae > Microvirga. Next base: position 27,577 of record JAYSGD010000003.1, on the reverse strand, counting down.
TGCGACGGCTGATAAATTTTGAAGCACCAATAAGTTTAAGTAATATAAAGTATATTACGACTCACTTTATTCGTATTGACTGGGTCGCAACTGGCAATTAGCTTAAAAAAGATTGATTATCGGAACAAATAACAAATATATCTGTTTTTCTCATGTATAAACATGGGATTTGTCCAGTGAATCACGATAAGCATCTTGTTGGCGTCGAGGCGTCGAACTCTCAGCCTGCGGCCATGTCCGTTCAGAAGGCATCCCTAGCCTTTGCCACGTCCCTATCGGCCTTCATCGGTGTAAGTCTTCTGTTGGCAAGCATTTGAAATGCACTGGCTAAGCTCTGCCGTGTGATCGAAACACTAAGCCGCATTCACAAAGAGTGTGAGGCCGCCGTATCAGCCCGATGCGCGGCCCGATCTTTCGCATGTAGAAATTCCGGTGCCGGTTATCAGTGGGTCTCGTTCGGTTCGTAGATGACGGAATGACTTGCTGAATCGACAATAAAGCGCTGGTCACCGATGATCGCATAACGATATGATTTGTGCCCCGGAATCTCTTGAAAAATTATGCTTTCGATGGAAACGGGCGCAAGCGCCATTTCATTTTGACTGTGGCCACTCAATGAGTAGCTGTTCAACGTGAGCATTTCTCGCTTGCTGTGATCCGCGCTTTTAGCGCGTGCCTCTTGCTTCCAAGAAGCGAACTTCAAAATCTCACCGTCATAAGCATGAAACACTGACTGCGCCCCTATGCCGGAGGCGCTTAGCGTAAGAATGAGCAAGGCGAGACGACAGGAAGTGCGCACGAATGCCGACCATCATTTCGAAGTCATTTCGAAGTCATTTCGAGAGAACGAATGGCGCAGGCATTCTATTCCCGGCATTCTGGAATTTTCCGATATATTTATTATTACTAACGGTACGTCTCTTTGTGGAGCATAAATATATGTTCATGTAGATGAACCGCAGTTAAAATGATCATTTAAACTTGAATATTGGTGAAACCACTTGAGGCAGTGCGCGTTGGCAGGACAACGGATGTTTGATCCGGAGCACATTCAGGAGTCAAAGATGTTCAAGAAAGTTCTTCTGGCCAGCGCAGTTCTCGCGACGATTGCCCCGGCTGCCGCCTTCGCGCAGTCCGGCGGCGCGGCGGCAGGCGCTGCAACCGGAGCTGTGGGCGGAGCGATTGTCGGCGGTCCGGTCGGTGCAGCAGTCGGCGGAGTCACCGGAGCGATTGTTGGCGGCATTGCCGATCAGCAGCAGCCGGAATTCCGCCAGTACGTTACGACTCAGAAGGTTCCTTCCTACGCTTATCGGGAGGAAGTGCGTGTTGGAGCGGTCCTGCCTGAGAGCGGCGTGGTCTATCATGAGGTTCCCTCTCAGTACAAGGTGAAGGGCTATCGATACACAGTGGTGAACGATACCCCGGTTCTGGTTGAGCCCAGCACGCGCAAAATCGTTCAGGTCATCCGCTAAACTGCGGGCGATAAACGCCGAAGCAGCGGGCAGCCCCTTGAGGCTGCCCGCGAGCATCCTGCTCGGCCGCGATCTGCTGGAGGGCTGACAAGCCCTGAATTCCCGGGTCGCCCAATGCGAATAAGTTGCAATCTCGATGAGGTTCTCCGTCTCGTTCACGAAGTGAGCGACGACGAAACGCGACATCTCACGCGGATGATCTCGGGGACGCACGAGCAACGGCCCTTTGGTTAACGGCCCTTTGGTTCCTGCAACAGCATCAAAAAAATGTAAGGAAGTTAGTCATGCGCAATATCCTGCTTTCATCTGCCGCCGTTATCGCCCTGACGCTCGCCACTGCTCCGGTGAGCGCTCAGACACAATCCCCAGGCTCGTCGGAAACCGCTCCGGGTCAAATTAAGCCTCCCGCCACTTCCTCGGCTGTGCCTGGCAGGTCTGAGAGTGCGCCGGGCCAGAACCGCTCAAGCATGTCAACCGATGCCCCCGGCCGGTCTGAAGCCGCGCCCGGCCGCAGCCAACGTTCCACGACTTCGTCCGGAGAATCGTCGGAACGGAGCGCTCAATCCGAGCGTCCGAATGCGACTGGCGCCACCACAAGCTCACCGAACTCTACCCAGGCATCTGAGGGTCAGAAACGGCTCCAAAATGATCCCTCCCAGTCTGTGAATGATTCTCAGGGAAGCAAGACCAAAGGGTCCAGTTCGCCTTCGCAATCGGCAACGAAGAATCAGCCGCAGCCGACCTCCAATTCGGCACAGCGGCAGAATTCTCAGCCGGATGCGAGCACTTCTGCGTCGCAGAGCTCCGCATCCCAGCAGTCTGGTTCAACGGGATCTACGACCAATGCCATCGCAAGCCTGAACACTGAGAAGCGTTCGGAAGTGACTGAGGCCTTCAGCGGCACAAGTCTGAACACTGTCACGAATGTAAGCTTCAACGTGTCGGTCGGTACGACGCTCACGGAAGATATCCGTCTTGCGCCTCTGCCGGTTGAAGTGGTGAGGATCGTTCCGCAGTATCGCGGCTACCAGTACATCGTGGTGCGCGAGGAGATCGTGATCATTGAGCCCAAGACGAGAAAGATCGTCGAGGTGATTCACAAGACTGGCGGTTCCCGCAAATCGGCGTCCATCAGCCTCAGCAGTGAACAGCGCAAAAAGTTCAAGACTACCGTTGAAACGACGGGGTCCACCCGTGCGAGCACGTCCCGGATCGAGATTCGTGAAGGTGTCGTTCTCCCGCAGGAAGTCGAGATACTCGATGTTCCTCAGACCATCATTTCAGATGTTCCGGAGCTTCGTACTTATCGTTATGTCGTGATCGGTGATGAGATCGCGCTTGTCGAGCCTGACACGCGCCGCGTGATTGAGGTGATCAATTAAAGGTTTGCATAGTCTGCAAATCCACCGAGATACCAGGGCCGACAGCCGAGCGCTTCAAATCGCTCGGCTGTTCATCTCGGGTGTAATGTCACAATGAGAGTAATGCCTACCAAGCAAGATGTAGATTGATGCCCGCGATGAGGCGGCGATAGGTCTCCGGACGCCTTGCCGAGTGACATCGTTAAAGCGATGGAGCTCCGCCTACCGACTGAACCGAGCGAGAGCCTGACTCAATTCCAGCCTTCAAGCTTCTCTCAAGATCGAAGGTCTCAAGCCAAGTGTGAAGGAAGCCGGCATTGAATGCGTCGCCCGCGCCGGTGGTATCGACCACATCGACGGGAGGCGCTTCAGCCGAAGCGCAAGTCGACCCCTGGATGGCCAGTGCGCCTCGCTCGCCGCGTTTCAAAATAACCAGGGGGAAACTCTCTCTAAGTTTGCGCAGAATGGCTTCATCCGATTTTTCTCCGGTCAACGCCTCCCCTTCCTCGACATTCGGAAGGAAGATGTCGATCCCTTCGCACATCTGGAAGAAACTTGTGTTCTGGCGGATCAAGTGATCGTCCCAGCTGGGGTCCAGCGAAACCGTCAGGCCCCGGTCCCGCGCCATCGCAACCATGTCCGGGTTGTCCTGGAGGGTCGCGAATTCTGCGATGTGCAAATGAGCGATGTCATGTGCCGAGAGGGCCTGCTCGAGGGTCGCCGGCCGGGAAGAGCCGGCTCGCCGGGATACGAACGCTCTTTCGCCGTCTTTGATCAAGGCGACTGTCGGCTGAGGGCCTGCGTCTTCCGAGCGCTCGATGAACGAGAGATCGATGCCCCTGGCTTCCAGCTCCGCATCGAGGCTGCGTGACAGGGGATCGGTTCCAAGGCGCGTGAGAAGCGCCGCCGGCCGACCCAGGGATGCAAGATGGGCCGCCGTGATATAGGCGCCGCCGCCGCCGGCAATGGTCACACCTTCCGCAAATCGCTCCCGGCCCAGCGCCGGCATTTCGTGCAGGCCCGTGAAGATGATGTCGCAATAGGTCCGTCCAAGGCATAAAACCTTGTTCCGCGCGGAAGGCTTATCGATCATTGCGCCGTCAATGCCTTCTGTGTCGCCGCGTCGAAGTAGTAGAGCCTCTCCGCTGGAGCATGGAGTGTCAGGCGCTCGCCGATCCGCGGGATTTGCCGGCCTGGTGCGGAACCGATGACGGTCTGGCCCGCACTTTCGATGTGGACGAGCGTCTCCGATCCGAGAGTCTCCACGACGGCAACGATGCCGGATATGGTGAGGTCAGATGCGCTCGTGGATGTCGGAACGAGGTCCTGCGGGCGAGCGCCGACGAGGATTTCGGATGTGGTTGCCGACAAAGACGGAACGCGAACTGAACCGCCTACCGACAATTCGGCCCCGCCTTCCTTAAGAGAAGCGGGCAACAGGTTCATGGTCGGGCTTCCGATGAACCGCGCCGTAAAGACATCGACAGGCTTCTCGTACAATTCGAGAGGCGTGCCGACCTGTAGAATCCGGCCGTCGCGCATCACGACGATTCTGTCGGCCATGGTCATGGCTTCTACCTGATCGTGCGTGACGAAAACGGACGTGGTGCCGAGCCGGTGGTGTAGTCGCTTGATCTCGATGCGCATCTGAGTGCGCAATTGGGCATCGAGATTGGAGAGGGGTTCATCGAACAGGAACGCCGCAGGATCGCGGACCATCGCACGCCCGATGGCAACGCGCTGGCGCTGGCCGCCTGACAGGGCCGAAGGACGGCGCTCGAGGAGTTGCGACAGGCCGAGCGTTTCGGCGGCCTGTTCCACCCGCGCGCGCTTCTCGCTTTTCGAGAGTTTGGAGCGATATAGGCCAAAGGCAATGTTGTCGGCCACGCTCATGTGCGGGTAAATGGCGTAGTTCTGGAACACCATCGCGATGTTCCGGTCCTTGGGCTGGAGGTCGTTGACGACCTTCCCGTCGATCCGGATCTCGCCGCCGCTGATTTCCTCAAGCCCGGCGATCATTCTCAGGGTCGTTGACTTGCCGCATCCCGAAGGGCCGACGAGGACCACGAACTCGCCGTCCTGGATCGAAAGGTCGATCCCGTGGACCACGGTCGTTTGTCCATAGCGCTTGACGAGGCGATCGAGTTCAATGGTCGCCATTAGCGGGCTCCGAGAAGTGCAGTGAAACGGGATTGGAGATCATCAGCCGAGGTTCGCGCGCGTTCCGCGGTATCCTGCATCCGATGGCGGATCTTGGAGATCTCCTGATTATAGCCGGCAATCGCCTGGGACAACGCCTTCGGCGCGGGGCCGCCGAACCTGTCACGGACGGCGACGAAGTTCTCCGGCGATACGATGGTCGCGAACTGCTTTTGATCGACCTGCGTCTGACGGCCTACGCAACGTCCGAAGGCCTCTCGATAGGCCGCATAACCATCGACCGCGATGTCTCCTCCGACGGCCACGACCGCGCGGGAGACCTCGGCGGCAATCTCGTGCGCCTCGCGGAAGGACAGTCCTTCCAGACGGACGAGGCTGTCGGCGAGTTCCGTCACCGTGATGCAGCTGCGGCGAATGTTCTGGCGCACTCTCTCCGGATTGATCTGCAAGGCCGGAACCAGCGCCGCGAGCAGGTCGAGAACGCGCCCGCCGCTCTCGAAGGCGCCATAGCCGAAGCCTTGGCTTTCGCCTTCGCTGTCGTTCATGTCCGTGAACGGCGTGTTGTGCATGATCGTCAGCATGGCATGGGCCCGCCCGACGGTCTGGGAGGACAGATGCCGCATATGCTCGATCGGAACGGGGTTCCGCTTCTGCGGCATGATCGAGCTGATCTGCACGAAGGCGTTCGGAACATAGATCTGGCCGACTTCGAAGCTCGTCCAGAACTGCAGATCCTGGATGAACCGGCCGAGGTGCAGGAAGGTCAATGCGATGGCCGAGTAGGTCGAGGTGATGTAGTCGATGGATGCGATGCATCCGTAGGAATTCTGCAAGGGCCTGCTGAAACCGAGAAGATGCGCCATCAGATCCCGGTCGATGGGAAAGCCGCTCGTCGTGATGGCGGCCGCGCCCATCGGGCTCAAATCGACGATGTCGCGCGCGGCCTCCAAACGGGCGATGTCGCGCAGCAGGGTTTCCAGTACGGCCGACAGGTAGTGGCCGAAGACGGTTGGTTGGGCCGGTTGCCCGTGCGTATAGGCGACGATGAGCGTGTTGCTCTCCCGCTCCGCCACCGATGCCAAGGTTTCGGCCAAATGCACCAGGCGCTCCAACAACGGATCGATCCGGTGTTTCAGCCCAAGCTTGAATAGGGTGTGGTCTATGTCATTGCGGGAGCGTGCCGTATGCAGGCGGCCGGCAAGGTCCGGCCCAAGACGCTTGCGGAGTTCCTTCTCGATCAGGAAGAAGAAATCCTCCACCTCGCCGGTATAGGTGAGGGCGCTCACATCGACCTCGCGATCGATGGCCTCGAGAGCCTGGGCGATGGGCCGGGCCTGTTCGGTGGTGAGAATGCCGGTCTCGTGGAGCATGACGAGGTGAGCTCGGTCGACCAGGCGGAAACCTTCGACGTGATGATCCTTCGCTCCATCGAAGAGAGGACGCAGCACGGTTTCCTTATAGACCGGGTCCGGGAAAACAGATGTGTCGTTGAAGGGGCCTGCGGTCATCGGCTTTAGCCTTTAAGTCCGGCCAGCATCACGCCTCGGACGATGTAGCGTTGAAGGAACAGGAAGATGATCAGGGTCGGCAAGGTCGCGATGCTGGCGCCCGTCATGATCTTCTCCCACTGAACGGATTGCTCCACCGCGAAGCTGGAGAGCCCGACCGGGAGAGTGTAGAGCTCCGCGCTCGTGGTCACGATGAGCGGCCAGAAGAAGGCCGTCCAGTTGCCGAGGAATGTGAAGATCGCAAGCGCAGACAGGGCAGGCGTGACGAGCGGCATCGCGATCTTCCACCAGATGGTGAATTCGTTCAGCCCGTCGATCCTGGCAGCTTCGAGGAAATCGTCCGGCACCCCTTCGAAGAACTGCTTCATCAGGAAGGTCCCGAACGCAGTCATCATGCCCGGGAACATGATGCCCCAATAGCTGTCCAGCCATCCGAACTGGCTCGCCATGAGATACCAGGGCAGAACCAGCATTTCGGTCGGGATCATCAGGGTCGAGAGAATGGCGATGAAGACGATGTACCGGCCTTTGAACCGAAACTTCGCGAGCGTGTAGCCGACCAGGCTGTCGAAGAACACGTTCGACAGAGTTACGATGACAGCCACGATCATCGAGTTGATGAACCAGCGCGTGAAGCGTCCGTCGCTCAGGATCTCGATGTAGTTGTCGAGGCTCGGTGATGCCGGGATCACGCGAAGGTCATAGACCTGCGAGGCATCCTTGAGAGAGGTCGACAGCATGAAGAGGAGCGGCGTCACCATGATGAGGCCGCCGATGAACAGGAGAGTCCATGCGACGATTCTTCCGGGCTTTACGCGCGACATGCGAAGACCTTGGGGTGATGCGGCAACGGTCATCAGCGGTCCCTCATGATGCGCAGCTGAACAAGGGAGATCACGAGAAGGATTAGGAACAGAACGACGGTCTGGGCCGCCGCATATCCCATTTCATAGGAACTGAATGCGGTCTGGTAGATCATCAGCACGAGGGGCTTGGTCGTGTTCAGAGGGCCGCCGGGATCATTCGTGTTGATGTTGTAGACCTGGTCGAAGATGCGCAGGAACCCGATCGACGAGAACACGACCAGGAAGACCAAGGTCGGCTTGAGAAGCGGAAGCGTGATCTTCTTCAGAATCGCGCCTTCGGAAAGGCCGTCGATGCGGGCTGCTTCATAATAGGTGACGGGAATGGCGCGCAGGCCCGCGAGAAAGATGATGATCTGGAAGCCCAGCCCTGCCCAGACCGCCGGAGCGAGCACCGCCGGCAGCGCCTGTGATGTGGAGCGGAGGAAAGGCTGCTGGGGAATGCCGAGCATCGCAAGAAAGTCGTTGATCACGCCGATAGGGACAGGCTGATAGAACCAGCGCCAGACCCATGCCATTGCTGCTGCCGTCGTGAGAAATGGCAGGAAGTACAAGGCGCGGATGAACGAGTGCATGAAACGCACGCGGTCGAGATAATAGGCCACCACGAACGAAATCAGCAGGCTGATCGGCGTCCCGAGAAGCAGGTACATGAATGTATTGCGGAACACCTGCCAGAACAAAGGATCGGCGAAGAGCCTCGCGTAATTCTCAATGCCGACGAACGTGGCGGGCCGGGTGATGCTCCAGTCCGTGACCGACAGATAGAAGGCCTGAAAGGTCGGCCAGAAGCGGATCACCACGTAGAAGAGAAGGGGAACCGCGAGGAATCCCCACGCCCATATCACCTGCTTTTGTCCGAGGCTCATCCTCGACCAGAGACCGCTTTGGGCGGCCTCGCGTTGTGCGATAGCAGGCATCGGTTCGTTCCTCGCGGGTTTTGGCTTAACGCTTGGCGCGGTCGATGATCGCCTGCTCGGCTTCCGCCGCCTTGGCGAGCGATGCTTTCGGCTCCTCGTTGCCGATCAGAACACGGTTCACCATGTCGATAGCGGTCTGGCGCTGGGCTGCCTCGTCCTTGAACAGGGTCGTGTGGGCATATTCCAGACCCTTGAGGAAGGGGCCGTAAACCGGATGCGCGGTGTTCTCAGGCGTGAGAGCCGCAGCACGCCGCGCCGGCAATTCGCCGACGACCTCCAGCCAGATCTTCATGGCCTCGGGCGAGGAAACGTAGGCCAGGAATTTCTCGGCCGCCGCGAGCTTCTCGCCTTCGGCCTTCGTGGTGATCGCATTGGCGAAATAGCTGGCGTAGTTGCTGCGCATGCCCTGGGCGTTGGCGGGAAGCTCCGTCACACCCCATTCGAAACTCTTGATCGAGTTGAAGGAGCCGAGGCGGAAGGTTCCGTCGATGGTCATGGCAGCAAGGCCGGCGCGGAAGGCTGCCTGTCCTTCATCCATGAAGCCGACCTGGCCGACCTTCTGCTTCGTCTGGAGATCCGTGTAGAAGGTCAGCGCCTTCAGGCCGGCCTCGTCGTTGTACGTGACCTTGGTGTCGTTCTCCGTATAGGGAGCGCCGCCGAACTGGCGAACCAGAACCTCGCGCCACCATTGGTGATCCTGTCCGGCCATGTCGAGCGTGATGCCGGCGGAGACGATATTGCCGCTGCCATCGCGCTTGGTTGTCTTTTCAGCGGCGGCAACGAGTTCATCGAGTGTCTTGGGCGGGTTGTTGGGATCGAGGCCTGCATCCTTGAAGGCCTTCTTGTTGTAGAAGAGCGCCAGGGACCGCACGGCGGTCGGCAGGCCGTAATAATCGTTGCCGCGCTTCATGGCGCTCACGATCGGGAAGAAGTCGCGCTCGATCTCGGCTGCCGGGAACGCTTCCGCGCGCAAGGGGCGGATCATCTTTCCGGCAATGAAGTTGTCGGTCCAGCCGTAGAAGAGCTGCACCACATCCGGTCCCTGACCCGCCAGGATCGCCGCTGCAACCTTGGTCTGATAATCGGCGTAGGGGAACGTGGTCTGCTTGACCTTGATGTCCGGGTTGGCCTCCTGGAACTTGGCGATCAGCTGGTTCATCGCCTTGACGCGCGTGTCGAAGACGTACTGCCAGTACTCGATCTCGACGGCCTTCGCGCCGGTTGTTGCCAGGGTCGCGAAGCCTATGGCGACGCTCGCTAGCATATGACGAAAACGCATATCCCTCTCCTTCATTGCCGGACGCTGAGCGCCCAAGATTCCCAGGTGGCGGTCTTCGAAAGGACCGTTCCAGCTTCAGGCTCCCCTAGAGTTACCTGCCTGTCAATAAGATAATTCACTTGAGTTATTCTTTGGCTACGGTCATCCTGCCTCCGTGGAGTCCTGGAGATGCCGAAAAAATCCAAGGTCGGGGTGCCGTCGACAATCGGAAGCAATCCGGAGCGGAACCGCTCCCATAATCGCCGTGTCGTCCTCGATGTCGTGCGCCAGTTGGGGCCGGTCGGGCGGATGGAAATCTCGCGTCACGCGCACCTGAGCACCCAGGCCGTCTCGAACATCGTCGAAGAGCTTGTCACGGATGGATTGCTCATCAAGACGGGAAGACTAAGGGCGGGCCGCGGCCTGCCGCCGATCCAGTTCGCCGTCAACCCCGATGGCGGCATGACGGCCGGGATCGAGATTGCTGCGGACCATATTTCTACTCTTCTCGTTGATGTGGGCGGCCGCGTTCGCGCTCAGCGCACACTGCCGATCAAGCGGAACGATCCTGAGTCGGTTCTTCCGATCATCGAGGCTGAGATCAAACAAGCGCAGGCGCAGCTGAAATCTCCCGTACCTCAACTGCTGGGCATCGGCGTCGTCATGCCGGGCCCCTTCAATGTGGAAGGCATGTCGTCGGTCGGGCCGACGACGCTGTCCGGATGGCTGGGCTTCGACGCGGTCGCCAGCATCGGGCGCATGCTGGGCTCGCCTGTCGCACTCGAGAACGATGCGACCGCCGCCGCCGTCGGCGAGCGCCTTTACGGTGCAGCACAAGACCTGAAAAATTTCTGCCTGATCTATTTCGGACAAGGACTCGGCCTGGGCATCATGATCGATGGTCGCCCGTTTCGGGGGGCCAATGGCAATGCGGGAGAGATCGGGCATGTGCTTGTGGAGAAGGGCGGCAGGCTCTGTTCGTGCGGGCAGCATGGCTGCCTGGAGGCCTATGCGTCCTTCCAGGCCCTCGCCGAAAGGCTGGCCGCTGCCGGAATATCCAACGCCGACTATGCGGATATAGAGCGCCTTCATCGCGAGAAGCATCCGGTCGTCGAGGCGTGGATCAAGGAGGCCGCCGAATATCTGGCGCCTCAGATCGCGATGCTGGAAAACCTGTTCGATCCTGAAGCCATCGTCGTCGGCGGCACTCTTCCACCGGCGCTCCTGCAAGATATTACTCAAGCCATGCAACCGCTTCCGCTATCCGTGGCGAGCCGAAGGAATCGGAACGAGGCGCGCCTGATCCATGGCCGAACGGGCCGGCTCACGGCGGCGCTCGGAGCCGCCGCCTTGCCGCTGCTGGAAACGATGACGCCGCGGCTCGACACCGCGCAGGCGGCGCGTCGCGGACAATCTAACGAGGAGATTTCCATTGCTGGATGACCATAGCCGCCTCGCTCGCGCCGTTCACCAGCCGGCGCTGGTTCGCCTGCATCGTGCATTGAGCCGCCTGCAATCGGCTCTGACCGTGATGAATACCGGGGCGCATCCTGACGACGAGGCGAACGGCATGCTGGCGGCCTTGCGCTTTGCCATGGGCATGCGCGTCGTTGTTGCCTGCTCCACACGGGGAGAAGGAGGCCAGAACGCTCTTGGGCCGGAGCGCGGAGGCATCCTTGGCGTCTTGAGAACCGCCGAGATGGAAGAGGCGGCTCGTCGCATCGATGCCGATGTGGCCTGGCTCGGCCACGGACCGGACGATCCGGTGCATGATTTCGGCTTTTCCAAGAATGGCGACGATACGTTGCGGCGATGGGGAGAGCAGCGGATCGTCGAGCGTCTCGTCAGGGCCTATCGGCAATATCGGCCGGACATCGTCATTCCGACCTTTCTGGATGTTCCCGGCCAGCACGGCCATCACCGCGCGATGACCCGTGCGGCGGAGATCGCCTTCGACTTGGCTGCCGACCCATCCGCGTTTCCGCAACACGCGGAAATGGGCTTGTCGCCATGGCAGGTGTCCAAGTTCTACCTGCCGGCATGGTCGGGCGCGAGCTACGCCTACGATGATGAGACGCCGCCACCGCCGACGACGCTCCGCATCAAGATCGAGGATCGTGACGCGGTGACCGGCTTGACCTATCAACAGGTCGGAGAATGGTCGCGAGCGGCTCATGCATCCCAAGGCATGGGTGTCTGGCGTGACGACGCGATCGATCAGTGGAATCTGCATCTCAAGCGATGGGCCGGCGGTCACCCCGCAGGCGAAGGCGACATCCGTGACCATTTGCCTGCAACACTTGCCGGGCTTGCCGCAGCAGCCGGCCTGGCCGGAGCTGCCGCGGCAGGCTTGCGGGAGGCGCAGGAATGCATCGATGCTGCCATCGCGGCGTTTCCGGATCGCAAGACGATCAGCGCCGAACTTTGCCGAGCGGCGCGGCTGATCGAAGAGGCGCGTGAAGCCTTGGATCGGGACGGCACCGATCGGATCGGGCATCGCCTCGACCGCAAGCTGCGCGAGATCGATGCGGCCATCTTCGAAGCGAATGCGAATATGGCTCGGGCGGCTTTCAACGGCTCATCCCATCCAGGGGAACGGGTGATGCTCGATGTTCACATCGATGCCCCCGACATCGCGGAGTTGACGCTCACGCCTCGCCTTCCGGAAAGCCTGAAGGCCAGTGAAGTGTCCAGAGAGCCAAGCCGCTTCCAGTATGCCGTCGACATTCCGGCCTCGGCATCGCTCGCGGGGAACTACTCCGAAGCATTCGACCCGCTGGGCGGCAACGGGCAGGCCGGAATTCGTATCTCGGGGAAAGTTGCTGGGCGGCTTCTCAGGATCGATCTGGATCCAGAGCAGCCACTTACGATCGGTCCTGCCCAATCCCTGTCCCTTGATCCCGACATTGCCATCGTCAAGGCCGGGGACACGCCGTCCGGCATCCGTATTCATTCCGTGGGAGCGGAACCGACGGATTGGCAGGTGCCGGCAGGGTGGCGCGTCCGCCGACAGAATGGCGATTGGATCGTCGAACCGCCGCAAGGCGCCGACTGCGGGGTTTCAACGCTCATTCCAATCGTGGAAGGCAGACCGGCCAGCACGTTTCGAACGATCGCTTATCCTCATATCCGACCGACCTCCTTCATCGCCCCGGCGGAGTTGAAGGTCTTGACGCTCGATGTCGATCTTCCGCCCGATGCCCGCATTGGATATGTGGGGGCGGGGAGCGATCATGTGGGAACTCACATGCGTCGCCTCGGGCTCGATGTGACGGATCTCACGGAAGCCGACCTGAAGGCTGGCTCGCTTTCGGATTTCACCACCATTGTCGTCGGCATCTTTGCGTTCGGATTGAGGCGCGATCTCAGAGCGTCAACCGATCGCCTCCATCATTTCGTGGAGGAGGGCGGTCATCTGGTGACGTTCTATCACCGCCCCACGGATGGTTGGGATCCGGATCGAACACCGCCACGCCGTCTTGCCATCGGCTCGCCGTCGCTTCGGTGGCGCGTGACGGATCCGGCTGCTCCTGTGACGGTTTTGAAGCCGGACAGCCCGCTGATGACGCATCCGAACAGGATCGAGGCGGCGGACTGGCAGGGATGGGACAAGGAGAGAGGGCTCTATTTCGCGGCAGATCATGACGCTGCCTATGAAGAGCTGCTTTCACTTCATGATGAGGGAGAGAGCCCGCTCACGGGCGCATTGATTTCAGCCCGGATCGGTCGAGGGCGCCATACTCATGTGGCGCTCGCGCTGCATCATCAGATGGACAAGCTTGTTCCCGGCGCTTTCCGCCTCCTGGCGAACCTGGTTCAACCGGCCTGAGGGCGCATGTCGGCGGAGCCTGTATCGAACGCGGCCAAAAACCCGGTCTCTCTTTGGACGAGCACAGGATGGCTGTTGCTCGACATGAGCCTGGTCACGATCATGCAGGTCATCGTCAAGGCCGAAGGAGCAACCTATCCGGCCGTCCAGCTCGTCTTTCTCCGCTCCCTCGTCGGGCTCGTCTCCGTGGCGCCGTTGGTGTGGCGAAAGCGTACTGCTCTGACGAATCTGTCCTCCATCCGTGGCCATCTCGCCCGGGTGGCATTCAACTCGGCCGCTCTGACCTTCAACTTTGCAGCGATTGCGGCGCTGCCTCTCACATTGGTGACGGCCATCGGCTTTACCCGCCCGCTCGTATTGCTGGTGATGGCTGCGATCATGCTCGGAGAAAATGTCGGCAAGACCCGTTACATTTTCACCGCGCTCGGCTTCATCGGCGTCATCATCATGGTGCAGCCTGATGCGGTGCCGTGGAATCTCGGATTGGTCGCAGCTTTCGGATCCGTTTTCTTCGGCTCCATGGCGGTCGTGCAAACGCGTCGCCTTGCCGGGGACGACACCATCGTGCTGATGCTTTTCTACACGGTTGGCTTGACGCTCCTGACGTCTATCCCTGCCGCCATCGTGTGGGTTCCCATCCCCTGGTCCGAAGCCCCGAACATCATCCTCATCGGACTTCTGGCCCAGCTTGGCCAGTACTGCTGGCTGCAGGCCTATCAGAAGCAGGAGGCGCGGCTTCTGGCTCCGCTCGGATACCTGTCGATCTTCTTTTCAGGATTCGCAGGCTGGTTCTTCTTCGGAGAAGTTCCCTCTGCTGTTCTAGGTATCGGTGCGGTCATCGTCGTCCTGACCACCGTGCTGGCGACGCCGGCTGAGCGGTGGCTCAAGAACAAGGAGCGCAAGGCCTGAAGCGCCTTTTCGGACGGTCTCCGCCGACCACCCTAATGCTGTGAGTGCTGGCACTGTCCGTGATCGGCCAGCACTTCGATGATACGGCATTCGGAGATCTTGCGGTGGTCGCAGGCAACCATCGCTTCAAGCTCGTCGCGCAGGGCTGTCAGCCGGGCGATCTTGTCCTTCACCTCCTCGAGATGGAGCTTCGTGATCTCATGGACCTCGCCGCAAGCGCGGTTGGGGTCGCTGGTCAGGTTGAGCAACTGCCGGATCGCATCGACCTCGAACCCGAGCTCACGGGCGTGACGGATGAAGTTGAGCCGGCGGACGTCGCTCGACCCATACCGCCGCTGCTGCCCTTCCGTCCTTGCCGGAGCGGCCAGCAAGCCGATTTGCTCGTAATAGCGGATGGTCGGGACCTTCACCTCGGTCTGGCGCGACAGTTCGCCAATCGTCAAAGACATCGAAGAAACCTCTTGAACCTCTAGCCGCTAGAGGATGTAGGGTCTCTCCGAATCGATGTGAAGAGGTGTTTTGCGATGGGTGAAGCGTACAACCTGCCAGGCTCTTCCGGGGATAAGCCCGAAGCCGAGCTTCCGAAGGGACGGCGCACCCGCTACCGGGTCTCAGGAATGGATTGTGCATCCTGCGCGGCCAAGATCGACAATGCCCTGAAGCGCGTGCCGGGCGTCGTGGAGGTCAGCGTGTCCGTCCCGGCGGGCACGGTGACGATCGTCCATGACGACGCGGTGGTTCTCGACATTCTCGCCAAGCACATCGGAACTCTCGGCTTCAAGGTGACCGGGCGCGAGCCCGCAGGTTCTCCCGTATCCGCACAGAGGGCCGACCATGTTCATGATCATGGACCAGGTTGCGGCCATGACCATCGTCACGATCATGGCCGCAAGCATGATCACGGTGCTGACACCTCAGCCGGCCTGCATGGCCATCTGCACGATCATGGTCCGAGCGTGGGTCCCTGGTGGAAGAGTCCGCGTGGTCTCCTGACCATCGCCTGCGGCCTGGCGCTCGTCGCCGCCTACGTGGTCGGCCGACTGATGCCGCAAGTCGAGCATTGGGCTTTCGTCGTGGCCATGGCTGTGGGTCTTGTGCCGATTGCGCGGCGCGCTTTTGTGGCGGCGCGTTTCGGAACGCCGTTCTCCATCGAGATGCTGATGACCATCGCCGCTGTCGGCGCTGTGATCATCGGCGCCGCGGAAGAGGCCGCTGCGGTGGTCTTCCTGTTCCTCGTCGGCGAGCTATTGGAAGGCGTTGCCGCCGGACGTGCGCGCGCAAGTATCCAGGGATTGACGAAGTTGGTTCCCAAGACTGCGCTTCTTGAACGCGACGGCAAGACCGAAGAGGTTCAGGCCGATAGCCTGGCGGTCGGCTCCATCATCCTCGTGCGCCCCGGAGACCGCGTTCCCGCCGACGGTATGGTCATCGACGGCGAGAGCGCCATCGATGAGGCGCCCGTTACCGGTGAAAGCACGCCCAGGCTCAAGGGGGTCGAAGATGCGGTCTTCGCGGGGACCATCAACGGCAACGGGGCGCTGCGCGTGCGGGTCACGGCGGCCGCGCAGGACAACACCATCGCGCGCATCGTGCGCCTCGTCGAGGAGGCGCAGGAGAGCAAGGCGCCGACGCAGCGCTTCATCGACCGGTTCTCGCGCTATTACACGCCCGCCGTCCTCATCGTCGGCGCCCTCGTCGCCATTTTGCCGCCGCTCGTCGCCGGCGCCTCATGGGGCGAGTGGATCTACAAGGGATTGGCGATCCTGCTGATCGGCTGTCCATGCGCGCTCGTAATCTCGACGCCCGCCGCCATCGCCGCCGGATTGTCGGCAGGAGCACGTCGTGGCCTTCTCATGAAAGGCGGCGCGGTGCTGGAAGATCTCGGCAAGATCACGGTTGCGGCCTTCGATAAAACCGGGACGCTCACCGAGGGCAAGCCGAAGGTCACGGACGTGATCCCGGTTGGCCGCTCCGAACGTGAGGTGTTGTCGCTGTCGGCCGCTCTTGAGACCGGATCGAGTCATCCGCTCGCGTTCGCAATCCTCGCCAAGGCTGCGGAGATGAAAGCTCCGATTCCGCCTGTCGCGAATGCCGGCGCTGTCGGCGGCCAGGGCATTACGGGCAATGTCGGCGGTGTCGCTCTCTTCCTCGGTTCGCCCAAGGCAGCAGTCGAAAAGGCGGCGCTCACGGCTGAGCAGCTGGCGCGCATCGCGGCGTTGAACGATGAAGGCAAGACTGTCTCGGTGCTGCTCGCTGGAGATCGGGTGGCCGGACTCATCGCCATGCGCGACGAGCCGCGCGACGATGCCAGGGGTGGGCTCGAGGCCCTGAAGAACGTTGGCGTCGGTGCTGTGATGCTGACCGGCGACAACAGCCGGACGGCCGCGGCCATCGCTGCCGGTCTCGGTATCGAGCCTCGCGCTGAGTTGCTGCCGCAGGACAAGCAGAAGATCGTCCGCGACCTTCAGGCCAAGGGCGAGAAGGTTGCCAAGGTCGGTGACGGCATCAACGATGCGCCTGCGCTCGCCGCCGCCGATATCGGCATCGCCATGGGCGGCGGAACGGACGTGGCGTTGGAAACCGCCGATGCCGCCGTGCTGCACGGGCGCGTGCTCGACATCGCCCGCATGGTTCGCCTGTCGCGCGACACCATGGCCAATATCCGCCAGAACATCACCATCGCGCTGGGGCTGAAAGCCGTGTTCCTGGTGACCACCATTCTCGGCATCACGGGCCTCTGGCCCGCGATCCTGGCCGACACGGGCGCAACGGTGCTGGTCACCGCCAATGCCATGCGTCTGCTCGCCGCCGGAGGCAGAGTGTGATTGTGATGAGCGGCATTACGGTCGGTCCCGCGCAGCTGTTTGCGAACAGCCTCATCCAAGCTTGAAGCGCAGAAAGGCTGCGTGATGCCGCTCAGCGTTGGAGCATTTTTCGGCGGAGTGGATCGGGTTCGCCGTCAAAGAATGGGCACATCAAAGAAAAGAGCTGCTTCCACGCAGAAGCAGCTCTCGCAGCGCTCGGCAGCAAATACCACCGAGCGCTTGGCTCGCGCCTTCGTTATGCGGGCAGGACGATCACCTTCGTCTTGACGGGCGTCCGGTCGTAGAGGTGCATCATGTCCTGGGTGAGAAGGCCCACGCAGCCGCTGGTGATGCCGTTGCCGATCGATTCCGCATCGAGGCTGGCATAGATTGTGTAGAGCGTGTACGCCCCGTTCTGATAGAGATAGAGCGTCCGGGCGCCGAGCGGATTGTCGAGGCCCCCCGGCATGCCGCGGGCCCATTTGGCCGCCTCGGGTTGGCGCTTGATCATCTCCCTGGGCGGGGTCCAGGTCGCCCATTCGCCCTTGCGCCCGATATAAGCCTCACCACTCCACCGGAACCCGTCACGGCCGACATTGGCACCATAGCGGGTGGCATTTCCATCGTCCTCGATGCGGTAAACGTAGTAATTGCCGGGATCGACGATGATCGTACCGGGCGCTTCTTTGGTGTCGTAGCGAACTGTGCGGCGGTAATATTTCGGATCGACCTTGCTGACATCGATCGCAGGGATCGGGAATTTCTCATCCGGCACCGGCCCATAGACCTTCGAAGCCTCGGCGACGCTCATGCCGTCCGAGGACACGCAACCCGCCAGCCCCAGCGCGCTGATGCCGGCGGCCGAGCCCGCCAGAAACGACCGGCGGCTGAGAAGCCCCGCCCGTTGCCGGAACGGAGTTTCCTCGTCCGTTGCACCAGCGTTGGTATTCCCGCCGTCAATGATCATGATTTGGCCTTTCCCATGTCCTGTTGCCTGACGAGGAGATACGCCGACAACCACCCGCTGAACGTATTGTTGAGCTGAGATTGCCGATACACGCCTCGATTGGCAAGCCTGGGAGGAATAGCAGCTTGGCAAGGGATCGCGTTACACGCACCCTGTCCCGCGTTCATGTCATTGCGGGGCAAAGATATCGATGACATTTCGGGGATGGAAATACTCTCAAGGAAGCAATCCGGCCGTCAGGCTGCCTCGGGATCGGGCTGATGAAGCTTTGCCTTAGGACATCAACCTGAGCGCCGTATTCAACTATTGAACCAACGTGAAACCAATTGCGGATTGGTTTCACGTTGGTTTAGCATGCTTGCGCCAGGGCTCGAAAACGCGAACGAAAGTTCTGCAAATCGGCCATGGGAGAGCAAGATTGGTTCATCAGGGAGCCCTGCCGCGTGGCACCACTCGATACCCTGCCGGACAGTTCGGGCGTCGCTCTCGAGCGGCTGCGCACGCTCCTGGAGGAAGGCTCCTTCTCCCAGGATCAGCGGCTTCCGCCGGAGCGGGCCCTTGCCGCCGAGATCGGCATCGGGCGGCGCGCCTTGCGCAGGGCACTCGAGGTGCTGGAGACTGAAGGGCGGATCTGGCGGCATCAGGGGAAGGGCACCTTCGTCGGTTCCCGTCCGGTCCAGCATCAGGCCAACCTCCATGAGCTGTCCAAGCGGACACATCCCCTCGAAGTCATGGACGTGCGCCTGGCCATCGAGCCGGCTCTTGCCCGGCTCGCGGCTCTCCATGCGACGAACGGGGATATCGAGCGTCTCGACCGCCTCGCCGACAAGACCGCGATCACCGCCGACGCGGATGCCCGCGAGCTTTGGGACAGCGCTCTCCATCGGGCCATCGCGGAGGCCGCAGGCAACAGTCTCCTTCTGGCAATCTTCGGGATGGTCGATCAGATCCGTCAGGACGTGACCTGGCGCCTGATGCGCGAGCGGGCCCGGTCCGAGGATCGCCAGCGGATTTATGTAGAACAGCACCGGCACGTGGTTGCGGCGATTGCGCAGCGCAATGGACATGCGGCGGAACTGACCATGCGCGAGCATCTGGAATTCGTGCGGGACAATCTGGTCAGGGTCATGACGCATCCCCGATCCGAGGGGATCGGCGAAGCGCCCTCGAGGCGCGCGACGCTCGGCGACACGAAGGAAGACATGCGACATGGGACATGAAGCGGTCCAGGCGGTGAGCCCCGCCGATCAGTTGAATCACGGCGCGCCGCCAACCGAGAAGCCACTGCTCAGCGTGCAGGGGTTATCGGTTCGCTTCGACGGAGCGCCGAAAGGCATCAACGTCGTCGACGATGTGTCCTTCTCGGTGAACAAGGGCAAGACTCTCTGCATCGTCGGCGAATCCGGCTGCGGCAAGAGCGTGACGTCGCTCGCTCTCATGGGCCTTCTTCCGACCCCTCCGGCACGTATCGTCAGCGGCTCTGCCCTCTTTGATGGTCAGGACCTTCTGACCTTGCCCGAGAGAGAACGGGCGGATCTGCGCGGCGACCGCATGGCGATGATCTTTCAGGAGCCGATGACGTCGCTCAACCCGGCCTTCACCATTGGCGACCAGATCGCGGAAGGCATCGTGCGTCACAAGAAGGTTTCCAAGGCCGAGGCCACGGAGCGGGCGCTCGACATGCTGAAGAAGGTGCGTATCCCCGCGCCGGAGAAGCGGCTTCGCGCCTATCCGCATGAGATGTCCGGCGGCATGCGCCAGCGCGTGATGATCGCGATGGCGCTCGCCAACGATCCGCAGCTCCTCATCGCCGACGAGCCGACCACGGCCCTCGACGTGACCATTCAGGCGCAGATCCTGATGCTGATCCGCCGCCTGCAGGAGGAGGCGGGCACGGCCATGATCCTCATCACCCATGATCTCGGCGTCGTGGCCGAGGTCGCGGACGAGGTGGCCGTCATGTATGCGGGACGCGTGGTCGAAACCGGCTCCGTCGAGGCGATCTTCGAGGATCCGCAGCATCCCTATACGATCGGCCTTATGGGATCGGTGCCGTCCCTCGGCCGCCGCCAGGGACGGCTCGCCACGATCCGCGGCTCGGTGCCTCCGGCGGAACTGATGCCGAAAGGCTGCCGGTTCACGCCGCGCTGCCCCTTCTCCGACACCCGCTGCGCGAACGATCCCCCGCCGCTTGCCGAGATCAATCCTGGGCATCGCGCGCGATGCTGGTACGCGCCGCTCGAACAGCATCGTGGAGTTGCCTGATGAGCGTGATGCCCATGACCAACGACATCATTCTCGAAGGCATCGACCTGAAGAAGCATTTCGGCGGAGGCGGACTGCTCTCGTCGCCGACCGTGGTGCGCGCGGTCGACGGCGTCTCCCTGGGAGTGCAGCGGGGAGAAACCTTCGCCATCGTGGGTGAATCCGGTTGCGGCAAGTCGACTCTCGGCAGGTTGCTGCTTCGCCTCATCGAGCCCACCGGCGGCGATGTGCGCTATGAGGGGCGGTCGATCCTCACGCTCAACAAGACCGAGCTGCGCAAGCTGCGCCGTGAATTGCAGATCATCTTCCAGGACCCCTTCGCCTCCCTCAACCCGCGCATGAACGTGGGAGACATCATCGCCGAGCCGATCTGGCTGCATGGCCTTGCCGCGGGCAAGGAAAAGCGCGAGCGCGTCGCCGATCTCATGCGCACCGTGGGGCTGCTTCCGACCCACACGGACCGTTATCCGCATGAATTCTCCGGCGGCCAGCGCCAGCGCATCGGCATCGCCCGCGCGCTTGCAGGCGATCCAAAGCTGATCATCGGCGATGAGCCGGTCTCCGCCCTCGACGTATCGATCCAGGCGCAGATCATCAATCTTCTCGAAGACCTGAAGGAACGCTTCGGCCTGACTCTCGTGATCGTGGCGCACGA
Organism: Microvirga sp.; assembly: GCA_041913065.1. Taxonomy (GTDB): domain Bacteria; phylum Pseudomonadota; class Alphaproteobacteria; order Rhizobiales; family Beijerinckiaceae; genus Microvirga. The sequence continues at coordinate 6,606 of JAYSGD010000003.1, read as the reverse complement.
TCTTGCCGTCATCCGCCACATGAGCGACCGCGTGGCCGTGATGTATCTGGGCGAGATCGTCGAATTGTCGGAGACGGATGCGCTCTTCGACGATCCGCTTCATCCCTATACCCAGGCCCTGCTCGCGGCGATCCCGGTTCCAAGCCCCGTCAATCGCCAGCCGAAGGCGCTTTTGCAGGGTGACGTGCCGAGCCCGGCCGCGCCGCCCTCGGGCTGCCGCTTCCATACGCGCTGCCCGCATGCGAGGCCGCTCTGCAAGGAGCAGCACCCTGCATTGGAAACCGCATCCGACGGGCGCAGGGTCGCGTGTCATTTCTGGCGCGAGATTCAAAGTGCAGGCGCGGGCTCCATCCGCGCACCTTCACAAAGCGCGGCGCTGTCCAAGCGCCTGGCGCTCTACCGAACTTGGCGTGACAGGCAGGACCGCCCCGTCACGACGAGCCCCTGAACCAAGTGAAATAAATCCAGAGGAAACTTGGAGGACTAAGATATGAAGAAAAGACTGCTCCTTGCCATGGCGGCCGGGCTCCTCGTGAGCACTGCCGCCTCCGCGCAAACCCTTCGCATCGGCCTGAACGAAGATCCCGATGTGCTCGATCCGCACCGCGCCCGTACCTTCGTGGGCCGCATCGTGTTCACCTCGCTGTGCAACAAGCTCGTGGACATCACGCCCGACCTGAAGTTCACGCCCGAGCTTGCCACCGAGTGGAGCTGGAGTGACGACGGCAAGGCGCTCACCTTCAAGCTGCGCCCGGGCGTCACCTTCCATGACGGCGAGAAGATGGATGCCGCCGCGGTGAAGGCCAACCTCGACCGCGCCCGCACGCTGCCCGATTCCTTGCGCAAGAGCGAGCTGACCTCGGTCGAGAGCGTCGACGTGGTCGACGACCTGACGGTGAAGCTCAACCTCTCGCGCCCCGATGCGACCCTGGTGTCGCAGCTCTCGGATCGCGCCGGCATGATCCTGTCGCCGAAGGCCATGGCCTCCGCCGATTTCGGCCAGAAGCCGATCTGCTCCGGTCCCTATAAGTTCGTCGAGCGCGTGCAGAACGACCGCATCGTGCTGGAGCGCTTCAAGGAGCACTGGGACGCGAAGAATTTCAACTTCGAGCGCATCGTCTTCCAGCCCATCCCCGACACGACGGTGCGTCTTGCGAACCTCAAATCGGGCAATCTCGACATGCTCGAGCGCCTTGCGCCGAGCGACGTGCCTGCCGCCAAGAGCGATGCCAATCTGGTCTTCGCGCCCGTCACGGGCATCGGCTATCAGGGCATCACCATCAACACCAACAATGGTGAGCGCGCGAAGACACCGCTCGGTCAGGACAAGCGCGTGCGTCAGGCGCTCGAACTGTCCATCGACCGCAACGTGATCAACGAGGTGGTGGGCGCAGGCATCTATCCGCCCGCGGGTCAGCCCTTCCCTGAAGCAAGCCCCTACAACAATCCGAAATTCGCCGCAGGCCAGCGCGACGTGGCGAAGGCAAAGCAGCTCCTGAAGGCAGCGGGCGCCGAGAAGGTGCAGTTCGAGCTGACCTTCGGAACCAGCACCACGACCCAGCAGATCGCGGAGATCGTGCAGGCCATGGCGGCGGAGGCGGGCTTCGAGATCAAGCTGCGCCCGACCGAGTTCGCCGCCATGCAGAAGGAAGCGCAGGCCGGCAACTTCGACGCCAATATCATCGGCTGGTCGGGCCGCGTCGATCCCGATGGCAACATCCACGCCTTCACGACCTGCAAGGGCGCCCTGAACGACGGGCGCTACTGCAACGCGGAAGTGGACAAGCTGTTGAACGAGGCGCGCTCCATCAACGATGAGGCCAAGCGCAAGCAGCTCTACGATTCCGCGCAGGCCATCCTGAAGGACGACCTGCCGATCATCTATACCTACTATCAGCCCTGGCCCTTCGTTCTCTCGAAGAAGGTGCAAGGCTTCAAGCCGTATCCGGACGGCATGATCCGCCTGAAGGGCGTGAAGCTCGGCTCGTGACCGACTGACGACCGCATGCCCGGCGAAAACCGGGCATGCCCTCCCGTCTCTTCTTTTGGATGACTTGCGCTGATGCTTCGCTACATCGGACGACGTATTCTGATCGCCATTCCGACGCTCATCATCGTGTCGGTTCTGGTCTTTGCCTTGCAGAAACTTCTGCCGGGCGATCCTGTCCTCACCATGGCGGGCGAAGAGCGCGATCCGCAGGTCCTTGCTTACCTGCGCGAAAAGTACCGCCTGGACGATCCGATCCCGGTCCAGTACTTCGCCTGGATCGGATCGGCGCTGACCGGCAATCTCGGCATATCGCTGCGCACGGATATTCCCGTGCTGACCCTCATTCTCAGCAAGCTTCCCGTGACCATCGAACTCGCCATCATGGCGATGATCGTGGCGCTCGCTATCGGCATCCCGGCCGGCATCATCTCCGCCGTCAAGAAGGGAACGGCCGTGGATTATGCCGCCAATGTGGTCGCGCTGTCCGGCCTCTCCATTCCGAATTTCTGGCTCGGCATCATGCTCATCATGCTGGTCTCCGTGCGCTGGGGCCTGCTACCGGCCTCCGGCTATGTGCCGCCGACGGAAGATCTGTGGCTCAACATCAAGACCATGCTGATGCCGGCCTTCGTGCTCGGCACGGGCCTTGCGGCGAGCCTCATGCGCCACACCCGCAGCGCCATGCTCGGCGTCATGCGCTCGGATTATATCCGCACCGCACGCGCCAAGGGGCTGCTCTCGCGCAAGATCATTCTCAAGCATGCGTTGCGCAATGCGCTCATACCCATCGTGACGCTTTCGACACTTCTGTTCGGAGAGCTTCTCGCGGGCGCGGTTCTGACCGAGCAGATCTTCACCATCCCAGGATTCGGCAAGCTGATCGTGGATGCGGTGTTCAACCGTGACTACGCCGTGGTGCAGGGCGTCGTTCTCTGCACGGCTGTCGGCTTCATCCTCATGAACCTGCTCGCCGATGTGCTCTACGTTCTCGTCAATCCCAGACTGAGGCACGCCGCATGACCGCCACCGCCGTTGTCACCGACGATCTCGCGCTTCCCAAAAAGCGCAGTCGCGTCCTCACCAAGTTTCTGAAGAACAAGAGCGCCGTGGCCGGCGGCCTCATCGTGCTGTTCTTCATTTTGGCCGCCATCATCGGCCCGTATCTGGCATCCTACGACCCGGTCAAGCCGAGCTTCACAAGCATCCGCAAGGCGCCCTCGGCCCTGTTCTGGTTCGGCACGGACGAACTCGGCCGCGATGTGTTCTCGCGCATGCTCTGGGGGGCGCGCGCCTCCATCATGGCGGGCGTCGTCTCGGTCTTCATCGCAATCGTTCTCGGCGTGCCCTTCGGTCTCATGTCGGGCTATTTCGGCGGCTGGATCGATGCGGCGATCTCCCGCGCAACCGATGCCATGCTGGCGATCCCGTTCCTGATCTTCGCCATCGCGCTTGCGGCATTCCTGGGCCCCAGCCTCACGAATGCGATGATCGCCATCGGTCTCTCGGCCATGCCGATCTTCATCCGCCTCACGCGCGGGCAGGTGCTCACCGTCAAGGCGGAAGATTACGTGGAAGGGGCGCGCGCCATCGGTCTTCCCGATTTCTGGATCATCGTGCGCTATGTGCTGCCGAACGTGCTTCCGCCCATTCTCGTGCAAGGCACGCTCACCGTCGCGACCGCCATCATCGCGGAAGCGAGTCTTTCGTTCCTCGGCCTCGGTCAGCAGCCGCCCAACCCGTCCTGGGGGTCCATGCTCAATACGGCCAAGAACTTCATGGATCAGGCACCCTGGATGTCGATCTTCCCCGGCACCGCGATCTTCCTGATCGTGCTCGGCTTCAACCTTCTCGGCGATGGTCTGCGCGACGCGCTCGATCCTCGCGAACAGTAGTAAACGCCAACTTCGGATAAGTCATATGTTCACGACACGGCCTGAGATCCTCGGCACTTTCGGTATCGTTACCTCGACGCATTGGCTGGCATCCGCCGCCGGCATGGCAATGTTGGAGAAGGGCGGCAACGCGTTCGATGCCTGCGTCGCCTCCGGCTTCGTCCTGCAGGTGGTCGAGCCGCATCTCGTCGGTCCTTCCGGCGAGGTGCCGGCAATCTTCTATTCCGCGAAGACGAAGAAGGTGGAAGTGCTCTGCGGCCAGGGTACGGCGCCCAAGGGCGCAACCATCTCGCATTACAAGAACGAGGGCCTCAAGCTCATTCCCGGCAATGGGCTGCTCGCGACGGTCATTCCCGGTGCGTTCGATGCATGGATGCTTTTGCTACGCGACCACGGAATGCTCAGCCTACGCGATGTGCTCGAGCCCGCGATCTACTATGCCGAGCAGGGCCATCCGCTGCTGCCGCGCGTATCCAACACCATCAACGACCTGAAGGAGTTCTTCAAAACGGAATGGCCTACAACTGCCGCCGTGTTCCTGCCGGGCGGCGAGGCGCCGAAGCCGAAGGCCCTCTTCCGCAATCCGCAGCTCGCCGAAACCTGGAAGCGCATCATTCGCGAAGCCGAGGCGAAGGGCTCCGACCGCGAGGCGCAGATCGAAGCCGCACGCGGCGCTTTCTATAAGGGGTTCGTGGCGGAGGCCATCGACGCTTTCGTGCGCAAGACCGAAGTGATGGACCAGAGCGGAACGCGCCATCGCGGCGTGCTCACGGGAGACGACATGGCGAGCTGGTCCGCGAGCTACGACGCGCCGCAGACCTATGAGTATCACAATTACCGGGTCAACAAGATCAGGCCCTGGGGGCAGGGACCTGTGTTCCTGCAGACCCTCGCGCTCCTGAAGGGGTACGATCTCGCCAAGATGGGGCCGACCAGCGCCGAGTTCATTCATACGCTGACCGAGGCCATGAAGCTCGCCTTCGCCGATCGCGAGGCCTATTACGGCGATCCGAACTTCGTCGACGTGCCGATCGAAACCCTGTTGTCCGACGCTTACAACAACGAGCGGCGCAAGCTGATGACGGACAAGGCGTCCCGCGAGCTGCGCCCCGGCATCATTCCCGGCTATGAAGATCAGGTGGAGCGCACGCTGGCGGCTCTGCGCGATCTTTCCACCACGGACCGCAAGGTTTCCGGCGGGGAGCCGACGCTCGCCTCCATGCGCTCGGCGAAGCGCGGCGACACGGTGCATATCGATGTCGTCGACCGCTTCGGCAACATGATCGCGGCGATGCCGTCCGGAGGCTGGCTGCAATCATCGCCGGTCATTCCGGAACTCGGCTTCATGCTCAACTCTCGCGCCCAGATGTTCTGGCTGGAAGAAGGGTTGCCGGCGAGCCTGGAGCCCGGCAAGCGCCCGCGCACCACGCTCACGCCGACGCTCGCGGAGAAGGATGGCGAGCCCTACATGGTCTTCGGTTCGCCCGGCGGCGATCAGCAGGAGCAGTGGCAATTGCTCCTGTTCCTGCGCCATGCTCATCATGGGCTGAATCTGCAGGAGGCAATCGACCTGCCGATGTCGCATACGACGCATTTCCCTTCCTCCTTCTATCCGCGTGAGCAGAAGCCCGGCCATCTCATGGCCGAGCAGAGCTTCGGCGAGGAAGTACTCGGTGATCTGCGCGCCCGCGGGCACGATGTCGAGGCTGCGCCTGAGTGGACCGTCGGTCGCCTCGTGGCCGCAAGCCGCGACAAGGACGGTCTGCTGCACGGCGCCGCCACGCCGCGCCTGATGCAGGCTTATGCGGTCGGCCGATGAAGGAACGGTGTCGTGACCTGGTCGATCATTGCCAAGGATCCTGAGACCGGCGCCTTCGGCGTCGCCGTCACCACGAAGTTCTTTGCCGTCGGGGCTCTTTGTCCCTTCGGCGCGGCGCAGGTGGGTGCGCTGGCGACGCAGGCCTTCGTCAATCCGCTTTATGGCCATGATGGCCTGCGCCTGCTCGCGGAAGGAAGAAGCGCGCAGGAGATCATCGCCATTCTCACGGCTGCCGATCCAGGGCGAGATGTGCGTCAGTTGCACGTGATCGACCGGCAGGGGCGCACGGCGGCCCATACTGGGCGCGAATGTGTGGACTGGTGCGGTCATCTGGCCGAAGACGGGGTCTCGGTTGCCGGCAATATGCTCGCTGGCCCTGCCGTCATCGAGGTGACATTGGAAGCCTACAAGCGTCACACAAATATTCCCTTCGCGGAACGTCTCATGACGGCGCTCGATGCAGGGCAAGCGGAAGGCGGCGACAAACGCGGCAAGCAATCGGCGGCCCTCAAGATCTGGCGCACGGAGCCTTATCCGGCGATGGACTTGCGCGTGGACGATCATCCGGAGCCGTTGGAAGAGCTGCGGCGTCTCTATGGCGTTGCTCATGAACGTTTCCTGGCCTTCATGGAAGCCATGGCCACCCGCGCCAATCCGGCCGGGATCACGGACAGGGCCTGGATCGATCAGAGGGCGCAGGAGATCCAAGAGGCGTGGCGCGCCGCAGCCAGGTAGGGAGCGTAGGCTCTGCTTTCCATGCTTCAACTCAATGATTGTTCGGGCGCTGTCTTCCGCGCCCATTCTCCAGCATAAGTGTTCCCCCATGTTCGGCATTCCCCTTTTCGACATCGCCTGGCTCGTCGTCGCGCTGCTCGCGGCAGGCGCCATCACCGGCCTGCTCGCCG
>JAYSGD010000002.1:0-425591 GCA_041913065.1 Microvirga sp. | reverse complement strand
CGCGATAGCCGGCATCGTCCAGATAGGCGCGGTGGGTCCATTCAGACGGCACGTCGTAGATTTTCTCTTCCATGACCGCTTCTCCCAGGGATCGTTGTTCTCGGGTAATTAGGTCTAGGTTTATGAAAAGAGAGAGGGTTCGGGCAAGCGGGGGAGGGCTCGCACTTTGGTCGTTGCTACTTTTGGGCGGTCATCCCATAGGCCGATTCTGAGTTGAAATGTTACATTGTTTTAATTAATGGAGGTTGCACAATCTGAAACAAAACACGCACAAAGGTAACGGCTATGGCGACCAAAATGATCACGAGTGACCAGCTTGCTGGCGGCAATTTCGTCGGAGGCGGCAGCGACACACTCTTCTTGAGCGGGGTCCAGTTCCAGATCTTCGACCTGAGTGTCGCAACCTTCAGCGGCTTTACAAAAATTGTCACCGACGCGGCCTTCAACATCAAGATGACGAGTGCTCAGTTTAACAGCATTTCAGCATTCGAAGGAACGGCTAACAATACAATAACCGTTATTGGAAATAATGTGGACCTTAGAGGGAAGACATTTAAAAATATTTGGGGTATTCGCGGCGACGAAGGATCTACTTATCATGCCGATGATATCCGCGTAATTTACTATGCTAATGCATATCAGAACAAAAATGATACCTTCAAGTTTTATGGCACGTTAACTGCGGCACAAAGACTTGAGGTTCACAATCAAGGTTTTGATATCGTTGTCGACAATACTGGAAAGGTGACTGTGAATAATGCGCCTATCATCCAAAATTTAGATGGGGAGCAGCAACTTGTTCTTCCTGGTCAGGCGGCCCTATTGGACTCGGGCAGTGACGCAATCATATCCGACGATATGGGGCCGATAGCTCATATTGGTATCATTGTTGATGATATCGCCGACTATGTACGATTAAAAACAGACAACAGAATATCGATCGTAAAAAGCGAATTCTACGATTTCGATCTGCTTTTCGACGGTGTAAAAATTGGCTCGTTCTCTAAATCTGGCCCTTATAGAGGCGAGTATGCCGGATTTGGCTTTAACGACAATGCAACCAGCGAGATGGTTCATTACGTATTGCATCGCCTTGAATATGTCCGCAATGCAAACAGCCGCAATGATACGAGCGTTAAAATCGAAATAACGGACAGAGGCGGACTTAAGACTACAGCGAATATCGTGATGAAAGGGGTCGACGGCCCCGAGCCGGATCATTCGCCATTCCACGAAGTCTTCGGCACCAGGGGCAAGGATGTTTTGGTCGGCACCTCCGGCAAGGACCAGTTCAATGGTCGTTCCGGCAACGACATTCTGACGGGCGAGGCAGGTACTGACGTGTTTGTCTTCGACACGGCACTGGGCAAAGGCACCACGAAAAAGAACCACAACAAGAACGTGAACTTCGACACCATCACCGATTTCAAGCCCGGTGAGGACAAAATCTGGCTCGACAACAAGATATTCAAAAAGCTCGGAACAAAGGGGTCCGACTACGCACCAGCCAAGCTGAATACGAAGTTTTTCAAACTCGGCAAGGCCAAGGACAAAGACGATTACCTCGTCTACAAGAATGGCGTGGTCTATTACGATGCTGACGGAAAGGGCACGAAGTCCAAGGCTGTCGAGATCATCAAGATCGCGAACAAGGCCGCGCTCTCCGCCGCAGATTTCTTTATCATCTAAGCGACATTATCAAATTCCGAGAGCCTACCCTTATTAGTTGGCTCTCGGAAGCAATCGAAAGTGAAAAGCCAAGGCGCGGATCAAAACATCTTCGGTCGCCTGGCTTTCAATGCGCTTCAAATCCCACCCATCCTGCAGACGATGGCCCATTCCTCGTCCGTTACGGGTTGCACCGACAGGCGCGAATTGTTGACGAGGATCATCTTCTCAAGCCCTGGCTGCTTCTTGATCTCGTCGAGCGTCACAGGACGTTTAAACGGTTTTACGGCCTTCACGTCGACCATGCCGAACTTGCCCATCTCGTCCGTGTGGTCCGGGTAATACTCCTTGATCACCTCGACGATGCCGACGACGGCCTTGCCTTCGTTCGAGTGGTAGAAAAAACCCTGTTCGCCCTTCTTCATCGCCATCAGATTCTGCTTGGCGACGTGGTTGCGCACGCCGTTCCAGTGCGTGCCCTTGGCGCCTGCTTCGACTTGGCTGTCCCAGGACCAGACGGAGGGTTCGGACTTGTAGAGCCACTTGGCCATGACGCTTTTACTCGATTTCGGATTTAACAGGACGATTCATGAGGGCATCGACGGCCTGATCGAGAGACCATCCGCCGTTGAGCACCTGCTCGACTGCCGATGCGATCGGCATGTCGATGTTTTTGGCTTTCGCTAAAGCAACCAGTGCGCTCGCCGTGGTGGCGCCCTCCACCAGCTTGCCGAGGGCTGCCTCCTCCACGCTCATGCCCTGGCCGAGCCGTTGACCGAAGGCGAAGTTGCGGGAATGGGCGGACGAGCAGGTGAGCACCAGATCGCCGAGGCCGGAGAGACCCATCAGCGTTTCGGCCTTAGCCCCATAGGCGCGGGCAAAGCGCAGGAGCTCCGCGAAGCCGCGTGCGATGAGAGCCGCCTTCGCGCTCTCGCCGAGGCCGCGCCCCACCACCGCGCCGCAGGCGATCGCCAGCACGTTCTTCGCCGCGCCGCCGATCTCGACGCCGCGCACATCGGTGCGGTGATAGACGCGCAGCGTCGGGCCGGAGAGCGCATTCGCCAGCGTGTCGGCAAGCTTTGCATCGCGGCAGGCGAGCGTTACGGCGGTGGGCAGGCCCCGCGCCACATCGTCGGCAAAGCTCGGGCCGGACAGCACTGCGACTGGAGAGCGGCTGCGCACCTGCTGCACGACATCCGACAGAAAGACCTTCGCTTCGCGTTCGATTCCCTTCGCGCAAAGAACGAGAGGCGTTTCCGGCGGCAGGATGAGTGACAAAGCCGCCGTCATCCCCCGCGTGGTCTGGGCCGGCGTCACCAGCAGCACGGCGCGGCAGGCGGCCAGGTCGGTCACGTCCGATGTCGGGCGGATGCGGTCGTGCAGCTTCACGCCCGGCAGGAACCGTTCATTGCTGCGCGTAGCGGTCAGGTCCGCGGCCTGCTCGGATGAGCGCATCCACAGCACGACGTCGTTGCCGGCAATCGCCGCCGCATTGGCGAGCGCCGTTCCCCAGGCTCCAGCGCCTGCAATGCCGATGGGTGCGGGCATCAGGCCTTCACCCCTACCGCCTGACCGCTGGTGTCGAGGGGCCAGCGGGCGCGGGCGGGGGCGTTGATGTCGTCGATGAGGCCCAGCCGCATGCGCTCAAGGCCCGCCCAGGCGATCATCGCGCCGTTGTCGCCGCAGAGCGAGGTCGGCGGAGCGACGAGCTTGAGGCCGGTTTCGACGGCAAGCCGCTGCAGCGCCTGGCGCATGCCCTGATTGGCGGCGACGCCGCCCGCCACCACGAGGGCGGTCGGGTGGCCCGCGATGTCGCGGAAATGGCGCAGGCCCACGCGGGTGCGGTCCACCACCACATCGACGATGGCGGCCTGGAAGCTGGCGCAGAGGTCGGCGATGTCTGTCTGCGTGAGCGGCGCGATCTTCTCCGCCTCGATCCGCACGGCGGTCTTGAGGCCGGAGAGGGAGAAATTCGGTTCTTTCCGTCCCTGCATGGGCCGGGGCAGGGCGAAGCGCTCGGGGTTTCCTTTCAGGGCCTCGCGTTCCACATGCGGGCCGCCGGGATAGCCGAGGCCCAGCATTTTGGCGACCTTGTCGAAGGCCTCGCCGATGGCGTCGTCGATGGTGGTGCCGATGCGCACGTAATCGCCCACGCCCTTCACCGCCACGAGCTGCGTGTGCCCGCCGGAGGCGAGGAGCAGCAGATAGGGAAAGCCGATCCCGTCGGTGAGCCGCGCCGTGAGCGCATGAGCTTCCAAATGATTCACCGCCATCAGGGGCTTGCGGGTCACGAGCGCCATGGCCTTCGCCGTCGTGAGGCCCACCAGCACGCCTCCGATGAGGCCGGGGCCGGCGGCGACCGCGATGCCGTCGATGTCCTTCACGGAGCAGTTGGCGTTCTTCAGCGCCCGGGCGATGAGGCGGTCGAGCACCTCCACATGGGCGCGGGCCGCGATCTCCGGCACCACGCCGCCATAGGCCGCGTGCTCGGCGATCTGGCTCAGCACCTCGTTGGAGAGGATTTCGCCGCGTCCGTCGAAGCCGACGCCCACCACGGCGGCCGCGGTTTCGTCGCATGTGGTCTCGATGCCTAGGATGCGCATGGTTTAAGGTGCCGCTGTTTTACGTAATCATTCGGGCTTCCGGCCCGCCTGTCATCCCCCTATAGTCCGCCGCGCCGCACAAGATCAAACGCGGATGTTGTAGAGCTGGAGTACGAAACAGGAATGGCCTCTCAATCGACCCTGGTCATCGGCACGCGCGGCAGCCCCCTGGCGCTGGCGCAGGCCCATGAGACGCAAGACAGGCTGGTGGCCGCCCATGGCTGGCATGTGGAGAGCCTGCCCCTGTCGATCATCAAGACCACGGGCGACGCCATTCAGGACCGGCCGCTCTCGGAGGCAGGCGGCAAGGGACTTTTCACGAAGGAGCTCGATATCGCGCTGCTGGAGGGCTCCATCGACCTCGCCGTCCATTCCGCCAAGGATCTTCCGACGACCCTGCCTGAGGGCATCGTGATCGCGGGCTTCCTGCCGCGCGAGGATGTGCGCGACGCCTTCATCAGCCATCGCTATAAGAGCATCGCCGATCTGCCGCACGGCGCGGTGGTGGGCTCCGCGTCCTTGCGCCGTCAGGCGCAGATCCGCCGCCTGCGCCCCGATCTGCAAGTCACGTTGCTGCGCGGCAACGTGCAGACACGCCTTGCGAAGCTCGAGCGCGGCGAGGTGGATGCCACGCTGCTCGCCATGGCGGGCCTGCGCCGTCTCGGCCTCACCGATCATGTCACCACCACGCTCGACACGGACGACTTTCTTCCCGCGGTCGGGCAGGGCGCCATCGCGATTGCGATCCGCGCCGATGACGAGCGGGTGAAGGCGGCGCTTGCTCCGATTCTCGATGCGGCGACAGCGCATGCCCTTGCAGCCGAGCGGGCGTTCCTCACCATCCTCGACGGCTCCTGCCGCACGCCCATCGCGGGCCATGCGCGCCTTATCGATGGTGAGTTGGAGATTCGCGGTCTCGTCCTGCGCCCCGATGGCTCCGAGAGCCTGGAGGCGGTGCGGCGCGGTTCGCCCGACGATGCCGTGACGCTCGGGCGCGAAGCCGGCACCGAGTTGCGCACCCGCATGCCTGCCGGTTTCCTGAAAACCTGATGCGGATTCTCGTCACACGCTCCCCCGACGATGCCGAGCGGACGGCGGTACGACTCACTGCTCTCGGTCATGAGGCGGTGGTCGCTCCGGTAACCCGGATCGTGCCGACCGGAGATCCCGCGCCCTCCGATCCGTATGATGCCGTCATCGTCACCAGCGGCCATTCGGTGGACGCGCTGGCGTCCATCGACAAAAGCCGCCTCGTCTTCGCAGTGGGCCCGCGCACGGCCGACGTCGTGCAGGGGGCCGGTTTCACGTCGATCATCGTGGGAGAGGGCGATGCGGTCTCCCTCTCGCGCCTGATTCGGGAAGGGCTGCCGGCTGGGCGGACCCTCCTGCATGTCACCGGGCGCCACCACAAGGAGGAGCCGGCTGCTTCCCTCACGGCCGCGGGCTACCGCATCCTGACCTGGGAGGTCTATGAGGCGAGGGTGGTGGACCGGCTTCCCGAGGAGGCTGTCGAAGCCTTGCGGTCTGGCAAAATCGGGGCCGCGCTCCATTATTCCAGAAGAAGCGCGGATCTGCTGATCCGGCTGGCTGAGGAGGCGGGGCTGGCATCGGCGCTCACGGCCTGCGCCCATCTCTGCCTGTCCGAGGACGTGGCGGCTGCCTTCAACGGGATGCGGGCTTCGCTTCTCGTGGCCCGGGAGCCATCGGAGGACTCTCTTCTCGGATTGCTTCAGGGCCTCTCGTGACCCCTGTCACCGCTTCGTTTACGATGGCGGGGATAGGGATCTTTACCCCGTGGAAAGGATCGTGGTCCGATGCACCCTTGCTCTTTCCGATTCCAGTTTTCGGCAGGGAACGAAACCCTGCGCTCAAGCTTGCCTCAATTGCATCCCACTCTGACCCGTCAAGATTGCCTCACGAAGAGTGAACAGTGACCGATTCATCCGATCCGAAAGCCCAAAAGTCCTCCCGCAAGAAGCACGCGCGGGAACCCGCCACCATCGACCTGAAGGCGACCGTTCTCGATGACGGCGCCAAGGAAGCCGATGCGACGAAGAACGATGCGCAGGAGAATGCGCAGGACAATGCCTGGCAGAACGTGCGGCCCGAGGAGACGATCATCACCGAGCCGGAAACGGTGACGGCCGCCGCGCCAGAGGACATGATGGCCTCGTCGGAGGTGAGCCTCGATTCGGGCGCGGGCACCGATTCGATTGCGCCTGAGGCTGCGGAATCGGAAACCGCTTCCCGCGACGACCGCTTCGCAACCGTTCCGCCCCAGGCTCCGCCGCCGGAAAGGCGCAGCTCCGCCGCAGGTCTGATCGGCTCCGGTGTGCTCGGCGGCCTCGTCGGCGCGGGCCTCGTCTATGGACTCCAGGTGTGGCAGCAGCCCATGACGGTTCAGGACGATCAGCGCATCGCTCAACTGGAGCAGCGCGTGAGCGCCTTGGGCCAGGGCGGCGGCAATGGCCAGCCGGTCGATCTCCAACCTATCGAGGGCCGTCTCCAGGCGCTCGAATCGGCAAGGGGACCCATCGACCAGCGCATCCAGCAGGTTCAGGGCCTCGCCGAGAATGCCGCCGCGCGCGCCGAGGAAGCGCTCAACCGGCCTCAGGCCGAGCCCGCGCCCGCACCGCAGAACGATGCGGCGTTGACCGATCTGTCGAATCGTCTGGCCGCTCTCGAAAACCAATTGCGGACCGAAGTTCAGAACGCAGCCGGCACGGTCAGTTCCGTGCAGGGCAGTGTCCAGTCCCTCGACCAGCGCGTGGGCGAGCAGGATCAGCGCCTTGCCGCCCTCTCCCAGCAGATCACCGAAAACAGCCGGGGCGTGGAGAATGCCAGCCAGACCAGTGTGCGTGTCGTTCTCTCCGAACGTTTGGGCGATGCGCTTCGCAGCGGCACGCCCTATGCGGATCTTCTCGACGCCTTGAGAAAGAACGGCGCCAGCGCCGAGCGTCTCGCGGCGCTCGAGCCCTTCGCTCAAAGCGGAGCGCCCACGGCGAACGATCTCCTCAATCGTTACGAGCCGCTCGAGGCAGCCATCCTGCGCGACGAGCGCTCGGCTTCCGGCGACTGGTCGGACCGACTGTTGCGCATGATGGACAAGGTGGTCACCGTGCGGCCCGTGAACGAACCGGGCGCGACCGGCGTTCCCTCGACGCTCGCCCGCATCCGGCAGGCGCTGGCGCAGGGCGACATGGGCGGAGCGGCGGCGGCATGGAACTCCCTGCCCGAGCCGGCGCGGCGCATGTCCGAGGAATGGGGGAAGCAGGTGACGGCTCTCGCGGGAGCCCAGCAGGCCTCCCGTGAGCTCTCCGCCGAGTCTCTCGCCGCCCTCAACCGTTCGACGCAGTAAATTAAGGATCAGCCCAGGATGTGGCGCGCTCTCGTATTCATCGGTCTTCTCTGCGTCGCGGCTTTCGGCGCCGTGTGGCTCGCGGATCGGCCGGGCACGGTTCTGATCACCTTCGCCGGCTACGAGGTGCAGACCTCCGTGGCCGTGGGCGTGATCGCCCTGGTAGGTCTGGCCCTCGCGCTGGCGGTTCTCTGGTCTGCAGTGAGCGGCCTTCTGCATCTGCCGTCCCGCCTGACCTTCGCGTCGCGGGCGCGCCGCCGCTCGCGCGGCTATCAGGCGGTGTCGCGGGGCATGGTGGCCGTGGGCGCTGGCGATACCATCGCCGCACGGCGCTATGCCAATGAGGCCGAGCGTCTTCTCGGAAAGGAGCCTCTGACGCTTCTCCTGAAGGCGCAGGCCGCGCAGATTTCCGGCAACCGCGCCGCCGCCGAGGCCGCCTTCACGCAGATGATGGACGAGGACGAGACCCGGGTGCTCGGCCTGCGTGGCCTCTTTGTCGAAGCGCGTCGCCGGGGCGATGCCGGCGCCGCCCGTGAATTCGCCACCGAGGCCGTGCGCCTCGCGCCTGCCGCCGCCTGGGCGAGCGATGCCGTGCTGGAAGCGCGCTGCGCCGAACGCGACTGGCGCGGCGCCCTGGAGGGCATCGAGCGGCGCACCTCCCTCGGCCTTCTCGACAAGCGCACCGCCAAGCGTCACCGCGCCGTGCTTCTGACGGCGGATGCCCTCGACCGCGCGGATCACGATCCCGACGGCGCGCTTCGCAGCGCCATGGATGCGGTGAAGCTCGCGCCCGACCTGGAGCCCGCCGCGGCGCTTGCCGGACGCCTGCTCTCGCGAAAGGGCGACCTGCGCAAGGCCGCCAAGGTGGTGGAAGCCGCCTGGCGCAGCGTGCCGCACCCGGATCTGGCGGAGGTCTATCTCAATCTCCGTCCCGGCGATTCGGGGCTCGACCGCCTGAAGCGCGCCGAGACCCTTTTCAAGCTCTCGGGCGGCGCGCCGGAAGGGCGTTTGGCTGTGGCCCGCTCGGCCCTCGAAGCCCGCGAGTTCGCGCGCGCCCGCGATGTTCTGGATCCGCTTCTCGGGGATCGCCCGACCATGCGAGTCTGCCTCATCATGTCCGATCTCGAACAGGCCGAGCATGGCGCGACCGGCAAGGGCCGGGAATGGCTCGCCCGCGCCACCCGCGCGCCGCGCGATCCGGCCTGGATCGCCGATGGCGTGGTGTCGGATCAATGGGCACCGATCTCGCCCGTGACTGGCCGCCTCGACGCCTTCGTGTGGGAGGCGCCGCCCGATGTGCTGGTGGCGCCAGAACTTGCCATGAGCGACGATGTGACCGGCGACCTGGACGAAGAACCGAAGGCGCTCGTGATCTCCGAGCCCGAGGAGCCCGCGCCTGTCGTCGCGGCCCCCGTGCCTGAGCCGACGCCCCCCGAGCCCGAACCCGTGGCGGCAGCGGAGACGCCCGCTCCCGAGCCCGCGAAGGAGAAGACTCTCCCACCGCAGCCCGAACCGGTGATCTTCCCCGTCACGCCGCCGGACGTACCCCGACCCGAGGACGAGACGCCGCCGGCAAGGCGGAGCGCTTTTTCCATCTGGTAGGCCATTTTCCCGTATCCAGCGCCTTGCCAAGCGTGAGGTGAGAGGGTATGAGGTCGCCCTCTTCGATCGCATGATCGGAACGCCGCAATAGCTCAGCTGGTAGAGCACCTCATTCGTAATGAGGGGGTCGGGGGTTCGAATCCCTCTTGCGGCACCATCTCCCACCTTCGTGGCAGCGGCAGCCTCCGGGCTTCCTTTGCCGTTGAGTTGGGAAGGCATGGAATGGGGCCATAGCTCAGCTGGGAGAGCGCTTGCATGGCATGCAAGAGGTCGGCGGTTCGATCCCGCCTGGCTCCACCATCCTGCCCACGCATCGGGCGGAAAAGTGGTTTCGGTTTTCCGGAGCAACCGATGCGCGGCTAAAGAAGAGACGGAGCGTGCGGGTGTAGCTCAGGGGTAGAGCACAACCTTGCCAAGGTTGGGGTCGAGGGTTCGAATCCCTTCGCCCGCTCCAATTCCCTCCATAAGGGATCCATCGACAAGGCGCCTTCGGGCGCCTTTCGTGTTTCTGGCCTCATCCGAACCGCAGGGCTCCAAGCCATTCGCGCGTCAAGTCTTTTGCCTGAATCTGCGGTAGCCCGTGAGAGCAACGGGCGATTTGTGAGTATTCGCCCTGCAACTGGCCGCTTTGGGGCTACGATGGCAGCGGTCGGAAGCCTCGACCGGTAGATGATGGACCGCAGAACATGACCGCGCTTCTCGAAAGCCGAGAGACCCATCTCGCGCCCTCGCCGGAATGGTCGCCGCAATCCATCCGGTCGTTCAGGCACGGATACTCGGTTCATATGGAGATGATCAAACATGCAGCGTTCATTCGGAACCTGGATGTCGAGAACATCTCCTCTCGCGTGTATCGCATCTCGGATGGGCGCCGTACCGTCAGCTTCTGGGGCCATACGCCTGAAACGACATCGCTGGTTTCGAGCGTGATTTCGAGCTCCAAGGACATCACGAAAACGCTTCTTCGAGATGCCGGCCTGAACGTGCCGGAAGGTTCCGTCTTCGAGCAGGATGAGGAAGACGCGGCTTGGGAGATTGCAACGGCCATCGGCTTTCCGGTCGTCGTCAAGCCCATCCATGGAAGCGGCGGGCGCGGGGTTACGTCCAACATCAAGGAACGGAGACATTTCTCGCTGGCATGGAAGGCTGCGCGGGACGCGGCAGATTCGCCGATCATCGTGGAGAAGCACATCCACGGCAATGACTACCGATTGTTCGTTATCGGTGATCGGCTCCGAGCCGTGGCATGGCGCGTGCCGGCCTACGTCGATGGGGACGGCGAAACGCCGATCGAGGGGCTGATAGAAATCAAGAACCAGTCGCGGATGGCTAATCCCTACGTGGGTGCAAAGCCCATCAAACTGACTTCGATGATGCTGCAGTACCTCGCGGATCAGGACTTGAACGCGGATTCGGTTCTGCCATCGGGCGAGCGGCTCTATCTGCACCTGGTCGCGAATATCGGCGGCGGCGGCGAGAGCGTCGACGTGACCGAGAAGGTCCATGCGGATTTCGCGGATATTGCAGCGCGTGCCCGCAAGGCATTTCCGACGAGCCATTGCGGAATAGACCTGTTGTGCGAAGACATCGCACGTCCCGCAAGCCAGCAGACATGGGCGATCTGCGAGGTCAACATATGTCCCGATATCGCCATGCACCATTTTCCGGTCGTCGGTATGCCCCGGGATGTGGCCGGGGATCTGATCGAGCACCTGTTTCCAGGAAGCTATCCTCTCAAGGAGAAGTCCTGGAAAAAGGCATTCATCGAGGTGACGGGCCAGGTGACCGGCGTCGGATACGGGCAATGGCTGCGCCGTGTCGCGGATTTGGGCGGGCTTACCGGCTGGGTCCGCAACGCAGCGGATGATCGCGTGGAGGCGCTGCTCTGCGGCGCTCCGCGTTCGGTCGAGAATGTCATCCGCATGTGCCACGACGGACCAAGCCGCGCCAAGCCCGGCAAGGTAGCCGTCTCCGAGTATCGCGGTAAGGTCCCGTCACGATTCACGATTCGAGCCGAGAACGCCGGTTAGAGCATTTTTCGGCGAAGTGGCTCCGGTTCGCCGTCAAAAAATGCGGCCCAACAAAAAGCAGATATGATTCCAAGCAAGTGGAAACATCTCTAGCCCTTCACGCGCAGCACCACATCCTCTTGCACCGTGTACTCGACAGCGGGCGGGCAGGCCTTGCGCAAGCCGCCGAGCGGCACTTGAGCGACAACGGGCTCCCTGAGGCCGCCGAGGGGAAGACGGGAGCAACGGACGCAAACCTGTCGCGTCTTGATGATCCGCCGCACGGGGCGCACGACGACATCATGTTCTTCAATCGCGACGCGCGGATATGGGCGGGAAAGATCGGCGGCGCCGGCACTTGGAATCGCTGCCAGCATGAACAATGCCGTTGCCAGAACACGCATATCGATCTCCCTTATGAGCAGGAGAATAGCTAGGCCTTTATGTGACGCTGGAAAGAGCCGGGCGTGCTTTACAGAACCACGATGCCCGCGTGCTTGGCCTTGTTGTCCGGCTCGACGTGGATCGTGATCAGCGCGTCCTCGATATCGTCCTTGAGCGCCCGTTCGAGGCGGTCGCAGATGTCATGGGCGTCGGTGACGCTCATGGCGCCCGGCACTACGAGATGGAAGTCGATGAAGGTCATCTTGCCGGCGTGGCGCGTGCGCAGGTCGTGCGCCTCGATGGCGCCTTCCGCATTGCTGGAAATGATCTCGCGCACCCGCGAAAGGGTTGCCTCCGGCAGCGCCTCGTCCATGAGGCCGCCGATGCTCTCCTTCATGAGGCCCCAGCCCGACCAGAGAATGTTGACCGCGACGAAAGCCGCGAGCACGGAATCGAGCCAGACCCAGCCAGTGACCGGCACCAGGAGAAGGCCGATCAGCACGCCCACCGAGGTGAACACGTCGGTGAGGAGATGGCGCCCATCCGCCACGATGGCGGGCGAGCGCAGGCGGCGGCCATGGCGGATGAGCATCCATGACCAGGCGGCGTTGATGACGGTCGCGACCGCATTGATGGCGAGGCCCGATGCGGGCGCATCGATCATCTTGGGCGTGAAGAATCCGAAATAGGCCTCGCGCAGGATCATCAGCGCCGCGACGATAATCAGCACGCCTTCGAGAACGGCGGAGAAATATTCCACCTTGTGGTGGCCGTAAGGATGGTTGGCATCCGCGGGCGCCGCGCTCACGCGCACGGCCATGAAGGCCGCGAGCGCGGTCACCACATTGATGATGCTCTCCAGCGCGTCGGAATAAAGCGCGATGCTGCCCGTGAGGTAATAGGCGGCGTATTTCAGCGCGAAGACCAAAGCTCCGACGAGAATGCTGCCGATGGCAAGTCTTTGAATCCGGCTCATGGCGTCACGCAGAATGTCGGGCGGGAAAAGCGAAGCGCCCTTATAGTGGCTGCTGGGTGAAGCGCAAGCCGCTCATTTTACTT
Source organism: Microvirga sp. (assembly GCA_041913065.1). Classification (GTDB taxonomy): domain Bacteria; phylum Pseudomonadota; class Alphaproteobacteria; order Rhizobiales; family Beijerinckiaceae; genus Microvirga. Next base: position 412,908 of record JAYSGD010000002.1, on the reverse strand, counting down.
GCAAATCGCTTGCAAGATCAGCTGCGGGGGGAAGCGGCCGAAGGCCTATTTCATTGTATCTGTCAGTTTGGTTCTCAGCTTGCCGTAATAGCCGGAAAGCTGCGGCGCGAGGGCTCGGCACCGCTCCATGAGGGCAAGCGCCTCCTGCGTGTCTCCGGCGCGCATGGCGTTCAGAAGTTCGGGGTGCAGGCCCATGAGTTCGGCAACCGAATCGTCCATGCCTTCGAGCGGCGCGACAACGGTGTAGATCGCCGATTGCGTGGCGCGGCCGCGCACGGCGATGCGGTCGAGCTCGATCAGGGCGTAATGATCCCGCACGGCTTCGGCCGTGGCGGGGCCGAGAATGAGCGCGACGCCGTATTCCTTCGACAGGCTCTCGAGGCGCGAGGCGAGGTTCACCGTATCGCCGAGAACAGAGTAATCGTAGCGCCAGCGCGAGCCCACATTGCCGACGACGCAATCGCCCGTGTTGATGCCGACGCCGATGGCGAAGGCGGGAGCGTTCTCTCCTTCCTCCTTGCGGAGCGTGGCATTGAGAGCCGAAACCGCATCCAGCATGCGCATGGAGGCGCGCACGGCCCGTAAGGGATGGTCGGGGATCGGCAGAGGCGCGTTCCAGAAAGCCATGACGCAATCGCCGATATATTTGTCGATGGTGCCCTTCTCTCTGAGAACCGCCTCCGAGAGCGGATCGAGCAGGCGGTTGATGAGGCTCGTCAGACGCTCCGGCTCGTCCTTCAGCTTCTCCGAGAGCGTGGTGAAGCCGCGCACGTCGCAGAAGAGGATCGAGAGATTGCGCCGCTCGCCGCCGAGCTTCAGCGCGCTCGGATCGCGCGCGAGTTGCGCCACGAGATCGGGCGAGAGATAGCGGGAGAAAGCCTCCGACACCGCATGGCGCAGATGCCGCTCGCGGGCGTAGTCCAGCCCGAAGCGCGTGCCGAACACGGCGAGCGCCGCCGCGATCGGCAGGGCGGGCGGCGCCCAGACGCGCTCGACGCGCAAGAGCACCCACGCCTCGACGAAGAAGAACGCCACGACGAACATAGCCGCAAGGCCGGTCTTCCAGGACACGCGCCGCGTCGACAGGGCGGCGGCAAGAAAGGCTGCGGCGACGATCAGGAACACAACCGCGATGCGCGGCACAGGCGTCACGTAGAGACGGTGCTTCAGGTTGTCGAGAATGGTGGCCTGCACCTCCACGCCCGCCGTCAGCTCGCCCGTGGTCAGCGTGTAGGCGGTGGGAAAGGTATCGGGCGTGCCCGCATTGGCGGAGGTGGCGGCCTTCAGGCTCAGGCCCACCAGCACGATCTTGTCCTTGAAGCGTCCGGGCTGAAGAAATTCCTGCGGGTCGAGCGCCTGGTAATAGGAAACGGTGGGATAGGTGCGCGACGGGCCGAAATGCTGGATCAGCGCGCCTTCAGGCGGCGGTTGAACCGGCGTGCCCGCGAGGCGTAGGATTTCCGTCGCGAAACTATCGGGCTGGGACGGCATGCGGCGCAGATGAATGTCGCCATCGGGATCGACGGAGGCCACACCCGGCACCGCGCCCGCGTCGAGAAAGGGATCGATGGGGTTGACCCGGGTGACCTGGACGCCCTGGTCGAGCCGCGTCGTCACATCGTCGGCGGCGAGCACCACATCGGGCCCGAGCGATTGTGCGAAGCGCTTGTCCGCTTCCTCATTCGACGGTTCGGAAAAGATGATATCGAAGGCGATCACCTTCGCGCCGGCATTTCTCAGGCTCTCGATGAGCCGCGCATGCATCTCTCGCGACCAGGGCCAGCGCTGTCCGATCTCTGAGAAGGACGGTTCATCGATGGCGACGATTTCCGCGCCGAATTGCGGCGGGCGCGGCGGCGCGATCACGGAGAGGATGTCGAAGAGCTTCGCCTCGATCAGATAGAAGGGCGGAAAGAAAGCAAGCGGCACCAGGAGCGCTGCTACGAGCCCAGCCATGGTGAAGTGCCGCCAGAGCGGCTCACCGCTGCGGGCCGTCGATGCGGGTTTCTGAGCTTGGGTCTCCACCCTAGTGCCTCGTGCGGAAAAGTGGTCCCGGTTTTCACTAACGTGGCCCGCTGGGTCCGCGCTCAACGAGGCACTCCTTAAAAAGTAGCGTCGGATTAATCCCAACAGTGCCTTCCACTTTTGGGTCCGATGCTAGAATCGGGCCTTCACGCTTGCCTCGAAAGTGCGTCCCGGTCCGCGCGTGTCCGGAGCCAGTTCGAAATCCTCGTCGAACATGTTGAGCACGCTCAGGCCGAGAGCCAGCCTGCGGTCGGGCGTTTCCCAGGTCAATGCCGCATCCGTCGTCCAGTAATCGTCGATCTCTCGGCCTGCGAGATTTCCCGTGATGTCGCCGACGAAATTCGTGGCGACGGTGACCTTGAGGCGGCTCGGATGGACGAAGGTGACGCCGGCCCGCGCGAAATTGCCGGCGATGAACGGAACATCCGCGCCGCGCGCCTCGTCGGAGCGCACATTGGACGTGATCTTGCCGACGGTGCCGAAGACGCCGAAGCCATGGGTGAGCCAAAGATTGGCGCTTGCCGCGAAGCGCTCGATGCGCGCCTTCTCGATGGCGATGTCGTCGATGCCGTAGGCCACCGGAAGATTGAGGTTTTCCGCGTCCTGGCGCTGGTATTCCAGAGCCGTGAACACATAGGGCGACCATTCCGAATCCCAGCGCAGCGCCAGCGTTCCGACGTCACCGCCGAGCGAGAGCGGCAGCGCATTGGGCACGAGGCCGACGGTCGTCACCGGCGAGAGCGTGAACGCGATGGGGTGCAGCATATCCCGACGATAGGCGGCGCGCAGCCACTGGCCGTCGAGCGGGGCTACGGCGATACCGGCACGCGGGGCAATCGTTTCGTCGTCCGGCACGCCCTCGAGGCTGACTTCGCTGCGCTCGATACCGGCCTGCGCCTCGAACCAATCGGTCGGACGCCAGAACAGATCCGCGTAGAGACGGGTGGTGTCGAAATCGGTGCTGGTGCGCGTGTCGATATCGGTGAACTCGAACCTGTCCTGCGCGATGGAATAGACGAAGCCGCTGCCGGTGCTGCGGGCGACGCTGCGGCCGCTTTGCGCCTCGAAGCCGTAATGCAGGGTCAGGTCACCGAACCCGATCATATGCGAGAGGGCGGCGGAACCGCCTTCCGTGCGCGTGCGATCCCAGGCCGTCTGGCCGATGACGAATCCAGGAAGCGCGCCGCTGGCCGAATTGACATAGCGCCGTTCCAGGCCGCTCAGTCCGAAAACCGCTCCCGTCAGAACGTTCCTGTCGCTGAAGCTGTGGCTCCAGCCCGCGCCGCCGAGGAAGGCGGTGGAGTTTTCGCGCGCGTCGAGAAAATTCGTCGGGGTATTGATGAGGGCCAGCGCCGGGTCCTGATTGGCGCCTGCGCCGAAGACGAGGAAACGGTCGGCCGCCGTGGGCGAGGCGCCGATGAAGAAGGAACCGTTGTCCACGTTCTCGCGGTCGATGATATCGCGCCCGTTGGTTTTCGTGCGGCCGGCGGTGAGCGTGACGGAGGTCGGCAGGGGCTCGTTCGTATAGCCCTGAGCCGTCACTTCAGCGCCCCAGCCCAGGCGCCCGTTGTTGTGGATGAGCGATCCGCCCACCTCCACGTCGAGGAAGGGACGGCGGATCAGATCGATACGGCCAATGCGCCCTGATACGGCGAGCGGATCGAAGAACAGGCCCTGGATCGTGAGATTGAGCGCGGTGAGATCGACGCCGACGCCGGTCTCCACATTGGCGATATCGGGCCTGCCCGTCACGAGGTTCGGACGCTGCACGGCCGATTGGTCGAAATAGCTCGAAGCGGTGAAGGGATCGAACACCCGGTCGCCGTAGAAACGGGACCACTCGTTGAGGTTGAGGAAGCGGTAGGCCTGCGCGGGATAGGAACCGCCATCCTTGTTCACGGCCAATCCTGCGAAATCGCCGCCGCGCTGCTGGTAACGGCGCAGGGTTTCGCGAGCGGCAAGCACCGCCTGATCGGCCTGATATTGATCGATGGCGATCGCCGTGCGCGCGCTCGATACTACCGGATCATTGGGATCGAGACGGTCCGCATTGTCGAGCGCCTGCTCCGCCAGATCCTCCTCGCCATTCTGGTAATAGGCGATGGCAGCCAGCAGGAGGCCCTGGGACAGGGCGGGATTGGCGGCGGAACCGGCGAGAATGGCCTCGATGGCCTTCTCCATCTCGCCCTTCTGCAGCAGGTAGCGGCCACGCGCGATATAGGCGACGCTGAAGGCCGGATCGAGAGACAGCGCCTTGTCGATCAGGCTGCCTGCTTCCTCGACGCGGTTCTGGTCGAGCAGCACGATGGCGAGATTGGCATAGGCGACAGGGCTTCCCGGATCGGCCGCGATGGCGCGGCGCAGGGCGTCTTCGGCGGCGAGCGGGCGATCCATTTCGGATTCGAAGAGGCCGAGGCTGTTCCAAATGTTGGAGTTGCCCGGCGCGACCTGCGCGGCCTGACGCAAGGCCTCGACCGCGGCATTCATTTCGCCGTCGATGTCGCCGCGAATATTGCTGTCGGCGGCGATCACTTCGGGATCGAGTGGATCGATGGCCTTGGCGCGTGCAATGGATTCGCGCATCTCCTCGCGCCGGTTGAGGGCGTAGGATATCTGCGCCGACATCACGGCGATGCGCGCGTCATTCGGAAAGCGCTTTTCCGCAGCCTTCAGGATGTCGGCGGCAGCTTTCAGGTCCTGCCGGAAGGCGGTCACATAGGCATGGGCGAGAACCGCGATGGGATCGTTGAGGCCGCTCTTCGGCTCAGGATAGACCCGCGTCGGATTGGCGAGCGACAGGGAGATGTAGCGGCCGTAGGACGCAATCACGCGACGCTGCGGATCGAGCCCGCGCTCGGCCCTGGCGAAAACGCTTGCCGCTTCCGCCCACCGGTGCTGCGAGCCGAGAAGCGAGGCTTCCACCAGATCGGCGCGGGCGCGCTGGAAACCGGTGAGACGTTTCGTGCGTGCCTGGGCGAGGGCCTCGGCCGCCGCAGGCCTGCCGTCATAGCTCATGGCCGTCTCGGCGAGAACCAGCCAATCCTCCGCGCTGCGGGCCTCGGGCGCGGTGGCCGCGACGCGGCTGCGCTCGGCGCGGGCCACGGGGCCCGTGAGCGGCGAGATGGAAAGGGACGAGAAGGTATCGCGCAGGCTCAGGTAGAAGAGCATCTGCTCGCGGTCGTTGGAATTGGTCAGCACGAATTTCGACGGCGCCTGTCCAATCGCCGCCACCGCGCCTTCGCCCTGGCGGACGGTGACCGAGCCCTGTGCGTTGCTCAGTTCCACCACGCCTTCGAGAACCACGAGGGAGGTGCGTCCGCCCTCGACGGAAATCGACCAGTCGGTGCCGCGAATGGCGGCGACGGCAGCGGGTGTCTTCACATCCACGCCCGATCCGCCGCGAGAGGCGCGGGCCCAAATGCTGCCCGCCTGGAGATTGAGCTCGGTCGTGCCGCTATTGCTGCTGGCGACCTGATTGACGGTCAGTGTCGAGTTGCGCCCGACGCGGATCTGGGTCTGGTCGGCGAAGAGGATCGCGAGATTGCCGATGGCGTTGGTGCGCAGCACGTCGCCGCCGATCACGTCCTGCCGGATCTGCGCGGAACGCCACAATTCCTCACGGAAAAAGCGCATCTCCTCGCCGCCCTTGGCGGCCACGATCGACCCCGCCACGGGGGTCGGGCGCGGGAAGGGGGACTGGGCGTGGGCGGAAGACAGGCACAGCACAAGAGTGCTGGCCGCCGCGAGGAAATGGAAGGAACGTGCAGCCATGAACGGTCGGTCGATACTGAAACTCACCCTGGGTAAGCTCAGCTTAGCAGGATTGTTACGGGATCAAAGCCGATTCAGGACAATGTTCGGTGCTCTGGAGCACATTTCCCTTGCACAAGGGAAGATTCTCCCGGGAAATCCGGGGCTATGCCTTGGTTTCAGGGCTGTTTGGAAGGGCCTGGCAAGCACGGCGCTTTTCCTCCCGGCGAGGGAGATGGAATACGCGCGCCATATTCTTGGCTCGTTGGCGGTTCAGGCCATGCTTTTCTTGGCGAGGATCAGCTTCTGCTTCAGATCGTGCTGGGCGAAGGGCTTCTGCAGGACCGGGCGGTCGCGGAACGTGTCGCGGATGCCCGCGCTGCCGTAACCCGTCGAGAATACGAAGGGGATCGAGCGCTGGGCCAGGGCCTCCGCGACCGGATAGATCGGTTCCCCGGCGACGTTCACGTCGAGAATGGCAAGGTCAACCTGTTCCCGGGAGACCGCATCGAGAGCGGCCGACAGACGGGCGGCGGGGCCGATGACCTCGCAGCCGAAATCCAGGAGCATGTCCTCCAGCAGCAAAGAGATCGCCGCTTCGTCTTCGACGACAAGGATCCGCAGGCCGTTCAGGTCCCCGTCGCTCATCATGCTTTCAGTCACGGTTTCTCTTTCTTTTCACGCATGGTGTTGCGAAATTCGCATCCGCCGCACCGGACACATCCCGAACGCTTCGAAGGTAAGCATTAAGAATCAGAGGGTTGTAGCATCCCTGCACCCGCGTGCAAAAGCCAAGCGGCCCCCTGAGCCTCCCCGCTTCTTGTTTCGCGGGTAATCTTAGTGCGGGAAAGGGTAATTGCCTAGAGCCCGAAGCGTCTGAGTTCATTCGATAAATCGAAAGCGCTTCCTGCGCATCCGGATTTCTCTGCAACCCCCTATCTTAGCTTCACTATGCGCCTAACCCGACCGAATGCCGTTAACATAAGTTAGCCTCTCCGGATTTCGTGAAAGGCCGTTCCAAACGGCAGGCTGTTTTCGTCCGAGATGCTGCCATGCGCGGGCGGCTCTTGCGGAGAATGTCTCTTCTCCTCGATAATCCCGCCATGGCTGACAGATCCATTGCGTAGGGCAATCGTGCTTAAGCGAGCCTCAAAAGCGCCGATCCTTATCGTCCTGCATCAGGAGCATTCGACTCCCGGTCGTATCGGGCGCTTGCTCGCCGAACGGGGTCACCGGCTCGACATTCGCCGCCCTCGATTGGGTGACCCCTTGCCGGAAACGCTGGCCGAGCATGCGGGCGCCGTAATCTTCGGCGGTCCCATGAGTGCCAACGATCCGGATGATTTCATCAAGACGGAAATCGACTGGATCGGCCTGCCGTTGAAAGAGAACAAGCCGTTCCTGGGCCTTTGCCTCGGGGCGCAGATGCTTGCGCGGCACATGGGCGCGAAGGTATGGCCGCATCCGGAGGGGCGGGCCGAGATCGGCTATTATCCGCTCGTGGCCACGGAAGCGGGAGAACGCTTGAGCGATGTGTGGGGCGTGCCCTGGCCGAGCCATGTCTATCACTGGCATCGGGAAGGGTTCGATTGCCCCACGGGCGCCGAGACGCTGGCAACCGGCGACGACTTCCCCACCCAGGCGATCCAGGTGGGTGAATCCGCCTTCGGCCTGCAATTCCACCCGGAGGTCACCCACGCCATGATGTGCCGTTGGACGGTCCATGCGGAAGAGCGCCTTGCCTTGCCCGGCGCGCAGGATCGCATCCGCCAGATCGCGGGGCGCTTCCAATACGATCCGCATGTCTCGCAATGGATCGACAAGTTTCTCGATCATTGGCTGAGCGAGCCGGTGCCGGTTCACAGCAAGCGCGTCGCCACGCGCTAAAGCATTAAAGGTGGAGCATGGTGCGCAAAACCGGGTCCACTTTTGCGCGCGATGCTCTAAGTCGCATCAAACTCGAAAGGCGACACGCCGCGCTTCATCTCGTCCACGATCAGCGCATGCATCAGCGGCGGCGCCGCGCGCTGCGGGCAGGCGACGCGCTCGCAGAGACGGCAATTGATGCCGATGGGCATGGCCTCCGCTGTCGCAAGATCGTGGCCGCGCGCATAAACGAGGCGATGCGCGTATTTCAGTTCGCACCCCAAGCCCACCACGAATTGCGGATCGGGCGCGCCCCAGGGATTGAACGCGCGCTTGACCGTGCGGGCCATGGAGAACCATCGCGATGAATCCGGCAGCTCGATGATCTGCGTCATCACCTGCCCGGGGCTTCGGAACGTGGAATGCAGATTCCACAAAGGGCATGTGCCGCCGAATTGCGAGAACGGAAAACGGCCCGACGAGAAGCGCTTCGAGACATTGCCCGCCGCATCGACGCGCACGAGGAAGAACGGGATACCGCGCGCGCCCGGCCGTGCGAGCGTCGTCAGGCGATGGGCGACCTGTTCGAAGCTTGCCCCGAAGCGTGCGCCGAGCACCTCCACGTCATAACCGAGGGCTTCGGCGGCGGCGTGGAATTTGCCGTAGGGCATCATCAGCGCGCCGGCGAAATAATTGCCGAAGGAGACCCGCAGCAATCGCCGCGCCGGCCCGTCCACCGGCTCGAGCTTTGCCGCCAATGCGTCGATGGTGTCACGCATTTCCGCGAAGGCGAGTTGATAGGCCGCTTGAAACGTGCGGCCCGACGGATCGACGATCTCCGAGATGAGAAGCTGGCGTCGGTGATGATCGTAACGGCGCAGGGAACCCGGCATCACGTCGATGGGCATGACGCGCACGCGGATGCCGTGCTTCGCGTGCAGCCGCTCCGCGATGGAGAAGAAGGGCTCATGGCCCGTGACCGCGAGATCCGAGGCGAGGTGTTCGGCAGCCTCGTCCAGCTCGGGAAAATGGTTCTTCGCCTCGTGAATGAGCTCACGCACCCGGTCGACCGGGTTGACCTGCGGCGCGTCCTCCGCCCGGTCCTTGTCGCTCATGGTCGGCGTCACGGCCTCGCGCGCGCCGCGCATGGCCTGATAGGCGCGGTAGAGCCGGTTCACCGCATCGACGAGAGAGGGCGCGGCCTCGATGGTCTCGCGCAGCTCGATGCGGGAGACCGGTGACGAGCGGAACAGCGGGTCGGCGAAGATCTCCTCCAGCTCCGACACCGTGCGCTCGTTGTCGTCATTGGCGAATTCGCGCGGGTCCAGCGAATAGGCATGGGCGAGGCGGATCAGCACCTGGGCCGTGATCGGGCGCTGGTTGCGCTCCATCAGGTTGAGATAGCTCGGCGACAGGCCGAGTTCCTCCGCCATGCGGGCCTGGCTGAGATTCAGGTCGCGCCGCAGACGCTTGAGGCGGGGGCCGACGAAGAGCTTTCTGCTTTCATCCATTTTGTAAATCTTTTTACAATTTTACCGAGGGTGTCGTGTCTTGTGTTTACAAGGCCACTTTTCTTCACAAATCAGCCGTTGAAACAAAGCATTCTTCGCGGATTATATCCTTCAGACGCCTCGCCGACGGACAAAGTTTGTGGTCGCGGAAGGCATTTTGTCAACGGATGTAAACTGAAGGATAAATCCATGACCGCGCAGAAGTCTCCGGCTCAGGACCTGATTCCGGCCGCTCCGGAAGGACGCTTCGACGGAATCCGCCGCCCCTATTCGGCCGAAGACGTGCAGCGCCTGCGTGGCTCCTTCCCGATTGCCCACACGCTGGCCGAGCGCGGCGCGCAGAAGCTGTGGCAGCTCCTCCACGAGCGTCCCTACGTGCACTCGCTTGGCGCCATGACCGGCAACCAGGCCATGCAGATGGCCCGCGCCGGGCTGGAAGCCATCTATCTCTCCGGCTGGCAGGTGGCGGCGGATTCGAACGTCGCCGGCGCCATGTATCCGGATCAATCGCTCTATCCGGCCAATTCCGGCCCGGAACTGTGCCGCCGCATCAACCGCACCTTCCAGCGCGCCGACCAGATCGAGCACGCCGAAGGCGGAGCGCAGCGCGACTGGTTCCTGCCCATCGTCGCCGATGCGGAGGCCGGCTTCGGCGGCCCGCTCAACACCTTCGAGATCATGAAGGCCTATATCGAGGCGGGCGCCGCGGGCGTGCATTTCGAGGACCAGCTCGCTTCCGAGAAGAAATGCGGCCATCTCGGCGGCAAGGTGCTGATCCCGACCTCCGCCCATGAGCGCAACCTCATCGCCGCGCGGCTCGCCGCCGACGTGATGGGCACCTCGACCCTCATCATGGCCCGCACCGATGCGGAATCGGCCAAGCTCATCACCTCGGACGTGGACGAGCGCGACCGTCCCTTCATCGAGCCCGACAGCCGCACGCCGGAAGGCTTCTATCGCCTGAAGGACGGCACGGGCCTCGACCACTGCATCTCGCGCGGCCTGGCCTACGCGGAACTCGCCGACCTCCTGTGGTGGGAGACCTCGCACCCGGATCTCGACGACGCGCGCAAGTTCGCCGAGGCGATCCACAAGCATCATCCCGGCAAGCTGCTCGCCTATAACTGCTCGCCCTCCTTCAACTGGAAGAAGAAGCTGGACGACGCCACCATCGCCAAGTTCCAGCGGGAACTCGGCGCCATGGGCTACAAGTTCCAGTTCGTGACGCTGGCCGGGTTCCATCAGCTCAACTACGGCATGTTCGATCTGGCGAGCGGCTACCGCGATCGCGGCATGGGCGCCTATTCCGAACTCCAGGCCCGCGAGTTCGCGGCGGAGGCCGACGGTTATACCGCCACCCGCCACCAGCGCGAAGTCGGCACCGGCTATTTCGACCAGGTGTCGGTGGTGATCACCGGCGGCAAGTCGTCCACGACCGCCATGGCGGAATCGACCGAGACCGCGCAGTTCCAGACATCAGGCAAGCTTCAGGCGGCCGAATAGGCCTCCATCCTCTCAAACCTTTGAACTCAAGGAGATCGACAATGAATACGCCACGTTTCTGGGTTGTCGGCGGCGAATATACCTCCTGCGACTGCGACACCATCGTTCAGGGCACCGAGCGCGTCGTGGGGCCCTTCGACAGCCGCCACGAGGCCGAGCGCACCTGGCGCAACCTCTCCGAGGATCACCGGCCCCAGGCGCAAGTCCGCTTCACCATCGCCCAGGAGCCGCCTTCGCCTTAAGGGCCCTTCACGTCCCCTCCAACTTCCGTTGGGCCCTTTTCACCCGCCGTCACTGCAGGGCTGACGGCGGGTGAATCCGTCTCAGTGGGTGATTTAAAGCGCTCGAGACGATTCTAAATCGGCCTCCCCCTCTGCTTAAAACCCCGGCGTGACCTAAAACGAAGGGCGCGCTATCGTGTTCTTGCTGAGGGACTGCCATGAAGCCTGTTCTGAAATCGTTCGTCGCCGCCCTGGCCCTTGGCCTCACGGCCTTGGGAGCCGCCAAGGCCGATGTGGTGGTCTCGTCGAAGATCGACACCGAAGGGGCGGTCCTCGGCAACATGATCCTGCTGGCATTGAATGCCAACGGCATCAAGACACAGGATCGCATCTCGCTCGGTGCGACCCCCATCGTGCGCAAGGCCATCACGGCGGGCGAGATCGATATCTACCCCGAATATACCGGCAATGCGGGCTTCTTCTTCAACAAGGCGGATGACCCGGTCTGGAAGGATGCCGCCAAGGGCTTCCAGATGGCCAAGCAGCTCGATTACGACGCCAACAAGATCGTCTGGCTCGACCCTTCGCCCGCCAACAACACCTGGGCGATAGCCCTGCGCAAGGACGTGATCGACGCCAACAAGCTCAAGACCCTGTCCGATTTCGGCAAATGGGTGTCGGGCGGTGGCAAGGTCGTGCTGGCGGCATCCGCCGAGTTCGTGAATTCGGAAGCGGCCCTTCCGGCCTTCCAGAAAGCCTACGGCTTCCAGATGAAGCCGGAACAGCTCATCGTGCTCTCCGGCGGCGACACGGCGGCCACCATCAAGGCGGCGGCGGAGCAGACCAACGGCGCCAACGCGGCCATGGTCTACGGCACCGACGGCGGCATCGCGCCTTCCGGCCTCGTGGTGCTGGAGGACGACAAGAACGTGCAGCCCGTCTACGCGCCGGCCCCGATCATCCGCGAGACGGTGCTGAAGGAAAACCCGAAGATCGCCGAGATCCTGAAGCCCATCTTCGCCTCCCTCGACCTGACGACGCTCCAGAAGCTCAATGCCCGTGTCCAGGTGGGCGGCGAGGCTGCAAAGGCGGTCGCGACCGATTACATGAAGTCCAAAGGGTTCCTGAAGTAAGACGGAAACTTTGCCGCGAGCCGGCTCATCGGAAAAGGTTAAGAAAGAACAAGGCCTGTTGTGAGTTCAATACTGTCCCGGGCGGATGCGATTGGCCCGACGCCCCCGCGCGCCGCATCCGCCCTCGATCCTTTGGGGAGCCTCATGGCGATCCTCATTGCGGTCGCCCTGTTCGCCGCGCCCTTCGCAACCTATCGCGCGACCCGCATCGCTTCCGGCGAAGCACGCATGCTGATGGATGCCATGCCGGGCCCGTGGGCGCTCGTGCTTTTGGTTCTGTGCCTCGGCATCGCCATCGGCGCGGTGATCGTGCGTGCGCCGCTCGCAAGGCTTGCCTCGTCCGTTCTCGGGTTGGGTGCGATCTGCATCAGCATCGGCATGACGGCAGGCTATCTGACGCCGCCCGACAATACCTTCGCGCGGGTCTCGCCGTCCCTCGGCTTCTGGCTCCTGACGCTCGCTTTCACGCTTCTTCTCATCGATGCCCTGACGCGCCTGAACTTGAGCCCCCTGGAACGGGTCGTGGCGCTGTTGTTCGGCGCGGCGGGCCTCGCGTTCCTGCTGTGGTCCGGGGCGTGGGACAATCTCTCGATCCTGAAGGAATACACGACACGGTCCGACAGCTTCTGGCGCGAGGGACGGCAACATCTGCTGCTGGCTTTCGGGTCGATGATCGCGGCCTGCCTTGTCGGCGTTCCGCTCGGCATTGCGAGCCATCGCCTTTCCGCTTTGAGAACGGCGGTGCTGCAAACCTTGAGCATCGTGCAGACGATCCCGAGCATCGCGCTCTTCGGCATTCTCATGGCGCCTCTCGGCGCCATCGCCGCGAGCGTGCCGTTGGCCGCCGCCCTCGGTATCCGCGGCATCGGCGCGGCGCCTGCCTTCATCGCGCTGTTTCTCTATGCCCTCCTGCCCATCGTCGCCAACACGGTCGCGGGGCTGAGCCAGGTCGCGCCCGCCGTGGTCGATGCGGCGCGTGGCGTGGGCATGAACTCGCGCCAGCGCATGTTCTCGGTCGAGCTGCCGCTTGCCCTTCCGGTGATCCTGGCCGGCATCCGCATCGTGCTCGTCCAGAATATCGGCCTCGCCACGGTCGCGGCGCTGATCGGGGGAGGGGGCTTCGGCACTTTCGTGTTCCAGGGCATCGGCCAGACCGCCATCGACCTCGTGCTTCTCGGCGCCTTGCCGACGGTGGCCCTGTCGTTCGCAGCCTCCGTCATTCTCGATGCGGCGGTCGATGGTGCCAAAGGCGCAGGCGTCAATGGCGCAGGCGTCAAGAGGGCGCTCGCATGATCGAGATCGAACATCTCACCAAGCGCTACGGCGACACCACCGTCGTCGATGACGTGTCGCTTCAGGTGAAGGAGGGCACGGTCACCGCCGTCGTCGGCACATCGGGCGCAGGCAAATCGACCCTGCTGCGCATGATCAACCGCCTCGTCGAGCCGACATCGGGGCGCGTGCTCATCGACGGCGAGGACACGCGCTCGATTCCCGAAGACCAGCTGCGCCACCGCATCGGCTACGTGATCCAGGGCTATGGCCTGTTCCCGCATCGCAATGTCGCGGCCAACATCGCCACCGTGCCGCGCCTGCTCGGCTGGGACAGGAAGCGCATCGCCACGCGGGTCAACGAGCTGCTCGAGCTCTTCCAGCTCGATCCCGCGGAATTCTCGACAAAGTTTCCGCACGAATTGTCGGGCGGCGAGCAGCAGCGGGTGGGCGTGGCGCGGGCGCTGGCCGCACGGCCCGCGCTGCTTCTCATGGACGAGCCCTTCGGCGCGCTCGATGCGGTGATCCGCGCCAAGGCGCAGGATGAACTTCTCGCGATCCAGCGGCATTTGAAAACCACCATTCTCCTTGTCACCCACGACATGAACGAAGCCTTCCATCTCGGCGATCACATCGCCGTCATGGATGAGGCCCGCCTCGTGCAGCATGCAGCGCCTGCCGAGCTGCTGATGCGCCCGGCGGATCCGTTCGTGGAGCAATTGGTGGGGACGGTGGAGCGGCCTTTCCGCCTGCTCGCTCTCACGAAGGTTCAGGACGCGCTTGAGCCCGGGAGCGCGGAAGGCCAGCCGATTACCTTGTCGGATTCCCTTCACGATGCTCTCTCGCAGCTCATGTGGTCAGGCCGAAAAGCTTTGCCCGTAGCGGATGCGTCTGGCGCGGTGGTGGGCCGGGTCAGCGTTTCCGGCATTCTGGACCACGGGCGCCGTTTCGCATGAGCCTGCGATGGATCTTTCGCGCGGCGGCCCTTGTCCTGCTTGTGGCGTTCATCACGAGTCCGCAGCTCTTTTCCTTTGCGTTCGAGCCACTGACCACGAACAACGCGCCGGCGATCTACAACCAGGGCAGCCTTCTCTCGCTGACGCTGTCGCATCTGCGCACCGTCTTCCTTGCAACGCTCGCCAGCATCGTTCTCGCGCTCACGCTCGGCATCTTCGTCACCCGCCCGTCGGGGTCTGAGTTTCTGCCCCTGTCGCGCAGCCTTGTGCATATCGGGCAGACCTTTCCGCCGATCGCGGTTCTCGCCATCGCGGTGCCGCTCGTGGGCTTCGGCGAGAAGCCCACCTTCATCGCGCTGTTTCTCTACGGTCTTCTGCCGATCTTCGAGAACACGCTGACGGGACTCACCCAGGTGTCGCAGCAAACTCTTGAAGCCGCCCGGGGCATGGGCATGAACCCGCGCCAGCGCCTTGTGCAGGTGGAGCTGCCTCTGGCCTTGCCTGTGATCCTCGCGGGGATTCGTCTGTCGGTCATCATCAGCCTCGGCACGGCCACGATCGGCTCGACGGTTGCGGCCAAAGGGCTTGGCGAGGTCATCATCGCCGGGCTTCAGTCGAACAATATTGCCTTTGTCCTGCAGGGCGGTCTGGTGGTGGCCCTGCTTGCGATCCTGATCCATGACGGGTTAGGTCTTGTTGAGCGGTTTGCAGCCCGGAAGCTGGGCCGTTCTCAAGACGAGGTTTCATGACACTGCTCGAACGTCTCAAGGTCGAGACACGCCCTGCCCACGACCGAATCGAACTGGCCTTCGATCTCGAGGGCAGGATAGCAACCCGCGAATCCTACAAGAACGTGCTCAAGCGGTTCTACGGGTTCCACCACGCCTGGGAACGGGCGGCTGCTCCGGCCGCCGGAAACCGGGACTTCTTCGAGCGCCGGTGCAAGACCCATCTTCTCGTCCAGGATCTTCAAGTTTTGGGAATGACCCGGGATGAGATCATAAGCCTGCCGCAATGCCGTTCCCTGATGCCGCTGCCTTCGCCGGCAGCTGTGCTCGGCAGCATGTATGTGATCGAAGGCTCGACCCTTGGCGGCGCCATCATCTCGCGTGAGGTGGAACGGCGTCTCGGCATGAACGCCGAGACCGGCTGCGCCTATTTTCGAAGCTACGGACGTGATATCGGTGTCATGTGGAAGTCGTTCGGTGCTGCCCTTCTGGCAGCCTCTTCGCCGGAAGCCGACGATCTGATCGTCGAATCCGCTCAACGAACCTTCACCGTCATGCATGACTGGTTGTGCGAGGCCTCATGAACATCCACGCTTCTCAGGAACTCGATCTGACCGCTTGCGAACGTGAGCCGATTCATATTCCCGGAAGCATCCAGCCTCACGGTTTTTTGATCGCCGTCAACCTGACGGACAAGACCATCGCCTATGCCAGCGCCAATACGGCGACGGTGCTGGGCCTCGATGCTTCGGCCCTCCTCAAGCGTCCGTTCAAGGAAGCGCTGCCGCAACTGGCGGCGCTGATCGAAGCGGATATGGCCGAGCCTTCATCGGGGGACGCCAACCGCTCCATCAGGACTGTTCAACTCGGCTCTCCGGCGGGCCACACGCTGTTCGATGTGGTCGTGTCCCGCTCCGGGAATTATGCGGTCATCGAGCTGGAAGAATTGCCGGGCGGCGCAATCTCCAGCATCGACGCGCTCTATCCAACCCTGCGCCGCTTCGTGGAGCAGCTTCAATCCGCGTCCTCCGCCGATATCCTGTGCCGCCTGGCCGCCGAAGACATCCGCCGCATGACCGGCTTCGATCGGGTGCTCATCTATCGCTTCGACGAGCAATGGAACGGCACCGTCATCGCGGAGGATCGCAACGAGGTTCTGCCGTCCTATCTCGATCTGCGTTTCCCTGCCTCCGATATTCCGGCCCAGGCGCGGGAGCTCTACCGCCGCAATCGCCTGCGCATCATTCCGGACGCCAACTACACGCCGGTTCCCATTCAGTCGCACGATCCCGCGCCGCTCGATTTGAGCGATTCCGTGCTGCGCAGCGTGTCGCCCGTTCATCTGGAATACATGCGCAACATGGGCACCATGGCCTCCATGTCTATCTCGATCCTGCGCGACGGGCAGCTCTGGGGGCTGATCTCCTGCCACAACAAAGGTCCGAAGCGGGTCTCCCTGTCCGTGCGCAACGCCTGCGATTTCCTGACGCAGATCTTCTCCCTCCAGCTGGAGGCGCGGGAGCATACGGCGCTCGCCGACAATCGGATTCGTCTGAGAGCCGTGCAGGCGCGACTTCTCGCCTACATGGCGGCGGAGAGCTACTTCGTCGACGGACTCAAGCAGCACCCCGACGACCTGATGCTTCTTGCGGGCGCACAGGGTGTTGCGGTCATGACGGACGACCATTGCTGGAGCCGGGGCGTCACGCCGGGCGATGAGGAGATCAAGGCGCTCTTCGAATGGCTGTCGAACAATCATCAGGAAGACGTTTTCGCCACCGACAGCCTCGCCGCGCATTTCGCGCCGGCAAAGGCCTACACGGACAAGGCGAGCGGACTTCTGTCGATCTCCATCTCGAAGATGTATCCGAGCTATATCCTCTGGTTCCGTCCGGAGCTGGTTCAGACCGTGAAATGGGGCGGCAATCCGCAAAAGCCCGTCAAGGAAGAGGCGGGAACGCCGAGGCTGCATCCGCGCGCCTCTTTCGACATCTGGAAGGAGACCGTGCGGGAGCGCTCGCTCGCCTGGGAGCAGAGCGAAGTCGAGGCGGTCAAAGAGCTGCGCAACGCCATCGTCGGCATCGTCCTGCGCCGCGCCGAGGAACTTGCGGCGCTCGCCGACGAGCTCAAGCGCACCAACAAGGAACTCGAGGCCTTCTCCTATTCCGTCTCCCACGACCTGCGGGCGCCATTCCGTCACATCGTCGGCTTCTCCGAGCTTCTGAAGAAGGAATCGGCCGATCTGTCCGATCGCGGCAAGCGCTACGTCGAGACCATCATCGAGTCGGCTTATACGGCGGGGACTCTGGTAGACAACCTGCTGCGCTTCTCGCAGATGGGTCGCACGGCCCTGCGTCCCAGGCGGGTCGATGTGGAGCAGCTCGTCAGCGAGATCCGCCAGAAGCTGTCGGCAGAGGTGGAGGGGCGCCGGATCGAGTGGGTTGTCGGCGATCTGGACCCGATCATGGCCGATCCGGTGCTGATCCGGCTGGTTTTCGAGAATCTCATCGACAATGCGGTCAAATACACCCGCCCGCGAGACCCGGCCCGCATCGAGATCGGCTCCCGCCGCGCAAACGGGGAAACGATCTTTTTCGTGAAGGACAATGGCGTCGGCTTCGATATGAAGTATATCGACAAACTGTTCGGCGTCTTCCAGCGCCTTCACCGGATCGAGGATTTCGAGGGAACCGGGATCGGGCTGGCCAATGTTCGCCGCATCGTCGAAAGGCACGGAGGCCGCAGCTGGGCCGCGGCCGAGCTTGGCAAGGGAGCGACCTTCTATGTCGCCCTGCCCGATATGGAAGGAGCGGCGTGAATGCCGGAATTGAAACCGATCCTGCTGGTTGAGGACAACCCGAAGGATCTCGAACTGACGCTTGCCGCCCTGGAACAGAGCCAGCTCGCCAACGAGGTCGTCGTGGTGCGGGACGGTGAGGAGGCGCTCGACTTCCTCTATCGGCGCGGACCGCACGAGAATCGCAACACCGCCGATCCGGCTGTGGTCCTGCTCGATCTCAAGCTGCCGAAGATCGACGGCCTTCAGGTGCTGGAGCAGGTCAAGGCGGATCCGCAACTGCGGCACACTCCCGTCGTCATGCTCACCTCCTCCCGCGAGGAAAGCGACCTCCTCCGCAGCTATGAGCTCGGGGTGAACGCCTTCGTGGTGAAGCCGGTGGGCTTCCGTGAATTCTTCGACGCGATCCAGGACCTCGGCGTGTTCTGGGCCATCCTCAACGAGCCGCCGCCGCGGGGCTCACGACAGGATCTTTGATGCAACAGCGGGCCGATCATCAGTCCAGCCGCACGATTCGTATCCTCCTTCTGGAGGATTCGGCGCTCGATGCCGAGCTCGTGACGGAGGTCCTGTCATCTGCCCTCAAGGTTTCGGTCCAGCGGGTCGTTCTTGAGCAGGAATTCAAGGCAGCCATCGAAAACGAGACCTGGGATCTCGTGCTTGCCGATTATCTGCTGCCGGGCTTCGACGGCCTGAGCGCGCTCGACTTCGTGCGGCAGCTGCGCCCGAATCTTCCCTTCGTCTTCGTTTCCGGCGCGCTTGGCGAAGAAATCGCCGTCGAGACGCTCAAGCGCGGCGCGACGGATTATGTCCTCAAGGACAAGATCGCGCGGTTGCCTGCGACAATCCTCCGCGCGCTCGCCGAAGCCCATGAGCGCGCCGAGCGCCGCCAGGCGCAGGAGGCCCTGCGCCAGTTGCTGGATGAGCGAACCGCTCTCCTGCACGAACTCGATCATCGGGTGAAGAACAACCTTCAGCTCCTGCAAGCCCTCGTCGCCATCGAGATGCGCCATGCGGAAAGCGTCGAAGTACGAGGCGTCCTCGGACGCATGAAACAGCGCATCCAGGCATTGGGCGCCGCACATCGCGATCTCTATGACGGCAAGGGGTCCGCGCGTTTCGATGCGAGCCGCTTCGGGCGGGAATTGTGCGAGGAACTGACGGAAACCGTCAGGGACCTTCGGATCACTCCCGAGTTCGAAATCGAGAACGTCGAAGTGGACGCGGGAAAGGCCGCGCCGATGGCGCTCCTGTTCAACGAGATCGTCGTCAACGCGCTGACCCATGCCTATCGTGAGCGGCATGGGAAGCTCAAGCTCACTATGCGGGTGCGGGACGGCCAGCTGCTGTTCCAGATTTCCGACAATGCCTTTACGCCGGAAGAGAAGGCAGCCGCGCGGGAGAGCTCGTCCGGCTCGGTGCTGAAGGGTCTCGCGCGGCAGCTCGAGGCCAATGTGGAATGGCCGCTTGACCAACCGGAAACGCTGGTGCGCATCACCATGCCGGTCCGAGAAATCGGCTGATATGGGCAACCCGTTGAACGTTGGCGCTGGTAGAAATCGACATGAAGCGAGCTTTCCGGGCGGCTCCCGGACGTCGCTGCGGCAGGTGCTCTGGGGGCTGGTCTTCGCGCTGACGCTGCCTGCCATCCTGATCGCGGCCCTGGGTTTCTATGCGAGCTACCAGGCCGAGCAGAACGCCACGGATCAGCGGCTGCAGGAAACCGTGCGAGCCCTGGCTTCATCGCTGGATCGGGAAATCGAGAAGAGTGAAACGGCCCTGCGTATTCTGGCGCTTTCATCAAGCCTCCGCCAAGGAGAATTCGAAGAATTCTATGAGCAGGCTACGCGGGCGGGATTGTCAGATCCGTCCTGGATCGTGTTGACAGAGACTGGCGGGCGAACTCTCTTCAACACCCGTTTCGCTTACGGCGTGACGCTTCCGAACAGCACCAGAACCGAAACGCTGGCGCGCGTCGCGGCATCGCGAAAGGCCGAGCTTTCCGATCTTCATTCCAGCCGATTCTCCGGGCGGCCCATCATCATCCTCGATGTGCCTGTCGTCATCGACGACAAGGTGGCTTACGTTCTCTCCGCGGCCATCGGCTCAGAGGCGTTTCAGCAGCTGATCGCCAACCAAAAGATTACCGATGGCTGGAACGCGGCGATCCTCGACCGAGACGGCCGCATCGTTGCGCGCTCCCGCGCGCCGAGCCAGTTCGTCGGGCAGCTCGCCCGCCCGGTTCTGCGGGACGCCATCACGACTGCTCTCGAAGGCAATGTTCAGAGCGTGACGCTCGACGGCGTTCCCGTGCGCTCCTTTTTCAGCCGCTCGCCGACCTATGGCTGGGCCTTCACGCTCAGCGTCCCGAATACCGAGCTGACGGAGTCGCTTCGCCGGTCGCTGTTCTGGCTTTTGATCATGGCCGGCTGCATCGTTGCGGGAATCACCCTTGTGGCGATCCTCTCTCGGTTCATCGCACGCCCCGTCGATCAGCTGGTGAAGGCGGCTCATGCCTTGGGGAGGGGCGAAGAGGTCGAGCCCGCCACGACTCATGTCCTGGAGTTCGACACGGTCCAGAAGGCGATGGCCGATGCCGTCACCGATCTGCGCGCACAGCAGAACGAACGCAACGCGGCTCTGGCACGGATCGCGGACAGCGAGGCGCGCCTGAGACTGGCGCTCAACGCAGGCGATCTCGGATCCTGGGAATACACGCCATCGACGGGAACCTTCATCACGTCGCCCGCCTGCCGCGCGAATTTCGGACGTGAGGCGGACGAGCCGTTCACTTATGCGGATCTCGTCGCATCCATTCATCCGGAAGACCGCGCTCATCAGGAGCACGCGGTTGCGAAGGCGGTCTCGGCACGCAGTGACCTCCACGTGGAATATCGCGCCATATGGCCGGACGGAAGCGAGCATTGGATCCGCATCAGCGGCCGTATGCGCGTGGGGCCGGACGACCGCTTGTCCATTGTGGGTGTCTCGCAGGACATCACCGAGAGCAGATTGGCGGAGGATCGCCAGGCGATACTGCTCCACGAGCTCAATCACCGGGTCAAGAACACGCTGGCCACGGTGCAGTCCGTCGCGTCCATGACACGACGTTCCGCGCAGCAGGGCGATCCGGCGGCCTGGGACACCTTCCTGGGCCGCATCCAGGGGCTCGCGAAGACGCACGATCTTCTCACCGCATCCCAATGGCAGGGAGCGCTGCTGTCGGATGTGCTGGGCAACGAGCTTGAGCCCTACCAGGACGGTATGCGCCAGCGCATCCGCCTGCGCGGTCCCAAGGTCAATCTTCAGCCGAGCGCCGTCCTCGCCCTCGGGCTTGCGATCCACGAATTGGCGACCAATGCGACGAAGTACGGAAGCCTTTCCTCGCCGGAAGGCAAAATCAACGTCATGTGGGCTTTGACGCCCACGCTCAACCCGCCCGTGCTGATCGTTGAATGGGTGGAAAGCGGCGGGCCGCGCGTTGCGCCTCCCTCACGTCAGGGATTCGGCACCAAGCTGATCCAGCGCGGTCTCGCGCAGCAGCTCGGCGGAGAGATCAAGCTGGATTTCCAGCCGGAAGGCATTCGCTGCGTCATTACTTTCCCGCTTCAGAGCGTCCTGGCCATGCAGGAAGAGCCGGAACCCGATGAGAATCGCTACGCCTCCTGACGGAGCCGGGTCCCGGCATGCTTGACACTTGATGACAGTCGAGGAAGGTGTCCTGAACCTTGGCTGATGCGGGCTGAACCGGCATGACGATGACACGCGACAAACTGGAAATGATCCTGGCGCGGCTTGCCGCGCGCGCGGGGGACGAGCGCGTCTTCATGAGCCTTTATCCCGATGTCGCCCGCGCCGCGGCCGATGCCGCCGATGCCCGCAGGCGGGCCGGCGTGAGCCTGGGGCCGCTCGACGGCGCAGTGGTGTCCATCAAGGATCTCTTCGATGTCGCGGGCGAGACCACAACGGCAGGCTCCATTGTCCTGCGCGATGCGCCGCCGGCCGCAAAGGATGCCGTGATCGTCGGCCGGCTGCGGCAGGCGGGAGCCGTGATCATCGGCAAGACCGGTATGGTGGAGTTCGCCTTCTCAGGCCTTGGGCTCAATCCGCATTACGGCACCCCCGGCAATGCGGTCGATCCGGCGCGCATTCCTGGCGGGTCATCATCGGGTGCGGGCGTATCGGCTGCGGAAGGCACGAGCGAAATCGCCATCGGCAGCGATACGGGAGGCTCGGTGCGCATTCCCGCGGCGCTGAACGGAGTCGTCGGTTTCAAGCCCACCGCGCGGCGCGTCCCGCTCGATGGGGTTTTTCCGCTCGCGCCGAGTCTGGATTCCGTCGGGCCTCTGGCGCGCAGCGTGCAGGATTGCGCCTTTGCGGACGCGGTGATGGCGGGTGAGGAGCCTCAGGTCCTCGATCCATATTCATTGGCCGGACTGCGGATCGGCATCCCGCGCGGGCGCCTGTTCACCGAGTCTGAGGGAATGGTGGAGAAGGCATTCGAGCAAGCTCTCGATGTCCTCAGTCAGAGAGATGCGCGGATCGTGGATCATGATATCGACGATTTGCTTCTGGCCATGCGGGAAACAACAGTTCATTCCTCAATTGCCTCTATCGAGGCGGCTGAGATTCACGCGGATTGGCTCATGACGCGCACGGACGATATTGATCCGCGTGTCCATCACTGGCTGGCGCGCAGTAGCGCCGTGCCGGCACATATCTACCTGCGCATGATGCGCCGTCGCCGCGCTCTCATCGAGGCGATGGATCGGCGCCTTGCCCCTGTTGACGTGCTGGCCCTGCCGACGACGGCCATAACCGCTCCCCTCATTGCGCCGCTTGAAGCTGACGAGGCCCTCTACAACGATGCCGACAGGCTGGTCCTGCGCAACACCCAGATGGCCAATCAGTTCGATCTGACATCCGTATCTCTGCCGCTGCCGCATTGTGAGCGGCCGGTCGGTCTGATGTTGGTGGCGAGGCATGGCGCGGACCGCCGATTGCTTGAGATTGCAGCCGCGATCGAGGCTGTCCTCGCAGTCTGATCGTATCTTGAAAGGAGATCGCTTCTGCCGCCGATACGGGTGATGTGGCAAAGATAAAAACGCAGAGCTAAATCCAAATATTTGCGAAAGCTTGTAATGTAACCTAGAGAATGCAATATAATAATCAATATTCACGTTGTAAGATAACTAATCCAAAATAATTACCTATTTGGAGATAATTTTCGGAACAACCCTCGGTTAGTCCGCATCTTTAAAGAACGGGCGCCGTCCGCCGTCTTGAGGAGAGTGGGTGATGTCTCTATGCAATAGACACCACGAAATCCTTTGCACTGCAGCAAGATTCGTCGGTGCCGATGCCCTATCCTTACCAGCCCGGGCCCAATCGAGAAGCACAGGTGGCGGGGATCGGCAGTACTCTGCCAATTCGACAGTCGAGTGTCGGCATGGTGAAATCATATGTGGGCGGGGTTATGGGACGCCGCCCGTTTTTTGATCTGGACTACCGACGGATCGGCTTCCCGATGAGCATATCCAACCCTCGAGAACGGCGGCAATGATGCACGTGAGACAAGCTGCAGAATCGAGCCGCGCCATGCGATACTATTTTCACCTTGTCAGCAGCATGGGAAAGATCCCGGACAGCGAAGGCGTCGAGGTAGCAAGCCTCAGCCATGCGAAAACCCAGGCTCTGATGGCTATCGAAGAGCTGCGGTCCGAGGAAGACACCACCGATGAGGACTGGGTCGGCTGGAGGCTGGAAGTAACCGACGCATCGGGACAGTTGATGATGGTCTTCGACCTTGGCCACGGCCTCTCCTGATAAACTGTCGCCGTATATCCGCCTGAGTGCTATAGGCCTCTCATGAAAGGCAGCCTCCGCGAAGTTTCACCATGCGCCGCGTTCGCCTAGCCCTTGGCTATCTCAGCCTGGCGCTCGGTGTGATCGGCATCGTGCTGCCGCTCCTGCCGACGACGCCTTTCCTGATCCTGGCGGCCTGGTTCTTCGCGCGCTCCAAGCCGGCTCTTGCAGCGCGGCTCTACACGCATCCCCGCCTCGGACCACATCTGACCGCGTGGCGCGATCAGGGCGCCATCTCGTGGCGGGCGAAAGTCCTGGCTCTTTCATCCCTTCTGATTGGCTACCTGATCAGTATTTGGCTGATGGAAAGCCGCTATCTACCTTTCATTCTCGCGGCAATCATGGGCAGCGTGGCGCTCTACATCGCCACGCGTCCTTTGCCTTCAGAGCAGGAATAGGCGAAGCACCGAGTGGCCCTTCGCCTCGCGATTACACGATGCGGAAATCGGCGTAAGTCAATTTGAGTCCAATGGAAATGTTGGCAATCGCCATTTGCGCCGCCGCGCCGATACCGTCAGGATCGTAATAGAGAACGCCGTCGGCAGAATCATAGATGATGCGGTCCGTGGCGTCGTGAGCGGCCGATCCCTTCCAGAAATGCCAGGACTTGAGGCGACCCTCCGGGCCGGCTTCGGTAAAGACCCGGCTCTCCAGCCAAACCGTGTCATCGGCTACGGAGAAGTGGTGTCATCGTCAACAAAGGTGATGCCTTTGCTGATCCAAGAGTTTTCTCGAGAGGCGAAGGGACTAGAGGTGATTTCCGTCATGAGGCGTCTGCTCATAAATGATGCAGACGACGTTGCCTCCCACTTCGCCGTAAGAGGTATGGGCTGCGCCTCAATGGGGCCAAATCTTCGCGCTATCAATTTGTAGGATAGCCGACAGAAAACGGGGTGTTTGTCGAGTCGGGCGATGGTGCTCATTTGAGGTGCTACTCGTGGAGTGCCACCGGGTTCCCCCAGAATTCCCAAGGCGTTAGAGCGCAAACTGATCCAAGATCATCCGCATTGACCCTAAGCTCGGAACCGCCAGATGCATGGCAGGCAGAATTCACCGGAACCCAATCGACATGACAGGTCGCTGCCGTGGAGAACTCCCGGTGATCGTCATCCGAGAGTGCTTAGGGATTAGAAGGCGCTGCATATGCTCAGCATTCCTGGCGAACTCTCCGGACTTGCAGCCATCAACGTCGGAGATCACAAGATTTTCTCCGATGCGATCGAAAGCAATCCGATCACGTCGCATCTGCATTACTTCCCCTTCCTCAATCTCTTCGGCAACAACGTCAAGAAGCAGGCTCTGCTCTATGAACAGATTGAGGGTTCCATCCTGATTTACCTGCTGCGGCAAGGGAAGCGCCGCTTGAGGCTCAGCCTTTATCTTCCTCCATTCCCGTTCAGTCTCGCCGCGTTGCGTCACGCCCAGGAACGGATGCGGGAGTTCAACGGCAATCGATCCGGCAGCATCATCTGGGTGCAGGAGAGCGATGTCATCCCCGTCGCGCGAGCAGGCTTCGAAATTTTCTTCAAGGAAGAAGAGTTCATTTTCGACCGGGCAGCGGTCATGGCGCTGGAAGGGCCCGGCTTCAGGAGCCTCCGCCAGGAACTGTCGCGCGCCAAGAAACCTGGTCATGTCGAAACACGCCATTACACCGCCAAGGACCGAGAAGCCTGTGTTGCGCTCGTGGACGATTGGTGGGACCGGCTCGTCGCCACCGGCATGAAGGCCAACGGATATGCCTATACGATCGCCTGCCTCGAAATGGCCGACCGTTTTCCGCAATCCCTGCTCAACGGACTTGTCGTCGAGGTCAACGGAGAGGTACGCGGCTTCGCCTTCTCGGGCACCGTCACCGGCACCATGGGGTGCAACTTCCTCTGCATCACCGACAATGCCTATCGCGGTCTCCCGCATCTCCTCCGCTACCGCCTGATGGACGAGTTCCCCGGCCTCATCCGGTTCAACGACTCGACGGATGCCGGCCGCCCCGGCCTAAGAGAGTTGAAACAGCGCTTCCGCCCGGTGGCGATGCACGGGCTGTTCGGCGCGCGCGAGGCCTGAGAGCATCGTTCGCGCGCAAAACCGTATTCACTCTTGCGCACGATGCCTCTTGGTTATGCGGATCGTGCATTGTCGATGCGATAGACCACGTGGCGAACCAAGGGATGTCCCTCGGGAAACAGAAAATGGTCGAAATCGTCGGCGGGATCGCGCGTCATGCCGACCTTTTCCATTACTCGCCGTGAGGCTTCGTTGGTGACGGTCGTGTAGGCCACGACCTCGGGCGCGTTCAGGCGCTCGAATGCATCTTCGATCGCGGCGTGCGCCGCTTCAGGCGCATAGCCCCGGCCCCAGAACCGCTTGTCGATGCGCCATCCGATCTCGATGGCCGGCGCGAAGTGCAATTGCGGCCTTGTCGGCCAGCACCCGACGAACCCGATGAACGGAGCCTCGCCCGGCACCTCCACGGCCCAGGGACCGATGCCCGCACTCTCCGTAAAAGCGGTCAATCTGCGAACGAGATCGTCGCTTTCCTCGGGCGTCGGGCATGTCGGAAAGTAGCGCGCCACTTCGGGATCGGTGTTGATCGCGCGAAACGCTTCCATATCCCCGTCGCGCCAGCGGCGCAGGACAAGGCGCTGGGTGCGAAGGCTGTCGGGCTGTGGCGTCATGATCGGTCCTTGTCGTTTTCTCTGGATGGAGAGGATGCCGCCGCCCGGCGGTCTTCAGGCGGCTGTCGTCCCCTCGGCATCGTGCTGATCGGAGAAAGGGTTCTCCACGAGGGGCCAGAGCGGCCGTGTCACATGCTGATAAGGCAGTTTTCGCACATCGCGCACCAGCGCCCCCTCCGCGTCGAGATAGAGCACCTCCTTCGCGATGGGTGCGAAGGCCGCATAAAAATGCTGTGTCGATTTCAGCAGAACGATCTTCTTCGCGAGAACATCGATGCCGAGCTGGCTGAAGACATCCGGACCGTAAACCTGTGTCCTGACAGTATTGAGCACGATGTCGATACCGCCCTCGGCTTCGACCCGCACGGCTTGGCCCACATGCGCGCGCAGTCCATCCAAGCCCGTCTGCCAGAGATCGGGGTTGCAGGCTTTGACGGTGACCCGCAGATCGATGGGTTCGCCGGACATGGGACCGCACTTTCCGCCGAAGCGGAGATCTAGCACGGATCCCGGCCCGGCCTCCATGCAGATCCTGACCGCCCCGATATCCCAGTAGCAGCCGGCCGCCACATCGGTGATCCCGCGCTCGAGGATGCGCCGCAGGACGAAAGTGCTGTCGCTGGGCGCGCCGCCGCCCGCATTGTCGGCGGTGTCGGCGAGCACGTAGGGGCCGCCTGCGCCGGCCGCGGCCCGGTCCAGCGCGTCGTCGATGCTGCTGTATTCTTCCCCGATGCGGTTGCGCATATTCCAGACCGCCCGGCCGATTTCCTGCGCGAGATTGCGCGCGAGGATCGGATCACCGTCCGTGACCGCCAGCGTCTTCGCGCCGATCCGGGCCGTATCGCCGTAAGGAAAGCCGTGGGCGAAGGAGACGGACAGCACGCCCGGCCGTCGCTCCATCTCGACCATGCGCTCGACGATCTGCCTGACGGGCGGCTGGCTCGTGCGCCAGAAGCCGATCATCCGGCAATCATGGAGCGCCATGGTGGGGCGCACGAGGCCGCGTTTCGTGTCGCGGCAGATGCGGTAGAGTTCCTTGGCCCGCTCGGCCACGTCCGTATGCGGATATTCCTTGAACAGGACGATCGCATCCGCAAAGGCAAGCAGCCGCTCCGACAAATGGCAATGCAGGTCGATCTCGGCGCCGATGATGGCTTCGGGGCCAGCCGCCTCTCTGACACGCTCCAGAATATCGCTTTCGCAATCGTCATAGCCCTCCGCCATCATGGCTCCGTGGAGGAACAGCAGGACGAGATCGACCGGTCCGGCAGCCTTCAGGTCATGGAGGATTTCGTCACGCAGCCCCTCGTAAACCCGACGGACCGTGCGTCCGCCCGGTTGCGCAAAGGCGATCAGGCTCTGAACGACTTCGTGGCCCTCAGCTTCCGCGAGCGCCAGCCATGTCTTGTTGGCGATGTTGATGAAGGTCTCGGGCTCGTTTCGCACATCCCCATGAAAGAGGGCTGTCTCCTCGAAAGCCCGCAGGCCCGTGGGGAGAGGCGAGAAGGAATTGGTTTCCGTTCCCAAAGTCGCAACGAAGATTTTCATCAGCACTGTCCTCGCCCCCGCATTTGCCAATTTGACAGCGATTTTCCGATTGGCAACTTTTTTCTTGTTGGAAAAGAAAAACGGTGCCAGCATGACAGGAGAAGGAGTTTTCAGTGTCAGAGCAGAAACCCAAGCTGAGTGAAATCCTGCGCTCCCTTCGCCGGCAACGGGGCTGGACCTTGCAACAGGTGAGCGAGCGCTCTGGGTTGCCTGTCTCCACCCTGTCCAAGGTCGAGAACGATCAGCTGACCTTGAGCTACGACAAGCTGATGACCCTTGCGGACGGCTTCGACGTCGATGTGGCGGAGCTCTTCTCCAACCCCGCCCGCGATGCCGCGACGCCTGCGCCGACCGGTCAGGCGACGGGGCGGCGGAGCCTGACGATGCCGGGCGAGGGCCGGGCGTTCGAGAGCGACAACTACATCGACCATTATCTCTGCGCCGATTTGCGCTCGAAGCTGATGACGCCTGCGATTTCCCGCATCAAGGCGCGCAGCATCGAGGAGTTCGGTCCACTGGTTCGCCACCAGAGCGAAGAATTCGTCTACGTGATCTCGGGCACGGTGGAAGTTCATACGGAATTCTATGAGCCCTTGCTGATGCCTCAAGGCGCTTCCCTCTATCTCGACAGCACCATGGGCCACGCATACGTCTCGGTGGGAGATGAGGATGCGTGGGTTCTCGTCGTGGTCTGCAACACGCATCCCGGCGTTCCGGAAGGGCGCCCCGAATCCGCAGCGTCTTCTCTTGAGGAGATACAATCGTGAACTCCCTGTCTTCCGTCTCCCAAACCGCCGCGCCCTTGAGCGAGGCCGAGGAATGGGAACTGCGCTGCGATCTGGCGGCGACGTTCCGCATCTTCGCGCGCAACAGTTGGAACGAGCAGATCGGCAATCATCACAGCATGATGCTGCCCGGAACGACCCAGTTCCTCATCAACCCGCGCGGCATGCTCTATCGCGAGATCCGCGCGAGCGACCTGATCGTCTGCGATCTCGCGGGCAACAAGGTGCGCGGCAAGGGAGAGGTGCGCCGCATCGCCTTCAACATCCACGCGGAGATTCACAAGCTGCATCCGCAGGCCGCCTGCGTGCTGCATGTCCATCCGCCTTATCTGACGGCCTTCTCGCTGCTCAAGGGCGCCCGCTTTGCCCTGGCGCATCAGAACAATCTCTTCCTGAACGGGCGCACCGCCTATGACGATGGCCATCACGGCATCCAGTTCGGGCCGTCGGAAGGACAGCGGATCGCCGAAGCGCTCGGCAACAAGAGCATCCTCATCATGGCCGGGCATGGCGTCACGATCGTCGGCCCCAGGATCAGCGATGCCTTCGACGAGCTCTACATGGCCGAGCGAACCTGCATGTACCAGATGCTCGCCATGCAGACGGGTCAGCCCATCCTGCAGCAGGACGACGACATGCAGCTGGAATGGCCCGGCGCTTTCGGCGACTACCTCGACTCGCGGATGCATCTCGATGCCTGGCGCCGCGTGCTCGACCGCGAAGAGCCCGACTACAAGAGCTGAAGACCGTAGGGGCAGCCCGGGACAAACTACACAAAAGTGAGATCAAACCCGACCGCGCAAGAATCGGGCCTCCAACAAAGGACGAAGCAGAGCAATCTCAGAGGGACGACATGAGCATGCGATTGGATTTCGGCTTTTCTCGGCGGGCACTCGCCGTCGCCACGATAGGAATTGGGCTCGGCCTCGCAGGGCCGGGCCAGGCCGCGGATGAAACGACCCTCAAGGCGGTGATGTTCACCGACCTTGCGATCACCGACCCCACCTTCACGGCATCGACCATCACGAGCAATTTCGGCTTCATGGTCTATGACACGCTCTTCGGCCTCGACAGCAAGGGCGAGCCCAAGCCGCAGATGGTGGACCGCTTCGAGAAAAGCGCTGACGGCCTCACCTGGACCTTCATCTTGCGCGACGGTCTCAAGTGGCATGACGGGACACCCGTGACCGCCGATGATGCGGTCGCCTCCATCAAGCGCTGGGCCAAGGTCGATTCGCTGGGCAAGGCGCTCATGGGCGTGGCGACCAGCTTCGAACCGGTCGATCAGAAGACGTTCAAGCTCGTCCTGAACAAGCCGTTCCCTCTCGTTCTCGATGCTTTCGCCAAGACCTCGGCCTATACGCCCTTCATCTACCAGAAGGCCTTTGCCGAGACCGCGCCTTCGCAGGCGAAGGGAAAGGTCATCGGGTCCGGCCCCTTCATCTTCGTCGATGAGGAATGGCGTCCGGGCAACAAGGTCGTGTTCCGCAAGAACCCGAATTACGTGCCGCGATCCGATCCGCAGGATGGTCTCGCAGGGGCCAAGATTCCGAAAGTCGACAAGGTCGAGTGGCTCACGATCTCCGATCCGAACACCGCCATCGCTGCGTTGCAGAACGGAGAGATCCACTATCTCGACAACCCGCTGATGGACCTCGTCCCGATGCTGGAGAAGGAGCCTGAACTCACGGTGCTTCGGATCGATCCGCTCGGGCAGAGCGGCATGATCCGTCCCAACCATGTGCAGAAGCCCTTCAACGATCCGAAGGCGCGCCTCGGCCTCGCGAAGCTGGTCGATCAGGCGGTGCTCGGCGCGGCAGGAGGCGTTCCGCAGAACTACTTCACCGCGTGCTACTCCTTCCTCGGCTGCGGCACGCCTCTCTCGACAGAAAGCGGCGCCGAGGCTTTCAAGAAGCAGAGCGTGGCGGAGGCCAAGGAACTCTTCGCGAGCGCCGGGTACAAGGGCGAAAAGATCGTCGTGTTGCAGCCCACCGACGTTCCGGTCTTGAGCAATCCCACCGAAGCCTTGGTCCAGGCGCTTCGCTCAGCTGGGCTCAACGTCGAAGCGCAGGCCATGGATTGGGGCACCCTGACGTCCCGCCGCACCAACAAGGGGCCTGTCGAAGAAGGCGGCTGGAGCCTCTTCCTCACCACCGGCTTCACGAGCGGCTTCGCTTCCCCGCTGACCCATACCTATCTGCAAGCCTCATGCGAGGTCGGAACGGCGGCGGGCTGGCCCTGCGACAAGGAGTTGCAAGGCATCATCGATCAGTTCCAGTCATCAGGCTCGCGGGAGGATCAGAAGCGCTTGGCCGACAAGCTGAACGAGGTCGCCTACAAGGTTCTGCCTTACGTGCCCTATGGCCAGATGCCCGTGCTTGCCGCGTATCGCAACGAGCTCAAGGGCGTTCAGCCGTCCGGCATCGGCGTGTTCTACGGAATCTCCATCGCCAAAGAGTAAGTCTCATGCGACGGGGAGAGCAGAGGCTCTTCCCGTCGCCCAGAGGATCAGGAGGCTTCCATGCTCGGCTACGTCGTCACACGAATCCTGTCGGCCGTGCCCGTCATGGCGGTCGTGGCAACGATCGTGTTTCTGCTGCTGCACCTGACGCCGGGAGATCCGGCGACGATCATCGCGGGCGAGCAGGCGACGGCTGCCGAGATCGAACGGATTCGCACGAGCCTCGGCCTCGACCAGCCGTTGCTGCAGCAATTCGTGACCTGGCTTCTCAACATCCTCAGCGGAAATCTCGGCCACTCGATCTATTCGGGAAAGCCCGTCACGGAACTGATCGTGCAGCGCCTCGAGCCGACCGTGTCGCTCGCTCTCCTGACATTGTCCATCGCGATCGTCATCGCGGTGCCAACCGGCGTCGTCGCGGCCTGGAAGGAGGGGACCTGGGTCGACTGGACGTTGATGTTCCTTGCGATCGTGTTCTTCTCGATGCCGATCTTCATCACCGGCTATATCCTCATCTACAATTTCTCGGTCCAATGGCGGCTCCTGCCCGTTCAGGGCTTCCGCAGCATCTCGGACGGCATCGGGCCTTTTCTCTCCCACATGATCCTGCCCGCGATCAGCCTCGGCATGGTCTATGCTT
The DNA here is from genome assembly GCA_041913065.1 of Microvirga sp. Classification (GTDB taxonomy): domain Bacteria; phylum Pseudomonadota; class Alphaproteobacteria; order Rhizobiales; family Beijerinckiaceae; genus Microvirga. The sequence continues at coordinate 381,175 of JAYSGD010000002.1, read as the reverse complement.
CCCTTCTTGCCCGCATGAGCCGATCCGCCATGCTGGAGGTTCTGCATCAGGACTACATCCGCACGGCCCGCGCCAAGGGACTCGGCACGAGCAAGGTGCTCTTCCTCCATGCCTTGAAGAACGCCGCCGTGCCCATCATCACGACCATCGGCATCGGCCTCATCCTGCTCATCAGCGGCGTTGTAGTCGTCGAGAGCGTCTTCGCCATTCCCGGCATCGGGAGATTGACCGTCGATGCGATCCTGCGGCGCGACTATCCCATCATTCAGGGCGTCATTCTGTTCTTCTCGTTCGTGTACGTGATCATCAATCTTCTCATCGATCTCACGTACCGTCTGGTCGATCCGCGGATCAAATACTGATCACGGACAAAGCATCTCATGGGGTCTGGACGGAACGGATAAGATGAGCAGCACAAGAATCCAGATATCGGGCAATCCCGTCGAAGCACCCACATCGGGAGCCGCATCGTCGCGGAAGAAAATCGGACGCTGGCTGCTGCGTCATCCCCGCATCGCCTTCGGCGCGGCGCTCTTTGGCATCATCCTTGTCCTGACATTGTTCGCGCCCCTGTTGACATCGCACGACCCGCTTCAGATGAATCCCCTGAACCGGCTGAAGCCGCCGTCGAGCGAGCATCTTCTCGGCACGGACGCTCTGGGCCGGGACGTCTTTACTCGGACTCTTTACGGCGGGCGTGCATCGTTGATGGTCGGGTTCAGCGTGGCCATTGCCGCCACGCTCGTGGGGCTCGCGATCGGCCTGGTGAGCGGCTATTTCCGTGCCATCGACAATGTTCTGATGCTGATCATGACCGGGTTGATGTCGATCCCCGGCATTCTCCTCGCCATTGCCATGACGACGCTCTCGAAAGCGAGCCTCGCGACGGTCATCGTCGCCATCGTCATCCCGGAGGTGCCGCGAACGGCGCGTCTCGTGAGATCCATCGTTCTCATGATCAGGGAGCAGCCCTATGTGGATGCCGCCATCGTCACGGGAACGCCGGTCTGGCGCATCCTGGTTCGCCACATCCTACCCAACACGGCTGCCCCGCTCACGGTGCAGGCGACCTTCATCTGCGCCTCGGCCATCATCGTCGAGGCCTATTTGAGCTTTCTGGGAGCGGGCACGCCGCCGGAAATTCCAAGCTGGGGCAACCTCATCGCGGAAGCGCGGAACTACATTCGCCTGGCTTTCTGGATTCTCCTCTATCCCGGCCTCCTGCTCGGACTCACCGTTCTCTCCGTCAATCTCCTCGGAGACGGCTTGCGGGATCTTCTCGATCCTCGCCTTGCCCGCCAGATGAAAGGGCGCTCATGAACCCGTCATCTCTCACGCAGCCCTTGCCGGATACGGTGCTCGAAGTCAGGGATCTTCAGGTCCAGTTCGAAACCGTCGACGGTATCGCGCCTGTCCTGGACGGTCTGTCCTACACGCTGCAATCAGGAGAAACACTCGCCATCGTCGGCGAAAGCGGATGCGGGAAGACGATCGGCGCTCTCTCGCTCCTGCGCCTCGCGCCGAGCCCGCCTGCTCGCATCACGGGCGGATCGATCCGCTTGAGCGGCCGAGATATCCTGACGCTGACCGAAGAGGAGATGCGAGGCATCCGCGGCAACGACATCGCCATGATCTTCCAGGAGCCGATGACGGCCCTGAACCCGGTTCTGACCATCGGTCATCAGATCGTCGAGCCGCTGATGCTGCATAAGCGGCTCAGCCGGTCGGCCGCCTGGGAGCGTGCCGTCGAGCTGTTGCGCTTGGTCGAGATCCCCGAAGCCGAGCGGCGCGCCGGCGAATACCCGCATCAACTATCCGGCGGCATGCGGCAGCGCGCGATGATCGCCATGGCCCTGGCCTGCGGGCCGAAGGTTCTCGTGGCGGACGAGCCGACAACCGCTCTCGACGTGACAATCCAGGCGCAGATCCTGAAGCTGATGGCGGACCTCAAGCACCGCATCGGAACCGCGATCCTCCTGATCACGCATGATCTCGCCGTCGTTGCTCAAACGGCCGACCGTGTTGTCGTCATGTATGCCGGGCGGGTCGTGGAGGATGCATCCGTCTTCGATCTGTTCGAGAATCCACGCCATCCCTATACGCGCGGTCTGCTCGCTTCCATCCCGAAACTCTCCACCGATGACGAGCGGCAGAGGATGGAGGGCATTCCGGGCTCCGTCCCGCCCGTGGGGGCCCGGCCGCCGGGGTGCACCTTCGCACCGCGATGCACGCTCGCCATCGACAAGTGCCGCCAATCGGTTCCGCCGCTGGGGGCCGTCAGCCCGACCCACAAGGCGGCATGCTGGGTCATGGCGGGCGCGACATCAGAACAGGAAGTGGAGCCGGCCATTGTCTGAAGCCCTGTCATCGCCTCCGCTCCTGCAGGTCGACGACCTGATCGTGCGCTACCCCGTCAGGAAGGGTCTGTTCAAAGCGAGACAGCACGTGCACGCGGTCAATGGCGTGTCCTTTCACGTGCGTCGCGGCGAAACGCTCGCGCTCGTCGGTGAGAGCGGATGCGGGAAGACCACGGTCGGCCGGTCGATCATGCGGCTCGTGCGTCCCAGCGCAGGCTCGATCAAAGTCGAAGGGATCGACATCGCGTCGCTCTCGCGACGACAGTTGAAGCCTTATCGGCGCAAGATCCAAATGGTGTTCCAGGATCCTTATGCCTCCTTGAACCCGCGCATGACGGCAGGCGACATCATCGGTGAGCCGCTCGGCAATTTCGGCCTTGCCCGAGGAGCTGATCGGGAGAACAGGATCGTCACGCTTCTCGAAAAGGTCGGATTGAGCCCCGACCATCGTCACCGCTATCCGCATGAATTCTCCGGCGGGCAACGCCAGCGCCTCGGCATCGCTCGGGCGCTGGCCGTCGAGCCGTCCCTCATCGTGGGTGACGAGCCGCTCTCCGCTCTCGACGTTTCCGTGCAGGCGCAGATCGTCAATCTTCTGGATCACCTGCAGCAGGAATACGGGCTGTCCTATCTGTTCATCGCTCACGACCTCGCGGTCGTGCAGCAGATCAGCCACCGCGTCGCCGTCATGTATCTCGGTCGCATCGTCGAGATCGGAGAGACGGCGGATATCTTCCGGTCTCCGATTCACCCCTATACGGAAGCGCTGCTTGCGGCCGTTCCCCTGCCTGACCCGAGGAAGCGGCGGGTCATCGAGCCCCTGCGCGGTGAGGTCCCGAGCCCTATCGCGCCTCCCTCGGGATGCGCCTTCCATCCACGGTGCGCCCTCGCCGAAGAGAGATGCCAGCGCGAGATTCCAAGGATTCAGGAATTCCGGCCCGGACATTTCGCGGCATGCCACGTCAAAGCCCGCGATAGCAAACATGCCGTGCAGCCCTCATCTCAGAATCATGAGAATGCTCGTTCTGCCGGCGCCGGCACTTCGTGGATGAAAGCCGTCGAAGTTCAATGAAAAGCGTACAGCATTTTAAGCCTCGGATCGTGAAGGAACTCCACGACGAAGAGGTTCGGAGAAGGTGCGCGCCGGCGAGCCGACGGTCTGGTTCAATCTTCACTCGGTTTTCGCATCCAACGATGCTTTAGAGTGTCGATGGGAATCCGGCGGCCGCCGTGAGACATTTGGCGCTCATTCCAGGCTGATAGCCCCTAACCCAAAGCCGGTCCCGTTGTGGGTGATCCAGACTTCCCCCTCACCAAGCATCATCCCTTTGTCCCTGACGAAGGTCGTCTCGAAATCGGATTTCGCAACGATCTCTCGAATGCGCGGGTTCAGGACCGTTCCCTTGGCCGCAATGAACTGATCGCGGTTGCGAATGATCCGCCTGGTCTTTCCGGTCATCGTGAGAGGATAATGGGAAACCTGGGCGAGAAGCTGGATATCGTTGGAGCGAAAGGCGGCTTTGACGCGCCTGAAGCCATAGTAGGCTTCGAGGGGATCGAAGTTCAGGCTGCGGTAGCTGGCCTCGATCTCGGGCGGCAGCTTCGGCTGCGAGAAACCCGCTTTCGGCGTTCTGACGGGCAGGTCCATGGACCGGCGCAACTCTCGCACGAGAAGGTTCAGAGCCCTGTGGCGATCGTAGATTGCCTGTAGCTCCGGTGACCGGCTCTGCTCCGCTCCCGTCGCAAGGGATCCTGTAATCTCCGCCGCGTTGTTGTCCGTATCCCGCTGCTCTCGAGAGCCGGGAACTTTGTTCATTGCGTCGTCGAGCTGGGTGCGGGCAATCCAGACCCGCTCCTCGACTTCGGCCAACACCTGCTCGTGCGACGGCCTGAATCCTGGACCTTTCGACAAGTCGGAAGGCAGGGCCTTCATGGCGTCCTGTGGCTTCGGACCCTTCGCCTCGCCCGCCGGGAATCGAGGATCGACCTTGTACGTCCTGCCATAGACTCGCACGAAGAATGGATCGGCATGAACGGGAACAGCACAAAGAAAGACCGGCAGACACGCGAAGAGTCCGAGAGCCTTTGCGGTGAAGCGGACCATCGCCGCCTCCATTCCGAAGAAAATCGGTCGGCCGAGTGTCCACCTCCGCTGCTGATATCGGAAATGGGCACGGCCGGCATGCTCGCCACAGTGGAAGGCTTCGGTTCCTTACCCCTTGATGGCGAAGATCATGACATCATGAAGATGGCCCAAGCGTAGCTTGTTCAGACGCCTATCGGCAGCGATCAGCGGCAATATATATTGCCGTAACTGTCACGATAGGTGCCATAGGGACATTGGCTGCGTGGGGCGGTGGCGCCTCCGACAATTGCACCGCCTGCGGCGCCGATTGCAGCTCCGGCCAAGGCACCGCTGGCGCGGCCCGTTGCTGCTCCACCAACCGCAGCACCCGCCACGCCGCCGAGTGCAGCGCCGCCAACGGCGCGCTCGCCGGGTGTTTCACAAGCTGCCATCGACAATGTCAGCGTACCAGCAGCTATGAATGTCAGGAGCTTCTTCATCGGATATTCCCTCCTCGAGCAAGGGACTCGGACTCGGCACCAAAACCGGGCGCCCATGATTTTCCACCATCCCTCCTTGTATGGCAATCGGGTGGAGGCCTGAAAGATCCATATGAGAATGCTGATCGCAGCTGTTGCTGGCACCTCATCCAAAACCCATGGCAATCGCTGCGATCGGAGAATTGTCCTAAAGAGGAGCGGGGCTTCGGCGGGAAGCTCCGCTTTTCGGGGTTAAGCCGCCCGCTCCACGGGACGGGAATTTTAGCCATAATATCAGACGGTGCCTCATGACCCATGCGGCGTGTCGATGGTATCCTTGCTGCTGCTACGACCTGCATTATCGCGGCTGGAGGAGTGGATCTCATGGCTGAACTGGTGGTCGTCGGGTTCGACAACCCGAATGATGCCGATCGTGTTCTGACAGAGCTTACGCGGCTGCAAAAGGAATATCTCATCGATCTCGAAGATGCCGTCGTCGCCATCCGCGGGGCGGATGGTGCCGTTCGCATGAAGCAGAGCATGAATCTCGTGCGCCTCGGAGCGACATCAGGCGGTCTGTCGGGCGCATTGTGGGGCAGCCTCATCGGATTGCTGTTCCTCAATCCGCTGGCGGGCCTTGCGATCGGCGGCGCAGTGGGAGCAGGATCGGGCGCCTTGTCCGGCAGCATGATCGACTACGGCATCAACGACGATTTCATCAAATCCATCGGCGAGACTCTCCAGCCCGATACATCGGCCTTGTTCCTGTTGATCCGGAAATCGCAGCCCGAGAAAGTGCTGGCTGAGCTTTCAGGATTCAGAGGGCGTGTCATCCGCTCCTCGCTGTCGCCGGCACAGGAGGCAAAACTCCAGGCTGCCCTGTCGCATGCGAATGCGCCGAGCCCGAGCGAGGGGGCAGCAGCTGCCGGTTCCATTGCGGCGGAGAAACCATAAGGACCGAGAGGCCGGGAGGGTACGATGGCGATATCGGTGGATGCTGCGGCGGAAGTGTTCCGTGAAGCGATGCGGGATGCAGTGAAACGTTACTCGCTGTGGTATCTCATTGAGGGGCTGCTTCTGATCGCGGCTGGCTTTCTTGCGATCATCTATCCTATCTTTTCATCGACGGCGGTGATCGTTCTCCTCGGCTGGCTGTTGGTCTTCAGTGGTATTTTCCAGGCGATCAGTCTGGTCAGCGCGCGGCACGTGCCGCATTTCTGGCTGCAATTGATCTCCATCGGCCTGGCCATGCTGATCGGCTTCCTGTTCCTGCGCGACCCGGCGCAGGGGCTGACGACGATCACGCTTCTCCTCATCGTCTTCTTCATGATGGAGGGCATATCCAAAGTCGTTTTCGCGCTGACGATCCGGCCATTTCCCAATTGGGGCTGGGTGCTGGCAAGCGGCCTGGTCGGCATCGTGCTTTCGCTGATCCTCTGGGCCTATCTGTCGGTGACGTCCGTCTGGCTCTTGGGCTTTCTGCTCGGACTGAACCTGATCAGCGTCGGTTCGGCGATTGCCTATCTCGCATGGATGGTGCGGACAAGCTGACAGGGCAGCTTGGGCGCTGCGGGTCAAAGCCGCCGGGTCAGCGGCACGAGGAAGACCGATACGACGAAGACCAGATGAGCAGGGGCAATCCAAGCTTCCGGCAACTCCCGAGAGCGCAGCCTCCCGGTTCCATGACCATGAGGTTGGTCGGCTTTGCGAAGGCAGTTGGAAAGGCGCCGGCTGCGGCGGCTGCTCCGAACCGTGATTGGGAATCCAGATCTGTCGTTTTCGAGTATGATACAGGGCCGGTGCTGGCAGGCCGCAACGAGCGGGACCGTTGATCCTGGACGCCGCAGCGAACTCGGGAGAGACGACGTGGATCGGCCGCAAACTCTCTTGGACGAAACACAACGCAGGCCTTCTGATTCCGGCTTGACGCATTGGGCCTTGATCATGCTCGTGATCCTGGCTTTTCTCGGCGCGATCTATATCGCCGAGGCAGTCATCGCTCCTGTCGCCTTCTCGTTGTTCCTGATCGCGATCCTTTGGCCGCTGCAACTCCGCCTTCAAGCCTATATTCCGCGCCTGGTCGCCTTGGCCGTCAGCGTCCTGTTGCTTGTGGTGGCATTCAGTGGCTTCGCTTCTCTCATCATCTGGGCGTTCAGCCGGGTCGGGCGCTGGATCCTCATCAACTTGAGCCGGTTTCAGGCAATCTCCAATCAGATGATCGTCTGGCTCGAGGAACAGGGGATCGCCGTGGCAAGCCTCTGGGCCGATCACTTCAACATCAGCTGGATCGTGGGCCTCATGCAGAAGCTCACCGGCCAGGTGAACACCACCTTGAGCTTCTGGCTCGTCGTGCTCGTCTACGTCATCATCGGCCTGCTTGAAGTCGAGGGAACATCGAGAAAGATCAAGACGCTGCCGAGCCGCCGTATCGCGCGGGTTATTCTTGCGGGAAGCGAGGAGACGGCGGTGAAGATCAGGCGCTACATGGTAGTGCGAACCCTGATGAGCGTTCTGACCGGCGTTCTTGTCTGGGCTTTCGCATTGCTCTTCGGGTTGCCGCTCGCTCAGGAATGGGGCGTGATCGCCTTCACCTTGAACTACATCCCTTTCATCGGCCCCTTCATCGCGACGCTGTTTCCGACATTGCTCGCGATGGTGCAGTTCGATACCTGGCAGGCGGTCATCGTGGTGTTCGCTTGCCTGAACCTGATTCAGTTCGTGGTCGGGAGCTATATCGAGCCGCGCCTTTCCGGCAGCGTACTCGCCATGTCCCCCTTCGTGGTGTTGTTCTCGATCTTTCTCTGGACGTTCCTGTGGGGCTTGCCGGGAACGTTCATCGGCCTCCCGATCACGATTGCCGTTCTCACGTTCTGCGCGCAGGATCCATCGACCCGCTGGCTTGCGATTCAGCTCGGCCCGCCGGATGAGGCGGATCTTCCGATTCTTGACCAAACCCGTTCGGAGCCTTGACTTCCACGCGCTCGGGTACGGCGAGATTCAGCGCGCCGTTGCTGACGGCAACGGTATGGATGAGGAACGAGACGCTGCCGTTCCGGGCCGGATTCATGACAGGAGAGGCGGCGGAGACGATCCGCACGCCCCCGCATTGACCGATCCATTCCGTATGCCGATGCCCGTGGAACACCAGAAGCCTGTCCGCGAAGGGACGGAGTTGCCTGACGAACCAGGAGCCGTTGATGAGGGCCGTGCCGACGCGCTCCGAGAAGGCTTTTGCGGGCGTCGGATACTCCACGAGATGATGATGGAGAGCGACGATCCAGCCGGCGCGCGGATAGAGCTCCATGGCGCTCATGAGATCCTGCGCCTGAAGGGCCGGGATCAGGCCCAGTGCATTCGTGAAGGAGAAATGCGTCTCCGCATTCGAGTTGAGGAGCGCCACGCCGATCCCGTCATTGGTTTTCGGCGGGAGGATCATGGGAAACGCATCGTCCCAAACCCGAGCCAGTCGATGGGACTGGCGAATGCCCCCTGTTCCGGCGAAAGCCGCGATATCGCTCCGATAGGGAGCGAGCTTCTCGGCGAGAGTGGAGCCCAGATGGCCGGTCTCGGAGCTGAAGCAGAAAACCCTGTCTCCTTGCAGCGCTTCGATGGCGGAAAGAGTTCGCAATTGGCGAAGGCGCTTTCCCGGGCTGGTCGGCAATTCGAGCCGAGCCGGATTGGCGCGATCGACGACGTTCACGTCATGATTGCCGGGAAGGATCAGCATGCGCTCTGCCAGTTGGGGGTGAGCCGCGACCGCGTCCATGAACTCCGCCCATTCCGCGGATCGGCCCGCATCCGTCATGTCGCCGGTAATCAGGATCAGATCCAACGGTTGCTGTGCATGAACCGCACTCAGCTCGTCGAGGGCACGGCGTATCCTTCCGTTGCCTTGTGGTCCTGCCCGGCCGCTTTCGATCCGGAATCCGTATCGCTCTCCGACCGCATGGAGATCGGACAGATGTGCAATGCGCCAGGTCTGGGACCGGGACGGTATTTCGGCGAAAGCCATGAGGTCGGCGGGCCGTCCCAAGGCGCCATCCGCAAAGGCCCATATGAGGGCAGCGCCCGTGACATAGCATCCGACGATGACGATGGCATTCGCAAGGGCGGGAGCGATGAGGTGGAGCGGCGCGAGGATATCCCCCGCCACACCGACCCAGCGTGAGGCGGGCCAGGCGAGGACGACGCACCAGAACGAGAGGGCGCTGACCAGGAGGCCGCTGCCGATGGCGGCGATGGCGTAGAGACGCGTGCGCCGATGAGACTCGAGATCGGGAGCGATCTTGCCGATGATATGCCGCAGCCCTTCGCGAAACAGGGCATAGATGGGCTGAACGGCCAGGGCGTTGAGCGACCAGAAACTCTGCTCGGCCATGCGCAGCACGGGCTTTCCGCCGAACCATGCAAGCGCCACGAGGCCGCTCACAATCAGCAGTGACCAGAAGCCTGCCACCGCGGCCATGACCTGTCCGGATATTGTGGCGGCCCACCCCAGAATGACCAGCGGCGCAAGCCCCACGAGGATCGCCGGAAGGACGATCAGCATGATCCAAGCGAGAATGAGCTTCGGGATGCTGATCTCCGCCAGCAATCGCCCGCCGATGGCGAGGAGGGAGCGGCTCTTGGTGCTCGCGACATCATCCTCCACGTCCCCAAGGCGCGGATCGATGAGAAACGGCGCCTTGGGAAACGACGTCGGATCCCGGGGCTTTCCTGGCGGTGTGGGCTGAGGCTTCATCGTCATGGCCGGACCCGGATGCTGCTGAAGAAGTCGAACCCTACTTGGGCAACGTATTCTTGTGGATCTTGCCATCCTTCATGATGACGAGAAAATTTCTGCCGGGGTCCGCGATCAGATCGAGGTTCTCCAGCGGATTGCCATCCACCACGAGCAGATCCGCCAGCGCCCCCTCTTCCACGACGCCAAGCTTGCCGGGATATGGGTTGCGAAGCCCGGACAGGGTCAGCAGTTCGGCATTCGTCGATGTCGCCATGATCAGCGCCTCGGCCGGCGTATACCAGCGGGTGAGGGTGGCGAGCATGGCCCCCTGGCGTTCCGCCAGCTCCTTGGAGAAGAGGATGTCGGTGCCGAAGACCGTCTTGATCCCGTACTTCTTCGCCATGGCATAAACCGCGTCGGTGCCGCTGACCACCTGCCTCTTCTTTGCCTGCTCTGCCGGGCCCAGCGCGTCGGTGCTGCTCAGATCGAGGAAGGGCTGGGTGCTCAGCCAGATTCCCTTCTCCGCCATCAGCCGGGCCGTGGCGTCGTCCATCAGGTGGGCGTGCTCGATGCATTTCACGCCGGCCGCGATCGACCGCTGGATCGCGGCGGGGGTATAGGCATGAGTGCAGACATAGGTGCCCCAGTTCTCGGCCGCTTCCACCGCAGCGCGCAATTCGGCCTCGGTGAAGGTGGACACGTCGAGGGGGCTGAACGGAGAGGAAACGCCTCCACCCGCCGTAAGCTTGATCTGCGACGCGCCTTGCATGAGTTGCTCGCGGGCGCGCAGGCGTACTTCATCGGGGCTGTCGGCGATCATGCTTCCGCCCAGCTGCTCGACACGGGCCAGCATGCCGCCGATCGTTCTCGGCAGATCGGAAAGCTGGCGGAAATCGCCGTGGCCGCTGGTGATCGTGATGATCGCTCCGGAGGGATAGATGCGCGGTCCCGGCACCAGAGCCTCGTCGATGGCGCGCTTGAGGCCGAAAGAGGGGCCACCCAGATCGCGGACAGTCGTGAACCCGCGCATGAGAGTGGCGGCCGCCTCCACTCCCGCCAGCAGATTGGAATACCCGATATCGCTGGTCAGAAGCGTGACGGGCGTCGGCCGCACCATCATCGCATGCCAGTGCACGTCGATCAGGCCGGGCATCAGCACGCGACCGGTCCCGGAAAGAACCTGGACGTCGGGCTCCGCGCTTACATCGATCGGGGTCGTGGAGACGCGTTCGATGACATTGCCTTTCACCAGCACGTTGCCGGGAGGCGACAGCATCGCGTTCCTGCCGTCGAAAATTCGGACGTTCTCGAAGAGCGTCGCCTTCGGCTCGGCCGGTGCTTGAGCCTGTGCCGAGAGCGTTTGGGCATAACCGATGGACAGGATCCCCGTCATGAGGAGCAGTCGTAACAGCCCGGGAATTCGATGAACGAGTCCTGCGCGAACGGACATTGCAATCCCCTCTTGTGATAGGCGCCTGAGGGCAGGGGCGGCCATGGGGACTTATGGGATGCGCCATCCCGATCCTGTCACGGCTTCAGGCGGTATCCGCATTCGAAAGCATCCGTACAGGCTCGACATGCGGTCGAAACTGCGTTGAAGCCTAACCCTTATCGGTCCGCGTGGCTATTGGAGGGAAACCCGAGCTTATGGCGATAAAGAATGACCCAGGGTGTTTTCCGGAGCGCTCATTCCGGCCGAAGACACGAGGATCTTCCGGCGATTCTATGAGTCCAAATTCTCCGACTCGGAATATTCCCGGGTGCCGATGGAGCTTACATGGAGGCAAACGTTACTCGCCCGCAGCGCATCCGCGAGCTGTTTTGTGGGCGGAGCTTCGGTTACGAGATCCGATAGATCCTCCAAAGGGCAGACAAGTTCGAGATGGCGTCGGTCGAACTTGCTGGATGCTGCAAGAAGAACGCGCCGCTCCGATCGATCGAGCATTTTGCGTTTGACCCAGCAGGCATTCGATTCCACGTCCGTGGGCCCGTCCGGCGTCAGGCCGCTTGCTCCGATGAATGCGATATCCGCATGGAAGCGCCCGAGAAAGGCACATGTTTCCGCGCCATACACGCCGCCCTCATCGGCGGAGAATTCTCCGGGGCAGAACAGGACTCTCGTGCTTTTCCGCGTTGCCAGGGCTTGGGCGACGGCAAGGCAGTTGGTGATGACCGTGATATCGTCGACAGAGTAGGCCAAAGCCCGCGCGAAATGAGCTGTCGTGGAGCCTGAATCGATCATCAGGACATCGCCCGGCTTGACCATCTGAACCGCCATGCGAGCGATGGCATCCCGCTCCTGGATCGCAACGGCGTCTCGGTCCTGAAATCCGGGTTGCAGACCGAGTTGAAGTCCGGCCGCACCTCCATAAGTGCGGCTGACAAGCCCGAGCCGTGTCAACTCCTCGATGTCGCGCCGCACTGTCTCTGCCGACACCCCGAGCCGACTGGCAAGAGCGGAGGTCCTGACAATGGGGCTGAGTGCGAGCTCCGTCATGATGACCCGCTGCCGGGCCGCCTTCTTGCCTTCAGGAAGAGACATGGAAAGTCCTGTACAGGCGCCGATGACATAACAGCTTAACCTCCTCGGAAAATTTTGGACATCCCACATAAGTATGCTTGACCCTCCAATTTTTGTTCACAGAATGCCGAGGGCTCGAAGCCGGTTTTTCCTGGGGGGTGCATGTATTCAAAAGCAACAAGCGCCGGCAGGTTTCTCAGGGCATGCCTCCCTCCCTCGCGTGACATTGTCTCATCGGAGGGCGAGCTTAAGGCCTCGACCTATGCCGTCCTGAAGAACAGGTCCGCCTCTTCCGCAAGAGGCTGTATCGGTGGTGGCTTTGCCGATCGGGCAGTCAAACGCCAACACGCATTCTAACTTTCAGATCTCAAGGGTCGATCTATGTCCGAGATTGTCGTCAACGCAGTAACGAGAACCTGGGGTGGCGTTGGCGGCGTCGATCGCATCAGCTTCAAGGCCGATGCGGGAACGCTGCTGGTCCTGCTCGGCCCCTCGGGCTGCGGCAAGTCCACGACCCTGCGCCTAATCGCGGGCTTGGAGGAAGTCGATTCCGGCACCATCACCATCGGCGGACGAGACGTGACGCATCTTTCGCCGGCACAACGCCGCATCTCGATGGTGTTCCAATCCTATGCGCTGTTCCCGCACCTGAACGTCGCGGAGAACATCGTCTTCGGTCTGAAGGTTCGCAATGTCGGCCGTGCAGAGCGTGATGAGCGCCTCAGGAAAGTGGCGGACATCGTGGGCCTGAGCCAACTGCTCGAGCGCAAGCCGTCCCAGCTTTCCGGCGGCCAGCGCCAGCGCGTGGCGCTGGGCCGCGCCATCATCGCGGAAGCGCCCGTCTGCCTGATGGACGAGCCGCTGTCCAACCTCGACGCCAAGCTGCGTCACGAGATGCGAACCGAGATCCGCAGCCTGCAGCAGCGACTCGGCATGACGATGGTCTACGTCACCCACGACCAGACGGAAGCCATGACCATGGCGGACCGGGTGATCCTGATGCGCGACGGGCATATCGAGCAGAACGGCGCGCCGCACGAGCTCTACAACGAGCCGGCGAGCGATTTCACGGCGCGCTTCATCGGCACGCCTCCCATGAATCTCATCTCCTGGCAGGACGGCACTGTCCTCGGCGTGAGGCCGGAGCACATCTCCATCGTGGAGGGCAACGGCGTTCCCGCGACGGTTCGAGCCGTGGAATATCTGGGCGCGGACAGCATCGTTCTATGCGACGTGAAGGGCGAAACCGTCTCCGTCCGCCAGACCGGTTATTGCTCGCTGCCCAGCGGTGCACAAGTCGCGCTGGAGTGGCAAAACCGTCACCTACATCTGTTTGACAGGGACAGCGGAAAGCGTCGCTCGGGCAGCGCATTGCCCCAGTGAGGCTTGATCCTCTGAAAGAACGCAGGCGGCGCCAATCCGCAGGCGTATGGCTTCTAAAACCCGAAGGGGGAGGACAATGAAGTTCAAGACAAAAGCCCTGCTCACGGCAGGCTTCATGACGCTGGCCAGTGCTGGCGCCGCTCATGCGGTCGATCTGACCATGTACTATCCGGTTGCCGTCGGCGGCCCTGTCACGAAAGTCATCGACGACATGGTCCAGCAGTTCGAGAAAGAGAACCCGGACATCAATGTCGAAGCCGTCTATGCCGGCAACTACACCGACACCATGACCAAGGCCATGACCGCCATGAAGGGCGGCCAGCCTCCGCAGCTATCGGTTCTGTTCTCGACCGACCTGTTCACGCTCATGGACGAGAAGGCCATCGTGCCGATCGACGGGATCGCCGGCGCCGACAAGGAATGGCTGAACGGCTTCTATCCGGCCTTCATGGAAAACGGCCGCGTCGAGGGCAAGACCTGGAGCGTTCCGTTCCAGCGCTCCACCATCGTCCTCTACTACAACAAGGATGCCTTCAAGGAGGCGGGCCTCGATCCCGAGAAGCCGCCGACGACCTGGACCGAGATGGCCGAGATGTCGAAGAAGCTCGTGAAGAAGGATGCTTCGGGCAACGTCTCCCGCTGGGGCGTGGAAATTCCCTCCACCGGCTACGGCTATTGGATGCTCCAGGCGCTCGCCATCGAGAACGGCCAGAAGCTCATGAACGAGGCCGGCAACCAGGTCTCCTTCAACGCGCCGAAGACCGTCGAGGCCCTGCAGTACTGGGTCGATCTCGCCGCCAAGGATGGCGTGATGCCCAAGGGCGCCGTGGAATGGGGCACCCTGCGCACGGACTTCCTCGAAGGCAAGACGGCCATGATGTGGCACACCACGGGCAACCTGACCGCGGTGAAGGAAGGCGCGAAGTTCAACTTCGGCGTCGCCATGCTGCCCGCCAAGGAGCGTCGCGGCTCGCCGACCGGCGGCGGCAACTTCTATGTGTTCAAGAGCGCGAGCCCTGAGCAGCAGCAGGCGGCTGTGAAGTTCATCAAATGGATGACCGCACCTGAGCGCGCCGCCGACTGGAGCATCAAGACCGGCTACGTGGCCGTGACGCCGGCTGCCTACCAGACGGATGTCATGAAGAACTACGTCAAGGACTTCCCGCAGGCCGTCGTCGCCCGCGATCAGCTGGAGCATGCGGTCGCCGAACTCTCGGTGCATGAGAACGGCCGCATCTACAAGATCATGAACGATGCGGTACAGGCAGCCGTCACCGGCACGCAGACCCCGCAGGAAGCTCTCGACAGCGCTCAGAAGCAGTCCGAGCGTATCTTGAGCCGCTACAAGTAACCGCCGTCATGCGCTGCGGCGGGGCCTTCCGCCGCAGCGCATCGCCCGATCCCGCAGGAGAACGCGATGGTATCCGCCGTCATGACCGCCGCCGAGCCGCAAGCCCTCAGGCGCAGGAACTGGATGACGAACGTCAATGCCTGGCTGCTCCTGCTGCCCGCCGTCGTTCTCCTGGCGACCTTCACGCACTACCCGATCCTGGCCACGCTGTATCACAGCTTCTTCTCGCTGAGCCGGGGCGGCGAATCCGAATTCATCGGCCTGGAAAACTACACCTACATGCTGGAGGACGACGTCTTCTGGCAGGTGCTGCGCAACAACATCGTGTTCGCCTTCGCCACCGTTCCGACCAGCATCGCGCTGGCACTCCTGATGGCCGTGTGGGTGGACAAGAAGATGGCCGGGCGATCCTTCCTGCGCCTTGCCTTCTTCACGCCGACCGTTCTTCCCATGATCGCGGTCGCCAATATCTGGCTGTTCTTCTACACGCCCGGCTACGGCCTGCTCGATCAGGTTCTGAAGAGCTTCGGCTTCTCGGGCCATAACTGGCTCGGCGATCCCTCCACCGTCATGACCTGCCTTGCGGTCATGGTGGTCTGGAAGGAAGCGGGCTTCTTCATGATCTTCTATCTCGCGGCGTTGCAGACCATCCCGCCCGAGCTGAAGGAAGCAGCCCAAGTCGAAGGCGCGAGCCGGTGGTACTTCTTCCGCCGCGTGACGCTGCCGCTCCTCATGCCGACGACCCTGTTCATCTCGATCAACGCGCTCATCAACTCCTTCAAGCTCGTCGATCAGCTCGTCATCATGACCAAGGGCGGGCCGAACAACGCGAGCTCGCTTCTGCTCTACTACATCTACGAGGTCGCCTTCACCTTCCAGGACACCGCCTTCGCCGCGACGCTAACGGTGACGCTGATTGCGATCCTGGCGGCTGTCGCGCTCACCAAATTCGTCTATCTCGACCGCAGGATTCACTATCAATGAGACAGAAAGATCATTCGGTCGAGACCATCGCCGCCTGGATACTCGCCCTGCTGTGGCTGCTGCCGCTGGCCTATAGCCTGTGGAGCGCATTTCACCCGTCCGAATACGCGACGCGCTTCGACATCACCGCTCCGCTGACGCTCGACAATTTCGTCAAGGCTTGGAACCAGGCGCCGTTCGCGCGCTACTACCTGAACACGCTGCTGCTCGTGAGCATGGTGCTTGCCTGCCAGCTCGTGATCGCAACGCTCGCGGCCTATGCTTTCGCGCGCTTCAAGTTCTTCGGGCGCGACGTTCTCTTCGCGCTGGTGCTCGTGCAGCTGATGATCATGCCGGATGTGCTGATCGTGGAGAATTACCGCGTCATCAGCACCTTGAACCTGCTCGACACGATTCCCGCCATCGGCCTGCCCTACATCGCCTCGGCCTTCGGCATCTTCCTTCTGCGCCAGACGTTCAAGGGCGTGCCCAACGAGCTCGTGGAAGCCGCGCGCGTGGAAGGCGCCTCTTCTTTCGGCGTGCTGTGGCGTGTCTTCGTGCCTCTCGGCAGGACGACCTATATCGCCTTCGGCCTCGTCTCCGTAAGCTATCACTGGAACAACTTCCTCTGGCCGCTCGTCGTCACCAACTCCGTGGAGAGCCGTCCGCTCACCGTGGGGCTCGCCGTGTTCGGAGCGCCTGAGACCGGCGTGGACTGGTCCGTGATCACGGCGGCCACCGTCATGACCATGGCGCCGCTGCTACTCGCGTTCCTTCTGTTCCAGAAGCAGTTCGTTCAGTCCTTCATGCGCGCAGGCATCCGCTGATGAAGCTCGTCACCTGGAACATTCAATGGGGCCTCGGCTGCGACGGCAGGGTCGATCTCGAACGCATCGTCGGGACGGCAAGGGCGCTGAGCGATGCGGATGTGTTCTGCTTCCAGGAGATCTCGCACGGCTTCGCGCCGCATGACGGCGGCGAGGACCAGCCTGCGATCCTGAGCGATCTTCTGCCCGGCTACACGCCCATCTTCCGCCCTGCCGTCGAGCGGCGGGACGAGAAGGGCCGCCGCCAGGTCTTCGGCAACATGATCCTCTCGCGATTGCCCGTGCTGGAGATCACGAGCCACATGCTTCCCTGGCCGGCAACGGAATGCCGGAGCATGCAGCGTCAGGCTCTCGAAGCCATCGTTGCAGCGAGCTTCGGCCCCGTGCGCGTCACCACCTGCCATCTCGAATACCACGCGGTCGAGCACCGGCAGGCTCAGATCGAGCACATGCGCATGGTGCACGAGAACAACGAGAAGCGCAGCCGGCTCAATCATCGTGACACTTCGGAAGGCCCATACCGGACTCTTCCCGCGCCTGTCGGCTCCATCGTCTGCGGCGATTTCAATCTCGGCCCCGACGATCCGCTCCATGCCGCGATGCGCAGGCCCTTCGCGTCAGGCGTTCCGCCATTCGTCGATGCCTGGATGGTCAGGCACGGGGACACTCCCCATGCGCCCACGACCGGCGTTGCCGATTTCAAGCAATGGCCGCAAGGCCCGCATTGCCGCGACTACATCTTCGTGTCGGAGAACATGGCGGATAGGATCCAGGATGTCCGCGTCGATACCGAGACGACGGCCTCGGACCATCAGCCCGTAGCGATCAGCCTGAGGTGAGGGCGCTCGGCTAGGCGAGGCAGGATATGCGATATCGCGCCAACGCCTCGTAACGCATTGTAAGAATTGGTGAATTTCAAGAATGAAGGCTTGGTGGAGCTGAGGTCCACCAAACTACCGTCCATGACGAACCATAGTGTCCTTCTTGTAGGTCGTTAACACCCTACAAATATTACACTTTCTCAATTTGACATTCCAAGCTTGTCCATTACTTTCCGTCACGTGCCAGTCCTTGTATTGGGACTGAAATTGGGACGGGAGTGTTCATGGGACGTGCGCTTCATAAACTGACAGCACGAGAAGTCGAAACGATCAGCAAGCCAGGACGCCATTCAGACGGCGGTGGCCTGTATCTGGTTGTGTCCAAGGAAGGACATCGCAAATGGGTGTTCATTTCGATCCGCAACGGCAAGCGGCAGGACATGGGATTGGGCAAAGCGGGTAAAGGAGGTGTCTCTTTGGCCCAAGCACGGGAGGCTGCGGCCAAGGCTCGCGAGCAGCTTGCCGCAGGTGAAGACCCGGTTGCCGTTCGTCGGAAGAACAACCGCGAAGTAGCGCGGGTACCAACGTTCGGCGAAATCGCCGACAAGCTGGTCGAGACCATGGCTCCTGAGTGGCGCAATGCGAAGCACCGCTATCAATGGGCCATGACCCTCACGAAATATGCGGCACCTTTGCGTGACCTTCCCGTGGACAGGGTGGGGACCGAGGAAGTGCTCCAGGTGCTGAGGCCGCTCTGGACCAGGCGCCCTGAGACAGCATCACGCCTCCGCGGGCGTATTGAGCGGGTCTTAGATGCAGCCAAAGCCCTTGGTCATCGTTCCGGGGAGAATCCTGCCCTATGGCGCGGGCACTTGGCGAACCTGCTTCCCAAGCGGCAGAAGCTTACTCGCGGCCATCATTCGGCGCTGCCCTTTTCCGAGATGCCAGTATTTATGGAAAAGCTTCGCGGGCGTGATGCTTTTGCTGCTCGTGCTTTGGAGTTCACCATCCTGACAGCCGCCCGCTCAGGGGAGGTTTACGGCGCTCGTTGGTCCGAGATCGACTGGGATGCAAAAGTTTGGAGTGTCCCTGCGAACCGGATGAAGATTGGTCGTGCACACCGCGTACCGCTGACGCCCGAAACCATGCGCATCCTCGAAATGGCTGCGAAACTCCGTACGGATGACCAGCCCGACGCGCTGGTTTTTCCCAGTCGCCAAGCAGGAAAACCAATGTCGGACATGGCTATGAGAATGCTGCTTAGACGCATGGGTTATGACGCCATCACGGTTCATGGATTTCGGTCGAGCTTTCGGGATTGGGCCGGCGAGCGGACGCACTTCCCCCGGGAAGTGGCCGAAGCAGCTCTAGCTCATGTGATAGGGGACGAGACGGAGCGAGCTTACCGCCGAGGGGACGCTCTGGATAAACGACGCGAGTTGATGCGAGCGTGGGCCGCATTCTGCGAGCCGATGTCTGATGCAAAGGTTGTTTCCTTTGTCAAACAGGCCTGAGCTTTCCCATGAGCAACAAACGTGCTGATCTGCATCGCCAGTTGGACCAGCTCCTAGATTTGGTCGAGGAGGTCGAGAACGCTGCCGATCCGTCTGATAGGGCCCGGAGGTGCTGGCGCACGTATTTTGAGAGCATCGATTTTCTAAAAGATGTCGCAGGGCCGGTGATTGCGGAGACACTGACCCTCGATCGATTGGGTGCTGAACCAGGCATGCCTGCACCAGAACAGCCGGTCGATCCCTCCGATCCTGAAGAGGCGCACGAGGCTCAACGCGCTCGCTGGACGCAAACAGCCGCGCGTGTGATGAACGACTTTCGTGGGCTCATTGGTAATGCGTTCCCGGCTCATGCCTTCGCTCGGGATCTATATGAGATGGCTCAATCCGGGGCTGAACCGATTGCAGTTTGCCAGCGTAAGAAGGTGCGGGGGAAACGAGAACTCCGCGATCTTAAGGCGGCGGCCCAACGACGGGTTGTCCTGGCTGTGTATTTCGAGGCGGGCCGATCAAGGAAAGCCATTGATGAGACACGTCAGCGCCTGAATGAGGAGCTTGGTTCGGCGTTTAGTGATCGTAGTTGGGATCGTTGGCGAAGTTATGTGTCCAAAGCTGATCGTGATGCTGCTCACATTGCAGGCGAAACCGGCCTAGGCGCAGCCGCATGCGAGGCTGACCTCCACCCCAGTACGTTCCGGCGCTTGGTCCAAATCGCATCCTCTGTCTGACCCCGCCAGGAAATCTTGATTTCCTGTGGGTGCCGAAATCATCCAGATCCGTCCAGGTTCTGCCGGACTTGAACACAAGAGGCCAGAACATGAAGGATCGTCTTATTCGCCGGCAGGAGGTTGAGCTTATCGCCGGCCGCTGCCGCAGTTCCATCTACGCGATGATTGCCGCTGGTAAGTTTCCTAAGCCCGCCCGTATCGGCGGGTCCGTGCGGTGGAGCCTGCGTGAGGTGGAGACTTGGGTCGAAGCCCGCCTCGCCGCGCGAGCAAACAGCTAACTCAGCCACCCAAATGAAACACGCGGCGGATGCCACCGCAGTGGTTCCGAAATCTCGACCCGGCCCGAGAGCCAAGTTCACAAGCCAGAAAGTTCGACCCATGGATATCACCAGCAGCGATAGCATGCTAGCTGCGCCGCCGAACGCTACTCCCATCGAGTTCGTTCGCATCAACAGCGATGCTCCCCTCACCAAGTCCTATGGCATTTCGCCTGAGGGCTCTCCGGTAAAGATTGGAGAGCCCAACCTGTGCGATGGCATGGTGCATCGTGTCCAATTGGACCCAGAGTACCCCGCGCGCCACCTCGGCCGGCTGCTGGAGAGCCTCAACTCTCATGAGGCACTTGCCACCGGGCAGCTCGTCGATCCGCGCGACCAGGTTCCTCTGACGACAAAATCCCGGCTTGCCCGGCAGCCAAACGCCATCGCGCGGACGAAAGGCTGGGCGACCTATGGGGCGGAGCGGCCGGCACTGGTCTGCTTCGACCATGATGGCAAAGACCTGCCGGAACATCTCCGGGCCAAAATCGCTGCGGCCGGTGGGTTCGAGAAGTATTTGATCCAGCTCTTCCCCGAAGTCGGGAAGGCTGCCCGGGTCTGTCGGGCTTCTGTCTCAACTGGCATCCGAAACCGAGAGACTAAAGCATCGACCATCGGGGGTGGGGTACACCTTTACACGTTTGTAAAGGATGGCAGTGATGCGCGGGCATTTGCAAAGCGTGTCCATGCCCGCATGGTGCTTGCAGGGGATGGTTATGCCTTCGTGACCAAGGCAGGCGCAATCCTCATTCGCTCGGCCATCGACACAGCCGCCAGTTGCGACCCTGAGCGCCTGGTGTTTGAGGGGGATGCAGTCCTTACCGACCCCAGGCTGGAGCACAATCCTACGGCCCGAGCCGTGGCGATCCATAATGGTGGACTTCTCGATACGCTGACCGCTGTTCCACCTTTAGCTGACCATGAGCGCGCGACCCTCCACCAAATCGAGGCACGTCTTAGGGCTGCAGTGGAACCCAAGGCCCAAATGCTTCGCATGAAGCGCGGCGAGAACCAAGCTAGCCACCACACCTCCACTACGGCTAGAGGGCTGCCCGTGGATGACACATATCTTTTCGCAGACACAGGCGAGCCAACACTTCTGTTCGGTTCGCACCAAATCTGCATGGACGACGGTACCATCATAACGGTTGCGGACATTCTGCGCGATCCTGCCCGGTTTCATGGTGAAACCTGCGCTGACCCACTCGAATGGGATTATGGTGGCGGGCGAAACAAGGCCGTGATCCATACAAATCGACCTCGCCCTGCCATCTTCTCGCACGCTCATGGCGGACAACGGTACGAGCTGCGCCTGACCGCAGCGGAGTTTAAGGCAATTCTTGAAAGCACGGAGGCCAGCCATGTTGGCGCTTGAGACACTCCGGACGGCCCGTGACCTCCTACCGTTTGTAGACTTAGGAACTGGTGTCAATATCGGTGGGATCGAGATGAAGCATCCCGCCCAAGCCGCCTTTGTGATTGGCGACCTCATCCAACTCTATCAACGTGGCGGCGAGGCTACCGTCGGCCTAGTTGACTTTGCCGATGAAGAGACGCGGGCTCTTGTGACGCGCATCGGCAAAGCAGATGCCACCGCTGCGGCTGCAATGCTCGATGACTTGGAGGGCCGGGGCGTTGATACCGCGACATGCCGGCAGGCGCTCGGCTCCATCGTTCGCGCAGGTGCCCCGGTTTCGATGCTCCAGCCGCTTACTATTGGGCGAAACTACGTGGTTGAGCCCCGTTCAGTGCGGAGGTTCGTGGCTCCTGGTCTCCAGCGTGGGAAAGTGGCCGGGTGGGCTTCTGCGCCTGGTGTCGGCAAGAGCACGCTCGGTCTCCAGACCGGGCTGGCAATCGTCGCCGAGAACGGTGGTCTGATCGGTGGCCCAGTTGAGTTCACCGGGCCGGTGGTAGCGGTCATGAACGAGGATGATGCGGACGAAATCGGCCGCCGGATAGACGCCGTCCTCAAAGGCTTTGGCCTTGTCCCGGCTGATCTCAAACACCCGCTTCATATCTTCGGAGCTAACCACCCCCTCGTGTTGTTTGAACGCTCTGGTCAGAGGGAGCCTCTCCGCCCAACCCCTCAGTTCCAGGCGCTTGCCGATTTTATCCGGCAGGATCGCCCCGCACTAGTTATCCTGGATACGCTCGCTTCGTGTGTCCGCGGTGCCGATGAGAATGACGCCGGCGATATGCAGGCAATTATGTCGGCATTGTCGAAGCTCGCCGGCGAGACTGATACTGCAACTCTCGTAGTGACGCATACTGCGAAAGCGGCCGCTGGTCGCTCTGGCGATCAACACGCCGTGCGTGGCTCGTCTGCCATCACGGGCGCTATGCGCAGCGTATTCACGCTAGCTCCCCTTGGGGAAGATAGCGCACGTTCGTTTGGGCTTTCGCCCGCCGATGCTCACCGCTGGGTGCGCATGGACGCAGCGAAATCCAACTATGGCCCGACGGGTCAGACTACTTGGTTTGAGCGAGATTTGATCCAGTTGCTCGCTGCGGACGCCCGCGACCCCACCAAACCTGTGTTTGAGACCGTAGCCATTCTCCGCCCGCGCTCCAAAGGACCCGCGGTTGGTCTTTCCGGTCTGGATATGACAGGCATTGTTGTAACCATCGGCGCTGGGTTTGATGGGCGCCCACCGCTTGCTGACCGCCGCGCGAAGGAGAGCGTCTATGGGCTGCTTCACGAGCGGTATAGCCTTGAGGCGCCAATGGTGGCCGTGTTGGTAGATCAACTCCGCCGCGCCGGTGTTGTGACCGTCGAGAGACGGAAGGACCCAAAATCCCGACATGAACGTAACGTCGTGTTGGTGGCGCCTGATGCCGACGCCAAGCTTGCCACGATGATGAACGCCATAGGGGAGGCGGGATGATGAGTAAATAGACCCGCGCCGCATGCGTGGGGTCACGGCGATCGACGCAGATCGTCGCAAACTATCGCTGCGATGATCATCCTATGCCTTAGGTGATCGTCGCGATGAACGCGCCACAAATGGCGCGCGATCATCGCACGATCAACGCGCCTAAGGCGGACGGCGAACATCGCAAGCCCAACCTAAATGGATTGTAACATGTCTCCCTCTCTCATATTCCCGCAGACTATTGATCTCTTTCCTGGTTCATTCGTGGCAGCACTTCATGTGGACGGGGCGGTCGAAATTATCCCCCATGTAGCGACGATCGATGTCGATCCATCCAAGCCTGATCTGCCTGTTGCAGCGACCCTGCGCGGCCCGAAGGTCCTCGACGGGTGGCGGGCTCGTATTGGAGATTGTGCCGATCAGGATGTGATCCACTGTCTCTTCATTCCGGATGAACCCGGTTTGCCATGGGGCTCCAGAGAGGCAGCATATAAGTTCGGATGCACCTTTTTTGATGGTAGGGACTTTAATCACTTCGATCGCGGCGATCAGGCATTGGATTGCTGCCGTAGATTCACCCGTATTTGGCGAAAGAAACGCGGCCTACCGCCCGCGACAGACTGTCGTGTAGGCTTCAATAGGGTCTAAAGTACCATTCGCAGCGTGGCTATCCAACCTAGGTACGCTGCCGGATTATCGGGCTCGGCAATAAGTTGTCGGAAGGCCGCTACAACACGTGCTCGGTCCTTGTCCGCTTCACAACGGGCAAGGATCGGCGCAAGTTCTCTGTGATACTGCACCAAAATTGGCGAGATGTCGCCGACATCACTAGACGCCAAAACTGGGCCGCGTGGCGTTTGGACTATGCAGCCTGATTGCTGTTGTAGGTCCAATGATCGCCGACGTGAATAGACAGGCATCCTATCCGGAGTTGAGAATGCTGGGGTAATTCCAGCAACATTGCGGGGTTCATCCGGCGCGTCGCCGGCCGCCTCAATCCGTGTGCGCAGCTCGCTTGCTAACTCTGCCCATTCACCTGGACGTTGCCTGTCCACCATGAGCCGGCGGAACCGCCAGCGAGCCCAATCCACGACAGCAGGCGGCATGCCATCCAAATGCCAGCCGAACGCCGCTAGTGCTTGCTGGAACGCATCTTCATGCACCCCTAGATCTAGTGTGACGCCTGGGAACCATGGATCTTTCTTCCAGGTCCAGCGAAGGCGGTTCACAGCACGGCGCCGCTCCGCCTCCGCGAACACCGCTGGTTCCAACCTGCCCGCTGCAAGCTCACGGATTTGCTGCTCCCTGTATCGGCGCGCAGCGGCCGGGCCAGCGTGTTTAAGGCATCGGGAATGGTCGGTTAGAGGAACCATCCGGCACGTCCCTCCAGAGCGGGTGCGCGCACCGCAGCACTTGGCCAAAGGACCTCCGCGCTGATGCTCTGCCCGGGCTGCCTCAAATGCAGCACGATGCTTTCTGTCGATAAATCCATACAACATCAGCCTTGCCCCCCGGTCGCTCTTGGCTAACCGGGCATACTGTAACACACATGGCTATCAGCCTGGCGCAATGCCTGCATGACAGTCGATCAAGTAATTCCGGAAACCCTCTATGACATCCCCTGATCCCGCATTTGAAGTTGACCTTGGTTCTAATGGGGGTGTGATGCGTTTTTACTCTCCTGAGGGGGTGGACGAGTTCATTGCTCGTGAGCGTAATTTCTACGGCTGGCTAAACGAACGCGGGGTATCTACTGACGTGGCGTTTAACCATTTACGAAATCTAGTCGCACAAATTCATAATGAGGCTATCCAAGGCGTTCAGCACTGGCGCTCAGGTCAGTGGAACCCGGAAAACGTCAAAGCCAACTTCCTGGGTGCTTTTGCGCCCTCCCGTATCCCCACCGCCGCGTCCCCGGCTGGCAAGTTCATCGAGCAAATTCGTGAGGACTATGGGGATAAGGTAGCAGCGGGGGCGCTGACAGCTCTCATGAACGAAACTGGCCGCACAGCGGAACAGGCTTTCAGGCACCCAGCCATGCTACGTGGCGTCATCGCCGCTTATGGGTATGAAGCCGGCATCACACCGAAAGCACCCGCTGCCGCTCGCCGGGCGCTAAGCAGCCTTATCGAGAAACACAACACCACCCTTGCAGACCTGGATAGCCAAGGGCGAGCACAGGCGGAGACGTTCACAAAGGCGGAAGCCTATAACCGGAAGTTTGTACGGGTGATGCAGGCGCTATTCCAGCACCGCCTCAGCCGATACCAAGCCAAAAAGGATAACGAAATCACGGCGGCGGTTGAGAGCTTCCAAAAGACCGAGCAACTGTACCGGGAGCACATGAAGCTTAAGGCGCCGGTTGATTACTGGACCACCAAGGCGGGAAAGCACCGTGGCAACGCCGCAACGTACGGTATCGCCATCATGATTTTTGCCGTGGCGGCCAGTGCCGCCCTTGGCTTTGGGCTCTATGAGCTTGGGCAGCACATGGTCAACCTCGCCTCCGCCAACCGCCCGCCTGCCGTTCTGTTCGTATTTGCGTCTATGGGGGCGGTCGGCGCCACGATCATCTTTTGGGTTGCCCGTGTCTTGGTCCGGCTGTTCCTGAGTGAACACCATCTGGCTATCGATGCGGAGGAACGCGCCACAATGGCGCTAACCTATCTTGCCCTCACGGCAGACGAGAAGGCGGACGAGAAAGAACGTGCACTTGTGCTCGCATCGCTGTTCCGTCCGACAGCGGACGGCATCGTCAAGGATGACGCTGCACCAGACCTTGCACCCGGAGCCATCCTGTCAAAGATCCTCGCGAAGTAGGCTGTGGTGCAGCCTGCCGACCTGAGCCGCTTTTTGGCGATAGGTGAAGGTTTCGAGCCAATCAAGGTCCTCCAGCACCTGTAGCCACCTATAGCCGGCAGCTGACTTCTTGCTCGGCGCCACTGACGACAGTTCCATTCCACACACAGGGGCGCCTTCCCTTCCGGGTCACTGTGACGGCAACTGTCCCTGGCGCTACCCCATAGAGTGCTTTCTCCGTCGCCGGATAGTTTTTGCCATTGATATTCACTTCAAAGTCACGGGGCGGAACAGGCTTGACGACGATTTTGACCGTCGGAAGCGCCTCAAGCGCCGGGCCGATTACATTTAGGTTTAGTCTTGGTATAAGGCCGCCGGTGACAACACCAGTTGAAGATTGAACCCCGCCTACGACGGCCCCAACGGGTCCGCCACCGATCGAACCACCAGTAACAGTAGTGGTGGTGCTACCCCCTGCGGCTGTTGCTGCATTGTGAATGTAGGCAGACGCTGTTTCTGTGAGTATCACGCCTGTTCGTTTTGACCAGCCTTGTAGTTCATTCGCAACTGCCGATGCCTCTGGAGAACCAGGTCCAGCGGTCTGTGCTGACGTTTGCGCGTGAGATGTACCCCCGACAGCAGTTACCGCCACTATGGATACACCCCAAACAATTACATGAAGTGGTTTCATCTAATCCTACCGTGTAGCTTCTTGATGCCGGCCATAAGTGCTGACCAAAACGAGGATCAAAAGTGCGAACAGGCCGGCGACGAAGAAGATAAAGTCTGCCTGATAGCGTCCGAAAAGGAATGGTTCCGTGATCCAGTTCGTGCATTGGTTTAGCCAGACACTTGCTATTCCCAATCGCCACCAAACCCCAGCCATTGCAGATTGTGCGAACAGCAAAATTGCAACGAAAATCAAGGCCCGCATAGGACGCGTAAGTTTCACGTCGGGCGCAAGGTCGGAGGTGAGCCCTACCAACAGCGCTGCGCCTAGGCCAACCAAGCTCACCGATAATGTGAGACCGAGATCGACGGTGCTATCAAGAGCCGCAATGGTTTTTTCAAATCGCTCGTCAATAGATCCACGAACGCATACTGCCGATGGCTCATTGTACAGAGACAGCCAGACAAGTGATGAAGGCACAACAACTGCGGCTGGAAGAAAGTAGGATATTAGCCGCGCTACAGGCACCGGCATGTTGCCCCCAAAGCTCCAGGTCGGATGACTATCGCAGATACCAAATGTAGAAATCAAAACGCAATGCGCACTTAGTTCGGCTTGGACCAGGCGGATTCACCACTCAGCTAATCCCAGGACATACTTTTCATTCGTCAATATACAATATAAAGTCGCGTTATCCAGCAAAGTTTGAGTTTCCCTGCCGCCAAACTTCCGGTTGAGTAATCTTCGACGGGCCTAGGCCAATACTCATAATGCCACGTGCGTTTGTGAGGCAATCCGCTCCTGAGATATGTCAACAACCAACTCCAGCTCACGTTTGACGCCTGTAACCATTTGACGACGTTTAGGAAGATTGGGAATTGTCCAGGTTATGTCTTGAAGCTCGACGGTTTGATCGGTACGAACGAATAGCCGACGTTCAGCAACGGAAAGTTCGATGTCTTACTCCGCCGAAATTAGCCGCGACAATCCCACATGTATATTGTTCGTTATCGACCAGTCAGGATCGATGGACGAGAAGATGGTTACAGGCAAGAGTAAGGCCGACTTCGTCGCAGATGCCCTTAACAAGACAATCTACACGCTCGTAACCAACTGCACCAAGGCAGACGGAGTTCGCGACTACTTTGAAGTTGGTGTCATTGCGTACGGAGGCTCTGGCGCTGCCTCAGGCTTTGGTGGAGCCCTTTCTGGCGTTGTTGTACATCCCATTTCCAAGCTTGCGGAAACACCACTGCGCGTTGAGCAAAGAACAAAGCTGGAAGACGACGGTGCGGGCGGCGTTCTTGAAAGGAAGATCGGATTTCCTGTCTGGTTTTCGCCCACAGCAAGCGGCGGAACGCCCATGTGCGCAGCCCTGACGAAGGCTGCCGAGGACTTGGCTGGTTGGTGCGACGCGCACCCGCACAGCTACCCGCCCATCGTCCTCCATGTCACGGATGGAGCGAGCACAGATGGAAATCCGGAGCAAATCGCTTCTGTAATTCAGCAGATTGCGACAAACGACGGCGCCTGCCTGCTGTTCAACATCCATATTTCGACGCTTGGGGGCAAAGGTATCCAGTTCCCCTCGTCGGAGGCTGGCCTACCGGATAATTATGCCAAGCAACTTTTTGGAATGTCGAGCTCACTGCCGGGCCACATTGCAAAGATGGCAGCCGACAAGGGATACACCGTGGATGATGGAGCCAAGGGCTTCATGTTCAACGCTGATCCTATGGATATTGCAAACTTCTTCGAGATAGGGACACGGCCTCGACTTGCAGCCGATCGATAAAGAACCCTCCGAAAAGCCGGAAAGTTTACAACCCCTCCGGATTACCCGGGGGTTTTCCGTGCCTAAGCATCCGTCAACGCCTAACGAGGACCGATGGGCAGGTTCTCAGGATGGCCTTGTGTGCGCCATCTGTGATGGCGCCACGGTTTCCTATGACCCCGCACCTTGGGCTGAACTCCTTTGTCAGAAGTTTTTACTCAATAATCATATCGATCGAGATTGGCTTTCAGAAGCTATAGCTAGTTACGAGAAAAACTACGACCGGGATGCCCTCCCGTGGATGCAGCAAGCCGCGTTTGATCGTGGCAGCTTCTCAACCTTATTAGGTGTGACGGCATCCACAGACGGCCGCAAGGCATACATTTTTGGTATAGGCGACAGTGTCGCTATCATAGCGGACGGATTAGAGTTTGTTTCCAGCTTTCCCTACACGACAGCTGACCAATTCGACGCCGCACCGATTCTTCTCTCGACCTCTAGAACTCACAACAGGCTTGTTACCCCCGAGCTTCTGGAGGCGGCAATTCAACCTGTCCAGGTCGCGGAGCTGTCCGAGCCAGTCCTTCTGCTTATGACCGATGCTCTGGGGCGATGGTGCCTTGAACGACGTGATGGAAAGTCACTCGCGACCTTATTGAGCCTAACAACGGACGAACTATTCGCAGATTTCGTTGAGACGGAGCGAGTGGAAGGGCGCTTGCGCCGTGATGATACGACCCTAGTAGTTATGGCCCGCGTGAATGAGCTATCCGAGCAGCATAGATCTGAATGAAGCTGTCCAAAGTCCGGAGCACGCTTTTCGTGATCCGGAGCTTAAGAAAGGCAGCCTGAAAACAACACCTCTTGGCTTGCCACTGGCGCTCTCAGGAGGCTTTGCCCTCACGTACACTGTCGAAACTGGGGCAAAGAAGTATGCTGTCCGATGCTTCCATCGAGAGGTCCCGGACATCCAGAGCCGCTACGCACAGATATCTGCGGGCCTCAAGAATATCGGCAGCTCCTACTTTGTGGCGTTCGATTTCCAACCTGACGGCATTCGCGTTCGGGGAAGAAGCTTTCCCGTTGTTAAGATGGACTGGGTTCAGGGTGAAACTCTTGAGCTTTACTTAAACAGGATCTCTAAGGACAGCAAAGCAGTTGGGAAGCTGCGCCAGGACTTCCAGGCTCTTGCCGGGTTTCTCGGCCAGCACGGCGTTGCGCATGGCGACATTCAAAATATGAATGTCATGATTTCAGGGGGGCAACTTCGTCTGATTGACTACGATGGGATGTATGTTCCTGGCATGCCCCGTGGCAACGGTTCGGAATTTGGACACAAGCACTTTCAGCACCCTGGTCGAAGTGCGAAGCATCACGGCCCAGAAATGGACCGCTTTTCGTTCATTGCGACCGATGTAAGCCTTGCAGCTGTTCAGGCCGACCCAACCCTACACGACCGCTTCAGGGAAGGTGGCAATACGATCATCTTCAAGGCGAACGATTATGCTGATCCATATGGCTCAGAAGTATTCAATGCGCTCTTGCGTATGCCGTCAATGGCTACGACCGCAGAGCGTTTTGCTCGGATCTGCCAATCGCCAATTGAAGCAGTACCCACACTTGCTGACTTCCTCGCAGATCGAGGGCTTCCCGCGGAGGACAAGCCAGCGGCGATTCCGCAGACGCCACATGTAATCAACTATATTGGTGCGTTCACCGTGATCGACGCCGCAGACTACGCTGCGGCTTTGGCACAGGTCGGCAATCGAGTGGAGCTTGTCGGAAAAGTTGTATCGGTGTTCGAGGGCGTTGGAAAAAGAGGCAAAGGCAAGGGCAAGCCATACGTTTTCATCAACTTCGGGAACTGGTTAGGCCAGTCTGTAAAACTGACAATCTGGTCAGAGGGGCTCACTAATCTCAGTGCCCGCCCCGGAAAGTCTTGGGAAGGCCGGTGGATCAGTGCCACAGGGCTCGTAGATCCGCCCTATCAAGGCAAACACTTTGGTAGGCCGTATGAGAATGTCGGCATCACAGTTGAGAACCAGACGCAGATCATTCAGTTGACGGAAGATGAGGCGCTGTTCCGCCTGGGCAGGCGCTCTCGACAGCAAAAAGCGCGACCACAGCCCAAGGCAAATCAGCACCAAGCATCTACTTCGGCAACCTCGACCACACGAAATCAGCAAATTCTACAGGGGATGCTTGGCCAATCTGCGCCTCTCTCCAGTTCGCGCTCAACTACTCCTAGCTTGTCTGGATCTTCGGTTCCCAAGGGTGTGGGCGCGGTACAAGCCCCGGCAAACTCCAACAACTCTCCTGCTTCCTCCAAGGCGGGGAGCAAAGTCACGACCTCGAACATGGGCGTGAATGCCGGCACGCTCAACGCACCAAACACCAGCGGCCTTACGGCAAACCAAGCTCTTCTTCAAAGTCTTCGGGCTAGTTCCTCGGCAACCGCAAAAAGCTCGCCGGCGCCGATACAACACTCCAAGACGTCTGGATCATCGGCTCACCAATCTCCAAGCTCAACATCCATTCCATCATCTCAACAAAAGCCGATAAGCTCCACAACGCCATCGCCTACTAAGACACCCGAATATGGAACGTATTGGTGGATGTTTCTGCTTGGGATTATTGTGTTTCTCGTATTCGTCGCATCGCTGCGATGAGTTACGTTATTCCTTGCCCTCGGTGCCTCTAGGTTTCCACTCCTTAACAGCTGTTTAGGAAAAGCTCGGGACGCCGAAATACACCGCCATCCAG
Source organism: Microvirga sp. (assembly GCA_041913065.1). Lineage (GTDB taxonomy): Bacteria > Pseudomonadota > Alphaproteobacteria > Rhizobiales > Beijerinckiaceae > Microvirga. The sequence goes on along the minus strand of JAYSGD010000002.1, from coordinate 350,250 downwards.
GAAGGATTTATTCGCCCGCGAGCCGCGATCTCTCAGCTCAAGTAGGGGAACAGGGCGGTCCCGGTAGGCCACCTAACACCGCTGTCAGAAAGATGGAAAAATCGTAACTTGGTAAGCCGACCCGATAAGGATCGATGCAGGACGCGCAGGGGAGCCCCGGGGGTAATGTAGCATCGAGCTGTCCATCTGGGCTTCGCTCTCGGTTTGGGCAGCAACACCCACGTTCTCATTCCTCAGTGTATTTAGAGCTTCAGACGACATTTACGTCGTGGCAGAAGGTATATCCGGGTATGAGGCGGTCGGTCAGACGATTGAACTCCGAAGCTGCCAACTGGCTGCGAGTGGATCGGACCTCATATTTTTAGCCGCACAGCGCTGGATTTCTGCGCTGCCTTTGCCCACGGGCTACAGCCGGAAGATGGGAACACTGAGGGCTGCGCCTCTCATAGGCGTTATTAAGGGCAGACCAAATTGGGACTGGAGTTGGGACTGAGTCAAATGAGAGCTATAAAAGCCAAATCTATTCAACGCCTTAGCCGAAAAACTTGGTGGAGCTGAGGGGATTCGAACCCCTGACCTCTGCAGTGCGATTGCAGCGCTCTCCCATCTGAGCTACAGCCCCGGTCGCTTTTCAAGACCAAGCGGGCCGATTTAGGCCTCCCGGCTTCCCTCTGTCAATCGCCCAGAGCGGCGGAGGGGACGGCGTTTTGAAGGGGAGGGGCCGGTTTTCGGATCTGATGGGTTGTTCAGCCCCGCTTGGGAGGTTACATGAGCAACGCCCGATCCTGACAGGTTTACCCATGCGCGCTCTGCTAGAAGTCATTCTGATCGCCCTGCAGCTCTATACTTACGTCATCGTCGCTGCGGCGATCCTGAGCTGGCTCGTTGCCTTCAACGTGGTCAATACCCGCAGCGAGCTGGTCCGCTCGATCTGGAAGTTCCTGGACGCATTGACCGAGCCGGTGCTGCGCCCGATCCGCAACATCATGCCCAATCTGGGCGGGGTCGATATCTCTCCTGTGATCCTGATCCTGCTCATCATCTTCATTCAGAAGCTGATCGTCGATTACCTGATCCCCATTGCCATCTAAGAGGGACAGCATGCCGCCCTGGCGCGCTCGCCCCGAGGGGCTCGAGCTGCGCGTGCGGGTGACGCCCCGGGGCGGACGGGATGCCATCGATGGGGTGGAAACCCTGGCGGACGGCCAGCCGGTCCTGAAGGTCCGCGTGCGGGCCGCGCCCGAGGACGGGGCAGCCAACGACGGGGTGAGGCGCCTTCTCGCCAAGGCGCTGAAGCGCCCGGCCTCCGCCGTCAGCCTGGAGACCGGCGCGACCGCCCGGCTGAAGACATTTCTGATCACCGGCGATACTGATGCCCTCGCCAAAGACATTGCCGTTCTGACAGGACAAGCACAGCCATGACCGCCACGATCATCGACGGAAAAGCCTATGCCGAGGGTCTTCGCGCCCGCATCGCCAATGCGGTCCGGGAATTGTCGGGTAAGGGCGTGACGCCGGGACTCGCCGTGGTCATCGTCGGGGAGGACCCGGCAAGCCAGCTCTATGTGAAGAACAAGGCCCGCCAGACGGTCGAGGTCGGCATGCGCTCATTCGAGCACGTGCTGCCCGCTTCGACCTCCGAGGCCGAGCTTTTGGCCCTCGTGGCGCAGCTCAATGCGGACCCGGCGGTGGACGGCATTCTCGTGCAGCTGCCGCTGCCGAAGCAGATCGACGCGCAGAAGGTGATCGAGGCCATCGACCCGGCCAAGGACGTGGACGGCTTCCACCCCATCAATGCGGGCAAGCTGATGACCGGCGTGCCGGGCCTCGTCTCCTGCACGCCTTTGGGCTGCCTGCTGCTCGCCCAATCCGTGCGCCGCGATCTCGCGGGCTTGAATGCCGTGGTGGTGGGCCGCTCCAACATCGTCGGCAAGCCGATGGCGCAATTGCTGATCGCGCAGAGCTGCACGGTCACGGTGGCGCATTCCAAGACGAAGGATCTGCCCCAGGTCTGCCGCGAGGCCGACATTTTAGTCGCTGCCGTCGGACGGCCCGAGATGGTCAAGGGCGACTGGGTGAAGCCCGGCGCCATCGTGATCGATGTGGGCATCAACCGCGTGCCGAATCCGAGCGCCGGCGAGGGCAAGACCAAGGTGGTGGGCGACGTGGCCTATGCGGAGGCGGCAAAGGTGGCCTCCGCCATCACCCCGGTTCCCGGCGGCGTCGGCCCCATGACCATCGCCTGCCTTTTGCGCAACACCCTGGAAGCCGCATGCCTGCGCCGCGGCCTCCCGATGCCGGCGGTCGATTTCGCCGCCTAATTAATTGGCCGCGAAGCAGTAGAACAGGCCCGCGCCGCCGGTGCTCTTCAGGGCATCCTGGCTGCATCCGCCGCGAGACGGGTGAGAGGTGTTCCAGGATTTGGCGGGCGGCTCCTCGTTCAGCCCCATGCGGTCGTGGTGGCCGACCATCACCGCGCCGTCTGTGCCGCTCTTCGTCCAGTTGCCGCAGGTCCGGTCCTCGGCTCCCGTGAAGGCGGTGCCGTCGGCCTGAGATCCGGTGAGGATGTCATGCTCGTTGGGCTGGTCGCCCCGGCCTTTCACCATTTCGCCCTTCTCGGTCAGCGCGGTCTGCTTGTTGAGGTTGTTGCCGGCGCTGTGGAGATCGGCAACGTCCTTGGCGATCACGACGCCTTTCGCATTCTGCCATGGGCCTCGGCCGATGCGGTCCCGGGCGTTGACGGCGTTGGCGCCTTGAGTGGAAAGATAAGCCCGCCACATCTTGCCGCGAATGCCGGCGGCCTCGGCCAGCGTCTGGCAATGCCGATCGGCCCCCTCGATCCCGCCGAGATCGGCTCCTTTGCCGGAGCCTGCACTCGTGACGAAGAAGCTTGTATCTGCGTTCTGTGCCTGAGCGGCCCCAATAGGCGCCAAGGTGAGAAAGCCGATGGCTGCGATAAGCGCTGCGCTGTCCGTTCCACGCATTGTTTCCTCCTGTGAAAGACCTCACGACCGTCCTTGTACAAGGCAGACGGTTCACGGGAGAAATCATTCCGTCCTCACGGCGTTTTGAAGGCAATGTTACAGGAGTACTTCGCTTTTGCCGGTCTCAGGGGCGCTCCCGCAGATGCTCCACCAGTTGGCGTGCCGAAGGCGGGAGGTTCTTCAAGGATCGGATGCAGAGAGTCAGGTCGCGGGCGGCCCAGGAATCGTCGAGATCGACGATGCCAATCGCCGTCGTGCGGGCGGCGCGTTGGGCGGTGGTCTCCGGCACGATTCCGAGGCCGACGCCGGCCTCCACCATCCGGCAGACCGCATCGAAGCTGCGGAGCTGCACGCGCAGGCGGATCGGCTTGCCGATGCGGGTAGCCTTTCCGGCGAGGAAGCGCTGGAGGGCGCTCGCCCGGTCGAGGCCGACGAAATCGTGGTCGAGCACCTCGGCGAAGGAGATGCTGGCTCGGGAGGCGAGGGGGTGCCCGTGCGGCACCACGAGCACGAAGCGGTCGCTGCGGAAGGGATAGGTCTCGAGCTGCCCCGTATCGACGGTACCCGCCACGATACCGAAATCGCCCACGCCTTCGGCCACGAGGCCGACGATCTCATCGCTCAGGCGCTCCTCGAGGTCGATGGAAACCTGCGGGTGCTTGGCGAGAAACGCGCTCAGCGCCTCGGGCAGGAACTCGGTGAGGGCATTGGTGTTGGAGAGGATTCGGATCTGACCCGCCAAGCCGCCAGTAAAGGAGCCAAGGTCCTCCCGCAGCCGCTCGGCCTGGGCGAGCAGGCTCCGCGCATGTGTCAGCAGGGTGCGCCCGGCTGGGGTCGGAACGACGCCCTGGCGGTTGCGCAGGAGGAGAGGGGCGCCAAGGGACTTTTCCATGTTGCGGATGCGGGTGCTGGCGGCGGCGAGCGCCAGATTGGCCCGCGCCGCTCCATGGGTGATGCTGCCCGCCTCGACCACGTGGCGGAAGAGGCTCAGGTCGGTCAGATCGAATAGCATAGGCTTCCTTCGTCATTCGCGAAGGTAGATAAGAATAATTAAAAATTGTGCCATGAGAAGGGGTGCGGCACACTTCGCAAATGACGAAGTATGCCGTTTGTCACAAACTTGGGCAGAAGGCGCATTGCGGTGTCCCCGCGCTTCCGTTACGAACCATTCCAAACTACGGGCGGCGTTACGTCGCCGATCAGGAGTGATTACCATGGCTGAGGCGAAGCTGGCCCCGAGGCCCCTGTCCCCCCATCTTCAAGTCTACCGCTGGAGCTGGACGATGGCCATGTCCGTCGTCCACCGCATCACCGGCATCGCGCTTTACGGCGGCATCGCGCTGTTCGCGATCTGGCTCGTGGCCCTGGCCTCCGGTCCCTCGGCTTTCGACGCCGTGCAATGGTTCTTCGGTTCGCCCCTCGGCTACCTGATCCTGTTTGGCTACACCTGGATTCTCATGCACCACATGCTCGGCGGCGTGCGCCACCTCGTGTGGGATTTCGGCTACGGCATGGAGCCGGTCCAGCGCATCAACATGGCCCGCTTCACACTCGTCGGCTCCATCGTGCTGACCCTGGCGATCTGGGTGATCGCCTTCCTCGCGTTCTAAGGAGACGGACAGATGGCCGACAACAGGGCTGATACCCGCGTTTCCATGCGCACTCCGCTCGCCCGCGTGAAGGGCCTCGGCGCGGCCGGTCACGGCGTCGAGCATTGGTGGGCCCACCGCGTCACGGCGGTGGCGAATATTCCGCTCATCATCTCCTTCGTGATCATCGTCGCGGCGCTGGCAAGCTCGCCGTCCTACCAGGAAGCGATCGCTGTCATTTCGCATCCGCTCGTCGCAATCATCCTGATCCTCGCGGTGATCTCGGTGGCGAACCACATGCGCCTCGGCATGCAGATCGTGATCGAGGACTATGTCCACGACAAGGGCCTCAAGATCGTCGCCACGATCGCCAACAATTTCTATGCCGCGATCATCGGAGTGGCCTGCCTCTACGCCATTCTCAAGGTCAGCCTCGGCCGCATTCTGCTTTAAGGAATTCACTCATGGCTCAAGCAACGAACGGCAAGGCCTACAACATCATCGACCACACCTTCGACGTGGTGGTCGTGGGTGCCGGCGGCGCAGGCCTTCGCGCCACCGTCGGCTGCTCGCAGGCCGGGCTCCGCACCGCCTGCATCACCAAGGTGTTCCCCACGCGCTCGCACACGGTCGCGGCGCAGGGCGGCATTTCCGCTTCCCTCGGCAACATGGGCCCGGACGATTGGCGCTGGCACATGTACGACACCGTGAAGGGTTCGGACTGGCTCGGCGACCAGGATGCCATCGAGTATCTCGTGCGCAACGCGCCCGCCGCTGTCTATGAGCTGGAGCACTGGGGCGTTCCCTTCTCCCGGACAGTGGAAGGCAAGATCTACCAGCGTCCCTTCGGCGGCATGACCACCGAATTCGGCAAGGGCACCGCGCAGCGCACCTGCGCCGCCGCCGACCGCACGGGCCACGCGATCCTGCACACACTCTACGGCCAGGCCGTCCGCAACCAGACGAACTTCTTCATCGAGTATTTCGCGCTCGACCTGATGATGGATTCCGAAGGCCGCTGCATCGGCGTCGTGGCGCTCAACCAGTCCACCGGCGAAATCCACCGCTTCCGCGCCCACATGACGATCCTCGCCACGGGCGGCTACGGACGCGCTTACTTCTCCGCCACCTCCGCGCATACCTGCACGGGCGACGGCAACGCCATGGTGCTGCGCGCCGGCCTGCCGCTGCAGGACATGGAGTTCGTGCAGTTCCACCCCACCGGCATCTACGGTTCGGGCTGCCTCATCACCGAGGGCGCGCGCGGCGAGGGCGGTTACCTGACGAACTCGGAAGGCGAGCGCTTCATGGAGCGTTACGCGCCGTCAGCAAAAGACCTTGCTTCCCGTGACGTCGTGTCCCGCGCGATGACCATGGAAATCCGCGCCGGTCGCGGCGTGGGCAAGAACAAGGATCACATCTACCTGCACCTCGATCACCTCGACCCGAAGATCCTGCACGAGCGCCTGCCCGGCATCTCGGAAAGCGCGAAGATCTTCGCAGGCGTCGACGTGACCAAGGAGCCGATCCCGGTTCTGCCGACCGTGCACTACAACATGGGCGGCATTCCCACGAACTATCACGGCGAAGTGCTGACCCTGAAGAACGGCAATCCCGACACGGTGGTGCCCGGCCTCATGGCGCTGGGTGAGGCGGCCTGCGTGTCCGTGCACGGCGCGAACCGCCTCGGCTCCAACTCGCTCATCGACCTCGTGGTGTTCGGCCGCGCGGCGGGCCTGCGCTGCGCCGAGATCCTGGAGCCGAATGCGCGCCACGCGGACCTGCCGAAGAGCGCCGACGAGCTCGCGCTCTCGCGCCTCGACAAGTTCCGCTATGCCAACGGCTCGACCTCGACCGCCGAACTGCGCAATCAGATGCAGCGCACCATGCAGAACAACTGCGCGGTGTTCCGCACCGGCGAGGTTCTGGAAGAGGGCCGCAAGCTCATCCACGACGTGTGGAACGCGAGCGCCGACATCAAGGTCACGGACCGTTCGCTCATCTGGAACACCGACCTTCTCGAAACGCTCGAGTTCGACAACCTCATCGGTCAGGCCGTCGTCACCATGGAAGGCGCCGCCAACCGTCAGGAATCGCGCGGCGCCCATGCCCGCGAGGACTTCTCGGAGCGCGACGACAAGAACTGGATGAAGCACACGCTGGCATGGCTCGACGACACCTCGCACAAGGTGACCCTCGATTACCGTCCGGTGCACACCTACACCATGTCGAACGACATCCAGTACATCGAGCCCAAGGCTCGCGTGTACTAACCAACACCCGTCATGGCCGGGCTCGCCCCGGCCATCCACGTCTTCCCACGCCCGCGCGGAGCAAAGGCGTGGATACCCGGCACGCGGCCGGGCATGACGAAGTAGAGGCAAGGTAAGTCCTAATGGCCCAGTTCCAACTTCCCAAAAACTCCCGCTACACCGAAGGCAAGACCTGGCCGAAGCCGGCTGCCGCTACCAACGTCCAGGAATTCCGCATCTATCGCTGGAACCCGGATGACGGCGCCAATCCGCGCATCGACACCTATTATGTCGATCGCGACGATTGCGGCCCGATGGTTCTCGACGCGCTTCTCTGGATCAAGAACAACGTCGACTCGACGCTGGTCTTCCGCCGTTCCTGCCGCGAAGGCATCTGCGGTTCCTGCGCCATGAACATCATGGGCGGCAACACGCTGGCCTGTACGCTCGGCATCGACGATTGCGGATCGGGCGCGATCAAGATCTATCCGTTGCCGCACATGCCGGTGCTGAAGGATCTGGTGCCGGATCTCACGAGCTTCTTCGCCCAGCACGCCTCCATCGAACCCTGGCTGCAGACGGAAACGGCGGAGCCGGAGACCGAATGGCGCCAGACGCCGGAGGAGCGCTCCAAGCTCGACGGTCTCTACGAGTGCATTCTCTGCGCCTGCTGCACCACCTCCTGCCCGAGCTACTGGTGGAACGGCGACCGCTTCCTGGGTCCGGCGGCTCTCCTCCAGGCCTATCGTTGGCTCATCGACAGCCGCGACGAGGCCACCGGCGAGCGCCTGGACAACCTGCATGATCCCTTCCGGCTCTATCGCTGCCACACGATCATGAACTGCGCCAACACCTGCCCGAAGGGCCTGAACCCGGCAAAGGCCATTGCCGAGGTGAAGAAGATGATGATCGCGCGGGCTGTCTAAAGCATTTTAGGCGAAGTGGTTGCCGGTTCGCCGTCAGAAAATGCGTCCAACAAAGAACAGAGCCGTTTCTAGGAAACGGCTCTGTCCAGACAAAAAACCTAGCTTAACCGATACGTTTCATTGTAACATTCCGGGTCTGATCCCTGAATCGGGCCCGGAGTTTTTCATGCCTGTCCTTCTCGCCATTCTCGGCGCCCTGGGCGCTGCAGCCTTCTGGTACTATCGCATGCGCGACGTCGGGAACGCCGCCGGCGAGGTGATCGATGCGGCGCAGCGGGTGCGGGGTGCCTATCGGCGCAAGCAGTTCCGCAAGAAAGCCGAAAGCTCTCCTATCGAGGCGGTGTCAGACCCGGCGGCGGCCGTGGTGGCGATGCTGATCTCGCTCGCCAACGAGCGCGGCCAACTCAGCGCGGCCTCGGAAGCGGCGATCAAGGCCGAGATGCAGCATGTGATGGGGCTGGTCGCGGTCGAGGAGATCTTCACATTCTCGAAATGGGTGGCGAGCCACACGACGGACCCGAACATTCTGTCGCTCCGCTTTGCAAAGCTCTGGAACGAGAACCTGCAGCCTTCGGAGCGGGCCGATATCCATGAAATGGCCAAACGGATCATCGAGGCCGATGGCGCGCCGAACGATGTGCAGCTTAGCGCATTGAGAACATTGCGGGACCGTCTTGGCTTGACACGCCCGTGATGTCTGCCATTTCAACCTAGCCCAAACGACTTTCCTCCCGAAAAGAGAAGCACTTGCCGCAATGATCGCACTGACATCCCGTGGTTTCGCCCTCACCGCCACCCTCTGCGCCGTCCTGGCGCTCGGCGCATGCTCGTCAAGCCGCCTGGGCGGTTTCGGCGGATCGCAGGGACGCGCCGCCGCGCCCGCGCCGACTCCCGATCCGATCGAGGCGATCCCCTCCGGCGGCGTCGAGTCAGCGCCGCTCGCCCCCATCGAAGGTCAGCCGCTACCGCCGGTCGGCGGTGCGCCGGGCTACGCTCCGGCCGCTCCCGGCATGGACATGGCCGCAGCACCTCCGGTCGCCGCACCTGCGCCGGCCCCTCCCGCCAGCCGCACCTCGATGATCGGCAACTGGTCGGTTCGCGATGCGTCGGGTGCGTCCTGCCGCGTCTCCCTGTCGAGCTCGCCGGCTCTCGATCTCTATCGCGCTTCGGCCTCAGGCTGCTCGAACCAGGATCTGTCCCGCATCAACGCCTGGGACTACCGCGACGGCGAGGTCTATCTCTACCAGACCGGCGGCGCAGTGGCCGCGCGCCTGCGCGGCTCGTCCTCCGCGCTCTCGGGCGTGCTCGCCAAGTCGGGCGCACCGCTCTCGCTCTCGCGGTAAGCGCTCCTTGAAAATCGCCGGGGGCGGGTTGCGCGCAGCACATGCCGCAACCCGCTCTCTTCGTTTGCGCTTCCCGAAATGGAACGGTATCGGTTGAACCGTGAACGATACCCATCTTTCTTCGCCGCATTCCATTACAGCCCGCTACGATGCCCTGGTGTCCGCCGGAACCATCGAGCGTGATCTCGCGCAAGTAAAGCTGCTGCGGCAACTGGAAACGCTTGCCAGGTCGCTTGGCCAAGTGCGCCTTGCCCGCAAGCCCAATGCGCTGGGCTGGCTCTTCGGCAAGAAGACGCAGGCAGCCCCGCTGAAGGGGCTCTATGTCTGGGGTTCGGTGGGGCGCGGCAAGACCATGCTCATGGACCTGTTCTTCGAGGCGCTGCCGGTCAGGCGCAAGCGCCGGGTCCACTTCCATGCCTTCATGGCCGATGTGCATGAGCGCATCCACGATTTCCGGCAGAAGCTGAAGACCGGCGAGGTGAAGGGCAACGATCCCATTGCCCCGGTGGCCGAGGCGCTGGCCGAAGAGGCCTGGGTGCTCTGCTTCGACGAGTTCACCGTCACCGACATCGCCGATGCGATGATCCTCGGGCGTCTCTTCACCGCGCTTTTCTCCCACGGCGTGGTGGTGATCGCCACCTCCAACGTGGAGCCGAACAGGCTTTATGAAGGCGGTCTCAACCGCTCGCTCTTCCTCCCTTTCATCGATCTGCTGCAGGAACGGATGGAGATCGTGAAGCTGGAATCGCGAACCGATTTCCGTCTTGAGAAGCTCGCGGGCAGTCCGGTCTTCTATGCGCCTGCCGACGAGTACTCGCGCACCGCCCTCACGCGGGCCTTTAAAAGCCTCACGGGCCGGGAGCACGGCAAGCCGCTCACCCTTACCGTCAAGGGCCATCCCGTGGAGGTGCCGCAGGCGGCGGGCGGCGTGGCGCGCTTCTCCTTCGAGGACCTCTGCTCCAAGCCGCTCGGCGCCAGCGACTTCCTGGCCGTGGCCGAAGAATTCCACACGGTCGTTCTCGAAAACATCCCCGTCATGAGCTTCGAGCGCCGCAACGAGGCCAAGCGCTTCATCATGCTGATCGACGCGCTTTACGATGCCCATGTGAAGCTGCTGGCCTCAGCCGAGGCCGAAGCGACGGAGCTATACAAGGCGGATAGCGGGCGAGAAGCCTTCGAGTTCGACCGCACGGTCTCGCGCCTTATCGAAATGCGCTCCGAGGAATATCTGTCGCTGCCCCATGGCCGGGCGGATTCGGAAGCCTCCGGCAGCACCGAGGGACTGGCCGAGACATGAAGCGACCCCGAAGCGGCCGTTCCCGGCTCGTGGAGGCCGATGCACCGGCGGATGCGCGGCTTTTGACCATCGCCGCCGACCAGCTCAAGCGCTTCGGTCCCAAGAACGTGACGGTTGTCAGCATCGCCGATGCGGCGGGCATGACCCACGCCAATGTCTATCGCTACTTCGCCTCGAAAGCGGCGCTCATCGATGCGGTCGCAGGTCAATGGCTGCGGCGGCTCGAGGCGACCATTGCGGATATCGCGGATGCGCCGGACCCGGCCGACGACAAGCTGGAGCGCCTCATTCAGGCCTGGGCCCGCACTCACCGGGAGCTTTTACGGGAAGACCGCCATCTCTTCGACGTGCTCTGCTCCGCCACCGAGACGTCAAGGGCCCTGGTGCGCAAGCACCGCTCCCGCATGCGGGCCTTGATCGAGCGGGTGCTGGACGAGGGGATCGCAACCGGCAAGTTCGACCCGAGAGACCGGGAGAGGGCGCTCGCCTTCATCAGCGATGCGGTCTACCGCTTCATCAATCCCCTGACCGTCAGGCTCGATGCGGAGGTCCCGCAGGACATCCTGGATCAACGTCTGGCCGTCATGATCAGGGTCATCCTCCGATCTTTGGACATCGGAACCATCTAAGGGAAGTTACAAATTGAAAAATTTGTAACGGAAAAATACCGGCCGCAGCGGAGCTGCTAAACCACTGATATGACGGAATAAACCGGACAGGCGAAGCTTTAAGGCCCCGCTCCCTAGCCCCAATGCCATACCGGTTAACCTTTTGCTGGCTTGAAGCAGACCCATTTCTGAGTCAAACAGCGCCACACTTTACAAGGCCCCAGCTTTCACAACATCCAAGGACAGACCATGGCCCGGAAAAAGATCGCGCTCATCGGTGCAGGCCAGATCGGCGGTACGCTCGCCCATCTCGTCGGCTTGAAGGAACTCGGCGACGTCGTTCTCTTCGACATCGCGGAAGGTATCCCCCAGGGCAAAGGTCTCGATATCGCGGAATCCGCTCCGGTCGATGGTTTCGACGCCAAGTACAAGGGCGCCAACGACTATGCCGACATCGCAGGCGCCGATGTGATCATCGTGACCGCCGGCGTGCCGCGCAAGCCCGGCATGAGCCGCGACGACCTGATCGGCATCAACCTGAAGGTCATGGAAGCGGTCGGCAACGGCATCAAGCAGTATGCCCCGAACGCCTTCGTCATCTGCATCACCAACCCGCTCGATGCGATGGTGTGGGCGCTCCAGAAGTTCTCCGGCCTGAAGCCTGAGAAGATCGTCGGCATGGCCGGCGTGCTGGACTCGGCCCGCTTCCGCCACTTCCTGGCTGAAGAGTTCAACGTGTCGGTCGAGGACGTGACCGCCTTCGTGCTCGGCGGCCACGGCGACGACATGGTGCCGCTGGTGCGTTACTCCACGGTTGCCGGCGTCCCGCTGCCCGACCTCGTGAAGATGGGCTGGACCACGCAAGAGAAGCTGGACGCCATGGTCGAGCGCACCCGCAAGGGCGGCGGCGAGATCGTCAACCTGCTCAAGACCGGCTCTGCCTTCTATGCACCGGCTGCTTCCGCCATCGCGATGGCCGAGAGCTACCTGAAGGACAAGAAGCGCGTTCTGCCCTGCGCCGCCTACCTGACGGGCCAGTACGGCGTGAAGGACATGTTCGTCGGCGTTCCGATCGTGATCGGCGAGAAGGGCGTGGAGCGTATCGTCGAAGTCGAATTCTCGGCAGACGAGAAGGCCATGTTCGAGAAGTCGGTCGCTTCGGTGCAGGGCCTCATCGACGCCTGCAAGCAGATCAATTCGACGCTGGCTTAAATATTTCGCGTCATGGCCGCACTTGTTGCGGCCATCCACGTCTTAACTCGCCACGTCGCTTCAGGCGTGGATGCCCGGGCCAAGGCCTGAGCATGACGAAGAGGAAAACATATGAACATCCATGAATATCAAGGCAAAGCCGTTCTGAAGGAGTTCGGTCTTCCGGTCTCCAACGGCGTCGCCATCTTCTCCGCCGACGAGGCGGAAGCAGCCGCCAAGCAGCTCGGCGGTCCGCTCTGGGTCGTCAAATCCCAGATCCATGCGGGCGGTCGCGGCAAGGGCAAGTTCAAGGAAGCCGCCGCCGGCGAGAAGGGCGGCGTGCGCCTCGCCAAGTCCGTGGAAGAGGTGAAGGAGTTTGCCAAGCAGATGCTCGGCAACACCCTCGTCACGATCCAGACGGGCGAAGCCGGCAAGCAGGTCAACCGTCTCTATATCGAAGACGGCTCCGACATCGCGCGCGAGCTCTATCTCTCCATGCTCGTCGACCGCGCCACCGGCCAGGTTGCCTTCGTCGTCTCGACGGAAGGCGGCATGGATATCGAGCAGGTCGCTCACGACACCCCTGAGAAGATCCTCACCTTCTCCGTCGATCCGGCCACGGGCGTCATGCCCCATCACGGCCGCACGGTCGCCAAGGCGCTGGGTCTCACCGGCCCGCTCGCCAAGGAAGCCGAGGATCTGGTCACGAAGCTCTACAAGGCCTTCACCACGAAGGACATGGAGATGCTCGAGATCAACCCGCTGATCGTGACCCAGGACGGTCACCTGAAGTGCCTCGACGCCAAGATCTCCTTCGACGGCAACGCCCTTTACCGTCACCCTGACGTGGTTGCGCTGCGCGACATCACGGAAGAGGACGAGAAGGAAATCGAGGCCTCCAAGTACGACCTCGCCTACATCGCCCTCGACGGCACCATCGGCTGCATGGTCAACGGCGCCGGTCTCGCCATGGCGACCCTCGACATCATCAAGCTCTACGGCGAAGAGCCGGCGAACTTCCTCGATGTCGGCGGCGGCGCCTCGGAAGAGAAGGTGACGGCGGCGTTCAAGATCATCACCGCCGATCCGCAGGTGAAGGGCATCCTCGTCAACATCTTCGGCGGCATCATGAAGTGCGACGTCATCGCGCGCGGCGTTCTCGCTGCGGTGAAGGCAGTCGGCCTCCAGGTTCCGCTGGTGGTGCGTCTCGAAGGCACGAACGTGGAAGAAGGCAAGAAGATCATCCGCGAGTCCGGCCTCAACGTGATCCCCGCCGACGACCTCGACGACGCCGCCCAGAAGATCGTGAACGCCGTGCGCGGCGGAAAGTAAGGTTCGAGCTGATGTCCATTCTGATCGACAAGAACACCAAGGTCATCTGCCAGGGCTTCACCGGCAAGAACGGGACCTTCCACTCCGAGCAGGCCATCGCCTACGGCACCAAGATGGTCGGCGGCACCTCGCCCGGCAAGGGCGGCTCCACGCACTTGAACCTGCCCGTGTTCGACACGGTCATGGAAGCGCGTGAGAAGACCGGCGCCGACGCCTCCGTCGTCTACGTTCCGCCGCCGGGCGCGGCCGATGCGATCTGCGAGGCCATCCAGGCCGAGATCCCGCTCATCGTCTGCATCACGGAAGGCATCCCGGTGCAGGACATGGTGCGCGTGAAGCGCTCGCTCGTGGGCTCCAAGTCGCGCCTCATCGGCCCGAACTGCCCCGGCATCGTCACCGCCGGTGAATCGAAGATCGGCATCATGCCGGCCAACATCTTCAAGCCCGGCAATGTCGGCATCGTGTCGCGCTCCGGCACGCTGACCTATGAAGCCGTGTTCCAGACCACCAACGAAGGCCTCGGCCAGACCACCGCTGTCGGCATCGGCGGCGATCCGGTGAAGGGCACCGAGTTCATCGACATGCTCGACATGTTCCTCTCCGACCCGAAGACCGAGTCGATCATCATGATCGGCGAGATCGGCGGTTCGGCCGAGGAAGAGGCTGCCGAGTTCATCGCCCGCGAAGCCAAGAAGGGCCGCAAGAAGCCGATGGTCGGCTTCATCGCGGGCCGCACGGCTCCTCCCGGACGCCGCATGGGCCACGCCGGCGCGATCATCTCCGGCGGCAAGGGCGGCGCGGAAGACAAGATCGCCGCGATGGAAGCCGCGGGCATCCGCGTCTCCCCGTCCCCGGCACGACTGGGCAAGACCCTGGTCGAGGTTCTCAAGGGTAAGTAACGAGAATAGGCCGCCCCGGTGTCGGGGCGGCCAAACAGCTTTTGGATAGATATTTGCCATGGCACGCCAAGACGCCAACGAAAACTTCCTGAACACCGCTTTCCTCTATGGGGCGAACGCGTCCTATATCGAGGAGCTCCAGGCCCGCTACGAGAAGGATCCGTCCTCGGTCGATGCCGAGTGGCAGGCGTTCTTCGGCGCGTTGAAGGACGACAAGCAGGCTGTCGAGAAGCTTGCCAGCGGACCGTCCTGGGAGAAGCCGAACTGGCCGATCCATGCCAACGGCGACCTGATTTCCGCGCTCGATGGCAACTGGGCGCAGGTGGAGAAGGCCGTCGGCGACAAGATCAAGGCGAAGGCCGACGCGAAAGGCGCGCAGATCAGCCAAGCCGAAGTTCTCCAGGCGACCCGCGATTCCGTGCGCGCCATCATGCTGATCCGCGCCTATCGCGTGCGCGGCCACCTGCATGCGAAGCTCGATCCGCTCGCGATCAATCCGCGCCCGAGCGACGAGGAGCTGCACCCGTCCCATTACGGCTTCACGGAAGCCGATTGGGACCGCAAGATCTTCCTCGACAACGTGCTCGGCCTCGAATTCGGCACGATCCGCGAGATCGTCGCCATTCTCGAGCGCACCTATTGCCAGACGCTCGGCGTCGAGTTCATGCACATCTCCGATCCGGTCGAGAAGGCCTGGATTCAGGAGCGCATCGAAGGTCCGGATAAAGAGATCACCTTCACGAAGGAAGGCAAGCGCGCCATCCTCAACAAGCTCGTCGAGGCCGAAGGCTTCGAGAAGTTTCTCGATGTCCGTTACACCGGCACCAAGCGTTTCGGCCTGGACGGCGGCGAGTCGTTGATCCCGGCGCTCGAACAGATCATCAAGCGCGGCGGCAATCTCGGTACGAAGGAAATCGTGTTCGGCATGGCCCACCGCGGCCGCCTGAACGTGCTGACCCAGGTGATGGGCAAGCCGCACCGCGCGCTGTTCCACGAGTTCAAGGGCGGCTCGTTTGCTCCCGACGACGTGGAAGGCTCCGGCGACGTGAAGTACCATCTCGGCGCTTCCTCCGACCGCACCTTCGACGGCAACAACGTCCACCTGTCGCTGACCGCCAACCCCTCGCACCTTGAGATCGTCGATCCCGTGGTGCTCGGCAAGGTGCGCGCGAAGCAGGACCAGCACGGCTGCACGCCGGACAACCGCACGGCCGTGATGCCGCTGCTCATCCATGGCGACGCGGCTTTCGCGGGCCAGGGCGTGGTGGCGGAGTGCCTGGGTCTTTCCGGCCTTCGCGGTCACCGCACCGGCGGCTCGATCCACTTCATCATCAACAACCAGATCGGCTTCACCACCGATCCGCGCTTCTCGCGTTCCTCGCCGTATCCGTCCGACGTGGCGAAGATGGTCGAGGCTCCGATCTTCCACGTGAACGGCGACGATCCGGAAGCCGTGGTGTTCGCCGCGAAGGTCGCCACCGAATACCGCCAGCGCTTCCAGAAGCCTGTCGTCATCGACATGTTCTGCTACCGCCGCTTCGGCCACAACGAGGGCGACGAGCCGTCGTTCACGCAGCCGCTGATGTACCGCAAGATCCGTCAGCATCCCGGCATCATCGAGCTCTATTCCAAGAAGCTCATCGCCGAGGGCGTCGTGACCGAGGCCGAGGTCGAGGAGATGAAGGCGACCTGGCGCTCGAAGCTCGACGCCGAGTTCGACATCGCCTCAAACTACAAGCCCAACAAGGCCGACTGGCTCGATGGCCGCTGGTCGGGCCTGAAGGCCGTGCGCGAGGATCAGGACGATCCGCGCCGTGGCCAGACGGGCGTATCGACGGAGATGCTGCAGAAGATCGGCAAGGCGCTCACCTCCGTGCCGGAGGGCTTCCACCTCCACAAGACGATCCAGCGCTTCCTCGACAACCGCAAGAAGATGATGGAAACCGGCGAGGGGCTGGACTGGGCCATGGGCGAAGCACTCGCCTTCGGTTCGCTTCTGGTCGAAAACCATCGCGTGCGTCTCTCCGGTCAGGATTGCGAGCGCGGCACCTTCTCGCAGCGCCACTCGGTTCTCACCGATCAGGAGAACGAGGAGCGCTACACCAACCTCAACCACATCAGCGACAACCAGGCCCGCTACGAGGTCATCAACTCGATGCTCTCGGAAGAGGCGGTGCTCGGCTTCGAGTACGGCTACACCCTCTCCGAGCCGAACGCGCTGACCCTGTGGGAAGCCCAGTTCGGCGACTTCGCCAACGGCGCGCAGGTGGTGTTCGACCAGTTCATCTCTAGCGGAGAGCGCAAGTGGCTGCGCATGTCGGGCCTCGTCTGCCTGCTGCCGCACGGCTATGAAGGCCAGGGTCCGGAGCACTCCTCCGCCCGCCTGGAGCGCTTCCTGCAGATGTGCGCGGAAGACAACATGCAGGTCGCATACTGCTCGACGCCGGCGAACTACTACCACATCCTGCGCCGTCAGCTGAAGCGCGACTTCCGCAAGCCGCTCATCCTGATGACGCCGAAGTCGTTGCTGCGCCACAAGCGCTGCACCTCGACGCTCGCCGACATCGCGGAAGGAACCTCGTTCCACCGCGTGCTGCAGGACGATGCGCAGCGCGGCATCGACGGCATCAAGCTGGTGAAGGACGACAAGATCCGGCGCGTGGTGATCTGCACGGGCAAGGTCTATTACGACCTGCTCGAAGAGCGCGAGAAGCGGGGCATCGACGATGTGTACCTGCTGCGCGTGGAGCAGCTCTATCCGTTCCCGGCGAAGTCGCTGGCCGCCGAGCTTTCCCGCTTCAAGAAAGCCGACGTGGTGTGGTGCCAGGAAGAGCCCAAGAACATGGGCTCCTGGATGTTCGTCGAGCCCTACCTGGAGTGGGTGCTCAAGACGGCAGGCTCCAAGGTGGATCGTCCGCGCTATGTGGGCCGCCCCGCCTCGGCGGCGACCGCCACGGGCCTCATGTCCAAGCACATGGCGCAGCTGCAAGCTTTCCTCGACGAGGCTTTCGCGGCATAAATTCCGCGAAGGCTCTCATCCATTCCAAGGGGTCTCGAGCCCCGCAAAGATCCGAAGACGACCATGGCAACCGAAATCCGCGTACCCACTCTCGGCGAATCCGTTTCAGAGGCCACTATCGGCCGCTGGTTCAAGAAGCCCGGCGATCCCGTGAAGGCTGATGAGCCCGTGCTCGAGCTCGAAACCGACAAGGTGACGCTCGAAGTCAACGCGCCTGCCAGCGGCACGCTGGGCGACATCATCGCCAAGGATGGCGAGACGGTCGCTCCCGGCGCGGTGCTCGGCTCCATCGTCGAAGGCGGCGCTGCCGCTGCCCCGGCTGCTGCGCCCAAAATTGAGGCCCCTAAGGCTGCTCCGGCTGCCGCACCGGCTCCTGCCGCAGCTGCCCCCGGCGCAGCGAAGGATCACGGCCCTGCCGTGGCCCGCATCGCTGCCGAGAGCGGCGTGAACCCGGCCAATGTCGGCGGCACGGGCAAGGATGGTCGCGTGACCAAGGGCGACATGCTCGCCGCGATCGCCACCGGCGGCGCTGCTGCTCCCGCAGCTTCCGCTCCGGTTGCTGTGCGCGCACCGTCCGCTCCGGTCGATGCCGAGCGTGAAGAGCGCGTGAAGATGACGAAGCTTCGTCAGACCATCGCCCGTCGCCTGAAGGACGCGCAAAACACCGCCGCCATGCTGACCACGTTCAACGACGTGGACATGAGCGCGGTGATGAACCTGCGTAACCAGTACAAGGACGTGTTCGAGAAGAAGCACGGCACCAAGCTCGGCTTCATGGGCTTCTTCACCAAGGCGGTGATCCAGGCGCTGAAGGACATTCCGGCGGTCAACGCCGAGATCGACGGCACCGATCTCGTCTACAAGAACTACTACCATATCGGCATCGCCGTCGGCACCGAGAAGGGCCTCGTGGTTCCGGTGGTGCGCGACGCCGACCAGCTCTCGGTCGCCGGCATCGAGAAGACCATCGCCGATTTCGGCCGCCGCGCCCGTGACGGCAAGCTCGGCATCGACGAGATGCAGGGCGGCACCTTCACCATCACCAACGGCGGCATCTACGGCTCGCTCATGTCGACCCCGATCCTCAACGCGCCGCAGTCCGGCATCCTCGGCATGCACCGCATCGAGGAGCGTCCCGTCGTCCGCAACGGCCAGGTGGTCGTGCGCCCGATGATGTATCTCGCGCTCTCCTACGATCACCGCATCGTGGACGGCAAGGAAGCCGTGACCTTCCTCGTGCGCGTCAAGGATGCGCTCGAAGATCCGGCGCGTCTGGTTCTCGACCTGTAAGAAACGCACCTCGTCATGCCCGGCCTCGTGCCGGGCATCCACGCCTTTTAGCCGGGCGGCCGTCCCAAGACGTGGATGGCCGGGACAAGCCCGGCCATGACGTCCAAAGGGATGACTCCCATGTCCTACGATCTCATCGTCATCGGCACCGGCCCCGGCGGCTATGTTGCTGCCATCCGCGCCGCGCAGCTCGGCCTGAAGACTGCCGTCGTCGAAAAACGCAAGACCCATGGCGGCACCTGCCTTAACGTGGGCTGCATTCCGTCGAAGGCGCTGCTGCACGCCTCGCACATGTTCGAGGACGCGCGCGACCACTTCGCCGATCTCGGCATCGGCGTTTCCTCGCCGTCCCTCGATCTCAAGAAGATGCAGTCCTTCAAGCAGGAAGGCGTGGACGGCAACACCAAGGGCGTCGAGTTCCTGCTCAAGAAGAACAAGATCGATGCCTTCATCGGCACCGGCCGCATCGCCGCCGTCGGACAGGTGGAAGTGACCGCCGAGGACGGCACGAACCAGGTGCTCGAAACCAAGAATATCCTCATCGCCACGGGCTCCGACGTCACGCGTCTTCCCGGCATCGAGATCGACGAGAAAGTCGTGGTGTCTTCCACCGGCGCTCTCGAACTCGAGAGCGTGCCGAAGCGCCTCGTGGTCATCGGCGCGGGCGTGATCGGCCTGGAGCTTGGCTCCGTGTGGCGCCGCCTCGGCTCCGAGGTGACCGTGATCGAGTATCTCGACCGCATCCTGCCCGGCATGGACGGCGAGGTCGCCAAGAACTTCCAGCGCATCCTCGGCAAGCAGGGCTTCCAGTTCAAGCTCGGCGCCAAGGTCACCGGCGTGAAGAGCAATGCCAAGGGCGCGACGCTCACCTTCGAGCCCGCTGCTGGCGGTGCCTCTGAGACCCTTGAGGCCGATGTGGTGCTCGTGGCTGTCGGCCGCGTGCCTTACACGCAAGGGCTTGGCCTCGACCATATGGGCGTGCAGCTCGACAATCGCGGACGTATTCTGACTGACGCGCATTTCGCCACGAACATCACCGGCATCTACGCTATCGGCGACGTGATCGCAGGCCCCATGCTCGCGCACAAGGCCGAGGACGAGGGCGTTGCCGTTGCCGAAATCCTCGCCGGCAAGGCAGGCCACGTGAATTACGACGTGATCCCGAGCGTGGTCTACACGTTCCCCGAGGTCGCTTCCGTCGGCAAGACCGAGGAAGAGCTGAAGGACGCGGGCGTCGCCTACAATGTCGGCAAGTTCCCCTTCACGGCCAATGGCCGCGCCAAGGTGAACCGCACCACGGACGGTTTCGTGAAGATCCTGGCGGATGCGACCACCGATAAGGTGCTGGGCGTCCACATCATCGGCCCGGAAGCCGGCAACCTCATCCACGAGGCGGCGATCACCATGGAGTTCGGCGGTTCGTCGGAAGACATGGCCCGCACCTGCCATGCGCATCCGACCCTTGCGGAAGCTGTGAAGGAAGCCGCCTTGGCGGTGGAGAAGCGCGCCATCCATATGTAATATGGATTCCTTATTAAGTCGGGGTCCATGGCAAAACTTCACTTCATCCACTCGGTGATGAACGCAGGCAAGACGACCCATCTCCTGCAGGTTCGTTACAACTACATCGAGAACGGCGGCCATGTGCTGCTGTTCACGAGCCTGATCGACGACCGTTTCGGCGTCGGCAAGGTGAAGTCCCGCATCGGCCTCGAGGCCGATGCGATCCCGCTGAAGAAGGACGACGACATCGGCGCCTTCGTCGCGGCGGAACATGCCTTGAGGAAAGTGACCGTCGTCCTGATCGACGAGGTTCAGTTCGTGACCGCCGATCAGGTGCGTCAGCTGGCCTGGATCGTGGACGAGCTGAAAATTCCCGTCATGGCCTATGGGCTGAAGAACAACGTGTACGGCACGTTGTTCAGCGATGCCATCGCGACGATCATGGCGCTGGCCGAGGATTTCCAGGAGATCAAGCAGCTCTGCCATTGCGGCCGCAAGGCCACGATGATCCTGAAGTTCGACCCCAACGGAGAGGCCGTGCGCTCAGGTCCCGTCGTGGAGATCGGCGGCGAGAATCGCTACGTCTCCGTCTGCCGTCCACACTGGACCAGGGGCGATATCGGCCCCGCCGCACGGCAGTTGCTGGCGGAAGCCGTGGTCGCTGCTGAATAAACGCGAAGAACGTCAGTTCCTGATGGCCGCCTTGGGCGGCCATTGCTTTTTCTGGCGCAGCGCGTGGCCCTCGTCGGCTGTCGGCGCGGGATCTGGAAAGCCGATGGCGTGCAGGCGCCGCAGGAGTTCGAGCCGGTACTGGTTCATGCGGCTCGAATGATCCCAGGCCGGCACGCGGGCCGCTCTTTCCGCGATGGAGCCGAGGGTCGATCCCAGCGAATCCATCACCCAGGGTGAAGCGCCGAGATCGAGGAACTTCAGGACCATGTCGAACCGGCGCGTCATGGTGGCGGACAAGGCAACGGAACCGCCCGTCTGGGACGGCATGTCGAGATCGGCGCCGTTGCGAATGTAGAAATCGAGCACCGCCCCGTTGCGGGTATCGAGGGCCTGGATGATGAGCAGGTCGCCGCCGCCATGATTGTCGAGGCTGGCGCCTGCCGCTTTCAACCGCTCCAGCCAGCGGATGCTTCCCTTGATCGTCGCGGAATACATCGCCTGTCCCGCGATCCTGCCCTTCGGCGGTCCCAGCGCGTTCCACTTTACGAGAGTATCGAAGGCCGCTCGCTGATCCGCGATCACCGCGATCTCGACCCAACTCGTGACTTTACGCCCGATGGCCTGCGGATCGACGGCTTTCGAGGAGAGGAGAGCGTTCATTTTCTCGATGTCGCCGGATGCGACCGCCAGCGCCATCTGCTTGTCGGCGGGAGCATCGAAATACATGTCGGGGCCGGCAGCCGAGGCGGAAGCGGGATATCCAAACAGGCCGAGGAGCGTGAACAGAAGGGCGCGGAGGCCGCCTCGGAGTTGTCGGAGAATCATGCCGTCTCTTGTCGTTTTCTCCGGAAGGCCGGATGCGCTGCCTCGACGGCTTCCATGAGCCGTGCCGCATCCACTTTGGTATAAAGTTGCGTCGTCGACAAGGAGGCGTGGCCCAAGAGTTCCTGGATGCCGCGCAGGTCGCCGCCCTTGGCCAGCAGATGGGTGGCGAAGGAATGGCGCAGGGCATGGGGAGTGGCGCTGTCCGGCAGGCCGAGCGCTCCGCGCAGTTCCTCCACGGCATATTGAATGATGCGTGGCGAAAGCGGCCCGCCGCGCGCGCCGACGAAAAGCGGTCCTTCCGGCGGGATCGCGTAGGGGCAAAGGTGCAGGTATTCCTCCACCGCCCGCTGGATCGGAGGAATCACCGGAACGCTGCGCATCTTGCCGCCCTTGCCGGTCACCGTGATCGAATCGGTTCCATTGATCGGCGCATCCCGGCGCTGGAGGCCGAGCGCCTCGGAAATACGCAGGCCCGCGCCGTAGAGCAGCGAGAGCACGGCGGCGTCCCGCGCCAGGATCCAGGGCTTACGGTCCTCGGAGGCTCGCGTCTCCCTGTCCGTCACCGCAACGGCGGAAGAGGCGGAGAGGGGACGCGGCAGGTTCTTCTCCACCTTTGGCGTGCGAATCGCCGCAAAGGCCGAGGCCGTGCCGTGGCCTTCCCGTTCGAGGTGGCGGGCGAAGGAGCGAAGCGCCGCGAGCTGGCGCATGAGCGAGCGGCTTCCAACCGAATTCATGCGGCGCGCAGCCAGGAACGAGCGGATATCGAGGGGCTTCAACCCCAGCACGCCTTTGATCGTGGGGCTCTCGCCCAGATGCTCGGTGAGGAATGTCAGGAATTGCCGAATGTCGCGGGCATAGGCTTCCACCGTTTTCGGCGAAAGCCGGCGCTCCTTGGCGAGGGTTTGAAGCCACGCCATCACCTCCCGGCGGGTATCCTCCGCGCCGGGAAGAGCAAGATCGAGGGCGTCCTGTGCGTCGCTGGCTGGCATTTCGCTCTTTGATCTAGGGCCACTATATGCAAGGGCAGACAGAGTAGCAGCCACAGGTTAACCCCTTTCGAATGACAAGCCGCATTGCCGATGTCCTCATCCCGCTGGCGCTGGACACGGCCTATTCCTATGCCGTGCCGGATGGCCTCACCCTCGAGGAGGGCGACGTGGTGCAGGTGCCGCTCGCGACCCGCGAGGTGGCTGGCGTGGTGTGGTCGCTGCGCGAAGGGCAGGGGGCGAACTTCAAGAAGGTGACGGGCGTCATCGACGGTCCAAGCCTCTCGCCCACCATGCGCAAGTTCCTGGATTGGGTGGCGTGGTACACCTTGGCTCCCAAGGGCTCGGCGCTCGCCATGAGCCTGAAGTTCCCCGATCCGGACCGCAGCGAGGTCGTGCGCATCGGCGTCAGGCTCACCGAGAACCGGCCCAAGCGCATGACGCCCGCGCGCCAGAAAGTGATCGAGGCGGCGCAGGACGGCATCGTGCGGCTCAAGAGCGAGCTTGCCCACGCGGCAGGCGTAAGCAACGGCGTCATCGACGGGCTGATCGACGATGGCACGTTGGAAACGATCACCCTGCTGCAGGAGCCTGTGGCGGAGCCCCCGAAACTCGACTTCGGCGAGACGCAGCTTTCCGATGGACAGCGCGACGCTGCCAAGGACGTCGTGGCCGCGATGAGCGCCGAGCATCCCCCGGTGATCCTGTTGGAGGGCGTCACCGGCTCCGGCAAGACGGAAGTGTATTTCGAGGCGGTGGCCGAGGCCGTGAAACAGGGCCGGCAGGCCCTGATCCTCATGCCCGAGATCGCGCTGACCGCGCAGTTCCTCGACCGATTCGCGGCCCGCTTCGGCGTGAAGCCTGCCACCTGGCATTCCGGCGTCACGGGCCGCAAGCGCGAGCGGCTCTATGCGGCCATCGCCTCTGGCGAGGTGAAGGTCATCGCGGGCGCGCGCTCTGCGCTGTTTCTTCCTTACGCCGATCTCGGCCTCATCGTGGTCGATGAGGAGCACGAGACCGCCTACAAGCAGGATGACGGCGTGCATTATCACGCCCGCGACATGGCGGTGGTGCGCGGCAAGATCGAGAACGCCACGGTGGTGCTGGCCTCCGCCACGCCCTCCATCGAGAGCCGGGTCAATGTGGAGCGCGGGCGCTACCGGCATGTGAAGCTGCCCGAACGCTTCGGCGGACGCTCCATGCCGCAGATCCGCCCGGTCGATCTGAGGCGCGAGCAGATCCCGAAAGGCCGCTGGCTCTCGCCGACCCTCGTGAGCGCCGTCGAGGAAACGGTCGAGCGCGGGGAGCAGGCCCTGCTCTTCCTCAACCGCCGGGGTTATGCGCCTCTCACCCTCTGCCGGGCCTGCGCCCATCGCTATGAATGCCCGAACTGCTCCACATGGCTCGTGGAGCACCGCTTCCGGCGTTCCCTGGTCTGTCACCATTGCGGCCATGTGGAGCGCACGCCGCAGGCCTGCGTGGAATGCGGCAGCATCGATTCGCTGGTTCCCTGCGGTCCGGGCGTGGAGCGAATCGCCGAGGAGGTGGTGCAGCTCTTCCCCGACAAGCGCGTCATCGTGCTCTCCAGCGATTTCCCCGGCGGCACCGAGCGGCTGCGGGCGGAACTCGCGGCGATTGCGGCAGGCGAGGTCGATATCGTCATCGGCACCCAGCTCGTCGCCAAGGGCCACAATTTCCCGCTTCTCACGCTCGTGGGCGTACTCGATGCCGATATCGGCCTGACCTCGGGCGACCCAAGGGCCGCCGAGCGCACCTTCCAGATGCTCCAGCAGGTGACCGGCCGTGCCGGACGCGGCGAGAAGCCCGGCCGCGCCCTCGTTCAGACCTGGCAGCCGGACCACCCGGTCATCGCGGCTTTGGTCTCAGGCGATGCGGAGCGCTTCTATGAGGAGGAAACCCGGGTGCGCGAAATGGCGGGCCTGCCGCCCTTCGGGCGTCTCGCCTCGCTCATCGTCTCGGCGGAGGAGCGGGAGGTGGCCGAGGCCCATGCCCGCGCCATGGCCCTGGTCTCGGAGCCGCCGCCCGGCGTGACGGTGCTGGGCCCCGCCGAAGCGCCGCTCGCGCTGATCCGGGGACGCTATCGCTTCCGGCTGTTGGTGAAGACGGAGCGGGAGGTCGATCTTCAGGCTTATTTACGGGAATGGATGTCGCGCTGCCCCAAGGTCAGGGGCAATACCCGCGTCTCTATCGACGTGGACCCTCAGAGCTTTCTGTGATGCTCCCGGTGACGGCCTCTTTGGCCGGCCCTCCGTTCTGACCCGGGGTGCGAACGATAGCGGGCGGGTTCGCGCTCTTCTGCGCTGGTCTGGTCCAGGCAAAGAAGGCCTTCATCGGCTCCGCAGGCAGGAACGGATGGCTCCAGAAGAGGGCCGCGGCGATGAGGGCGAGCGTGGCGAACAGGCGCATGGGGCATTCCCGGGCTGACCCTGAGAAGAGTGTAATCCTCTCACAAATTCTCAAGTGCGGAACCGCACAAAACGCCGCGAACTTTTCGAATGGGTCGACCCGGGCGCGATTTTGTGATCGATAACGGCGGTCACGAGGAGCCCCATGCCCAAGATCGTCCACTGCATCCGCCACGGCCAATCGACCTTCAATGCCCATTTTGAAGAGACCGGCGAGGATCCTCTGCATTTCGATGCGCCTCTGACCGAGCTTGGACACAGGCAGGCGGCAGAACGGGCGCACGAACTCAGGGAATATTCCTACGAGTTGATCGTGACGTCGCCTCTGACCCGGGCAATCCAGACGACCATGGGCCTCTTCGGCGACCATCCGGCGAGGCCGCCGATCCATGTGGAATGCCTGCACCGGGAGCATTTGGGGAGCAGCTGCGATGTGGGGCGGGCTCCGTCCTTGCTTTTGCAGGAGTTTCCACATCTGGCCTTCGACCATCTGAAAGAGGTCTGGTGGCACGATGAGGGAGACTTGGACCCGAGGGGCTTCACCTGCGAGCCCGGTCACATCTTCGAGGGGCGGGTCGAGGAATTCCGTGGCTGGCTTAAAGCCCGGCCCGAGCAGATGATCGCGGTCGTGGGGCATGGCATGTTCTTCAACCAGTTGGTCGGGCAGTATCTGGCCAACTGCGAAGTCGCGGTTCTTGAGCTTTGATCTTTAACCCTGAAGCGGGAACCTGCTTTTCCTGACGGCACTTGGCTCTGCTCGCCTTGCGCACCGGAAAAACCCATGCTAGTCCACCCCCGCCTGAGGGCGGAGACGGTCCCGCTTCAGACTCACTTCCATCGACCTGACGGGTTTCCCGAGAGCGTCAAGCTTCCCCGGTTCGAAACCTGTAACTTGAGAGAGACGATTACGTGGCGCAAAGCGGCTCCCAAGAAGGCCCCCTCCTGTCGGGCGTGGCGTTGCGCTACGCTTCGGCGCTGTTCGAACTCGCTCGGGAAGCGAATGCCGTGGATGCCGTTTCCGGCGACCTCGGCCGCTTCGACCAGCTGATCCGCGGCAGCGAAGACCTGCAGCGTCTGATCCGCAACCCGGTCTTCACGGCCGAAGAGCAGTCCCGGGCGACGGACGCCCTTCTCAACAAGGCCGGCATTGCGGGCCTGGCGGGCAACTTCATCCGCCTCGTGGCCTCCAAGCGCCGCCTCTTCGCTCTTCCCGACATGATCCGCGCGTATCAGGACCTCGTGTCCAACGCGAAGGGCATCGTCCGGGCCCAGGTGACCCTGGCGGAAACGCCGACGGACACCGTTCTCAACGAAATCAAGGCGGCGCTGCGCGACGTCGCCAAGGCTGACGTCGCTGTCGACGTCAAAATCGACCCGAGCCTCATCGGCGGCCTCATCGTGAAGATGGGCTCCCGCATGGTGGATGCCTCGGTGCGCACCAAACTCAATTCCATTCGTCTAGCGATGAAAGAGGTCCACTGATGGACATTCGAGCCGCTGAGATCTCCGCGATCCTCAAAGAGCAGATCAAGAACTTCGGCACTGAAGCCGAAGTGACAGAAGTCGGACAGGTTCTGTCGGTCGGTGACGGCATTGCCCGTTGCTACGGCCTCGACAAGGTTCAGGCCGGTGAGATGGTCGAATTCGAGAGCGGCGTGCGCGGCATGGCCCTCAATCTCGAGACCGACAACGTCGGCGTCGTGATCTTCGGTTCCGACCGTGAGATCGCCGAGGGCCAGACCGTGAAGCGCACGGGCGCCATCGTGGACGTGCCGGTCGGCAAGGGCCTGCTCGGCCGCGTCGTCGACGCGCTCGGCAACCCCATCGACGGCAAGGGCCCCATCGTGTCGACCGAGCGTCGCCGCGTGGACGTGAAGGCCCCGGGCATCATTCCGCGCAAGTCGGTGCATGAGCCGATGGCGACGGGCCTGAAGTCCATCGACGCCCTCATCCCGGTCGGCCGCGGCCAGCGCGAGCTGATCATCGGCGACCGCCAGACCGGCAAGACCGCCGTCGCCCTCGACACGATTCTGAACCAGAAGCCGCTGAACCAGGGCAACGACGAGTCGCAGAAGCTGTACTGCGTCTATGTCGCCGTCGGCCAGAAGCGCTCCACGGTCGCCCAGTTCGTGAAGGTTCTCGAAGAGAACGGCGCGCTGGAATACTCCATCATCATCGCCGCCACCGCCTCGGACCCGGCTCCGATGCAGTTCCTGGCCCCCTTCTCGGGCTGCGCCATGGGCGAGTTCTTCCGCGACAACGGCATGCATGCCGTGATCGTGTATGACGACCTGTCCAAGCAGGCCGTCGCCTACCGTCAGATGTCGCTCCTGCTCCGCCGTCCCCCGGGCCGCGAAGCCTATCCGGGCGACGTGTTCTACCTGCACTCCCGCCTGCTGGAGCGCGCCGCGAAGCTCAACGACAGCCAGGGCGCGGGCTCGCTCACCGCTCTGCCGGTCATCGAGACGCAGGCCAACGACGTGTCGGCCTACATCCCGACCAACGTGATCTCCATCACCGACGGCCAGATCTTCCTTGAGACGGATCTGTTCTACCAGGGCATCCGCCCGGCGGTGAACGTCGGCCTCTCCGTGTCGCGCGTGGGCTCCTCGGCCCAGACGAAGGCGATGAAGAAGGTCGCGGGCAAGATCAAGGGCGAGCTGGCGCAGTACCGCGAGATGGCGGCCTTCGCTCAGTTCGGTTCCGACCTCGACGCCACCACGCAGCGCCTGCTGAACCGCGGCTCGCGCCTGACTGAACTCCTGAAGCAGCCGCAGTTCTCGCCGCTGAAGATGGAAGAGCAGGTCGCCGTGATCTACGCCGGCGTGAACGGCTACCTCGACAACCTGCCGCTCAACCGCGTGCGCGCTTTCGAGGACGGTCTGCTCTCGCTCCTGCGCGGCAAGCATGCCGACATCCTCGAGGCCATCCGCGCTTCGAAGGACCTGTCGGCCGATTCCGAAGCGAAGCTGAAGGACGTCGTCGTCAACTTCGCCAAGTCTTTCTCGTAAGATCGACTTTCTCGTAAGATCGACCGGGATACCGGAGAGGTAGGGCTGCTCGATGCCGAGCTTGAAAGACCTTCGTAACCGCATCGCCTCGGTGAAGGCGACGCAGAAGATCACCAAGGCCATGCAGATGGTGGCCGCCGCGAAGCTGCGCCGCGCGCAGACCGCGGCGGAAGCCGCGCGTCCTTACGCGGAGCGCATGGAAGTGGTGCTCGGCAATCTCGCGTCCGGCATCACTGTCGGTCCCGAGACGCCGCGCCTGCTCTCCGGCACCGGCGCCGATCAGGTTCACCTCCTGATCGTCTGCACCGCCGAGCGCGGCCTGTGCGGCGCGTTCAACTCCTCCATCGCGCGTCTTGCGCGCGATCATGCCAACCGCCTCCTGGCGGAAGGCAAGACGGTCAAGATCATCTGCGTCGGCAAGAAGGGCTACGATATCCTTCGTCGCCAGTTCGCCGAGCACATCATCGACCTGATCGATCTGCGCTCCGTGCGCCAGATCGGCTTCGAGCAGGCGGAGCAGATCGCCCAGAAGGTCCTCGGTCTCTTCGAGGCCGGCGAGTTCGACGTGGCGACGCTGTTCTACTCGCGCTTCCGCTCGGTGATCGCGCAGATCCCGACGGCGCAGCAGATCATCCCGGCTCAGATCGAGGCCACCGGCTCTTCGTCGGATGCGGTCTACGAGTACGAGCCCGAGGAAGGCGAACTCCTCGCCACCCTCCTGCCGCGGAACCTGACCGTGCAGATCTTCCGCGCTCTCCTGGAGAATGCCGCTTCCGAACAGGGCGCGCGCATGAGCGCCATGGACAACGCGACCCGCAACGCGGGCGAGATGATCAAGAAGCAGACGCAGACCTACAACCGGTCGCGTCAGGCGATGATCACCAAGGAACTGATCGAAATCATTTCGGGCGCCGAGGCGCTCTGACGAATCCGAGAGGAGCCTCACATGGCTAATACCGCTAACGCCGGCAAAGCGACCGGTCACATCACGCAGGTCATCGGCGCCGTCGTCGACGTGCAGTTCGACGGCCACCTGCCGGAGATCCTCAACGCCCTCGAGACCACCAACGGCGGCAACCGCCTGGTGCTCGAGGTCGCTCAGCAGCTCGGCGAGAACACCGTGCGCTGCATCGCCATGGACACCTCCGAGGGTCTCGTGCGCGGCCAGCCCGTCACCGATACCGGCGCTCCGATCTCGGTTCCGGTCGGCGCCGCCACGCTCGGCCGCATCATGAACGTCATCGGCGAGCCGGTGGACGAAGCCGGCCCCATCGTGGGTGAAAGCACCCGCGCCATCCACCAGCCGGCCCCGTCCTACGCCGAGCAGTCCACCGAGGGTCAGATCCTGGTGACGGGCATCAAGGTCGTCGACCTGCTCGCTCCCTACGCCAAGGGTGGTAAGATCGGCCTCTTCGGCGGCGCAGGCGTCGGCAAGACCGTTCTGATCATGGAGCTCATCAACAACGTCGCGAAGGCGCACGGCGGTTACTCCGTGTTCGCCGGCGTCGGTGAGCGTACCCGCGAAGGCAACGACCTCTATCACGAGATGATCGAGTCGAAGGTGAACGTGGATCCCCGCGAGGCAGGTTCTGCCGCCGGTTCCAAGTGCGCCCTTGTGTACGGCCAGATGAACGAGCCCCCGGGCGCCCGCGCCCGCGTCGCGCTCACCGGCCTGACGGTTGCCGAGAACTTCCGTGACCAGGGCCAGGACGTGCTGTTCTTCGTGGACAACATCTTCCGCTTCACCCAGGCAGGCTCCGAGGTGTCGGCGCTTCTCGGCCGTATTCCTTCGGCCGTGGGCTACCAGCCGACCCTGTCGACCGACATGGGCGCCCTGCAGGAGCGCATCACCACCACCACTAAGGGCTCGATCACCTCGGTGCAGGCCATCTACGTGCCCGCCGACGACCTGACCGACCCGGCCCCGGCCACCTCCTTCGCCCACCTCGACGCCACGACCGTTCTGTCGCGTTCGATCGCCGAGAAGGGCATCTACCCGGCCGTGGACCCGCTCGACTCGACCTCGCGCATGCTCTCCGCCGCCATCGTCGGCGAGGAGCACTACAACACCGCCCGTCAGGTCCAGCAGGTGCTGCAGCGCTACAAGGCGCTTCAGGACATCATCGCGATCCTGGGCATGGACGAGCTGTCCGAAGAGGACAAGCTCACCGTGGCGCGCGCCCGTAAGATCGAGCGCTTCCTCTCGCAGCCCTTCCACGTGGCCGAAGTCTTCACCGGCTCGCCCGGCAAGCTCGTGTCGCTCGAAGACACCATCAAGGGCTTCAAGGGTCTGGTCGACGGCCAGTACGACCACCTCCCCGAGGCTGCCTTCTACATGGTCGGCACCATCGAGGAAGCCGTCGAGAAGGCCCAGCGCCTCGCGGCCGAGGCTGCTTAAACTGAACTCCAGCTTATCCCGGGGCGTGCCCGCACGCCTCGGGATTGCTTTATCCAGCCTGTCTCCACCGATTCCGCGCCGCCCTCAACAGGCGGTCTGCTGACGAGAAGCTCAAATGGCCACCTTCAATTTCGAACTCGTTTCCCCCGAGCGCGTGCTGTTCTCCGGCGCCGTCGATGCGGTGGTTCTGCCCGCGAGCGAAGGCGACATGACGGTTCTCGCCGGCCATGCGCCGATGATGACGACGCTCAAGACCGGCTTCCTCGTCGTCACGAGCACCCCGGGCAATGGGACCCGCGTTCTCGTGCGCGGCGGCTTCGCCGACATCAACCAGAACGGCCTGACGGTTCTCGCCGAGCGCGCTCTTCCCGCCGAGGAGCTGACGCACGAGATCCTCGACCGGGAAATCCTGCAGGCCGAAATGGCCTGGGATGCCACCAACGATCCCACGGCGAGGCAAGCCGCCGAATCGGCCATCGCGCAGCTGCGCGAGGCCAAAGAGGCCTTGACTTACTGATCTGAAACAACCCGGCTCCGGCCGGGTTTTTCTTTTCATGGCAGACGCGGCACCCCTGATCCTCACGCTCGCCCTCGACGAGCGCGCCTTCACTTTCTTCGACGAACAGCGGCGGCGCCATTTCCCGCCCGCGCGCAATTTCATCCCGGCGCATCTGACCCTGTTTCATCATTTGCCTGGTGAGCAGATCGCGAGCATCCAAGATATGCTTGCGCTATGGTGCTCAGGACAGCGTTGCTTCCCGATCGACGTGACGGGTCTGCGCTCGCTTGGCCGTGGAGTCGCATACACCCTGCAATCCCCTGAGCTTCCCGCTTTGCGCACGCACTTCGCAACGGCATGGGCCTCGTGGCTAACGCCGCAGGACCGGCAGAAGCATCAGCCCCATGTCACGGTGCAGAACAACGTCGATCCGAAAGAGGCGAGGGCGCTTCTTGGGGAATTGTCGGAAAACTTCGTGCCGTTCCGAGCCGAAGGGATCGGCCTGGATCTCTGGTGGTACCGTGGCGGGCCTTGGGAGAAAGCTCTAGCTTTCACCTTCAACGGCTAAAGGAATCTCAAGAATCGCGAGAAGGCCTGCTCAGGCCGCTTGCTCCAATGCCGCAGGCTCAGTCTGAGAAGCAGGCTTGCGTGTAAAGAGAGCGATCGCGGAAACGACACCCACGAGCTGAAGCGCGATGCCAATCCATTCGGGAATGGATGGCCAGCGGGCTTCATAAGCAAAGCCGAAGAGCAATGCGAAGATTGTTTCCGATACGATGAGCTGTGCCGAGAGTGCCAGAGGAAGGCGTTTCGACGCAACGATCCAGAGCCATGTTGCGACCCACGATGAGGCGATGCCGAGGACCAGAGCACAGACGATGAAAGTGATCCCTTGTGAGCTTGTCAGATCGGCATGGGCCAAAGCGGAAGAGCCTTGAAGTCCTGCAAAAGGAAGAAGGGTCAGTGTTCCGATTCCGGCGCCTAAACCTTGCAGGCATGTCCAGGACAGTGAGCCTGGCGCATCCGGTGCGCGAACTGCCTTTGCATTCACGACTGCATAGAGAAGCCAGACGATCAACGCGACGATGGCGCTGACAAAACCGAGGAAGATGAAAGTACGGGAGCCGAAATCCTCAGCCTGGAGAACCGTTGCCACATTCACCAAGGCGATGCCGGCCGTGATCAGGCTCAATGGGAAAGCCAGATGCTTCCACGGCACTCCCTTTTCATTCCAATTGCCGATGATAGCCAGAAGAACCGGCAGGGCGCCAATCACGAGGGGCGGAATGGCGGCTCCAGCCAACTGCACTGCATAAGCAACGCTCACATAGTAGAAGACATATCCTGTGAGCCCAAGAAGAAGCGCAATCAGCAGATGCTGCCGGGTGATGCGGCTTGGGCGGAACTTCGGGTGCATCATCAGGCAGAGGGATACGAGGCCGAAGACGGCGTAGCGCCCAATGGTCAGGTCGAGGCCGGTAAAGGGTGCAACGACGCGTGGCGCCACGAAAACAAGGCCCCAGAACGCGCCAGCGAGAAGCCCCGCAAGAATTCCGATGGCCATGCGATTAAACCTTCCAGCATCATCTTCTTTTGAAGAAGGCTAACACACTAACGTTTCATGATGCCAGCGGAGAGGCGGGTCCAAGGCCTGAAGAAAGTATCTCGCTTGTGTTGAACCAGATGTAGAATAAACCCAGGCCGATATTGGCCTGGGCTCATTGGAAAAGGGGATGCCGAGGGCAGGCTCACTCACCCATGGCGATCAGGTTGGCGTTGCCGCCTGCCGCCGCCGTGTTGATCGTTACCGTCTGCTCCGTCGCGAAGCGCAGGAGGTAGTGCGGACCGCCGGCCTTCGGGCCGGTGCCGGAGAGGCCGTGGCCGCCGAAGGGCTGCACGCCGACCACTGCGCCGATCATGTTGCGGTTCACATACACGTTGCCGACGGACAGCGCGTCAACGATGCGGTTCACTGTGGCGTCGATGCGCGAATGGACACCCAACGTCAGGCCATAACCGGTGCCCTCGATAGCCTTGATCACTCCATCGAGTTGGCCTGCCTTGTAACGCACCACATGCAGCACCGGGCCGAAGACCTCCTGCGCAAGATCGTGCGGCTTGTTCAGCTCGAAGATATGCGGCGCCACATAGGTGCCGGTTGCGGGCGCCTCGCCCGCGTAATGCACCTTCGCCTGACGCTTCATGTCGGCGATATGCGCGTCCAGCTTGTCCTTCGCCTCGCGGTCGATCACCGGGCCGACATGGGTCGAGATCTCGCGCGGATCGGCGATCTTCAGCTCCTTCGCATTGCCGGCGATCATCTCGATCATGCGGTCGGCCACATCCTCCTGCACGCAGAGAAGACGAAGCGCCGAGCAGCGCTGACCGGCGGAGCGGAAGGCGGACATCACAACGTCGTCGGCCACCTGTTCGGGCAATGCGGTCGCATCGACGATCATCGCATTTATGCCGCCCGTTTCCGCGATCAGCGGAACGATGGCCGCGTCCTTGTTGGCGAGCGTGCGATTGATGATGCGCGCCACTTCCGTGGAGCCTGTGAAGACCACGCCGCCCACATCCTTGTGTTCGACAAGGCGCGCACCGACGCGTCCATCGCCGGGCACGAGGTGAAGGGCGGTCTTCGCGACGCCTGCTTCATGCAGAATGCGAACGGCCATGTCGGCGATCAGCGGTGTCTGCTCGGCGGGCTTGGCGACGACCGTGTTGCCTGCCATCAGCGCAGCGCTCACCTGTCCGAGGAAAATGGCGAGCGGGAAGTTCCACGGCGAGATCGCCACGAACACGCCGCGTCCGCGCAGGCGCAGCACGTTGCTCTCGCCGGTCGGGCCGGGCATCGGCTCGCCCTCGCCGAAGAGGGTGCGTCCCTGCACGGCGTAGTAGCGGCAGAAATCGACGGCCTCGCGCACTTCCGAGAGCGCGTCGTCGAGCGTCTTGCCGGCTTCCACCTGGAGCAGATGCAGCAGCGAGGCGCGGCGTTTCTCCAGCAGATCGGCGGCGCGCAGAAGCGCCTTCGCGCGCACATCCGCATCCGTGCGGCTCCAGGCGCCGAAGCCCTTGAGTGCCGCCGCCATGGCGCGGTCGGCGACTTCCGGAGAAGCTTCCGTCACCTGGCCCACAATCGTCTTGCCGTCGATGGGGCTGACCACATTGCGCGTTTCGCCGCTTGCATCCTTGCCGTCGAGGAGAGGCGCGGCCTTGAAGCTTTCCTGCGCGGCCTTCCTGATTTCCGCCAGCAATGCTTCGAGCGAATCGCGATGGCCGAATTCGACGCCCTTCGAATTGGCGCGCTCCGGCCCGTAAAGATCGCGCGGTAGCGGAAGCTTGGGATGGCGCGCCTGATCGGCGGACACGATGATGTCCGCAGGGCGTTTCAAAAGCGCCTGCACGGGCACTTCGGGATCGGCGGCAACCGACACGAAGGAGGAGTTCGCGCCATTCTCGAGCAGACGGCGCACGAGATAGGCGAGAAGATCGCGGTGGCCGCCGACCGGCGCATAGGCGCGGCAGGCAAGGCCCGGATTGTCCTCCAGCAGGCGCGCGTAAAGCGCCTCGCCCATGCCGTGCAGGCGCTGGAACTCGTAGCCCTCCGTGCCGCCCGCGCGCTCGATGATCGAGGCGACGGTCAGCGCATTGTGGGTGGCGAATTGCGGATAGATGCGCGGGCGAAGCGCCAGCATCTTCTCGGCGCAGGCGACGTAATGCAGGTCCGTCATCGCCTTGCGGGTGAAGACCGGATAATCGTCGAGGCCGCGCTCCTGCGCGCGCTTCACTTCCGTGTCCCAATAGGCGCCCTTCACGAGACGCACCATCATCTGGCGGTCGTATTTCTCGGCCATGGCGGCAATCGCATCGATCACCGAGCCTGCGCGCTTCTGGTAGGCCTGAATGGCGAGGCCGAAGCCTTTCCAATCGCTCAACGAGGGATCGGCGATCACGGCTTCGATCACGTCGAGAGAGAGTTCGAGACGATCCGCCTCTTCCGCATCGATTGTGAAGTTGAGGTCGTAGGACTTCGCCTTTTGCGCCAGCTGGATCACCAGCGGCACGAGCTCGCGCATCACGCGCTCATGGCTCGTCGCTTCGTAGCGCGGATGCAGCGCCGAGAGTTTCACGGAAATGCCGGGGCGGTTCGGCAGCCGCTCATTGCCGGCTGAGCGGCCGATGGCGTCGATGGCATCGGCGTAGGAATCGTAATAGCGGCGGGCGTCGTCAGCCGTGCGCGCGCCTTCGCCCAGCATGTCGAAGGAATAGCGATAGACGCGGCCCTTGGCGGAGCCGGCGCGCTTCAGCGCATCCTCGATAGTCTGGCCCAGCACGAAATGATTGCCCATCACGCGCATGGCCTGGCGCGTCGCGGTGCGCACGGCGGGAAGGCCGAGGCGCTTGGTGAGCTGGCCGAGAATGCTCTCCGGGGTCTCGCCGGGCTGGATCACGCGGGCGGTGATGCCGAGCGCCCAGGCGGAGGCGGAAACGAGGAAGGCGTCGGACTTCGCCTCATGGCTCGCGAAATCCGCGCTGCCGAGCTTGTCCTCGATGAGCTTGTCGGCGGTGGCGGCATCCGGCACGCGCAGCAGCGCCTCGGCGAGCACCATCAGCGCCAGGCCTTCCTTGGTGGAGAGCGCATATTCCCGCAGCATCTCCTCGACGCCGCCGAGGCCGCCGCCCTTGGCGCGGATCGCCTCGATCAGGCGCGTGGCGCGCTCATCGACCCGGCGCTCGCGCTCGGGGGAAAGGCGGCTCTGGCTGAGCAGGCGGGCGGCAATGGCCTTGTCGTCCTCCGCGAAGGGCGGGTGGAAGGGCAGGGCGGCTTGGGAAGTCGCGGTCATGGATATCCTCTGGGTGCTTCCCCGAATATATGAGCCATGATGCCGTGTTTCGATGGCAATCTTTGGAGCTTTGCCTTATGAAAATCGGGAGAACGCCGAAAAGGCCGGGATAATGACGGATATGGACCGGATCGATCGGAAGATCCTGAAATTTCTGCAGGAGGACGGGCGGATCTCGGCCGTGGACCTTGCCGAGAAGGTGGGCCTGTCGCCCACATCGACCAGCGACCGGGTGAAGCGCCTTCAGCGGGAGGGCTATATCGCCGGGTTCGGGGCGAGGCTCGATCCGCACCGGCTCGGCCTCGAGCTACTGGTTTTCGTGGAAGTGTCCCTCGACAAGACGACGCCGGACGTCTTCGAGAAGTTCGCGGAGGCCGTGAAGCGAGCCCCCGAGGTTCTGGAATGCCACATGGTGGCCGGCGGTTTCGATTATCTGGTGAAGACCCGGGTGGCCGACATGGCGGCCTACCGTCACTTTCTCGGCGAAATTCTGCTGGCGCTTCCAGGCGTGAAGGAGACGCGCACCTATGCGGTGATGGAGGAAGTGAAGAGCGACGGGATGCTGCCGGTTTGACCAGCACCTCACGTCATGGCCGGGCTTGTCCCGGCCATCCCGATTTGGAGAAGCGTTGCGCTTTTCTAAACGAGATCACCGGCACAAGGCCGGTGATGACGTGGCGGGCAATTACCTGGCTGCAACTTTTTCCTCGTCCTTCGTCTTCCACAGCGAGAAGACGACACCGCCGACGATCAGGGCGAGGGTCACGCCGAGCGAGATGGTGGGGTCGAGCTTGCCCACGAGCTGGTTCCAGAAGATCTTGCCGCCGATGAAGACGAGCACCAGAGCCAGCGCGTATTTCAGGTAGTGGAAGCGGTGCACCATGGCGGCCAGCGCGAAGTAGAGCGCGCGCAGGCCGAGGATCGCCATGATGTTGGCCGTGTAGACCACGAAGGTATCCGTCGTGATGGCGAAGATCGCCGGCACCGAGTCCACCGCGAAGATCAGGTCGGCGACATTGATGACCACGAGCGCCAGGAAGATCGGCGTCGCCCAGATGACGAGCTTGCCGGTCTTCGGATCGGGCTCGCGCACGAAGAAGTGCTGATCGTGCAGGCGGTTCGTCACGCGCATATGTTTGCGCATGAAGCGGACCATCGCGTTCTTGTCGATGTTCGGCTCGCTCTCGGGCACGATCAGCATCTTGATGCCGGTCGCGATGAGGAAGGCGCCGAAGATATAGAGCATCCAGGCGTATTGCTGCACCAGGGCCGCGCCGAGCGCGATCATGATGCCGCGCAGGACGATGACGCCGATGATGCCCCAAACGAGAGCGCGGTATTGGTATTTCCGGGGGATCGCGAAATAGCTGAAAATCAGCGAGATCACGAAAACGTTATCGATGGACAGGGACTTCTCGATGAAGAAGCCCGTGAAGTACGAGATGCCCGCGTGGCTGCCGTCCTCAGTCACCAGCAGGCCGGCCTCGTAAGACCACCAGATATAAGCGCCGAACAGCACCGCGATGGTGATGTAGAACACAGACAGGAGAAGGCTCTCCTTCACGCCGAGCTCTTTGTCCTTCCTGTTCAGGACACCGAGATCGAAGGCGAGGAGAAAAACGACAAGGCTCAGGAAAGCCGTCCACATCCAGACGGGCTTTCCCAGCCATTCCATGAAGAGGAATTCTGGCATAACCGGACCTATGATTGCTTATGTTCAAGCATCGGCTCCGACATCACAGGCGCTTGCTCGCGTCCTGCCAGAGGGGCCCGGTCACCGATCTCGCCAAAGTGGGTAGGAAAATCTCTGGCGTCAAGTGCGCCCTCTCGAAAAATGGATTTTGCTCAATCCTGCGCCAAATGACGGGTTGGCGGGCAGTTTTGCCATGGCAAGAGGCTTGACCCTGAGCGCCGTTCTGCTTGCATGGTCAAGAACCGGGCAAATGGCACGAAGACGGCCAAGCTGCCCGCCTTCCGGATCATCCGGGAGCAGACCATAAAGCAGAGGTGACGGTAATGTTTTCGGATCGTTCGATGAAGAAGCGTTGGAGCGTGGGGCTGCTGGCGGGGGCGGCTTTGCTTCTCGGCTCAGCCGCCGCGCAGGCCCAGACGCCGGTGCGCTTCAGCCTGGATTGGCGCTGGGAAGGTCCGGCGGCGCCTTTCGCCGTCGCGCTCGACAAGGGCTACTTCAAGGCCGAAGGCCTCGACGTGACGATCGATCCGGCGTCCGGCTCCCGCGAGCCGATCTCCCGCGTGGCCTCGGGCACCTATGATGTGGGCTTCGGCGACGTGAACTCCCTCGTGCGTTTCCGCGACGAGAATCCCGGCACCGACATCAAGGCCGTCATGGTGATCTACGATCGTCCGCCTTTCGCGATCATCGGGCGCAAGAGCCGCGGTATCTCGAAGGAGGTGTCGAGCCTCGCAGGCAAGAAGATGGGCGCCCCGGCAGCCGACGGCGCCTATGCGCAATGGCCGATCTTCAAGGCCGTGAACAAGATCGACGACTCGGGCATGAAGTTCGAGAACGTGGGCTTCCCCGTGCGTGAGCCGATGCTGGCGCAGGGCGAGGTCGATGCGGTCTTCGGCTTCTCCATGTCCTCCTACATCAACCTCAAGTCCCGCGGTGTTCCGGCTGACGACATCGTCGTCATGCTCATGAGCGATTACGGCGTGGATCTCTACGGCAACACCATCATCGTCTCGCAGAAATTCGCGCAGGAGAAGCCCGAGGCCGTGAAGGGCCTTCTGCGCGCGATCATGAAGGGCGTGCAGGATACGGTGAAGGACCCGTCCAGCGCGGTCGATTCCGTGATCAAGCGCAACGACGTGGCGAAGAAGGAAGTCGAGCTGGAACGCCTCAAGATGGTGCTCGAGCAGAACATGATCACCCCGTGGGTGAAGGAGAACGGCTTCGGCGGCATCGACAAGGCGCGCTTCGCGAAGGCGCTCGATCAGATCGGCCTGACCTTCACCTACAAGGCAAAGCCGACGGTCGAGGGTGTGTTCACCGAGGAGTTCCTGCCCGCCGCCGACCAGCGGAAGGTGAATTGAGTATTTCGCTTCGTAGAACACCCTCCCCTTGAGGGGGAGGGTCGCGAGCATAGCGAGCGGGGTGGGGTGGGAAGCGCTACGTTCTGCAAGGTCGGCGCTACCCACCCCACCCCGGCCTGACGGCCGACCCTCCCCCTCAAGGGGAGGGTGAATAGCGGAGCGCCCTTTGCCGGTTTTCGTCGACATCCACAACGTCACCCATGTCTACGCCCGCGCCGAAGACGGCGTGCCTGCGGTCAAGGATTTGAACATCAAGATCAACGAGGGCGAGTTCGCCGCCATCGTCGGACCGTCCGGATGCGGCAAGTCAACCTTGATGAAGCTCGCCACCGGCTTGCAGTTTCCGCGGGAAGGAACGGTGATCGTCGATGGCAAGCAGGTCGGCGCGCCGGTGAAGCTCGCGGGCATGGCGTTCCAGAACCCGACGATGCTGCCGTGGCGCACGACGCTCGACAACATCCTCCTGCCGCTGGAAATCGTGGAGCCGCATCGCTCCCGGCTTCGCAGGCACAAGGCGGAATATGTGGCGCGAGCAGAAAAGCTTCTCGCCCAGGTCGGCCTGAAAGGGCAGGGCGACAAATTCCCGTGGCAGCTCTCCGGCGGCATGCAGCAGCGCGCCTCCCTGTGCCGCGCAATGATCCATGAACCGAAGCTGCTCATGCTCGACGAGCCCTTCGGCGCGCTCGACAGCTTCACGCGTGAGGAGCTGTGGTGCGTGATGCGCGACCTGCACGCGGCGCAGAACGTCACGATCATTCTCGTCACGCACGATCTGCGCGAGGCAGCCTTCCTGGCCGACCGCATCTTCTGCATGAGCGCCCGTCCGGGCCGGATCGTGGCTGAGCGCGAAGTGCCGTTCCCGCGCCCGCGCGATCTCGAGGTCACATACACAGCGGAATTTTCCGAACTCGTTCATGAGTTGCGCGGGCATATCGCGCAGGCGCGCAAGGCGGCTTGAGCATCCCATGAAAACCAAGAACCAGCTCGCTCTCGCTCCTTACGTCTTCACCATCGGCTTCTTCCTGTTATGGGAGCTCGCCTGCCGCGTCCTCAACATTTCCAGCTTCATCCTGCCCACGCCGTCCACAATTCTCATGGCCGTGTGGGAATACCGCAACCAGCTGGCCTATCATGCCATGCACACGCTCTGGATGACGCTGGCAGGCTTCGGGCTTGCGGTCGTCTTCGGCTTGGGGCTCGGCATGGTGCTGGGTTCTTCGCGCCTCATCAATGCGGGCACCTATCCGCTGCTCGTCGGCTTCAACTCCGTGCCGAAAGTGGCCGTGGTGCCGATCCTCGTGTTCTGGTTCGGCGTCGGCTGGGTGCCGCCGGTGCTCACGGCCTTCCTCATCTCGTTCTTTCCCATCGTCGTGAATGTCGCTACCGGCATCGCGACGGTGGAGCCCGAGATGGAGGACGTGCTGCGCGCTCTCGGCGCGTCGAAGAAGGATATCGTGTTTAAGGTCGGCGTGCCGCGTGCCATGCCGTATTTCTTCGGCTCGCTCAAAGTGGCGATCACGCTCGCCTATGTAGGCTCCGTCATCGGCGAGCAGAACGCGTCGAATGTCGGCATCGGCAACCTGCTCACCCGCGCCTCCGCCGCTTTCGAAGTGCCCCTCGTCTGGGCCGCGCTCCTGGTGCTCGCGGTGCTCGGCGTGTTCATGTACGCGATCACGGCCTATGCGGAACGCTCCATGACCGGATGGGCGCAGCGCTCCCAGATGGCGGCATAGGCAGACATGAAAAAGGCCCCGTGAAGGGCCTTTTGCGGGCTTACTTGAAGCTCCAGCTGATGGTGACCGTCGCCTTGCCGGAATAGTTCTTCCAGGGGGAGACCACGACAGGATTCTTGAGCGTGATCGTTTCCGATTTCGTGCCGGAGAGAGGCACGCCGCGCAGGCTCTTGTTCACCCAGGCGAGGATATCCCCCGGAATGGCGGCGGTGGTCTGCGCGCCCAGGACGCCGGTGCCGGTGGAGGTGCGCTTCGCCTGCGCCTGGGGCAGGGCGAAGCTCTCCACGAAGAGCAGTTTCTTTTCGGTATCGACGGTTGTCATGGCGTAGCTGTGGCACAAGCCTTCCCGTTCGCCGCCGTCGTTCATCCTGATCTCGAACTTACGCGGCCGCGCGCCGCCCACATCGGTGATCATGCCGTTGCTGATGTCCTCGCGGAAGGCCTTGAACGTGCCGGCGCATCCGTCGGCGCTGAGCCATTGCTGGTAGATCTCCTTCGCGTCCTGGGCCTCCGGCACGTTACCGAGAGCGGCGCCGGGAGCCATCGTGATGCCGGGAGGCGGCGTCATGAGATGGGGGGATGATTTCATCACCGCCTCGCGGATGCAGTTCTCGTTCCCCTTGCAGCGCTGGTAGGCCTGCATGATGGTGGCGTTCATTTCCTGCTGCGCCTGGGCGCTGGGCATGCCGCCGGCAGCCTCGAGGGACTTCTGGCGCTGCTGGATCTGCGCCGTGCGCTCCCGTTGCTGGTTGCTTCTGTCCTGCGCGGCCTGGGTCGATTTCGGATCCAGGATGTTCACGGCGCTCATGCCGCCGTCCGAGGTCAGCGTGGTCGTGACGGAAAAGCTTTCATTGATGACGCCCTTTTCCCAGCTGCCATTCTCCTGCCAAGCTTCCTCGCCTTTGACCTGGACGTCGATGGTGAGAGTGCGGCTTTGATCGGCAACGGCTTGGGTTGCGGCAAATATAGCGAAGAAGGCCACGACTGAAGCAGAGAGTGTCGAGCGCATGAAAGTCTCCTAACGGAACGACTTTGTATCGCTTAAATGTGATATCAAAACAAGATGCCGATATCATCTCCGGAGCGACAGCGGATTGTCAGAAAGCGCCGCCGCATCTGGCTGATCAACGGCGGGATTGCCGAGGAATGCGTTCCAGAGCTTCTCCACCGTTTCGCGCTCCAGGTCGTCCACGATGAACACGATGCGGCTGCGGCGGTCCTCGCTCGGCCAGCGCGGAAGCACGGCGGGGACGTGGATCACGTGCTGCACGCCGTGGATGACAACCGGATGCTCGGGATACTCGGCGAGAGCGACAAGGCCTTTTACGCGCAAGAGCTTCGCGCCCTGCGATGAGCGCAGCAGGTCAAGGAACATGTCGAGCGTGCCCTGGCGGATGGGCTGGTCGCTCGTGAGGCAGAAGGCGCGGATGCGCTCATCGTGCCGGTTCACATCGTGATGATGGTGATGATGACCGTGGTGACCATGGTGATGGTGGCCGTGCTGATGGGCGTGGCTCTCTCGCTCCGCTTCTTCCACGGCTTCCGTCTTCAGCCACTCGGCGACGTCGGCGATCTTGCCATCGAGGCCGAAGAGGCCGCCGGCGATGATGTCTTCGACGGGCGCATCGGCGCTGAGAATCGCAGCGCCGGGATTGAGCTGATGCAGGCGTTCCCGCAGGGCGGTGACGGTTTGCTGATCAGCAGCAAGATCCGTTTTCGCGAGCACGATGCGCTCCGCGACGGCGGCCTGCTTCACGGCTTCGCGGTGGGAATCGAGCGTGGCGGAGCCGTTCACCGCGTCGATCACCGTCACCACGCCGTCCACCGCATATCGCATGGAGAGATAGGGATGGTAGAGCACCGCATGCAGGATCGGCGCCGGATCGGCAAGGCCGGTGGTCTCGATGATCACCCGCTTGAACGGCAGGATGCGCTCATTGTCGCGCTGGCGCAGCAGGTCCTCGAGCGTCGCGATCAGGTCGCCGCGCACGGTGCAGCACAGGCAGCCGGCGGAGAGCAGGACCATGCCTTCATCGACCGTCTCGACGAGCAGGTGATCGAGGCCGATCTCGCCGAACTCGTTCATGATCACGACGCTGTCCTGCATCGCCGGGCTTTTCAACATGCGGTTGAGGAGGGTCGTCTTCCCGGCGCCGAGGAAGCCGGTGAGGATCGTGAGCGGGATCGGGGCGGGAGGGGTCATCGGCTTGTCCGTCATGCTTCAATCCGCGATTGGCACCAGGGGTGCGTTCCTTAACTGGCGCTGTTCAAGAAGAACGTTGGCGATGATGGCTGCGAGCACAAGGGCGCCGCCCGCGATTTGCAGGGGCGCAATCTCTTCATGCAGGATCACTGCCGACGAGACGGCCGCAACGACCGGTTCGGTGCAATAGATGATCCCTGCGGCCACGGCGGAGATGCGCCCCAGCGCCAGGAATTGCAGGATGAAGCCGAACACGTAGCCGCCGATGGTCAGGCCGACGGCCAGCGGTGCGAGCGCGAGGGTCGATGGCCCCGCAAGCTGCCCCGTGGCGAGGCCGATGAGGATCGCGGTCGGCAGCACGATCACGTGAATCCAGAACACCTTCGCCACTACGCCGGTCTTGCGGCAGCGGGCTGCGGCGAAGAATTGGAAAGCGGTCGCGACGCTCGCGCCGAAAGCCAACGCAAGGCCGCGCCAGTCGAGATCGCCGAAGGCGGGTCCGACAACCATCGCTACGCCGAGCGTGGCAAGCGCCACGACGCCCATCAGCGCCGGTGTGAGCCGCGTGCCCTCCACGAAGGGACTGGCGAGCACGATCAGGATCGGGAAGGTGTAGAACACCACCGCCGCCACCGTGACCGGAATGAAGGCCACGGAGGAGAGATAGCAGAGACCCACGAGAGCGGTGGAAATGCCGAGGAGCAAGATCGTCCCGCGCTCCTCGCGGGCCATGCGCAGCGACCAGCGCGCCGCGAAGGCCACGAGGGCGACGAGGCCGAGCATCAGCAGCACGCGATAGACCACGATGGCCGACCCGCTGGCGCCCGCGAAGGATGCCATGCGCGCATAGACGATGTTGAAGCCGTAGAGGCTGGCGGAAACGAGGGCGAAGGCGAGGCCCGTGGCGTGGGTCGAGCGCGGCATGTCACTTCATCTTGTCAGGCTCGCACCGTTCGCTCGGATCACGGGCGAAAGCAAGGGCAAACCCGCAAAGGCAAAACGCCCGGCTGTTGGGCCGGGCGTTCCGAAGAAACGATGATGAAGGGTCAGTTTGCCACCGACTTCGACTTGGCGGCAGCCTCGGCCTTCGGCTTCGGCTTCGGTTTGGTGCTCGCCTTCTGCTCGGCCGGCTTCTTGTCGCCGGCCTTGCCCTGGCCGCTCACCGGCTTCACGGTGACAGAGACCCGGCCCTTGCCTTTGGTGGTCTTGGTGTCCTCGGCATCCGAGTCCTTGGATTCGGCCTGCTTGGTGGATTTCTTCGGCGTCGCGGTCTTTTTCTTCTTGGCGGCGCGGGCCTTCTCCGCGGCTTCCTCGGCGGCGGCCTGAGCGGCCAGCTCAGCCTCGGACGGAGGGTTGAGGCCGACCCATACCCGCTCCGGCACCACGGCGGTGCGGGGGCCGAGCACGGTGCGCACGGGCTTCTGGGTCTCGCCCGCGAAAGCCATGACGTCGGAGGAGAAGAGGTTCGGAACCCCCGTGTCTTCCGCCGCCACCGGCGTCCCCTCTTCCTCCTGAGGCATCGGGCCGCGACGGTCGCAGATCACCGGGCGCATGTCCGGGGGCGTGGTGTTGGTGGAGGCGGGCAGGGCGGTCAGCTCCGGATTGGTGAAGTTCACCT
Organism: Microvirga sp.; assembly: GCA_041913065.1. Taxonomy (GTDB): domain Bacteria; phylum Pseudomonadota; class Alphaproteobacteria; order Rhizobiales; family Beijerinckiaceae; genus Microvirga. Next base: position 305,745 of record JAYSGD010000002.1, on the reverse strand, counting down.
TGCTGTTGAAGCCACGGTCGAACAGCTCGGCGGCTTTCATGGTGCGCTCGTTGGCGGAAGGCGCGCCCATCACGACCGTGATGAGGTGGCGGCCGTTGCGGGTGGCGGTGGCCACCACGTTGAAGCCGGCGGAGCAGATGAAGCCGGTTTTCATGCCGTCTGCGCCGGGATAGCGGCCGATGAGGCCGTTGGTATTGCGCATGATGCGGCGGCCGAACTGGACGGCACCGATATGGAACAGGTCCTGGTGGTCGGGGAACTCGCGCAGGAGCGCGCGGGCCAGGATCGCCATGTCCCGGGCGGTGGTCTGGTTGCGCTCGTCGGGCAGGCCGTGCGGATTGGCGAAATGGCTGTTCGCCATGCCGAGGCGCTGGGCATGGGCGTTCATGAGCGCCGAGAAGCCGTCGATCGAGCCGCCGATGTTTTCCGCGATGGTGGCGGCGACGTCGTTCGCCGACTTCACCATCATGATCTTGAGCGCATTGTCGAGGCGGATCTCCGTGCCCGGCTTGAAGCCCATCTTGGACGGCGGCAGCGCGGCGGCGGTGTCGGAAACCGTCAGAAGCGTCTCCATGCTCATCTGGCCGCTGCGGATCTTGTCGAGGGCGACGTAAGCCGTCATCAGCTTGGTGATGGAGGCCGGAAACCAAGGATCCGTAGCCTTCTCCGCATGCAGGACGCGGCCGGATTCGACCTCGACCACGAGGGCAGGTCCGCCAGCCGCCAGGGCCGAGCCGCTCACGAGGGCGGCAAAGGCGAAAGCGGTCATACGGAGGGCGCGGCTAACGTTCATACGGAACGACTCCTAAAGGCATCACACAACGGTCGGAGAGGGGATCTTAGAGTCCCGCTTGCCAGCTGGACTATATTTTTAGCGCCAAACCTTAGCTTTGACTAGGTGAATGGCGTCATCTCTACCCGCATGCCTATTCAGCCGAACTCCGTGGCAAGAGAGTGGCAAGAGAGGCGCGGATTGAAGGATCACGCGGTTTTTAGTCCTCCTTTCTTGCCGCAGCGACAGGCGGGTGTTATCGAATATTATTGCAATAACGCCTTATATCGGAACGCACTGATGACCACGGATACCGCTCTCGCTCCCGACAAGCCGATCTACCGTGACCTGCAGGTGGGCGATCCCGCGCCGTGGTTCCATCAGAACTCGACCGCCAATCCCCAGTTCCATTTCGAGACGACGGCCGGCCGCTATCTCGTCCTGTGCTTCTTCGGCACGGCCTCCGACGAGATCGGGCGCGCAACCCTCAAGGCCTTCCAGGAGGACCATCGGTCGCTTTTCGACGACGAGAAGATCGCGATCTTCGGCGTGAGCGGTGACCCGTCCGACATGAGCGAGGAGCGGGCCAGGCAGATCACGCCCGGCATTCGCCATTTCTGGGATTTCGACGGCAAGGTGAGCCGCCTTTACGGCGCGGCCCCGCAAAAGCCGTCGCAAACCGAGGGTCGGACCCCCCTGCGCCGATTCTGGATGGTGATCAGCCCTAACATGCGCATCCGCGCCATCTTCCCCTTCAAGCAGGACGGCAGCGATCGCGAGGAGGTCATGGCCTATCTGCGCAACCTGCCGCCGGTGGACCGTTTCGCTGGCTTCGAGATGTTCGCGCCGATCCTCATCGTTCCGGACGTGTTCGAGCCCGGCTTCTGCCAGCACCTGATCGGATTGTATGAAGAGCATGGCGGCACAGAATCGGGCTTCATGCGCGAGATCGATGGGAAGACCGTGGCGGCGCACGATCCCAATCACAAGCGCCGCAAGGACTACACGATCGCCGATCAGAATTTGATCGGTCAGATCCAGCGCCGCATCATCCGCCGCATCAATCCCGAGATCCAGAAGATCCATTTCTTCACGCCGACCCGCATGGAGCGCTACATCATCTCCTGCTACGCGGCCGAGGATGGCGGGCATTTCCGCGCGCACCGCGACAATACCACCAAGGGAACCGCGCATCGCCGTTTCGCCGTCTCGATCAACCTCAACGCCGATTTCGAGGGCGGCGAGGTGAGCTTCCCCGAATACGGCCCGCGCAGCTACAAGGCGCCTCCCGGCGGGGCCGTGGTGTTCACGACGCCCATGCTCCATGCGGTGTCGAAGGTCACGTCCGGCCGCCGTTACGCGTTCCTTCCCTTCCTCTATGACGAGGCGGCGGCAAAGGTCCGCGAGGCGAACAACGCCCATCTCGGCGAGGGCGTGGGCGCCTACAGAGCCTGATCGCGCTCAGCGCTCTCCGGCCTTGATCCATTTCTCGACCTTCGGCGGCTCGTAGGCGCGGATCGCATCGATCAGGCTTGCCGGCTCGTCCTTCACGATCAGCATCGCGCGGTGAATGGGCTTCACGAACCCGCGCGCCACCACGTCGTCGAGGAAATCCGCGAGCTTGTCGTAGAAGCCTGCCACGTTGACCAGGGCGCAAGGCTTCTTGTGATAGCCGAGCTGCGCCCAGGTCCAGACCTCGAACAACTCTTCGAAGGTGCCGAGGCCGCCGGGCAGGGCGATGAAGCCGTCGGAGAGTTCCGCCATCATCGCCTTGCGCTCATGCATCGAGCCGACGACGCGCAGGTCGCTCAATCCCGCATGCGCGACCTCCTTGTCCACGAGGGCCTGCGGCATCACGCCAATCACGCGGCCGCCAGCGGCGAGAGCCGCATCCGCAACAGTGCCCATCAGGCCGACCGACGCGCCGCCATAGACAAGCTCGATCCCGTTTCCCGCCAGGGTCTCGCCGAGCAGGCGGGCGGTTTCGAGATAGATGGGATCCTGGCCCGCGCTGGAGCCGCAGAAAACGCAAAGACGCATGGGTGATGTCCGACGATTCGTTCCAAGGCATCCATGGACGCTCAAGCCGCGGCAAATTCAAGAGACGCGGCTGCGCCGGGCGGCTTGCCGAACGGTGCGAACCATTCCACCTTATGCCCAACAATCGGATTTCGTCAGGAGACGCTCATGACAGCCTGCATCGTCGGCTGGGCCCATACCCCCTTCGGCAAGCTCGACACGGAAACGGTGGAGAGCCTGATCACCCGTGTCACCGCTGAGGCGCTGGAGCATGCGGGCATCGGGCCGGAGGACGTGGACGAGGTGGTGCTCGGCCATTTCAACGGAGGCTTCTCGCCTCAGGATTTCACCGCCTCGCTGGTGTTCCAGACGAGCGACAAGTTCCGCTTCAAGCCCGCGACCCGCGTGGAGAACGCCTGCGCCACCGGCTCCGCCGCCGTGCATCAGGCCATCAAGTCCATCGAGGCCAGGCGCGCCAAGACCGTGCTCGTGGTCGGCGTCGAGCAGATGACGAAGACGCCCGGTCCCGAGATCGGCAACATCCTGTTGAAAGCCTCCTATTTGCCGGAAGACGGCAACACGCCCGGCGGCTTCGCGGGCGTGTTCGGCAAGATCGCCAGTTCCTACTTCCAGCGTCACGGCGATCAATCCGATGCGCTGGCGATGATCGCGGCCAAGAACCACAAGAACGGCGTCGATAACCCTTACGCGCAAATGCGCAAGGATCTCGGCTTCGAGTTCTGCCGCGCCGAGAGCGAGAAGAATCCCTTCGTCGCCGGTCCCCTGAAGCGTACCGATTGCTCCCTCGTGTCGGACGGCGCGGCCGCGCTCGTCCTGGCCGACACGGAAACCGCGCTTCGCATGAAGCGGGCAGTGGCGTTCCGCGCCACGGCCCATGCTCAGGACTTCCTGCCGATGTCGAAGCGCGACATCGTGCAGTTCGAAGGCTGCGCGGAGGCCTGGCGCCGGGCGCTCGATCAGGCCGGCGTCCAGCTCTCGGACCTCTCCTTCGTCGAGACCCACGATTGCTTCACCATCGCGGAACTCATCGAATACGAGGCGATGGGGCTCACCCCTCCCGGCCAGGGCGCGATGGCGGTCAAGGAAGGATGGACGAATCGCGACGGCAAGCTGCCGGTGAACCCGTCAGGCGGCCTCAAGGCCAAAGGGCACCCCATCGGCGCGACCGGCGTGTCCATGCACGCGCTCTCGGCCATGCAGCTCTGCGAGGAGGCCGGCGGCATCCAGGTTCGCAACCCGAAGCTCGGCGGCATCTTCAACATGGGCGGCGCGGCGGTCGCCAACTACGTGAGCGTGCTCGAGCGGATTAAGTGACAAAGCGCATCGCGCTTTGTCATCCCCGGCGAACGTCGTGAGGGAAGGGGATCCACGCACAAGCGCGGCGCTATGGATCCCCTTTCCGGTCCTGCGGACCGCCGGGGATGACACCGCACTACTCCCCCGGCGCCTTGGCCTGGATGGCCAGGGCATGCAGGCCTCTATCGAAGGCCCCTTTCAGAATCTCGTTCACAAGGCGGTGACGCTCCACGCGGCTCTTGCCTGAAAAGGCGTCCGACACGATATAAAGACGGAAGTGGGTTTCGCCCCCCTCCTTCCAGCCGCCATGGCCGCGATGCTGCTCCGACTCGTCGGTGACGGTGAGCGCGGAGGGCTGCAACTGCGCCTCCAAAGTCTGTGTGATCCAATCGGTTAGGGTCATGCTGCCTCCAGCATCGGACCCAAAAGCGGACTTGCACTTTCGGGACGAATCCGATGCTTTTCCCTTATATGAGAGCGTCGTTCCGGCAAAAGCCGGGTCCGCTTTTTGCACGATGCTCTTGTAAACCTTTTTGAACGGGTCTGCGGCGAAAAGCTCTCAGGCCTTGGCTGAAGGCCTCAAGCCCCTCATAATCGCTGAATCATGGATCTCAACTCGCCTATCTTCGACCGTATCCGGATCAAGTCTTCCAGCGAAGAACCGCAGGAGGTCAAGGGTCCCGTCTGCGAGCATCCCGCCTGCAAGGCCGCGGGCGAATATCGCGCGCCTAAAGGGCGTGACCGGGAGGGGCAGTACTGGCGCTTCTGCCTCCAGCACGTGCGTGAGTACAACGCCTCCTACAATTACTTCACCGGCATGTCCGATTCGGCGGTGGCAGCCTATCAGAAGGATGCGATCATCGGGCATCGTCCCACCTGGGCCATGGGCGTGAACAACTCCGGCAAGGAGGAGGGAACCAAGGGTGAGACCCGGGATTGGGCCTATGTGGACCCGCTGGGCATCCTGCGCGGCGAGGACTTCACCCAGGCCAGGGCCCGCCGGCGCGATCCGGAACCCAAGCGCCCCCGTTATACGGGCGCGGTGCGCCGGGCGCTCGACATCCTGGGCCTCGACGAGACCGCCGACGGTCCCGCCATCAAGGCCCAGTACAAGGCTCTCGTGAAGCGGTTCCACCCGGATGCCAATGGCGGAGACCGCTCTTTCGAGGAGCGGCTGCGGGACATCATCAAGGCGCATGACACCCTCAAAAGCGCCGGCCTGTGCTGATCGCCCCGCCTTTTATGCAGGCGCCCCCGGCGTTTAGGAAATTGCGCCGCGCAGCCGTGGGGGTTAAGAAGCCATGGCATCAACGAAACAATCATCCGACGAGAGGCCCCAATGACGGCACAAACCGATACAACGACCCGCCTGCCGGATATGAAAGTGTCCGTGCGACAGGTCTTCGGCATCGACTCGGATCTGGAGGTTCCGGCCTTCTCGCAATCCGAGGAGCATGTGCCCGATCTGGACCCGGACTACCTGTTCGACCGGGAGACGACGCTCGCGATCCTCGCAGGCTTTGCCCGCAACCGCCGCGTGATGATCACCGGTTATCACGGCACGGGTAAGTCGACCCATATCGAGCAGGTGGCCGCCCGCCTCAACTGGCCCTGCGTGCGCGTGAACCTGGACAGCCACGTGTCGCGTATCGATCTCGTCGGCAAGGACGCCATCGTGCTGCAGGACGGCAAGCAGGTCACGGCCTTCCAGGACGGCATCCTGCCCTGGGCGCTCCAGAACAACGTCGCCCTCGTCTTCGACGAATACGATGCGGGCCGTCCGGACGTGATGTTCGTGATCCAGCGCGTGCTGGAGCAGTCGGGCAAGCTCACCCTGCTCGACCAGAAGCGCGTGATCCGTCCTCACCCCGCCTTCCGCCTGTTCGCCACCGCCAACACGGTGGGCCTCGGCGACACGTCGGGCCTCTATCACGGCACGCAGCAGATCAACCAGGGCCAGATGGACCGCTGGTCCATCGTGACCACGCTCAACTACCTGCCGCACGACAAGGAAGTGGACATCGTCCTCTCCAAGGCGAAGCACTACCAGGAGAACCCGGAAGGTCGCGACATCGTCAACAAGATGGTGCGCGTGGCCGATCTCACCCGCTCGGCCTTCATGAACGGCGATCTCTCCACTGTCATGAGCCCGCGCACGGTGATCACCTGGGCCGAGAACGCCGAGATCTTCGGCGACACGGGCTTCGCCTTCCGCGTGACGTTCCTCAACAAGTGCGACGAGCTGGAGCGCGCGCTGGTCGCCGAGTTCTATCAGCGCTCCTTCGGCAAGGAATTGCCGGAAAGCGCCGTGAACATGGTGCTGTCGTAAACCAACACTGTCATCCCGGGGCCGCGCAGCGGAGCCCGGGATCCATAACCGCCAACGTTTCAGGATCAGGTGGATACGCAGCAATCATCCTCATTCTGTCGTGGTTATGGATCCCCGCCTTCGCGGGGATGACAGAAGGCGGGTGTCAGGAGAGGTAGATGTCCATCTCGAACCGCAAGCCGGGTGAGAAGAAGGAAGCGCCGGCGGAGCCGCTGAAGCGCTCCATTGCCGGCGCCATGAAGGCCATCGCCCGCAAGCCCGATCTCGAAGTGGCTTTCGCGTCGGACCGTCCGGTGCTCATGGGCCAGGACAAGGCGCGCCTGCCCGAGCCGCCCCGGCGGCTCACCTCTCATGACGTGGCGATCCTGCGCGGCAACGCCGATTCCATGGCGCTGCGCCTTGCCTGCCACGACACGACCCTGCATCGCCGCCTCGCGCCCGAGGGCCAGGCGGCCCGCGCGGTCTTCGACGCGGTCGAGCAGGCGCGCGTGGAGTCGATCGGCTCCCGCCGCATGGCGGGCATTTCCTCCAACATCTCGGCGATGCTGGAAGACCGCTATCATCGCGGCGGAAAATACGAAGAGATCACCGACCGCGCGGACGCGCCGCTCGAGGACGCGCTGGCGCTCATGGTGCGCGAGCGCCTGACCGGAGCGAAGCCGCCCGCATCCGCCGCCAAGATCGTCGATCTCTGGCGCGACTTCATCGAGGATCGCGCAGGCCGTGATCTCGATGGCCTGCTCAAGAACATCGACAACCAGCGCGACTTCGCCCGCGGCATCCGCGAGATGCTCTCCTCCCTCGACATGGCCGATGACGTGTCCATGGAGCAGGAGGATGAGGAGAACGAGGAAGAAAACGAGTCCGAGCAGCAGGAACAGCAGGGCGAGGGCGAATCCGAGCAGGATTCCCAGGGCGACCGCGCCGAGATGGAGATCAGCGAGGATTCGAGCGACGATCTCGAAGATGGAGCGACGGAAGAATCCGATGGTCCCTCCGGTGAGCTGCCCGAGGAGGCCGAAGAGGCCGATTCCGACGAGGCCGGCGAATCCTGGCGTCCGCCTTCCCGCGCCAACGAGGCGCGTGGGACGGATTACAAGGCCTTCTCCACCAAGTTCGACGAGATCATCCATGCGGAGGATCTGTGCGATGCCGACGAGCTGACGCGTCTTCGCGCCTATCTCGACAAGCAGCTCGCGCATCTGCAGGGAGTTGTTGGCCGTCTCGCCAACCGCCTGCAGCGCCGCCTCATGGCGCAGCAGAACCGCTCGTGGGAGTTCGACCTCGAAGAGGGCACGCTCGATCCCGTGCGCCTGCCGCGCATCATCATGGACCCGTTCCAGCCGCTCAGCTTCAAGCAGGAGCAGGACACGAATTTCCGCGACACGGTGGTGACGCTGCTGCTCGACAATTCCGGCTCCATGCGCGGGCGCCCCATCACGGTGGCCGCCACCTGCGCCGACATTCTCGCGCGCACGCTGGAGCGATGCGGCGTGAAGGTGGAGATCCTTGGCTTCACGACGCGCGCATGGAAGGGCGGACAGGCCCGCGAGATGTGGCTGCAGAACGGCAAGCCCGCCAATCCCGGCCGCCTCAACGATCTGCGCCACATCATCTACAAGTCCGCCGATGCGCCCTGGCGGCGCGCGCGCAAGAACTTGGGCCTCATGATGCGCGAGGGCCTGCTCAAGGAAAACATCGACGGCGAGGCGCTCGACTGGGCGCATAAGCGCCTGCTCGGACGTCCCGAGCAGCGCCGCATCCTGATGGTGATTTCGGACGGCGCGCCGGTGGACGACTCGACCCTCTCGGTCAATCCCGGCAACTATCTCGAACGGCACCTGCGCTACGTCATCGAGGAGATCGAGACCCGCTCGCCGGTGGAACTCATCGCCATCGGCATCGGCCACGACGTGACGCGCTATTACCGCCGCGCGGTGACCATCGTCGATGCGGAAGAGCTCGGCGGCGTGATGACCGAAAAGCTCGCGGAGCTGTTCGAGGAGAATGCGCAGCCAACGCGCGGCGCGGCGCCCCGTCGCCGGGCGCACGCGTGAGGCTTCTCATCCGGCGCAATCTGCTGATCGGCGGTGGTGTCGCCACCGCCGCTGCACTCTTAAGCGACAAGATCGCCCTTGCGCAGCGCCCGCAGGCCTTCAGCAATGCCACGCCCATCGTGGTGCGGGCAGAGCCTATAAGCCATCTCTCCAATACCGATCCCGACCGCAGCCGCTTCGGCTCGCTGTTCTTCCGCTCCGGCTTGGACCTGAAATCCGAGACGTCGGCCTTCGGTGGTTTCTCGGGTTTGTGGCGCTCCGCGAAGGGGCAGGAACTGATCGCGCTTGCCGACAACGCGCAGTTTCTCAAAGCCCGCATCGAGACGGCGGACGGCCGCTTGTCCGGCCTCTCCGACGCAACCATGGCGCCGCTGTTGTTCAACACCGGCAAGGCCCTGCGCCGCTCGCGCTATTACGACACGGAGAGCCTGGCCGTTTCGGGCAAGGCCGTTTTCGTCGGCGTCGAGCGCAACCATGCGGTCGTTCGCTTCGGGCGCAGCAAGGCCGGCGCTCCGGTCGAGGGCATTCCGATTCCTGTTTCCAAGGACATGAAGGACCTGCCCTCCAATGGCGGTCTGGAAGCGCTCGGCGTCGCGCCGCAGCGCTCGCCTCTCTCCGGTGCACTTGTGGGCATCGCGGAAGGCGGCAAGGGCTTCATCCTCACCGGCCCTCGACAGGGCTCCTTCGAGGTTGAGCGCGCGAACGGCTATGACGTGACCGATCTCGCCTTCATGGATAGTGGCGACATGATCCTCCTGGAACGGCGCTTCTCCATTCTCGGCGGGCTCGGCTGCCGCCTGCGCCGCGTGCCCGGCTCCACCATTCGGGTCGGCGCGCGGCTGGAGGGCGCGGTGATCTATGAGAGCGAGGCCTCGCATCACATCGACAACATGGAAGGCTTGGCCGTTCACCGGGAGGGCGCCGAGACCGTGATCACCCTGATCTCGGACAACAACTTCAACACCAGTCTCCAGCGCACCCTGCTGCTGGAATTTGCCCTTGCGGCATGAGCTTTGCCTGCCGTTGAAAATGGCAATTGCTCTTTTTCTCATCATCTCCTGCCCGTCCTCCCCTCCAAGTATCCCTTGCGATCCCACGATTTAGGCAACTAAGCTTCTCTCGTATGGAAGTGGCGCAAATCTTTGCACCTTTTGTCCATGCGGGAGGCGGAAGACCCGGTGACGGCACGAGCGATCTTCGATGAGATGAGCGGCCATGGTGGTGAGAGCCGCGAGGCCTATCGCGTGCTTCAGGAATGGCTGGCCTCCGCCCCGCCGCAGCTTCTCGAACATCGCCGCGAGGAAGCGGAGCTGTTCTTCCGCCGGGTCGGCATCACCTTCGCGGTTTACGGCAATACGGAAGCCGAGGAACGACTGATCCCGTTCGACATCATTCCGCGCATTCTCTCAGGCGACGAATGGAAGCGGCTGTCAAAAGGACTCGAGCAGCGCGTGAAGGCGCTCAACATGTTCCTGAAGGACCTCTACGGGCAGCGCGAGATCCTGCGTGCCGGGATCATCCCGCCGGAACTCGTCTATCACAATCCCTATTACCGGCCGCAGATGCACGGCCTCTCGCTCAACAGCGACATCTACGTGCAGGTGGCAGGCGTCGATATCGTCCGCGTGGACGATCAGGATTTCTACGTTCTCGAGGATAACCTGCGCACGCCCTCCGGCGTCTCCTACATGCTGGAGAACCGCGAGGTCATGATGCGGCTGTTCCCGGACCTCGTGGCGATGCAGCGCATCCGCCCCATCGAAAATTATGTGAACGAGCTTTTGGGCACGCTCAAATCCGTCGCGCCCGCGAGCAGCCCGTGGGAGCCGACGGTGGTTCTGCTCACGCCGGGCTCGCTGAACTCCGCCTATTACGAGCACAGCTTCCTCGCCGACCGGATGGGCGTGGAGCTCGTGGAGGGGCGCGATCTCTTCGTGCGCGACGAGGTCGTGCATATGCGCACCACGGAAGGCCCGAAGCGCGTGGATGTGATCTACAGCCGCATCGACGACGACTTCCTCGATCCGCTTGTGTTCCGCCCCGATTCCGCATTGGGTGTCCCTGGGCTGATCGCCGCCTATCGCGCCGGCAATGTCGCCATCGCCAACGCGCCGGGCACGGGTGTCGCCGACGACAAGGCCATGTACTCCTACGTGCCCGACATCGTGCGCTTCTACATGGGTGAGGAGCCGATCCTCAAGAACGTGCCGACCTGGCGCTGCCGCGAGAAGGAAGCCTTGTCCTACGTCGTCGACAATCTTCACGAGCTCGTCGTGAAGGAGGTCAACGGCTCGGGCGGCTACGGCATGCTGGTCGGCCCGCATGCGACGAAGGAAGCGCGCGAGCATTTCCGCACCCGCATTCTGGCCGCGCCCGATAATTACATCGCGCAGCCGACGCTCGCCTTGTCCACGAGCCCCATCTTCACCGAGAAGGGCCTCGCGCCGCGCCATGTGGATCTGCGCCCCTTCGTGCTGAGCGGGCGCGACGGCGTGAAGCTGGTGCCGGGCGGCCTGACCCGCGTCGCGCTCACGGAGGGATCGCTGGTGGTCAACTCTAGCCAGGGCGGCGGCACCAAGGACACCTGGGTGCTCAGCGAATGAGAGTGGAGTTGCTGCCATGTTGAGTCGTGATGCAGACAGCCTCTACTGGCTCTCCCGCTACGTGGAGCGGGCGGAGAACACCGCGCGGATTCTCGATGTCGCCTATCGCATGGCGTCGATGCCGATCTCCTACAATGACGGGGCGACGAACGAGTGGGAATCGGCGCTGCTCACGGCCGGAGGCGTCGATCAGTTCCGCGTGCTGCACGGCGAAGCGACCCCTGAGAACGTCATCGAGTTTCTGGCCTTTTCCGAGGCCAACCCGTCGAGCATCCAATGCTGCTTCAACACGGCGCGGCAGAACGCGCGTTCCGTGCGCTCCGCGCTCACCTCCGAGATGTGGGAGGCGATCAATTCCGCCTGGCTCGATCTGCGCCGCTACAAGGCGAAGTCGATCAAGGTGGAAGAGCTGCCGCGCTTCCTCAACCTCGTGAAGGAAGCTTCCCTTCGCTATGACGGCTCGGCCATGCGCACCATGCTGCGCAACGATGCGTACTGGTTCTCGCGGCTCGGCTTCTATATCGAGCGCGCCGACAACACGGCGCGGGTGCTCGACGTGAAGTACCACGTGCTGCTGCCCAAGGATGCGGAGGTCGGCGGCGGCATCGACTATTACCAATGGGCGGCCATTCTGCGTTCCGTCTCGGCGTTGGTGAGCTACCAATGGGTCTATCACCAGAACCTGCGCCCCTGGCTCGTGGCTGATCTTTTGATCCTACGCGAGGAGATGCCGCGTTCGCTCGCCGCCTGCTACGGTCTTCTCTCCCGTCATCTCGATGACATCGCGCATCGCTATGGAACATCGGGCGCGGCGCAGCGTCAGGCGCGCTCGATTCATGCGCGTCTGGTGAACCGGAACATCGAGGATATTTTCCAACACGGCCTGCACGAGTTCCTGCAGGAGTTCATCGCCGAGAACAACCGGCTCGGTCTTGCCATCTCGCAGCAATACTTAAGCTGATCATGCGCATCCGCATCACACACGAAACCGTCTACACCTACGACGAACCCGCGAAATCGGCGATCCAGCTGCTGCGCCTGACACCGCGCGGGCACGAGGGGCAGACGGTCCTGTCCTGGACCCTCGATGTGGATCGCGAGGCCAAGCTCCTGCGACGCGAGGATTGGTATGGCAATATCGCTCACAGTCTCTTTGTGGCGGGCCCTGTCGATCAGATCATCCTGCGCGTCGCGGGCGAGATCGAAACCACGGACACGGCGGGCGTGGTGAGGGGAGGGGTCGAGCGCTTCCCCGAATTGTTTTATCTCAGGCCGACGCCGCTCAGCCGGGAGAGCACCGCCATCGGCGAGTTCGCGGAAGACGTCACAAGAAATGCCGCCAGCCCGCTCGACAAAGCTCACGCGCTGAACAGCGCGATTCACGCGCACCTTCGGTTCGATACGGATGCGACCCATGCCACCACTACGGCAACCGAGGCTTTCGCGGCAGGGCATGGAGTTTGCCAGGACTTTTCCCATGTTTTTCTGGCGGCAGCGCGCACTCTGAAGATTCCAGCCCGCTACGTGTCCGGCTATCTCCACAAGCCCGGCGAGGCGGTGCAGGAGGCCGGGCACGCCTGGGTGGAGGCCTTCATTCCGGATCTCGGCTGGGTGAGCTTCGATCCGGCCAATGGCGTTTCCGCAACGGAACACTACGTGCGCCTGGCCATCGGCCTCGATTATTTGGATGCGGCCCCCGTGCGAGGCAGCTATTACGGTATCTCCCGTGAGGCGCTCGACGTTCGTTTGAGGATCGAGAGCGCCCGTCAGTCGCAGGCGTGAGAATGGCCGTAAAGCTGCAGCTCGACCAGAAGGCCCCAGGGGGAGCACCCATGACGTATTGTGTTGGAATCCTCGTGCAGGATGGCGTCGTGATGATCGCGGATACGCGCACCAATGCCGGCGTCGACAACATCGCGACTTTCCGCAAGCTCCATCTGTTCGAGAAGCCGGGCGAGCGGCTGATTACGCTGGCGACGGCGGGGAATCTCTCGGCCAGCCAATCCGTCATGTCGCTTCTGTCGGACGGCATCGAGAACCCGGAGACGGGCGAGGTCGAGACGCTGATGAACGTGCCCAGCATGTTCAAGGCCGCCCAGCTCGTGGGCCGCGCCATCCGTCAGGTCTACGCCATGGACGGTGCCGAGCTGGAAAAGCGCAGCATGACCTTCGATGTCACGATGCTGCTCGCAGGCCAGATCGGGCAGGGGCAGATGCGCCTCTATCAGGTCTATGCGGCCGGCAACGCCATCGAATCCACCGTGGACACGCCGTTCCTTCAGATCGGCGAGCCGAAATACGGCAAGCCGATTCTCGACCGCGCGATCTCCTATCAGACGGAATTGGTGGAGGCCCTGAAGCTCGGCCTCATCTCCATGGACTCGACCCTCAAGTCCAATCTCGGCGTGGGCCTGCCCATCGATATCGTGGTGGCCAAGCGCGATGCGCTGAAGGCCCAGGTCACCTACCGTATCCAGGAAGACGAGCCCTATTTCCGCGACCTGCGCGAGCGCTGGTCGGCGGCGCTGCGCGCGGCGCATCAGGCCATTCCCCATCCGCCTTACGCGGAAGTTCTCTAGAAACTTGTTTGGCGCCGCCGCGTGCGCGGGGCTGGCGATTTCGAGGTAGTGCACTCACCGTTGCTTGCGAGCGGCCAAGGTTCGGGCCACCATCGGCCCATGAAGGCGCCCTCAATCCTGCTGGCCGCTGGCCTTTTCCTGACGACCGCCCCGGTAGGCGCCGCACCCCTGCTGCTGGTGGATGCGACATCCGGCGACATCCTGGCGGCCCAGGAGGCCACCCGTTCCTGGCACCCGGCATCGCTGACCAAGCTGATGACGGCGCATCTTGCCCTCATGGCCGTCGCAACCGGCAGGCTGTCAATGGATACGCCCATCGTCCTGAGCGAGCGGGCCGCGGCTCAGGCCCCGACGAAGCTCGGCGTTCCGCAGGGCACCTCTCTCCGTCTGGAGGACGCCTTGCGTGTCATGATGGTCAAGAGTGCCAACGACGTGGCGTTCGCGATCGCGGAGGGCATCGGCGGCAGCGAGGCAGCGTTCGTCGCGGCGATGAATGCGGAGGCCCGCCGCCTTGGAATGAGCGGAACGCGCTTCGCCAATGCCAATGGTCTGCATGACGATCGGCAGGTGACGAATGCCAGGGACATGGCCGTCCTCATGCTCGCCGTCCTCAGTTATCATTCGGATCATGCCGATCTGCTGAGAACACCGTCGATCACGGTCAACGGCCGCACGCTGAAGAACACCAACAAGCTCATCGAGGACTATGCCGCTCTCGAGGCGACCAAGACAGGATACGTATGCGCCTCCGGCTTCAACGTCGCCGCCTCGGCCGTGCGCGGAGGCAGGCGTGTCGTTGCCGTGGTTCTCGGCTCTCCCAGCGCGGCGATGCGGACCCGGATCACGAAGGAACTTCTCGATGCCGGCCTCTCGGGAGCCAACGCCCCGCTCGGCAATCTTCGTATGCTGAAGGCCAATGCTCCCACGCCGGGTGCGGATCTGCGCCGTCTCAAATGCGGCCGTCAGGAGCCAGCCGTCGCCGGCGTGGTGGCTGCTGGCGACGCCAGAGGCACGGACATCCCACGGGTTCGCAACTGAGTCTTTCTACGGCAGAACGGAGTTGGGCGCCGTAGCGGTCAGGCAGTCCGGTGATGATGCTTCGCGTCGAAGCGCATGAGCCGCAGGATCGCGCCGTAGGGAGCGATCGAGAGGGCGGCGAGCGCGAGCTTCACCAGATAATCGGCAACGGCCAGATTCACCCAGGGCAGGGCAACGCATTCGTCCGCGATGCCGGCGCCGGCCAGCGCGTCCGTGATCGTCAGCCCGAGGCCTGGGACGACGCCGCAATAGAAGGCGAACGAGAAGAAGATCGCCGTGTCGAGACCCGAGGAGATCACCGAGGACACGAATGGCGGCATCCACCAGGCATGGCCGCGGAGGCGCGTGAAGATCTGGATGTCGAGAAGCTGGGCGCACAGGAAGGCGGCGCCGGAGGCGATCGCGATGCGCGGCGTGGCGAAATAGACCGACAGGGCCACGGCCAGCACGAAGCCGGCATAGACTACGCGGCGCGCGCCTTTGGGACCGAAGCGGCGGTTCGACAGGTCTGTCACCAGGAAGGCGAAGGGATAGCTGAACGCGCCCCAGGTCAGGTAGTCGCCCAGGCCCAGATGGTGGAAGGGATACTGAACCAGAATATTCGACGAGAGGACGACGAGGGTCATCGCGAAAAGCGCAATGAGGAAGTCGCGGTGTCCGGTCTTGATCATGGTCGGGCCTTCCTTGGCGGAATCTAAGCCTTACAGGCAACGCAAAACGGGCGGCTGTGAGGCCGCCCGCTGCGCAAAATTGTACAAGAAACCGAGATCAGCTCGCAGCGGCGAGCTTCTTCTCGATCTCACGCTTCACACCGAGGGCGGTGCTCGACAGCTCGTCAGCCGAAGCCTTCGCGAGGAAGGCATCGAGGCCGCCGCGATGCTCGACGGAACGCAGAGCATGGGCGGACACGCGCAGGCGCACGGAGCGCTGCAGGGTATCGGACTGGAGCGTGACGTTGCAGAGGTTCGGCAGGAACTTCCGCTTCGTCTTGCGGTTAGAGTGGCTCACCAGGTGGCCACTCAGCACGGCCTTGCCGGTCAGTTCGCAACGGCGCGACATGGGTTCAATCCTATCGTCATATAGGGTCGCGGCTTCGATTTCGCGGGTTTGCCTCAACGCAGATCCCACGCGGCCGGACACCAGAAGTCCTTGGAAGGTGCAGGGCTATAGGCTGAAAACCCCTAGCCCGTCAAGAATAGTGCGACGTCGCATCTCGTTTTTTTGCAACATCATGGTCATCTTTTATTCCGATTCACATGCGATGCAACAGAATAGACTATCGGGATAGACCTATGCGCCTCATCGCCTCCGCCTTCGCGACCATGCTCCTTGCCGGTGCCGGCACGCAGGCTCATGCCCAGACTCTCAAGGTTAACTACGACCTGTCCCTAGCGGGCCTGCCCATCGGGAAAGTGGACCTTTCATCCACCTTCACCGGCCCGAAATACGAGCTTCAAGGCAATGTGAAGATGACAGGCCTCGTCCGGCTCTTCACCGGCGGCAAGGGATTTGGCAACGCTTCGGGCACGATCGCCGGCGCCCAGCTTCAGCCTCAGGGCTTCGCGGTGACGTCCAAATCCTCGAAAGAACAGCGCACGGTGCGTATGGGCTTAGCCTCCGGCAACGTGAAGGACGTGGAGGTCAACCCGCCCGTCGAGCCAAAATCCGACCGGGTGCCCGTGAAGGATGCCGACAAGAAGGGGGTCATCGATCCCTTGAGCGCCCTCATCATGCCGGCGGTCGCGTCGAAGGGCCTCACCGACGAGGCCAATTGCAACCGCACCCTTCCGGTCTTCGATGGAGCGACCCGCCAGGACGTGATCCTCTCCTATGCGGAGACGAAGAACGTCGAGCTGCCGGGCTATTCCGGCCCCGTCCTCGTGTGCAATGCGCGCTGGGTGCCCATCGCCGGCCACAGGACCGAGCGGCCCGCCACCAAGTTCATGCAGGACAACAAGGACATGAATGTGTGGCTGGCGCCCGTGGAGGGCCAGCGGGTGCTGTTCCCCATCCGCGTCTCCGTCCGCACCATGATCGGCATGGGCGAGCTCGAGGCCGCGAGCTGGTCCGTTGAGGGCACGCCTAAGGTCACGCCGACCTCGGCAAAGCCTCGCGCCAGGGTCACCCAACCCATCAAGGCGGACGCGTCTCGGTAAGCCTTGCATATCCCTTGTAAATCGAGCGCAGGCCGGTAGCGGAACCCGGCTGCGACACCATATAAAGGGTGAGCCTGCCGGATGAGCGGCAAGGCCTGTTTGTCGCGGGACGCTGCAGCTGTCTCGCCCCTCTTACCCGGGATCGATCCTCATTACCCGTCTCATGGCCCGCCGTTCCCTTCCCCCGCAAGTGCGCGCGCGCGGCGTGACAGCCGTGCTCGGGCCGACGAATACCGGCAAGACCCATCTCGCCATCGAGCGCATGCTCGGCCATGACAGCGGGATGATTGGCCTGCCGCTGCGCCTGCTCGCCCGCGAGGTCTACAACCGGGTGGTGGAGAAGGCGGGGCACCACAACGTGGCGCTCATCACCGGCGAGGAAAAGATCAAGCCGGACCGGCCGCGCTACTGGATTTCCACCGTCGAGGCCATGCCGCGCGACATCGACGCGGCCTTCGTCGCCATCGACGAGATCCAGTTGGCCAGTGACCTCGACCGCGGCCATGTGTTCACCGACCGCCTGCTGAATCAGCGCGGGCGGGAAGAGACGCTGCTCATCGGCTCCCTGACCATGCGCCCGCTGATCGAGGCGCTGATCCCCGGCGTCCATGTGGTCACGCGGCCGCGCCTGTCGCAGCTTACCTTTGCCGGCGAGAAGAAGGTGTCGCGCCTGCCCCGCCGTTCGGCCATCGTCGCCTTCTCGGCGGAGGAAGTCTATGGCATCGCGGAGCTGATCCGCCGCCAGAGCGGCGGCGCGGCGGTGGTCTTAGGCGCCCTGTCGCCCCGTACCCGCAACGCGCAGGTCGAGCTCTACCAGAACGGGGACGTGGATTACCTCATCGCCACCGACGCCATCGGCATGGGCCTCAATCTCGACGTGGACCACGTGGCCTTCGCCTCCGACAAGAAGTTCGACGGCTTCCGCTTCCGCAAGCTCTACAACCCGGAACTGGCCCAGATCGCGGGTCGGGCCGGCCGCTACATGCGCGACGGCACCTTCGGCTCCACGGGCCGCTGCCCGCCTTTCGACGCCGAAACGGTGGAAGCGCTCGAGAATCATACTTTCGACCCAGTGCGCATCCTGCAATGGCGAAACCCGGACCTGGATTTTTCTTCGCTCAGCCGCCTGCGCGATTCCTTGGGCGTGCAGCCCCGCGAGCACGGCCTCGTGCGCGCCCCCATGGGCGAGGACCTTGCCGCCCTCGAATTGCTCGCCCGGGACGACGACATCCAGGCCTTCGCGCGCACGCCCTATGCGGTGGAGCGGCTGTGGCAGGTCTGCCAAGTGCCTGATTATCGGAAGGTTTCGCCTCAGACCCACGCGGATCTGATCGGCCAGATCTACCGTTTCCTGATGAAGGACAAGGCCGTTCCGGCGGATTGGTTCTCGCGCCATCTTCTGGCCATGGACCGCACGGATGGGGATATCGACACCCTCTCCAACCGCATCGCCCAGGTGCGAACCTGGTCCTTTGTTGCTAACCGTCCCGACTGGTTGAAGGACCCTGAGCATTGGCAGGGTGTTGCGCGTCAGGTAGAGGACAAGCTATCGGATGCGCTTCATGAACGTCTGGCCCAACGGTTCATCGACCGAAGGACAAGCGTTCTCATGCGGCGCTTGAGAGAGAACACGATGCTCGAAGCGGAAATTACGACCACCGGCGATGTCACCGTCGAGGGACAACACATTGGCCACCTGCACGGATTCCATTTCGTGCCGGACCCTCAGGCCGATACGACGGAAGCCAAGACCCTGCGCAACGCCGCCAGCAAGGCGCTGGCCGGCGAGATCGAGGCGCGGGCCGACCGGTTCTCCGAGACCCCCGACACCACGCTGGTGCTGTCCAACGACGGCACCATCCGCTGGATGGGCGATCCGGTGGCGAAGCTTGAGCCCGGCGACAAGCTGTTCGAGCCACGCGTGCGCATACTCTCGGACGAGCACCTGACCGGTCCGGCCCGCGACAAGGTCGAGAATCGCCTGCGCGCCTGGCTCAAGGCCTATGTGGTGCGCCTGCTCGGCCCCGTCATGGAGCTTGAGACCAATGCGGAACTCGCCGGCCTTGCCCGCGGCATCGCCTTCCAGATCGGCGAAGCCCTCGGCGTTCTGGAGCGCGCGAAGGTACTCAATGACGTGCGCAGCCTCGATCAGGACGCCCGCGCGGCGCTCCGCAAGGCGGGCGTGCGCTTCGGCGCCTATCATCTTTATCTGCCGGCCCTGCTGAAGCCCGCTCCGCGCGTTCTCGCGACGCAGCTCTGGGCTCTCCAGAACGGCGGCCTCGACCAGAAGGGCATCGACGAGATCGCCCATCTCGCCCAGTCCGGACGCACCTCGATCCCGGTCGATCCCGAGATCGCCCATGGCCTCTATCGCGCCGCCGGCTTCCGCGTCTGCGGAGGCCGCGCCGTGCGCGTGGATATCTTGGAGCGTCTGGCCGACCTGATCCGTCCCGCCATCTCCTATCGTCCAGGCATCACCCCCGGCGAGCCGCCGGCGGGTGCCGCCGATGGCGAAGGCTTCGTGCCGACGGTCGCCATGACGTCCCTCGTCGGCTGCGCGGGCGAGGATTTCGCGACGATCCTGAAGTCGCTCGGCTATGTGATGGACCGCCGCCCGGGTCCCGCGATCACCGTGCCGCTGGTTCCGGCAGCTTCGACCGAGCCTGCGGCTCCGTCCGACGCCTCCACTGAGGCTTCCACTGATACTCCTGCCGAAGCCCAGGCCGTCGCCGAGGAGACCGGCGCGGTGGCCGTCGAGGCTCCCGAAGCTGACGTCTCGCCCGAGACGGTTGCCGAGAGCGCCGCCGAGGCGGTCGCTTCGCCCGAAGGCCAGATGCTGGCTCCGGCGGAGGGAATTGCGGAGGCTGCCTCCGAGACGGCGACGGAAGCCCCGGCCGAGCCCGAAATGGTCGAGGTGTGGCGTCAGCATCGCCGTCATCACGAGGGCGGTCATGCCCGCCACGGCCGCGATAATCGTGGCGCACGCCACGAGCGCGGCGAGCGTTCCGAACGCGGCGAACGCCCTGAGCGCGGTGACCGGCGCCCCCGCCATGGTGAAGGCCAGGGCGAGCGTCCCCGCCGTGACCGTGAGGCGCAAGGGGAGGGCGGTCGTCCGCAGAACCGGCCGCCGCGTGGTCCTCGGCCTGACGACCGTCGCGGCCCGCGTCCCGACAAGCGCGCCGATCATCGTCGCGACGGCGGACAGGAGCGGCGCGAGAAGCAGCCCGATCCGAATTCGCCTTTCGCCAAGCTGATGGCCCTCAAGGCTCAGCTGGAAGACGGCAAGAAATAAGGTATCGTGATGCGTGAGGACCGTCAGAGGCTCGACAAGTGGCTCTGGTTCGCACGCTTTGCCAAAACCCGCACGCTGGCCGCCAAGCTCGTCACGAGCGGCTTCGTTCGGGTCAACGGCCAGCGCACCGACAATGCCGCCAAGGCGGTAGCCGTCGGTGACGTGGTCACCATCGCTCTTTCCCGCGCGACCCTGGTGGTGCGGGTCGAGGGTCTCGGCGAGCGCCGGGGCCCTGCGCCGGAAGCAAGGCAGCTCTACATCGACCTCAATGAGAGCGATGCGGCGCTTGTCAGCGAAGGCGACAAGAGCTAGAGCGGCGGCAGGCTTAAACCTCTGGAAGACCCTCGAAGGACTGACATGACCTACGTCGTCACTGAAAATTGCATCAAGTGCAAATACATGGACTGCGTGGAGGTATGCCCGGTCGATTGTTTCTACGAGGGCGAGAACATGCTCGTCATCCATCCGGACGAGTGCATCGATTGCGGCGTCTGCGAGCCGGAATGCCCCGCCGAGGCCATCAAGCCCGATGCGGAGCCCGGCCTCGAGCAGTGGCTGAAGCTCAATGCCGACATGGCCAAGAGCTGGCCCAACATCACCCAGAAGAAGGACGCCCCTGCGGACGCCAAGGAGTTCGACGGCGTGGCAGGCAAGTTCGAGGCTTATTTCTCCCCGAACCCCGGCGAAGGCGACTAGAGCTGTTTCCACAAGCGTGGAATCAACTCTCTTCTTAGCTGCCGCATTTTTGACGGCGAACCGGAGCCACTTCGCCGAAAAATGCTATGTCCATAGCCTTTGGAGGGATCAGAAGTCTCTCCTATGGGCAAGGAATTGGGCCCTAACGTCCGCCCGATGTACCCAGTTCGAAGCTCCGCCATAAACCGAGCTTCTTTACGCTATGCTTTGAAATATTTTTGCTTTTTCGGCTGGATCGTGATAGGGTTCATAGATGCCGTCGCTTGCGCTCAAGCCGTGCACCGTCCTCGCAGGTCGTCGGTTCACACACTGAAGCAATGATGCACGACCTCTGACCTAAGGGAGCTGACACTGCCTTGGGTCCGGGCAAGAGCGTTTTATAGCTGCTGGCTTACATCAGGGAGTCGAGCGGACCTGTCAAGCTCCGCAACCACTCATCTCATTTTCGTTCCCCTGGGGCCCTGCCCAGTGGAACCATTGCTCCCCCGCTCCAAACGGGGGACCATGCAAGGAGGCCTCTCTCGCATGACAACCGCTAAGAAGTCCACCCCGCGCCTGGGTTTCAAGTCCGGCGAAGCTATTGTTTATCCCGCTCACGGCGTCGGCCGCATCACGGCCATCGAGGAGCAGGAAATCGCCGGCTTCAAGCTGGAGCTCTACGTGGTCTCCTTCGACAAGGACAAGATGGTTCTTCGTGTCCCGACCGCGAAAGCTGCCAGCGTCGGCATGCGCAAGCTTGCCGAACCGGCCCTGGTGCAAAAGGCCTTGGACGTTCTGACGGGTCGTGCCCGCGTGAAGCGCACCATGTGGTCGCGCCGGGCCCAGGAATATGAAGCGAAGATCAATTCGGGCGACCTGATCGCCGTCACCGAGGTCGTGCGCGACCTGTACCGCTCCGAGGCTCAGCCCGAGCAGTCCTACAGCGAGCGCCAGCTTTACGAATCGGCTCTCGACCGCGTCGTGCGCGAGATCGCGGCCGTGAACAAGATCACGGATACAGAAGCCCTGAAGCTCATCGAGCAAAGCCTCGCCAAGTCCCCGCGCCGCGTCAAGGGCGCCGAGGGAGACGATGCCGAGGGAGACGACGTGCAGGAAGAAGCGGCATAAGCCTCTTCCAACGTTGCCCTGCATTCAAAAAGCCCGGCTCGATGCCGGGCTTTTTTCTTTCCCGAGCACCTTGTTTTCAAGGCTTTGGAATCTATTTTGCAAAACTTGGCTGTTTGGCGTGAACTTTTTCCCGCCTCGCTCGTTGTGTCTGTGCCAAGGGAGGACACAATGGGAGAAATCTCAGGCGTTCGTCGTCGTTTCGTACGCGCAGCCATGAACGCACCTTTTCTCGAAAGAGAAGAGGAGCATCAACTTGCCGTGCGCTGGAAGTATCAGCGCGACGAGGTTGCTCTTCACCAATTGACCGCGGCTCATATGCGCCTCGTCATCGCGCTCGCCGCTCGCTTCCGCCACTATGGCCTTCCGATGGCCGATCTGGTTCAGGAAGGGCATGTCGGCCTTCTGGAGGCCGCTGCGCGCTTCGAGCCTGAGCGCGAAGTTCGCTTCTCGACCTATGCGACGTGGTGGATCCGTGCCTCCGTACAGGATTACATCCTTCGTAACTGGTCAATCGTCCGTGGCGGAACAAGTTCCGCGCAGAAGGCCCTTTTCTTCAACCTGCGTCGCCTGCGTGCCCGCCTGACACGCGGCGGCGAGGAGCGCATTTCCTCCGATGTGCACGAGAAGATCGCCGAGGCCATCGGCGTCTCCAAAGCCGACGTCGCCTTGATGGATGCGCGCCTCTCGGCGCCCGATACATCGCTCAATGCGCCGGTGCTCGATGCCGATTCCTCCAATTCCGCCGAACGCGTGGAATTCCTCGTCGACAACAGCCCGCTTCCGGATGAGAGCGTCACCGACGTGATCGATACCGAGCGCCGCGTGCGCTGGCTGAAGCAGGCCCTCGAAGTGCTCAACGAGCGCGAGCTGCGCATCCTGCAGGCCCGCCGTCTCGACGACGAGCAGGTGACCCTCGAATTCCTCGGCGACCGCCTGGGCATCTCGAAGGAGCGCGTGCGCCAGATCGAAAACCGCGCCCTGGAGAAGCTGAAGCGAGCCCTGATCGAAAGGTACCCGCAGGCCTCCGGCGCCTTCGTCTGACCCGCTTCCCGCAAGCACGAGACAAACCAATCGGGCGAGCCATTACTGGCTCGCCCGATGCGTTTCAGAGTGTCGGAAACAACGTTTACTCGACGACGATCTTGTAGCGTTCGCCGACCTTGAGCTGCGCGTTGCGCTCAAGCCCGTTGAGCAGCTGGAAACGCTCCAGGGCCCGGTCAACCGGCATGCGCGCGGCCAGGGTCTGGGGCGTGTCGCCCCGCTGCGCGACGACGACCTGCAGCTTCAGGGGCCGGATGCGCCGGGCCTCGTCGGCCTGCACCTGCCTCACGCTGTTCAGGGTGCGGTTGAACATGTTCTCGAGATCGTTGCCGCCGGTGCGCGCCGCCATGATCAGGCGGTATGTGGTGTTGCCGATGCGTATGGCGGAGAGGCGGAACGTCCATTCCTTGCCGTTCGACAGCGCCGTGACCACGGGCAGATCATTGATGGTGGCCGTGGTGAGGCTGCCGGGCTCGATCGTGTCGGTCCAGGTGGAGCGCAGCACGTCCTCAAGGCTTTGGCCGTTGGGCGTGTCGGCCGCATCGAACAGGAGACGGCGCTCGCCATCGGACGACGAGCCGAGCACCGCCTGCGAGGTATTTTCCAGCGTGAAGCCCTCGGGCGCCTCGAAGGCGACCCCGAGACGGGCATGGACGAAACGGCGGCCCTTCACGACGCCATCGCCGGGATCGTCGCCATAGGCCAGGCCATCGAGCGCCGCCAGATATTCGACGCGTCCCGTCTCGCCCATGCCGGGCGGGCCGGCGCGGCGGGCAGCCTGAAGGGCGCGCGAGACGCGCTCGGACGTGCTGGGATGCGAGGTCACGCGCTCGCCGCCGGTCTCGGAGCTGGCGGCGGAGCGGCCGAGAGCGGTGAGGAAACGCGGCGCGCCGTAAGGATCGAAGCCGGCACGCGCGAGCACGGCGACGCCGGTCTTGTCCGCTTCGAGCTCCTGGGAGCGCGAGAAGCTGGCCAGCGTCGAGCGAGCCTGATCCTGCACCACGGCCGCTTCCTGGGAATCGTTGAGCACGTTCTCCGCGACACGCTCGATTAGGTCCGAACGGGCCTGCAATTCGCTGCGCTGAGACGCATGGCGAAGGGTGACGTGGGCGATCTCGTGTGAAAGCACGGCCGCGACCTCGGACGTATCGTTGGCAAGCGCCAGCAAGCCGCGGGTCACGTAAAGACGGCCGTTCGGCAGGGCGAAGGCGTTCACCACGGGCGAGTTGAGAATGGTGACCTGATAGGCCTCGTCGGGCCTGTCGGTGGCCATGACGAGGCGGTTCACCGCGTCGGACAGAAGCTTTTGGAGCTGGGGCGCGCGGCCCTCGCCACCGAAGGCCGATACGAGACGCACGTGGTCGCGATCCCGGTCCGGGCCGAGCACGCGAGGCGCATTGGCCGGCAGGGTGGTTCCGCCAAAGCTCGAACAGGCCGAAACGAGGGCCGAAACCATGAGGATACCGACGATCCGGATCTTACCTGTCTGACGTGTGTCGCTCATGCGTGTTCATCGGGGCAAGCGATTGCCTTCAAGGCGTTCAATCATCTCCGGCAATTCAATGGTCAAGGCGGTTCCTTGCCAAGACTGCAAAATGCCTCGGGCCCGGATTCTTTGTCCCTTCAGCGAGGCGGCGCCAAGGCCGCGCTCCGTCATCAGGGTCCAGACCTTCCGAGGGATGATGATCGTGAAGTCTTCTGCCCAGTGCCCCCCGAAGTTCAAATAGGTTGTCTGCTTTCGCTCGCCCACGCTTCGCACCCGTCCTTCGACGATGACGAAGCTGCCGACGCGCTCCCGCAAGAGCTCGTTCTGCTCGACCGGAATGGGGTTATAGCGGGGCTCGGCCCAAAGACCAAGGCGATGTTCACGGGCGGTTTCCTCAAAAGCGAGTAATTCCGGCTGACAGAAGGCCCGGCCGGCTCCCGGGTCGACGAAGGCCAACCCCGCCTCGACGAGAACATGGCTCAAATCGACGACGGTTTTATCACGCGGGAAACGGATTCCGACAGGCAGGCGGCCCCACCTGTCCCTCTCCCCAAGGCTTTCAAGCAAAAGAGGTTTTTCCCTGTGGATGCGTAGGGCTTCGGCCATTTGTCGGCGGTGTGGTTCTGTTTCCGGAGACCGGAGGCCGGAAAGCTTGGCCAATTGTCCCTTGGCAAGGATGAAGCTCCCGTCATCGTTGACGGTGACGATCCGGTCTTCGGTGAGCATAGTGCTGCAATGTCCAGCGCTCCCTTGAGCCTTCGCGGGCAGAAGGCTAACGGCGAGAAGAAAGCCAAGGACTGCCATGATCCACGAGATGGGTCTTGTCATCGGCCAGAAGCATAGCCTGCCCTTGGCTGGCAGACAGCACCATGTCGTAACTCAGTTGCGATAATCCAGTGCTTTTCGTGATCCGGCCTTGGCTGCTGCGGCTCGTGCCTGGGCCGGGCTTGTATGTCTGATTGTTGCAGCCGGGCTTGCCGGGAAATCACCAGCGGATCACGACAACCGTCTGCTTGCCGTTGCCGAGTTCGACGGCTTCCAGGCCCTCTGCCTTGCGCTTCTGCTCCTTAGCGTCGGGAACGATCTCGACATCGGCCACGTGAGCCGCAAAGGCTTCGTCCACCTCGGCAACGCAAAGCAGGGTGTCAGGTGGAAGGTGCTCGACTTGGGTCAGGAACTCGCGCAGGGTTTGAGCCATGTCATGCCTCCGGTTCCTCCATCAAACCGATCCGGCGAGGGAGGGTTCCGTGTCCTTCCGGATGAGGAGTGCAGGCATTCTCGGGCCCTCTGGAATGCTCCCCGCGACCGTGCTACATCCCAAACTCTCACGCGGTCCCGTAGCTCAGCAGGACAGAGCAGCGGTTTCCTAAACCGAAGGTCGGAAGTTCGAGTCTTCCCGGGATCGCCAATCTTCTTTTCAGCCGGAAAGCTTTTGTCTCGATTCGCGCAATGTCCTGGAGACATCGCCGGGTCGATTCCGCTTCGAGGGAAATGAAGGATGAGAGGCAGATCAGGGATTGGCGAAGCCCGAGGCGCGCAATGCCAGATCTCCCGCTTGAGGATCTTGCGAGAAGAACAGGCCGCCCTCGCGTGCCGAATGTCCGGGAATATAGTCGAGGATCACGCTGCTCGTCTGAGGCTCTCCGCTGCCGGCTGACAAGGTGCCTTCGATCCGCACTTGCGCCGCCGCAGTTCCTCCCGTGTTCTCAGCGCGAAAGATGACGCGATATCCTCCTGGAACAGAGCTTACGTCGGTCGCCCTGACAATGATCGCAGGTGAAGAGCCGGGATCGTTCATAGCTTGCCATCCGATGAAGCCGAGTACAGTGAGGATCAGCAGAAGGCCGATCGCCGAGGCGATCCATTCGAGCAGGGGCGTGTGATCGGAAATGTCCGAGGAGTGTTCGTCCCGATGTGCGCCGTCGCCTTGCATCGTCGGGCTCATATCACCAGCCGCGCCGTTGCGGCTCCCAAGGAAGCTGGAAATCCGAGGACGACAGCCATGTTGGCGATCTCGTCCGGCGTGACATCGGTCGTTCTGCCGAAGGTCCAGAGTACATAGAGACTGACGAGAAGGGCGATGCCGTAGCCCACCACGGTGAAGTGGAGAAATGTGGAAACGAATGTGCCGCCTTCCGGTCGATCCTCCTGGCCCGAGAAGCCGACCGCATAGACGAACACGTGCAGGAGGACGATGGAGAGAAAAGCCAGGGCCAAGCTATGCCAGGGCGACATCTGGTAGGCGATGAGAACCATCTCTTCGGTCGGCGCCACATTGAAGGCGAGGAAAAGCGCGCCGGCCAGCATCAGGAAAAGCTCGCCGCCGTAGCCGGCCTGCTTCTTGCGCTCCTCTTCAGCTCCGGTGTCCTGTTCGGCTCCCAGTTGCTTGTTGCCCAGCATGGCCCCGATGCTCGCGGGTACGCTCTGCAGGGCAATCTTTCCGATGATCTCATTCCAGGTCATGTCGAAGGTAACAACCGCCAGAATCACCAGCATGAGCGCGGATGTGAGAAAGCCGACGCCGAAAGCCGCGAGGGCGTCGAGCACGTCCTCCTTCCAGCTGAAGGTCTTCTCGAAACCCGCGAAATAGGACAGGCCGATGAGGATGACGAAGTTGAATGCCATGAACAGCAGCAACCGGCCCTTATCCATGGAAAAGCCGAGCGACCACATTTCCATGGTCATCAGGAGCGGGATGGCGAAAAGCACCGCTCCACCGAAGGCGCGCCCGAGGCCTATCGCATAATCCCGGTTCGTCTCCGGAAGGCTGGTATCGCGCGCCATCTCCTCAACCTGCGTCCGTTACTCTCTCGAAGCGTGGCTTTAAGAGAAACCCTTCAAGCGTAGCGCGGTTCCGAATGACGCTTGACCCCTGCTCGGGGTACGGTTGAGCGAGAGTTTCAGACCGTCTCGCTATAGCGCGTCAACAGGCTCACGAGCTGTGCCTGCTGATTGGTGTCGGTTTTCGCGAACATGGATTTCAAGTGGAAGCGGATCGCTTCCTTGCTGACATCGAGTTCCTCGGCGATCTCTTCCGTATTGAGACCGGCGAGCAGCAATGACGCGACGCGGTGTTCGGTCGGCGTGAAGCGGAAGGCCTCCTTCAGCACCTGTTGCGCGATGATGCGCTTCTCCTCCGGGTCCTTGATGAGCAGGATCGCGCGAGCACCCTGGAACACATCGGAGGCCTGGAGAACCACGGGATAGGACGTCAACGTAAAGGGCCGCTTGTCGGCGCGATGGATGACGAGCGGCGGGACAGGCTTGCTGATGCCGCTGAGGATCGGTTGAACGCTTGCCGCCAGGAAATCCTGGAGTGCTTTGTTCGCGTCCTTCTCGCTCAGATGCAGCCGCGACATCACGAGCTGGAATGTCGTGTCGATGTAGCCTTCCGCCTTCTTGTTCACGCGGATGACGCGGCCCAGCCAATCGACGAGGAAGGCTCCCGTGCCAAGCTGTTCCAGGTTCGCGACGACGCCGTTCGCGGAAGCAAGGCGATTGAATGAAGCAAGTTCACACGCCTTGCGAAGCTCAGGAAGCTGCGTGCGGATTTGAGCGAGTTCACTCTCGGTGAAAGGTCCGTTCTCGCGACGGCGGTTGATCGCGAGACTCATGATGATGCCGTCGATCTCACAGAGAAGCCCAGTGGCAAATCGTCCAAATCCCGATTTGTAAAGAAAGTCCGAGAAGTACGGCAGGCGCTGAAGCTCGTCGGATTGAAACAGGTCGGATTCGGTGACGAGGTCTTTTCCTTTGCGAAACGCGCGAATGGAACGCTCGGCACCCACATCCGCCTTGTACCATCCCTCCAGAACATAGCGAGCCGCGAGATCCTCGGCTCCCCGGGATGCGACCAGGCCTGAACAGACATTCGAGAACCGCACGACGCCGACGGCGTCGGTGTTCCAAACCTCTCGTGCCGTGCTGACGGCCTTGCTCCAGAGCTCGGGGATCACCGCAGCTTCATAAAATGATTCTTTGATGGGCACTGGAGGATAGACCTTGCGGAAGAGAGGCGTCTTTGGACGCAAAAGAAGTACTAAATAAGTAGTTTCCTTTTGGGAAGTGCGTCTCTTGGCGCAGTATGAAATGTGATTATATTAGCATAATTATCCTATTGATTCTCCCCAAATGGGTAGAGGAACTTTCCTAAACCGTCGAACCGAAGCAATTATTTTGCCAATTCTAGTGCCCACCTCCATAGCGCTAGGCTTTTTTCTTTCGGCCTACCCGTTCAGGGAGTGAGGATTACCCCGAACGTATGGTTCCTTCCCGCCGGAAAACCACATTATCGCCCATCGCCGCGTGGTGGCTAGCGGCTGGGCAATGGCAAGTAATTTCGGGACGCAACCTGTCCCAATCACAACAAGAGATACAGCTTGGCCTCGCCACAGAGGCAAGTTTTGGGGGACCTCAAATTGGCTTCGACAATTGCAATCGGCTCTATCGCAACCGACAATATCATCAATGCTGCCGAGGCTACCGGCACGTTCACCATCACCGGTACGCTGAACAGCTCGCTGAACAGCGATGAGAGGATCGTCGTCACAATCGGTGGCAAGACGTATACGTCTTCCAACGGTGGCACTGGAGGCGGCATCGTTATCAATGGTTCCACTTGGAGTGTGACGGTGGCGGCCGATGAGGTCCCAAATCTCCCAAGCTCCAGTGGTGAAGCAGTTGCCGTTCTTCAGAACTATTACCGGTATTGGGGCGGGTTCAGATGGGTCGAAGGCTACGACACAGAGTACACTGCTAGGGCGAATTACACCGTCGACAAATTGGCCCCATCGATCACGACTGGCGCCGAGCATTCGGTTGCCGAAGGTCAGGTGTTCGTCTCGGACCTCACGGTGAGTGGCGCGACGAGCCTTTCGCTGTCCGGCAACGATGCCGGCAAGTTCAACATCGTGAACGGCAAGCTCGTTTTCCTGCAGGCGCAGGACTACGAGGGTACGCAGAAGATATTCTCTGTAACGGTCGAGGCCCGCGATGCCGCAGGCAACCTCACCACGAAGGCTATGACGGTCAACCTGACGAACGTCGTGCCTGAGATTACTTCCGCCGCGACCTGGACGCTTCCGGAGAACGAGACCGGTGTCACCGTTGCAACGCTCGTGGCTCAGGACCCTGGCACCGCCTCGGCAACCCTGAACTACGCCATCACGGGCGGCGCCGATTCCAGCCTGTTCAAAATCGAAGGCGACAAGCTCATCTATACCGGCGTTCCGCTGGATTTCGAGAAGCCCGGTCAGCAGAAGACCTTCACGGTTCAGGTGACGGCATCCGACGGCACCGGCAACAGCGTGCCTCAGACGATCACGATTGATCTTGGAAACGTAAACGACAACGCGCCTGTCATCGACATGAGCGCCTCCTACGACGTCGCCGAGAATCAGGTTGTCGTCGCAACGCTTGCCGCCAAGGATCCTGATGACACCGCAAGCGTGATCAGCCAGAAGACCTACTCGGTAGTCGGCGGTGCTGACGGCGCCTTGTTCACTGTCAACGAGAACGGCCAGCTCGTCTTCATCAATGCTCCCGATTACGAAGGCGCCCAGAAGAGCTTCGTGGTCGTGGTCAGGGTTTCCGATGGTGTCTACAGCACCACGAAGACGCTCACGGTCAACCTGACGGATGCAAACGACGCCCCGACCGCGATCGCCCTCTCCGCCAGCACGGTGGTGGAGAACGACAAGGGGGCCGTCATCGGTACTCTGTCCACGACGGATCAGGACCAAGGCGATACCCACACCTATACTGTTGACGATGAGCGCTTCGAGATCGTCAACGGCCAGCTCAAGCTGAAGGCCGGGCAGTGGATCAACTACGAGACCGATCCCACAGTCACCGTTGAGGTCACCTCGAGCGATGGCCGCGGCGGACAGTTCAAGCAGTCCTTCACGATCGACGTGACGGATGTGAACGACGTTGCGCCTGTGATCACCTCCGGCGCGACCTGGACGCTCGCCGAAGGTCAGAACAATGTAGACCTCGTCACTCTGACGGGGACCGATGCGGACACGCACAGCTCGCTTCTGACCTACAAGATCACTGGCGGCGCCGATGCGGCTCTGTTCGAGATCCAGAACGGCAAGCTCGTTTATGTAGGCGGCGCGCTCGACTACGATGCAGAAGGACAGAACAAGGCTCTCAAGGTGGAAGTCACGGCCTATGATGACGTCAACAACGAGAGCACTCCGCAGCTGATTACGGTCAACCTGCAGGACCTGAACGACTCGGCTCCGGAAATCACCTCCGGCGGTACGGGCACCCTGCTTGAGAACCAGAACAACCATGTCGTGGCGACCCTGACGAGCCACGACAAGGACCAGACCGGCGAGACCGTCACGTATACGATCACGGGTGGCGCTGATGCCGGCCTGTTCAAGATCGAGGACAACAAGCTCGTCTATATCGGCGGCCCGCTCGACTTCGAGTATGCCGATCAGCAGAAGAGCTTCACGGTCACAGTGGTGGCATCCGACGGCGTCAACACCGGCGCGGCCCAGGAGATCACGGTCAGCCTGAAGGACGTGAACGACAACGCGCCTGAAATCGACATGGCAGACTCGTATGAGGCTGCCGAGAACCAGACCGTCGTCACGACCCTGGTCGCAAAGGACGCCGATACGGCCGATGC
The DNA here is from genome assembly GCA_041913065.1 of Microvirga sp. GTDB lineage: Bacteria > Pseudomonadota > Alphaproteobacteria > Rhizobiales > Beijerinckiaceae > Microvirga. The sequence continues at coordinate 274,610 of JAYSGD010000002.1, read as the reverse complement.
CGCCGTCAAGACCTTCGAGGTCAGCGGCGGTGTCGATGGTCACCTGTTCACGGTCAACGAGAAGGGCGAGCTGGTCTTCATCAATGCTCCCGACTACGAGGGCAACCAGAAGAGCTTCGTCGTCGAAGTAAAGCTGACCGACGGCAACTACGTCGTGAAGAAGACGCTCACGGTCAACCTGACGGACGTGAACGAGGCACCGACCGTGGTGACCCTGGGCAACCAGGTCACCCAGACGGCGGAGAACGGCGAGGCCATGAAGGTGGCCGACATCACCGTCACGGACGACGCTCTCGGCACCGAGACCCTGACGCTAACCGGCGCTGACGCCGCGTTCTTCGAGCTGCGCGGCACTGAGCTGTGGTTCAAGGGCGGCGCGAACTTCGAAGCCAAGTCGTCCTACGCGGTTGCGGTCGTTGCCGCCGACGATGACGAGGCAGGATCGGCCACGTCCGAGACGTTCACCCTGACCATCACGAACGTGAACGACGCTCCGACCGCTGTGAGCCTCACCAACCTTACGGTGGTCGAGAACGCAGCCGGCGCGATCATCGGCCAGCTGTCCACGACGGACCAGGATGTCCTCGACACGTTCACCTACACGGTGAGCGATGATCGCTTCGAGGTGGATGCCCTGGGCAACCTCAAGCTTAGGTCGAATATCCACCTGGATACCGAGAAGGAGCCGACCGTCACTCTGACGGTGACTTCGAAAGATCCGGGCGGCCTGACGGCATCGCAGTCGTTCACCATCAATGTGCTGGACCAGAACGACAACGCTCCCGTGCTCACGACGGCTACGGTGGATCTTAAGGAGAACGTCAACGGCCTGAACGACGTAACGGGGGTCTTTATCGCTAACCTGCTCGCCGCCGATCCGGACACCGTTGGCGGTCCTGTCCAGTTCGCGCTTCTTCAAAGCGCCGACTCCAGCCTCTTCAGGATCGAAGAAGGAAAGCTCTATTACGTGGGAGCTCCGATCGACTTCGAGAAAGCTGACCGGACAGAATTCTCGATCAAGGTTTCTGTGACGGATGGCGCCTATACGACCACCGGGACGATCACGGTCAATCTGAAGGACGTGAACGACAACGCTCCGCTCCTTGAGACAGAAGCGTCATACGATGTTGACGAGAACCAGACCTTCGTTGCCGACCTGCGCGCGGCAGTGAACGATCAGGGACTGGATCCGGATGACGTCTACGAGTTCACCTTGAAGGGCGATGACGCGAATCTCTTCACCGTCGTCGACGGCAAGCTGGTCTTCAAATCGGCTCCGAACTACGAAGCCGGCAAGACCGAGTACCAGATCGAGGTCGAAGTTTCCGACGGCAAGTACACCGTCACGAAGCCGGTCACGATCAACGTCAAGGATGTGAACGAGGCTCCGACGTCGATCACCTTGAACTATGAGCTCGCCCATCTCACGACGACTGAGAACGGCGCTGCCATGAAGGTGTCCGACATCAACGTCACCGACGATGATCTCGGCAACAACACGCTGGATCTGGTCGGCGCTGACGCCGGCATGTTCTACATCCACAACGGCAACGAGCTGTGGTTCAACGGCAATGCCGACTATGAAACCCAGCGGGCTTACTCCGTTGCCGTGAAGGTTTCGGATGGACAGAACTCGCTTACGTCCGAGGTCATCACTGTTGATGTGACGGACGTGAACGACAATGCTCCGGAAGTGGACGCCACGGTGTACGATCTCGCCGAGAACGCCACCAACGTCGTCGTCGCGGACCTGAGCTCGCTCGATCCCGATACGATCGGCTTCAACCCGGCGCAGTTCTCGCTTCCCGAAGAGCTCACCGGGTACTTCGAGATCAACGCGGACAACCAGCTGGTCTACATCGGCCCCGCGCTCGACTTCGAAGAGCTCGATTTCTCGGAAGGAGAGGTTCCGGTCTATGCGTCCGACGGCGTCAACACGACGACGGCTTACGTCAAGATCCGGATCCGCGACGTGAACGAGACTCCGACGGCGATCGCTCTGGCCGCCAATACGGTGGCCGAGAACGCCGCCGGCGCGGTGATCGGAAAGCTGTCCACGACGGATCAGGATGCGGGTGATGCCTTCACCTACACGGTGAGCGACAGCCGCTTCGAGGTGGTCAATGGCCAACTCAAGCTGAAGGCAGGCGTGAGCCTGGACTTCGAGGCTGCTTCGAAGGTCAACGTAACAGTGACCTCGAAGGATGCTGGTGGCCTGACCACGGACGAGACGTTCACGATCAATGTTACGGATGTGAATGAGACTCCTTCGAAGGTTGTGGTCAATGGCGGTTCGGTGCTCGAAAACTCTGCCAACGGCACGACCGTGGCAACGCTTTCGGCTCTAGATCAGGACGCCGGCGACACGTTCCGCTTCGATCTCCTCAACAACGCCGATGGCCGGTTCGTTCTCAGCGGCAACAGCATCCTCGTGGCCGACTCGCTCCGGCTCGACTATGAGCAGGCTGCGAGCCATCAGGTTGTCGTTCGCGTGACCGACAGCGCCAACAACAGCTACGACGAGATTCTGACGCTCGGAGTAGGAGACGTTGTGGAGGAGCGTGTCACGGGTGCTGCTTCCGCTGACCAGATCTACGGTGGCGTCGGCAACGACTTCATCTCCACCGGCGCCGGCAACGACGTCATCCTGGGCGGCGCTGGCCGTGACAAGATCAACGGTGGCAGCGGCAACGATCGCATCGATGGCGGTTCCGGCAGGGACACGATGACGGGCGGCTCGGGCAGAGACGTGTTCATCTTCAACGACAAGGATACGGGCAAAAACCGCGGCACCGCCGACTACATTACCGACTTTAACGGAAGGAGCGGTGACAAGATCAGCCTGAGGGCGATGGATGCCATGACGACCAAGAAGGGCAACCAGAACTTCAGCTTCATCGGCACCGATGCCTTCACCAAGGCAGGTCAGGTTCGGTATGAAAAGATGAACGGCTTCACGTTCGTCTATCTCAACACCGACAACGACCAGGCTGCCGAGGGCGTGATCAAGCTCAAGGGCATGCTCGACATGCAGAAACAGTGGTTCGTGCTCTAAGCCGGTAGGTCAAAATCCTCGCCGCCGCAAAAGGCGGCGAGGACTTCGCCAAAAACTTAAAGGCCCCTGCAGCGATCGCGGCAGGGGCCTCTTCTTTATGGGCGTGCTATCGTGAACCCGCACTGGGGCGGGGATCAGGCCGAGTTACCCAGGATCTCTCCCAAGGCGTCGTTCAGAGCCTGGCTTGAAAATGGTTTGGGCAGGGTCCGAGTGCCCTCGAAACGTTGGGGGAGCGGCCGGAAGTCGTCTCCCACCGAGAATAAGAACGGAATGCCGCGAAAGCGCAGCACATCCGCAACCGGATAGATGACGGATCCATCGACATTGATGATGAGAATGGCGACATCGATGTCGGACTGCAGCGCCAGCGTCAAAGCATGGTCGAGCCGCGCAGCGGGGCCGACGACCTGGCAGTCCAATTCGCGAACCATGTCTTCGATACTCGACGAGAGCATGGACTCGTCTTCGATTACCAGAATACGGCAGATCTTATCATTACCCATTGATGCCTCCCGGCAATATCACGCTTACGAATTCTATATTGGTATGGACGGCAAAACAGACGATGTGCGTCTCAATAAAGCTACGCCACGTTTCGCGAGATTACGTCGAGATTACGCGTGAGGGCAATCGGACGCTAATCGTTACAAAATTTCGCAATGTCGCGATCAAGACAGCTCTTCGCCAATAGACGTTGCCGCGGCAGATGCAAGAGCCGTTTGGAAGCCTTGGACCGAAATTCCGAGCTTTAATTTGATCTAATGTTGCTCGGCCTGCCGCCAGTACTGAAGACTGCGACCGTTGACGGGAGCTCCCGCGGCTTGATGCAGCGCGAGAATGATTTCGTAAAAATCATGGGCTGCATCCGGCGATACGAGAAGCCGCAGACTCTGGATGATACGAGTGATCCGCAAATGGTTGTGGTCGTAGCCCGTCAGCCAATCATCCGTTTCGCGGTAAAACAATATCATGCGATCGCTTGCCTGGCGCAGAGTCGTTTGGGCGCGAGGGTCGGATGAAATCGCTTCGATCTCGGCTGCGGTGAGGATCGGGGCGCTCGGCTGCGCGGCGCTGCGGGTCGGGAGAGGGAAGAGCCACTGGATATAGTCGTGGATATCCTCAAGTTGCCGGTTCGAGAAACGAAGGACCTCCTGAACGGACCGTCCGCTGCTATCCAAACCTGCCCCCGAAAGATAGGCATGCAAAGGGCCGGTGGTTTCGCTCTGCGAAGAATCTGCGCGTGTCATGCCGACCTCACCTGCGATGTTGTTGAACCTCACCTGTGACTGATGAAAACTTGTCCCTGTCTTTGTTGTGGAGCTTCCCGGAAGAGACGAAATGCGGCCCGTCAAAAAGGCTTTGCGCGTGCCACCGCAGCCTTGGCATCTTCAATGCCTGGGGCATCGATATGGCGGTAACGGGCCTGGACGAGGCCGAAGAGCCCGAACGCGAAGAGTCCGACGGCCGTGAGGGCAAGAAGGATCCAGCCATAGGGTTGCTGCTGGAGGCTCTGAAGCGCTCCGCCGAGCCCATGGACTTCGGACGATGAGCTGCGGATCGCGGCCAGGATGAGAAAGCCGCCGATCAAAAGGAAGACGACTCCACGCGCCGCGAAGCCCATGCGCCCAAGCGTGACGACCCAATGCCGCTTGTCGGAGGGAACCGAAAGCCGCTCGGCCACGTCGCCACGCCACGCCTTCCACCCAAAGCCGAGCCCGGCCCCTGCAACGGCGAGGCCTGCGAGGCTGACAAGCCAACGACCGAACGGCTGGCTCATGAGCCATGCGGTCCACCCTTGGGCTGCCTGATCTTCGCCGCCGCCCGAACCCTGACCGAGCGCGAGGCCGATCGCCGAGATTGCAAGGCCCGCATAAATGACGCCGCTGATGAGATGAGCGCCTCTGACCGCCCAGCCCTTCATGTCCGATCCCCGGCGGTCGGCATCGGTGATCGCCTCCAGAAAGCGCCAGGCGCAGAAGCCGAACAGGCCGATGGCAATGAGGAGCAGCCAGAACTGACCGAAGGGCTGCGTGAGAAGCGTCTGAAGCGCCGAGCGGCTGCCGCCTGTCTGCCCGCCTGAACCGATGGCCGCAAGGAGCGCGAGCCCGCCGACAAGCCCATAGACCACGCCGCGCGCGCCATAGCCTAAGCGAGCCAGGGTTTCGACGGGATTACGGGTGACATTGGACATGAACAGCTGCTCCGCTTTGCTACGGATGAACCGTCAGGCAACGCAGAGGTTCCTCAAGCCCAAGAAACCAGCGGGATTGCGCACGTTGGAACGTGCATCAATGGTTTCGTATTCTGCGAGGACGAACGACGACATCCTCCACGAGCGGCGGCACGCACAACAGCAGAAGCAGGAAGGCGAAGGGCAGGCAGAACAGAAAGCCCACCCGGCTGAAGCCGACGGCGCCGGTCACGCCACCGGTAAAGAAGGATGCCAGCAGAAGAATGAGAAGAATCATCTTCTCTTTGTCGGCTGCAACCTTCTCGACGATATGGCGGCTTCTGTTCCAGTACACCATCTTGCCGAGCTCGATGCCGATATCGGTCACGATCCCGGTCACATGGGTCGTGCGCATGCGCGCTCCGGAGATTTTCGTGATCGTCGCGTTTTGAAGCCCCATGATGAAACATAGAAGCGGTATGGCGCTCGCGCCAAACCCGGGCGCGGGATAGGCAAGCCATCCCAGAACGCCGAAGGCCGCCAGAAGCGCCGCCTCGAGCATCAGGGGCAGGGCATAGCGGCTGCCGAGATGATGGCGTCGTCCCCAGTTGATCAGGATGGCGGAGCACGCCGCTCCGACCACAAAGGGAAGAAATCCCGCAAGGCCGAGCAGCACGAGACCAATGCCGCCTATGGCAAGATTGTCCGCCATGGAGGAAAGAATGCCGGACATGTGCGACGTGTATTGGCCCACCGCCAGGAAGCCGCCTGCGTTGATGGCGCCTGCAATGAACGTGAGAGCCATCCCGAGCAAAGTATCCGCCGCACCGCTGCGCTCCGCGGCAGCGACAGCTTTCATCGAGCCTACCGCGCGGGCAACCATGCCGCGCGGCGCCTCGGATGTACGGGGCTGATCCATGGCATCAGCTTACCGAGCCAATCTCCGAGAGGAAAGGGCGCTGCTCGCAGCATAATGCCAGGTCAGCGCCTTTGCCGGTTTACTGCACGATGCCCGTCGCGTTGGAGGCGCGCCGCTCATCGGGCGGAATGCGGATCGTGTTCATGATCTCGGCTTCGCCGGCCTGCTCCGCAAGCGAGCTGCCGCCGACGAAGGCCTGGATCGCGCCGGCCTCGACCGTGTAGCTGCCGTCCTCCGCATGAAAGCCCAGCGACTCCACCGGCACCTTCAGGGTCACGCGCTTGGTCTCGCTCGCATTCAGGCTGATCTTCTCGAAAGCCTTCAGCTCGCGCAGGGGACGGCTGCGACTTGCCACCGGATCGCGGGTGTAGAGCTGCACCACCTCCTGGCCGGCGCGTGCGCCTTTGTTGGTGACGGTGACGGAGACTTCCAGCATCTGTCCGGCATCGAGCTGCCTGCTCGCGACCGTCGCGTCGGAATAGGCGAATTGCGTGTAGCTGAGGCCCCAGCCGAATGGGTAGAGCGGGGTGATCGCCTCATCGATATAGTTCAGCGTGAAGCGGTTGCCCGGAATGGTCGGACGGCTGCTCGGCAGGCGGTTGTAGTAGAGCGGCAGCTGACCTGTCGCGCGGGGCCATGTGACCGGCAGCTTGCCGCTCGGATTGTAATCGCCGAACAGCACATCGGCCAACGCATTGCCGCCCTCCGTGCCGGGATACCAGGCCATGAGGATCGATGGGATTCGATCCGCGATGGCGCCCAGCACCTGCGGGCGTCCGCCCATGATCACGAGGGCGATGGGCTTGCCGGTATCGGCGAGGGCTTGCAGAATTTCCGTCTGCTTGCCGCTGAGTTCGAGATGAGCGCGCGATGCGGCCTCGCCCGAAAACTCCTGCGCCTCGCCGAAGACGGCGACGATCAGATCGGCCTGCTTCGCGGCCTCGATAGCGGCGGGTAGCTGCTCGGTCGAGCGGCAGAACAGATCGCAGGCCGGCGCATGCTGCACGCTGATGCCGGCTGTCTGCGCGCGTTGGCGAATGCCCTGGAGAAACGAAACGCTGTCCGATGTATGGCCGCGTGCCGCGTGCGGACCCATCTGGTCGTGCGGCGCGTCGGCAAGCGGCCCAATGACCGCAATCGAACGGGTGCCCGGCTTCACGGGAAGAACGTCGCCCCGGTTCTGCAACAGAACGAGCGTCTCGCGGGCGACCTCGCGCGCAACCTTGCGCGATTCCTGGGACGGGAAGACCGCATCCGTGCGCGAAGGATCGATTGCGTGCTGCTGGTCGAAAAGGCCGAGGCGGAATTTCGTGCGCAGGACGCGGCGGACCGCTTCATCGACCACGCTCTCCGGCACGCGGCCCGCGCGCACTTCGGCAGGCAGGTGACTGATGTAGAGCTGGCCCATCATGTCCATGTCGACGCCGGCAAGGATCGCCTTGCGGGCGGCTTCCGCGCCGTCGGCGGCGACGCCGTGATTGATCAGCTCGCCGATGCCGACCCAATCGGATGTGACGAAGCCGTCGAAGCCCCATTGCTTGCGCAGCACATCCGTCAACAGCCACGCGTTCGCCGTGGAAGGTTCGCCATTGTTGGCGTTGAAGGCAGCCATGAGACTCGCCGCGCCGGCCTCCACCGCCGCGCGGAACGGCGGCAGGTAGATGTCGTGCATTTCCGCGCGCGGAATATAAGTGGTGTCGTAATCGCGGCCGCCCTGCGGCGCGCCGTAGCCTACGAAGTGCTTGGCGGCGGCGGCAAGACCGCCCTTGCGGAAGCCTTCGACGCGGGCGGCGGTGAGCACGGAGCCGAGATACGGATCCTCGCCGAAGCCTTCGACGATGCGGCCCCAGCGGCTGTCGCGGGAGAGATCCGCCATGGGGGCGAAGGTCCAGTTCACGCCCACATAGGCCGCTTCCTTGGCGGCCCATTCGGAGGCGGTAAACGAGACGCGCGGGTTGAAGGCTGCGGCCTCACCTAACGGAAGGGGAAACTGGGTGCGGAAGCCGTGCAGCACGTCGAGGCCGAAAAGCAGCGGAATCTTGAGGCGCGACTGGCGCACGAGCTCCTGGGCGCGAGCGACGTCGGGGGCGCTGTTGAAGTTCAGCACCGCGCCCGCTTTCCCTTCGGAGATGTCCTCCCAGCGCAGCGGCGGACCGTGGGAGACAAGATTCAGCTGTCCGACCTTTTCTTCCAGGGTCATCCGCGAGAGCAGGTCGTCCACCCGGCGCTCGATGGATTCCTGCGCGCCGGCGCAGGTGACCGACATCCCCAGAAGGACGGCAGCCCGCCCCAGGCTTATGACATAAGAAAGCCGCACATTCGTCTCCTTATCACGCACGAAAACTTTATAACGAGAGTTCTCTCGCTTGCCGTTCGTTCGTGCTACACAAGATAGCGCTCGAAGTGGCGTCTTGCGGGCAATAGGTCAATTCATTTGTTGGAAAAGCACGAGCATACGGTGCCCCCGATCCTGAGGCTGTCCTTTCTGGTCCTGTCCCTCGCGCTGATCTTCTCGGGCCTCGCGCTGGCGGCTGCCGCCTATACGCGCAATCCTGAGATGATGGCGGGCGCCGTCGCATTCTTCCTTCTGGTCGCCGCCGGCGCGCCCCTGCTGGTGGGACGCCACGTGAGGACGCATCTTCAGGATAAGCAGCAGGCGGATGAGGACTTTTCGGTCTTCGAGGACGTGACGGAACGTCAGGCCGAGGAGCCTGCCGTGTTCCCCGTGGCCGAGGAGCAGCCTGTCGAAGAGGACGAGGAGGAGCTGCGCCGACTCCAGAAGGCCCAGGCCGTGGATCGCCTGCGGGATGGCATCACCCACGACCTCAACAACAAGCTCATGGTGATCAGCGCCAATATCGATGCCGTGGCACGGCAGATGAAGGATCAGCCGTCGGTGCAGCGTAAGCTTCTGTCCGCGCTCGTGGCCTCCGATCAGGCCGCCAAGCTCATCGCCAAGTCGGCGGCCTTCTCGCGACAGAGCGAGCCGAAGGTGCAATATCTCGATATTTCCGAACGGGTGAATTCCGTGGCAGCGCTCATGGGCCGCTCGCTCCTGCGCGACACGGTGGAGCTGCGCCTGTCGCTGGAGGATGATCTCTGGCCCGTGGAAGCCGACCCCGACGATATCGAGACGGCCATCGTGACCTTGAGCGCCTATGTGCGCGATGCTCTGACCCAGGGCGGTACGATTTCGCTCGAAGCGCAGAATGTCCAGGTGCCCCGCGGCACCTTGCCGAACCTCGCCATCGAGGGCGAGTTCGTGCAGCTGACGATCCGCAGCACGGCATCCGACGCTTCCGATTCCGATGACGATGTGGAGCCGATCTTCACGTTGCAGGACATCGATGTCTCGTCCTGGCTCCGCCTGAACCGCAGCCTTCACTTCCTGCAAGGCATCGGCGGCGCGTCGAAGGTTTATCGCAGCGGCATGGAAATGGGCATCACGCTCTACCTGCCGCGTGCGCACACCACGACCCTCCTGCCTTTCGGAACGCCGGGTGAGGAAGACACGCCGAGCGAGGATGTGCGCAGGAATGCCGAGATCCTCATCGTCGATGACGAGATCGAAGTCGCGCTGGCTCTTCAATCCACGCTCGAGGAATTCGGCTATGTGACCAGCATCGCCACCGATGCGGCGCAGGCCATGAAGAACCTGAGCGCGCGCAAGCCAGGCGTGGTGCTCACCGATATCGCCATGCCAGGCACGATGAACGGCGTCATGCTGGCCCGCGAGGTCCGCCAGATCTATCCGGATCTTCCCGTTCTGCTGATTACCGGCAATCCCGTGGCTGCGGATGAGATCATCGAGTTCCCGCTGCTGCAGAAGCCCATCATCAGCCGTGACCTGCACGCCGCGATCCAACGCCATCTGGTGCCGCCGGACAACAACAAGGTCATTCCGCTCTTTCCCCGCGCCTCGAAGCGGGTGAGCTGATCGTCACGAAGCCAGCGCTGCGGCCGGCAACGGTGCTTCGGCCTCGCGCGCGGCAAGCGCCAGCGCCGCGAACAGGCGCTGATGCGGGCGCTTCCATACCAAGAGTTCCGGATGCCACTGCACGCCGAGCAGAAACGGCATCCGGTCGTGCTCGATAGCCTGCACGATGCCGCTCTCGTCGCGGGCCGCGATCTTCAGGCCTTCGCCGAGCCGGTCGACGGATTGATGATGCAGGGCGTTCACCAGGCATGGATTGCAGCGAAGGATTCGATCGAGCCTTGAATCATGCTCGATGGTCACCTTTTTGCGCGGCAGCACGGTGCGCATCTTCGGCGCCTGCACATAGACCTCGTAGATGTCCGTATGCAGCGTGCCCCCGAGGGCCACATTGATCATCTGCGAGCCGCGGCAGATGCCAAGGATCGGCAGGTTCGCGGGCAGGGCTGCCTTGAGCAGGCCGAGCTCCATCTTGTCCCGTTCGGGGTCGATGCGCACGTCGGGCAGCACCTTGCCGCCATAAATCTCCGCGCCGATATCGTCGCCCCCTCCGATCACGAGGCCTTGCAAGGGCTCATCGGGCAGTGTCTCACCCGGCACGAGGCGCACGGCGCGCGCACCGACGCGGGCGAGCGCGAGACTGTGCATGAGATAGCTGCGCCAGCCGCCCCTGCGGGATGTGGTGACGCCGATCAGGGGACGTGTCATGACCGCACCACCTGTTCCACCACATTCGCCCAGCTTTTGTCTTCGCCCTTGAAGGCGAGATAGGCGATGCCGGCGGCATCGAGCTTCTCACGGTCCGCCGCCAGCCGCTCGACGCAGACCCACCTGTTCCAGTCCGGCGCGATGCTCCAGCCAGGATCGCTCACCCGCGCATCGGGCAGACGATAGTGGAAGGTCGGGCGGCCGTTGATCTTCTCGTTCGGCAGCACCTTCCGCACGCGTGATGCATCGAAGTGATGGAGAAGCGGCAGCAGATCGAGATCGCGGTTGCGGGTGGGGTTCGCCTCCAGATAATCGTCGATGAAGCTGGCGATGTCCGGCCAGTAATCGGGCGCCGCGATCCTGCGGACATAATCGGCCGGGAACGGATCGGCGAAGCCCAGAAAGTCGCGCGTGCGGTCAGGTGATACCTCCCGCCGAAGCCAGGAATTGAGCAGGACGAAGCTCTTCATGAAAGCCGTCAACGTCTCGGCGTCCTGGCGCGGGATCTCCGGATTGAAGTGGAGGCCGAAAGCATAGAACGGCGCGTCCTGCGTGCCCTTTGCGCCAACCTTGCGAAGGATGTCGAGAATGCTGTCGAGTTCCTGAAGCCGGTCGATGGGCGTGGGCGCGGTCACGAGCTCGCAGGGAACGAGATAGCGCGCCGCGAAGCCGAACAGGGCCGCGATCTTCGGCAACACGCCGCGCGACCCACCGGCCCCTTTGCCGGGATGGAGAATGCGGCTGTCCAGCTCGACACTGAGGTCCCCGATGGCCGATTCCTTCAGCATGAAGGCATGCGGGTCCACCTCGATCAGCCGGCCCCCGAGGGCTTCCTGAAGGGCTTGCACCGCCTGCTCGGCGGAGGGCCCCACGAACTCGATCTCCACGCCGACCGTCCGCAACGCGCCGTGTTCGTTGCGCAGGAACGGCGGCAACGCAAAATCGATCGAGGTGGAAAGCGCAGGGTGCGCCATGAGGGGCTCCAAGCGTGGCACGGCGAGGTGACCCGTGATGAACGGATGCGCCGGGGCTGAGTTCCTTGTGGGACTTTTTCCTCAATTTTGAGGTCCCGATGTGGCTTTTCGGGCCTCATTTGGGTAAAAGCGCGCCGTTATGAGCGCAAAAATCGACAATATTGACCGCGCTGCCTGGATTTCGGAGCTGCGTGCCACTCTCTCCTTGGGCTGGCCCCTGGTCCTCACCAATGTGGCCCAGAGTGCCTTGATGACCTCCGATGTCATCCTCATGGGGTGGCTCGGATCAGGCGCGCTTGCCGCCGGAGCGCTCGGCACGAACCTCTATTTCGCATTCCTAATCTTCGGCATCGGCCTCGTGAATGCCACTTCGCCCCTGATCGCCGAAGAACTGGGGCGCAAGCGCCATTCCGTCCGTGAGATCCGCCGCACGGTGCGCCAAGGCTTCTGGACCGCGATCACGGTGGCCATTCCAATCTGGATCATCTCCTGGAACGGGGAGTTTCTGCTGCTCGCCATGGGTCAGGAGCCGGCGCTCGCCAAGGATGCGGGCGATTTCATGCGCGCCCTGCAATGGAGCCTGCTGCCCTTCCTTCTCTATCTCGTGCTGCGCTCGTTCCTTGCGGCGCTGGAGCGTCCCGGCTGGCCACTGATCATCGGCGTCCTGGCCGTGCCGGTGAATCTCGGAGCGGCCTATTGCTTCATGTTCGGCAAGTTCGGCATGCCCAATCTCGGCCTGATCGGCGCGGGCGTCGGCACAGTGATTTCCAGCACTTTCATGTTCCTTGCGCTCGCTCTGGTCGTCAGCCTTGACCGGAAGCTGAGGCGCTATTTCCTCTTCGGGCGGTTCTGGCGGTCCGACTGGCCGCGCTACAAGACTCTCTGGAAGATCGGCGTTCCCATCGGTCTGACGGTAGCCTTCGAGGTGACGATCTTCAATGCTGCCGCTCTGCTCATGGGACGCATCGGATCGAACGAACTTGCGGCTCACGCCATCGCCCTGCAGATCGCATCCTTCTGCTTCATGGTGCCCTTCGGCCTCAGCCAGGCCGCGACGGTACGCGTCGGGCTGGCCTATGGCGCGCAGGATGCGCCGGGCGTCACCCGGGCGGGCTGGACGGCGTTCGCTCTCGCCGTGAGCTTCATGGTGGTCACGGCATCACTCATGTTGTTCGCGCCGCATCTGCTTCTCAGCGCATTCCTCGATCTGTCCGATCCGAAGAACCTGCCGGTGATCGGGTTCGCGGTGTCCTTCCTCGTGATGGCTGCCATCTTCCAGCTGGCCGACGCGGCGCAGGCCGTGGGGGCAGGCATGCTGCGCGGCCTGCAGGATACCCGCGTGCCCATGCTTTATGCGGCCTTCGGATATTGGGGCATCGGCCTGCCGCTTGGCATCATCCTCGCCTTCGGCACCAGCCTGCGCGGCATCGGCATCTGGATCGGCCTCGCCACCGGTCTTGGCGTCGTCGCATCCCTGATGCTGTGGCGCTGGCTGCGGCGTGACCGGCTCGGCCTCGTCACCGCGACGCCGCGCGACGTTCAGGAAGCATTCGCGAGCTGAGAGATCAGCCGGGAGAGATCCACGGGGGCGAATTGCGTGCCCTCGTGGGTCACGCGCACTTCCTCCACCGTGATCCGGCGCCACTGCGCGAGCAGGGCGAGCGCTTCCTGAACCAGCTCCTCCGGCGCGGAGGCCCCTGCCGTGATGCCGATGACGGCCGCGCCGTCGATGAAGGAGAGCGTCAGGTCCCTCGGGTCCTGCATCAGCAGGGCAGGGCGGCCTTCGCTTTCGGCCACCTCGCAAAGACGGTTGGTGTTTGAGGAATTGCGCGCGCCGCACACGATGATGCGCTCCGCCCGCTGCGCGATCACGCGCACGGCCATCTGCCGATTCTGCGTGGCATAGCAGATCGTCTTGGTGTCCGGCCCCTGGATTGCTGGAAAGCGTGCTTTGAGAACCGCAATGATCTCGCGCGTATCGTCGACGGAAAGCGTGGTCTGCGTGACATAGGCGATGCGCTCCGGATCGCTCACGGCAATCGTCCGCGCATCCTCCACGCTCTCGATCACATGGACGATTCCATCGATCTGCCCGATGGTGCCTTCGACTTCCACATGGCCGCGATGGCCGATGACGATCACCTCGCGTCCGGCCTTCGCCTGGCGTTGGCCTTCGAGATGCACGCGGCGCACGAGTGGGCAGGTGGCGTCGAGCACGGCAAGGTTGCGCGAGGCTGCTTCACGTTCCACGGCGCGAGGCACGCCGTGGGCGCTGAAGATCGCCACGGCGCCGTCGGGAATTTCGGAGATGTCTTCCACGAAGACAGCGCCCTGTTGCTTCAACTCCTCGACCACGCGGCCGTTATGCACGATCTCGTGGCGCACATAGACGGGTTTGTCGGTTTCGCGCAGGGCATCCTCGACGGCGCGGATCGCCCGTTCCACGCCGGCGCAGAATCCGCGCGGAGCCGCGAGCAGAACGGTAAGCGACGGACGGTCCTGGATCATGCCGCATTCTCCCGTCGTTGAATGGTGGTGCGCGAGGCAGGCAATGTTCCACGCGCATGGCGCAGGGCCGTCACTGCCTGTTCGCCGGATATGACGGCGCTTTCGATGGTCGCGGGAAGCGAGCCGAGCCAGTCACCGGCAAGAGCAAGATTGGCGAGAGGGCGCAGCGGCGGCAGGGGCAGCGGATTGGCCGCCTGCCTGATCGTGGCGCGCCTCTCCTTCACGACCCGTGCCTCGGGCTGACGGTCGCCGGCGGCATCGAGGCCGAAGCTCTGGAGCGTGGGCGCGATCTCGCGCCAGATTCTCCGTGCGATATCGTCGGCGCTAAGATCGATCACATCATGCGCGGCAGAGACGGTGACGCTCACATGGTCGGGCCGAACCAGCATCCACTGCGCGAGCGTACCGGTGAAGCCGATGAAACGCGGGTGGGCGAGGCCGGGCATGCGGTAATGCACATTGAGGATCGGCTCGAAGCCCTGCGGGACCGGCAATGTCGGCAACAGCCGCTGCGTCTCGTAAGGCGGCAGCGCAAGGATCACCCGATCCTCCGCCCCGAGCGCCACCGTGCGATCCGTGAGGGCAAGGCCGATGGCACGCTGGCCGTTTGTCAGGAGCGTTCTGAGCCGCTGCCCGGCGAGAACGGGGACACCCCGCTCCTGCAAGGTTTCGATGGCCGGTTGTATCAGGTCTTCCCCCAATCCGTTGCGCGCCACCAACAGACGGCAGGCCCGCGGCCAGAGCATCTGTCTCAAGGCAAGGCCGAGCCTTGAGGCCGATGCCTCGCTCGCAGGCGTGTTGAGAACCGCGACCGTCAAAGGGCCGATCAGGCTGTCCATGATCGGCCTGTTGCCGATGATGGCGGCGACGGGACAATCCTGAGACGGGAAGGCAAGACGCGCGATGCGCGAGAGGTCGGAGAAGGTCAAGCCATCGGGACGTCGCGAGGGCAGCAGCCAAGACCAGGGCGAAAGGCCGACGCGACGCGTATTTCCGGTTTTGAGATCGTGCAGCGGGAGGCCCTTGGGCTCAGGCTCGATCCATCTGTCCCGTGCGCCCACACTTTTGAGCAGGTTCAGGGCGTGCCGGTTCGCGGTGAACAGCACATGGGTGCCGTTGTCGTGATTGAACCCATCGGCGGGGCGGATCGTGCGGCAACGTCCTCCAGCCTGCGGAGCAGCTTCGTACAATACCGCCTCGCCGCCTTCCGCAGTGACTGCGAGGGCAGCGCTGAGACCGGCGATGCCGGCGCCGACGATATGGGTGCGTCTGACCGTCATGCAGGCCTCATGGCGCGGGTGATCAGGTGGAGCCGGTCGGCTGTGGTGAGCTGAAGCTTGCCCTGTCGCGATCCCCAACCTCTTGCTTCGAGCCGGTCGAGAACACGACGGTAGCTTTCCATCATCAGGATCGCGGGTTTCAACGCCTTGCGGTCGAGATTCCGGAGCGCTTCGTCCGCGGCCGCGAAGCCCGCGCGCGCTTCTTCCGCAAGAGCCTCACATGTGCGGGCGAAGCGCGGATCGGCGACGAGGATGGATGCGGGCGCATCCTGGAGACCGAGCTGCCCGAGCCGCGACAGCGGGACATAAACCCGCTCGCGCGCCGCATCCTCGTCCACGTCGCGCAGAATGTTCACGAGCTGAAGCGTGCGCCCGAGATCGAGCGCGAAGTCTCGCGCCTTGGGCGTTCCGAAAATGTGCACGGAGAGCGTTCCGACCGATCCCGCGACACGCCGGCAATAAAGACTGAGGTCGCTGTCCCGCGCCAATCTCACACGCTCGGCGCTGTCCGTCTCCATGCCATCGAGGAGCGCATGGCATTCTTCGATGGGCAACTTGAACAGGCTCGCGGCACGGGCAAGCTCGCGGCCGATGGGCGTTTCCGGCGCGCGGTGCAGGCGGTCGATCTCACGCCGCCAATCGCGCAGGAAGCGGAGCTTTTCCGGAGCAGGCGTGGCGCCGTCCGCTATGTCGTCCACCACGCGGCAGAAAGCGTAAACGGCATGAATGGCGCGGCGGCGCTCATGGCTCAAGGATTGCATGCCGAGGCGGAAGGACGATCCGGAGCGCCGGACGGCGGCCACAGTCACGCGCTCATCGTCCGCAGCGGACTTGCGCCAGATGCCGGAGAGACCGGCGAAGAAAGCCTTTGCAGCATCGGCCTTGCGCACCTCGACACGATGAAGCACGGGATCGTTCTGCCGCAGGAGCCTGCTGAGACGCTCGGCCAGCGCGATGGTCGCGATGCTCTGGGCGCGCAGACGCTTGTTCTGCACATGCAAGGGAAGTGAACGCGCCCTATCGATGAGATCGTCGACCCGGTCGAGCATGGCGTCGAGGACAGCGCGTCGGGCAATGATGTTCCGAGGATCGAAGAACGAATCCTCGCCGCCCGCCCTCATCGCCCATTGGATCGGAATGTAGATCCGCCCGAGAGTGTCCCGGTCGGTTCGGCAATCCTGAAGGTGATTGAGGATCTGAAGCGCGGTGCAGAGCGCATCCGCGGGAGCCTGGGCCGAGGCGCATTCTCCATGGAGATGCAGCAGGAAGCGCCCGACGGGATTGGCGGAGAAACGGCAATAACCAGCGAGATCCGCCCAGTCGTTATAGCGGCTCTTGATGGCATCCTGCCGGAACGCGCGCAGCATCTCGCGGGCCTGTGCGATGCCAGCCTTGTGTCGGTTGTCGGCAGCGTGAAGACGCGCCGCTTGGGGCACGGATGGATTACCGGTGACAAGAGCTTCTTCCAACGCGTCGAGCCGCGTCAGCTTTTCAGCTGCGCCGAGGTTGGGCGCATCCGCGATATCGTCCGCCGTGCGCACGAAGCCGTAAAAGGCGAGAACGGCATCGCGATGCGGTTTCGACAAGACGAGGGATGCGACAGGGAAATTCTCGTCCCTGGGCCTTTTCGTTACTGCAACCGGCTCAGTCATCGCGTCATCCCACCGGATAGAGCCTGCCCTTCCATCCCGCGCGCCGTGTGCCGCCGATCCGCAGGAGGACACTCCATTGGATGGCAAGGCTCGTCAGGATGGTGAAAGGGTGCAGAGGAATGGAGAGCAGACTTTCCCGCCCCGCCAATGTCACGAAAGTGCGGGCGAAAAGGGACAGCGCGGCGGCGAAAACGACCTGCCAAGTCAGCGCGAAGGGCAGGAGCGCGAAGGGCAGCACGTGCCCCCCGACAAGCAGAGCGCTCCAGATCGGAAGCGCGAAGGGCTTCGCCATTCCTTCATGCGCATTCTTGGCAAAGCCGTTCCAGGCATCCTCGAAACGCATGTACATGCGGCATGTGGCAAGGCGCTCGCCGGGCATGAGATCCGTCATGAAGCCATTCTGGCGGAAAAGCCTCGCCAGCTGGATGCCGTCATGAATCAGGGAGCGGATCGCAGCATGTCCGCCGCTGGCCCGATAAGCTCTTCTCTCGACCAGCATCAGTTGCCCGCAGGCCGCGCCGAAACCGGGATTGTTCGAGGATCGCATGGCGCCGATCGGCAGGTAGCAGAGAAGAAGCAGGTTGATGGTGGGAACGGTCAGAAGCTCGCCGAGCGATCCCATGATCTGGCGGGGTACGGCGCTCACGAGATCGACGTCTCTGGTCTGAGCGTGAGCTGCCATCGAAGCCGCCGTATGCGGAGCGATCCTTACATCCGCATCCACGAACAGAAAGTGCGTGCCGCGCGCCTGATGCGCGAGATGATGGCAGGCATGGACCTTCCCGGTCCAGCCCTCGGAGAGGGGAGGGGCGTTGAGGAGGCGCACGCGTGGGTCGCGAGCCGCATAGGCCTTCACGATCTCCGGAGTGGCATCGGTCGATCCGTCATCCATCACCAGAACCTCGATCTCAATGCCGGTGCTGGCGAGAGCGGCATCGAGCGCGGGTCCGATATTATGCGCTTCATTGCGCGCCGGAATCAGGATGGAGACAAGCGTATCGTCCTGCGGCGTGAAGCGGCGGGTTCGGTGCAGGACGAAAAGATTGATGAGGGACAAAAATGCGGGAAGAGCTGCAAGCGCGAGCAGGACGAAGCCGAGGACCGTCATGAATGCCGGCCCTCATGCGATGGGTCAAACGTCCGCCCGCGCAAGGCCGACGCGAAGCGGCGCCAGCCGTCATAAAGGCCGCCAACTCCGGCTCGACCTTCGAGCACGGGGCGGAAGCGCGCCGGATCACGGGATTGCACGTCGGCGCTCAGGCGATCGAGCGTCGATGTGAGCTCGCGCTCCAGATGTTCCAGGCGTTGCGCGCGCGACATGCCGGCTAGGTCTTCACCGCGGAGGGGCGTGCCGAAAGCGATGAAGGCTTCCGCGCCGCGCTCCAGCCAGAAGCCGTATTCGACGGCCATTGGAATGACCGTGCAATTGGGCGCTATCTCGACAAGTCGCCCGATGCCTGGCTTGAGTCCGATGGGACGCTCGCGCACATCGGAGAAGCGGCCCTGCGCCGTGATCCACAGAGCGCGTGCGGGCGAAGCGAGGATCTCGGCGCTTGCGGCCATGAATTCGGCGGCCCCGCGAGACGTTTCGAGATCGACTCCGAAGGCGCCGATACGTCCGAAGATGCCATATTGCTTGAGCATCGCAGCATCGATGGGCGCGTAGCTCTCATAGGCTGGGAAGAAACGATCGGCAGCCAGAATGTAAACAGCCGCGTCCCACCATGCCGGATGATTGGAATAGACGATCACCGGACCCTTATGCGGAACATTCGGCATGCCCCAGGCCGCGACCCTGAGCGCGTTCATGTGGCGCGTGAAGTAGCGGCGGAAGATCGAGACCATGAAGCGATGGATCGCAGCGGAGCGGCGCGCGACGGGAGAAAGCCCAACCTTTCGGTTGAGCTTTCGTCTGCCTGCTTTACTGCCCGTATCCTGCTTCAAGACGCGTTCCGTAAGCTCTCGGGTTTGGTGTCCGTGTCGAGGGCGTCGGCGGCGATCCAGCCCGACATCATGACCATCGGCATGCCGGGGCCCGGATGGGCAGCGCCGCCTGCCAGATAAAGCCCGCGCACCTGCCGGCTGCGGTTGCCGGGCTTGAAGGCGCCCATGAACTTGCCGTGGCTCGCCAGACCGTAGATCGCGCCGTTGAGCACCTTGTAGCGGTCATGGATATCCTGCGGCGTGAGATGCCGCTCGACGGCGATGCGCTCTTCGATATCCTCCATGCCCGCCGTGCGTTTGAGCTTGTCGATGATGACCTGGCGATAGGCCGGGAACATCTGCGACCAATCGTGATGTGGGCGCAGGTAAGGCGTGTGCACGAGAACGTACAGGGCTTCGCCGCCTTCGGGCGCCACGCTGGGATCGGTGGCGGCGGGCGCCGCGAGATAGCAGGTGGGATCGGGGGCGGGCTCGCCCTTGCGATAAATGTAGTCGAACTCCTCCTCCGGATCGCGGGAGAACACGAAATCGTGGTGGAGGATGTGGTCGTAGCGTTTGCTGAGGCCGAGATAAAGCACGACGCCGGAGCAGGCAGGCTCGAAGTCCTTGCGGGCATAATGCTCGCCCACCTCGCCGCCGACGAGCTCGCGATAGGTGCGGATCGAATCCATGTTCGAGATCACGCTGTCGTATGGCACGACCTCGCCATTCGCTAGGACGACGCCGGTTACCGTGTCGTTCTCGATCTTCAGCGAAGCCACATCCGATTCAGGCTTGAACTCGGCGCCGAGTTCGGAGGCAAGCTTGACCAGGGCTTCGGCGACAGCGCGCGTTCCGCCCATCGGATACCAGACGCCATCGGCCGCCTGCATATGGGCGATGGCGCAAAGCACGGCGGGGGAGCCGTAAGGCGACGAGCCGACATATTGCGTGAAATGGTCGAGCATCTGCGCCAGGCGCTCGTCCTTCACCTTGGAGCGAATGGTGCCGGCTACCGATGACCCCATGCGAAGAGACAGAACATCCTTCAGGGTCCCGGGGTTCATGTTGGCACGGATGTTGATGGTGTCGAACAGATCCTCCACAGGCTTCCAGAAGAAGAAGCGGTTGGAGATGTCGTGCAGATGCGCCGAGATTTCCTGGAAGCGGCGATAACCGTCGCCCGCGCCCTTGCCCGGTGAGAAGCGGTCCATGGCGTCGGCCATGGCCTCGATGTTCTCCTGAAGGTCGATGCGCGTTCCGTCGTCGAAGAAGCAGCGCCATTGCGGATCGAGACGCACGAGGTCGAGATAATCTGAGAGGTTTTTTCCCGCTTCCGCGAAAATGCGTTCCAGTACCCGCGGTACGGTGAGGATCGTCGGCCCCATGTCGAAGCGAAAGCCGTCCTCGTGCAGCACGGCCGCCTTGCCGCCAAGCCAGGGGTTCTTGTCGTAGAGCGTAACCTTGTGCCCGCGCGCGGCAGCGACACAGGCCGCCGCCAAACCACCCAATCCGCCGCCGATGACGGCCACCGAATGTCCACGAGCGCTCACGAAGTTCCTCCTAAAGCCGGACGTTCCAGGGCAGGGAGCCAGGACGCGCGGTTAGCATTGTCCCGTCAGGGTGCATGATCTGATGCCTTGGTTCTAGGAAGCGGATGAGACAGTTCAAGGCGATCATCCTTTCCTGGGCCGTCGCGCGCAGATCATGCGAAGCATTCGCCCGCCCGGAGCCCGGATGATCGGGTGGAAACCGGATGCAGAAAGGTGTGGCTTCAGGGATGCCGCCCTGCGTGTGCCGCCGCCCCAGAGAAGGCTTTTCAGCCGGTTTGCGGCTGCCGAAACAGTATTTCCTTCATCCATGAACGCTGCCATGAGAAGCCATCCGCCAGGGCGAAGGCTGCGGAAGATTCTGTCGATTGCTTCGGGAATGATGGCATCCGGCAAAAACATCTGAGGCAGGAACGCGAGGTCGAAGGCCTTTTCGTCCTCAAGATGTTCGACCCGCTGGCGCCGAATGACGATGCGCTCGCTGAGGCCCGCCTCCCTCACATGCCGCTCACCGATCCGGGCAGGATGTTCGGCAGGTTCGAGGGCAATCACATTCAAGTGAGGAAAGGCTTCGCACAGAGTGATCGAAAGGCCTGCGGCACCCGTACCGACATCAAGCATGCAGGCCCCTTGCTCTACCAGCCGCGAAGTCAGCCCCGGCAGAAACTTGAGCTTGGGAATAGCTCTTTCCGTCCAGAGCCGTGTCAGCGTGCCCTGAGCTTCGATGATGGCTTCGTCCGTATGAGCCCAGCCGCTGAGGACCAGCCGGCCTTCCGCCAAGCGCTGCCGGAAATCTTCCGTTTGCAGCAGCGGTGCCTGAAGCGCAGCCCTGAAACGGGCCGCGCCCGTTGCTGAGGTGAATGGAAGAAGCGCAGGCGCCGCTTGAATCCGTCCTTCTTGTCGGCTTGCAAGACCTGCGCCGATCAGAATATCGGTGAGCGCGCGGATCAGCTGAGGAGCGACAGAAAGCTGTCTTGCCATGTCGTCGACAGTCGATGGCCGTTCGAGCGCGCGGATCAACCCCATCTCGGCACATGCTGCAAGCGCGCTGGCTGTCCAAACCGCTTCGTCCGTGCGCTCCAGCAAGGCAAGGACATCTTCGGACCGTTGGTGCAGTCTCTGCTTGCCAAGCGGCTGCCAGCAATTGAGGCCCATGCGGTCTGTTCCGTGAGACAGAAGAGCATAGGCCCGCCACAACATGATTGGGTCCTACCGGATAGGAATGACGATTGTCGTCGAAGGTTCTTTCACTGTAATCCGCGCCGCTTCGAAATTCGGCGGGCCACGCCGCCCGACATTGTTGGAAAAGCCATAGGGCTCGCTCGGCAAGCCGATGAAATTGCGGTCGAGCTTACCGTCACCGTTCGTGTCGTGGAACACGGCAATGGCATAGGAACCGGGCCGGACGTTGCGAACGCGCAGTTCCACCAATCCCGCCTTTGCCTGCGCGCGATCCTTGTACGGGCAGGTTGCTTCCTCGAAAGTCTTATCGCAGATGCCGGCATAAACCATGCCCTGGGCCGAGCCCACGCCCTCCGCTCGAATGATCAGTGTCGCGGCCTGAACCTGAGATGCTACGAGAAAGAGCAAACCTATCCAACCGGCACGTCTCATGTTCACTCCCCTATAACGCCGCTTCACTGACCGGTGCGCCATCCGGTTCCTGTTGCGGCATGCTGGCATGGCGTCTCGCGCGGTCTTCCAGCAACAGGCGCGCCGTGATCCTTGCGCCCTCGTAGATGACCGGCAATCCGCTGCCGGGATGCGTGCCGCCGCCGACGAGGTAGACGTTGCGACCGAACCGGTTGTGCGGGCGGAAATAGAGCATTTGCGTGAGATTGTGCGCGAGATTGAAGGTGGCGCCTTCGAACACGGAAAACTCGTCCTGCCATCCGCGCGGTGTCACTACGCGCTCGAACCGGATCCGCTCTTCGATGTCGTGCAGCCCGAGAAGTTTCAGCCGCTCCAGCGCCAGCCTGCGATAGCGCGGCGCCTCACGCTGCCAGTCGATGCCGCAGCGCAGGTTCGGCACGGGCACGAGCACATAGAGGCTCGTATGCCCCGCCGGCGCAAGCGATGGATCGGTGGCGCCTGCATGCTGGATATAGATGGAGGGCTCTTCGGAGAGGATGCCTTCCGTGATTTCGCGAATGTTGCGCTGGTAATCGCGCGCCAGCAGGATCGTGTGATGCGCGAGGTCTCCGACCTCGCCTTCGATGCCAAGATAGAGCATGAAGGTCGAGCAGGAGAGCTTCGCGCGATCGAGCTTTTTGTTCTTCCAGCGCGGGCGCATTTCTTCCGGCACGAGATTGCGCATCGCGTGACCGAAATCGCCGTTCACGACCACGGAGCCCGCGGCATGCCGTTCGCCTCCTGCCTCGAGACCGACGGCTTCTCCATTCTCGTAGAGAATGCGGTCGACGGGCGTGTTGAGGCGTATATCAACCCCCATCTTGCGAGCGACATTCGCCATGGCTTCGGACACCGCGCCGCAGCCGCCAATGGGGTGATAGACGCCGTGCTCGTATTCGAGAAACGAGAGAATGGTAAACAGGCTCGGGCACTGGAACGGCGACATGCCGAGATACTTCGTCTGAAACGAAAACGCGAGCCGCACGCGCGGGTCCGCGAAGTAGCGCTTGAGATCCGCATCCACATTCGAGAACGGCCGCAGCTTCGGCAATGCCGCCAGCATGGCGGGCGAAACGAGATCGGCGGGGCTTGAGAAAGCCTGCTCCAGAACCGGACGGAAGGCTTCGAGCTTCTCGCGGTTGTCGTCGAGGAAGCGTCGAACGTTGCGCGCATCGGCGGGTGCGAGGCGTGCGATCTCCTGTTCGAGGCGAGGCAGGTCGGCCGTGGCGCGGATCTCGCCGCCGCCTTCGAAGACCAAGTGATACTGCGGATCGAGGCGCTTGAGCTCGACATGATCTTCGAGCCGCTCGCCGCAAGCCTCGAAGATGTCCTTCAGAACACGCGGATACAGAAAGAATGTCGGGCCGATATCGAACTTGTAGCCGCCCGGCGCCTGGATGGTACGGGTGCGGCCGCCGACAGCGGGTTCACGCTCGAAAATGGTGACCGGAATGCCTTCACGGGCCAGCAGCATGGCGGCGGCAAGGCCGCCCGGGCCGGCGCCGACAATGGCGACCCGCGGCGATGGGAAGGCATTCGACATGAACCGGCAATCCTGAATGTTGCCGGGTTCATCCCGGCCAGGAAAAGCCAAGTAGGACAACCCTCCTCAACGGCTAGAGGGGGCTCGCGAAAAGCTGATAATCATGAAGAATTCCTTTACGAAAAAGGCAATCATATCCAGGCTATTGCCTAAGTAACTGAGTTTCGATGAGGCTATATCCCACAGCAATTCACAATCTCAAAAGGATGATTTTGCCAACAAAAAATCGTAACGCCTTATTCTTGCCTTTTTAAAGATCAGCTTCACTTACAATTAAAACGCAAGGGGAGCCTGTCCTTGAAAAACATACTCACCCGCTTGTGCGCAGTGACGCCTCTTCTGTTCATTGCTGCATGCAATACAACCGCGTCCAACGATCCCAGCTCCACGGGATCGATCTCGCAGGCCAGTCTGGGCAAAGAGTTCCAGCGCGGCACGGCATCCTGGTACGGGCCAGGGTTCCATGGCCGCAAGACAGCCAGCGGCGAGCGCTTCAACTCCAACGACATGACGGCAGCGCACCGTTCGCTGCCCTTCGGCACACGCCTGCGGGTGGTCAACGAGTCCAACGGCCGCTCCGTGGTCGTGCGGGTCAATGACCGGGGTCCCTTCGCCCACCGGCGCATCATCGACCTCGCCAAGGGGCCGGCCCAGGCCCTCGGCCTGACCGCTGCCGGCACGGGCTATGTGTCCCTGCATCGGCTCGATTGAGCATTGAGGCGCCGGTTAGGCGCTTCTTAATTCCTTGAGGCGATTCTTGGACCCGATTCGGGACCAAGGGTTGCTTATATGGAATCGACATCGTCTCTTCCGACGAACGTTATCCGCTTTCCGGGCGCACGCTCGTCGGCCAGTCCGCGCCGCGATCAGAGAAGCCTCATGGACGCGGTCTATGCCGCAGGCTCCCTGCCGATTGCGGCGGATGACCGTGCCAGCAAGGATATGGCGATGCGGCTCACGATCTTCGGTTTCGTCGTGATCGATGAGATGCAGCCCGACGGGACGCGTCGCCGTCTTCGCCCCTCGGAGGCTTTTCAGGCATCGACGAGCCATTCCTGGCGCGTATCCAAGCCGTCGAGCCGCGACTGGGTCGAGGATCTTCCGGAATCCGACCAGGATCTCTTCGCGGCCCTGATGGCCTAGAATCCTTTCACTCTCGCCTTTTGTGCGGACTGAACTATCTCATCTGCTTCCGATGGTGTGATGCTTCAGGGTCAAGGCGATGCATCTTGTGCAAATCCTTCTTCCGTTGACCGACAATGCCGGGCGGCGTTTCGACGGCGCCGAATATGGGCGCGTCCGCACTGAACTTTCCGAGCGCTTTGGCGGAATCACGAGCTTCACCCGCGCGCCGGCTCACGGCATGTGGAAAGAGGGCGGCCATACATCGCACGACGATATCGTGGTGTTCGAGGTGATGGCGCGCGAGCTCGATCATCCATGGTGGGAGAACTACCGTGCGGAGCTGGAGCGGCGCTTCCTGCAGGAAGCGCTCGTGATTCGGGCCATCAAGGTGGAAATGCTTTAACGACGGAACCTGATCGGCATTGCCTCGCTTGTCGTGGCAGAAGCGGAGTTCTGTGATGTCGAAGCCTCTCGTCGTGTCTATTCCCCACAACCTCGGCAAGGCCGAAGCCATGCGCCGTCTGCAGGGTGGAATGAGCGGTTTGAAATCTCAGTTCGGCGACAAAGTCGCCTCGATCAATGAGACATGGTCGGGCGACCGGATGGATTTTCGCGTCGGCGCAATGGGCCAGAACGTCAGCGGCCACCTCGATGTCATGGAAGACCAGGTGCGCGTCGAATTGCAGCTGCCGTGGATTCTTGCGATGGTTGCTGAAAAGGCAAAGTCGTTCATCCAAAAACAGGGAACGCTGCTGTTGGAGAAGAAGTGATCGACAGTAGCCTCGTGAATAGTTGTTCACAAACATGAATGCAGATGGAACCAAATTGCACCTTCTGCGTTGACTGAACGATTGCGACCGCGACCCTTCGCAGGTGCGCTTCATATACGTCATCACATTATTCGCCCCGGACCGTGTTCTTCCGTCCGATTGTGACAACACATCTCTGTTTGAGGATCGCGCTATGCATGAGCGTTTGAGAACGCAGCCGCATGCCCTTCGTCCGCCTGTCAAGGCCAATGCCGAAAAGCCTTTCCTCGTCTGCTTTTCCCACCTCCGATGGGATTTTGTCTGGCAACGTCCGCAGCATCTGCTCAGCCGTGCCGCCAAGCATTACGATGTGCTGATCATCGAAGAACCGATCTTCAAGGCCGGCATCCAGCCGCATATGGATGTGAGCAGCCGCCCGCAGGGCGTGACGATAGCCGTTCCTATGCTGCCGGAAGGTCTTTCGCATGAAGATGTCATTGCCGAGCAGCACGATCTGATCGAAGGTCTGATCGGGCGTGAATCCGCGGGCAACCGCATCTTCTGGTATTACACGCCGATGGCGATGGCCTTCACCAGTGATCTCGAATGCGAATTGTGCGTCTACGACAACATGGACGAACTTTCGCTTTTCCGCGGTGCTTCGCAGCATCTTCTGGATCTCGAGAGTGCGCTGTTCTCGCGCTGCGATCTCGTTTTCACCGGCGGCATGAGCCTTTATGAAGCGAAGAAAAGCCGCCATCGCAGCGTTCACGGCTTCCCTTCTTCCATCGACTTCAATCACTTCTCGCAGGCCCGATCGCTCCATCGAGATCCCGAGGATCAGGCGCATATTCCCCACCCGCGTCTTGGATTCTTCGGCGTCATTGATGAGCGCATGGATATCGATCTTCTGGAGCAGACCGCAGACATGCGCCCCGATTGGCAGTTCGTGATGATCGGCCCGGTGGTGAAGATCGATCCGGCGACGCTGCCGCAACGCCCCAACATCCATTGGTTGGGCGGAAGATCCTACAACGAGCTGCCGCATTATCTGTCGGGTTGGGAGGTTGGCTTCATGAATTTCGCGCTCAATGAGGCCACGAAGTTCATCAGTCCCACCAAGACGCCGGAGTTTCTGGCAGCCGGCGTTCCCGTCGTGTCCACGGCCATCACCGATGTAGTGAAGCCTTACGGCGAGAAGGGCCTCGTTGAAATCGCACGCAGCGCCGAAGAGGTGGTGGCCAAGGTCGAAATGATGTTTGCCCGGCCGAAGGATGCCTGGCTCGCCAAGGTCGACCGCCATTTGGCTCAAGGGTCATGGGACAAGACATGGGGAGCGATGCAGAAGCTCATGCAGGATGCGTCTGGCGAGATCGCCACGGATCGTACCGCTCCGTCCCTTCCCATCTATGCCACGACGCCTGCGGAGTGATCGAATGTATGATTGGCTGATTGTCGGCGCCGGCTTTGCGGGCAGCGTGCTTGCCGAACGTCTTGCAACGGAGCGGAACGAGCGCGTTCTGCTCATCGACCGCCGAAGCCATATCGGCGGAAACGCCTATGACCGCTACGACGATGACGGGCTCCTCATCCACCAGTACGGTCCGCACATCTTCCACACCAACTCGAAGCAGATCTTCGACCATCTCTCCCGCTTCACCGAATGGCGTCCCTATGAACACCGCGTTCTGGCTGAAGTGGACGGTAAGCAGGTGCCGATCCCGATCAATCTCGATACGGTCAACAAGCTCTACGGTCTCAACCTTACCTCCGAACAGCTGAAGGACTGGTTTGCCGAGCGGGCCGAGAAGGTTGAGGAGATCAAGACGTCGGAAGACGTGGTGATTTCCGTCGTCGGACGCGAGCTCTACGAAAAGTTCTTTCGGGGATATACCCGCAAGCAATGGGGCCTCGACCCGTCCGAACTCGACAAGTCCGTGACCTCTCGCGTTCCGACCCGCACGAACCAGGACGACCGTTATTTCACGGATGAATTCCAGTTCATGCCGAAGCACGGGTACACGCGCATGTTCGAGAAGATGACAAGTCATCCGAACATTCACGTGATGACACAGACCGACTATGAGGACGTGAAGAACGTCATCCCTCATCGCCGGGTCATTTATACCGGCCCGATCGACGAATACTTCAATTTCCAGTTCGGCAGGCTGCCCTACCGCTCGCTGCGCTTCGAGCACGTCACTCTCGACAAGCCCTGGCACCAAGCTGTTGGTGTCGTAAACTTCCCGCAAACGCATGACTACACGCGCGTCACGGAGTACAAGCACCTCACCGGCCAGGATCATGCGAAGACCGCTCTGACCTACGAGTATCCTTCCGCCGAAGGCGATCCCTATTATCCGATTCCGAAGGCCGAGAACCAGGAACTGTTCAAGAAGTACGAGCGGTTGGCCCTCGCCACCCCGGACGTATGGTTCGTCGGACGACTTGCGACCTACCGTTACTACAACATGGATCAGATCGTCGGCCAGGCTCTCGCTACTTTCCGGCGCATCAACGAATCTCTACCGGTAGACGCGGACACGGCGACCGTCAAAGTTATGCCTTCATCGGCCGCATTGCTATCTTGATAGGAATTTCATCGAACAATCCGCGCGACCCGTAGTTTTGATATTTCGGAACGGACTGGCTCGGAGTAAAGTGATGGGAAGACCTTTGGAGCTTTGGGGCGGTATCGAATGCACCGTCGCGCGGGTGGGTGATGAGTACCGCGACCAAAGCCTGGAGACCGGGCACAGCGATCGGATCGAAGATCTCGACCTGATCGCTGAACTCGGAATTCGAACTCTCCGCTATCCGCTCCTGTGGGAGAAAATCTCTCCCGAGCGCCCGGACCAAGCGGATTTCTCATGGCATGACGAGCGTCTTGCCAGACTTCAGAAGCTTGGGATCCGTGCCATCGCAGGATTGTGCCACCACGGCAGCGGCCCACGTTATAGCCATATGCTCGATCCCGCATGGCCAGAGCTTCTTGCCCGCCATGCTGCCAATGTGGCTGAGCGCTATTCGCATCTCGATCTCTACACGCCGGTCAACGAGCCCCTGACGACGGCGCGGTTCTGCGGCCTTTATGGCCATTGGTATCCGCATGGCACCAGCTACGAGTCGTTTCTCAAGATTCTTGTGAACGAGTGCAAGGCGACCGTCCTTTCCATGCGCGCCATCCGCAAGGTTCGCCCGGATGCGCAGCTCGTGCAGACGGACGACATGGGCAAGACCTTCTCGACGCCCGCCTTGGCCTATCAGGCCGAGCACGAGAATCAGCGGCGTTTTCTGGGCTTCGATCTCCTTTGCGGCATGGTCGATCGCGATCACCCTTGGTGGCGGATCCTCCTCGACCACGGCGTGAGCCAGTCCAATCTCGAGTTCTTCCTCGAAGTTGACGGCGCTCCCGACATCATCGGGATCAATCATTACCTGACGAGCGAACGCTACCTCGATGAGCGTCTTGCCCGTTACCCTGAGCGTCACTGGGGCGGCAATGGTCGTCATCGCTATGCTGATGCCGAGGCCGTGCGCATGCCGCTGCCGGCCAAGGATCTTGGCCCGGCGGCCCGCTTGAGGGAGGTGTGGGAGCGATACAAGCGTCCCATCGCTGTCACTGAAGCGCACCACGGCAGCTCGCGCGATGACCAGCTGCGCTGGCTGGTGGAAATCTGGAACGACGTTAATGCTCTCCGCGACGAGGGCGCCGATATTCGCGCTGTGACGGTCTGGTCGCTCTTCGGCGCGGTGGACTGGAATACTCTTCTTACCCGCCGTGGCGGCTTCTATGAGCCGGGTCCCTTCGACGTTCGGGCGCCGGAACCGCGGCGCACGGCGCTTGCCCATGCCTCCGAGGCCTTGGCGAGAACCGGACGTTTCAATCATCCGGTGCTCGACAGGGCAGGGTGGTGGAAACGGGATATCCGGTTCTATAAGCCGCCGGCTAAGAAATCCAATGCCTGCTGGCTTGCGGACGAACCGCGCCAGCTTCTGATCACGGGCTCGACGGGAACCTTGGGGCGGGCCTTTTCCCGCATCTGCGATTTCCGCGGCCTCAATCATGTCCTTCTCTCCCGGCAGGACATGGATATTGCCGATTTGAAAAGCGTGAAGTCTGCCTTGGAATGCCAAAGACCCTGGGCCGTCATCAACACGGCGGGTTACGTGCGGGTGCCCGAGGCGGAGAGGGACTCGCACGCCTGCTTTCGCGAGAATGCGCTTGGTGCCGAGCTGCTCGCAAAGGTATGCGCCGATCTCGATATCCCGCTCATGACGTTCTCGTCCGATCTTGTCTTCGACGGCAATCTCGGCAGGCCTTATGTGGAGAGCGATGCGGTCAATCCCGGAACGGTCTATGGCGCGAGCAAGGCGGAAGCGGAGCGGCGTGTTCTCTCAGCGTATGAGAAAGCCTTGATCATCCGCACGAGTGCATTCTTCGGCCCCTGGGACCGCTACAATTTCGTGTGGTCGATCCTGAATACGTTGAGCAGGGGTGACGATGCGAAGGCGAGCCTCGATCTTGTCTCGCCGACCTATGTGCCTGATCTGGTCCATCACGCGCTCGATCTCCTCATCGATGGCGGCTCCGGGATCTGGCATATGGCGAATATCGGCGGCATGTCCTGGCACGAACTGGCAGTGCAGGCAGCAACACGGGCGGGGTTCGCCCCCTCGCGCATCATGAATGCGGGCGATCGCCCCGTGCTGAATACAACGTTGTCCACGGAGCGCGGTATTTTGATGCCCACGCTTGAAAGCGCTCTCGACCGCTATCTCAATGATTGCGAGGAAAGCTGGTCGGAAGATGCCATGAAGGTGGCGGCGGAATAAAAATCGGCAACCACCAAAACAAAAGCGGCGCGAGATCATCGCGCCGCTTTTTGCATGGAGACGATGTTCCCCGTCAGGCCGCTGCTTCCGCGGCCCGCACGGCTTCTTCGAGGCGGGCGGAACGGGATTCGACCGCAAGCTCCACGAGAGCGTCCGTAAGCAGCGTGGCCGACGGATCGGCGAGCGGCGCGTCTCGCATGATACGCAGCGTCGATGCGACCAAGCGTCCACGCCCATAGGAGCGCTCGACGCCGAGCGCCACCGGCTTGTGGATCCAGCCGACGACGAGACCTGCGAACACGCGCGCCTGGAAGTCGAGCAGGTTGCAGCCCGAGATCACGAAATCCGGCAGAACGCGGTCCATGGTCTCGTCGAGAAGCGGGCCTGCCGGGAAGCGGGCGAAGTGGCCCGAGCGCCGCAGCCAGCCGAACGAGGAGGCCCAGTCACCGGACCAGAGCGTGCCGTGACGGGGCTGCACGCGCACGGCCTGCCAATGCGGGAAGAACGGGTAGAGCGACATGTCTTCTTCCGGCAGAAGCAGCAGCTTGGCGCCGGCGCGCACATGGTCCGCGATGGCCTTGTTGTGCGTGCGCGACACGATGAGGGTCGATTCCTCGAAGGCACGGGCAAGCGTGTAGCCGAGTGCTCCGAAGCGCTCGCGGATATCCTCGTCCGGTGACCAGACCAGCTCTCGGGCATGTACGGGCTTCACGCGCTTGGCATGGATGGCAATGTCGTGATGGTTATGCGCGATCAGGCTGCCGTCGGGCGAGCGAAGATCGAAGCTGATGCGTCGCAGGGACGACTCTTCCATCTCGGGCAACTGCACTTCGACACGGCCGAGATCGAGCATATCGGGCGCCTCGAGACGCGGCAGCGCGATCCGCTGGGTTTCGTTACCGATGCTGACTTCGAGCTGGCAATCCTCGAGCACCGGGCCGGCGCCATGAGCGATGGCCAGTTCCAGGCTCGCCGTCTCGCCCGACCAGTAGGAGGCACGCTCCCATTTCGGAACGATGACCGTGTCCGCGTTGATGATATGGAACAGCTCATGGAACACGCGCGGATTGCGGCGCATGTCGAGGAGACCGTTCGACTCCCAATGGCAATCATGCAGCTCGGTGATCACGTAGCCGGCGAGGTTCGGCTTCCGGCGCATGGCTTCGATTTCGTACTTGAGAGCGCGGAACTGCTGCCATTGCGCCGCGATCACGAAACGGCGCAGGTCGCCGAACACGCGGTCCAGGCTCCAATCCGAGAAGCGGTTCTCGACGCCGTGGGCATACATGACGCCTTCGCCCCAGTCGTGACCGGTCTCGAACCACCAGGGCTCCTCGCCGCTGGCATCGCGCAGGTCTTTCGGATAGGGCAGGCCCCAATTGCCGAATTCCGAGCACATGAGCGGCTCGCGCCCGGTGATCACCGCGTCCCCATGGGGAGAATAGAGCCACGAAGCGCGGCTCGAGAGTTCATCCACGAACTGATCCCATTGCGCGCGGTGGTCGGGATAGGCGGCGTAGAAATGATAATCCGCGATGTCGGATTCCACGTGGAAGCTCGGAGCAAGCGGCGAGTTGTCGACGACGAGGCGCGTGGGGTCGTAGGCCTTGAGCCACGCGAAGGTGCGCTTGAGCCAATCGCGGTGGTCCGCGTCGTTGACGAGATCGACGCCCCAATTCTCGTTGATGATCGTCCAGATGATGATGGACGGATGGTTGCCGTCGCGGTCGACGATGCCCTTGAGCAGCTTTTCCTTGCGCCCGCGTGAGCGGTCGGTGGCCATGCCGCCGTTGGGCAGCTCCGTCCAGATGAGCACGCCCATCCGGTCGGCCACTTCGTAATAGCGCGGATCGGCCGCCTTGATGTGGCAACGCAGGCAGTTGAGGCCGAGCTCCTTGGTCTTGCGGAACTGATCCTCCAGAAATTCCACCGACGGCACGGTGCAGATCGTGTCCGGGTAGTAATCCTGGTCGAGCGCGGAGCGCAGATAGAGCGGCTCGCCGTTGAGGTAGAACTTTCCGTTGCGCGTCTCGATGGTGCGGAAGCCGAAATGGTCGGAGATCTCGTCCTTGACCTGGCCGTCACGCAGGAAGGACAAGCGCACGCGATAGAGGTTCGGATGGTCCGGCGACCAGGGCTTCACATCCGCGATCCTGAACTCGAACGGCATGCTGGTGACGCCGATCTGCGTCTCATGCGTTTCGTCGAGCGCGATCTCGCCGGAAGGGTCGGTCACCTCGATGCGGATCTGCGTGGCATCGGTGAGGGGACGCGCGAAGAACACGCCGGAGGTAACCTGTCCCGTCGCGAGATGGGGGACGAGGCGCACGCGGGTCATGTGATCCGGAATGCGGCGCTCTAGATAGACGGACTGCCAGATGCCGGAGAGCGGACCGTACCAGCTCTGCTTGCCGAAGGGGATTTCGGCGAAGGGGGAATCCGGAAACTCGGCGGGATTGTCGGTGGGCGAGTCGACGCGGACCTTGATCTCGTTCGGGCCGGGCTTCAGATGCGCCGTCACGTCGAAGGAGAAGGGCAGGAAGCCGCCCTCGTTATGGCCTACGGCCTCGCCGTTGATGAAGACCTTGGTGTTGTGAAAGACCGCGCCGAAGCGGATCCAGACACTGTCGTGCAGCCACGCTTCGTCGATCTCGATGGTTCTGCGGTAAATACCGATTCCCGCCCGCATGCGCAGGTCGGAGAACTGGGCCTGCCAGGGACTTGGCACCGTAATCTGGCGAACCTCGGCAGGGCCCGACATACGGTCGTCGGCCACATGCAAAAATTCCCAAGTCCCATCCAGATCGATGCGGTTGTAGTGCATGACGTCTCCTTGAATCAGAGATTACCCAAGGGCACCCAAAACGGCAAAAACATGGCTGAGGGCGGGGGAGGTGAGCCAGTGCCCGTTGCGGAATGCTGCGCGCTTCCGAACAATGTCCGATCCATCGGCCCTTCGTCCCCTGGCACTGAATAGCGGCCCGTCTCGAACAACGACGAAATGCAACATTTGATCCAATGTCTCGAAAGCCTCGCCGGAGCGCGAGTGCCATTCAGGCGCGGACCAGTGTCAGGAAGAACTTGGCAGGAACCGGCTCTTTCATCGAACGTTGCCCTGATAACGCCGAGCCTCGCCGCTCGCCCTCCAACACCTTTTCATTTCAATGAGGCTTGAGATGGTTCAACAGATTCCCGACGATCGTGCCCGCCAAGCACCTCCCGGCCGCCCGGTCCTGGGCGTCCTGATCGGTTCGCTGCTGCTGCTTGCCGTTGCGGTGACCGGCTATTTGATCTGGGTCGGCTCGACCTCGCCCGACGACCCCGGCACCAACGCCGCCCGCGAGGCGACCACAGGCTCGACGACCGGTTCCACCAATGCCAATCCCGGCAACCGCACGCAGCCGGAAAATCCAGCTTATCCGGCACCCGGCGCCCAGCCTTCGGCGAACCCCACGCCGAACCAGTAAACGGCCGGAAAACCATGAGCCTGGAAGGGTGCTCTCCCCTTCCAGGCTTTTTTGTTGCACTCGATCAGCCTGAGGGCGAGTTTTCGCCTTATTGATTCGCGAAGAACCGGCCCGCAAGGGAATGCGATAAGGCGGAGTGAATGAAGAGCAACGGAATGAAGCGGCTCCTGGCAGCCGCGATCCTGGCCTGTGGCCTTGGATCGGCAGGAAGCGGCTGGGCGCAGCAGGCGCAGCCCGCGCCGCAAACGCAGTCCCAGCCTCAGCCCGCATCGCCCCAGCCCCCAGCTGCGGCTCCGCCGGCCGC
Source organism: Microvirga sp. (assembly GCA_041913065.1). Classification (GTDB taxonomy): domain Bacteria; phylum Pseudomonadota; class Alphaproteobacteria; order Rhizobiales; family Beijerinckiaceae; genus Microvirga. The sequence goes on along the minus strand of JAYSGD010000002.1, from coordinate 240,281 downwards.
CGCGCCCGCAGTCACCGTTTCCGCCGAGACCAAGGCGGCCCGCGCCAAGCTCGATGGCTTCCAGACCGATCTCGACCAGAAGGAACTGGCCGTGCAGGGGCGCACCCTGTCGGATGCCGACCTTCAGAACCTTCGCCAGCAGATCGAGCCGGTCATCGCCAATATCCGCGCCGTCATCGACGAGCAGGCTCCGCGCCTCGAGGCGAGCCGTCAGCGCCTGTCCCAGCTTGGCCCCAAGCCCGCCAGCGGTCAGCCCGAGGAAAGCCCCGACGTCGCCCGCGACCGCGCCGAGCGCGAGGCTGCGGTGGCGGAACTCGATGAGACGCAGCGCCTCGGACGGGCCCTGCTGGTTCAGGCGGAGCAGCTGAATACTCAGATCGGCGATTTGCGCAGGGCCGGCTTCACCCGCGCTCTGTTCGAAGAGACCGACAGCATTATCAGCCCCGGCCTCTGGATGAATGTCTTCCAGGCGATCCCGCGCGAGCTGAGGGCTCAGCGAATCGTGTTCTCCGATGCGCTCGATCAAGCAGGGCGCAGCACGAGCCTCGGCATCCTGCTGATGCTGGGTCTTGCAATCGGCATTGCCATTGCGCTCTATGTTGGCCGTCGCTCCCTTGCTCCGCGTCTCGTCCGACGCGACCCGGCGATCACGGACCCCCTGCATCGCAACAAGCTGCTCGCGGCACTGGGCGTTCTCGTACTCAGCGCCGGCCCCGCCATCGCCGGGAGCTGGATCGTGTGGGTAGCGTTCGATTCCGCCGACATCCTTCCGCCGCGCCTGGAACAGGTGATGGCGGCGTTCCTTCGCGGGCTCGCCTTCATCGCATTCGTGCGCGCGCTCATCGACGCCATCCTAGCGCCCGATCATACGTCTTGGCGCCTTATCCCAGTCAGGAACGAGTCCGCCACTCGGATCATGAGTTTTGCCGTCACTCTGGCCACCATCATCGTGGTCGGCAAGGTGATCGAATCCTTCAATGCGGCGATTGCGGCAGCGCTTCCCATCACGGTGATCACCCGCGCGATTTTCGCCTTGGCCGTAGCGCTTGTCTTCGCGGAACTGCTGCGCCGCTTCGCGGCCCGCGCGAACCAGGACGAAGCCTGCCTTGGGCCCTACGTGGCGCCGGAAGTCGATATCGGCGGGCCGCTCCGCAGCCTCGGCTGGTTCATCGTGGCCGTCATCATCGGCAGCGTCCTCGGCGGCTATACGGCTCTTGCCTCCTTCGTGGTCGATCAGGCCGTGTGGATCTCCATGCTCATCGCGATGCTGATTCTCTGTATCGCGCTTGCCGACGAATTCATCGGCGGGTCCCTTCGCTCGCAGAGCCGCCTGTCCACGGCCCTGCAAGCCAATACGGGCATCCGCCGCCGTTCGCTGGAGCAGATCGGCGTGCTGGCGAGCGGCGTCGCGCGCCTGGCGCTGATCATCATCGCCCTTCTTCTTGTTCTGCTGCCCTGGGGCATCGAATCGACGGACGTCACTGGCTCGCTGCGCGCGCTGTTCTTCGGCTTCAGCGTGGGCGATCTGAACATCTCCCTGTCGTCGGTTCTGATCGCCGCCGTGCTGTTCACGGCGGGCTTCACGATCACGCGGATCATCCAGCGCTGGCTCGACAACACCTTCCTGCCGGCGACCGATCTCGATGCGGGCCTGCGCAATTCGATCCGCACGGCGGCGGGTTATGTGGGCATCATCACGGCGGGCGTCGTCGCCTTCACCTATCTGGGCCTGAGCCTGGAGCGGATCACCATCGTGGCCGGTGCCCTTTCCGTCGGTATCGGTTTCGGTCTGCAATCCATCGTCAACAACTTCATCTCCGGCCTCATCCTGCTGTGGGAGCGCCCCATCCGCGTGGGTGACCTCGTGGTGGTGGGAGATGGCGAAGGCTATGTGCGCCGGATCAACGTGCGTTCCACCGAGATCCAGACCTTCGACCGCTCGACCCTGATCGTGCCGAACTCGAATCTGATCTCCGGCATCGTCCGCAACCGTGTCCGCAACGACCGCGTCGGGCGGGTGATCGTTTCGATCCCAGTGCCCCGCGCCACCGATCCGGACGTGATGGCGGAGCTCATGAAACGTGCGGCATTGGCCCATCGCGAGATCATGAGCGAGCCCAATCCGCGCGTGATCTTCAAGAAGGTCACGGAAAACACCATCGATTTCGACCTGGTCTGCTTCGTGGACGACATCGATGCCGCGGGCCGAGTTTCGAGCGATCTTTATTTCGAGATTTTCCGTGAGATGCGCAAAGCCGGCATCGGCGTTCCTCCGGGAACCGTACCTGCGCCGGAAGAAGATGACGAACCGAAGGACGGTCCGTCCAAGAAGGGCGGGGAAGAGGATGAAACCTTAACCCTTCTCAAGGATAAATCGCCGGCATGATCCGTCTTGCCATCTTCAGCCTCTGCGCCATTGTCCTCGCCGCCTGCCAGAACGGTCCCCGCCAGGCCCGTCCGCAGACGCCGAGCTTTTATGCCTCCATGGCCCAATCCGGCGCCGTGGTGGATGCAGCCATGGCCCGGGACATGATCGGCGCCTATCGCCGCAATAACGGCCTGGGGCCGTTCACCATCGACCCGGACCTGCAGGCCCTGGCAGAGGCCGAAGCACAGGCCATGGCATCCGCTGACCGGCCTAGCTCCGCCGACGCGGTCAAGGCGCGCCTGTCCTCGGCAGGATTCGCGGCACCGGCAGCCAATCTCTCGGCCGGCTATCACACCCTGGCCGAGGCCTTCTCCGGCTGGCGCGAGAGCCCGCAGCACAATCGCGTTCTTCTCGACCGCTCCGCCACGCGGATCGGCATTGCCACAGCCTATGCGCCGAATTCCAAATACAAGGTCTATTGGGCCCTCGTGGTCGCAGCCGACAAGCGCTGATCTGAGGCTCATGCGCCGCACGGGCGCAGTGGGGAACCGAAACCGAAACGTAGCGCTTTAGCTCCATGCGCCACCATCGGCGCTGGACAAGTGTGCGTCGGGTGACATGCCGGATTTCGATCCCAAACTGGGCAAGCAAATGCCCCCGCCGCCTGCGACGGGCACAGACCCCGATGTGGGGCCAGGGCAGGAAAACACCCTGGCGAAAGAGGCGGAAATAGCGGCGGTTCATAAGGCTGCCGAGCATCATGGGCCCGACATCCAGCCCGAGCCTGTTCCAAGCATCGGGCGGGAGTTGTTCCTGCTGTTCCGAGATATGTTCCGGAACCGCAAAGGCTGGCCGATGATGCGGCTTAGCATCGCCATTGTCGTCATCCTTATCGGAAACATGTTCGGTCAGGTCCGCCTCAACCAATGGAACGGTGCATTCTTCGATGCGGTGGAGCGGCGCGATGCCACTTCCTTCTTCGAGCAGCTCTTGGTCTTCCTGCTTATCATAGCCGTCCTGTTGGCGCTCGTCGTTGCACAGACATGGCTTCAAGAAAGACTCAAGATTCGTCTGAGACAGCGCCTTACCCATGTTCTGCTCGATATATGGCTCAAGCCCAACCGGGCCTACCAGCTCAGCTTCATGGGTGAGGCCAGCGGACAGCCTGATCAGCGCTTGCAGGAGGATTGCCGCCTTTTCTCCGAGCTGTCGACCGAGCTTGGCGTGGGCATACTCCAGGCATTTCTGCTGCTTGTCAGCTTCATCGGCGTTCTGTGGACCCTGTCGGGCACGACGACATTCATGTTCAGAGGCGATGAGATCTCGATTCCCGGCTATATGGTTTGGGTTGCGATCGGCTATGCAGGCATCGGCTCGGGGCTGACATGGCTCGTCGGTCGTCCGATGATCCGCCTCAACACGCTGCGCTATGCGCGCGAGGCCGATCTGCGCTTCGCATTGGTGCGCGTGAACGAGAGCGCCGAGAGTGTTTCCCTGTATAAGGGCGAGACCGATGAGCGCCGCAGCCTCGATGGGTTCGTCGAGGAGGTGCTGAAGGCCACCCGCCGCCTGTCGGGCGGGTTGGCGCGTCTCACCTGGATCACATCGGGCTATGGCTGGCTCGCCATCGTGGTGCCGATCCTTGCTGCGGCGCCGGGCTATTTCAGCGGCCGCCTCTCCTTCGGCGACATGATGATGGTGGTCGGCGCGTTCAATCAGGTGCAGGCAGCCCTGCGCTATTTCGTCGACAACTTCCCCAAGATCGCGGATTGGCGTTCGGCGGTCCTGCGCGTGGCGACATTCCGCCAATCGGCCATCGACCTTGAGGAGGTGACCGCCGAGAACGGCCGTATCGATATTCAGCCTCACGAAAAGGGATGGCTCAGCTTCGACGGCCTATCGATCTCGCTCAGCGATGGCAGCATCCTGATCGAGGATGCGACGGCGGAGATCAAGCCCGGCGAGCGGGTGCTGATCATGGGCGAGTCGGGCGCCGGCAAGAGCACGCTCTTCCGCGCCATCTCCGGGCTCTGGCCCTGGGGATCGGGACGCATCCGCATCCCGCCTCCGGAAGAGATGATGTTCCTGCCACAGCGTCCCTATCTCCCGTTGGGCACGCTCAGGGCAGCGCTCAGCTATCCTGCCGCGCCGGATACGTTCCCTGATGACGACATCCGTGCGGCGCTTGCGCGCTGCGGCCTGGACGAGTTCGTCGACATGCTGGACAAGTACGAGCGTTGGGACAGGACCATGTCGCTCGGCCAGCAGCAGCGTGTGGCTTTCGCCCGCGTCATTCTGCACAAGCCGCGCTGGGTTTTCATGGATGAGGCGACATCGGCTCTCGATGAGGATAACCAGGCTTCCATGCTGGCCTTGTTCGAGGATGACTTGCAGGGCGCGAGCGTCATGTCCATCGGCCATCGGCCGGGCCTGGAGGAGTTTCATACGCGCACGCTTCATATTCGCAAAACGGAGGAGGGTGCGATTCTCCTGGCAAAGCCCCGCTCTCGACAGGCACCAAGGCCCCGGCGTCGATGGCTGGGCCTGCAAAAGCGCTTCAAGAAACCGGCTTCCGCCGGAGCATGAGGGAGCGCATGAGCGGCGACCTTGGCTTCTTGATGAAATCGGGTTACGCAACTCTCTATCTGGAGCGGAGTTCACATGACGGACTTCGCCAAGTTCGCGGGTTAATCACATGCGGCTGATAAGGCTCTATGTGCGCGTTCTGGGACAACTGGGATCGGACCTTCGGGTCGGCGCCATCCTTGCCCTGGCCAACGTGGCGCTGGCGATCTCGGCCTTTGCCGAGCCCATCCTGTTCGGCCGCATCATCGACGTTCTCACGCGCGGCCAGATTCCCGGCAACGTTCCGGTCACCTTCGGCACCCTGACCCCGCTGCTCCTGGCCTGGGTGGCCTTTGGCCTGTTCTCCATCGGCGCGGGCGCGTTGGTTGCGCTTCATGCGGACCGCCTGGCGCATCGCCGCCGCCTCGCGGTGGTGGCGAACTACTTTGAGCACGTGCTCGAACTGCCGCTCGCGTTCCACACGACGACCCATTCCGGCCGCGTGTTGAAAGTGATGCTGGAAGGGTCCGGCGGCATGTCCTGGCTCTGGCTCGGCTTCTTCCGCGAGCACCTGTCCGCTCTCGTCTCCCTCTTGGTGCTTCTGCCGCTCACGGTATTTCTCAACTGGCGCCTGGGTCTTCTGCTTGTGGCGCTTGTCGCGGTCTTCACGGTGCTCACCTCCATCGTGCTGCGCAAAACAGAGACCTTGCAAGGATCGGTCGAGCGTTATCACTCCAGTCTCGCGGAGCATGCGTCCGATGCACTCGGCAATGTGCCGGTGATTCAGTCCTTCACGCGGATCGAGGCCGAAAGCCGTTCCCTGCGGACGATCATCCAGCAATTGCTGCAGGCTCAGAACCCGGTTCTGTCCTGGTGGGCGCTCGCTTCCGTCGCCTCGCGAGCATCCGCGACGATCACGGTGACGGCCATATTCGTGCTCGGCACTTGGCTGCATCTGAACGGCCTTGCCACCATCGGCGAGATCGTCACCTTCATGAGCATGGCGACCATGCTGATCGGGCGTCTTGAGCAGGCGGTGAGCTTCATCAACCAGCTCTTCATGCAGGCGCCGAAACTGAATGAATTCTTCGAGATCCTCGACACGGCGCCCGCGGTGCACGACCGGCCCAATGCGAAGGATGTCGAACGCTTCAACGGTGAGGTCGTGTTCGATAATGTGAGCTTCTCCTATGACGGCAAGCGCTCTGCCGTGCAGGACGTTTCCTTCGGTGTCCGGCCGGGCGAGAACGTGGCTCTCGTCGGCTCGACCGGATCGGGCAAGTCCACCACCCTGGGCCTCCTGCATCGCGCGTTCGATCCGCAATCCGGCTGCATCCGCATCGACGGCGACGACATTCGCGATCTGACCCTCGCCTCGCTTCGCCGCAACATCGGCGTCGTGTTCCAGGAGCCCATGCTGTTTGCCCGCACCATCCGCGAGAACCTCCAGGTCGGGCGTCCCGATGCGACGGATGCGGAGATGATCGAGGCCCTGGAGCGGGCGCAGGCCATCGAGTTCATCTCTCGTCAGGCGGAAGGGCTCGATACGGTCATCGGCGAGCGCGGGCGCTCCCTGTCCGGCGGCGAGCGTCAGCGCCTGTCCATCGCCCGCGCGCTCCTCAAGAATCCGCCGATCCTCATCCTCGACGAGGCCACGAGCGCGCTCGATGCTGCGACGGAGCAGAAACTGCAGAAGGCGCTCGATGAAGTCATGCGCGGCCGCACGACGTTCGTGATCGCGCATCGCCTCGCCACCATCCGCAACGCGGATCGCATTCTCGTGTTCGATCAGGGACGCGTCATCGAGACCGGCACTTTCGAGGAACTGGTCGCTAAGGGCGGACGCTTCGCCGAACTGGCACGGGCTCAGTTCATGGCCACCGAGGAAGATGTGCCCCGCAAGGTTGTGCGCGAGATCAGCGCCGTATAGTCGCGAGACCGCGAAGAGAAATAAGAGATCGTTACAGGAAGCTTCTCACGTTTTCTTTGGAGATCGATGACACTCACCGATAACATACGTTCTGCTGAAATCATGCGACACTCTCAAGAATTCCTGATCCGCTAGATTCAAATTGTTTGCAGCATTTTAGTGGAATGCATAGAGTTTCGCGGAAGCGAGACGTCATGGACCAAATTGTCCCCGAAAAATCTTTGAAGGACTGGCCAGAGGATGCATCCTCTGCGGCCCACGACATCAATGGCGTCACGCTCCACGATGTGCAGTCGGGGCCGACGCATGCCCCACTTGTTATTCTGCTGCATGGCTTCGGTGATTTCTGGTGGGGTTGGAGGCGGCAGATCGGGCCGCTGACCGCTGCGGGTTTTCGCGTGGTGGCTCCGGATCAGCGCGGTTACAACCTGAGTGAGAAGCCCATCGGCCGAAAAGCCTATGACCTCGACACGCTTGCGGCGGATATCATTGGCCTTGCCGATGCCTATGGCCGTGAAAGGTTCATCCTCATCGGCCATGATTTCGGTGGCCTGGTCGGATGGTGGATCGCGTCGCGCTACCCTGAGCGCGTGGAGCGCTTCGTGGCGATCAACTCCTTCCATCCCCAAATTCTGGTGCCGTATTGGCTCAAAAACCCCACGCAGCTTTTGCGCAGCAGCTATATGGGTCTCTATCAGGTCCCATGGCTACCGGAAGCGCTTTTCCGGATGAAGGATTTTGCCATCATGCGGCAACTCTTCATCCGCAGCTGCCGCCCCGGCACCTTCACCGACGCGGATCTCGACCGCTACCAGAAAACATGGAGCAGGCCGGGGGCTCTCAGCGGCATGATCAACTGGTATCGTGCTCTCAGAAACAAACCGGAGATCAAGGACCTTCGCGTGAAGGTGCCGACACTTGTGATCTGGGGCAGGAAAGACTTCTATCTCGAACGAGGACTGGCGGAGGCGAGCCTCGCTTTATGCGACGACGGCCATGTCGTATGGGTCGAGAACGGAACGCATTTCGTCCATCTCGAAGAGCCGGAGATCGTCAACAAGGCCATGCTCGACTTCATCAAGACATAGAACTCTATTCTTCTTTCACCCGCACAGGACCGAGCGGCGTGATCCTGAGCGCCGTGATGCGGTTGCGCGATTTGCGCAGCACCTGGAAGCGGCAATTGTGGAAGGTGAAGATCTGGCCCGTATCGGGGATCGTCTGCGCTTCGTGAATGACGAGACCAGCGATGGTTGTGGCCTCCTCGTCGGGCAGATGCCAGTCCATGGCGCGGTTGAGATCGCGCACCGGCACCGATCCGTCCACGTTCACCGATCCGTTGGGTTGGGGCCGCACGCCCTGGACGGAGAGATCGTGCTCGTCCTTGATGTCGCCGACGATCTCTTCGAGAATATCCTCGAGGGTGACGAGGCCCATCACCTCGCCGTACTCGTCGACAACGAGAGCGAAGTGCGTCTTCTTGGCGAGAAAGGCCTTGAGCTGGTCGCGGAGTGAGGTCGTATCCGGCACGAACCAGCTCTCCAGCGCAATTGCCTCCACCTTCAGCTTGCCCGCATCGCCGCCGACCGCGTCCAGCGCACGCAGCAAATCCTTGGCATGAAGCACGCCGACGATGTTCTCCTGGCTTTCGCGCCACAGAGGCATGCGCGTATAGGGCGAGGCCAGCACCTCGCGCACGATCTCCTCGGACGAGAGGTCCGCATTGATGGTGCGCATCTTGGTGCGGTGGACCATGACCTCGGAGACCGTGAGGTCTTCAAGGTCGAGCAACCCGCCCAGCATGTCGCGTTCCACTTTCGCGACGCCGCCTTCCTTGTGCAGCAGATCGACCTGGCCGCGAATTTCTTCCGATGCCGAAAGGATCGGCGTATTGGCTCCGATGTGGATGCCGAAGGGGCGCAGCATGAGCCTTGCCAACCGCTCGATGGCAATCGCGAGCGGACCGAGCAGCGCCACGACCCATGAGATGGGGCGGGCAAGAAACAGGGAGACGCTGTCGGGGGAGGAGATCGCGATGGTCTTCGGCAGAACCTCCGCGAACACGATCACCAGCACCGACATGATGGCGGTGGCATACAACGCACCACCATCGCCGAAGATGGCGACGAACACGCTCGTGGCGAAGGCGGAAACGCCGATGTTGACGATATTGTTGCCGATCAGAACGGTGCCGATGAATCGCTCGCGGATATCGAGCATGCGGTTCACCAGCTTTGCGCGCCGGCTGCCGTTCTTCTCCAGCATCAGCATGCGGGAGCGGGATGCGCCCGTGAAGGCCGTCTCACTCGCTGAGAAGAAGGCCGAAAGCAGAAGGCAGAAGACGACAACCAGGGCTGCGATCCAAAGATCGCCTGAAGAGGATTCGTCGATCATGGCCGTGACGTATGGAGTTCATCCTGCAGGAAGGATCGCACCTTGTCGGCTTCGATGCCGGGCGCGATGAAGCTCTGGCCGATGCCCCGCGCCAGGATGAAGGTGAGCGCGCCGGCTTTCACCTTCTTGTCCTGCGCCATGGCATCGAGCAATTCGTCCACCGTGCCGCACCCGCCCGGCACGTGAGCAAGGCGCGTGGGAAGGCCGACTTCGGTGAGATGCGCCTCGACCCGCTCGGCATCCGCCTGCGGGCAGAGACCCAAAGCGGCCGAGAAGCGGAAGGCGAGGCAAAGACCGATGGCGACGCCCTCTCCATGAACGAGGCGCGAGGAATCGTAGCGCGTGATCCGCTCCAGCGCATGGCCGAAAGTGTGGCCGAGATTGAGGAGCGCGCGGTCGCCGTTCTCGTGCTCATCGCGCACCACCACGGCGGCTTTGGCGCGGCAGCTCTGGGCCACGGCCTCATCCCGCTCAGGCCCGCCCGAGAAGATGCCCCGCCAGTTCTTTTCACACCACGCGAAGAATCGCTCATCGTCAATGAGGCCGTACTTCACCACCTCCGCATAGCCAGCGCGCATCTCGCGAACGGGCAGCGTGTCGAGAAGCGCCGTGTCGGCCAGCACGAGACTCGGCTGATGGAAGGCGCCGACAAGATTCTTGCCGTGGGGCGAATTGATGCCGGTCTTGCCGCCGACGGAGGAATCCACCTGCGAGAGCAGGGTGGTAGGCACCTGCACGAAGCGCACGCCCCGGCGCACCACCGCAGCGGCGAAGCCCGCGAGATCCCCCATCACGCCGCCGCCGAGGGCCACCACGAGATCGCCGCGCTCGATCCTGGCTTCGAGAACCGCGTCGCAGACCCTTTCAAGGCTTGCGTAGGATTTCGTCGCTTCTCCCGGCGGCAATGTCACGACGGAAGTCCGCAGGCCTTGTGCCTGCAGAGAGGCCTCGAGGGCCTGCGCATAGAGTGGCCCCACATGCTCGTCCGTCACGATGGCGGCGGCACGGGCATTCAGACCCGCGATCCGTGCGCCGGCAGTTTCGATGAGTCCGCGACCGACCAGAATGTCGTAAGCCCGGTCACCGAGCGGCACCGGCACAGTGATCGGTGAGGAGGACTCCCCCTGGGACGGCGCGGCGCTCATTCGGCGCTCCCCTGTGCTTCCTTCTCGAACCAGCCGTTCAGGGCCTTGATGATGTCGGCCACGACCCGGTCGTGCGGAGCCTCGTGCGAGTCGATGGTCAGGTCGGCGAGCGCATAGACCGGATGGCGGATTTCCATCAGGCGGCGCATGGTGCCCTCGGGATCGGGGTTGCGCAGGAGGGGCCGCGTGTCGCGCTTGCGCACCCGGCGCATGAGGATGTCGAGATCGGCCTTCAGCCAGATCGAAACGCCATGCTCGGCGACGTTCTGCCGGGTTTCCTCGTTCATGAAGGCGCCGCCGCCGGTGGCCAGGACCATTGGGCCCTCTTGGAGCAGGCGCGCGATCACCCGGCGCTCGCCGTCGCGGAAGTGCTCCTCGCCGTGGATCGCGAAGATGTCATGGATCGTCATGCCGGCTGCGGCCTCGATCTCGTGATCGGCATCGCGGAACGGCAGTTTGAGCGATTGCGCGAGCCTGCGGCCCACGGTGCTTTTTCCAGCGCCCATAAGCCCGACGAGCACGATGGAGCGCGCGCCGAGCTTGCGGCTGATGGGGTGTCCGCGCCGGCTTCCAGTGTCATGCCCGCCAGCTTCATCGAGCGTATTGAAGCGGCTGATATTGTTCATGCATCAGTCCTAGCACGGGGGCGTCGCCCTGTCACAAGGCTAATGTTCCGCTCCCCCACAGCGAACTTTCCCTTGAGAGAGGGACTTGCCTTTTGGGTGGGGACCTTACTTTTGGGCAGGACTTGCCTTTGTGGCTTTTGCATGGTTCTAGCGTTATGACGCTTCAAGAGGCTTCCCTTGCCAACGTTATTCCGGTTCATTCTCGTCGTTGCCATTCTGGCCGGCCTTGGCTTCGCCGCCATGTTTGCTCTCGCGACCTTCGTGCAGCCCGATACGCGTGAGATCACCGTGCCGGTGCCCAGCAACCGCATGCCTTCGTCTTCATGAGCGGCGCGCGCCACGCCAGCCTTTTCCTCGACATGCTCGCCGCCGAGCGCGGCGCCTCGAAGAACACGCTCGATGCCTACCGGCGCGATCTCGACGACTACCTTGCCTATCTGAAGGAAGCCGGCGCGCAGCCCGACAGCGCCGCGGCCGCCACGATCCGGGGCTTCATGGCAAGCTTGGAGGAACGCGGCCTGAAAGCTTCCTCCGCCGCCCGAAGGCTTTCCGCCGTGCGCCAGTTCCATAAGTTTCTGTATGTGGAAGGCTATGCTCCCGCCGACCCGACGGCGGCGGTCTCGGCTCCCAAGCGCGGCCGGGTTCTCCCGAAGGTTCTCACCATCGATCAGGTCGACCGGCTGCTGCAGGTCGCACATGAAGGCGTTACCCGTCCCGAGGCCACGCCGGGTGAGCGCCTGCGCGCCGCCCGCATGGCCTGCCTGCTCGAACTGCTCTATGCCACGGGTTTGCGTGTGACTGAGCTCATCTCGCTGCCCCGCAGCGCCGCCAAGACTCGGGATCGCTTTCTGGTGGTACGCGGCAAGGGCGCCAAGGAACGCCTCGTGCCGTTGACGGATGCGGCCCGGGAGGCGGCACAGGCTTATCTCGCCTTGCTGGAAGAGCAGGGTAAGGTGGCAGGCCCCTGGCTGTTTCCTGCCGATAGCGAGAGCGGCTATCTGACCCGTCAGGCTTTCGCCCGTGAACTAAAGAGCGTCGCCGCCGGAGCGGGTTTACGGGCCGACAAGATCAGCCCGCACGTGCTGCGCCACGCCTTCGCGAGCCACCTCCTGCAGAACGGCGCGGATTTGCGTGTGGTGCAGGAATTGCTGGGCCATTCCGACATCTCGACGACGCAGATCTATACCCATGTGCTGGACGAGCGCCTGAAGAGCATGGTGCGCGATCTCCACCCGATGTCGTCGGGCAATCCATAGCGACCTGTGACACGACCAGAATGCTCTGGACCTGATGAAGGCAGAGTCTGTAGACAGTGACTTAGTTGCAGTCTGGAGGCGGTTACATGAAGCTTTTCATCGCGCAAACCATCGATGGTTACATTGCAGGCGAGGGTGGCTCCCTCGATCATTTGGCTGCGTTTCAAGGCAACGATTACGGCTACGAGGAGCATATCGAGTCAGTCGATACCGTCATTCTGGGGCGAAACACGTTCGATAAAATCTATCCTAACTATGGCTGGCCTTATCCACCCCACGTGCGAGGAATCGTGATGACATCTCGCCTGCTTCCCGATGGCGTGCCTTCGAATGTGATGTCCGCAACGGATGCGAATGCCGTGGCGGCCGAATATCCGCAGGCCTTTGTCGATGGCGGCGGTGAGACCATTCGCCATTTCATGGAGAGAGGCCTCATCAAGGAGGCGCGCATCTTCACGCTTCCGATCACCCTCGGTCGTGGCGTGCGCCTGTTCCCGGAAGGGCAGGCTGAACTCCATTCCTGGAAGCTTCAGAATGTAAAGGCTTTTCCCTGCGGAACAATCGGCGCCCATTACATGCGAGGCTGATAAGTCTCGCTACCGCCGCTTCAACAGAAACACGCCCTGGTCGCCGAGCAAGTTCCAGACCCACCAGGGCAGGCTGACCTGCATGGGCTTTCCGCCGGCATTGAGGGCGACGGCCTTTTCCATCTGCGCGCCGACTTCGCGGCACAGTTCCACGAAATCGCGGATCGTGCAGAAATGGATGTTGGGCGTGTCGTACCAGGAATAGGGCAGGTTGTCGGTCACCGGCATCCGGCCCTTCAACGCGAGATCGACGCGCACGCGCCAATGGCCGAAATTGGGGAAGGAAACGATGGCCCGGCGGCCGATGCGCAGCAGATGCTCCAGCACGATTTTCGGCTGGCGCGTCGCCTGGATCGTCTGGGAGAGGATGACGTAGTCGAAAGCGTCGTCCGGATAGTCGGCAAGGTCCGTGTCCGCATCGCCCTGAATGACGGGAAGGCCCTTCGCGAGACAGGCATTCACGCCCTCGCGGGAAATCTCGATGCCGCGCCCATCGACTTGCCTGCGGTCGCGCAGCAGCGTCAGAAGATCGCCGTCGCCGCAGCCCACATCGAGCACGCGGGAGCCGGGCTCGACCATATCCGTCACGAGCAGGAAATCGAGCCGGTGGCCGGTCTCGAGATCGGTGGCGGGAAGCAGCGAGAGGGCGGATGTCATGCGATTCCCCTCACGCGCGCCGCCGCATCGATGAAGCCGCGCGCAGCGGCGAACATTTCCGGCTCGTCGAGCAGGAAGGCGTCATGCCCCTTGTCGCTTTCCACCTCCACGAAGCCGACGGACGCGGCGGCTGCGTTGAGCGCATGGACGATGGCGCGGGAATCCGACGTCGGGAACAGCCAGTCGGAGGTGAACGAGATCACGCAGAAGCGGGTCGTCGAACCCTTGAACGCCTTGGCGAGCGAACCGCCATGCTCGGCCGCGAGATCGAAATAATCCATCGCGCGGGTGACATAGAGATATGTGTTGGCGTCGAACCGCTCGACGAAGGAAATGCCCTGGTAGCGCAGGTAGCTTTCGATCTGGAAATCTGCGTCGAAGGAGAATGTCGGCGCCATGCGGTCCTGAAAATTGCGTCCGAACTTCCGGTGCAGTGCGACCTCGGACAGGTAGGTGATATGCGCGCCCATGCGCGCCACCGCGAGCCCCTTCGAGGGGCGCGTGCCCTCCATGAGATAGCGCCCGCCGCGCCAGTCGGGATCGGCCATCACGGCCTGCCGGCCGACCTCGTCGAAGGCGATGTTCTGGGCCGAGTGGCGCGCGGCGGTGGCGATGGGAAGCGCCGAGAAAACGCGCTCCGGGTAGGAGGCCGCCCATTGCAGCACCTGCATGCCGCCCATGGAGCCGCCGACGACGCAGAACAGGCTCCCGATGCCGAGCCGATCAACCAAGGCGGCCTGCGCCTTCACCATGTCGCGGATCGTGACCATCGGAAAGTTCAAAGCATAGGGCTGGCCCGTGGCCGGATCGGTGGAGGCAGGGCCCGAAGTGCCCATGCAGCCGCCGATCACATTGGCGCAGATCACGAAGAAGCGGTTCGTGTCCACCGGCTTGCCGGGCCCGACCATGGTGAGCCACCAGCCGGGCTTGCCGGTGACAGGGTTGTCGTTCGCCACATGCTGATCGCCGGTGAGCGCATGGCAGATCAGCACCGCGTTGGATTTGTCGGCGTTGAGCGTGCCGTAGGTCTGATACGCGATCTGCCAGGGCGCGAGCGCGACCCCCGAATCCATCATCAAAGGCTCGTCCGCGCCGAAGCGCATGACCAGACTCGACGGATCGTCGGCCTGCCCTCGTGCTTCGATTGTCAGCGGGGAGAATGTCATGGCTCTCGCGGATGCGTTCGGTTTTCCGAACAAGCGGTAATTCGGACGGAGCGGGAGGTCAATGAACAAGACAGGCTTGATATCCTTCGGGGCGCCGGGCCCGCAGATGAATTCCCTTCCGCGCTACGGCTTCTTCGGGAACGGCAGTCAGGGCGTCGTTCCCGCACTTGTTCCGGGGCCACGCCTTCGTTTCCACCCTACCGCCCTCATCCTGAGGAACGGCGCAGCCGTGTCTCGAAGGATGGCCCAGGGATCGCCGGAGCCGCCCGCGTCCCCGGATCACTGGAGACGCCTTCGTCCCCGGTTCAAGTCCGGGGCAGTTTCTTCGAGACGATCGCTGCGCGATCCCTCAAGATGAGAGCTATGGGGAAGAGTTTGTGCTGTCAAAGAGCATGCGGGAGTGTCCTCGCGGCGATTGTCGCCCGAGGGTTTGCGGTCGAGGGGGCGCGAGGAGGCGTCCGGCTCGGCTAGTGTGAGTGAAGAACCCGACGGCTCCTCGCGCACGGCTTTTTTAGGCGGACCGGCGCGACATGGCCCCAGCTCTGCCCAAGGCGGACACCGTCTTGATACGGGCGGCCTTGGACCAGAGCGGAGCCCAGCCTCTCGCCGGGGCCTCCCGTCGAACCAGTCTGCGTCAGCTGGCTCACGGGACCGTGCCCGACCCCACAAACACGACGCCTCGCGAGAGCGCCCCTCGGTGGATCAGGCTCAGCCACACATAGCCAAGCTTAGGACCAAAGTCAAGAACAAATGCGGAACATAACGTTGCGCTGTGGGTGGGATCGGGGTGGGCCGCAAGGTCAAAGCACGACGTTTATTGAGTGAGCGTAGACGGCTCTATCATCCTCCCCTCTCCCGCCCGGGAGAGGGGCAGGAGTGAGGGAATGCGCTATCCGAATAAGCGCGACCTCGACGGTAACGACGCCACTATTCCCTACCCAAAAGTGGATGAGGCCTCCCGTGCCTCACCTGCGAAGCTCTCATCTAGCCAAATCATTCCCACCCTAACCCTCCTCGCAAGGGGGAGGGGCCACCGGCAGTGCGTTTGATCGGGTCGTGATGGTTCGGCATCCGCATGCCCTCACCCCTGCCCGTCTCCCGCACGGGAGAGGGGATGCTGTGAGAAGCGATTGCAAGGGCTGGATGTCGTAAAGCGATAGGACTTTGCGGCCGCACCATGTTCTGCACCCGATCCCTGATTGGATCCAGCATTCGGTATGAAACATCCACGTCACCGGTGCTCCAAAAACCCGAATGGGACTTGCCGAGAAGTGAATATATTATATAACGTTGCGTTATATCAAAGGCCGCCCTTTGCCACGGGACAGCCTGTCTGGAAGAGAACGCAATCATGAGCCCAACCTCGTCAACTGAACCGGCAGCCACCGAACTCATCGGATTGGATTTCGATCGCTTCTTCGCGCCGCCTGCAGTTGACGGCGTTGGAACTCCCGTGCTGATCGACAAGGACCAGGATGCGCAGATCACCCTTGCCGATGGTGCGTCGATAAAGGAGCTCTCCCTCTTCACGGAGGCGAATGCCGTCCTCGGTATCAAGCTCACTGCGGGCGAAGTCGAGATCTCGACGGAAGAGCTGGAGGAAGGACGCGTCATCGAGATCGATAACGTCCCCATCGGCACGGTGACCTACTATGACGGCCAGTTTCTCGAAATTGATTTCGTAGCAGCGACGACACCGGCAGAAATCGAGGCTCTGAGATCAGCAGTCGAAAAACTTATCAGAGCGCTGACCTTCACCAATCTCGATGAAGTCTCGCCATCCCCTGAGCGGATGGTTTCGATCTTCATTACCGACAGCATGGACAACAACGATGACGCGCAGGTGCTCGTCGCCGATCAGATCCATGGCGACGGAGAATCCAACGTCATCGAGATCGCGAACGCCAACATCAGCTGGGGTGACGAGATCGACGGCGGCGCCGGCGCCGACACGCTGAAGCTCACGACAGGCGGTATCGCGAGCTTCACCGGCCTCAGCAGATTCGAAGGCATCGAAACCATTTTGGGGTCGAGCGCGAACGATACGATCTACATGCTGAACAGTCAGATCGAGACGATCGACAGCATCAATGGGGGCGGGCAGGCGGAGGATCGGCTGCATATCAGCGGCGATGCCATCGATCTTCGAGGCATCGGCGTCAGCGGCTTCGCCTGGATCACCTATGAAGGCGTCGGCACGATGATCGCCGTTGACAGCCTGTCGGTCGCCAAGATGCTCGACGGAACGCGAGCTGACGATGAAACGCTGACCATCGCGGGCGGAGCGCTGACCGATTACGAGCGTCTGCAGCTGCATAAGAAGGGCATCGACTTTATCGTCCATAACGGACGCAAGACGACGCTTGCCGATGTCAAAGACGCAGTGTCGCCGACACCGCCGACGCCCACGACACCTACTGCTCCTGCCGCCGACAAGCCGTTGCTGTTGACCGGCATGCGCGGAAAGGATGTGCTTACCGGCGCCAGCGCCAGCGACACGTTGAACGGCGGTTACGGCAACGACGTGCTCACTGGCGGCACCGGCGCGGACCACTTCGTGTTCAACGCGAAGCTCGGCACCTGGAAGACGGACCGCAAGGTGAACTTCGACACCATCACCGATTTCACGCGCGGCGAGGACAAGATCCTGCTCGACAACAAGATCTTCAAGAAGCTCGGCAAGGGCACGATGGAGGCGCCAGGAACCCTGAACAAGAAGTTCTTCAAGAAGACCAAGGCGACGGACAAGAACGACTACCTGATCTACAAGAGCGGCGTGGTCTCCTACGATGCCGACGGCAACGGCGCGAAATACAAGCCGGTCGAGATCATGAAGATCGCCAACAAGGCCGCGCTCTCGGCGGCGGATTTTCTCATCGTCTGAGGCAGTTGCGCTGCGCTTCTTCCTCTTCCATGCGGAGGGGCGTGAGGTCAAAGCACCGTACTCAATCCAGCGAACACAAGCAGTTCTACCGTGCATCCCCTCTCCCGTGCGGGAGAGGGGCAGGCGTGAGGGCATGCGGATGCAGGATGAGCGCTGACTTATCAAACGCGCCACCGGTGTCCCCTCCCTCCTTGTGGGGGAGGGCTAGGGAGGGGGTGTGAGCGCCGCGTTCGGGGAGTTCGGGGCTGCACCCCCCTCTCCAACTCTCCCCCACAAGGGGGGAGAGGGCTCCTGCGCTTTCCTTTCGACGCTCTCACCCGGTCAAACAACCCCCACCCCTACCCCTCCCCGCAAGGGGCAGGGCAATCGCATATGACCGACACGGCCATGGGAGCAGGTCTAACGGCCACTGGACAGGCTTGATCGTGCACCTTGGGAAGGCCGGTTTTTAGGGTTGAAGAGCCACTAAGCTCGCTCCTCAGTATCTGGCCGATAAAGCGCCGGCAGCTCTCCTCCCCCACAAGCCTCGGGCTTGCCCGAGACTTGCGCCGTAGAAAGCAAGGCCTGAACGCCGTCCCACCCCTCGGCAAATCCATATGCGATTGCCCTGCCCGCAAGGGGGAGGGAACCCCGTGCCATATCCCTTAAGCCGCTTCCCCGGCCGAGAGATCGTAGGGATCCGCATGCGTCCCATCCGGCATGTCGGGAGAGGGGATGACAAGCGCCTTCAAACGGGCCAAAGAAACCCTGCCGTTTGAAGGATCGCCGCCATGTCCACCGAGAAGCCCGCCCCCTCCCTTGCCGAGCTGCGCCAGGAAATCGACCGGATCGACGAGGCGATGCATCGGCTGCTCATGGAGCGCGGCACCATCATCGACCGGCTGATCGCCTCCAAGAAGGCCTCCGAGACGGGCATCAGCTCGGCGTTCCGGCCCGGGCGCGAGGCCTCGATGATGCGCATGCTGGCCGAGCGGCACGAAGGGCTTCTGCCGCTCGATACGGTGGAAAGTATCTGGCGGGTGATCATCGGCACCTTCACCTATGTGCAGTCCAGCTATTCGGTCCATGCGGACATCTCGGCCGGGGACGCGCCCATGCGCGATTCCGCCCGGTTCCATTTCGGCTTCACGGTCCCCTACATCACCCATCCGAGCGCGGCCGCGGTGATCGAGGCGGTGGCGGGGTCGAAGGGCGATCTCGGCATCTTCCGCCTCGACCAGGGCGCGACCAGCGGGGCGTGGTGGCGCACGCTCGCCGAGAAGAGCCGCCCGAAGATCATCGCGCGCCTGCCCTTCATCGAGCGGCCCGATCATCCGGCCGGCACCCCGGTCTTCGTGATATCCAAGCCGCTCACGGATGCGGCCGTGCGCGACGTGGTGCTCTATGCGGCCCAGTTCGAGCGCTGGCACCGGGGCGCGAACGAAGCGCTGGCTCGCTTAGGGGGCGAGGTCGTGGCGAGTGCCGCCGACAGCATGGGCCTTTCCGAGATGATCGCCGTTCCAGGCTCCGTCGAGCCCTCGAGGCTTCACCGGGAGCTGACGGAGGCCGGCGCCAGCCTCGTCCAACTGGTCGAGATCGGCAGCCATGCCGAACGTTTCCGCGTGAAATAATCGCGCGGCTGCGCTAGACCCCATCCCAAGTTTTTCGTTTCAGGAAGTCGTCCATGTCCGCTCGTCCCGTACCCCGTCCCGGCGTGATGCAGATCGAGGCCTATGTGCCCGGCAAGAGCGCAGCCGCAGGGGGCACGAAGATCCATAAGCTCTCGTCGAACGAGACGCCCCTCGGCCCCTCGCCCAAGGCGGCCGAGGCCGTGCGCTCCTTTGAGCATCTCGAGCTTTATCCGGACGGGTCGGCCACGAAGCTTCGCGAGGCCATTGCCGCCAAGTACGGGCTCGATGCCGGCCGCATCGTCTGCGGCGCCGGTTCCGACGAGCTGTTGTCGCTGATCACGAACGCCTATGTGGGGCCGGGCGACGAGGGCATCTTCACGGAGCACGGCTTCCTCGTCTACCGCATCGCGCTGCTCGCCGCCGGCGGCGTGCCGGTGGTGGCGCCGGAGAAGGATTACC
The DNA here is from genome assembly GCA_041913065.1 of Microvirga sp. GTDB lineage: Bacteria > Pseudomonadota > Alphaproteobacteria > Rhizobiales > Beijerinckiaceae > Microvirga. The sequence continues at coordinate 220,634 of JAYSGD010000002.1, read as the reverse complement.
GCACCGATGTGGATGCGATTCTGGCGCGCGTGACGGAGAAGACGAAGATCGTCTTCCTCGCCAATCCGAACAATCCCACCGGCAGCTACATTCCCTTCGACGAGGTGAAGCGCCTGCATGCGGGCTTGCCCTCGCATGTGGTGCTCGTGCTCGATGCGGCCTATGCGGAATACGTGCGCCGCAACGATTACGAATCCGGTCTCGAACTCGTCGCTACGACTGAGAACGTGGTGATGACGCGCACCTTCTCGAAGATCTACGGCCTCGCGAACCTGCGCATCGGCTGGATGGTCGCGCCGGCGCACATCGTCGATGCGGTGAACCGTATTCGCGGCCCGTTCAACATGAACGGCCCCGCGCTCGCCGCCGGTATCGCGGCGATCCAGGACGATGCGCATGTGGCGAAGGCCGTCGAGCATAACGAGAGGTGGCTCGCCTGGCTGACCAAGGAGATCGAAGCGCTTGGCTTAGAAGTGACGCCGAGCGTCGGCAACTTCCTGATGATCCATTTCCCGAACGAGGCCGGCAAGACGGCGAAGGATGCGGATGCGTTTCTGTCCAGCCGTGGTCTCATCCTGCGCCGCATCGATGCCTATGGCATCCCGCATGCGCTGCGCCTGACGGTGGGCAGCGAGGAGGCGAACCGTCTCGTCGTCGAGGCTCTGCGCGATTTTCTAGGTGGTCGAAATGCCTGAGCGTCTCGGTCCTCCGCTTGAAACGCCGCTCTTCGAGCGCATCGCCCTTATCGGCCTCGGGCTGATCGGCTCGTCCATCGCGCGCGCCGCGCGGCAATTGAATCTGGCAGCCACAATCGTCGCCGTCGATACCAGCGATGCGGTGGCAAAGCGCGTGCTCGAACTGAACATCGCCGATGAAGCGACGACCGATGTCTCGGCCGGCGTGAAGGATGCGGATCTCGTCATTCTCTGCGTTCCCGTCGGCGTCGTCGGCGCGGTGGCGCAGGCGATGAAGCCGGGCCTCAAGCGTGGCTGCATCGTGTCGGACGTGGGCTCGGTGAAAGCTTCCGTCGTCGCGCAGGTGCAGCCGCATCTGCCGTCGGGCGTGCATTTCGTGCCGGCGCATCCGGTGGCGGGCACCGAGCATTCCGGTCCCGATGCGGGCTTCTCCACGCTTTTCCATAACCGCTGGTGCATTCTCACGCCGCCGGAAGGCACGGACGCGTCCGCCATCGAGCGCGTGCAGGCTTTCTGGTCGGCCATGGGTTCGAACGTGGAGGTGATGACGCCGCAGCATCATGATCTCGTGCTCGCCATCACGAGTCACGTGCCGCATCTCATCGCCTACAACATCGTGGGCACGGCGGCGGATCTGGAGACCGTCACTCAAGGAGAAGTGATCAAGTTCTCCGCCGGCGGCTTTCGCGATTTCACGCGTATCGCCGCGTCCGATCCCACCATGTGGCGCGACATCTTCCTGCACAACAAGGAAGCGGTTCTCGAAATGCTGGGCCGCCTCAACGAGGATATCGCGCTTCTCGCGCGCGCCATCCGCTGGAACGAGGGCGACAAGCTGTTCGATCTCTTCACCCGCACCCGCGCCATCCGCCGCGGCATCATCTCGTCGGGCCAGGAAACCCCGGAGCCGGACTTCGGACGGCGGAAGGACAAGGCGTAAGTGGTTTTCTGAGGATTGCCAGCACGTCATGGCCGCACTTGTTGCGGCCATCCACGCCTTCATTTCCAACACACAAACCTCATCCTGAGGAGCGAGCTTGCTCGCGTCTCGAAGGAGGTTCCAGAGATTGCTGGACGATCCTTCGAGACGCCACTTCGTGGCTCCTCAGGATGAGGCTGAGTGTGTGAAACGCGAAAGAGGTGGATGTCCGGCACAGTGCCGGCCAAGACATGGCGTGATCCACTCAATACAACGGCTGCAATTTCACATTCGGCACCACGAACGGCCCCAGCGCGAGAAGCCCGTTCTCCATGCGCAGCGGAGGCAGCGGCGAGAGTTGCGGCTGGCTGCCGCCACGGCTCGGGGCCTGGCCGAGCAGCGCGCCCAGCAACGCGCCGGTGTTGCGGCTGCCGGTGATGTTGCTGAGAAGCCCGTCGAGGCCTGCCGCCGATGCGCTGAGCTGGCCGGTGGGGCGATGCTCCGCGTCGATGCCCAAATTGCCCTTGGCCTCCATGCGGCGCGGGCCCTTGGCGGCGGAGAGCATGAGAATGTCGAGCGTGCCGCCGGCGGCGCGCCAGCGCTCCAGCTCCTGCGCGATGGGACGTCCGCGAAAACCGTCGGCCTGGGTGAGCGTGACATCGGCGTTGAGGTCGGTCAGCTCGCTGCCGCCGATCAGGGCATCGATGAACGGGATGCTCGCCTGCCTGATCGCGAAGGCCGCGTCATAGGCCTTGTCCTGAACCCGATTGGGGTTGGGGCGCAGATGCATCTCCAGGCGCTGGCCCGATGTGGCGATCTCCTGCGGCGTCAGGCCGGCGACGGTCAGCTTCGGATTGGTCGCGGCAAGCGAGAGACGCTGAAAGCCGGTTGGCGTCGCATGAATGCTGGCCTGGAGGACGTCCCAGCTGCCCTGAACCGTGGCCCTGCCGTCCGTGACGCGCAAGGGCCCGCCGATCTCGGCGATCACGAGACGGGGCTGATACACCTGGGCGATGGCTTCCACGCGCCCGAAAGAGGCGTTGACAGTGCCCTGTTTCAAAGTGAGCGCGGGGCAGACCAGCTCGATGCGGAACGGATAGCCCGCGATGGTGCGGTCAGCGCAGGTCCATTGCCGGCCTTGGGTGGCTTCTGACGCCAGCCAGGTATCCAGCATGTCGCCGGCGCGGTCGCGGATGAAGAACCATGCGACGCTCCAGGCTACGGCCACCAGCAGAAGCAGAACGAACGGGGTATAGAGCCAGAAGCGGCTGTGGCGCCGGGCTTGCGTGGAGGCGGCTTCGACCATGCAGGATCTCCTGTTGTGCTGCTGCTTCGTTACTGGTAGCGCATCGTGCGGACAAGGGGAGCCGGCTTTCAGCGCGAGCGATGCGCCGCCATTAAGCGTAAGCATCGGACTGGTCCCAAGAGTGCGAATCCACTTTTGGGTCCGATGCCGTAGCGCCGGAAGCAGGCAAGGTTCGGGCACATGACGGACGGTTCTGACGATCTCTGGGTTTTCGGCTATGGCTCGCTCATGTGGCGACCGGGTTTCCCCTTCACCGAGCGCAGGCACGCCCACCTCTACGGCTATCACCGTTCCTTGTGCGTCTTCTCTCATGTCCATCGCGGCACGCCGGAGAGTCCCGGTCTCGTGCTTGGCCTCGACCGGGGCGGACGCTGCCATGGGGTTGCCTTCCGGGTCACGAGAGAAGAGACCGAAGCGACGGTTCACTACCTGCGCGAGCGCGAGCAGGCGACGAGCGTCTATCTGGAACGGCACCTGCCGGTGAGGCTCGATGACGGGCGCGCGGTCAATGCGCTCGGCTACATCGCGGATCGCAAGCATCAGCAATATGCGGGAAGCCTGTCTTTCGAGGAAGTGCTGCGGCTCGTGCGCCAGGGGCAGGGCATCTCGGGCGCCAATCCCGACTATGTCCGCTCCACGCATGAGCATTTGCTGACCATGGGCGTCGTCGATCCGCTGATGCAGCGGATCGTGGCGGAACTCGATCAGGAATTTTGAGAGGCCGCGAGATCGGCAATCTCCCGCAGGTCCGCGAGAATCGCGCGGCGGCGGGCATCCGTGTTCGCGAGCCTGTGGACGTGAAGCTCCGAGGCGCCGCGCTTTTCCACGTCCGTGAGCCATCCTGTGCGGGTATCGGTGCTGGGCTCGGGGCCTGCCATCACCACGTCGATCACGTGGGCGATCCCCGATTCGTCGCGACTCACGGCAAGCACGACCGCGTCGGTGACGTCCAGCAGTTCTTTCAGCTCGAGCGCGTGGATGCCGACGATGTAGCGGCGGCCGGAGACGCCACGCCAGGAACTCAGCGTCGGCGAGGAGCGCAGGCCTACTGTCGCTCTCAAGGGTTCCTCGCGCACGCCAGCCCTCCGCATTCGCTCGTTGCGGAGATCCCGCATGGCCGTATTCCAGGATATGGTGCGTTTGTTCGCCATATGTTCTTATATGTAAGAACTCGTAGGCGATGCGTCAAGACGGCTGAAAGTCTTGAGATATCAGGCTTTGCTGGTGGAAGTTGACGATTTGGGGGTAGGGCCCAGGCCAAGCTCCGCGCGGCCTGATGCGAGGAGCCTGTCGGAGGCTCCTTCGACTTGTTCCTGGAGCAGCTTGAAGAATTTCTCGCGCGGCAGCCCAGGCGGAATCGGGTCCAGGATCTCGACGCGAATCGTCCCGGGGCGGCGGATGAACTGGCGGCGCGGCCAATAGAGGCCCGAGTTCAGGGCCACCGGAATGCAGGGAAAGCCAAGATTCTGGTAGAGATGGGCCACGCCGTATTTGTAAGCCGGGGGGGCGCCGGGCGAGCGGCGAGTGCCTTCGGGAAAGATGATGATCTGGCGGCCGTGGCGGGCCTCTTCCTTGGCCTGAGCCGTCATCTTCACCAGGGCCTGGGTCCCGGCCTTGCGGTTCACCGGCACGCAGCGCGCCTTGCGCAGATACCAGCCGAAGAAGGGGATCCACATCAATTCCTGCTTCAGGATGAAGGTGGGATCGTCGAACAGCGGCAGCAACGCGAAGGTCTCCCACAGGGACTGGTGCTTAGCGGCAACCAACGCTCCGCCCGCTGGAATCTTCTCAGCCCCCACGATCTCGATCTTGGTTCCCGCCAAGACCCTGAGAAGCCACAGGGACGTCCGGGCCCATGCCTGCACCCACCTCAGAAAGACCCGCCGCGGCAACAGGACGGCCGGAATCAGCAGGATCAGCCACAGCACGAGGTTGGCATAAAAGGCGATGTTGAAGAGGAGGGAGCGGATGGTCAGCATGGCTTCTTGAAATGGAAAAGCGGAGCCGCAAGGCTCCGCGAGCGCCGCACCATAGCGCATCGGGCGTAAATGTGGACCCAGTTTTGCGCCGACGCGACTGTTCCGTTCGCTGTCGCGCTCCTTTTCACGTCATGGCCGGGCTTGTCCCGGCCATCCACGCCTTAAGCCATGCCATCGATACTGGCCTCATCCTGAGGAGGTCGCGTAAGCGACCGTCTCGAAGGAGACTCCAGAGATGACTGGACGATCCTTCGAGACGCCGCTTGCAGCGGCTCCTCAGGATGAGGGCTATGGGGTGGAAATGAAGGCGTGGATGCCCGCAACAGGTGTGGGCATGACGTGAGGGGCCCTACCGCCAGTTCGGCTCGGCTGTGGCCTGCTGGGTCGGGGCGCCGCCGCTGATGATCGCCGCCACCGGGGAACGCTCGGGGTCGTCCTCGAAGCGGGTGCGCAGCCAGACGGCCAGGAACTTCACGTATTCGGAAGCCAGCACCCGCGCCGTCGAGGAATTGCGCCACCAATCATGCGGATCGATGGTGGCGGCAACCGGGTAGGGGATCTTCTGCATGTTCGGCAGGGCGTGGTCGAGTTCCACCAGCGTGCGGGGCATGTGGTAGTTCGAGGTCACCACGATGATGGCGCTGAAATCGTTCTTCTCGGCCCAGCGGCGGGTCTCGATGGCGTTGCCGATGGTGTTGCGGGCGCGGTAATCCAGGTCCACGCAGCAATCGAACAGGCGGCGCTGGCCGGGATTGAGTCGGGAGATCTGGTCGCGGCTGGTCTTTTCATTGACGCCGGAAATCAGAAGGCGCTTGGCATAGCCATTCGCGAGAAGGTCGATGGCATCGCCGATGCGCTGCGCGCCGCCGGTCATGGCCACGATGCCGTCCGCGCGGGTTTCCGGCCTCTGCTCGACCCGGTCGATGCTGTAGACGAAGGCGAGAAAACCGAGGAATCCGAGAAGCGCGCAAGCCGCGCAACTCCAGAAGGCGAAGCGGAACAGCCGCCGCGCCCATGAGCGCCGCACCGGATGAGCATGTACGCCACGCATCGTCCAACCCCAGCCCAAGGCTTCAGTGGCGTCGATTGAGTTCGGCGTCGCCCAAGTCTGCGTTCGCGAGGTCATCTTGGACGAGGATAGTGCAGAATGCGGCAATGAAGAGGCAACCCTTTCAGGAACCGGTAACCATCACCATCAACTATTTCCGTTAAGAAAACGTCTCACCGTCAATCGGGATACCACGCCTGTGATCACCGCTACGAGCAGGGCGATGAGGACGACGACCAGATAACCGGTCCAGCCGATGCTGAAGGCTCCGAACAGGGCCTCCAGCTGGTCGCCCGCCGGGCTCGCGCGCCAGGAACGGGCGATGAAGCCGAGCACGATGGTCAGGACGAGCGCCGCGCCCGCGCCGACGGCGGCGCCGCGAAGGCCGAGCTTGAAGAAGCGGCGCTGGAACTCCTTGGCGATGAAATCGTCGTCAGCGCCCACGAAATGCAGCACGTCCACCACCTCCCGGTTCCCCGCCATGGCGCCGCGGGTGGCGAAGATCACCGCGAGGCCCGCCGCGACGAGAACCAGGGTCACCAGGAAAATCCCGGTGCCGATGATGGTGTTGGCCATGGTGGAGAGCCGCGAGACCCACAGGGCATGATCGTCGAGCGAAGCGCCTGGAATCTCGCTTTGAAGGCTTTGCCGCAAGGGCCCGAAATCGGGCCGCGCGTCTTCCTGGATCTTGATGACGATGAGGCGCGGCACGGGCAGGTCGTTGAAGTCGAGGCCGGTTCCGAGCCAGGGTTCCAGCAGGCGCTCGGACTGCTCCTTCGAGAAGGCCTGGGCTTCTTCGACGCCGGGCGCCTGGCGGGCGAGCGCGACGGCGCGGGCGACATCGTCCTCGATGGAGCGCTGCGGGTTGGGGCGGATCTGGATCGTCACCTCGCGGGCGATCTCGGAGCGCCATTGGGCGGAACTCGTCGCTACCATCTCGGCCCCGCCGGCGCAGAGAGCGGCCAGGAAGGTGAGGATGGCGATGACGGCGGCGAGCGCCTGCCCGCCCGCCGAATCCACGGGAACGAGCGGGGCGTTGCGGCTGAGCGAAGCGGGGAGGGAGCGCTTGTCTCCTCCCTGCGCCTTCTGCGGCGGGGCCTTCCTCGGACGGGGGGACGGGGCAGCGTTCATTCGTCGATATGCAGCCGGCCGTCGCCGAGCACGAGGCGGCGCACGTTGAGCTGGTCCATGAGGCTGAAATCGTGGGTGGCGATCACCACCGAGGTTCCCAGCCGGTTGAGTTCGATGAAGAGGCGCAGCAGGCGCTTGGCAAGAGAGGGGTCCACGTTGCCGGTGGGCTCGTCGGCGAGCAGCAGGTCGGGGCGCACGATGAGGGCGCGGGCAATGGCGGCGCGCTGCTTCTCGCCGCCCGAGAGCACGGGCGGCAGCATGTGCATGCGGTCGCCCAGCCCCACCCAGCGCAGGAGTTCCACCACCTCGGCCCGGTAGCTCGATTCCTCCTTGCCCTGGACGCGTAGGGGGAGAGCGACGTTCTCGTAGGTTGTCAGGTGGTCAAGCAGGCGGAAATCCTGGAACACCACGCCCATCCGGCGGCGAAGGCCCGTGAGTTCGAGCTTGGAGATGCGGGACACGTCCTCGCCGAAGAGCGAGATCAGCCCGCGCGTCGGCTTCACCGAAAGCAGGATCAGGCGCAGCAGCGTGGTCTTGCCGGCGCCCGAGGGGCCGGTGAGGAACTGGAAGGAATTGGGCTCGATGGAGAAGGTCAGGTCGCGCAGGACCTCGGGGCCCATGCCGTAGCGCACGCCCACATTCTCGAAATGCACGGACGCAGCCGCGCCTTCCTCATATTCCTCGTCGTAGAACGCTCTCACCCGCGCCGGAAACCTCTTGAGGGAGTTGGAACAACCATGGCCGCAGGACGGCCATGGGGCGATTCGTCCCCTTATCGCCCCGGTATGGTTAGCAAGCCATAAACTTGCGGGACGAAGACGGAAAGCGAAGCGCTCGCGGGACATTGCCGCAGGAGGTGGTGTTCCCTCCCTGCCTCGGGGGAGGGAAACACGCGCGGCTCTTTACGATTTGACTTCCCGCTCGCGCCATGGTCGTGAAGAGGGAACACCTTTAAAGCCTTTTCCACCTTTCTGGATTGACGACGATGACCTCTTCCCACCGCATCCGGGTTCTGTTCGACGAGAACGCCATTGCCACGCGCAATGAGACGCTGGCGCAGGAAATCGCGGGCGCCAAGCCCGAGAACCTGCTCGTCGTCGCGGTGCTGAAGGGCAGCTTCATGTTCGCCGCCGATCTGATCCGCGCCCTGCACCGGGCCGGCCTGGAGCCGCAGGTCGAGTTCGTGCATCTGTCGAGCTATCTCGACGGCACGGTGTCCAGCGGCAACGTCACCATCCTGCGCGACGTGGAAAGCGACGTGCGCGGCCGTGACGTGCTGCTCGTGGACGATATCCTCGAGTCCGGCCGCACGGTGACCTTCGCCAAGGACCTGCTGATGGCCCGCGGCGCGAAGAGCGTGCGGACGGCGGTGCTTTTGGAGAAGCCCGGCAAGCGCGCCGTGCAGATCACGCCCGATTACGTGGGCTTCACCTGCCCGGACGTGTTCGTCGTCGGCTACGGCATGGACGTCGCCCATTCCTACCGCCAGCTGCCCTTCGTCGGCGTGGTCGATCACCTCGACAACAGCCCCGATCTGTTCGACGAGGCGAAGTAATTAACTACCCACCCCACCGACCTCATCCTGAGGAGGTCGCGAAAGCGACCGTCTCGAAGGAGCATCCAGTGATCTCTGGAGACGCCCCGCCCTTCGAGACGCGAGCAAGCTCGCTCCTCAGGGTGAGGCTGTGAGGATATGCGGGTTAGCCGTTGAGCCGCCAGATCGTCCCGTTGAGGGCGGTCGCATAGGCGACCCAGGCGAGATAGGGCACGAGAAGCAGGGCCGCCGGGCGGTCGAGCTTCCAGAAGCTCACGATCGTGGCGAGAATCGCCACGATGAGGGCCGCGATCACCACGAGGCCGACGATCGGGCTCTGCGCGCCGAAGAAGGCGAAGGACCATAAGCTGTTAAGAGCCAGCTGCAAGAAGAACGCGGCGATGGCGGCAACACGGCCGGGCAGGCCCTTCGGCAGCGAGAGAATGCGCCAGAGCGCATAGGCCATCATGGCGTAAAGCAGCGTCCAGGCGACGGGAAACGCCCAGTTCGGCGGCGTGAAAGAGGGCTTCTGCAGGCTCGCGTACCAGGTCGGGATGTTCGGTGAGGTGACGAGGCTTCCCGCGACCGCGACCGCGACGACGGGCAGCACCGCGATCAGGAAGCGCGGAAGCGGCGGAATTGCATGGCTGCCCGGTGCGGTTTTATGTGTCTGCATCGCGAAATTCCTTTTAGAGCTTGAGCAGCTTTTCACGCAAACCGGTTCCCACTTTTGCGTCCGCTGCTCTATGAGCCTGAGCAGCTTTACACGTAAAACCGGTTCCCGCTTTCGCCCTCGCTGCTCTATGAGCTAGGCCAACTTGTCAGTGACGCAACCGGTCACGCTTTCGGAGGTTCCCATGTCGTCATCGCGTTCACCCTGGTCGAAGCGCAGCCTGACCGCTCAGGCCATGGGCCATGTGGACCCGATCACCAAGGCGGTGGTGCCGCCGATCCATGTGGCGACCACCTATATCCGCGACGAGGACAACGCCTATTCCTCCGGCTATGTCTATGGCCGCCCGGACAACGCCACCATCCGCGAGGCCGAAGAGGTGCTGGCGATGCTGGAAGAGGCCGAGGCCGGCGCGTTGCTGTTCTCCTCCGGCATGGCTGCCGCCACCGCCGTGTTCCAGGCGCTGAACCCCGGCGATCATATCGTCGCCTCCAAGGTCATGTACTGGGCCCTGCGCAACTGGCTGATGACGGAAGCCGTGCGCTGGGGCCTTCAGGTCGATTTCGTGGAGACGGACGATCTCGACGCCTTGCGCAAGGCCGTCGTGCCGGGCCGCACCAAGCTGGTCTGGATCGAGACGCCCTCCAACCCGCTCTGGACCATCACCGACATCGCCGCCGCCGCCGAAGTCGCTCATGCGGCCGGGGCGCGGTTGGCGGTGGATTCCACCACGGCCTCGCCGGTCCATACCCGTCCGCTAAACCTCGGCGCCGACATCGTCATGCATGCGGCGACGAAGGTGCTGAACGGCCATTCCGATGTGGTGGCGGGTGCGCTGGCAGGCGCCAAGGCCGACGAGTTCTGGGCGCGGATCGTCTCCATCCGCAAGATGCAGGGCGCGATCCTCGGCCCCTTCGAGGCCTATCTCCTGATGCGCGGCATGCGCACGCTTCATGTGCGCACGGCGCAGCAGGCGAAGAGCGCCCTCGATCTCGCTCAGCGCTTCTCCTCCCATCCCAAGGTGGCGCGTGTGCTCTATCCCGGCCTGCCGCAGCATCCCGGCCACGATATCGCCGCCCGGCAGATGGAGGGCGGCTTCGGCTACATGCTCTCGATCCAGGTGACGGAAGGCGAGGCCGCCGCGATCCGCACGGCGGCGAATGTCCGCCTGTGGAAAAGGGCGACATCTCTCGGCGGCGTCGAGAGCCTCATCGAGCACCGCGCCTCCATCGAAGGCCCCGGAACCCCTTGCCCGCCCGACCTTTTGCGCCTGTCCACCGGCATCGAGGACGTGGAAGACCTCTATCGCGACCTCGACGAGGCCCTGCGTTCATCCTGAGCCGGCTATCTTGATCCTGTCATAAAAGATGTGCTCTCCTCTGATTAAGGGAACATCGTTCCATTCAGAGGAAGCCGTCATGACATCGTCGATTACCCGCCGCCGCGTCCTGCAGACCGGCGTTGCAGCCGCCGCTCTTACGGGCATGTCCCCGTTCGCCTTCGCCCAGAGCGGCCCGGTGGTGAAGCTCCGCATCCTGGAGACCACCGACCTGCACGTGAACGTCATGCCCTATGATTACTATCGCGATGCGGCCGACGACACGGTGGGCCTCGCCCGCACCGCGACCCTCGTGAAGAGTGCCCGCGCTGAAGCCAAGAACAGCCTTCTCTTCGACAACGGCGACCTGATCCAGGGTTCGCCCCTCGGCGACTTCGTGGCCTACCGTCAGGGCATGAAGAAGGGCGACGTGCACCCGATGGTCGCCGCCATGAACGCGCTGAACTACGATTGCGGCACGCTCGGCAACCACGAGTTCAACTACGGCCTAGAATTCCTGCAGAACGCCATGGGCGCGGCGAAATTCCCGCTGGTCTGCGCGAACGTGCTGAAGGCGAACGGCGAGACGCTGCAGAAGCCCTGGCTCATCCTCGACCGCGAGTTCACCGACGAGGCCGGCGGTAAGCAGAAGATCAAGGTCGGCGTGATCGGCTTCGTGCCGCCACAGATCGTGCAGTGGGACAAATCGCATCTCGACGGCAAGGCGACCACCATCGACATCGTCGATGCGGCCAACAAGCATGTACCCGATCTCAAGAAGGCCGGCGCCGACATCGTTGTCGCGCTCTGCCATTCGGGCATCGCGGGCGGCGAGCGCAAGGGCGGCGAGGAGAACGCGGCTTTGCACCTCGCCAAGGTCGACGGCATCGACGTCATCCTCACCGGCCACCAGCATTTCGTGTTCCCGGGCGGCAAGGAATTCAACAACATCCCCGGCGTCGATGCGAAGGCCGGCACGCTGCACGGCAAGCCCGCCGTCATGGCCGGCTTCTGGGGCAGCCATCTCGGTCTCGTCGATCTCGAGCTGACCAAGGACGGCAATGCCTGGAAGGTCGCGAATTTCCGCACCGAGGCGCGCCCGATCTACGACCGCGTGGACCGCAAAGTGGTCGCGAAGGTGGATTCGGATGCGGCTGTCATGGCGGCAGCTCAAGCCGGTCACGACGCGACGCTGAAATATGTGCGTGAGCCGGTGGGCACCACGGCGGTGCCGATCCATTCCTATTACTCGCTGGTTGCTGACGATGCGTCCGTGAAGCTCGTGGCCGAGGCGCAGTCCTGGTACGTGGCCGACCAGCTCAAAGCTTCCGCCTTCAAGGACCTGCCGATTCTCTCGGCGGCGGCGCCCTTCAAGGCCGGCGGACGCGGCGGCGCGAACTACTTCACCGAGATCAAGCCTGGTCCGCTCGCCATCAAGGACATGGCGGATATCTACATCTATCCGAACACGATCCGCGTGGTGAAGATCACCGGCGCGCAGGTGCGCGAATGGCTTGAGCGCTCGGCGGGCATCTACAACCAGATCGATCCGGCCAAAGGCGGCGAGCAGGAGCTCATCAATCCCAAGTTCCCGGCCTACAATTTCGACGTCATCGCGGGCGTGCAGTACAAGATCGATCCCACGCAGGCCTCGCGTTACGACGACAACGGCAAGGTCGTGAATGCCGATGCGCGCCGCATCAAGGACCTGACCTATAACGGCAAGCCCGTGGCGGACGATCAGCAGTTCCTCGTGGTGACCAACAACTACCGTGCGGGCGGCGGCGGCAATTTCCCCGGCGCCGACGGCACCACCATGGTGTTCGAGGCGCCCGACCTCACCCGCGATGCGATCATGCGCTACATCATCGAGAAGAAGGAAGTGGCCCCGAAGGCCGACGGTTCCTGGGCGCTTGCCGTTCCCGCCGGCGTGACCATGACCTTCACGACCGGCCCGAACGCCGCCAACTATCAGCCCGCCGGCATCAAGGTGGAGAAGATGGGCGACGCGCCGGAAGGCTTCGTGAAGTACAAGATCGTCGGCTGATTGAGGGCCAAGCGATACGCAGCACGGCCGGGCCAGCGCCCGGCCGTTTTCGTTTTCAGCGACACAATGCCGTGTTGCCGGCTGTTACAGTGTTGTGCGATCCCTGCCTGATATTCAGGCTTTTATGATTCGCACCCTGCGAATTGGTGGCATCTCTGTCCATAATTGCGGCATTCGAAACAAGTTTTTTCAAGTTAATTTTATATTAACGAGTTCGCGTTCGTATATTTGTATATCTGATTATTATTTAAGACTATATTCTGGTTTGAACGATGACTCGTATCAATTCAAGCATTGGCATTGCTTTGCTTATTTGTATATCAAGCGTTTCTTTCGTGCATGCTGCGGAAGATTATGAAATCTGGAATGAGCGCGTCACCTCTTCCTGGCTCGACGAGCATATCGCAGCCAAGCGCCGAAGCCTCATGCCGGAGAATCGATTTGCCCTGTCGCGCACCCAGGTCTGGACCAGCGGCCTCGCCAAGTCGGACATCTCGCCCTTCAATCCCGACAGTTTCGATCGGGCCTTCGGCGCCAAGCTTCAGCCCTTCAGCGACCTCAACTTGAGGCTGGGAACGGAAATGGTTCGCGGCGGGGGCGGCACCGGCAGCCTGACCTCGCGGGCGAATTGGGAGGCCTTCTGGTCACGGGAATCCGATCTTTGGGGCGGCATGAATCTCGGCCTCTCGACGGGCGGCTCCATGGCGACGCTCAACACCGGCTACTCGCAGTCGGTGAGCGGCACGCTGGGCATTCCTTTGGGATTGTCACTGGAGAAGTGGAGCACGCAGGTGCGTTTCTCGCCGAACATGAGCATGGATACGGCAAACGGCACGATGGGGACCGGCCTCATGTCCGAGATCATGGGGCAGACCGTGCTCAGCTCCCAAGCCGATCCCTACCGGTCGGTGCTCAACGTCAAGGTGGGCTACGGCGTCGCTCAGGATGCGCGTCCCGCCGCATCGGCCACGCTGGAGTTCAGGATCTCGCCGAACCTGTAGGGCATTCTTCGGCAAAGTGGCTCCGGTTCGCCGCCAAAAGAATGCGATAGGCCTTGAAGGTCTTCAGGGCAGGGTGATCACGTCGTTAATGCTCTGGGGCTTCGGCTCGACCCCAAGGCGACGGCGCTTGGCCGCGATGATGGTGCCGTTGAGCTCGCCTCCGAACAGGAAGATGGCGCTGAGCGTGTAGAGGAAGATCAGCGCCACCATGGCGGTGGCGAGACCCCCATAGGTCGAGGCATAGGCGCCGGGATAGAATTCGAGATACCAGCTGAAGCCGAAGCCGCCGAGCATCCACAAGAGCAGCGTGATGCCGACGCCCGGCATCACCGAGCGAAAGCTACGTCGCCCGGAGGGGATGAGCTTGTGGGCGCACATGAGGCCCGCCACGATCACCAGCGTCGCGACCCCGATACGCAGGAAACCGATCAATCCATCCAGCGGCTGAAGGGCCGGCACCCAGCGCAGGATGCCGCGCCAGATAAAGGGGCCGAGCACCACGAGCAAGGCCATGGCCATGAGCACGAAGGCGCCGCCGATGACGAAGGCGATGGATTCGAGCCGCGTCAGCCACCAGGCCCGCGTCTCGCGCACGTTGTAGGCGCGGTTGAGGCCGACCCGCAGGCTCTCCACGCCGCTCGATGCGAAATACAGGGTGAGCACCACGCCGAGCGTGAGCACGTCGCTGCGCCGCCCGGTGAGGATGTTGTGGACCTCTCCCGCGATCGGCCCCGCGATCTCCTGAGGCCAGGCTTCGAGAATCAGGTCCGCCACCTCGTCCGCCAGCGAGCCGGTGCCGAACACGCTGGCGAGCGCCGTGACGAGGATGAGGAAGGGAAAGAACGAGGTGAGAACCGACAGCGCGATGTGACTCGCGATCGCCCACGCGTCGTGCAGCACGAAGCGGTTGGAGGTGATGGTGAAGAGTTCGAAATAGAGGCGAAGGCGGTTCAAGCGTCAGGGCTCCAGGCTGCTGGAGATGGTGCGGCAGGGCAGTCAGGCAAGAGATTCAACGGTCAAGAGTAGGGGTAACGTCAAGTTTCGCCATCCGTTTCCCCATAACGGAAAAGGGCCTCCCGAAGGAGGCCCTTACGATGCTTGGGAGCAGGATCGATCAGATGATCCAGATATCGGTGTGCTTCAGGTTGATGCCCTTGTCGAACTTGATGATCTCGACGGCTTTGCCGCCGCCCGAGCCGTCCTTGTCGTAGGACAGGGTCTTCTTCTTCTTGTCGTAGATCAGGTAGTCGTTGCGGTCCTCGGCCTTGGTGCCGGCCTCGAAGAAGGCTGACTTCAGCTTGCCTGGCTTCTCGGGCGTGCCTTTGCCGAGCTTCTTGAAGATCTTGTTGTCGAGCAGGATCTTGTCCTGCTTCACCGTGAAGTCCTGGATGCGGTCGAGGTTGATCTTCTTATTGGTCTTCCACGTGCCGATGGGGCTATCGAAGACGAACGAGTCCCTGCCGCCGCCGCCGAACAGGACGTCGTTGCCCTTGCCGCCGCTGATGACGTTGTCGCCGGCATTGCCGTAGAGCCTGTTGGCGAGATCGTTGCCGACCACCTCGATGTTATGCGAGCCCACGAGCTCGACATTGCCGACGAACTGCGAGCTCTTGTAGTCGATGGTCGAGCGGATGGTGTTGTTGCCCAGGGTGTCGATGACCACGTCGCCGATATGGTCGACATAGTAGATGTCGTCGCCTGCGCCGCCCATCATCGTGTCGGCGCCGATGCCGCCGTCGATGACGTTGTTGCCGTTGTTGCCGGTGATCACGTTGTTGAGTGCGTTGCCGTTCAGCGCGATCGAGTCGGAGCCGGTGGCCGTGAGGGCTTCGACAAAGTTAGTGAGCGTGTAGCTGACGCTGGTGTTGACCGTGTCGTAGCCGCCCGCCGCGCTGTCCTCAATCACCATGTCGCCGCCATTGTCGACGAAATAAGTGTCGTCGCCGCCCTTGCCGATCATGGTGTCGGCGCCCTTGCGGCCGTCGAGCACGTTGTTGCCGTCGTTGCCGATCAGGCGGTTGGCGAAGTTGGAGAAGGAGTTGCCGTACAGGTTGATCGCGGCATTGCCGGCGGCAGCCTGAAGCACTTCCACCGCGCCGTCGCCACGCGCTTCAAGATCGAAGCTCACAGTGGTGATGACCGTGTCATAGCCTTCGCCTGAGCGCTCACGCACCTCATCCATGGCATCGTGGACGTAATAGAGGTCGTTGTCTTCGCCACCCTGCATGATGTCGGTGCCCGCGCCACCGTTGAGGGTGTCATTGCCGCGGCTGCCGTAGAGGCTGTCGCTGCCTGCGCCGCCATCAATGGAGTTATGGCCGTAGTTGCCGTCGAGCTTGTCACCGAAACGCGAGCCGATCAGGTATTCGAAGCCGATATTCGTGTCGCCTTCTGCTTCGCCGCTATGACCGAAGCCGCCATAGGTCGATGTCTCGCCGGTCGCGCTGCCCATTTCAATCTGCACGGCCGTCGCGGCATTGGCGTAGGAAAGGGTATCAATGCCCGCGCCGCCGACCATGATGTCGTTGCCCGCGCCACCGATGATGGTGTCGTTGCCGCCGCCGCCGTTGATATTATCGCTGCCGCCGCCGCCCTGGAGCAGTTCGCCGACGGCGTCGGTGCCGACAATGATATCGTTGTGATTGGAGCCAATGACGCCTTCGATGCTTTCGAAGTAATCGGAATCGGGTGATGCGAGCAGCGGGCGCGTACTCCCGTCTGCATTCAAGTCGATGGTCAGGCCGACCGTCGAATAAGTATAGGAAACCGTATCGAATCCTGAGCCGCCATCAAGGAAGTCTTCGCCGCCGCTGCCGATGAGAGTATCGTCTCCGCCGCCGCCGTTGAGTCCGTTACCGGTTCCATCACCGGTCAAGATGTTGTTCTTGGCGTTTCCCACTACATCGCTGTTGGTGGGCGTTTCGGCACCTTCAATCGACGCCGGAATGCTGAACTCAATCTCGTTGAGGTCGAGCGTGAAGATGTTGGTATCGCGATTATACGTTGCCATGTTGGCGCCCCTGAATAGCTGCTTGAACAGTGTTTTGGTTGGCTGTCGCTAGGCCCGGAGAGGCACGGTCGCATCCCCAAGGGCCAAACTGATTCGGATTGTATGTATTCCATACTATATTACGTAACGTTTAACAGCCAGGAGCTGGGCTTTGAAATGCCAAAACGTCACAGGGCGGTCGAGGACGTGTTGCGGCACACGTGAGCTTCTTTCGGAGAAGACGGGACCCTCTCGAATCGACAGCCGCCAGCCTGAGGACTAAAAAGCAGGGCTCCGGCACTTGCCTTGAGACCTCGCCTTCATGAACGCCCACCTCCTCGCCCGCATTGCCCCGCCTCTTTTCGTGCTGATCTGGGCAACCGGCTTCATCGTCGCGCGATTCGTCGCGCCTTATGCGGAGCCGCTCACATTCCTTCTGGTGCGCTACCTGCTGGCCATCCTGGTCTTGGGAGCCATCGTGGTCGCGGCGCGGGCGCCGTGGCCCAAGAGGGGGCGGGACTGGATCAATGCCCTGGTCGCGGGCGTCCTGCTGCACGGGTTTTATCTCGGCGGGGTGTTCTGGTCGGTAAAGCATGGGCTCCCGGCGGGGATTTCCGCCCTCGTGGCCGGCCTTCAGCCGCTCGCCACGGCGGTTCTGGCCGGGCCGTTGTTGAAGGAGCGCGTATCGCCCCGAAAATGGCTCGGCATCGGCATCGGATTCATAGGGGCGGCTTTGGTCGTGGCGCCTAAGCTGGGCGATGGCGGCGTGCCCGCGTTGCCGCTCTTCGTCTGCCTGCTCGGCATGGTGTCGATCACGCTGGGCACCGTCTGGCAGAAGCGCACCGGCACCAATCTGGACCTGCGGGTGAACGCCACCATCCAGTATATCGGCGCGGCGGGCGTCACCCTGCCGCTGGTGCTTCTGCTGGAAGAGGGGCAGATCGAATTCACATGGCCGCTCATCGGGGCCATGGCCTGGGCCGTGCTGGGCCTGTCCATCGGCGCCATCGGACTGCTGCTGTTCCTGATCCGCCAGGGGGCGGTGGTGGGCGTGGCGACCCTGCTCTATCTGGTGCCGCCGGTCGCGGCGCTGATGGCCTTCGGCCTGTTCGGGGAGAGCCTGAGCCTCATCCAGATGCTCGGCATGGCCTGCGCGGCATTCGGCGTGGCGCTCGCAAGCCGCAGCTAAAAGAAAAGCCCCGGGATGTCCCGGGGCGGATGGTCGTTCAACGAGAAACCTACTTCGTGATTTTCACGGAGACCGGGTCGCTCGCCGGAAAGGTTTCTTCCACGCCCTCGTCGAGTTTCTCGTCGAGAGACTTCTTGGAGTTCTCGGGCAGCTTCTCGTCCTTCTTGGCCTGCTCGGCCACATTGTCCCGGTTCTGTTTCTTCTCGTCCATGCGGTGTCTCCATGGGCTTGAAAGGGTTCTTGCCAGGACAACGCGCAACGACAAGCTTCGATCCCGCCGTGTCGAAGAAGAAAGGCGGCATGAGAATGCCGCCTTCGAGTCTCAACGGATTGCCGCGAAGGATCAGCGCTGTCCCTGCTGCTGGTTGACGAAATAGTCGAAGGGCAATTCTGCGATGCGGAACCAGGTGAGTTCCTTCTCGCGGAACGCGTTCCAGGAATCATAGACCTTCTTGAACTTGGCGTTCGAGGCCGCAAGCTCGCCATAGAGCTTGAAGGCTTCCTTGTAGCTCTGTTCCATCACGTCGCGCGGGAAGGGGCGAAGCTGCACGCCCTGGCCGACGAGGCGGCGGATCGCGTCGGCATTCTGTGCGTCGTACTTCGCCACGCACATGGCATTGGCCTCGGCGCAGGCCGCTTCGAGAATCGCCTTGTAGTTCGCGGGCAGCTCGTTCCACTTGTTCATGTTCACGTAGAGCGAGGGCTGCGCGCCGCCTTCCCAGAAGCCGGGGTAGTAGTAATACTGGGCGACCTTCACGAATCCGAGCTTCTCGTCGTCATGCGGGCCGGAGAACTCCACCGCGTCGAGGGTGCCGCGCTCGAGGGCCGGATAGATGTCGCCGGCGGCAAGCACCTGCGGCACCACGCCGAGCTTCTGCATGATCTGGCCGCCCATGCCGGCGATGCGCATCTTCAGGCCCTGAAGATCGGCGATGGACTTGATCTCCTTGCGGAACCAGCCGCCCATCTGCGCGCCCGTCTGGCCGGCGGGGATCGTGTAGATGTTGTATTCCTTCATGAACTCGCGCATGAGCTCGAGGCCGCCGCCGTAATGCATCCAGGCATTGTGCTGGCGCACGTTCATGCCCCACGGCACCGAGGTGTCGAACATGAAGGTCGGGTCCTTGCCGATGAAGAAGCTCGACAGGGTATAGGCGCACTCAACGGTGCCGTTCTGCGCGGCGTCCAGGCTCTGGAGCGCGCCCACGATCTCGCCTGCCGCGAAGACCTGGAGCTGGAACTTGTTGTCGGTGGCGGCGGCCACGCGCTTGGAGATCATCTCGCCCGCGCCGAAGAGGGTGTCGAGGCTCTTCGGGTAGGCCGAGGTCATGCGCCAGCGGATTTCGGGGTTGGCCTGCGCGATGGCGGGAGAGGCAACGGCACCGGCTGCGGCGGCAAGGCCTGCGCCTTTGAGAACTTTTCTTCTATCCATGGAGGTTTCCTCGACGTCTTTATGATGCGGATGCCGGTTCGGCTGAAAGATCCATAAAGCGCGAGGCAGGGGCTTGTCACTTCGCCTTCCGTTGAGGCAGGAGTGCCAGCCCGCTGAGGTGTCATCCCCGGCGAGCGGAGCGAGAGAAGGGGATCCACCCGCAAGCTCGGCGCCATGGATCCCCTTCCCGGTCCTTCGGACCGCCGGGGATGACACTAAAGAATCAACGCTCTTCCGAGCCGCCCTTGGAAGGGGGGCGCCTATCCAGCCCTTCGCCGGCGCGAGCGGCCGGACTCTTCTGGGCGGTGGTGTTCACGCCTTCCGCGATTTCCTCGTTCGACAGCTGGAAGCCGGCATTGTCGTCTTCCTTCTCTGGCACCTCGTTGAAGGAGCGGATGCCGGCCTTGGAGCCGCTGACGACGCGCCCGTCATCCACATGGTCGATGTCGAGATCGGGATCGAGCTTCTTGGACGCGCCCATCAGGCCGGTGGCCTTGGCGGCGGCGCGCTTGGTGTTGCCGACTTCGTTCCGCTGAGTCGGGCCCGCCACGAAATCGTCGCCGGTTTCTTCCTGGGTGAGATCGTTCAGAACTTCATCGACTGGAGGCTCTTGTGGATTTCCGCGCTTGTCACGCGCCATCGGATATTCCTCTTCCTTGGTCTGAGCAGGCATCGAGCCTGAGGGTTGCAGGGGGCAACGGCTGGTGTGATAGGGGGTTCCGGCTCCGGATGCGGGCGCAGACGGAGCCGGAAAAGCCTTTATCGGCCAAGCTCTTTCTGAATGTCCTGCAGCGTGGCGATGTGTTCCTTGATCTGGCCGCTCGCGAGCTTGGCGATGTCCGTCATCTCGCGATTGCCCGAACTCTTGATGTAGTTCTCCTGAATCTTCAGAAGATCCTGGTGGCCCTTGATCTGCGCCGTCACGAAATCCTTGTCGAAGGCAGCACCGGGTTGCGCTTTCGACATGCGTTCCATCACGGCTGCATCGGCCTGCGGCAGTTCCGGTGCGGTGGAGGCCGCCGCCTGCGCGCCGCCGGTGGTCGAGGCGGTGGCCGCAGGGTCGGCGAAGGAGTGGAGAATGTCGGCGAGGTTGTTCTGCTCGCCGATCTCGAATTCGGCGAATTGCTTCACGCGCGGATGCTGCGCCTTGCCGTGAGCGAAGTTCGCCTGCTGCAGAGACACGGTGCCTGCGGCGAGCGTCTGCTGAATGTACTGACGATCAGCCTGGGATTGCTGCTGTCCCTGCGCGGCGGGCGCGCTGTTGGCCTGCCCCTGACGCATGGGTGTCTGCGTATCCTGCGGCGCGCCGCCCTGCTGCGTGCGCTGCTGGCGCTCCTGCGCACCTTGGCCGAGCGCCTGGTTCGGCTGCGTTTCCGCGGGCTTTGTCGTGGTTGGGGTTGAGATGCCCTGGTTCGATTGTTGAGCGAAGGCGGGAACACTGAGAGCGAGCCCGAGGCCCGCTATGACGAGATGGCGTGACGACATGAATCTCTCCTGCAAGAATATGTGGAGGCGAACGCTTGCGCGGATGATTTGTTCGGAACGATGCGAGGCGGATGCCGGCTTGCGGGTGATCGACTCATAGGAACGAATCCGCATCCGGCGCGTCCCTCAAGGGTTGGGCTATCGAGGAGAGTGGAGACGAGATGCAAAATCGGGCGACGCAAGCGATCATGATCATCGTGGCCGTGCTGTTGGCGTTCTTCGTCGTCCAACCCTATGTGACGTCCTACCTTTTCTCGGCGCGTGAACCGAGAACGGTGGCGCCGCGCGGCGATCTTGCGGATTTCGAGCGCTCCACGATCCGCGTTTTCGAAACCGTCGCGCCATCCGTCGTGCAGGTCGTGTCGCTGACGGGCCGGGGCAATCCCTTTCAGGGCAATGGCGATCAGCCGTCGGGATCGGGCACGGGCTTCATATGGGATGCGGCGGGTCATGTGGTGACGAACGATCATGTGGTCGCCAATGCCCAATCCGTCGTGGTGCGCCTTGCGTCGGGCGACGTGGTGCCCGCGCGGGTCGTCGGCCAAGCTCCGAACTACGATCTCGCCGTGTTGCGGCTGGACAATCGCGCCAACCTGCCGCCTCCGGTCGCCATCGGCTCGTCCTCCGATCTCAAGGTCGGGCAGGCGGCTTATGCCATCGGCAATCCCTTCGGCCTCGACCAGTCGCTGACCACCGGCATCATCAGCGCCCTCAAGCGACGCCTGCCCACCAGCGGCGGTCGCGAGGTCGCCGACGTGATCCAGACGGATGCCGCCATCAACCCCGGCAATTCCGGCGGGCCGCTGCTCGATTCCTCCGGTCGCCTGATCGGGGTCAATACCGCCATCTATTCGCCCTCGGGCACGAGCGCGGGCATCGGCTTCTCGATACCCGTGGACGTCGTGAACAGGGTTGTGCCGCAACTCATCCGCGAGGGCCGCGTGCCGACGCCCGGCATCGGCATTCTCGCCGCCGATGAGGCGGCCGCGGCTCAGCTTGGGGTCACCGGCGTGATCGTGGCGGGCGTTGCGCCGGGTTCGCCGGCGGCTGAGGCAGGGTTGCAGGGCGTCGATCAGCGTTTCGGCACCATCGGCGACATCATCGTCGGTGTCGAGGATGCGCCCGTTCGGCGATTGTCCGATCTTACGGACAAGCTCGAGAGCGTGGGCGTTGGGCAATCCGTTTCGCTGAAAGTTCTGCGCGACAATCGCGAACAGAATATTAATGTGAGAATCGTCGATGTGGGAGAGAGCGGACGCCGACCCTAAACGATATTAAACTTCGCAGGAGTCAGTTTTGTTTCAATTGACTGAAACTTTCTTGCAGGCCGGTCGTTAGCCCTCGAACCTTCACCAACGGAGGACCGAATGAGTCTCGAAGGCGCCGAAAACATCCTGGTGCAAAGCTCGAATGTCGATTTGGGCGATATGTTTCCCGAGTATGCGAAAACCAACATCCGTCAGGTAGGAAACAAGTATTTCGGCCATATGGTCATGGCCTCGGTGCATGTTTCCCGCGACGGCATCACCTACCGATGCACGGTCAACATCCAGATGGGCGCATTGAAGATGATGACGGGCGAGGCCAAGGATAAGGACCTCTACACCGCATTCCGTGCCGCATTGCAGAAGACCGCGAAGCAGCTTCGCCGTTCGAAGCGCGAGCTGCGCGAGGACAAGGCGGCACGGACCGACAAGGACATGCTCCTGCGCGATGGCAACAGGGCACCTGCTCGCGACGAAGAGGATCTTCAAGCAGCCGCTGAATAGGCGGCTTCCGAAACGCAGATCAAAAAATGGCCGGGGAAACCCGGCCATTCTTGTTTTTATCGTTTAGTTCAGCCGAACGCCTTCCGGCGGACGCTCCTTGGCTCCGGCTGTCGTGTTGCCGATGGTCAGGCCGAGCGGGCCCGCATGCACCGGCACGGTCTCGCCGTCCTTGATCTCCCCGGCGAGGATGGCCTCGGCCAGCGGATCCTGCACGTTCTTCTGGATCACACGCTTCAACGGGCGCGCGCCATAGGCCGGATCGTAGCCCTTGTCGGCGAGCCATTCGCGGGCCGCTTCGTCGAGCTCCAAGGTGATCTTTCGATCGACGAGGAGCTTTCCAAGGCGCGCGAGCTGGATATCGACGATGGCGCCCATCTCCGAGCGCTTCAACCGGTGGAACAGAATGATCTCGTCCACGCGGTTGAGGAACTCGGGCCGGAAATGCGAGCGCACGACGCCCATGACTTCATCGCGCACCGCATCGGTGTCCTGCCCCTCGGGCTGGTTCACCAGATATTCCGACCCCAGGTTCGAGGTCATGATGATGAGCGTGTTGCGGAAGTCCACGGTGCGGCCCTGGCCGTCCGTGAGGCGTCCGTCGTCGAGCACCTGCAGCAGGACGTTGAACACGTCCGGATGCGCCTTCTCGATCTCGTCGAACAACACCACCTGATAGGGCCTGCGGCGAACGGCTTCGGTGAGAGCGCCGCCCTCCTCATAGCCCACATAGCCGGGAGGAGCGCCGATGAGACGGGCGACCGAATGCTTCTCCATGTATTCCGACATGTCGATGCGCACGAGCGCGGACTCGTCGTCGAACAGGAAGGCGGCGAGCGCCTTGGTCAGCTCCGTCTTGCCCACGCCCGTAGGGCCGAGGAACATGAACGAGCCGATGGGCCGGTTCGGATCCTGCAGGCCTGCACGCGCGCGGCGCACGGCTGTTGAGACCGCTTCCACCGCTTCACGCTGGCCGACGACGCGCTTGGCCAGATCCTGCTCCATGTGCAGCAGCTTCTCGCGCTCGCCTTCCAGCATCTTGTCGACGGGCACGCCGGTCCAGCGGGAGACGACGCCTGCCACGTGGTCGGGCGTCACCGCCTCTTCCATCAGGCCGCCGCCATCGGCTTTCTCCTCCACATCGGCAAGCTGCTTTTCCAGGCCCGGAATGACGCCGTAGGAGAGCTCGCCCGCCTTCGCCCAATCGCCGGAGCGCTGCGCGGAAGCGAGCTGGTTGCGGGCTTCCTCGAGTTTCTTCTTCAGGTCGGCGGCGGTGCCGAGCTTGTCCTTCTCGGCCTTCCAGCGCTGCGTGATGGCGGAAGACCGCTCTTCCAGATCCGCGAGTTCCTTCGACAGGCGCTCGAGGCGATCCTTGGAGGCCGCATCCGTTTCCTTCTTCAGCGCTTCCTGCTCGATCTTCAGGCGCACGATCTCGCGGTCGATATTGTCGAGCTCTTCCGGCTTGGAATCGACCTGCATGCGCAGGCGCGAAGACGCCTCGTCCACGAGGTCGATGGCCTTGTCCGGCAGGAACCGGTCGGTGATGTAGCGGTTCGAGAGCGTGGCGGCGGCGACGAGCGCGGAATCGGTAATCCGCACGCCGTGATGCTGCTCGTACTTCTCCTTCAGGCCGCGCAGGATCGACACCGTGTCTTCCACGGTGGGCTCGCTCACGAAGACCGGCTGGAAGCGACGGGCCAAGGCCGCGTCCTTCTCCACATGCTTGCGGTACTCGTCGAGCGTGGTCGCGCCCACGCAATGCAGTTCGCCGCGCGCGAGCGCGGGCTTCAGAAGGTTCGAGGCATCCATCGCGCCGTCGGCTTTGCCGGCGCCGACGAGCGTGTGCATCTCGTCGATGAAGAGAATGATGCCGCCCTCGGCCGCTGTGACCTCGCTGAGCACGGCCTTCAGCCGCTCCTCGAACTCGCCGCGATATTTCGCGCCCGCGATCAGCGCGCCCATGTCGAGGGCGAGCAGTTGCTTGTCCTTGAGCGATTCAGGCACGTCGCCGTTGACGATGCGCAGCGCCAGGCCTTCCACGATGGCGGTCTTGCCGACACCGGGCTCGCCGATGAGCACCGGGTTGTTCTTGGTGCGGCGCGACAGAACCTGGATCGTGCGGCGGATCTCCTCGTCGCGGCCGATGACCGGATCGAGCTTGCCCTCGCGGGCGGCCTCGGTGAGATCGCGCGCGTATTTCTTCAGCGCGTCATAGGCGTTCTCCGCAGTCGCGTTGTCGGCGGTGCGACCCTTGCGCAGGGAATTGATGGCGTTGTTCAGCCCTTGAGCGGTCACGCCCGCGGCAGCAAGAATTTTGCCGGCTTCCGTGTCCTTCTCGACGGCGAGAGCCAGCAGCATGCGCTCGACGGTGACGTAGGAGTCGCCCGCCTTCTCGGCTGCCTTCTCTGCGGTGTCGAAGAAGCGCATCAAGTCGCGCGTGGCTTGCGGCTGCGCGGCGGAGCCGGAAACCTTCGGCTGTTTGGCGAGCCATTGCTCGACGTCAGCGAGCGCCTGACGCGAGTTGCCGCCGGCACGGTCGATGAGACCGGCGCAGAGGCCTTCAGGATCGTCGAGCAAAACCTTCAGCACATGCCCGGGTGACAGCTGCGGATGGCCTTCCCGCATGGCGAGATTCTGCGCAGCCTGCACGAAACCCCGAGCGCGCTCGGTGTATTTTTCAAAGTTCATCGTGTTCATCCCTTTTCAGGTCTACCCGCCCTCCTGGAGGCACAAGCAGACCCAGTGATGTCGGACCTTCATCGCGAAGCATCCGTTAGCATCGGACCCAAAAGTGGATTTGCACTTTTGGGGCTACTCCGATGCTTATTCCTCAAAGGAGCATCGTTCGGGCGGAAAACCGGATCCACTTTTCCGTACGATGCTCCAGCTTAAGGTGGGTGCCTTGACCTCGAACAACAAGAGGGGAACCCCGCTGCCGGCCTCGCATTGACCCAGCACGTGTTCTCACCTGTTTCGAGGAGGCTTCCATGGCGCGCGATCCGCGTTCCGATGCCGAAAAAGCCCGCGCCGATCTGGCGCGCAATGCAGAGCTTGGCTTAGCCGTGCCGGAGAGCCCGGCGGAGCAGCAGCCCTCGGTGACGCCCGAGACGTTCGGGAACAACACCGAGACCGAACGCGCCCGCGAGGGCTTGGACGAGACCCCGCAGCGCACCGAGAACAGCCGGGATATCGGCGATTCGACCGGGACGATGAAGACCTCCCGCGACATCCCCGAGAACCGGCAGAACGTTCAGACCCCACCGACCCATCGCAGCGACCGGAGCGACGGCGTTCTCTCCCGCGCAAAGGAGTAAATGACCATGGCATTTTCCAATCTCATTTCCCGTCTCAGTCCCAAGAAGCGCAAGGCCGAGAAGGCCAAGGAGGAACTGAAGGCCAATGCCGAAAAGGCCCTGCGCATGAAGCAGGAGGCCGGACCGACCGCCCATATCCCCGAACACCAGACCTCCCACGAGGGCATGCATGCCGACACGCATCATGTTGAGGTCGATCGTGGTAGAGAGGCCGGCTTCACGCCCCAGATGAAGCGCTCCAGGGTGGCGCGCTCGGGCGACGCGTCCTGATACTATCGAAGGCCGTGGATCATCAGCCCCGCCGCATGCCGGCGGGGCTTTTCCGTATGGGGTTCATGCCTTACGGGTAGGGCATGACCATTCGCATCGTCTCCCTCCAACGCTATCCCGTGAAGGGGCTTTCACCCGAGACGCTGGAAACGGCCGCCCTCGCCAAAGGCGGGTATTTCCCCGGTGATCGGCTGTTCGCCATCGAGAACGGTCCGGCCGGGTTCGAGCCGGAGAACCCGCAGCATCAGCCCAAGATCAAGTTCCTCATGCTCATGCGCAACGAAAGCTTGGCGCGGCTGAAGACTCGATACATCGACAGCATCACGACGCTCTTCATCGAGGAGGGCGGGCGCGAGGTGGCGCGGGGCGATCTCTCGACGGCTCAGGGGCGGCTCGCCATCGAGGCGTTCTTCCGCCGCTCCATGCCCAAGGAGCTACGCGGCCCACCGAAGGTGCTGAGCGCGCCCGATGGCTTCCGCTTCACCGATTCCCGGCGGGGCTTCGTCTCGCTCATCAATCTGGCGAGCGTGCGGGAGTTGGAGAACAAGATCGGCGCACCGGTCGATCCCCTGCGCTTCAGGGGCAATGTTCATGTCGAGGGACTGGCGCCTTGGGCCGAGTTCGACCTCGTGGGACAGGTACTCACCACATCGTCAGGCGCACGCCTGAAGGTGACGAAGCGCATCGAGCGCTGCGCGGCCACCAATGTCGATCCTGACACGGGCATCCGCGATCTCCAGATCCCGAAGAGCCTCATGGAGGCCTATGGGCATTTCGATTGCGGCATTTATGCCGAGGTCGTCGATGGCGGCACCCTGGCCGTCGGCGATCATCTGGAGGCCGAGCAGGCGACATTGGCGCTTTGAGGATGGTCATCCCGGACGGCGTGAGCCGATCCGGGATTGTTATCAGGATGAGGAGCCGCATCATTCCCTGTCATTCCCGCGAAAGCGGGAATCCATAAGCACAGCCTTTTCAGAACGAAGAGGGCTGATGCCGTGGCGCTCTTCCTGGCGTCGTCTCGGGTCTGGATCCCCGCCTGCGCGGGGATGACACCAAAGGGTATGGGCAACAAAAAAGGGAGAGCAAAGCTCTCCCTTTTTCATTCGCTATCCTAGCCGGTCTTACTCGGCGGCAGGGGTTTCCACGTCCGGCGTGAAACCAGCCTCCTCGTTCGCGCCCTCGACCATGTCGCGGCGGGTGCGGCGGCGGCGCGGGGCGCGGGCCTTGGCTTCTTCCACATCACCGAGGAGATCCTGCGTGACCGGGGCGGGAGCCTCGTCGTTCACGGGAGCGGCAGGGCGCACCGGGTTCGTGAGGAAGGCGGGCAGGGCGCCCTGCTCGGGAGCATCGGCCTCTTCGTTGCGGCGGCGGTCACGCTGGAAACGCTCGCGACGGTCGCCGCGTTCGGGACGGTCGCCGCGTTCGGGACGGTCCCCGCGTTCGGGGCGGTCCTGACGCTCGGGACGGTCGCCGCGTTCGAAGCGGGCCGGACGCTCGCCCTCGAAGGGCTGGTCGTCACGGGGGAAGTCCTGGCGCGGAGCGCGGTCACGCTGGAAGCGCTCACGACGGTCACCGCGCTCGGGACGATCTCCACGCTCCTGACGGTCGCCGCGATCCTGGCGATCTCCACGGTCCTGGCGCTCCCCGCGATCGAAGCGGGAAGGACGCTCGCCATCGCCGCGATTCTCGTAAGGCTGCGGCTGGGAAGCGGGGTCCATGTCGTCGTTGCCGCCGGTGCGCTCGAAGCTCGGGCGGTCGCTCTGGCCGAAACCGTCCTCGTCGCCCTCGTCGTCGAAGCGCTGCTGGTAGCCGTACTGCTCGCGCAGCTGCTCCTGGGCGGCGGCGATGATGCGGTAATAATGCTCGGCGTGCTGGAAATAGTTCTCGGCAGCCACCGGGTCGCCGCTGGCCTGCGCATCGCGGGCGAGCTGGCTGTATTTCTCGGCGATATGTTGAGCCGTGCCGCGGATCTTCACGTCCGGGCCGTTCGACTCATAGCTCTTGGTCAAGGGATTGGGACCCTTGCCACCACCATTGTTGCGGTTGTTACGACCGCGCATACGCCTGTTCTGTCCTGGTCTCATTTTCTTGCTCTACGAGCCTCGCTGGTTCTTCAAGCCCACGCGATATGCCAGCCAAAAATTCACCGAACGGGCTTTACGCCCACCGTTCGCGTGGCAAACCGTCTGTCGTACGGTCAAGGCGTCCAGCGCCCTGCTTTCCTTCAGTGTCGGGTTCAGATGATCGCGCCCGGCTGTTCAAAAGCCCCTGCCTGCGCGATGGATATCGTTTGGTCTTTCGGCATGCACTCCATGGAGTGACCGCTTTTTCTCGACCGATGACGATGTCTTAGGGTCGAATCTAGCGGGTTCCTCCCGGTCCAACAAGCGGTATTTCAGCTTTTATCTCACCCTGGGACAAGAAAGACCCAGTTTTTGCGATTACAAGCGCCTCATGGCGACACACCGGGGATGACCTGATAGATCGTGCGCGACGTTAAGGATTTCAAGGCCTTTTTCCGCTGCCAGGCTTCGAAGGGCCTCTTCTTGGTCATAGCCGATCTCGACCGCCAGAAGCCCGCCGGGCACGAGCAGCCGCCTGGCTTCGCCCAAGAGGATTCGGTAGGGCTCCAGCCCATCCTGGCCCCCGTCGAGAGCAAGGAGGGGGTCATGCCCCCGCACCTCCTCATCGAGGGTCGGGATGACGGAGGAGGCGATATAGGGCGGGTTGGAGACGATTAGGTCGAAGGAGCCTGACAGGGCAGCGGCCCAGCGGGAGGCAGCGAAACGGCTCCGCTCGCCCACCCCATTGGCCCGGGCATTCTCCCGGGCTGTCCTAAGGGCGCCCTCGGACAGATCGATTCCAAGTCCTGTCGCCTGAGGCAGCTCATGGAGCAGGGCCACCAGGATGCAGCCCGAACCGGTGCCGAAATCGACGATTCGCAAGGGGGCCTGGCGGTCCGGCAGCATTTCCAGCACGGTCGCCACCACGGTTTCCGTATCGGGCCTGGGCACGAGGGTATCCGGCGACAGGCGGAAGGGCAGGCCCCAGAACTCCCGCTCGCCGACGATCCGCGCCACCGGCTCGTGGGCGAGGCGGCGGCGGGTGAACTCCGCCAGGGTCTGCTCCTGCTCCGGGGTGAGGGGCATGTCCGGATGGATCACGAGATTGGTCGCGGAGATGTCCAGAGCCGTCAGGAGCAGCAGCCGCGCATCGAGCGCCGCCGTCTCGAAACCAGCTTGGGCGAGGGTCTGGCGAAGCTCTTTGAGAGCCTGGGCGCGAGAAACGCCGGCTGTCCCCTCCCCCTTGCGGGGAGGGGTAGGGGTGGGGGTGGTTTGACCGGGTGAGCGCTCAGACACTTTTGCATCCTGTATCTTCGTCGAGCTCATACTCTGACACGAGGAGCTCTGACTTTCCGACCCCCACCCTTTTATCCCTCCCCGCAAGGGGGAGGGAACCCGCGCTCAATTCTGCGAGGACCGTGTCCAGAACCGTATCGATGGACGTCATGACTTCCCGGTTCGTGAATCGGATAACCCGAAAGCCTTGCTCGTTCAGGTAGCGAGTTCGTCGCTCGTCATGAGCTATGTTCGCGTCAAAGCCGTGCTGATTTCCGTCAACTTCGATGATCAACTTGGCTCCAAGGCAACAGAAATCCGCGACATAAGGGCCAATCGGAACCTGTCGCCTGAAATGTCCTCTTTCCAGGGGCAGTCGGTGCTTGAGATGCCACCAGAGCTTCTTCTCTGGTTCCGTGAGCGCTCGACGTAAGGAGCGAGCGTAATTTCGCTGCCTGTCAGACGGCCGCTTTGCAGGATCCGTGCTCCAGCTCTTCGTCATGCTTCCGAAAGGGCTCGACCCTGACGATACAGCTCCAGCCGTCCCTCCAGCGTGCCGGTATGCAGCTCGAAGAGGTGATTATCCTCGTCGTAGAAATAGAGCGAATGACCCTCACCCTCGACGCGGGAGCGGGATTCGCGGAATTCCAGGCCGAGCTTTTCGATGCGGGCGCGGTATGCGTCGATATCCGACGCGGCGATCTTGAAGGCGATGTGGTTATAGGTTCGCGTCGGCAGGCTCTCGCCTTCCATGATCGCGATCCAATGCCCGCCGACGATGAAGAATTTTTCGCGCGAGAGCGAGAAGGTCTCGTCGCCTGACGAGTAAACTTCCTTGCCGTCGAGAACCTGTTCGATGATCGCGCTCATGCGCTCCAGATCGCGGGTGATGAGCGTGATGTGGCTCAGCCCTTCGATCATGCGGCCCTGTCCTGATCCGCCAGCTGGGCGGCCTGATGCTCGGTGATCAGCGCGTCGATCAACTCGTCGAGCGCGTTGCCCGCAATCACTTCCTCGAGCTTGTAGAGCGTGAGGTTGATGCGGTGGTCTGTCACGCGCCCTTGCGGGAAGTTGTAGGTGCGGATGCGCTCGGAGCGGTCGCCGGAACCCACCTGGGATTTGCGGTCGGCGGCGCGGGCCGCGTCCTTGGCGGTGCGCTCGGCGTCGTAGAGGCGTGAGCGCAGCAGAGCCATGGCGCGGGCGCGGTTCTTGTGCTGGGAGCGCTCGTCCTGCACGAACACCACCATGCCGGAAGGAATATGCGTGATGCGGATCGCGGATTCCGTCTTGTTCACGTGCTGGCCGCCGGCACCCTGCGCACGCATGGTGTCGATCTTCAGGTCGGCATCGTTGATGACGATGTCCACGTCCTCGGCTTCCGGCAGCACGGCGACGGTGGCGGCGGAGGTGTGGATGCGGCCTTGCGTTTCCGTGTCGGGCACGCGCTGCACTCGGTGCACGCCGCTCTCGAATTTCAGCCGCGCGAACACGCCGCGTCCCTTGATCTCGGCGACCACTTCCTTGTAGCCGCCCGCCGTGCCCTCGCTCTCGGACACGATCTCGACCTTCCAGCCTTTCAGGTCTGCGTACCGCGTGTACATGCGCAGCAGATCGCCCGCGAAGAGCGCGGCCTCGTCGCCGCCGGTGCCGGCGCGGATTTCGAGGATGGCGCTCTTCTCGTCCGCCTCGTCCCTGGGCAGCAGCATGATGCGCAGATCCTGCGCGGCCTTCTCCAGATCCTCACGGGCCTGAGGGATTTCCTCCTCGGCGAGCGAGCGCATCTCGGCATCCATCGCGGGATCGTCGAGCATGGCCTGGAGGCCGTTCAGGTTGTCCTCCGTGGCGCGATAGGCGCGGATGGCGCCGACGACGCCGTCGAGTTCCGCCAGCTCGCGGGAGAGCGACACGAAGGTTTCGGGATCGGGCCCGGCATTGAGCGTCGCCATGATGATGTCATGGCGAGCGAGAATGGCGTTCAGGCGGTCGGAGGGAGGCGCAATCATTAGACCGGGATACCACGGCTTTCGGCGAACTGGATCAGTTTCTGTCGCAGCGTATCGCCGCTGCCGGCGCTCTCCAGCTCCTCATCGAGGAAGGCCTTGAGCTCGGTGACATCGAGAGCGAGCAGCATCGCCTTCACCGGGCCGATGGACGCCGGCGACATGGAAAGCGCGCGGAAGCCGAGGCCCAGCAGAGTCATGGCCTCGAGCGGACGTCCGCCGATCTCGCCGCACAGGGTCGTCTGGCAGCCATGGGCGTTGGCCTGTTCGGCCACCATGCGCAGCGCCCGCAGCATCGGCGTGCTCAACGGGTCGAAACGGTCCGACACGCGCCGGTTCTCCCGGTCGATGGCGAAGAGGAACTGCATCAGGTCGTTCGAGCCGATGGAGATGAAATCCGCCCGCGAGCAGATCTCCTTCAGCTGGAACAGGAGGGAGGGCACCTCCAGCATCACGCCGAGCTTGAGATCGGAGGGCAGGGGATGGCCGTGGTTGGAGAGATAGGTCTTCTCCTTCTCCACGATCTGCTTGGCGCGCTCGAACTCGTCGCAGGTCGCGACCATCGGGAACATGATCTTGAGCGGCCGCCCGGCGGCAGCCTTCAGCAGGGCGCGGACCTGCGCGCGCAGTAGGCCGGGACGGTCGAGGCCGATACGGATGGCGCGCCAGCCAAGAGCCGGGTTCTCCTCTTCCACCGCCTGCATGTAGGGCAGGATCTTGTCGCCGCCGATATCGAGGGTGCGGAAGGTGACTGGGCGATCGCCGGCAGCGGCGAAGACGGCGCCGTAAAGCGCCTGCTGGTCGGAGGCCGAGGGCATGCGCTCGGCGACCATGAATTGCAGCTCCGTGCGGAACAGGCCGATGCCCTCGGCCCCCGTGTCGTCGAGATGCGGCAGGTCGATGACGAGGCCCGCATTGAGATTCAACGAGATCGCCGCGCCGTCCTTGGTGACGGAGGGCACGTTGCGCAGCTTGAGATACTGCTCCTGGCGCCGGGCGCGCAGGCGCGCCTTCTCGGCATAGGCAGCCTCCACGTCGGGCTTGGGCCGGATCTGGACCTCGCCCGCCGCGCCATCGACGATGATCGCATCGCCAGGCTCCGTGAGCGACGTGGCGTTCGAGACCTCGCCCACGGCGGGGATGCCGAGCGCGCGGGCCACGATGGCGATGTGGCTGGTCGGTCCGCCTTCCTCCAGCACGAGGCCGCGCAGGCGCGAGCGGTCGTAGTCGAGCAGCGCAGCCGGACCCATGGAGCGCGCCACGATGATGGCGTTCTCCGGCAGGGTGCTGCGGTCGGCCACCAGGTCGCGCCCGATCAGGCGGAAGAGCAGGCGGTTGGCGAGGTCGTCGAGATCGTGCAGGCGCTCGCGCAGATAGGGGTCCGTCTGGCGCAGCATGCGGGCGCGGTTGTCGGACTGCACCCGCTCCACGGCGGCTTCGGCCGTGAGGCCGGATGTCACCGCCTCGCGCATGCGCCTGAGCCAGCCCTGGTCGTGGGCGAACATGCGGAAGGTTTCCAGAACCTCGCGGTGCTCGCCGTGATGGGCCACGTCGCCCCGCTCGATCAGCTCGTCGATGGAGACGCGCACCTCGCCGATGGCCGTGTCCAGGCGCTTCAGCTCGGATTCGACGTTCTCGGCGATGAGGTTCTTGATGACGACGCGCGGCTCGTGGAGCACCACATGGCCGAGGCCCACGCCCTCGGCCAGCGACGTGCCCTTCTGGTAGACGGCGCGGCGGAGCGCGATGCCGGTATCCACGGGGGCCAACGCCTGCAATTCGCCGGAAGCGATCATCTCGGCCACCACCATGGCGGTGGTCTGGAGCGCCTCGATCTCCTCTTCCGTATAAACCCGGTACGTTCTGTTCTGGACGACCAGGACGCCCATGGTGTTGCCGGCGCGGAGCAGCGGCACGCCGAGGAAGGCGTGGTAGATCTCTTCGCCCGTCTCGGGCTTGTAGGAGAAGGACGGGTGGCTCTGCGCGTCCGACAGGGACAGGGGCTCGGCGGTCGAGGCGATGAGGCCGACGAGGCCTTCGCCCGAGCGCATGACGGTGAGGTGGACGGCTTCCCGGTTCAGGCCCTCGGTCGCGAACAGCTCGAGCACGCCGTCGCCGCGCATCACGTAGACGGAGCACACCTCCGCCACCATGTTGGCGGCGATCTGCGTGACGATCTTATCAAGGCGGTCCTGCGCCCCGACCGGCTCCGCCATGATCTCGCGGAGGCGGCGCAGCAGAAGGCGCGGACCGCCGGGGGCGCTGGGCATGAGCTTAACAGTTCCCGTCCTACGGTGCCGGGCAGGCAAACCGGCGGTTGTTCGGTAGAGTGTCGCAGGCTGACGGACCAGCCGTCAATCAGGCTTTATCGAGGCCGTATAGCGAGTGGAGGGTACGAACCGCAAGCTCCGTATAGGCGGAGTCGATCAGCACCGAGAATTTAATCTCGGAAGTTGTAATCGCGCGGATGTTGATGCCCTTGTCGGCCAGGGCCTTGAAGGCCTTGGCGGCAACGCCGGCATGGCTGCGCATGCCGACCCCGATGGCCGAAACCTTCACCACGTCGGTGGCGCCCTGGAGATCCCTGAACTCGATCTCGTTCTTGTGGGCGTTGAGCACCGCGCAGGCCCGCTCGTACTCGGCGGAAGGCACCGTGAAGGTCAGGTCCGTGGTGGTGGTGTCGTCGGACACGACCTGGATGATCATGTCCACGTTGATGTTGGCGTCGGCCAGGGGCACGAAGATCGAGGCGGCGATGCCGGGCTTGTCGGCCACATTCCGCAACGTAATCTGGGCTTCGTCGCGCGAATAGGCGATGCCCGTGACAACCTGCTGTTCCATGATGTCTTCCTCGTCGCAGATGAGGGTGCCGAGCTTGGGGTCGGCGGGATCGTCGAAGCTGGAACGCACATAGGTCGGAACCCGGTGCATCATGGCGAGCTCCACCGAGCGCACCTGAAGCACCTTGGCCCCGAGGGAGGCCATCTCCAGCATTTCCTCGTAGGAAACCTTATCCAGGCGCTGCGCCTTCGGCACGATGCGCGGATCGGTGGTGTAGACGCCGTCCACATCCGTATAGATGTCGCAGCGCTCGGCCTGAATGGCGGCGGCGAGCGCGACCGCGCTCGTATCCGAGCCGCCGCGGCCCAGGGTCGTGATGCGCTTCGTCTCCTGATGGACGCCCTGGAAGCCGGACACGACGGCCACTTCCTTGTTCTTCTCGAAGCTCTCGATGATGCCGGAGCCGTCGATATCGGCGATTCGGGCCGATCCGTGGGCGTCCGAGGTCATGATCGGGATCTGCCAGCCCTGCCAGGACCGGGCGTTGATGCCGATTTCCTGCAAGGCGACGGCCAGGAGGCCCGAGGTGACCTGCTCGCCCGAGGCCACGACCACGTCGTATTCCTTGGTGTCGTAGAGGGCGGAGGCGTCCTTCACCCAGCCGACCAGCTCGTTGGTCTTGCCCGACATGGCGGAAACGACCACGGCCACGTCGTAGCCGGCCTCGACCTCGCGTTTGACGTGCTGCGCCACGTTGCGGATGCGCTCGACGTTGGCGACGGATGTACCGCCGAACTTCATGACAAGACGGGGCATGCGAAGAAGGCCGTTCAGGGTCAGGGAAAAATTTTTTGCCCTTCGCGGGGCGAAAAGGCGCGTATACATGACGGGAGGGGGACCGGCTGTCAACGCGGCCGAGCCATTTCTTGCCTTTAAGGAACCAAGTTTTCATGACCGACGGCGCAGCCACCACCATCGACCCGGCCGAGGTCGCCCGCTTCGAGCAGATCGCCGGGACCTGGTGGGACCCGAACGGGCCCATGAAGGTCCTGCATAAGTTCAACCCGGTGCGCCTTGCCTATATCCGCGACGAGGCCTGCCGGCGCTTTAACCGTGACCCGCGCTCCGCCCGTTCGCTTGAGGGCCTGACGATCCTCGACGTGGGCTGCGGCGGCGGCGTGCTTTCCGAGCCCTTGGCTCGCCTCGGCGCCAAGGTCACGGGCCTCGACCCCGCGCCCACCAATATCTCGGTGGCGAAGCTCCATGCGGAACGGGCGGGGGTGAGCGTCGACTACCGCAACGAGACCGTGGAGGCCGTGGTCGCCAGGGGGGAGACCTTCGACATGGTGCTCGCCATGGAGGTGGTGGAGCACGTGGCCGACGTGCAGGCCTTCGTGAATGCCTGCGCTGAAGCGGTAAAGCCCGGCGGCTGCCTTGCCATGGCGACGTTGAACCGGACGCTGCGCTCGTTCGCCTCCGCCATCGTCGGGGCGGAATACATTCTCGGCTGGCTGCCCAAGGGCACCCACGAATGGGACAAGTTCGTCACGCCCGACGAGCTGTCGCAGGCCATCGGCAAGGCCGGGTTCTCGGTTCACGACCTGACCGGGGTGGCCTACAATCCGCTGCGCGATACGTGGTCGCTGTCGCAGGACCTTTCGGTCAACTACATGCTTCTCGCCTCGCGGATCTGAAGCTGCTCACGCGGCGCGAGGGAGAGCAGCACATAGCCCGTAAGAGCCGAGAGGGCGGAGCCCATGAGCACGCCGATCTTCGTGGCGTCGCTCAGTTCCGGCTGGGTCGGGAAGGCGAGGGCGCCGATGAACAGGCTCATGGTGAAGCCGATGCCGCAGAGCAGCGCCACGCCGTAGCATTGCAGCCGCGTCGCGCCAGCCGGCACATCGGCCCAGTCGAGCTTGAAGGCGAGCCACGAGAACGCGAAGACGCCAGCCTGCTTGCCGATGAAAAGGCCGAGCGCGATGCCGAGCGGCAATGGACTGAACAGCGCATCGAGCGACAGGCCTGAGAGCGACACGCCTGCATTGGCAAGGCCGAAGATCGGAATGATCGCATAGGCCACGGGCTTATGCAGGGCATGCTCCAGGCGATGCAGCGGCGCATCTTCAGCGCGGGTCTCCTTCGGGTTCGGCTGCAGCGGAATCGTCAGTGCCATCGCCACGCCCGCGAGGGTGGCGTGGATGCCGGATTTCAGCACGAAGAACCACAGTATCGCGCCGACGAGGATATAGGGGAGGAGCCGCGTGACGTTCAGACGATTGAAGACCACGAGAAGAGCAAGGCACAAGGCCGCCGCCCCCAACATCGCGAGCGAGAGGTCGCTCGTGTAGAACAGCGCGATGATGATGATCGCGCCGAGATCGTCGAGAATGGCGAGCGCGGTGAGAAAGATCTTGAGCGATGTCGGCACGCGCGAGCCGAGAACGGCGAGCACGCCGAGCGCGAACGCAATATCCGTGGCCGCCGGAATCGCCCAGCCGTTTCGCAGGCTGGGCTGTTCCCATGTTACCGCGAGATAGACCAGTGCCGGCACGATCATGCCGCCGAGCGCGGCGAAGCCGGGCAGGATGCGGCGCGGCCAGGTGGAGAGCTGCCCGTCGAGCATCTCGCGCTTGATCTCGAGACCGACAAGCAAGAAGAACACCGCCATCAGCGCATCGTTGATCCAGTGCAGGATGCTCAGGCCGAAGATGTATGTTTTCAGGATGCCGAAATAGGCTCCGGCCAGTGGCGAGTTGGCGAGAATGAGGGCGATCACCGTCACGCCCATGAGGATCATGCCGGCCGAGGCTTCGCTCTCGAGGAACTTGCGCATCAATGTGATGCGTCCGGTCGGTCTCAGGTCGCTCTCGTGCCGATCCATCCATTTCTCCCTTTGGTTGAACCCGTCATAGCGCGCATGGCCTCATGGCAAAGGGCAAAAGCGCGTTTCCCCATCACAAAGTCATGAGCCGGGATGCGCGTGGGGCACAGGCGAACGGCAGCCTCCCATGCGCGCTAGCCCATCATCCGGCCTTCCGGCGCCCCCGGGAGGCCAGAATCGTCTCTATCGTGACGGGACGATAATCGAACGCATCCACGCCCACATCGTATTGCCGGGTCTGGGGTTTGAGCTTGGCGTGGGAATGGCCGTGCAGGTCGATCCAGCCGCGCCCCATGTTCTTCCAGGTACGAAAGGCATAATGGCACATCACGAGCGCATGCCCGTCGAGCATGAGTTCCGCATAAGCCTGCACGCTCTCCCAGCCCTTCGCCGCCAATGTTGCCGCGCCGTCGTTGTTGCCGGTGATCAGGTGCTTGCGGCCGTTGAGGAGACCGAGCAATTCATCGATGCGTTCCGGCCGCACATGCAGCGCGAAATCGCCGAGATGCCAGACTTCGTCATCCGGTGAAACGGTGTCGTTCCAATTGGCGATGAGCGCGGCGTCGTGCTCGGGGATCGTCTTGAACGGACGCTTGTCGATCCGCAGCACGCGCGGATCGCCGAAATGGGTGTCGCTGGTGAAGAAGACCGTCAAACGCCACTCCGCCTGTCACTCATGGTCCAAGCGTAATCGTGAAACGGCCAGGCTAGTTCCTGTCATCCGGCACAACCGGCAGGGGCAGCACGTCGATGCCTTCCTCGAGAAGCGCACGGGCTTCCTCCATGTCGGCCTCGCCATAGATCGAGCGCTCTTCCGCTTCGCCGTAGTGCATCTTGCGGGCTTCCTCGACGAAGCCTTTGCCCACGTCTTCGGAGTTCTTCATCACGTGTTCGCGCAAGGCGCGCAGAGCGGCGCGCAGTTCACGCTCCTGATCCGAGAGAACGGCCACGGGTTGCGGCTCCGGCGTTGATGCCACCGGCGCTGCCTTGTCCGTGCGCGCCACGGAGGGCGCCATGATCTGTTTCTCGACCTTGGGCGAGTTGCAGAACGGGCAGGTCACGAAGCCGCGCTTGCGCTGCGTCTCGAACGCCTCGCTCGAAGGAAACCAGCTCTCGAATTCGTGGGCCTGCTCGCAGGCCAGGGCGTACTTGATCATGTCCTTTGATGTTCGAAACTTTACGCGGTTGCAGCCTGTCCGATGGTGCCGGGTTCCGGCACGACTTCGATCTTGAACGGCCGCGCGTTCTTCAGGGTCGGAATGCGCCCGCGCACTTCCGTGACGAGGGCGGGGTCGATCTCGGCGAGGATCACGCCGGGCTCGGAGCCTGCTTCCGCCAGCACGCGGCCCCACGGATCAATGATGATCGAATGGCCGTAGGTCTCGCGGCCATCCTCGTGCAGGCCGCCTTGGGCGGCGGAGATCATGAAGGAGCCGGTCTCGATGGCCCGCGCCCGGTGCAGCACGTGCCAATGGGCTTCGCCGGTCTGCTTGGTGAAAGCCGCGGGCGCGGAGAGGAACGATGCGCCGTTCTCGGCCAGTGCCTTGTAGAGCGCCGCGAAGCGCACGTCGTAGCAGATGGTCATGCCGAGCATGCCCCAGGGCAGGGGGGCTGCCACCGCATGAGTGCCGCCGGTATAGGTGGCGGATTCCCGCCAGCTCTCGCCGTTCGGAAGGTCCACGTCGTAGAGGTGGATCTTGTCGTAGGACGCGACGATCTCGCCATCCGTGTCGATCAGGAAGGCGCGGTTGGCGACCTTGTCGCCCTCCTTCACGGCAATGGAGCCGATATGGACATGGATGCCCTTGTCCCGCGCCACCTCCTGCAGGGCGGCAAGCACCGGATCGTTCGCTTGCGGCCCCACCTTGTCGAACAGCTCCGCCCGGTCCCGGCAGACGAGGGAGGTCATCTCCGGCGTCTGGGCGAAATGGGCGCCCTTGTCGGCGGCCTCGCGCACGAGGGCCACCGCGGCGTCGCGGTTCTTCAGGACGTCGCGGCCGGAGCGCATCTGCACGCAGGCGGCGGTAAAGCGGGTCTGGGTCATCGGTGTCTCCGTCAGGCCTGAAGCATGGGCTCGAGCTGGCCCCGGTCGTCGAGGGCATAAAGATCATCGCAGCCGCCCACATGCCTGTCGCCGATGAAGATCTGCGGCACGGTGGTGCGCCCGGCGGCCTTCTGGATCATCTCCGCCCGCGCCTCAGGCTTCTTCTCGATGTCGATCTCGGTGAAATCGACGCCCTTGTCGTCGAGAAGCTTCTTGGCGGCCGAGCAATAAGGGCACCAGCCTTTGGTGTAGATCGTGATGGACGGCATGATGGTCTCCGGTGTTGCGGTAGATATAGGAAGATTCAACGCCGGATCACAACTCTTGTCCCACGCGGGCAAAGGCCAAAACATCCACCGAGGCCGCGCCGCCGCGCAAAAGCGCCCGGGAGGCGGCGTTCGCCGTGGAGCCGGTGGTGAGCACATCGTCGATGAGGAGCACCCGCTTGCCCTTGAGCTTTGCCTTGGCTTCAGCGGGCACGCGGAAGGCCCCCTGCAGGTTCATCTGCCGCTGGGACTTCGTGAGCCCGACCTGCCGCCGGGTCCGTTTGACGCGGTTGAGCAGGAAGGGGTCGCAAGGGACCTGGCTCTGCTCCGACACCACCCTGGCCAGGGCCATGGCCTGGTTGAAGCGCCGCCGCCACAGGCGCCAGCGATGGAGCGGCACGGGCACGATCACGTCCGCCTCGCTCAACAGCTCGCTTCCCGCCCGGGCCATCATGACGCCGAGGCCACGGGCGAGTTCGAGCCGGTCATTATATTTGAGCCGGTGCACGAGAAGGCTCGCCGTGCCGTCATATTCCGCAACCGCTCGGGCCCGCTGGAAGACGGGCGGATCGGCTATGGCGGCAGGCGAGAGCAGGGGCTGGCCGAGGTCCACCTGGAACGGAATGCCGAGCCTCTCGCAGAACGGGCGCTCGATCAGGCGCATGCCAGCCCAGCAAGCGGCGCATAGGCCGTGAGGCTCGCCGGTGGCGCCTTGGCAGGCGATGCAGCCGGGCGGATAGAGGAGGCTCAAGGCCGAGCGCGAGACCGCCCGCGCCGCTTGGTGCAGGCGGGTCGAGAAGCGAATTGCTTGCGTCTCGGTCAGGTCGCTCATGGGTCAAGCTTAGCGGTTGAGGCGGGGAAGGGCGAGTGCGGTTGTTCCCTCCCCCTTGCGGGGAGGGAAGCAGCCTCCACTCAAATTCCCTTGGCTCCCGACTCAATCCACGCCATATCCAGCGCCTTATGAGCACACCTCTCGTCTTCGACCGCGCCCTTGTCCGTCATCGCCTCCTGCGGGCCATGAAGGAAGGCTATGCGGATTTTCTGCTGGTTCGCGCCGTGGAAGATCTGGAGGAGCGACTGGCCGCGGTGCTCAGGCCCTTCCCCCTGGCGCTCGACGTGGGGACGCCGACGCCGCTCGCCAGCGAGGCGCTCAAGCGCAGCGGGCGGGTCGAGAAGGTCGTGCGCCTGTCGCCCTTGCCTGAACCCGGTGCGATCCATACCGACGAGGAGCGGCTTCCGGTCGCCGACGATTGTTTCGATCTGGCAATCTCCCTGCTGGCGCTTCAGGGCGTCAACGACCTGCCGGGCGTGCTCATCCAGATCCGCCGCGCGCTGAAAGCCGATGGCCTGTTCATCGGTGCGCTTCTCGGCGGCTCGACGCTCACCGAGCTGCGGCAGGCCATGACACAGGCCGAGTCCGAACTCGAAGACGGCGTCAGCCCTCGCGTGGCGCCCTTCGCGGATCTACGCGACATCGGCGGCCTGCTGCAGCGGGCAGGCTTCGCGCTGCCGGTCACCGACACGGATGTCGTGCGCGTGCGCTATGCCAATGCCTTCGCCCTCATGCGCGATCTGCGCCGCATGGGGCTGACCAACGCCCTCAACGACCGCCGCCGGACGCCTTTGAAGCGCGCGACGCTTTTCAGGGCGGCCGAAATCTATGCGGAAAGGTTCGGCGATCCCGATGGGCGTATTCCGGCAACCTTCGAGATCGTCTGGCTGTCCGGCTGGACGCCGCACGAGAGTCAGCAGAAGCCCCTCAAGCCGGGCTCGGCCCAGGTGCGGCTGGCCGATGCTCTGGGCGTGAAGAACGGAGGGGGTCATCCGAAAGGGGAATGATCTTTCGTAGCGGTGGGCCGCGCCGCTGCAACTTGAGTACGCTGCCGATCGTTTTCCAGAACCCGTTGGAGAATCGTCGCGCCATGAAAGAGCCCGGTCCGGACCACCCGATCACGATCACGCCCAATCCGCACCGCATCCGGGTCATGCTCGGCGGTTTCATCGTCGCCGAGACCACGCAGGCGCTGACCCTCCAGGAAGCCACATTGCCGGCTGTGCAGTACATCCCCCGAGAGGACGTGCACATGGACCTCCTCGATCCCACCGATCATTGCACGCATTGCCCCTACAAGGGCGACGCTTCCTATTTCACGGTCAATGGCGGCGGGCTCGTGCGGGAGAACGCGGCTTGGAGCTACGAGGAGCCAGCCCGGCCTGTCGCCGCCATCAAGGAGCATGTGGCATTCTACCCAGAGAAGGTGGACGCCATCGAGGAGTTCACTGACTAGTCATGCTCCCAATGGCTGACGGGTTTTGGATTGCTTGATCGGCTTCTTTTCAGGCAATCTCCGGCGACAAAGGAAACGCCTCATGTCGCCATTCACCTTCAACACGGTTCCCTCGCTCATCGCGGGCTCCGGCGGCATCGCGCGGCTGGGTGAGCTCGCGGCCCAAAGGCTTGGGCCACGCGTGGCGCTCGTCACCGATGCTGGATTGGTCAAGACGGGGCTCGTCGCGCAGGCGCTGACCATTCTGGAAGAGGCGGGCATCGCCGTCGACGTGTTCGATGGCGTCGTGGCCGATCCGC
Source organism: Microvirga sp. (assembly GCA_041913065.1). Classification (GTDB taxonomy): domain Bacteria; phylum Pseudomonadota; class Alphaproteobacteria; order Rhizobiales; family Beijerinckiaceae; genus Microvirga. The sequence goes on along the minus strand of JAYSGD010000002.1, from coordinate 178,638 downwards.
CGGAAAATGTGGTGCTGGCAGCCGTTGCCCAAGCAAAGGCTTTCGATGCGCGGGCCGTCATCGGATTCGGCGGCGGCTCTTCCATCGATGTGGCGAAGCTCGTCGCGCTTCTCGTGCGAAGCGGCGAGGAGTTGCCCGAGATTTACGGCGTCGGCATCGCCAAGGGTCCGCGCCTGCCGCTTCTCGCCATCCCGACGACGGCGGGCACCGGTTCGGAAGTCACGCCGATTTCCATCGTCACCACCGGCGCGCATGAGAAGAAGGGCGTCGTCTCGCCGCTGCTCATCCCCGATATCGCGCTGCTCGATCCCGATCTCACCGTGAACCTGCCGCCGCATGTGACGGCTGCAACGGGCATCGATGCGATGGTGCATGCCATCGAGGCCTATACGTCGGCGAGTGCCAACAACAATCCCGTCTCGAAGGCGCTGGCGCGGGAAGCCTTGCGCCTGCTCGGCCGCAACATCGAACGGGCGGTGCATCATGGTGCGGACAAAGAGGCCAGGGCTGCGATGCTGCTCGGCTCCATGCTCGCAGGCCAGGCTTTCGCGAATTCGCCGGTGGCGGCGGTGCATGCGCTGGCCTATCCCATCGGCGGACATTTCGGCGTGCCGCACGGCTTGTCGAACGCGCTCGTGCTGCCGCATGTGCTGCGCTTCAATGCGAGCGCCTGCGAGAGCACCTATGCGGAGCTCGCGCCTTACGTGTTTGCCGAACTCGAAGGAAAGGCCACCGCAGCCGCTTTCGCCGAGGCTATCGCCGGTCTTTGTGCCCAAGTCGGATTGCAGCCGCGCCTGCGCGATGTCGGCATCCCGAAGGATGCGGTGCCGATGCTGGCGGAGGATGCGATGAAGCAGACGCGGCTTCTCGTGAACAACCCACGCCCGGTCTCATTGGAGGATGCGCGCGCGATCTATGAGGCGGCGTGGTGAGCACCAAACCGACGCGCCGCCACCGGTCGGCCTTTGCGATCTTCCGGCCCATCACCACGCGATGGATGGACAACGATGCCTATGGGCACGTGAACAACGTGCATTACTACTCGTACTTCGATTCCGCCGTGAATGGATGGCTCGTCGAGAATGGATTGCTCTCCATCGGTGACAGCCCCGTCATCGGACTCGTGGTGGAATCGGGCTGCGCGTATTTCGAGAGCGCCGCGTTTCCCGAGAAATTGGAGGCAGGCATCGTGGTCGCGCATCTCGGACGTTCGTCCGTGCGCTACGAGATCGGCATCTTCAAGGAAGGCGCTGATTCCGCCGCTGCGCAGGGACATTTCGTCCATGTCTACGTTGATCGCGAGACGCAGCGCCCTGTCGAGATTCCGCCCGCGACGCGCAGGGCGCTCAGCGGATTGTCCTCAAGCGTCCGCTGAACGAAACCAGCGCCACGCCGGCGAGCACCACCGCGCCGCCGGCGAGTTCTCGCAGGCCCACGCTCTCGTTGAGGAATAGCACCGCGAGCAGAATGGTCCAGACCGGCGCGAGATAACCCACCATGGAGGCGCGCGTCGGGCCGGTGCGTCGGATGAGGTGCATGAACAGCAGGATCGGCAGCGCCGTGGACATGACGCCCAGTGCCAGCAACGGTGCGGCATGTGTGGCGACCGGCATGAAGGCCGCAGGACCGACCATGACGAGCGCAAGCAAGGTTGCCGCCGTGCCGGACGTGATCTGCTGGCCCAGCGCCATGCGCGCCGGGTCCGCATGCTTGACGGTGCGCACGTAGATGTTCGCGGAGGCGTAGCTGCACGCGGTCATGAACATGGCGACGAGGCCGGCAAGGCTGATGCCGCTGTCCGGCAGCGCGGCGGGGCCGATCAGGATGCCCATGCCGATGAAGCCGACGAGCACGCCGAGAAAGCGCTGCGGCGTCAGCTTCTCATCCACGAACAGCAGGTGAGAGAAGAGGGCGACGATCAGCGGCGACGAGGCCTGAATCATCGCAGCGGGCGCGGTCGGAATTTGAGTTAGGGCAAAAGCGACGAGCACATTCGGCAGCCAGCCGTTGAAGGTGCCCAGAAAAGCCCAGATCCGCCATTCATGGCGCTGCGGCAGGATGCTCTTGCCCTGCAACGTGAACCAGGCCGCGAGCGAGACCGCGCCGATCAATCCGCGCATGGCCGCGAGCACGAAAGGGTTCAGGTCTCCGCTCAGCTTCACGAACAGAAACGAGCTGCCCCAGAGAGCCGAGCAGATGAGCAGATTGGCGAGGATGAAACCGGGCGTGGGCGCGGAGGCGGCTCCGGTGCCTTGTGGTGGCTTGGACATGGTTAGAGATCGGCAGGAATTGCGCCGGTAGCCCTCCTTCCCCACAAGGGGGAGGGGACTAGATGGAAGACGCGTGACGAGACGAACATCGACATGATGAACCAATCTCTCAAGGGCCGAGGAGGTCGAGCAGGAAGGGAATCAGCGGTTCGTCCGCCGGCGGCATCGGGTAATGCCGCAGCTCCTGCGGCTTCACCCATTTCAGCGCCTGCCCCTCCATCGATTGCACGAAACCCTCCCAGCGGCGGCAGATATAGAGCGGCATGAGAAGGTGGAAGGTCTCGTAAGGAAAGCTCGCGAAGGTCAGCGGCGCGAGGCACGCTTCCTTTACGGTGATGCCGAGCTCCTCGTGCAGTTCGCGGATCAGCGTCTCCTCGGGCCGCTCGCCCGGCTCGACCTTGCCGCCGGGAAACTCCCACAAACCCGCCAGCTGCTTCCCCTCTGGACGCTGCGCCAGAAGGATGCGGTTGTCGGCGTCGACCAGGGCGACGGCGACGACGAGGGTGAGCTTGAGGGAAGGCGTGTTCGTGGTCATGACAGGTTCCTCAGCAGATTTCGCTGTTCATGACAACTGGGCGTATAGCCAAGGCAAAAAATCCTGTGTTATACAATGACAAATAAAGTCGCTCAGGAAGAACCCCATGAAGAACAAACTGTTTGCCGCCGTGGCCTTTGCAACTCTGTCCGGCCTGGCGACACAAGCTCAGGCCGCCTGCTCGGCCGCTCCCATCTACTTCAATGGCAACATCGTTGAGGCCGAGGGTGCGATGACGATCAATGCAGGCACGGGCTGCTCTTTCAACGTCAACGGCATTCCCGGAATGATCGAGGACGTGAAGATAACCCAGGCCCCGAAAACCGGCCGGGCCGGTGTGCAGAACATGCGCCCGTTCTACGTCGCGAAGCCCAAATATCAGGGGCCTGACGAGTTCACCTACATGATCATCGGCAAGGACCAGTATGGCGGCCCGATGCGCATTTCCATCAAGCGCAAGGTGACGGTCACACCCTGATCAGCTGCGGTAATCGCCGTTGATTTCCACGTAGGCCTTGGTGAGGTCGCATGTCCAGGCCGTGGCCTCGCCGCGGCCGAGGCCGAGATCGACGCGGATCGTGATCTCGTCGCCCTTCATGTAGGCCGTGGTCTTCGCCTCGCTGTACTCGGGATCGCGCGCGCCCTTCACGGCCACGCGGATATCGCCGAACCAGATGGCGAGCTTGTCGCGCAAGGCCGGCTCACCCGCCTTGCCGACCGCCATGACAACGCGGCCCCAATTGGCGTCCTCTCCGGCAACGGCGGTCTTCACCAGCGGTGAGTTCGCAATCGCCATCGCGATGCGCTTGGCCGAGCTGGCTCCGGTCGCGCCGGTCACCTTCACGGTCACAAACTTGCGCGCGCCTTCACCGTCGCGGGCTACCTGCTGGGCGAGGTCGATGAGCAGATCTTCGAGGGCTGCGCGGAATTCCTTGAGGCGCCGGTCGCTCGGCAGCGAGATCGCGGGCGCGCCCTTCGCGGCCGCAGCACCCGTGGCGAAGAAGAGCAGCGTGTCCGAGGTGGAGGTGTCGCTGTCCACCGTCACGCAGTTGAAGCTCTTGTCCGCGCCCTTCTTGAGCAGCGCCTGAAGCACGGGCGCCGCGATCGGCGCATCGGTGAATATGAAGGAGAGCATGGTCGCCATGTCCGGCGCGATCATGCCCGCTCCTTTCGCCATGCCGTTGATCGTGACCTTCACGCCGCCGATGGTGGCCGTGCGGGTCGCCACCTTCGGGAAGGTGTCGGTGGTCATGATCGCCTTGGCCGCATCGAGCCAGGCGGTGGGCTTGGCCTTCTTCTCGCAAGCCGCGAGCACGCCCTCGAACTTGGTGGCGTCGAGCGGTTCGCCGATCACGCCGGTGGAGGCGATGAAGACCTGCGAGGCGCGGCAGCCGGCGGCTTCCGCCGCGATCTCGGCCGTCAGCTTCACGGCTTCAGCGCCGGTCTTGCCGGTGAAGGCATTGGCGTTGCCGGAATTGACCACGAGCGCCCGCGCAGTGCCCTTCGCGAGGTTCTTGCGGCACCAGTCCACGGGGGCGGACGGGCACTTGGAGCGGGTGAACACGCCCGCCACCGTCGTCTCCTTGGGCAGCGTCACATAGAGCACGTCCGTCCGGTTCTTGTATCGGATGCCGGCCTCCGCGGTCGCGATCCTGACGCCGTCGATGGCGGGCAGGGCGGGATACGACTTGGGCGCCAGCGGAGACACGGTCTTGGACATGCTTAAGGGTCTCGAAAATCTGCGGATGGAATACCGTTAGGAAACGTGACCTGTGGATTTTCCGAGGTTTTTGTCAAGACAAAGCTGCGGGCGCACCGCACCGGACTGCAAGGAATATGCCCGCTGTGTCCTCGTTGACCCAGTCTGCCAATGACGGAGGCTTTCATGACAGCCAAGCACCCCAAGACGAAGCCCGAGAAACGCCCGCGCAGCGATCTCGATGTCGATCCCAACCAGATGGGGCGGACGAACAAATAAAGATTGCCCTCGGGAGAAAAGAAAGTCTCCGCAGCGCAAGGCTGCGGAGACACGCATTAGTTCGGCACCAGCCCTCAGACGATGGCGAAGCTTGCAGCCGTCAGAGCAAGGTGCTTGGAAAGCTGCGCGAACTGCACAGCCGCAGCCGAGCCTGTTCCGTCCGCATCGTAGAGCAGATGGCCGCTCTCGGCATTGTAGATGATCCGATCATGGGCGTCGGCCGCCTGCGCTCCGACATGGAAGCTGTCTGCGAAGAGGGAGCCATAATACGACAGGCCTGTGAAGACGTCGTACTCCAGCAGAATGACATCCTCGCCGACCGCGAAGTCGTCGATGGTGTCGATGCTCGTGAGGTTGTCGAACACGAAGGCGTCAGCTCCCGTGCCGCCCTTCAGGAAGTCGTCGCCGGTGCCGCCGGTGAGCGTGTCGCTGCCTGCGCCGCCGTAAAGCGAATCCGCGTCCGCGCCGCCATCAAAGGTATTGGCGCCGGAACCGCCGATCAGGATGTCCGATCCGGCCTGTCCTTCGACTAAGTCGTCATGGCTGCTGGACGAGCTGTCGTAGAAGTCATCGCCCGAGCCGAGGCGGACGAGGTTATCGATGCGGCCTGCATTGATGACACGATCTTCGCCGGCTCCCGTGTCGACGATGCCAGGATTGGGATTGACGCCCGTGATGACGCCCGTGGCATAGTTATAGATCACGTCGTCGCCGTCATGCAGATAGATGTCACCCTTGAGCGTGGCAGTCCTGCCGGAGGCGACGCCGTTATGGATGATGTCGACCGCATTGCCTTTGCTCTCGATCACCTTGCGGTTGTCTACTGCGGGGGCATGACCGCCACTTGTGGCGGCGCCAACTTCCCGGAGGATGTTGCCTTCGTTCTTGAAGGTGTTCGTTCCGCCGCTCGCGCTGTTGAGATCGATGGTCGTGTTGGTCTCGGAGCGAATTTGCCCTTTGTTATTGAAGAGGTTGTTCGAACCCTCGATGATGATCGCGTTCCTGCCGCCGTTTACCGAGGCAGAGGTCTCGATATTGAACGTGTTGCCGCCGCTGGTCAGCTTCACGGCAGTGTGGAGGAGGCTGCGATTGCCGTCGGGGAAGCCGATAAATGCGTTCGAGGCCAGATTGAAGGTGGAATCGCCGCCGCTTATGATCGCCGTACCCTCTCCGGCGCAGGTAATACGGCTGGATTTTGCCAGATTGAACGTATTGCCCGTCCCTGCAAAATTAACCCCTGAATATTTGCCGTAGATATAGGCCTGCTCTTCCAGGTTGACGGTGATGTTGCCGCCCGTCGCAAACAAGGTGTCTCGATCGGCACGAATGTTGGACCAGGCGGTCACCGAGACGACGGCATCTGATGTCATGAAAACGGCGGGGGTTTTCACCGCGTTGGTTTCCGTCGTGACCGTCGTGGCCGCACCGACGATCAGCTGATCGCCTGCTTCCAGATAGTAAGGATCGGTGACAGTGACGCCAGCTTCGCCCGGTGCCCGGGGGGGAGTATGAAAAATGGTCACAAATATTCTCCTGAGAGTTGAAGAGCCAGCCTCGGTTTCTCCGTTCAGGCTGAGGCTTTTCAGATTAGAAAATGCCCAATGGGCAGTATCCTCTCAGGACAGATAGGATCGATAAGTGCTTCTATCGGGATTTGCAGGTTTGCAAGGCAAAACTGAGGGATGATAAGGAAAGCTGATTGCGCTTAAAAAGAAATGTCATGTGATTCATGCTTTTTATAAACAACCAAAGCGCGAATGATTACGTAAAGATACGCAACTCTAAGCAAAAAAGGGCGGCCCTGCAGCCGCCCTATTGATTCCCGAAGGGATACGATACTTAAGGCTGCTTCTGCTCGACGAGGTTACCCTTGTCGTCGAGCTTCTCGATCTTGGCGTCCTTGCGCAGGCCGACGATGAGGTCCTGCTGGGCCTTGCGGCCGAGATAGGTTTCCACCTGGTCCTTGGTTTCCTCGAAGGTCGGCGCGGGCTTGGTGCGCTTTTCCTCGACCTTGATCACGTGCCAGCCGAACTGGCTCTTCACGGGGTCGGAGATCTGGCCGGGCTCGAGCTTGAAGGCGGCCTCGGCGAAGGGCTCGACCATGCGGTCCTTGGTGAAGAAGCCCAGATCGCCGCCATCGGTCTTCGAGCCGGGGTCCTTGGAAACCTCGCCGGCCACCTTGGCGAAGTCCTCGCCGCCCTTCACGCGGGTGGCGATCGCCTTGGCCTCGTCCTCGTTCTCCACCAGGATGTGACGGGCGCGCACTTCCTGCTCGGCGGGAACGCTCTTGACGGTCTCCTCATAGAGCTTGCGGGCGGCCTCGGGCGTCACGGCCTTCTTGGCCGTCTCGTTGAGGTATTCGTCCAGCAGGGTCTTGTCACGGTTATAGGCCAGCTTGCGGGCGAAATCGGCGCCGCTGCCGACCTTGGCCGCTTCGGCTGCCTTGGCGCCAAGCTTCAGGTCGATCATGTAGCCGGTCAGGAGCTCGCGCTTCTGCTCGTCCGGGACGTTGGGCATCTGGAGTCCCGGATCCTCAGCTGCGATGGCGAGGTCACCTTCCGTAATCTCGATGCCGTTCACCCGGGCCACCACCTTGGAAGGGTCGACGGCGGGGACGGCGGCCGGTGAGGTTGCCGGCGAAGGGGCCTGCGCGGCCGGAGGGGTCTGGGCGAGGGCGGCGCCGGCCATGAGGGGCAGGGCCGTAGCCAGAATGACAAGACTTGGGGCGAGCAGGGTTTTGCGAACCGATGATGACATGTAAATTCCTCTGGCGGGCAAAAAGCGGCCCACTGACAGCACCGTTCAGATGGCCCAACGTGTTTACGTTTGCAAGCGACGGCATATCTATGCCACAGCATCCGGCACAGCGTGGCCTTTTCGAGGCCGTCTCGTAGGGCTAAGGCTGTGCTATTGAGGCGCAGCCTTTAAGATGCGCAACGGCGTAATTAGGTCTATAAGGCGGCTGAAATCGCCCGTTCCCCTGGAATTCTGGAATTTTCGAAGGCTATCGATGTTCGGTTCTCTCGCGAAGAAAATCTTCGGCTCGGTCAATGATCGCCGGCTGAAGTCCTATCGGCCCAAGGTCGCGGCCATCAACGCGCTCGAGCCTGAGCTGGAAGCCCTGACCGACGAGCAGCTGCGTGCCCGGACGGAAGAGTTCAAGGTCCAGCTCGCAGCCGGGAAGACCCTGGACGACATCCTGGTCCCCGCCTTCGCCACGGTCCGCGAGGCCGCCAAGCGAACCCTCGGCCAGCGCCACTTCGACGTGCAGCTCATCGGCGGCATGGTGCTCCATGAGGGTTCCATCGCCGAAATGCGCACCGGTGAAGGTAAGACCCTGGTGGCCACGCTGCCGGTCTACCTTAACGCTCTGTCCGGCAAGGGCGTCCACGTGGTCACGGTGAACGATTACCTGGCCAAGCGCGACTCCGAGTGGATGGGCCAGATCTACCGCTTCCTCGGCATGAGCGTGGGCGTGATCGTCCACGGCCTCGACGATGCCGAGCGCGCCCAGGCCTATGCCTCCGACATCACCTACGGCACCAACAACGAATACGGCTTCGATTATCTGCGCGACAACATGAAGTACGAGATGGCGCAGATGGTCCAGCGCGGGCACAACTTCGCCATCGTGGACGAGGTGGACTCGATCCTCGTCGACGAGGCGCGCACGCCGCTCATCATCTCCGGCCCGCTCGATGACCGCTCCGATCTCTACAACGCCATCGACAAGGTGATCCCGCGCCTCGACAAGAGCGATTACGAGCTCGACGAGAAGCAGCGCTCGGTGGCCCTGACGGAAGACGGCACCGAGAAGATCGAGGAGCTTCTGCGTGAGTTCGGCCTGCTGACCGAGGGCGATCTCTACGACGCGCAGAACGCCACCCTCGTGCACCACATGAACCAGGCGCTTCGCGCCCACACCCTGTTCCAGCGCGACAAGGACTACATCGTCCGCAACGGCGAGGTGGTGATCATCGACGAGTTCACCGGCCGCATGATGCAGGGCCGCCGTTATTCGGAAGGCCTGCACCAGGCGCTCGAGGCCAAGGAAGGCGTGCAGGTTCAGCCCGAGAACCAGACGCTCGCCTCCATCACCTTCCAGAACTATTTCCGCCTCTACGGCAAGCTCGGCGGCATGACCGGCACGGCGGCGACGGAAGCCGACGAATTCCTCGAGATCTACAACCTCGAAGTGGTCGAGATTCCGACGAACCGTCCCGTTGCCCGTATCGACGATGACGACGAGGTCTATCGCACGGTGGAAGAGCGCTACAAGGCGGTCATCCGCGATGTGGAGGCCTCCTCCGCCAAGGGCCAGCCGATCCTCGTCGGCACCACCTCGATCGAGAAGTCGGAAATGCTTGCCGACCTTCTCATCAAGGAAGGCTACAAGCTCATCAACTTCGAAGACCCGCAGGCGCTGGAGCCGCTCTACAAGGACGCGCGCGCCGGTCGCGGCACGAAGCACTTCGCGGTGCTCAACGCCCGCTTCCACGAGCAGGAAGCCTTCATCGTCGCCCAGGCCGGCGTGCCGGGCGCGATCACGATTGCCACCAACATGGCCGGCCGCGGCACCGACATTCAGCTCGGCGGTAACGCCAAGATGCGTATCGAGCGCGAGCTGGTCGGCGTCGAGGGCGAGGAGCGCGTGCGCCGCGAGAAGGAAATTCTCGACGAGGTCGCATCCTTCAAGGAGCGTGCGCTGGCCGCCGGCGGCCTCTACGTGCTCGGCACCGAGCGCCACGAGTCCCGCCGCATCGACAACCAGCTGCGCGGCCGTTCGGGCCGCCAGGGCGATCCGGGCCGCTCCAAGTTCTACCTGTCGCTTCAGGACGACCTGATGCGCATCTTCGGCTCCGACCGCATGGACGGTATGCTGCAGAAGCTCGGGCTGAAGGAAGGCGAGGCCATCATCCATCCGTGGATCAACAAGGCCATCGAACGCGCGCAGGCGAAGGTCGAGGCGCGCAACTTCGACATCCGCAAAAACATCCTGAAATACGACAACGTCATGAACGACCAGCGCAAGGTCGTGTTCGAGCAGCGCAAGGAGTTCATGGCGGAAGAGAGCGTGCGCGATACCATCGACGACATGCGCCACGGCGTCATCGAGGACATCGTCGCCCGCGCCATCCCCGAGAACGCCTATGCGGAGCAGTGGGACGTTCAGGGCCTCAAGCAGAACGTCGTCAACTTCCTCAACCTCGATCTGCCGGTCGAGGAATGGGCGAAGGAAGAAGGCATCGCCGACGACGAGATCCGCGAGCGCATCACCAAGGCGGCCGACGAGGCCTACGCCCAGCGCGTCGAAGCGAATTCGGCGGAAGTGATGAACTATGTCGAGAAGCAGGTTCTTCTGCAGAGCCTCGATCATCTCTGGCGCGAACACCTCGTCACCCTCGACCACCTGCGTCAGGTCATCGGCTGGCGCGGCCTCGCGCAGCGCGATCCGTTGAACGAGTACAAGTCGGAAGCTTTCGAGCTCTTCAACAACCTCGTCGGCCACCTGCGCGAGCAGGTGACGGGCCAGCTCATGCGCATCCAGGTCGTGTTCCAGCAGCCTGAAGCCGCAACGCTGCCGCCCATGTTCCCGCAGCATCTCGACCCCGCCACCGGCGAGAACGAGTTCGACATGCCCCAGGGCGCGGCCTTCGGCGAAGGGGGAGCGCAAGGCTTCGCCGCCACCGCCATCGACCCGTCCACGGGCACCCAGCGCGACCCGAACGACCCCACCACCTGGGGCCGCGTGAGCCGCAACGAGCCCTGCCCCTGCGGGTCCGGCAAGAAGTTCAAGCACTGCCACGGCCAGTTCGTGGCGTAAGGCGCAAGCTTGAGATGAAATGAAAAAGCCCGGCCTTCGCGCCGGGCTTTTTTGTTTGGATGCTCTCGGAAATTGTATGCAATAATGTACTATAAGCAGCTATTGTGATGCCTTCTCCAAAGTCAAAGGAAGAGCATGACGAACCCGCGCTTGGAATATTCCGGACAGATCGAGGATCAAGACGTTCTTGAGGGCATGAGATTAAACAGACAGATGCCCGGCCGCTTCGATTTCATTGGATGGCTGGTCTGGCCATTGCCGCTGGGGCTTGGTTGCTTTCTGCCGCTGCAGTTTCTATTCCCAGAAGTGGATGGGATCAGTTTCGCTTCAGGCTGTTTAGCTGCGGTAATTGCAACCGCTGTACTTTCGCATTTCGTCAACCAGCTGGGAACTAAGCTGCAGATAAACAATCTCAGCCACAACACGAATATCGGCCCTGCATTGGTTGTGATTGAGGATAGGGCCCTTCTCTACAAAGTCCGCACCCGGACAACGGCTCTCTATTTCTCGGCTATCAAGAACATATCGATTGAGACCCGCGTGGTGATGATCTGGATCGGTGGCGATCTGGGATACATGGTGCCGCGCAGCTTCTTCTCGTCACGTGATGAAGAAGCTGCATTCGTCACGGAGATGAAAAGACGGATCGCGGCGACTACCCCGGCAATCGACGCTGCTATCTTGGCCTTGTGAGATCTGGCTTCACTCCGCTGCGTAGAGCACGACGAGGCCGCCGAAGAAGCGCATGAGGACGCCGAATGAGTCCCAGCCCATCTTCATGATGGTCGGATTGCGCCTCTCCAGAAGGCCAAAGAGGAAGACGCCGCCTGCGGTGCTCAAATGGATCAGGAGGGCCGCCCAAGCCCTGGCCGCCAAGCTGGAGCAGGCCAGCGCTCAGGTGCGGAGAGCATGCGCGATGTGATCGAGATGGACGAAATCTAGGTTCAAATACAATGCTGCGCCATCGGCCTTTATCGCAAGCTCAAGCAGGTGGCGCCCGCCGTGGCCTCGATCCGCACCAATGCCAATTCCTGCTGCCGGCTGGCGGTTGAGCGCCATCGCCTGTCCGGGGAGCATGGGCAGAGCAAGGCGCACACGCATCTGACCGAGAGCTCCGTTGCCTCCATCCGCAATAACCTGGCCCGCTCCAAACGCTATTCAAAGTCGTGGCAGATGCTGGAGGCCTCGCCTATGCTCTTCCTCAACAGGCGCCTCATCAAAACGACACCAAGTTAACACCCCCCGCAAGAGGAGGGAACACGCGCAATGCTTTATAAGCTAGACGCAATTCCAAGTCGCAATCAACGGAAGACGATGACACTGAGGCGTCTTCACGCCAAGCCCCTGAATGGCTAAGTGTGATTCAAACAAACTCACGGAGATCTCGATGCCCTCCAAGCTCGACCAATTGCGCGCCATGACGGTCGTCGTCGCCGATACGGGCGACCTCGATGCGGTGCGCCGCCTGAAGCCCCAGGACTGCACCACCAACCCGACCCTGCTCCTGAAGGCGGTCGAGACCCCGGCCTATGGGCATATCATCGAGGAAGCCCTGGCCTGGGGCTGTAGCCAAGGCGGTTCCCGCGAGGGCGTCGTGGAAGCCATCTGCGACCGGCTTGCGGTGGCCTTCGGCGCCGAGCTTGCCGGCATCGTGCCGGGCCGCGTCTCCACGGAAGTGGATGCGGACCTCTCCTTCGACACCGAGGCGACGCTCGCCAAGGCCCGCGCCATCATTAAGGCTTATGAGGAGCGCGGCATCGGGCGTGAGCAGGTCCTCATCAAGATCGCCTCCACCTGGGAGGGCATCCGCGCGGCGGAAGTGCTCCAGAAGGAAGGCATCGACTGCAATCTCACGCTTCTGTTTGCCCAAGCCCAGGCGCAGGCTTGCGCGGAAGCGGACGTGTTCCTCATCTCGCCCTTCGTCGGCCGCATCCTAGACTGGCACGTGAAGGCGGGCGGCGGACCCTATACGGGCGAGACCGACCCCGGCGTGCTCTCGGTGCGCAAGATCTACGCCTCCTACAAGGCGCAGGGCATCAAGACGGTCGTGATGGGCGCGTCCTTCCGCAACATCGGCGAGATCGAAGCGCTCGCCGGCTGCGACCGCCTCACGATCTCGCCCGCGCTTCTCGACGAGCTGGCGAGCGCGCAAGGCGAGTTGCCGCGCAAGCTCTCAGCCGACAATGTCGAGAAGTTCGCACCGCTGCCGCGCATGGACGAGAAGACCTTCCGCTTCGCGATGAACGAAGACGCCATGGCGACGGAAAAGCTGTCCGAGGGCATCCGTTCCTTCGTGAAGGATCTGCGATCGCTGCGCGGTCTCGTGGAGAAGCGTCTCGACGAGGCGAAGGCAGCTTAAATCGAAGAAGCGTCATCCCGGACGGCGTCAGCCGATCCGGGATGACATTTGTGTCAGCGCGCCGTCACTTCTTGTTTTCGAACGCCTTCTCGCGAATTGCGGAGAGCGACATCGCGGGCGTGATTGCCTCGGGGTCGAGCAGGCAGTGCAGGATCGCGGGCTTGCCGGATGCGCGCGCGCGCTCCAATGCGGGCGCGAAATCTTCCGTGCGTTCCACGCGTTCGCCGTGTCCACCGAACGCCTTTGCGTAAGCGGCGAAATCGGGGTTCTTCAGTTCGGTGGCCGAAACGCGGCCGGGATACTCGCGCTCCTGGTGCATGCGGATCGTGCCGTACATGCCGTTGTCGAGCAGCACGACGATGATCGGCAGATCGTACTGCATGGCAGTCGCAAATTCCTGACCGTTCATGAGGAAATCGCCGTCGCCGGCGAACACCACCACCGTGCTGTCTGGCTGCACGCGCTTCGCTCCGACGCCTGCGGGAACGCCGTAGCCCATGGAGCCTGAGGTGGGCGCAAGCTGCGTGCCGTAATGCTTGAAGGGCCAGAAGCGGTGCACCCAGGTGGCGAAGTTGCCTGCGCCGTTGCAGTAGATCGTATCAGTGGGCATCACCTCACGCAGGTGCGCCATCACCTCGCCCATCTGGAGATTGCCGGGAACGCGGATCTGCGCCGGGTTGCTCCAGTTCAGGTAATCCGCATGCGCCGTTTTCGTGCTCTCGCTCCACGGCAGTGATGCGGGAGGATGCACGCCTTCCAGCGCTGCGGTGAACGCAACAGGCGAGGCGTTGATGGCGAGATGCGGAGAATAGACGCGCCCCAACTCGTTCGAATCCGGGTGGATGTGCACGAGCTTCTGCTGAGGCGCGGGAATGTCGAGAAGCGTATAGCCCTGGCTCGGGATTTCGGAGAGACGTCCGCCGACGAGCAGGATGAGATCCGCTTCCTTGATGCGCGCGAGCAGCTTCCGGTTCACGCCGAGGCCGAGATCGCCGATGTAGGATGCGTGATCGGCGGGAAAGAGCATCTGGCGGCGGAAGGTGCAGGCCACCGGCAGTTCGAAACGCTCGGCGAAACGCACGAAGCGCTGCACCGCCAATTCCGACCAGCGGCTGCCACCGAGCAGCGCCACAGGCTTTTTCGCGCCGTGCAGAAGCTTCTGCAGTTCCGCCATCTGGGTGAGGCCGGGATGCGTCTCGATGACTTCATAGCGCGGCGCGTCCGCGACCGCGGCCATTTCGGTGAGCACGTCTTCCGGCAGCGCGATCACGACGGGGCCGGGGCGGCCCGATGTGGCGACGTGGAAGGCGCGGGAGACGATCTCGGGGAAGCGGGCAGGGTCGTCCACTTCCGTCGCCCATTTGGCGAGATGCCCGAAGGCGGCGCGGTAATCGAGTTCCTGAAACGCTTCGCGCTCGCGCATGCCGCGCTCGATCTGGCCGACGAACAGGATCATCGGCGTCGAATCCTGTTTGGCGATGTGAATGCCGGGCGATGCGTTCGTCGCGCCGGGACCGCGAGTGACGAAGCAGATGCCGGGACGGCCTGTCAGCTTGCCGTAGGCTTCCGCCATCATCGCCGCGCCGCCTTCCTGGCGGCAGATGGTGACGTTGATCCTCGCATCATGCAGCGCGTCGAGCGCCGCGAGATAACTCTCCCCCGGAACGCAGAAGATGTGATCGACTCCGTGAAGGGTCAGCTGATCGACAAGAATCTGGCCGCCGGTGCGGGAGGTCGCTGTCATGGAAGGCTCGCGTTGTAATGATGCTGATATGAAAACGGAGGGCTAAAGCATCGGACCCAAAAGTGGAATCCACTTTTGGGATCCAATCCGATGCTTTCTTTATGATGAGAGCATCGTTGAGCGCGGAAAACCGGATCCACTTTTCCGCACGATGCTCTTATGCCCTCCGTTGGATGCAGTTGAGACGATCAGGCGTCCACGTCGAACTTCACGCCCTGTGCGAGCGGAAGGGTGTTGCCGTAATTGATCGTGTTGGTGGCGCGGCGCATGTAGGCCTTCCAGGCATCGGAGCCGGATTCGCGTCCGCCGCCCGTTTCCTTTTCGCCGCCGAACGCGCCGCCGATCTCGGCGCCCGAGGGGCCGATATTGACGTTGGCGATGCCGCAATCCGAACCGGTGGCCGAGATGAAGGCTTCAGCCTCGCGCACGTTGAGCGTGAAGATCGAGGAGGAGAGGCCGGCGCCGACCGCGTTGTGCAATTCGATCGCCTCGTTGAAATCGGAATAGCGCATCACGTAGAGGATCGGCGCGAAGGTTTCGCGCGTCACGGGACCGGTCTGCTTCGGCATTTCCACGAGGGCGGGGCGGGCATAGAAGCCTTCGCCGTCCACATCGGAATAGCGTCCGCCGCCATGCACCTTGCCGCCTGCGGCGCGGGCTTCGTCGAGCGCGCGCTCCATGCCGTCGAACGCGGCCTTGTCGATCAGCGGGCCGACGAGCGTGCCATCAGTGCGCGGATCGCCGATCTTCACGCTGCCATAGACCTTCGCGAGGCGCGGAACGAGCTGGTCGTACACGCTCTCATGCACGAAGAGGCGGCGCAGCGTGGTGCAGCGCTGGCCGGCGGTGCCCATGGCGGCGAACGCGATGCCGCGCAGAGCGAGATCGAGATCGGCGGAGGGCGCGACGATGGCCGCGTTGTTGCCGCCGAGTTCGAGGATTGCGCGGGCGAAGCGCTGGGCGAGCTTCGGGCCGACCTGACGGCCCATGGCGGTGGAGCCGGTGGCGGAGAGAACCGGCACGCGGTGATCGTCCACGAGGATCTCGCCGATCTCGCGGCCGCCGAGGAGCAGCTCGAGCAGGCCGTCCGGCACGCCGCCGAAGCGCTTGGCCGCGCGCTGCGCGATGGCGTGGGTAGCGAGCGCCGTCAGCAGGGTCTTCTCGGAGGGCTTCCACACCACGCTGTCGCCGCAGATGAGCGCGAGCGCCGCGTTCCACGACCACACGGCCACGGGGAAGTTGAAGGCGGAGATCACGCCGCAGACGCCGAGCGGGTGCCAGGTTTCCATCATGCGGTGGTCGGCGCGCTCGGTGGTGATGGTGAGGCCGTAGAGCTGGCGGGAGAGACCGACGGCAAAATCGCAGATGTCGATCATTTCCTGAACCTCGCCGAGGCCCTCGGACACGATCTTGCCGGCCTCTAACGTCACGAGGCGTCCGAGGTCGTCCTTGGCCACGCGCAGCTCTTCGCCCAGCAGCCGGATGAACTCGCCGCGCTTCGGAGCGGGGATCTTGCGCCAGGCCTTGAAGGCGGCGTCAGCCCGGCCGATGGCGGCCTTGGCCTCGTCCGGCGTGGTCTCGCGAACATGGGCGATCACCTCGCCGGTGATCGGGGAGGTGGCGGGGCGGCCCGTGGGCGCGAATGCGGTCTCCGGCACGCCGAGGCGGGCGAGGATGGCGCGGGCTTCCTCCGCGACGCTGGCGGGAGTGGCGGATACGGATTTCAGGGCGGCTTGGTCGCGGGCGGACATCGTGATCTCCCATGGAAACGGGGTTCGGGCTGGCATTCGAGCCCACCACCGTCGCTTGGTTTTTTAGAGACGAAACGAACGGCGGTCTTCTAACCACCGTCTTAAAGCATGATCATGAAAGGTGGGAACTTCTTTTCCCGAATAAGATCATGCCGAATTGGAAAGAAGCTGGGCAGGCTCCCCTTGATGCGCAAGGGGAGCCCTTTCCCAATCATCATGCAACCGCATCAAGACGGATGTTCTTGACCGCCGGCTCGTGGCCTTCGTCGAGGCGCTCCCCCGCATAGACGCGCCCGAAGCGGTTTGCGAGGAAGGTATCGAGGTCGATCTCCTCCTGGCGGACGAAGCCCTGTTTCGGCAGCTTGCCGGCAATGAGCAGGTCGAGCATGGCGCAGATGCCGGCGGCGGTGGTCACCTGGATCGCGGTGCGCTGGGTGCCGGCGATCGTCTGGCCGTAGATCGAGCGGGCATAGGTTTCCTGCACATAGCGGCCGGCGCGCTCGCCGGTCACGGTCACGAAGACGATGACCATGTCCTGCATGGTGGCCGGAACGGCGTTCTCCAGGATGTCCTTCAGAACCTCGCGGCGGTTGCGCAGCTGCAGGTCGTTGAGGAGCACGCGCATCAGGGCGCAGTGGCCCGGATAGCGAATGGTCTTGTAGTTGAGGTTGCGCACCTTGCCGTCGAGCGTTTCGCAGAGCGTGCCGAGACCGCCCGAGGTGTTGAAAGCCTCATAGCGCGTGCCGTCGAGGGAAAACTCCTCGAGCTCTTCCATGGCCGGCACTTCACGCAGCTTGCCGTCGACCACGGCCTCACAGCGCTCGATATACTCGTTGATGACGCCGTCCGTACTCCAGGTGAGGTTATAGGACAGCGCGTTCGACGGATATTGCGGCAGCGCGCCGACACGCAGGCGAACCGTGTCGAGCTTGTCGAAATGCTTGGCGATGTCATGCGCCACGATGGAGATGAAGCCGGGAGCCAGGCCGCATTGCGGAATGAAGGCGGTCGAGGCGCCGTCGGACAGCTCCTTCACCATGCGGGTGGTGGCGACGTCCTCGGTCAGGTCGAAATAGTTCACGCCGGCAAGGCGCGCCGCCTGGGCCACATGAGCGGTCAGGTGATATGGCGCAGCGCTCAGCACGGCGTAATGGCCCTTGAGGGTGTTCTTGAGAGCGACCGCATCGCTGAAATCGAGCTGGACCGTCTTGATACCGTCCTTGGCCACGGCCTGCAGGGCCTCGGCGGAGCCGTCGGCAACGGTGACGGCGTAGTCGCCGGTCTCGTGGAGCATGTCGGCGATTGTGGAGCCGATCTTGCCGGCGCCGATGACGAGGATCGAATGCATTGGTTTCTCCCTATGGTGCCTCCAGAGAAGGGCAAAGCCATGCAGATTGCCATAGACATCCTGACGGAAAGCCGGGTAGATCTCGGCGAATTGCCGTAAAGACTGGTCATAACGATGCTGGATGCTACCGACCGTGCCCTGATCGCCCTCCTGCGGGAGAATGCCCGTATCGGCCATGCGGAGGCCGCGCGCAGGCTCGGCCTGTCACGCACCACCGTTCAGGCCCGGGTGGAGAGCCTGGAGCGGCGCGGCGTCATCACGGGCTATACGTTGCGTCTAGCGGAGGATGTCACAAGCCGCATGGTGCGCGCGCATGTGACCATCGTGGTTGCGCCAAAAGCTTCGGCGGGCGTGGTCACCGCGCTCCAGCGCATGCCGGAAATGCGCGCGCTGCATTCGGTTGCGGGTGTCTTCGATCTGCTGGCGGTGGTAGAGGCGGAGGACGTGCCCTCCCTCGATGCCGCCATTGACAAGATCGGCGCGCTCGATGGAGTGGAGCGCACCCAGTCCTCCATCATTCTTTCAACGAAGTTCGACCGATGACATTTCAAGATTCCCCCGCTGCCGATGTCGTGATCGTGGGCGGTGCCGTCATGGGCTCTTCCACGGCCTATCACCTCCTGGCCGAACCCGGCTTCAAGGGTCGCGTCGTCGTCGTCGAGAAGGATCCGACCTACCAGCTTTCCGCTTCGGCCCTGTCGGCGGCGTCGATCCGTCAGCAATATTCGAGCGCGGTGAATATCCGAATCTCGCTCTACGGCATCCAGTTCCTCCGCAACATCGCCGATCATTTGTCCGTCGAGGACGACAGGCCCGAGATCGGGCTGAAGGAGGGCGGCTATCTCTATTGCGCGTCGGAAGCGGGCGAGCAGATCCTGCGCGAGAACCAGGCGTTGCAGGCGGCGGAAGGCGCCGACATTCTGTTTCTGAGGCCCGATGAGCTGAAGACGCGCTTCCCCTGGCTCAACGTGGAGGATCTCGCGGCGGGCACCTGGGGGCGCTCCGGCGAAGGCTGGTTCGACGGCTGGGGCCTGCTGCAGGCCTTCCGCAAGAAGGCACGTTCGCTCGGCGCGGAATATGTGAAGGGCGAAGTGGCTGAAGTTGAGCGCGACGGCGACGCCATCGTGGCGGTGCGGCTGAAGGACGGCACGCGCATCGCCTGCGGCACGCTCATCAACTGCGCGGGTTCGGGCGGCCGGGCGATTGCCGAGATGGCGGGTTTGCAAATCCCGGTGCAGGCGAAGCGCCGCTACGTGTTCACTTTCTCCTGCAAGGAGAAGGTCGAGAACTGCCCGCTCCTCATCGATACGTCAGGCGCCTATGTACGGCCGGAAGGCGAGGGGCATTTCATCTGCGGCGCGTCGCCCGAAGCCGATCTCGATCCCGACTGGCACGATCATGATCCCGCCTCACAGGAAATCGATTTCTCCTTCTTCGAGGAATTCATCTGGCCGAACCTGGCGACCCGCGTTCCCGCCTTCGAGGCCATCAAACCCGGCCGCGCGTGGTCGGGCCCCTACGACATGAGCCTGCTCGACCACAACGCGATCATCGGCAAGGCCGTAGGCTTCAAGAACTTCTACCTGTGCAATGGCTTCTCGGGTCATGGCCTGCAGCAGGCGCCCGCCGTAGGCCGCGCGCTCTCCGAACTCATCGTGCATGGCGGTTACCGCACGCTCGACCTGTCCGAGCTTGGGCATGAGCGCGTGCTCGAAAACCGCCCGCTGCTCGAGCGGAATGTGATCTGAGCCGCCTCCGGGCCATCACATGTTCTTGATTCGGCAGAGCCCGACGGACCATGTTCGCCGGGCTTTTCATACTGTCCCCGATCAAACTCTCAGCGGCCCGAAGCCGTGCCGGCGCATGCGGCGCCCCTTGGAACGGGCGCATTTCTTCCCTTTGGACACTCCCTCAACGAAGAGGCTTTTGGGCCGTTCCCATCCCCAGATGTTAAGTCTTTTCAACGAAAAGGGCTTCCATTTTGAAGCCGGCTATGATTGTCATGGATGTGTCATTAAAACGTCATCCTGCTTTCGCGCAGGGATGATGAACGACAATAACGTCCCGGACGGGATGATATGGGAGAGACCATTATGATGAAGAAGTCCTTCCTCGGCGCTCTGGCCTTCGGCCTTGCGACGAGCACCTCCGCCTTCGCTCAGACCGAGATCCAGTGGTGGCACGCCATGACGGGCGCCAACAACGAGGTCGTGAACAAGCTGGCTGAGGAATTCAACAATTCCCAGAAGGATTACAAGGTCGTCGTCAGCTACAAGGGCCAGTACGCCGACACGCTGAACGCCGGCATTGCCGCCTTCCGCGCCGGCAACGCTCCGCACATCCTCCAGGTCTTCGAAGTCGGCACCGCGACCATGATGGGCGCCAAGGGCGCCGTGAAGCCCGTCGCCGAGATGATGAAGGAAGCCGGCGAGAAGTTCGACCCGAACGCTTACCTGCCCGCCATCACCGGCTACTACTCCACCGCCAAGGGCGAGATGCTCTCCTTCCCCTTCAACTCCTCCTCGATGGTCATGTGGGTCAACAAGGACGAGCTGAAGAAGGCCGGCGTCAACGAGATCCCGAAGACATGGCCCCAGGTTTTCGACGCCGCCAAGAAGCTGAAGGCCGCCGGCCACAACACCTGCGGCTTCTCGAACGCCTGGGCTTCCTGGGCGAACATCGAGCAGTTCTCCGCCTGGCACAACGTGCCGATGGCCACGAAGGCCAACGGTCTCGACGGCTTCGACACGGAGATGAAGTTCAACTCGCCGTTCCACGTGAAGCACCTGCAGAACCTCGTCGACCTGCAGAAGGACAAGACCTACGACTATTCGGGCCGTGATTCGAAGAGCGAAGGCCGCTTCACCTCCGGCGAATGCGCGATCTTCCTCACCTCTTCGGGCTTCTACGGCAACGTGAAGGCCAATGCGAAGTTCGACTGGGCCAACGCTCCGATGCCGTATTACCCGGATGTGGCGGGCGCTCCGCAGAACTCCATCATCGGCGGCGCTTCGCTGTGGGTCATGGGCGGCAAGAAGGCCGACGAGTACAAGGGCGTTGCCAAGTTCTTCTCCTTCCTCTCGGACACCGACCGTCAGGCAAAGCTCCACCAGGAATCGGGCTACCTCCCGATCACGAAGGCTGCCTACGAGAAGACCAAGGCGTCGGGCTTCTATGAGAAGAACCCCGCTCTCCAGACGGCGCTGATCGAGCTGACCAACAAGGAGCCGACCGAAAACTCCCGCGGTCTGCGCTTCGGCAACATGGTGCAGATCCGCGACGTGATCTCGGAAGAGATCGAGGCTGCTCTTGCCGGTCAGAAATCGGCCAAGGACGCTCTCGACAACGCGGTTGCCCGCAGCAACCAGATCCTCCGTCAGTTCGAGCGCACCGTTCGCTAAGCCTGACTGAGTCACGACTTTTCATCCCGGGCAGCCCACAAGCTGCCCGGGATGATCTTATAAGATAACCTTGCAGACCGGTTGATGCCGTCATCTGCCCATCACCGGACCTCATAAGCGCGATGGAAAAACGAGCTCATTTCTCAGGGTGGACGCTGCCTCTTCTGCTGATTCTCCCGCAGATGGCCATCACCGTCATTTTCTTCTACTGGCCGGCTTCGCAGGCGATCTGGCAGTCCTTCCTGCGGGAAGACGCCTTCGGCCTGGCGTCCGAATTCGTCGGCTTCGAGAATTATGTCCTGCTGTTCGAGCAGCCCGAATATTACCGGGCGATGGTCACGACCGTGATCTTCTCGTCGCTGGTGGCCTTCTTCTCGATGTCGGTCGCGCTTCTTCTCGCCTCGCAGGCCGACAAGAATATCCGCGCCGGACATGCCTTCAAGACTCTGCTGATCTGGCCCTATGCGGTGGCTCCGGCCATCGCGGGCGTGCTGTGGATGTTCATGTTCCATCCGACGCTGGGAACGCTGGCGCGTCCCATCCGCGCCATGGGCATCGACTGGAACCCGATGCTCAACGGCAACCATGCCATGATCCTGCTCGTGCTCTCCGCCACTTGGAAGCACATCAGCTACAACTTCCTCTTCTTCCTCGCGGGTCTTCAGGCGATTCCGAAGAGCGTGATCGAGGCCGGCGCCATTGACGGCGCAGGTCCCATGCGCCGCTTCTGGACGATCATCTTCCCGCTTCTGTCGCCCACCACCTTCTTCCTTCTCGTCGTCACGATCGTTTACGTGTTCTTCGAGACGTTCGGCATCATCGATGCCGTCACGGGCGGCGGTCCGGCCGGAACGACAACCACTCTCGTCTACAAGGTCTACGCGGACGGCCGCCTCGGCGGCGATCTCGGCGGCTCGGCCGCGCAGTCGGTGATCCTCATGATCATCGTGATCGCGCTCACCGCCATCCAGTTCCGCTATGTCGAACGCAAGGTGCAGTACTGATGGTCGAGAATCGCCCCTTTAGAGACTTCATGGCCTATCTGACACTGGGCATCGGCATCCTCGTCGTGGCCTTCCCGGTCTATCTGGCCATCCTGGCGTCGACCTTCGACACCGCCACGATCATCAACGGCAACATGCCGTTGATCCCGGGCGATCAGGCCGGCGAGAACTATTCCCGCGCGCTGTTCTACGGCGGCAAGCTCGCCCGTGAGCCCGTCGCCATGATGATGATGAATTCCATGATCATGGCGCTCGGCATCGCCTTCGGTAAGATCCTGATCTCGATCATCTCGGCCTATGCGGTGGTCTATTTCAAGTTCCCCTTCCGCAGGACCGCGTTCTGGGTGATCTTCATCACCCTGATGCTGCCCGTCGAAGTGCGTATCTATCCGACCTACAAGATCGTCGCCGATCTCGGTCTGCTCGATACCTATACGGGCCTCATCATGCCGCTGATCGCGTCCGCCACCGGCACGCTGCTCTTCCGCCAGTTCTTCATGACGGTTCCGGACGAGCTGCTGGAGGCATCCAAAATCGACGGCGCCGGCGCGTTCCGCTTCTTCAAGGACACGCTGCTTCCGCTCTCCATGACGACGATCGCGGCGCTCTTCGTGATTCAGTTCATCTATGGCTGGAACCAGTATCTCTGGCCGCTGCTGATCACGACGCAGAGCTCGATGCAGACCATCGTCATCGGCATCAAGAAGATGATCACGACCACCGACGCGCTGACGGAATGGCAGATCGCCATGACGACCGCCGTGCTCGCGATGGTGCCGCCGGTGCTGGTGGTGATCTTCATGCAGCGTCTCTTCGTGAAGGGTCTCGTCGAAACGGAGAAGTAACGCTCTGGCGCGTTCCCCGCGCCAAGGCGCGGGGCTCTTCATCGGCAATGAAATTTTCAAGCCCGGCGCCTTCGAGGCAGAACGGGTCGAGGTTAAAAGGAACAAGGCAATGGCAGAGGTAACTCTGGATACCGTCCGCAAGATCTACGCGGGCAACGTGGAGGCCGTGAAAGGCGTCTCTCTCGATATCGAAGACGGTTCGTTCTGCGTGCTCGTCGGACCTTCGGGCTGCGGCAAGTCCACGCTTCTTCGCATGATCGCGGGTCTCGAGACGATCTCGGGCGGCGAGGTGAAGATCGGTAACCGCGTCGTCAATCAGGTGGAGCCCGCCGACCGCGACATCGCGATGGTGTTCCAGAACTATGCGCTCTACCCGCACATGAGCGTCTACGACAACATGGCCTACGGCCTGAAGAACCGTAAGACGCCCAAGGACGAGATCGAGAAGCGCGTGAAGGAAGCGGCCCGCATCCTCGCCATCGAGCCCTTCCTCGACCGCAAGCCGCGCGCGCTCTCCGGCGGTCAGCGCCAGCGCGTCGCCATGGGCCGCGCCATCGTGCGCAAGCCGCAGGTCTTCCTCTTCGACGAGCCGCTGTCGAACCTCGACGCCAAGCTGCGCGTGCAGATGCGCGTGGAGATCAAGCGCCTTCAGAAGGCTCTCGGCGTCACCTCCATCTACGTGACGCACGACCAGGTCGAGGCGATGACGCTCTCCGACCAGCTCGTCGTGATGTCCGGCGGCCAGATCGAGCAGGTCGGCTCTCCGGCCGACGTCTATCGCCGTCCCGAGACCCGCTTCGTGGCCACATTCATCGGGTCCCCGCCCATGAACATCCTGCCGGGCCAAGTCGAGGGCCCCGGCCGCGTGAATGTCGGCGGGCAGAGCATCGCCGTCACCGATATGCGTGAGGGGCTCAGCGTGGGTTCCGCCATCGAGGTGGGCCTGCGTCCCGAGGACGTGCAGGCCGGCGGCGCGGGCGCCAGCTCGCTCTCCATGGATGTGGACTTCGTCGAGGAACTCGGCGCGACCCAGCTCTTCCACGGCAAGGTGGCCGGCGCCGACTTCGTGGTGCAGGCCTCCACGGGCCAGATCGCGGCCGATACCCGCAAGCTGACCCTGGCCATCGATCCGGTGAACGTCCACCTCTTCGACCCGCAGACCACCAAGCGTCTCGGCCGCGTCTAAGACAAGCGGATCGCTGATCCCTTCAAGCCCGTCCCGGATCGTCCGGGGCGGGCTTTTTGTTGCGCGGTTGTGCGAGCCCCGGTATCCCTTTTGAGGAAACGTGAGGAACAGCCATGACGGTCAAGCTCGACGGGGCGACGCTCGAAATTCGGGATGTGGTGCGCGTGGCGCGCGCCGATGGCGGAGGCCGGTTCGCGAAAGCCGAGCTGGCCCCCGAGGCGCGCGAGCGCATCGCCGCGACGCGGTCCTACATCGACCGCAACTGGATGCATGACGACGCGCCGCTCATGTATGCGTTCAATACCGGCGTCGGCCTGTTCAAGGACCAGCGCGTGCTGATCGCCGATATGGCGGCCTACCAGAAGAAGACGGTCTACGCCCACGCGACTGGCATCGGCGAGCCCTTCGCGGAGGATGTGACGCGCGCCATGATGCTGCTGCGCGCCAATGCCTTCGCGTCGAACTATTCCGGCCCGCGTGTCGAGCTGGTCGAGCGGCTGCTCGCCTTCCTCAATGCGGGCCTGCATCCGGTGATCCCGCTCAAGGGCTCCGTCGGCGCGTCCGGCGATCTCGCGCCGCTGGCCCACATGGCCGGTGCCGTGTGCGGCTTCGAGGAAGCGCACATGATCTATCAGGGCCGCCTCATGCCTGCGCGCGAAGCGATCAAAGCTGCTGGCTTCGAGCCCGATTTCGATCTCGGCGCGAAGGATGCCTCCGCGCTCATCAACGGCTCGACCACATCGCTCGCGCTCGCGGCGCTTGCCACGAGCGATGCGCTCCGTCTCCTGAAGCACGCGGACATCGCCATGTGCCTGTCGCTGGAGGCGATGCGCGGTGAGCTCGCCGCCTTCGATCCGCGCGTGCACAAGGCGCGTCCTCATCCCGGTCAGGCGCGGGTTGCGCGCAATCTGCTGCGTATCCTCGAAGGATCGCAGCGCTGCTCGCAAAGCGCGCGCGACGTCGTGTTCCCCGATGAGCCGCGCCAGCCGGGGCAGCCAGCCGCGCCGCGCGTGCAGGACGTGTATTCCTTACGCTGCACGCCGCAGGTTCACGGGCCTGCCGTCGAAGCGGTGGAATATGTGGAGCGCGTTATCGGTACGGAGATGAACTCCGCCACCGACAACCCGCTCATCTTCGACAATGGCGAAGGCGGCTACGTGTCGATCTCCGGCGGTCACTTCCACGGGCAATACATGGCGCAGGCAATGGACTTCCTTGCCATCGCCGTGGCCGATCTCGGCTCGATCTCCGAGCGCCGTCTAGCACGTCTCATCGACCCAACCATGTCGTATGGCTTGCCGCGCAACCTGCTCGCCGGCAAGCGCGGCCTCAATACGGGCTTTGCCACGGTGCAGTGCTCCATGTCCGCGCTCGTCATGGAGAATCGCGGGCTTGCAACGCCGGGCTCGGTGGATTCCATCCCCGGTAAATCCAATGCCGAGGATCACGTGTCCAACTCCACCTGGTGCGGCCGCAAGGCGCGCACCATCGTGGAGAATGTCGAGCAGATCGTGGCGGGTGAGTTGCTGATGGCAGCGCAGGCGCTCACGCTCGTGGAGCCGATCGCCAAGGATTATCCGCTCGGCAAGGGATCGCGCGCCGCCATCGAGGCGATCCGCGCCGTCATTCCGCCCGCGCTCGACGGCGACCGCTGGTACGCTACGGAGATGCGCCAAGCGCTCGATCTCGTGCGCTCCGGAGCCGTGGTCGAGGCGGTGGAAGGCACGATCGGCACTCTGGAATGAGAAAAGGCCCGGAGCGCTCCGGGCCTTTTGCTGACGGCTTGAAAATTTAGCGGCAGCGGCGCACGTTACGAACCACGACGCTGCCGTTGGGGCGGTAGACCCGTTCGCGAACCGTGCGGCATCGGTCCGCGCGGCGCTGCCAAGCCGGAACGCCGCATCGGCGCACGGTGCGATAGACCACGCGGCCATTGGGGCGCACGGTGCGCACGCGGCGCGTCACGCAGGCGACGTTGTCCACAAGCGAGGGAGTCTCGATCTGCTGCGGGCTGAAGCGGGCCTGGGCTTCCGGTGCAGAAAGGAGTCCGGCGCCGAGAAAGAGCGCGGCGGCAGGGATGAGGAAAGCTCGCATGATCCAATCCTTCTTAGTGAGGGGCTGACGACAACGGAATGCCTATGCCATTGTTCCTGAAAGAGGGATTAAATGCATGTCGCCGCGCGTTAGGATCGATCATGTTCAGGCCAGCGATGGAGCTGAGCTCGTCGCCGCCAATCTAGCGAGCATTGCCCTGCATGAGCCTTGGGTTTCGCCCTGCCGCGATCAGGCGAGTTTCCTCGGCTATCTCAGCCGCTGCGACAACGACAGGGCTATCGGCTTCATTGCACGAGAGCGTGCAAACGGGCGCATCGTCGGCGTGATCAATCTCACCGGAATCATCCATGGCTTCTTCCAGAACGCCTATATGGGATATTACGCCGTCGCCGGCATGAACGGCCGTGGCCTGATGCGCGAGGCCATCAGCCTCGTCATGACGCATGCGTTCAACCAGCTCGGCCTGCATCGCCTGGAAGCGAATATCCAGCCGGGCAACGAAGCCTCCAAAGCACTGGCGAAACGTCTCGGCTTCCGCTTGGAGGGCTACTCGCCGCGTTATCTCAAGATCGACGGCGAGTGGCGCGATCACGAGCGCTGGGCCATTCTCTCGGAAGAGTGGAAAGGCTGAACACTTAGCCGAGCTTCTTCTGCAGGAAGTACCGGCTTCCGCCTTTCGGAAAATCCTTCAGTTCGCCGAAGCGCTCGTATCCGAGGCGTTCATAGAGATACAGCGCATCGGCGTTGAGCGTGTCGAGCCAGGCGGAATGGCAACCGCGTTTTGCTGCTTCCTCTTCCGCAAGAGCGAGCAGGTTAGTTGCGATGCCTTGCTTGCGCAGGCTCTCGGGCACGAAGATGAGCTCGATCGTCAGCCATTCCCAACTCGTATGAGCCCACAATCCGCCCACGATGGTTTTTGAATCGACGGCGCGAATGACGACGGCGAGTTCTTCGGTCTGCAAATCCGGCTTGAAGGAGCTGCGGTTGAAATCCGTCAGGCCGTTGAGAATGATCTGGCGGACGATGGTGTGCGGCTTCGGCAGAAGCTCAAGGTAGAAATTCACGCAACAATCCTCTTGACGGCCTCGAGCAGCACGCGCGCCGCCGCATCAGCATCCTCGACCGTGATCGACTCGGCGGGGTTGTGGCTGATGCCGCCCTTGCAGCGCACGAAGAGCATTGCGACGGGGCAGAGATTGGCGATCGCCACCGCATCGTGCCCTGCACCCGAGGCAAGGCGTAAGGGCTCGACGCCGATGCTCCTCACCGCATCTTCGAGATGCAGCATCAGGTCCTTGTCCATGGGCGTCGCAGGCGATTCCATGAAAGGCTCGATAGTGAAAGTCACGCCGCGCCGTTGGGCTGCGGCCTCGCATTCCGTCACGATGTCCTGCACCATGGCGTTCCGCACCGGATCGTCGGGCGAGCGCGCATCGAGCGTGAAATCCACGCGCGCGGGAATGACATTGATTGCACCCGGCTGCACCTGCGCGACGCCGACGGTCGCCACCGTGTCCGTGCGCGTCGAGCCCGCGCGCTCCACGATGCCGATCATTTCTGCGACTGCCGCCAGCGCGTCGCGGCGCATGTTCATGGGCACGGTTCCCGCATGGCCCGCTTCGCCGATCACGGTGGCGCGGGCGCGGGTGATGCCGTTGATGGCGGACACGATGCCGACGGGAAGATCGCCCGCTTCGAGTTGCGGACCCTGCTCGATGTGCACTTCGAGATAGCCGCGATAGCGTGCGGGATCTCGCTTGAGGGCCGCGATGCCCTGAGGGTCGCCGCCGAACCCGACGAGCGCCTCGCGAACCGAAACGCCCTCCGCATCCTTGCCGTCGAGCCAGGCCGCGTTGAACTGGCCGGCGAGCGCATAGGAGGTGGAGAGATTGGTGGGGAAACGAACATTCTCCTCATCCCCGAAGGCCACGACCTCGATGGGGCAGGAGGGGACGATGTTCTGCTCGCGCAGGGCTTGCGCAATGACGATGCCGAGCACCACCCCGAGATTGCCGTCATAGCGTCCCGCATCCACCACGGAATCGATATGGGAGCCGATGAGCAGGGCTGGCGCTGAAGGATTGCTGCCCTCGATGCGCCCCACCACCGAGCCGAGGGCGTCGATGTGCGCGTCGAGTCCCGCCTGCTTCATCAGGTCGAGCGTGGCCTCGGCGGCCTTGCGATGGGCCTTGGAGAGATAGAGGCGCGTGAGACGCCCGGGCTCGTCGGTATGTTGAGCTAAATCCTCGATCATCGCCATGACCTGGCGGCCGAGAACGAGGGGGGGAGCGTTCGTCATGGGTTTCACAGTTTCAGGAACCGGGGCGTTCCGCAAGAGGGAGGTAGCGCGCTCCGAGGCTGTGTGAACCGCTGTCGTTCGCGTCATCCCCGGCGGCCCTTTAGGGCCGGGAAGGGGATCCATTGCGCAGCACTTGTGGGTGGATTCCCTTCCCCTCCGCTGCGCTCCGGCTGGGAATGACACCTCGTGACAACCTACACGTCATCAACGGCCTTGTGCCGGTGATCCACGTATTCGCTTCCACCCCACCGCCCTCATCCTGAGGAGCCTGCGCAGCAGGCGTCTCGAAGGATTGTCCAGCGATCTCTGGAGACGCCCTCGTCCTTCGAGACAGTCGCTGCGCGACTTCCTCAGGATGAGGGCTATGGGGAACAAGACATGGATGGCCGGGACAAGCCCGGCCATGACGTCGTGGGTCTCTCGTGCCCAATGGAGAGCCGAAGCGCTTTGAAGGCCCGCTTACGCCGCGACGCCGAGCTTCTTCTGCAGGCTCGACGAAGAGGTCGTGTATTGGAACAGGAGCTTCTTTTCCGGATACACGTAGCGGTGCACCTTCTGGGCCGCGAGCGCGCCTTCGTGGAAGCCGGAGAGGATGAGCTTCAGCTTGCCCGGATAGGTGTTGATGTCGCCGATGGCGAAGATGCCGGGCACGTTGGTCTCGAACTTTTCCGTGTCGACCGGGATCAGGTTCTCGTGCAGGTTCAGGCCCCAATCGGCGATGGGGCCGAGCTTCATGGTGAGCCCGAAGAAGGGCAGCATCACGTCGCAATCCACCGTGAACTCGGAGC
Source organism: Microvirga sp. (assembly GCA_041913065.1). GTDB lineage: Bacteria > Pseudomonadota > Alphaproteobacteria > Rhizobiales > Beijerinckiaceae > Microvirga. The sequence goes on along the minus strand of JAYSGD010000002.1, from coordinate 149,251 downwards.
CGTCGTCCTTGCGGATCACGGCGCCGTGGAGCACGTGGTTGTCGCCCTTGAGGTGGCTCACCTGGCCGAGATGCAGGTCCATGTCGCCGGAGGCGACGAGGGAGCGCATCTTTTCCACCGTATGCGGCGCGGCGCGGAAGGCGTCCCGGCGGTGGAGCAGGGTGAGGCGCTTGGCGATGGGCTGGAGGTTCACGGTCCAGTCGAGGGCGGAATCGCCGCCGCCGACGATGAGGATCTTCTTGTCGCGGAACATCTCCATCTTGCGCACCGCATAGAAGACGCTCGTGCCTTCATAAGCCTCGATACCCTCGATCGGCGGCTTCTTGGGCAGGAACGAGCCGCCGCCGGCGGCGATGATCACGGCCTTGCAGGTGAAAGTGGTGCCGTTCTCCGACGTCTTGACGCGGAAGAGGGGCGCCTCGGGGGTGCCGAGCGTCTCGATGCTCTCCACCATCTCGTTGAAATGGAAGGTGGGGTGGAAGGGGTCGATCTGGGCCATCAGGTTGTCCACGAGGCCCTGGCCCGTCACCATCGGGAAGCCGGGAATGTCGTAGATCGGCTTTTCCGGGTAGAGCTCGGCGCATTGGCCGCCCACCTTCGGCAGGATGTCGATGAGGTGACATTTGATGTCGAGGAGCCCCAGTTCGAACACGGCGAACAGGCCCACAGGCCCGGCACCGATGATGACGACATCCGTTTCGATATGGTCGGTCATGAACAGGCTCCTTCGAGAGACCGCTTTCGAAAAGCACGGTCTCGCAATCTTGGCAATGCGACGGGCTGGGCGAATAAATATCCGGCGAACATTTATTCGCCCAGCATGTTCTTATTTGACGCGTTTTCGGGCGGCGAACCGGCATCCACTTCGCCTGAAAACGCTTGGCTAATTACCTGTCGGGGCAAGGGTGACTTCCAGGCCGTCGAGTTCCGGGGTCCAGAGGATCTGGCAGGAAAGGCGTGAGTTGGACCGCGTCATCACGGTGTCGAGCTGGTCCTCCTCCTCCTCGGTGGGAGGAAAGAGCTTGTCCAGCCAGGCTTCATCCACGAAGACATGGCAGGTCGCGCATTCGCAGGCTCCGCCGCACAGGCCTTCGATGGGCAAGCCCCAGTCCCGGATGATCTCCATGACCCGCCAGCCCTCGATGGCCTCGAGGGTATGACGCTGGCCGTCCCGGTCGGTCACATGGATAACGCCCATGAAAGGCTGGTTCCTTCGCGTGGTTTGACGGAGTGAGGCGCGGGAGGCGCGCCGATGGGGTGCATATCGACTTTTCTACCCGCTCCGTCAATGGATTAGGGTTACGTTTGTTGCGCCCAAAACGCCACGGTTAGACCCCCAGCGTCTCCGCCCGCAGGCGCTCATCGGCCATCAGCTCGGTCATGGCGCCCATGAAGCGCATCTCGCCGCGCTCGATCACGATGGCCCGGTCGCTGATGCCCGCGGCGAATGCCCAGTTCTGCTCGGAGAGAAGCACGGCCACGCCCTCGGTCTTCATGGCCCTGATGGCCTCGGCCATCATCTGCACGATCACCGGGGCGATGCCCTCGGAGGGCTCGTCGAGCAGGATGGCGTCCGGATTGCCCATGAGGGTGCGGGCGATGGTGAGCATCTGCTGCTCGCCGCCGGACATCTGGTTGCCCCGCCGCCCCCGCATCTCCGCGAGGTTGGGAAAGAGCCGAAAGAGCCGCTCCGGCGTCCAGGGCGAGCGCCGTCCGCCCCCGGCCTTGCGGCCCGCCTCCAGGTTCTCGTCAACGGTCAGATCCGTGAAGATGCGCCGGTCCTCAGGCACGTAGCCGAGGCCGAGGCGGGCGATCTTGTAGGTGGGCAGGCGAGAGAGGGTGCGGCCCTTGAAGGTCGCCTTCTCGGCGGTCGCCGGGATCAGGCCCATGATGGCCTTGAGCGTCGTGGTCTTGCCCGCGCCGTTGCGGCCGACGAGCGCCAGCACCTCGCCCGCATAGAGCTGGAACGACAGCCCGAACAGCACCTGCGCCCGGCCGTAGGATGCGTTCATGTTCCAGATTTCGAGAAGCGGCGCGCTCATGCGGGGCTCGCTCCGTTGGAGCGCTCCAAGGCATGGTCGTCGCCGAGATAGGCGCGGCGGACCTCCTCGTGGCGGCGTATCTCATCGGGTGTGCCGGTGGCGATGATCTGGCCGCGCACGAGCACGATGACGCGTTCCGCGTGACCGAACACCACATCCATGTCGTGCTCCGTGAACAGAACGCCGATGCCCTTCGCATCCGCGATGGCCGACGTGAGGTCCATGAGTTCCGAGCGCTCGCGCGCCGCCATTCCCGCCGTGGGCTCATCCATGAGCAGTAGCTTCGGCTGACCCGCGAGCGCAATCGCAAGCTCCACCCGCTTCACGTCGCCATAGGCGAGCGCGGAGCAGGGATGATCGGCTGCTTCCTCCATGCCGACCTGTTTCAGCAGGCTCATGGCTTCATCGCGCTGACGCAGGCGCACGGGCGACCAGAGCGCGCCGGTTTCATTTGCATGACTCAGCAAAGCCATCTGCACGTTCTCGGCCACGGTCATGGAGAGGAATGTCTGCGCGACTTGGAAGGTGCGTCCGACACCGAGGCGAAAGCGCCTCTGCGGGGCGGTGTTCGTGATGTGCTGTCCGTCGAGCAGAACCGCGCCGCGATCGGGGCGCAGCTGCCCGCCGACCATGTTGAACACGGTGGATTTGCCGGCACCGTTCGGGCCGATGATGGCTAAAAGCTCGCCGCGTTCGAGCGAAAAGCTTACGTCGCGCGCCGCCGCCACGCCGCCGAAGGATTTCGCGAGATGCTGGACGGAGAGAAGCGTCATATGCGCTCCTCCCGCCAATACCGGATGGTGCCCACGAGACCGCGCGGGAAGATCAGTACGATGGCGATGATGCTTGCGCCCAGCACCAGCCGCCACAGGGACGTGAGCGGCATGATCTGGTCGCGCAGCACATGCAGCACGCCCGCGCCGACGAGCGGGCCCGTGATCGTCTGGATGCCGCCGAGAAGCAGCATGGTCAGCGCATCGACCGATGTGGGAATGCCGAGCAGGGTTGGATCGACGGAGCCGCGCGAGAAGGCATAGAGCCCGCCCGCAAGCCCCGCCGCCGCGCCGGAGATGGCGAAGGCGAGCCAGCGGTGCTGACGGATCTTCAGGCCGATGGATTCAGCGCGCGCCTCCGAGTCCCGCGCGGCGCGCAAGGCATAGCCGAAGGGAGCATCGATGATGCGTGTCAGCAGCAGAACCGTGATCGCGGTCAGAGCGAGGGTGAAGAGGTAATATGCCGTCTGTCCGGACGCCCAGGCGGAAGGCCACACGCCGACGATGCCGTTGTCGCCGCCCGTCACCTCGACCCATTGGAAGGCGACCGCGAAGATGATCTGGGCCGCGGCGAGCGTCATCATGGCGAGATAGATGCCGGACAGGCGCACCACGAATGCTCCGATTGCCGCTGCGCCGATGGTGGCGAGCAAAAGGCCCATGGGAAGCGCGCCTTCCATCGGCAGGTTCGCCCATTTCACGGCCAATGCCGCGCCATATGCGCCAAGCCCGAAGAAGGCCGCATGGCCGAAGCTCACGATGCCGCCGACGCCGATGAGAAGCTGAAGGCTGAAGGCGAAGAGCGCGAAGATCAGAATCTCTGTGCCGACCTTCAACATATAGTCATCGCCGACCAGCGGAACGGCTGCGAGAATGAGAAGGGCGAAGAAGGCGAACAGCTTGGTGAGCGGCGAATGCTTGCGGCTTGCAATGCCGACCGCATGCGTGCCGCCGATCACCTCGGGCCTGCCGAAGAATCCGTTCGGTCTCACCGCCAGCACCACAGCCATGAGCAGGAAGACGACGACAAGCGTGCTTTTCGGAAACAGCAGGATTCCGAAGGCCTGCAACTGCCCGATGATGAGAGCCGCGAGAAATGCGCCGGGCACGCTTCCCATGCCGCCGACGACGGTGACGACGAAGGCCTCCGCGATGATGGAGAGGTCCATGCCCGCATGAGCCGACACGCGTGGGATCTGCAGCGCGCCGCCGAGCCCCGCGAGAAACGCGCCGAGGAAGAGCGTGCCGGTGAAAAGCAGGCGCTGATTGACGCCGAGCGCCGCGATCATGTCGCGGTCCTGCGTTGCGGCACGCACGAGCACGCCGAAGCGTGTCTTGCGCAACAGAAGCCACACGAGGCCGAGTACGACGGGGCCTGCGGCGATCAGCACGAGTTCGTAGGATGGGAAGCGCCGCCCGAGGATTTCGACAGGCGCACGCAATCCGGGTGCGCGTGGACCCAGAATATCCTCAGGTCCGAAGGCAAGGATCACGAGGTCCTGCACCACGAGCACGACGCCGAAGGTGGCGAGCAGTTGGAAGAGTTCCGGCGCACCGTATATCCGGCGCAGCAGCAGCACCTCGATCAGCACGCCGATGATTCCGACAAAAAGAGCGGCTGCGAGAATCCCGACCCAGAACGTGACGGGCCCGAAGGAGTATTCGAGAAGGCGCGGCACGAGCGTCGCGGCGGTGTAGGCGCCGATCATGTAGAGCGAGCCGTGCGCGAAATTGACGATGCGCGTCACGCCGAACACGAGCGTGAGGCCGCAGGCGGTGATGAACAGGGATGAGGCGCTGGACAGCCCGTTGAGAGCTTGGATGACGAGGAAGGAAAGATCCATTCGTCACCCTCCCCTTGAGGGGGAGGGTCGGCCGCAAGGCCGGGGTGGGGTGGGAAGCGTCACGGCTTCCGAATGCGGCGAGCCATACAAGCCCGCATAAATCGTGTCGAGAACGCCGGACATGTTCTCGATCAGCTCGGTGTTCCAAAACCGGATGACGCGATAGCCTTCGCTTTCGAGCCATTTGGTGCGGCGTTCGTCTTTTGTGACGATATCGTCCTGCGAATGATGCCCGCCATCGAGCTCGATAATGAGGCGTGCCTTCAAACAGGCGAAGTCCGCGACATAGGGGCCGATGGGCACTTGGCGTCTGAAGTGGCTTCCATAGACGGGGATGTTCTTCAGGGCACGCCAGAGGCGCTGCTCGGGCTCGGTGGCATTCGAGCGAAGCTGGTTGGCTCTTTCACGTTTGAAGCGGCTGATGTTCGACATCTGGTTTTCTGTTGTGGTGCCACCCCACCCCGGCCTAGCGGCCGACCCTCCCCCTCAAGGGGAGGGTGAAGGCGCGTCACACCTTCCCCTCAATCCTTCCGCACCGCTTTTACCTCGGCTTCCGTCGGCATGAACGACGTGCCGTCCTGGTAGGTCCACTCCGTCATGCCGCCGGTGGCGCCTTTCAGCACGAGCTTGCCGACCCAGGCGCCCATGGTGGATTGATTGTCGATACCGCGCATGGTGACGGGGCCGACGACCGTGTCGAACTTCGCATCCTCCAGCGCCTTGATCATCGCTTCCGTGTCGGTCGAGCCCGCGCGCTCGATGGTGTCGCGGATCATGTAAACGACCATGTAACCGAGCAGCGAGCCGAGGCGCGGCGTTTCGTTGAACTTTGCGCGGTAGGCGTCGATGAAGGCCTTGTGCTTGGGATCGTTGATCTCGTCCCAAGGGTAGCCGGTGACGGTCCAGCCTTCCGGCACCTCGTCCTTCAGGGGCAAGAGCCATTCGGGCTCGCCGGTGAGGAGCGAGAGCACCGTCTTCTTCTCGAAGAGGCCGCGCGTGTTGCCCTCGCGGACGAATTGCGTGAGGTCGGGGCCGAAGAGCACGTTGAAGATGCCGTCGGGCTTGGCCTGTTCCAGCGCGGAGACGGTGGAGCCGGCCTCGATCTTGCCCAGCGCCGGATATTGCTCGGCGACGATCTCGGCATCGGGAATCCGCTCCTTGATGAGGCGCTTGAACACCCCGGCTGCCGACTGGCCATATTCATAGTTCGGCGCCACGATGGCCCAGCGCTTCGCCCCGGATGCCTTGGCCCGATCCACCAGCATGCCGACCTGCATGGAATTGTTGGGGCGGATGCGGAAGGTATAGCGGTTGCCCTGCGCCATGGTGATGGCATCGGTCAGAGGCTCGGCGGCGATATAGACGATCTTCTTCTGGTTGGCGTAATCGGCCATGGCCACGCCGACATTCGACAGGAACGAGCCGAAGAGAAGAACCGCGCCTTCGCGGGTCACCAGTTCGTCAGCCACGCGGGTGGCGTCGCTCGTCGTGCCGCCGTCGTCGCGGGAGACGATCTCGAGCTTGCGGCCGAGAACCCCGCCCTTGGCGTTGATCTCGTCCACGGCCATTTGCCAGCCGCTGCGATAGGGCACGGTGAAGGCCGCCTGCCGGGCATAGGAATTGAGCTCGCCGATCTTGATCGGAGGCTGCTGGGCAATGGCCGGGCTGCCGAGGGCGAGCGCCAATCCAAGAGCAAGCCAGCGTGTCATCGAAGCCTTCGCCATGACGCGTTCCTATGATGTGCATGGATGTGCCCTGGATGTAGGGCCAATCTGGGTCGGAAGAAAGTCCAAATTGCCAAGGTTGGAGATTTCCTGCCTTGCTAGAACCCAGGGAGCAATGACACATTCCGCCTGTTCGTTCCTTCATCCCGCGTGGTCCCATGCTCCTCGACAACGATCCTGCCCGGGCCTTCATGCCCTATCCCGCCGCTTCCGTGCCCCATGCGGAGCAGGGGCCGCTTTCGGGCCTGACTTTCGCGGTAAAGGACCTTTTCGACGTATCGGGCTACCCGACCGGCTGCGGTTCGCCGCACATGCTCGCGATGTCGGGCATCAAGACCAGGACCGCGCCGATCGTCCAGAGGCTTCTCGATTCGGGCGCCCGGTTCGTGGGCAAGACGATCACAGATGAACTCGCCTTTTCCCTGAGCGGCAAGAACGCCCATTTCGGCACCCCGGTGAATGGCGGCGCGCCGAGCCGCATTCCCGGCGGCTCCTCCTCGGGCTCGGCATCCGCCGTCTCCAACAGGCTGTGCGATTTCGCCCTCGGCACCGATACGGGCGGCTCGGTTCGCGGGCCGGCCAGCCATTGCGGCCTCTTCGGCATCCGGCCCACCCATGGCCGCGTGAGCCTGGAACTCTGCCACGATCTCGCGCCCTCCTTCGACACCTGCGGCTACTTCGCCCGCGATGGCGCAACCTTCGTGCGTGTGGGCGAGGTGATGCTGGGGGATGACACGAATCCGCTTTCCGAGAGCCCGAAGCTGCTTCTGGCCAAGGATGCCTTCGGCCTCCTGGGGCCTGAGGTGCGCGAGGCGCTCGCGCCTGCCCTGAAGCGGGTCGAGGCGGTGCTGGGTATCCCTGAGGGCACGGAAGTGGCTGTGGAGGGCTTTACCGCCCTTTATTGGGCGATGCGCTATATCCAGAGCCGGGAGGCTTGGACTGTGGATGGGCCGATGATCGAGCGCTATCAGCCGCCGCTCGGTCCCGGCGTCCTGGACCGGTTCGAGTTCTCGCGCGCCGTTACAGACGCTCAGGTCGCGGAAGCTCAAGGCATCCGCAGCACCTTCCGGGCGCGTTTCAATATGCTTCTCGCCCGTGACACGGTGCTCGTCCTGCCGACCATGCCGGATGTGGCGCCGCTGCTCTCGGAGAGCGACGAGGCCCTCAACGATTACCGGACCAGGGCGCTGAACCTGCTCTGCCTGTCGGTCCTCTCAGGGCTCCCGCAAGTGTCGATGCCGCTCGCCTCGCGCTTAGGCGCGCCGCTCGGCCTGTCGCTGATGGGGCCTGCGGGATCGGACAGGAGCCTTGTGGTCCTTGCCCAGCGCATCGCCGCCTCCACTTCCTCAGATTGAACCCATCCCGGCCTCGCACCGTTAGCGCCGGGATCATCAAAGAGGGGCACATCATGACCAATCCGACCGTTCATCCGCACATGCCGCATGTGGCGGTGGCAAGCGCCTGCGTGCTGGGGGAGGGGCCGGTCTGGGACGACCGGTCGAACACGCTCTTCTGGGTCGACATCAAGAACCCCGGCATCTGGCGCTATCATCCCGAGACCAACGAGCATTCGCGGGTCGATGCGCCCGAGCGCGTGGGTTTCATCGCGCTGACCCCCGATCCCGATGTGGTGATCGCGGGCTTCAAGTCGGGCCTTGCGCGCTTCAACATGAAGTCTGGAGACGTCGAGCCCATCGTCGCGCCGGAGAAGGACAAGCCCGGCAACCGCATCAATGACGGCCATGTGGGGCCTGACGGCGCGATCTATTTCGGCACCATGCACGATGACGAGAAGGAGGAATCCGGCTCCTTCTGGCGCTGGGACGGGAAGGAATTGTCCGAGTTCCACTCCGGCTTCATCGTCACCAACGGGCCCGCCTTCAGCCAGGACGGGCAGACGCTTTACGCCACCGACACGACCAACGGCATCATCTACGCCTTCGATTCCGGTGATGGAAAAGTCGGCGAGCCGCGCCGCTTCGCCCGCTTCGAGCAGGGCTGGGGCCATCCCGACGGCATGGCGGTGGATGCGGAAGGCTATGTGTGGGTCTGTCATTGGGGCGCATCGCGCATCACGCGCTTCGCGCCGGACGGATCGGTGGAACGCATCGTGCCCGTGCCGACAGCGCAGGTCACGAAATGCGCCTTCGGTGGACCGGATCTCTCCACGCTCTACATCACTACGGCATCCATCGGCCACGATCCGCATGTGGACCCCATGGCGGGGCACCTGTTCAAGCTGGATACGGGCGGCATTCGCGGAATGAAGACCAACATTTTCGAGGGTTGAGCATGGCGATCGAGCGTTTCGGCTCCGTGAACGGAGAGGATGTCCTGGAAATCACCCTCGCCGGTCCGGATGGGACGCAGATGAAGGTGCTGACCTGGGGCGCTGTGATCCGCGACCTGATCGTCCCCTTCTCGGGCGGGCGACAGCGCGTGGTGCTGGGCCTCAACTCCATCGAGGACTACATCGCCCACTCGCCCTATTTCGGCGCCGTCGTGGGCCGCCACGCGAACCGCATCGGCGGGGCGCGCTTCACGATCAGGAACAAGATCTACCGGCTCGATGCCAATGAGGGCGAGAACCAGCTTCATGGCGGCTCCATGGGTTTCGGCACAAGGCACTGGAGCATCGTCGCGCATCGCGAGGACAGCGTGACCCTGAGCCTCGTCTCCGAGGATGGCGACATGGGCTATCCGGGACGCGTGGTCGCCACCTGCACCTATTACATGCTGCCCAACGCCACCATCGGCATCGAGTTGACGGCGACCACCGATCAGCAGACGCCGGTGAACCTCACCTCGCACAGCTATTTCAACCTCGACGGCAGTGAGAACATTCTGTCTCACAACCTCATGATCGCGGGCGATTACATCACGCCGACGCGGCACGATCTCATTCCCACGGGCGAGATCGTGCGCGTGGCCGATTCCGCTTATGATTTCACCTCGGCGCGCGCCATCGGCGCGGAAATGATCAACGACGATACGCTGTACGATACTAATTATGTGCTGCGCGGCCCTTACGGGGTACTCCGTCATGCTTCCACGCTGTTGTCGCCCGCGAACGGCCTCAACATGGAGCTGTGGACCACGGAACCGGGCGTTCAATTCTATGCGGGGCACCTGATCGATATCCCGGTTTCCGGTCTCGACGGCGCGAAATACGGGCGTCACGCGGGGCTCTGCCTGGAGCCGCAGAGGTTTCCCGACAGCCCCAATAATGCCCATTTCCCATCGTCTCTTCTCAGGCCGGGGCAGATTTCCAGGCAGGTCAGCGAGCTGAGGTTCGCAGGCTAGACTGGAACTTCGCCACAACTTGGCCGTTTTTCCTGCAGGCGTTGCGTTCCGCGAAAAACACGAATGAGAAGGGAATGCTCTCGATGCCCGTGCTCGATGCGAAAGCCTTGGAAATCGATCCCACAGGAGTGGCTTTCCTCCGCAGCGTCCTGCGTCAAACGTCGTCGGCTCCAAAGATTGCATCCGAGGAGGTATTCTCCCGGAAGGAACTGCCGGCATCTCTGAAGATGCGTCTGCGCCTGGGGCGCAGAGCCAAGGTTCTCATCTCACATCAAGCGTGAATTGAGGCAGGCATCTGCCTGCCCCCTGGTCAGGCCGCGAGTCCGCGCTTGGCGAGAAGCGCATCCACCGTCGGCAGGCGTCCGCGGAACGATGTGTAGGCTTCCGCCGGGTCGCGCAGGTTTCCGGCCGAGTAGATGAAGCGCTTCAGCTTCTCCGCCATGTCCTTGTTGAAGGCATCGCCCGTTTCCTCGAAGGCTACGAAGGCATCCGCGTCCAGAACCTCCGACCAGAGATAGCTGTAATAGCCTGACGAATAGCCATCACCGGAGAACACATGCGCGAAATGCGGCGTGCGGTGGCGCATGATGATCTCGCGCGGCATGCCGATCTTCTCCAGCGTTTCCTTCTCGAAGGCGGCGACGTCGAGACCGCTCACATCCTTGCGGCGGTGAAGCTCGAGGTCGACGAAGGCGGAGGCGAGATATTCGACCGTGGCGAAACCCTGGTTGAAGTTGCGGGCCGCCATCAGGCGCTCCAGCAGTTCCTCCGGAATAGGCTCGCCCGTGCGGTAATGGGTGGCGTAGCGGCGCAGGATGTCGGGTTGCGACAACCAGTGCTCGTAGAGCTGCGAGGGAAGCTCCACGAAATCCGTCGAGACGGCGGTGCCCGCAAGCAGCGGATAGGTCACGTTGGAGAGAAGGCCGTGCAGGCCGTGGCCGAACTCGTGGAAGAGCGTGCGGGCATCGTCGAAGCTGAGAAGCGACGGCTCGCCCGCACCGCCCTTCGCGAAGTTCATCACGTTGACGATGATCGGGCGCACATTGCCCGTCAGCTTCTCCTGCGAGCGGAAGGCGCTCATCCACGCGCCGCTGCGCTTGGAACTTCTGGAGAAATAATCGCCGATGAAGGTGCCGATATGGTTGCCGTCGGCATCGAGAACTTCCCAGGTGCGGATATCGGGATGATAGCGCGGGAAGTCCTTCAGTTCCTTGAAGCTCAGGCCGAACAGCCGATGCGCAGTCTCGAAGGATGCCTCGATGATGCGGTCGAGCTGGAAGTACGGTTTGATCACAGCCTCATCGAGATTGTGCCGCTCCATACGCACCTGATCGGCATAGAAGCGCCAGTCCCACGGCTCGATGACGATATTGTCGCCCTTCGACTGCGCGAGAGCTTGCAGATCGTCCCGCTCCTCCTGCGCGCGCTTGCGGGCGGGCGTCCACACGTCGTTGAGGAGTTTCAGCACCGCGTCCGGCGTCTTCGCCATGGTGTCGGAGAGCTTGAAATCGGCAAAGGTCTCGTACCCCAGAAGCTTCGCGCGTTCGACGCGAAGCGCCGCCATCTCGGCGATGATCGCCTTGTTGTCGGTGGCGCCGTTTCCATCGCCACGCGACGCCCAGCCCTTGAAGGCCTGCTCGCGCAGGTCGCGCCGTTTCGAGAATTGCAGGAACGGCTCGATGCTCGAACGCGACAGGGTGATCACGTACTTGCCGGAGAGGCCCCGCTCCTCGGCGGCCTGTGCCGCCGCCTCGCGCAGGAAGGACGGCAGGCCTTCGAGATCGGCCTCGCCGTCGAGCACGAGCTGATAGGATTTCTCATCGGCGAGCACGTTCTGCGCGAATTGCGTGCCGAGGCTCGCGAGCCGCTCTGTGATGGCGGCAAGGCGCTTCTTGTCCTCGCCCTGCAGCTTCGCGCCGGCGCGCACGAAGATGGTGTGATAGCGGTCGAGCACGCGCGCCTGCTCCGGCGTGAGGCCCAAGGATTCGCGCTTCTCGTAAAGCTCTGCGACGCGCTTGTAGAGCGCCTCGTTCATGAAGATGCTGTTGCGGTGCTTGGCGAGAACCGGCGCGAGATCGCGCTCGATGGCCTGGATGGCCTCGTTCGTATGCGAGCCCGAGAGGTTGAAGAACACGCCGCCCACGCGCTTGAGGGAAGCGCCGCTGCGCTCCATCGCTTCGATGGTGTTGGCGAAGGTCGGCGCGGTTGCGCTTCCCGCAATCGCCTCGATCTCGGCCTTCTGCTCGGCAAGAGCGGTGTCGAAGGCGGGGCGGTAATGGTCGGGCGTGATGCTCTCGAAAGGCGGAAGGCCGAAAGGCGTGCTCCAAGGGCTGAGAAGAGGGTTAGCTGTGTTAGCGCCTGAAGCCGTCATGGATTGCTCCGCCTTTGTAGGTGATCGATTGTTCCAGTCTTACCCGCCTCAGCCCCGGTTCGAAAGAGGCGCGGCGGCCGTGCTTTGCGCGAGGTGCCGGTTGAGGAAGGCGAGCGAGCGTTGCGTGGCGTCCTCCTCGGCAGCGCCCCGAAAGCCGTGGCCCTGGCCCGGATAGACCTTGATTTCATGGGGCACGTTCTGCCGGCGCAGCAGCGCCTCGACCGCATAAGCATTGGCCACCGGCACGATGGGGTCGGCGGAGCCGTGCAGCACAAGGGTCGGCGGCAGGCGCGAGGTGGCGGCGATGGCGCCCTGCGGCAAGGGTCCGAAATAATTGACCAGGGTCTTCACGCGCGGGTCCGTGCTGGCGACGGCAAGGCCCAGCGCCGCGCCCAGCGAAATGCCCACGATCCCGATGCGGTTCGGATCCGCGAGCGGCTGCTTCGCGGTGAAGGCGAGGGCATCCTGCACCGTATCCATCCAAGGCATGAAGTTCTGGAAGAGGGTGCCGAAGGAGGCCCGCTGCTCGCCCGTGCGGTCGAGGTAATGAACGAGGTGAACCTGATAGCCGGCGGCGGCCACGGCGCGGGCGCCCTCGCGGTATTGCGTGTTCCGGTTCAGGCCGTCGGCCCCGTGCAGCATGAGAACGGCGGGCCGTTCAGCCTTGCCGCCTGGCTGGAAGGTCTCGACCGTGATGGCCTTGGCCCCGCTCTTGAAGGTGTTGCGTTTGGCAGTCACGGGCATGGGGATTGGCTTATCCTGTCGGGCATGGAGGTTCGTGGAGGCGGCAAGGGCTGCGCCAATGAGAACGCTTCGTCGGGTCAGGGTCATGAGGGTTTGAAAATCGCGAAAGGGCACCTGGTATCCTCATGAGGTGGGGTCTCGGATTGGCGCCTTGCAGATGGCAAAAAGTCCCAGCACCGCCGCGCGATCCCTTTCGCACCAATGGCCAAGGATCGTTTGCACGTTCCGCACGTTGTTTGCAGAGCCGCGAGACTTCTCGCACCATCAGAGATCATTTCCATGCGTCCAGCCCCCGTTCCAGTGCCGCCCGAAAACGAGGTTGAGCCGCCCGGCGTCCCTGGCCTGTCGGGCCTGCTGACCCTGGCCGTGGGCGTCGTCGTTCTGGCGGCGCTCTATGTCGGTCAGGACGTGTTCCTGCCGGTGGTGCTGGCTATCCTGCTCGCCTTCGTGCTGGCGCCTTTCGTGGACGTGATGCGCCGCTGGCATATGGGGCGGGTGCCTTCGGTCATCATCGCCGTTCTCGTGGCCCTGGGCATCATCGTTTCCATCGGCGCGCTCATCGGGTTCCAGCTTGCGGGGCTCGCCTCGGACCTTCCCCGCTATCAGACCACCATTGAGAGCAAGGTCGGCTCCCTGCGCGAGGGAACCATCGGCAGATTGTCACAGTCCCTGCGGGATTTCGGGCATCGGTTTGACCGCGCGGTGGCCGAGCAGCCAAAGGAAAACGAGCAGCCCGCCTCACCCGATGCCGCCGAGCCGTCGCCTCCCGCTGAGCCGGGACCGCTGCCGGTCGAGGTTCACCAGCCGGATCCGACCCCGGCCCAGGTGGCGCGCGACATGCTGCTGCCGGTGCTCGAGCCGCTCGCCACCATGGGTATCGTCTTCGTGGTGCTGATCTTCATTCTCATGCAGCGCGAGGACCTGCGCGACCGCATGATCCGCCTGTTCGGCGCCAGCGATCTGCATCGCACCACTGTCGCCATGGACGATGCCGCCCGGCGTCTGAGCCGCTATTTCCTGACCCAGCTGGCGCTCAACGCCTCCTTCGGCGTGGTTGCCGGCATCGGTCTCTGGGCCATCGGCGTGCCGAGCCCGGCGCTGTGGGGCGTCTTCGCGGCGCTCATGCGTTTCGTGCCCTATATCGGGTCCTTCGTCGCGGCGGCTCCGCCGATCCTGCTCGCGGCCGCCGTCGATCCCGGCTGGTCCATGGCTCTGATGACGCTGGCTTTGTTCCTCATCGGCGAGCCGCTGATGGGCCATGTGGTGGAGCCGGTGGTCTATGGGCAGAGCACCGGCCTGTCGCCGTTCTCCGTGGTGATTTCCGCGATCTTCTGGACCTGGCTGTGGGGACCCATCGGCCTTCTCATCGCAACGCCGCTCACGCTCTGCCTGGTGGTTCTCGGGCGTCACGTGGAAAGGCTCGAGTTCCTGGATGTGCTGCTCGGCGACAGGCCGGCTTTGACGCCTGCGGAGAACCTCTATCAGCGCATGCTCGCCGGCGATCCGGACGAGGCCCTGGAATCGGCGGAGGTCCTGCTGAAGGAGCGCTCCCTCACTTCCTATTACGATGAGGTGGCGTTGAAAGGCCTGCAGCTTGCCGCCAACGACGCGACGCGCGGCGTGCTCACTCATCGCCAACTCGATCAGGTACGGGACGTGATCGCTGCACTCGTCCAGGATCTGGGCAGCCACGACGACGTCGAGCCGGAGCCTCACGAAACCGATGACGAGCCCGTCGCATCGCCCCAGAGCGAGAAGCCTGCGATCAAGGAGCCTGCCGTCGTCGGCGAGATGCCGCATGAGGACAAGGTCGCCGAGGAATGGAGGACGGACGGCGCGGTCATGTGCATCGCAGGCCGTGGGCCTCTCGATGAAGCCGCATCCGAGATGCTGGCGCAACTGTTGAACAAGCATGGGCTCGGCAGCAGGCTCGTCCCGCACGAGGCCGTATCGCGGGCCTCGATCTTCAATCTCGACATGAGCGGCGTGCAGATGATCTGCATCAGTTATCTGGAGATCAGCGGCACGCCTGCGCATCTGCGTTATCTGTTGCGCCGCCTGCGCAAGCAGGCGCCCAACGCACCCATCGTCGTCGGCCTGTGGCCGGCGGAGGATGCTGTGCTGAAAAGCGAGTCGATGCGATCGACGCTCGGCGCGGACTACTACGTATCGTCCATGCGCGATGCGGTGGTGCGTTGCCTGAAGGTCGCGACCGGTGAGGAGCAGATCCCGCAGGCGGTGACGACGGAGAAGGCCGCGAACGAGGGAGCAGGAAAGCGGCTGCCGCTGCCGGCGTAGTCATTTCATTCATAAACACATTGTCGTCATGGCCGGGCTTGTCCCGGCCATCCACGTCTTTGAAGCGCGATGGGTCCCAAGGCGTGGATACCCGGCACAAGGCCGGGCATGACGGGTGGAAACATCTTCTTCAAAAAGAAATCCCGGAAGGCTCTCGCCATCCGGGATTGCATTGCTCGACAATGATGATTGCCTCAGGCAACCTTCTTCCGTGCCAGACGCGCCCTGATGCTCGCAGGATCCGCGCGGGGCGTCGCTGCGAAGAGCGTCTTGGTGTAATCGTGCTTCGGATCGGAGAACACCGCGTCTCGGGTGCCGTACTCCACCGCCTCGCCGAAATACATCACCATCACCTCGTCGGCGATATAGCGCACCACCGACAGATCGTGGCTGATGAAGACGTAGGTGAGGTTGAACTCGTCCTGAAGATCCGCCAGCAGGTTCAGCACCTGAGCCTGAACCGAAAGGTCGAGGGCGGAAACCGGCTCGTCAAGAACGAGCAGGCTCGGGTTGAGCATCAAGGCGCGTGCAATCGCGATACGCTGGCGCTGGCCGCCTGAGAACATGTGCGGGTAGCGGTTGTAATGCTCCTCGCCGAGGCCGACCTTCTTCAGCATGGCCATGGCACGGGCCTTGCGCTCGTCCGCCGGCACGCCGCCCTGGATCACCAGCGGCGTGGTGAGCGCGTCGCCGATCTTCTGGCGCGGATTGAGAGAGCCGTAGGGGTTCTGGAAGACGATCTGCACCTCGCGGCGCAGCTCCTTCGTGAGGTCGCCCTTCGTGATGTCGACCTTCTTTCCCCGGATGAAAAGTTCGCCGGAGGTTGCAGGGTCGATCAGCGTGAGAATGCGGGCAAGCGTGGACTTGCCGCAGCCGCTCTCGCCGACGATGGCCAAGGTCCGGCCCTTCTCGACCGAGAAACTCACGCCCTTGACGGCGTGAACGGTCTTTCCCTTGGTGAAGAGGCTGCCGGGCAGATGGTAGTCCCGGACGATGTTTCTGGCTTCAAGAACTACACTCATGATACGGCCGCTCCGGAGATCTCGCTTCCGTCCTTGAAATAATCGGCGATGGTGGGCAGGCGGTCGCCGGTCGCGTTGTCGGGCAACGCGGCCATGAGAGCCTTCGTGTAGTTGCTGTGCGGGTTCTCGAACAGCGACAGCACGTCGGCTTCTTCCATCTTGCGGCCCTTGTACTGCACGACCACGCGGTCGGCGGTCTCGGCGACCACGCCCATGTTGTGGGTGATCATGATCATGCCCATGCCGTGCTCGTCCTGAAGCTTCACGAGCAGGTCGAGGATCTGCTTCTGAATCGTCACGTCGAGCGCGGTGGTCGGCTCGTCGGCGATCAGGAGCTTCGGGTTGCAGGCGATGGCCATGGCGATCATCACGCGCTGGCACTGGCCGCCGGACATCTGGTGCGGGAACGAATCCAGACGCTCGGCAGGGTTCGGGATGCCGACAGCGGTCAGAAGCTCGACGGCGCGGGCGCGCCGCTCCTTGCGTCCGAGATTGAGGTGGAAGCGCAGCACTTCCTCGATCTGGAAGCCGACCGTGTAGCACGGGTTGAGGCTTGCCATCGGCTCCTGGAAGATCATCGCGATGTCCTTGCCGACGATCTTGCGACGCTCGGCATCGGACAGGCTCAGAAGATCGCGGCCGTTGAAGGTCATCTTGTCGGCGGTGACCTTCGCGGTCCAGGGCAGGAGGCCCATGACCGCGAGCATCGACACGGACTTGCCCGAGCCGGATTCACCGACGATGGCCAGCACCTCTCGCTCGTGCACTTTAAGCGACACGCCGTCGACGGCGCGGAACAGACCCGTGGAGGTCTGAAACTCGACGACGAGGTTCTCGATTTCAAGAAGCGCCATGATCAGGACCTCTTCAGCTTGGGATCGAGCGCGTCGCGAAGGCCGTCGCCCAGAAGGTTGAAGGCCAGCACCGTGATGAGGATGGCGAGACCGGGGAAGGTCACGACCCACCAGGCGCGCAGCACGAACTCGCGGGCATCCGCCAGCATGGTGCCCCATTCCGGCGACGGTGGCTGCGCGCCGAGACCGAGGAAGCCCAAGGCCGCGGCGTCGAGGATCGCGGTCGAGATGCCGAGCGAGGCCTGCACGATCAGCGGGGCCGTGCAGTTCGGCAGCACTTCCTTGAACATCAGGCGCATGGTGCGGGCGCCGCTGACGCGGGCGGCCATCACGTAGTCCTTGGAGGTCTCGGTAATGACGGCGGCGCGTGCGAGACGCACGTAATGCGGCAGGATGACCAGCGCCACCGCCAGCATCGCGTTCATCAGGCCGGGGCCGAGCACGGCGACGATCACGATGGCGAGCAGCAGGCTCGGCAGCGTGAGGATGATGTCCATCAGGCGCATGATGAAGATCTCGGTCAGGCCGCGGAAGAAGCCCGCGACAAGGCCGAGCACCGTGCCGATGGCGATCGAGATCGCCACCACGAAGATGCCGATGAGCAGCGACAGGCGCGCGCCGTACATCAGGCGCGAGAGAATGTCGCGGCCGATCGGGTCGGTTCCGAGCGGATAGGCGATGGAGCCGCCTTCCTGCCAGAACGGGGGCTTGAGGGCGATGGCCGTGTTCGTGATGTTCGGATCGTGCGGCGCGATCACCGGCGCCAGAAGCGCGATCAGCAGCACGAACACGATGATCACGAGGCCCGCGACGGCGCCGTGATTGGCGCTGAAATAGCCCCAGAACTCGCGAAGCGGATGGGGCGGAGTGGCCGTCGCGGCTGCGACGGCCGGGGTTTCCATGGTTTCAGTGGTCATCGCGTATGCCTGATACGAGGATTGATGAGGCCGTAGGCGAGGTCGACGAGAAGGTTCACGCCCATCACCACGACGCCGAGCAGCAGGGCGCCACCCTGCAATACCGGATAATCGCGGCGGAAGATGGCATCGATGAGCCATTTGCCGACGCCCGGCCAGGAGAAGATGGTCTCGGTGAGGATCGCGCCGGTGAACAGCACGCCGACCTGCAGGCCGATCACGGTGACGACGGGGATCAGCGCGTTGCGCAGAGCGTGCACCGCGACGGTTCGGAAGCGCGACAACCCCTTGGCCTTGGCGGTGCGGATGTAATCCTCGCCCAGAACCTCCAGCATGGCGGAGCGCGTCATGCGGGCGATCACGGCAAGCGGCACGGTGCCGAGCACGATGGTGGGCAGGATCAGGTGCCTGACCGCCGACCAGAAGGCCTCCGGCTCATCGGAGAGAAGCGTGTCGATCAGCAGGAAGCCCGTGATCGGCTCGATGTAATAGAGAACGTCGATGCGCCCGGAGACCGGCGTGAGGTCGAACTGCACCGAGAACAGCAGGATCAGGATGAGACCCCACCAGAAGATCGGCATGGAATATCCGGTGAGCGATATCCCCATCACGCCGTGATCGAAGATCGAATTTCGTCGGACCGCCGCGATGATGCCCGCCGGCAGGCCGAAGATGAGCGCGAACAGGATCGCGCAGGTGGCGAGCTCGATGGTGGCGGGGAACAGGGCGGAGAATTCGTTGAGCACCGGCTCCTGCGTGATCATCGACTTGCCGAGATCCCCTTGGAGAACGCGGGCCAGGTAAATCCCGTACTGGACGATGATCGGCTTGTCGAAGCCGTATTCCTTGCGCAGCTGCTCGTGCCGCGCGGGGTCGATGCCGCGCTCGCCCGCAAGGGTTTCGATCGGATCGCCCGGGACGAGGCGGATCAGGAAGAAGGCGAGCAGCGTGATTCCGAGGAAGGTCGGAATGATCAGGCTGACGCGGGTCAGGATGAATCTAATCATGGCCAAAACGGAAAAAGGCGGAGCGGCCATGGGGCCGCTCCGCCAGGTTAACGGAAAGAAGGCTTACTTGCCCTTGATGTCCACGCCGTAGAAGGTGTGGCGGCCGAACGGCGACAGCTTGAAGTCGACGACTTCCTTGCGGACCGGCTTCAGCTGCACGGCGTGAGCCACCGTGAACCAGGGAGCCTGCTCCTTGAAGATCACCTGAGCCTGCTCGTAGAGCTTGGTGCGCTCGGCCTGATCGGTCGTGACCTTCGCCTTCGTCACGATATCGTCGAAGGGCTTGTGGCACCACTTGGCGATGTTCGAGCCCGAAGCGCTCTGCGCGGAGGCGCAGCCCAGCAGGGTGTGCAGGAAGTTGTCCGGGTCGCCGTTGTCGCCCGTCCAGCCTAGCTGAGCCATCTGATGCTCGCCGGCCTGGGCGCGCTTGCGGTACTCGCCCCACTCGAAGCTCTTGATCTCAGCCTTCACGCCGATCTTGGCGAGGTCGGACTGCATCAGCTCGGCGATGCGGCGGGCATTCGGGTTGTAGGGACGCTGCACCGGCATGGCCCACAGATCGGTCTCGAGACCGTTCGGGTAGCCAGCTTCCGCCAGGAGCTTCTTGGCGGCTTCCGGGTTGTACTCGTCTTCCTTCACGGAGTCGTTGTACGACCACATTGACGGCGGGATCGGGTTCTTGGCGGGAACGCCCGAACCAAGGAACACGGCGTCGACGATGGCCTTCTTGTTCATGGCCATGTTGAAGGCCTTGCGGACGCGCACGTCGTCGAAGGGCTTCTTCGTGGTCTGGTAGGCGAGGTAGCCGACGTTCAGGCCGGGCTGCTCGAGAATCTGGACGTTCTGGTCCTTCTTCATGGCTTCGAGGTCAGCCGGGTTCGGATACGGCATGACGTGGCATTCGCCCTTCTGGAGCTTCGCCCAGCGCACGGAGGCGTCCGGGGTGATCGAGAAGACGAGGTCATCAAGCGCAGCCTTGCCGCGGAAGTACTCAGGGAAAGCCTTGTAGCGGATGATGGCGTCCTTCTGGTACTGGACCAGGGAGAACGGGCCCGTGCCGATCGGCTCTTGGTCGATCTTCTCAGGCGTGCCGGCCTTCAGCATGGCGTCGGCATATTCCTTCGACTGCACGCTCGCCCACATCATGGCGAGGTTGGCCAGGAACGGAGCCTCGGGCTGGTTGATCGTGATCTTCACGGTGTAGTCGTCAACCTTCTCGACCGACTTCAGCAGCTTGGGCATGCCCATGTCGTTGAAGTAGGAGTGGTTGGGGCTCGTGACCTTGAAATAGGGGTTCTCTTCCTTCCACTGACGTTCGAACATGAACACGATGTCGTCGGCGTTCATGTCGCGGGTCGGCTTGAAGTTCTTGTTGGAATGCCACTTCACGCCCTTGCGGAGGTTGAAGGTATAGACCGTGCCGTCAGCGGAAACGCTCCACTTCTCGGCGAGGCTCGGCATGACCTTCGTGCCGCCGCGCTCGAACTCGACGATGCGGCTGTAGATTTGCTCGGCTGCGTCGAAGGACGTGCCGGTGGTGTTCACGCCGGGATAGAAGTTTTCCGGGCTGCCCTCGGAGCAGTACACGAGGGTTTTGGCGGCCAGCGGGGCGGCGGCCAGGAAGGCCGGAACGCAGATGGCTGCGAAAAGGGCTGATTTCTTCATTATCTTGGTCCTCTGAGACGGCACTACTCATGGCCGTTCTGTGACGAAGTTAAGGTGCGAAGCCCCAATAATGTCAATCTATCCACGCAAGCTTGGGTAATTTTTAGACGAATTTTACCATTTCGTGCCTTTCCGGCGCGAATTTTGAAATCTTCGCAATGTCAATTTTCCGCGATTCTGCCGGCTTTTCACGGCTGCGCCCGATTTTCATCCACAGCCCGGCGCGAAATTGGTAAACGCGGTCAGGCCGAGACCGGTGCTTCCCTCTGTTCCGCAGGGGCAGCCTCGATGACCTTGGCGGCGAGATCGGCGCGGTTGAAAGGCTTGTTCAGGAGCAGGTATTTATTCGGCATCCGGCTCGGGTCCGCATAGCCCGTCACCAGGAGAACGCCGAGGTCGGGCCTGATGTCTCGCGCCTTGTCGGCGAGGTCCATGCCGGTCATGCCGGGCATGGCAAAATCGGCGATCAGCAGGTCGAGCTGGGCGTCCGCCCGGAGAATGTCGAGCGCCGTCGCGCCGTCCGCAGCCTCCACCACCCGGTGTCCCATCTCGGCGAGATAGGCGGCGGTGACCGTGCGCACCTCCGCATCGTCATCCACCAGGAGAACGCGCACTTTGCGGGCGGCGATCTCGGGTTCCTCCCGCCGGTCGGAAGCCTGCCGATGCTCGGTGCTGGTGCGCGAGAGATAGAGCTCCACGGTTGTGCCTGCGCCGACAGTGCTGTTGATGACCACCGTGCCGCCCGATTGCTGCGCGAGGCCGTAAACCATCGGCAGACCGAGGCCCGTTCCCTTGCCCACCTCCTTGGTGGTGAAGAAAGGCTCCAGCACGCGCGAGAGGACCTCGGGCGGAATGCCCGTGCCCGTATCGCTCACCGAGATCACCACGTACTCGCCCTGTGCGAGATCCGCGATGCGCCCTTCCTCGATGCTCTCATTGCGCGTGGAGAGAGTGAGGATACCGTTCTCCGGCATCGCATCGCGGGCATTGATGCAGAGATTGAGGATCGCGAGCTCGAGCTGATCCGGATCGACCATCGCCGTCCAGAGGCTGTCCGCGAGCTGCTTCTCGATGCGGATCATGCCGCCCAGCGTGCGCATGAGCAGATCGTTCATCTCGAGGATCACCTGATTGACGTCGACGGCCTGGAGCCGCAGGTCGCGCTGACGGCTGAAGCTGAGAAGCCTCTGCGTCAGCGACGCGCCGCGCTCGGCTGCATATGTCGCGTTCTGCAGAAGTCGCGTAAGGCGCGGATCGTCGGGCGCGCGGCGCGAGGCGAGATCGAGACTGCCCAGAACCGCCATGAGCAGGTTGTTGAAATCATGCGCCACGCCGCCGGCGAGCGTGCCGAGCGCCTGCATCTTGTCCGCCTGACGCAGGCGCATCTCCATCAGCTTGCGCTCGGTGATGTTGCGCTCGATCGTGGCGAGCTTCGTCACCGAACCCGCTTCATCCAAAATCGGAATGTGATTGATGAGGAACCATTGCGTTTCGCCGTCCGAACTGACGCGCTCCTCGACGCATTCATCGGGTGCTTTCGCAGCGATGGCGCGGCGCTCCGCCTCTTCGATCACGCGCGCACGCTCAGGCGAAACGAAGTCGCGCTCGCGATGGCCGATGCAGGATTCCGGCTGGCACGAGAGGCTTTTCGCTTTGACGGAGTTGAGGCGCACGAAGCGTCCGTCGCGATCCTTGAAAGAGATCAGATCGTCTGAGCTTTCCATCAATCCGCGCAGCAGCGCGCGTTCGGTGTTGAGCTCCTGCGAAAGCCGGCGGCGCTGATAGGCGACCGCCACCATGTTGGAGAGTGCATCCGGATCCCAAGGCTTGGGCATATAGGCCATGATGCGGCCTTTGTTGACCGCGCCGATGACCGCTTTCAGATCCGCATAGCCCGTCAGAAGGATCGCTTCCGCATCCGTGGTGATGCGCGCCTTGGCGAGAAATTCATCGCCCGGCATTTCCGGCATGCGCTGATCGGAGATGATGATCGCGATGTCCGGCTCATGCTTGATGATGTCGAGCGCCTTGATCGGCGACGATGCGGTCAGCACACGGTAATCGGTCTCTAGGAGATCTTCGAGCGCAACGAGAATATCCGGCTCGTCGTCGACGACCAGAATCGTTCCGGTTTCCGCTTTCATCTCACTCGCTGGCATCATCAACCAATTCGCCTCGGGATCGTGATGGTGAAGGTGGCGCCGCCCATGGGCCCCTCATCCACCGTGATCGACCCTTTGTGGGCCTGAACGACGCTGTATGCAATCGCAAGGCCAAGCCCGGTTCCGGACCCCACGGATTTTGTCGTGAAGAACGGTTCGAAAATCCGCTCCCTCAGCTCCGCTGGGATGCCCGGACCCGTATCGCTGATCCTAATGGTATAGGTTGTCTCGTTGCTCTCGGTTTCAATATCGATGGCCCCGGTACTTTTGATCGCATCGGCCGCATTGCCGATGATGTTCATGACCACCTGATTGAGAAGGGCCGGGGAGCAATAAAGGTCCGGAACCGCCTCGTAACGGCGGCGGACGTCGATTCGCGCGCCGAGCTTGTGGCCGAGGAGCGCCAGCACGGTCTCGATGGATTCCGGCACGTTGACGGTCTGGAAATCGCCCTCGTCGAGGCGCGAGAAGCGCCTGAGATTGAGAACGAGCTCCTGAATGCGGCCCAATCCCAGCTTCATGGCGCCGACGCGATCCTGGGATTTCGCGACCTGCCGCTCCAGCCCGGTCTCGGGCGGCAGCCTGGAGGCGATCTCGCTCAGAAGCCGCTCCACCGTTCCCTGATGGGCCTGAACGAAGGCGAGGGGATTGTTGATCTCGTGCGCGATGCCGGCCACGAGTTCGCCGAGGGAGGCCATCTTGGCGGCTTGGACGAGCTGGGCCTGCGTGCCCTTCAGGCGCTGATTCGCTTCCTCCAGCTCCCGATTCGCCTTGGCGAGAGCCTCCGCGGAAGCGGCTTCCGCCCGGGCGCGGGCCAAGGCCAGTTCGCGCCCGCGCAGTTCCGCCTCGATGCGCCAGTTCTCATCCTGCATGAGCTTGCGACGCACGAGCGCGCGGATGCGCACCCGCATCACGTCGGGCTCCACGGTGGTGGGCACGATGTCGTCCACGCCGGCCGCGAAGGCGCGGGCGAGCATGTCTCCGCCTTCCTCATTGCCGAGGCCGACAATGGCGAAGCTCGGGACCTCCATGCCCGGCATGGGGGCGAGGCCTCGATAGGTGTTGAGCTGCCGGCACAGCTCGATGCCGTCGAAGCCGGGACTCAACAGGTTGACCAGCACGCAGTCCCAGGTGGAGCCGGTGCTGCGGATCTCCCGCAGCGCGGAGGCGGCATCATCGGCCTGTGTAACGGAATAGCCCTCGCGGGCGAGCAGATCCTGCATGCCGATGCGGCGGGTCCGGCTGTCGTCGACGAGGAGCACGCAGGCGCGGCGGAAGGTGCCGAAGCTCGGCGCCTCGCTCTCCTCCTTCGCCTCTGGCGGGCGGGCCCGGCGGCGCAATAGCGCCTTGATGCGCAGGACAATCAGCTCCTGCTCGGCGGATTTGGAGATATAGGCATCGGCCCCGCTCTCCAGGCCTTGCCGCTCGACGCCCCGCTCGCGGGCTTCGGTGAGCATGATCACCGGGGTCGCGCGGGTGCGAACGTTCAGTCGCATCTGGCGTGTCAGCTCGTCGCCGTTCATGCCGGGCAGATGATAATCGGCGATCACCAGGTCGGGCAGCTTCTCGTTGAGGCCGTCGAGGGCAGCCTCGGCGGTGTCATGCCAGGACACGCTGAAGCCGTTCGTCTCCAGCATATGCCGGAGCTGAAGGGCCTGCGTCTCGGAATCCTCGACGAGAAGGATATGAGCGGCCTGGGCCACGGCGCCTGCGCTCATTCGACATCCCCCCGCACCAGCCTCAGGATTCGCGGCGCAATCAGGTCGAGGGGCAGGCTGACGCGGACGCCGCCCATACGCTGGGCCGCCGCCGGCATGCCGTAGACCACGGCGGTGCTCTCATCTTCGGCCACCGTGTAGCCGCCGGCCTGACGCAGCTCCACGAGGCCCTTGGCGCCGTCTTCGCCCATGCCGGTGAGAAGGACGCCGAGCCCGCGCCGCCCGACCGTCTTGGCCATGGACTGGAACAGGGCGGTGGCTGAGGGGCGTTGGTTGCCGATCGGCGGCTCTCCACTGATACGCAGAGTTCCGGCAGGCGAGAGCAGAAGATGCCGGTCGCCCGGCGCCACATAGACCCGGCCGCCAACCGGGATCTCCTGGTCCTGGGCCAAGCGCACATCGAGGGGCAGCAGGCCATTCAGCCAGGAGGCGAAGCCCTCCATGAAGGGTGCGCCCATATGCTGGACGAGGAGGATCGGCAGCGGGAAATCGGCAGGCAGGCTGCCGAGGACCTTGGCGAGGGCCGGGGGGCCGCCGGTCGAGGCCGCGATGCCCATGACGCTCGGGCGGGAGAGACCAGTCTCCATCTCGCGATTGAATGCCGGTGCCGGAGTTTCCGGCCGCCAGGCGAAGGAGCGCTGCCGGACGACAGGAACCTGGCTCATGATGTAGAGCTGGGTGCAGATGGTCTCGGCAATGCCCGCATAGCCGGCGCTCGATACGCCGACCGGCTTTTCCACGACGGTGAGCGCACCGGCGCGAAGCGCGTTCATGGAGATCTTGAGAGACGAGTCCTCGATGCTGTCGGCTATCACCACGATCGGGGTCGGACGCTCGGTCATGATGCGCCGGGTGGCCTCCAGCCCGTCCATGCCCGGAAGGCGGATATCCATCGAGATGACATCCGGTTGAACGCGGCCGATCTCCTGGAGCGCCTCTTCCGCCGATTCCACGGCGGCGGCGACTGTGAGGCGCGGATCGCGGGAAATGATGTGGACGAGCAGCTGCCGGACGACGAGGGAATCCTCGACGACCATCACCCTGACCCGCGATTGAGGCGAAACGCTCATCACACCACACTCATAGCACTTGTCCGATCGTGGCCAGCAGCTCGCGCTGATCGAACTTCTGCTTGGTAATATAGGCGCTCGCCCCGAGATCGAGACCCTTGCGCACATCTTCCGGATCGGCCCGGGAGGTCATCAGGATGACCGGCAGGGCGGAAAAGCGCGGATCGGTCTTGATGGCCTGGAGCAGGCTGAATCCGTCCATGCGCGGCATTTCAACGTCCGCGATGATGAGATCGATCATGGCCTCGCCCGAGCGCAGCACGTTGAGCGCGTCGATGCCGTCGACGCTGAGCAGCACCTGATAGCCCTGGGCTTCCAGGATGCTCTTCTCGAGCGTTCGCGTGGTGATGGAATCGTCCACTACCAGGATCGTCCTCGCCTGATGCTCCGTCTCGGCGGCAAGGCCGAGACCGGTGGCGGCGAGCCTGCTCTCGTTGCGCACCCAATGGTCGATCAGGCGCTCGGGGCTGAGCACCAGCGCGGGGGTTTCGTTTTCGAGGAGCACGGTGCCGGACACCATCTCGCTCAGGCCGATGGCCTCGACATCGCTGACGAGCATGGTGCGCACGTCGTGAAACGCGTTGACGGCAAGGGCGCAGGTGCGGGAGCCGTGGCGGATGAGCACGGCCTTCACGCTTCCGGCCTCGGAGGGGATGGGGGCATTGGCGGATCCTGTGAGGGCTGCAAGGGCGATCACAGGAGTCACAACGTCTTGTCCCTCGATCTCGATCCGTGCGGCAGGTCGTCCCTCCACATATTCGAGCGCATTCGTGTTCAGGCGCAGCAGGCGCACCACCGCGTGAGCGGGCAAGCCGAACATGCGTCCTTCCGCCTCCAGCAGCAGGAGCGGCTGGCGCGCGGCGGTGAAAGGCACGTTCAGCAGGATCTCGCTGCCGGACGGAAAGCGTGGCCGCAGGAGAACCGAGCCCTGCATCTTGCGCACCGCCTCCGCCACCACGGAGAGGCCCATGCCGCGACCGGAGAGGCGGTCCACTTCTCCCGCCGTCGAGAAGCCGGGCGAGAAGACCAGCGAGAGAAGCTGGTCGATCATGGGCGGGGGGCTGCCTTCCGAGCGTGGCGGAAGAAGGCCGCGCTCGACGGCCACCTGCTCGATGCGTTGCAGATCCGGTCCGCGTCCATCATCGCGAATGCTGATGGTCAGGCGTCCGTTGCGCGAGGCAAGCTCGAGCGTCACCTCCGTGCGCTCCGGCTTGCCCTTGGCCACGCGCTCGGCGGCGGGTTCCGCCCCATGGCTCACGGCGTTGCGCAGCAGGTGCATCACCGGATCCTTCAGCGCCTGAAGCACCTGCCGGTCCGCTTGGATGTCGAGGCCGATGCTGCGCACCTGCACGTCGCGGCCTTCGTTGCGCGCGATCTCGCGCACCATGTGGCCGAAACCGCCGAATACGGTCTCCGCCGACACCAGCGAAATGCGGTCGATGTTCTCGCGGACCTGCCGCGCCGCCTGATCGATGGACCATGCGGATTGACGCTGCTCGCGGGAAAGATGGGAAAGACGACGCAGCAGCGTCTTCAGGTTCTGGTCGAAATCGCGAAGGCGCGGCGTGAAGGACGCGCCCGTGCGCGCGGGCGCATCGGCACCCAACTGCGCGGAGGACGCCATGACCGTGGCCTGCGCATGCAATTGCTCCCAGCTTCGCCGGAGGCTGCGCGCCTCGAGCTCGATCTGACGCAGCGTGTCGTTGATGGCCTCATCCACCTGAAGCTCCGCGAGAAGCTGGTGCATGGAGCCCGACAGATCCTCCATCTGATCGGCCGACACGCGAAGATAAGCGCCCGCGCTTTCAGGGGAGGGAGAGGGCTCCGGCTTTGCAGGCGCGGGCGCTTTCACTTCGGGCGCGGGAACCTGCGGCCGTGATGGTACGGCCTTCGGCGCATCAGCAGCAGGCTCTGCCGATGGGTGGAGAACACCGGCGACGAGATCTTCAATGGTGTCGAGATCGCGGCGCACGGTGGCGATGGTGGAGTCGTCGAGGGAGCGCTCGCCATCGAGCACCTGCGAGAACAGGGCTTCGAGTTGATGCGCGACTTCCTCTACCGCAGGGAGGTCGACGGCGCGGGCCGCGCCCTTAAGGCTGTGCGCGCGGCGAAAGACATCCGTCAGATCGATCTGGCCTTGTCCCGCATGATCGAGGGCAGCACGGATCGCATGCAGATGCTCGCGGTGCTCCACGTCGAAGGCGGCCAGCAATTGCTTGCGGATATCCGTCACGATGCGCTTGTCCTCACATCAACCGCGCCGTTCTACACGCGGTAGCGCTCGGCGAGGCCGAGAAGCTGCTGCGAGAGTTCGGAGAGGTTGGCCGCCGCCATGTCGAGCTGGCGCGTGCCCGCCGCCGTCTGCTGGCTCGCCTGACGGATGTTCTGGAGCGCGCCCATCACCTGCTCGATGCCGAGCTGCTGCTGGTTGGTGGAGGCGACGATCTGCTGGAAGGTCTGCACGCTTTCCTGGATCTGTCCGGAAATGCCGGTGATGGTCTGCTGCGTGATGTCGGTGCGTTCCTTGCCGGCAGCCACGCGCTTCACGGCTTCTTCGGTGAGCATCACCGAGGAATTGATGCCGCGCTGAATATCGCCGAGGATCGAGCGCACCTGCATGGTGGCGTCCTTCGCCTGATCGGCCAGCGACTTCATCTCGGAGGCCACGACCGCGAAGCTGCGGCCGTTCTCGCCTGCGGCCGCGGCCTCGATGGCGGCGTTGAGCGCGAGCAGATGCGTGCGCTCCGAGATGTCGTTGACGGATGCGATGATCTCGCCGACCGCTTGCGTCTTCTCGCTCAGCGCCACGATATTTTCCGCAACGGCCTCCGCCTGCTCGCGGATGGAATCCATGGCGCGCGCGGTCTCGTCCACCGCCTGCAGACCGGACATGCTCGTCTGCGCCGCCGCCTGCGCGGAGGCGATGACTTCCTGCGCGCGCTTGCCGATCTGCGTGCCGGAATGGGTGATCTCGTCCACCGTCGCCGCCGTCTCCTGCACGGCCGCAAGCTGCTCCTCGACGGATGCCGCCTGCTCCTGCGTGGAGGCGCGGATTTCGGCGGCGGCCGCATTGAGGTTCTCGGTGGCCTCGCGGCTCTGGCGAGCCAATTGGCTCAGGCCTTCGACCATGGAGTTGAGGGTCGCGCCCAGATGCCCGATCTCGTCCCTGCCGGTAACGGCCTTCTCGCCGTTGAGTTCGCCGCGCCCGACGCGCTCGACGAAGGCCATGAACGTGTTCAGCGGTCCGACGATGGAGGAGCGCAGCGCATAGGAGATGACGAGGCCGAGAAGAGCGGCGCCCGCGATGGCGAGGATGATCGACATCCGGCTCTGCTCATAGACTTCGCTCACGCGTTGCTGGCCAAAGGCGATGGCTTCGCTGAGGAGGCCTCTCGTCTGATCCAGATTGCGGTTCCAGCTTTCGCGTGTCGTGTTGAGCGCGTCCCGCGTCGCCATGACCGCGGCATGGTCATTGGCCTGAAGAGCCGCAAATTGCCGTTCGCTTGTCGTGCGCAGCTGGCGAAGATCGCCGCTCGCGCGGTTGAGCAGCTCTCCGATCCGCCGCCAGGCGTCCCCCCGTTGCAGGTTCACCGAGCGCGAGGAAAAGTCGTTCGCCATGGCGATGGCCTGCGCGAGCGACGCCTCGGTCGACGCCGCCTCCTGCTGCCATGACCGCGCGACGTCCTCGGTGGAAGCCTGTTGCTGGCCGAGGGAGCGCAGGAGATAGCGCGAGAGAATTTCCTCTCTCAGGCCGCGCATGGTGTTCTGCTGGTCGCCGACGCGCTCGATCTGGCGCATGAGCGTGAGGTCGCGGGTCACGATCGTCTCGGTCGATTGCCGCACGTCGTCGAGCTGGTTGATGGCATAGAAGCCGAGCCCGACCATCAGCGCGAGGATGACGGTAAAGCCGAGAAGGATGCGGTTGGCGATCGAGATCGTCACGTCAAACTCCGGAAGCAGAGTGAGAGGGCAGGAAAGGACGAAGAAGGCGGGCAGTATCGAGGAGAGATAGGACTCTTTCCTCGCCGGCAATGCCGGACAGGGTTTTTGCGTAACCGGTCACCGCCTCATTGCGGAAGGCGCCGGTCTCTGTTTCGGCCAGCGGCGCGATGTCGGACACGGTATAGGCCCTATCCACCTTGAGAGCGACCTGCGGCCGGTCCTGGCGCAGCATCACGAGATGCCATGCGCCATCCTCATCGGCGCTTGGCGGCAGGCCCAAGGCCAGGGCCAGGTCGATGACGCTGACCAATTGGCCGCTACGGCCGAAGACGCCGATCATCGCTGGCGGCCCATCGGGCACCGGGACGCATTCGCGAAAGGGCAGGATTTCGGCAATGGCGTCCAGGGAAATGCCGAAGCGCTCGCCGCCGGCGGCGCAGACCAGGGCGCGGTGGGGCTCGACGACGGGCTCAAGCCCAACTCGTTCGGCCAGCCGCGCCGTGCGCTCATCCAGGATCTGGCGTGTCCTCTCCTCGGCGGAGCGGGCTTTCGTGCGCGCGACGTTGATGAGCTTGCGTTGCAGGGCTCGTTTCATCGGCGTCCCTTCTGTTCGGTTCGCGTGGCCGCCTCAAGATGAATGCGGACGAGATTGCGCAGGTCCCGGGCCGTCAGGCCGTCCCCTTCCGCGATCTCCTGATCGTCGGATAAGCCGGCGGCGATGCTGGCCGCATTGGTAAGGGAGCGCCGGCCAGGGGTGGGCCGTCCCTCGGCAAGCAGCAGAAGTCCGAGATGGTAGTGAGCCATGGCAAAGCTTTTATCGAGGTAGATACCTTTAAGGAAGCTCTTCTCAGCCTCCTCAGGCCGATTCAGCGCCTGTGCTATCAGGCCCTGATAGAGATGAAGGGCCGGGTTGAGGGGATGCGCGCCAATCGCGCGCGCGCACAGGGTATGGGCTGTCCTGAAATCCCCCAGATTGGCCAGATCCCTGACCTGCTCCAGCAGGGAAGCCGGCTCGGGCGGTGGAGCGGCGGGCTGTGCGGGAGCCGGCGGCGGCACGCTCGGTCGGACGGGGGCGTGGCGCTTCGGCGGTGCAGCTGGCTTTTCCGGCAAGGGAAGCAGTGGCACCCACGGCTCCGGGGGCTTCGTCTGGGGCTGCGGGGTTTCGCCCTCTCCCTGCCTGTAGGCCACCGTGCCTGGCAGGCTGAGCACCTGCATCATGCTGGCGAAGACAGGGTTCGGCTCGGCGTGGCCGAGCAGCATCCACCCCTTGTCGGAGAGGCAGTCGTGCAGGGCCTGAACGACCCGGGTGACCGTATCGGGATGAAAATAGATCAGGACATTGCGGCAGAGGATGAGATCGAAGTCGCTGAATTCCAGCGGCGAGGTGCCGTCGAGCAGGCTCAGCAGGTTGTGCCGCTCGAACCGCACCAGCGAGCGGAACTCGGGACGCAGCTGCCATTGCTCGCCTTTGCCTGGCAGGAAATAACGATCACGGTCCGCCTGCTGCATGGAGCGAAGGGCCCATTTGCCGAAGCGCGCCTGCCGCGCCACGTCCAGAAAGCTCTCATTGATGTCGGTGCCGACGA
Organism: Microvirga sp.; assembly: GCA_041913065.1. Taxonomy (GTDB): domain Bacteria; phylum Pseudomonadota; class Alphaproteobacteria; order Rhizobiales; family Beijerinckiaceae; genus Microvirga. The sequence goes on along the minus strand of JAYSGD010000002.1, from coordinate 118,209 downwards.
TGGTGGTGCGCCAGTTCTGGAGCTGCGGCCCCAGCAGCTCGCTCACCAGGATGGCGAGGGAATAAGGCTCCGCGCCCGTGGCGCAGCCGGCGCTCCAGATGCGAAGGCGCTTGTCGCCCTGCTTGCGCTCGATGATCTCAGGCAGAATCGTATCGCGGAGGGCGGTGAATTGCTCCGCGTATCGGAAGAAAAACGTCTCGCCGATAGTGATCTCGGCTTCGAGCTTCGCCCATTCCGACGGGCCGGAAATCTTGTCGTCGAGCAGGGCAAGGTATTGCGTGGAATCGCCTGTTGTCGTGGCGCGCATGCGCTTGCGCACGCGCTCCCAGAGAAGGTCGTCCTTGTCCTGATAATAGAAATGTCCCGTGCGCTCGATGATGCGGCTTTTCAGGTTGGGAAAGCCGGCATCGAGCAGCGGGTTGGAAAAGGACTTTACGGCCATCAGGCCGGAACCGTCCATTCGCCGAGGCGGCTTTGCGCATGGCGGCTCAGCTCGGCCAGCGCCTGTTGCTCCTGTGCGAAGAGCAGGCGTTCCAGCGAGAGCAGATGGACGAGGCGGCTGCCGAGAGTGATTTCGGCCTCGACGCAACCGTTCAGGCTGTTGCCTTCGCGAACGGGCGAGAGCTGCGTGTTCGCAATCGTCACGATATCGAGCGCCCGGTCTGCGAGGAGCGCCATGGGTTCCGGCTGTCCGGATGCCTGGACAAGGATCAGGTGACGGTAGAGCGCAGCCTCGCCGTCGTTCTGCTGTCCATCCAAGCCGAAGAGCACGTCGAGGCGGAGGACCGGAACCGCCTTGCCGCCGAGATTGAAGAACCCGGCCACGGGGCGCGGCAGGGCCGGCGGACGCCAGAGGCGCGGCAGCGGCAGCAATTCGCGCACCTGTGCCCGGCTTAGGGCGCAGGCGGTGCCGTTGACGTCAAAGGTGATGATTTGCAGGCCTGCCATTGCTCACGTCGTTGTGGAGAGTACCGAAAACGGGACGTCAAAGCATCGGACCCAAAAGTGGACTTGCACTTTTGGGATCGATCCGATGCTTCTTCTCAGAAAAGAGCATCGTTCGTGCGGAAAACCGGATTCCACTTTTCCGTACGATGCTCTAATGCCCGCACGCGACTAATATGGGCATTCGATCAAGCCCGGCAACAGCCAAGCCAGGTTATTGCCGCACGTTCGAGGTGGCTTCGAGGATGGCGTTGAGGCCGGCTGCGGCCTCTTCCGAATAGCCGGTCCGATGAACGGCTTCGAAGATCTTCCTGGCGTCGTTGTAACGGCCCATCCTGAAATAGGACCAGCCGCGGATCAGCATGAGGTCGTTCTGCTCGGGCACGAGGCGGGCACGCTCGCTCAGGGCCAGGAGCGTTTCCGTATAGCGGCCGTCGCGATAGGCAGCCAGCGCCCGCTGTGTGAGAATGGATGCGCCGAGCTCCACCCGGCGCTCGCCGGTCTGGGGTGCCTGCGCGGCGGCAACGGCTGCTTCGGAAGTGAGGTTCTTGCGCAGATAAGCGAGCGACTTGCCGTAGGCCGCTTCCTCGCGGGTGCGGCCGCTGCCGCGACGCACCGCCTGGTCGAAGGCGTTGACAGCCTCTAACGGGCGGTTGGCCTCCATCAGGCACCAGCCGAGGCTCAGCGCCGCATCCGGCGAGAGGCCTTCCGCATTGCGGGTCATGATGCAATTGCGCCGTCCGCCCGAACCGCTTTGCGCGCTGCGTGTCTCGACGACGGTCGTCGTGCGCATCGGCGCGGGTTCAACCTCATAGCTCTCGCGCTGCACGATCGCACGGGGCTGCACGACAACGGGCGCCGGCGCCATCTCGACGGTGCGAACCTGCGGCGCGGCGGGAAGGCTCGGCTGTGTCGCTTGTCCGCGAACGGTGCCGTCGGCGAGATCCGCGATGCGCTCCGAGCGGCCGCGCCATTGCGCAACGATGGCGTTGAAGCCGGCGCGGTCGTTCAGGCGCTGAGTGGACAGGGCCTGACCATAGGCGGAGGGCTCGTCATCGGCCTTCCACGAGAGCGCCTGGCGGAACCAGTCGCGCGCCGTCTGAAACTGATTGGTGTTGTAGGAGTACCAACCGAGGGCCTGCGCGCCATCGGGGAAGCGCTGGCCTGTGACCACGGGGACGATGCGGGCCACCACGCGCGCATCGAGGCGCGGCGGAGGATCCTGGCTCAGGAGGGCCGTCGCGATGTCCAGATACACCTTCATGTTTTCCGGAGCCTGCTCGCGCCATTCATAGGCGAAGGCCTCGGCCTCCACGAGCCGCTCCAGCGCGCGCAGGGACATGGCATAGCCCTCCGCCGCCTTCGGACCGCCCTTTCGGTCGAGGGCCGTCTTGAAGAGGTCGAGGGCGCGGGCCGGGTTGTCGTGGTGATAGTTGTACCAGCCCAAAACGAGAACCGGGCCGGCCTCGTCTGAGCTGCGGGCCAGGCGTTCGACGGCGGCGAGATCCTCAGGCGTCGCGGTTGTCCTGCCGTCGTTCGAGGCGGCCTCGACGCGGCGGCGCGCAAGCTCGTCACGGATGGAATCGAAATTGTCGATCTCGGCGCCGGTCTTGCGCTCGTATCGAAGAAGCTCGGCGATCTGGTTGTCGGGCAGAAGCGACAGCGCCTTCTGCAACGTCGCCAGACGCTCGCCCGGATTCGGGCAATTCGTGAGCAGATAAGTATAGACGTCGCGCGACCGGTCGAGCTGGTCCGTCTTGGCGAAGGCCTCGGCCACGCGCCACATCACGTCCACGTTGGCGCAGGTCAGGAGAGCAGGGGTCTCTGTCGCGACCGACAGCACGGTGCGCCATTGACCGGCATCGGAGGCGTTCGTCAAACGGCGGCGCGCCTCGACCGATTCGAGCGCGGTGAGCAGGTCCTGCGGCGGCTGCCAGTTGGGATCGGAGGATTGGCGTTCGGCGATTGCCGCGCGAACTTCCGCGATCTTGTCTTCCCTGTAGAGGTTCCACAACCGATCGATGATCGGATCGACGGGAACCTGTCCGCCGCCCGACGAGAGCTGGGACAGGTCGCTTGGCGGATTCCAATTGGGATAGAGCGCGCGAAGACGCGCGATCTCCGCGTTCACGCGCCGCGTGTCGCCTTGGGATGCGAAGTAGCGAAGAGCTGATTCGTCCACTTGCGGAGAGCCGTTCTGGTTCGCCGGAGGCGTCGGTGCGGGCGCAGGCGCGGGTGCAGGTGCCTGACCGCCGCTGCCGGGGCCGACCTGCTGCGCGATGGCCGCGAAGCCCAGGACCAGGACCGCAACCGTTATGGCGCTACTTGCTAGACGCATTGCGGATGTTTTTCACCAAGCCAGGACTTCGTCATCAGATACAGGGTCGACGGATAATAGAGCTGCGGATCGAAGGATTTCAGCGAAGCCTGGATGGGGGTGCCATCCAGAACGCAGGCGAGCGCGGCCGACAGGATGGCGTAGCCCTGGTCGTTCAACCGCTCCCGGACCTGCCCGGTGACCACGTTGACGACGGCAACCCCTTCATTCTCCGCAGACCAGCGTTGCTTTAATGCCCTGAGCCACTCCAAATCGGTCATTCCCGCCCGTAGAAGGTAAAGAGGTATCCTTAACGAGTTGTAACCGAATTCAGGCGGAAAGCCTTCGGCCGGCCTCGTCTGCATCCGGGTGCGGATGGACAGCCAATCGGCCGGCAGCCGGATCCTGCCGGAAGTCGCCTGCTGGAGCAGGGTGACCCCCTCCTGCCAGACCCGGTTCCATTCATATTCCGGCGCAAGGCCCGCCAGTACCGGGAAAGCCTCGAACACCCAATAGGAAAGGTTGACCACCGGTCCGTCGGGACGATCCTCCGCTCTGAAGCCTTCCGCGCCGGGCAGCAGGAAGATGGCGCTTCCCTCGCGGCCGAACGTGCTCTTGCCGATGGCCTGGGCGAGCTTCCGGGCGGCGCTTGTGTAGCGGGTATCCTGCCATGCGGCTCCGGCCTTCGCGAGCGCGTAGGCAATGAGAATGTCGCCGTCCGTTGCGTTGTTCTTATCGGAGACATTCGGCTTGGCGGCGGGATCCCATTTCCAGGAGACCAGGCCGTCGTCGCGGATGAGGAGTTCCGTGAAGGTGAAGTTCCAGATTCTCTCGAAGCTCACGCGGTCATTGGCGGCGAGCGCGAGAAGCAGGCCGTAGCCCTGTCCTTCGCTGTGGCTGATATTGCCGTTGGCATTGTCCACCACGCGCCCGTTATCCTCGACGAAGCGGGTGCGATAGGCCTGCCATTCGTCGGCTGAGAGCGTGCCGACAACGTTCAGCGGCTGCACGGATACGGCCTTTGCGGGTTGCGCTGCTCCAGTCAGGAAGAGCGCGAGAGCGAAGATGCAGGTCAGCGGCTGGAACCGGCCTGTGAAGAATCTCATGAGGGACGACCCAATCTCTTAAGCAGGAAATAGGTCGATGAGCCCAAAAGCGTACAGCAGATCAGCATGAGCAGCGCATATTGGAGAATGTTCGCCGACATCCAGTTCGCCGCTACGAGCCGCAGGTTGAGCAGGGAGAAGGGCTGCGTCTGGACGAAGGCATAGTCGCGGATAGGCTCGATCTGAAGATCGGCTTCCAACGGATCGAGGGCCACGGCGCGGCCCGATACCTTGGACCAGAGGATCGGATCCGCCATGCGTGCGACTTCCTGCGCGAGCGCCTGATCGGACCGGGCGGTCACGAGAGTCCAGGCCCCGCCGTTCTGCGTCCTGTTCTGCGCGACCAGAAGCGTCGAGCGCTGCGGCGGCTCATAGGGCGCATCCGCACGCCGGTTCAGCGAAAGCGACGACAGGGACAGGCTGAATGTGGATTCCACCCAATCCTGAAGCGAGCCGAACGTGCGCTGGATGATGCCGCGCCGCTCGAAGGATTCGGCCCAGCGCTTGCGCACCTCGTCCGTCGACGAGGAAGCGGCGGCGACTGAAGCGGGGCGCGCGGGCATGGTGAATTCCGCATTCGCAACCTGCTGGCCGCTGCGCCCGCTTTGAAGCGGCGTCGATGGCCAGATCATGCGCAGATGCTCGGACACGCGCACATTGCTCAGGAGGCCTTGCGGGATCTGTTCGACGGCACCCACGAAGAGAACGGATTCGTCTTCCGCCGATGCCGCGTTCGAGAACTGCGCCCGCACCGGCGCACCGGCGCTGCGCGCCATGCGGGCGAGGAAGGTGCCGGCAGCCGATACGTTCAGGGGGTCGGGACGGGCGAGCACGACGGTGGTCGCCACCTCGTCGTCATTGGGGAAGTGCCCGACGCTCAGAACGCCGAGATCGGGCTGACGGCCGATGCGGCCGAAATCGGGGAACTCGAAGGTGCTGGTGTCGAACAGCACGAAGCGGTTTGCTTCCGACAAGGTCTCGCCTGGCGCGCAGCGATTGTCCGCATCGGTGAGAAGGCCCACTTCCACGGTGACGAAGTTGAGGCCCGACTTGAAGTTCTTCAGCGGCAACCGGATCGTGTGGCGCCTGACGATGTCGCCCTGTGCCGTGATCGTCATCTGCGTGCTGATCCTGCCGTTCACGTAGACATCGACATGGCTGCCCGGCCGCACGGCGGAGGTATAGGCCGCATCCACGTAAAGAAGCGCCTCGCCGTATTCGGTGGCGTAGAAGTCCGAGGGCAGGTTCAGGGCGAACTGCGCCTTGAGGCGACGTCCGGAGAATTCCTGCGTCGGCACGCCGAGATCGGAGAAGCGGAACGACCGACGCCCGAATGCGGTGGTGATATCCGGCCAGTGCCACGCGGCCGTGTCGATGACGCCTCGCTGCACATTGGCCGTGTTGACGGCCTGCGATCCGATGACACCGATGGCCGCATCCAGATCGGCCCAGGATGGTCCCGACACCAGCAGCGTCGAACCGCCGGACCCGGTCTCCGGCATCATCATCGTGAGCGGCTGCTGCATGGCCACATCCGGAATGCCTGGAACGAGGCCGCGCAACTCGCTCGCCACGCCCATCGCGACCTTGATGGTGCCGACGGGGGAGGGGCCGGGGTCAGTCTCGACCACCTGAATGACAGGGCGCGCATAACGCCCGCGAAGGGCGATCAGCTGCACGAGGCGCAGCAGGCGGTCGCGGATCTCGGGACGGTAGACCTTCGGCGCGACGACGCGGATCGTCGTCACGCCCGCGGCATCGACGCCGATGGCAGGGAGATCCTCGAGGCTGCGCAGCGTCTTGGTGGTGCCTTCGGCGAAAGTGAGCATGGTGGATTTCGAATCCACATCCGTCCAAAGCTCGTAAGTCGCGGTGATCGTGCAATCCGTCCGGTGGCGCTGGAGCGCTTCCATGCGGATGAAGTTCTGCCCGGCCCGAAGGAGGCCGGGACGCACTTTGGCGGTCACGCGCTTCACGGCGTCCGACGAGGCGATCGGCGTGTCGATCACGTTCTCGCCATTGATGGAAATGCGCAGCCGTGAGGCCTCGGGCATCACGACCACGGCGTTCTGATAGCCCAGCGAAAGGCTTGCGCCGCTTGCCGCTTCATCCTGCGTGAGATGGAAGGTCCAGGACCGCGCATCATTCTCGCCTTCGAGCCGCATGGTCTCGAAAGGAAGAACCGGTCGTTCCATGCGCGCGGAATTGCGCACCGGGGTCGTGCCCGTAACATTTGGCCGTACCGGAGAGGGGGCTGGCGTCGCGGCGCTGACCGGCGGGCGGCCCTGCGGAGCCATCTGGAATGGAGAAGCGGAGGAAGCGGGCGGGGCCGCTTGTGCCGGTGGTTGGGGAGCCGCGCCCTGTTGCTGTTGCGGTGCCGGCGTGCCGCTTCGCATGTCGAAGGATTGGGTCGGAGCGGGATTTGCCGTCTGCGGCGCTGCAGGTGCGGAGGATGCCGGAGCCGCCCCGCGCATGTCGAACGTGCTTGCGGGCGGCGGGCTCGGCGCGGCAGGCTGTGACGGGGGCTGTTGCGATGGCGGCGCAGATTGCCCGGGCGACATGGTGAACGGGGCTACCTGTGCGGCGGCCATCTGCGTTCCCAAGAGCAGGGCGGTCAGAGCGGGGATCGAAAGCGAACGCATGCCGAGCCCCTTATTTCGTCGCTGGCGCGATGGAGGGAGCCGGCGGCTTGGAGACGCCGATCTTCTGCAGGCCGAAGAGATAGGAAAGGCCGCGCCCTGTCTGGTAGAGCGCCACCATGAAGAACCAGATCGTGCCGCGCAGGACGCCGATATCCTGGTGCCGCCGCTTCTGGAACTCGCTCCACTGATCCGCATTCGCGAAAACGAGATCGGCCACGAGCTTGTGGTGCTCGGGCTTGTCCACGTGGAACTGACAGCCCAGCAGCAGGCCCTTGTCGTCCATGCCGACTTTACGGATCTCGATCGGCATCTGCTGCATCATTGGATGCCCGGAATAGGGGAGGAATTCGAGCGTTCCGTGCGTGCCCTTCTTCAGGTTCGGGCCGGCCGAGGGCGCCACGTGAAGCCGTGCTCCGCCGACCGAGACGTCGCGCACGGCGGCGTCGATGATCTCTCCGTCAACGACGACGCGGCAGGGACGGTCGATGCGCACGCGGTGGCTCTGGCGGCGTGAGGCCCGCTCGGACACGACACCGAGCGCGCAGCCCGCGATGATGAGGTTGAGCACGTTCCACGCGCCCGTCACCAGCGTGAGATCCGCCTTGTAGGGCTCCAACCACACGCGCACGGCGGTCGCCACGACGCCGAGCAGCAGGATGCCGAAGATGATGAAATAGGACATGCCGAGTTCCGACACGCGGCTTTGGTCCATGGTCTCGCTCTTCGCCGTCACCTTGAAGGTGGGCTTGCGCGGATTGGCCATGACCGAGAGAACGGCCGGAAGCAGGTAGATGGTCTGGATGTATTCGTAGAGATCCGAAATCCACGGCCAGCGATAACGGCCATAGAGGTAGTTCTGCATCATGAAATTCACCATCATGTAGGTGAACGTGTAGGCGAAGAACTCGCCGCCGGATGCGGTAAAGATCTCGAGCGAGAAGAACAGGTAGCAAAGGGGCGAAAGCAGGAAGGCGAAGCGCGAGAACGGGAACAGCCAGAACAGCGTGCTCGACATGTAGCAGAGACGCTGCGGCAGCTTAAGCCCGCGCTTGAGGGGCGGGAAGCGGAACCGCAGAATCTGCATCATTCCTTGCGCCCAGCGCGAGCGCTGGCCGATGAAGCTGGCAAAGCTTTCCGGCTGCAAGCCCGCGATCAGCGGCTTGTCCACATAGACGCTGGTCCAGCCGCGGGAGTGAAGTTCGAGCGCGGTTTCGCAATCTTCCGTGATGCTCAGGCCGCTGAAGCCGTTCGTTTCCTGCAGGGCCTCGCGCCGCAGCAGGGCGGCGGAGCCGCAGAAGAACGCGGCGTCCCATTTGTCGAGGCCGCGCTGAATGACGCCGTAGAACATCTCGTTCTCCGACGGCATGGTCTGGAAGGTGCCGAGATTGCGCTCGACCGGATCGGGATTGATGAAGAAGTGCGGCGTCTGGACGAGAAACAGGTTCTTGTCCCTGGTGAAATAGCCGACCGTCTCTTCCAGGAAATTGCGGGCGGGCGCGTGGTCCGCATCGAAGACCGCCACCAGGTCGCCGGTGGAGTTCTCCATGCCGTTGTTGAGGTTGCCTGCCTTGGCGTGGAGGTTTCGGGCGCGGGTCAGATAGATGCAGTCGAGCGCATCGCAGAGGGCCTGCAATTCCGTGCGCCGGTCGCGGGCGGCCTGGGCGGCGGCGGGATTGGTGGAATTGCACTTCTCGTCCGTGCCGCCGTCATCGAGAAGCCAAACCGTGAACTTGTCGGCGGGATAGTTCATCGCCTTCGCCGCCGCGAGGGTGGTCGCGAGTAGGCTCGCATCCTCGTTGTAGGTCGGTACATACACGTCGACGGTCGGCAGGTTGGTGGAATCCACCTTAGGCGGCTTGCGCGAAGGCATCGGGCTCGACACCACGAACAAACTCAAGAACAGCATCATCACGCTGTACATCTCGGCGATGTAGAGCAGGATGGCCGGGATGAAGCTTGCCACTTCGGTGATGGGCGGGATCGTGCTCGTGGTGCGCCAGAAAACGTAGCGCAGGACGATGGCCGTCCCGAGCGCAAGCGCGATGATGCGCCAGACGCCCTGTGCCCGGAAGAATTTGAGCACGATCATGCAGGCGACGACGACGAGGCCTGCCACGAGATGTGCCTGAAGACTGATAGGAAGGGCGACGAGAAGGACGACAAGTAGCGCCGCCACTGCCCAAAAGGCTACGATCACACCCCTTCGCATCGTTTCTCAGTCTCGTTTTCGTTGTTCAGTGCCTAATAGCACGCATATGATAAGAACTTACGAAGGTCTATCGTTGTAGATATAATATTGTTTCAGCTTCTTCAGTCTTTTTGTCGCGCTAGTAAATAGAGCGCGACGATATGTTATTTAGTTATGGAAGAGTGACCCTCGTTTTTACTGTCCGGCTGCAGGTGGCGGAACCACGGGAAAGCCGGCTGGCGGCCCTTCCTGGACTTCCGGCGCCGTGGGCACCCCTCGTGGCGCGACCGTATCTTTGTCGATCAGTCGCGAAGTTGGACTCTCGATCCGAACCCGCTGCCGCACGACGGCCGGCCTAGCCGACGTTCCCATATTGAGCGGGTAGATCGGCGCATCGATCTGTCCCAGCTGTGCCGGAGGCGATGGCGGCTCCCCATAGGGGTTCCAGAGGTTCGACATGTAATAGGCCGAGATCGTGAAGCCGTACATGGAACGCAGAAGCTGTTCCTGGGTGGCCGCCGCATCGCATAGCCTCAGGCGGACGGAAATGACGCCGCCGGGAATGAAGAGGGCCGGCTTGTCGGGCTCGATCCGCTGCCACGCATAAAGGCAGGTATCGCCGTTCGCGGAGCGCCCCGTGGCGAAGCCGAAGGGGCCGTACTTGTTCTGCACGTAGACGAGGGATGTCTGCATCTCGATGCCGGGCAGCCGCTCTTCCATCTCGCCGGCGACCCGGTCCTGGGTAATGGAAGACGGCAGGCTGAGGATATCGTCGATCTCGGACAGCCCTCTGCGCCCGGTCGCGAGGGTGACATGGAAGGCATTCTGGCCTGGCGTCAGGGACGCCGTGGAAAGGGCGATCTCCTGGGACAAGCCGTTCTGGTAGTTGCGCTCGAGCACGGCCACGATGGAGGGACCGCCCGGCGGGGGAACGATGATCGCCTGGGTTGCCGGAACCTCCTTCATGAGGGTGGCGAAGCCGATATCGGTGCGGGTGGCGCAGGCGCCCGTCACGAGAATCGGCAGAATCGCGAGCGCCCGCAGGGCGAGGCTCCATGAAGCCCGATGCCGGACAGGTCCGGGACGCATTTCGGGCATCGTGCCGTCAAAGGTCGTCCGGAGGAGGCGCAGGGCAGGGGTCATGAGCAGCTTAACGATGAGCGCCAATCGGTTCTGGTGAGGGCCCTTGGGGAAGGGCGAACCAGAAATGAATCTTTAACCAGTGATGGCCAAACATAGTTAACGAAGTGTAATCATCCCGGCGTTAGAGGTTTATTGTCCCCCTGAAAGGTGAGGACGCCGCTTGACCTGAACGGGAGGGAGCATAAAAGCGGGCTCATGCGCGCTTAAAGTCCACGGCCCATGCCGCCGGCTCCCACGCACCTTTTCGTTTTCCGTTCGTTCGACCCCTCGATGGGCCGTTTTCTCAATCCCGCTTCATGAAAGCCGGGGCCACGAAAGCCGTTTCGATGCAATCCGCCTTCCTGCGCAATGCCCTCGTCCTAGGGATGCTCTCCGCCATAGGACCCTTCGCCATCGACATGTATCTGCCGGCCTTCCCGGCTATCGCCCGCGACCTGCAGGTCGATGTCAGCGCCGTGCAGATGAGCCTGATGAGCTTTTTCCTGGCGGTGGCCGTCTGCCAGATCGTCTATGGGCCCCTCGCCGACCGGTTCGGCCGCAAGCCGCCGCTCTATTTCGGCCTGAGCCTGTTCGTTCTCGCCAGCATCGGCTGCAGCTTCGCACCGAACGTGGAGACGCTCATCGCCTTCCGGTTCCTCCAGGGCGTGGGTTCCTGTGCGGCAATGGTGATTCCCCGGGCGATCATTCGCGATCTGCATACGGGCCACGAGGCCGCCCGGCTCATGGCCACCACCATGCTGGTCTTCAGCGTTTCTCCGATCCTCGCGCCGCTCGCCGGCAGCACGCTGACCGAGTTCTTCAGCTGGCGCGTCATCTTCTGGGCCATCGCGGCCATCGGCATCGGCGGCCTCGCCGTGATCCTGTTCCTGCTGCCGGAGACGCGGGCGCCGGGCGCGGAGAAGCGCGGCATCGGCCATGCCTTTTCCACCTATAAGAGCTTGCTGAAAGACCGTCATTTCCTCGGCGTCACATTCATCGGCGGCTTCAGCCAGGCGAGCTTCTTTGCCTATCTCGCCGGCTCGTCCGTGGTGTTCATCGAGCATTTCGGGCTCACGCCTTCCGCCTACAGCATGGTCTTCGCCTCGAACGCCATCGCCTTCATCGGCAGCGCCCAGTTCAACAGCACCCTCATGCGCCGCTTCGGCGCCGAGCGGATGGTGCGCACGGCGCTCATCATCTTCGCGGCGCTGGTGACCCTGCTGTTCGCGCTGACGCTCGCCGGAATCGACAATGCCTACCTGCTGTGGGGCCTTCTCTTCACGTCTTTTGCCTGCCTCGGCTTCGTCATTCCCTCGACGGCGGTGCTGGCGCTCGAAAACCACGGCGCCATCGCCGGCACGGCCTCTGCCTTCATGGGCACGCTGCAGCTGAGCACGGGCGCGGTCATGATCGTGCTCGTCAGCGCGCTCTATAACGGCACGTCGCTGTCCATGGTGGGCGCCATCGCCCTGTGCTCATGGATCGCGCTGACCCTGAGCCGCCTCGCGCTCAAGCCGAAGCGCATCTATCCCTGACGCGTCTCGCTGATCAGCCAGTCGCGGAAAGAGCGCACGAGCGGCGCCTCGGCCTTGTGTTCGGGATAGACGAGGTAATAGGCGCCGCTGCTCAGGACCGAGTGCGGAAACAGCACTTCGAGCCGCCCCGAGGCGAGTTCGTCGTCGATCAGGAATTGCGGGATCATCGCCACGCCGAGCCCCGCGGCGGCGGCTTGTGCCACCATGGCGAACTGCTCGAAGCGCGGCCCGCGCATGGGGTTGCCGATGGCCACGTCCACGCTCGCGAACCATTCCGCCCAGGCGGTGGGCCGCGTGCTCTGCTGCAATAGCCGCGCATGGGCGAGATCCTGCGGCGTCTGGATGGCTTCGCGCTGCCGATAGGCCGGGCTGCACACGGGCACGGCCTCCTCCCTTCTCAAGAGCTCGCAGATCGCGCCGGGCCAGTGCGGCTCGCCGAAATGGATCGCGGCATCGAAGGGTTCGTCCGCGAAATCGAAGGGCACGAGGCGCACGCCGAAATTGACGGTGGCGTCCGGATGGCGCGTGAAGAAATCGGGAATGCGCGGCATGAGCCAGCGGGTGCCGAAGGTCGGCAGCGTCGCGAGGTTCAAAACGCCGCTGGTGCCGGAGAGCGCAATTGCCTGGTGGGTGGCGTCGGCCAGCTCGGTCAGGGTGCCGCGCACCTGGGACGCATAAAGCCGCCCCACATCGGTCAGCACCACGCGCTGACGGGCACGGCTGAACAGGGACACGCCAAGAGACTCCTCAAGCTGCTGGATCTGGCGCGAGACGGCGCTCTGCGTCAGGTTCAGTTCCTCCGCCGCGCGGGACACGCTGCCATGGCGGGCCGTGGCCTCGAAGGCGAGAAGGTTGCCCACATTGGGCAGGAAGCCGCGACGGAACACCAGTTTATTCCAATTGAGAATGACTTGCTGCGAAGATGTCGCTTTACTTCCGTGCTGTCCAGCGCGATTTTCTCAGCGAAATTCAACAGTTTTGTCATCCCGGCCCAGGCGCCGGTGATGCAGGAGAGGAAGGATCGTCATGGCCGGTGCTCAACAGGAATATGCGAAATTCACGTGGGAAGACCCGCTTCTTCTCGACGAGATGCTCACCGATGACGAGCGCATGATCCGCGACACGGCCCGCGCCTATGCCCAGGACAAGCTCCTGCCGCGCGTGATCGAGGCCTATCGCGAGGAGCGCACGGACCGCGAGATCTTCAACGAGATGGGCGAGCTCGGCCTTCTCGGCGTGACGCTGCCGGAGGAATACGGCTGCGCCGGCGCGTCCTACGTGGCCTATGGCCTCGTGGCCCGCGAGGTCGAGCGTGTCGATTCCGGCTACCGCTCCATGATGAGCGTGCAATCCTCCCTCGTGATGTATCCGATCTACGCCTATGGCACCGAGGAGCAGCGCAAGAAGTACCTGCCCAAGCTCGCCTCGGGCGAGTTCGTGGGCTGCTTTGGCCTGACCGAGCCGGATGCCGGTTCGGACCCCGCCGGCATGAAGACCCGCGCGCAGAAGATCGACGGCGGCTATCGCATCAGCGGCTCGAAGATGTGGATCTCGAACTCGCCCATCGCGGACGTGTTCGTGGTGTGGGCGAAGTCCGAAGCGCACGACAACCAGATCCGCGGCTTCGTGCTGGAGAAGGGCATGAAGGGCCTCTCCGCGCCGAAGATCGGCGGCAAGCTCTCGCTCCGCGCCTCGATCACCGGCGAGATCGTCATGGACGGCGTCGAGGTGGGCGAGGATGCCCTGCTGCCGAACGTGTCGGGGCTGAAGGGGCCGTTCGGCTGCCTCAACCGCGCGCGCTACGGCATCTCCTGGGGCTCCCTGGGCGCGGCGGAGGATTGCTGGCATCGGGCGCGCCAGTACACGCTCGACCGCAAGCAGTTCGACCGTCCGCTCGCGGCCACGCAGCTCGTGCAGAAGAAGCTCGCCGACATGATGACCGAGATCACGCTCGGCCTTCACGCCTCGCTTCGTGTCGGCCGCCTCTTCGACGAGGGCCGCGTGGCGCCGGAAATGATCTCTCTCGTGAAGCGCAACAATTGCGGCAAGGCGCTCGACATCGCGCGTCAGGCTCGCGACATGCATGGCGGCAACGGCATTCAGGAAGAATATCACGTGATGCGCCACGCGCAGAACCTGGAGACCGTGAACACCTATGAAGGCACGCACGATGTGCACGCGCTGATCCTCGGTCGCGCGCAGACAGGTCTTCAAGCATTCTTTTAAGAGGTGAAACATGGCGGTTCGCATCACATTGGCCGGCGCGACCGGCTGGGTCGGCAAGGCGCTGGTGGCGGCGATCGCCGCCGCCGACGATCTCGAACTCGCCGGCGCCGTCAGCCGCAGCGCGGCGGGGCAGGATGCGGGCGAGGCCGCCGGATTGCAGCGCCTCGGCGTGACGATCAGCGCCACGTTGGAAGAGGCCTTGCGGCAGCCTTCCGATGTGGTGATCGACTACACGAAGCCCAATGCCGTGAAAGCCCATGCGGTGACGGCATTGGCGCAAGGCCGGCATATGGTGATCGGCACGTCCGGATTGTCTGCGGAAGATTACGCCGAGATCGATCGGCATGCGCAAGCCGCAGGCAAAGGCGTGCTCGCCGCCGGAAATTTCTCGATCACCGCGACCCTCCTGCGCCGCTTCGCGCTCGACGCGGCACGTTATGTGCCGGATGTGGAAGTCATCGACTACGCCTCCGCAAAAAAGCCCGACACGCCCTCCGGTACGGCACGCGAACTCGCCGAGCTTCTCAGCGACGTGCGCCAAGCCGCAACCTCGAAGCCTGTGGGTGAACTCGCCGGTGTTCAGGAAACGCGCGGCGGCGCGCTCGGCTCGAAGGAGCCGGTGCAGGTGCACTCGCTGCGCATGCCATCCTTCGTGCTATCCTGCGAGGCGGTGTTCGGCGCGGACAATGAACGCCTTGTGATTCGTCACGATGCCGGTTCGTCCGCTGCTCCCTATGTAGCGGGCACGCTGCTTGCTGCGCGGCGCGTATCGTCCTTCAAAGGCCTAAAGCGCGGCCTCGATGCCGTGATGGATTGACTTTCATGAAGCCGCTTCAAGGTCTCAAAGTCCTCGAACTTGCCCGCATTCTCGCCGGTCCATGGGTCGGGCAATTGCTCGCCGATCTCGGCGCGGATGTGGTGAAGGTGGAGCGTCCCGGCGCGGGCGATGACACGCGCGGCTGGGGTCCTCCTTTCATTGAAGGCGCCGATGGTGATCACCTCTCAGCCGCGTATTTTCATTCCTGCAATCGCGGCAAGCGTTCCATCGCGGTCGACTTCGAGACGCCGGAGGGCCAAGCGCTCGTGCGCAAGCTGGCCGCTCAGGCCGATGTGGTGATCGAGAACTTCAAGGTCGGCGGCTTGAAGAAATACGGGCTCGACTACGAGAGCCTGAAAGCCGTCAATCCGCGCCTCGTCTATTGCTCCATCACGGGCTTCGGGCAGAACGGGCCTTACGCGGCGCGGGCGGGCTACGACTTCATGATCCAGGGGCTCGGCGGCATCATGGACCTGACCGGTGATCCGGATGGTGAGCCGCAGAAGATCGGCGTGGCCTATGTCGATATCTTCACCGGCGTCTATTCCGTCGTCGGCATTCTCGCGGCCTTGCGTCAGCGCGATGAAACGGGCGAGGGCACGCATCTCGACATGGCGCTTCTCGACGTGCAGACGAGCGTGTTGGCAAACCAGGCCATGAACTATCTGGCCTCCGGCAAGTCGCCGCGCCGCATGGGCAATGCGCATCCCAACATCGTGCCCTATCAGGTGTTCCCGGTCTCCGACGGGCATGTGATCGTGGCTGTGGGCAATGACGGCCAGTTCTCCCGCTTCGTCGCCGTGCTGGGTCAGCCGGAACTGGCGCAGGATGAGCGCTTCAAGACCAATGCGGGTCGTGTCCGCAACCGCAACGACCTCGTGCCGCTGCTCACCGCGCTCACGCTGCGCACGACACGCGACGCCCTTCTGGCAGAGCTTGAGAAACAGGGCGTGCCGGCAGGCCCCATCAACACGGTGGCCGATGTGTTCGACGATCCTCAGGTGATCGCACGCGGCATGAAGATCGCTCTCGCATCTCCCGCCGCGCAGGGCGGCAGCATTCCGTCCGTTCGCTCGCCGATCGTCATGAACGGCGAGCCGATGGCGGCAAGCCGTCCTTCGCCCCGCCTGGGCGAGCATACGGATGAAGTGTTGAGCGATCCGTCCTGGATGGCGTGAGGCGCCTTAAGAGGCAATACCCTTCGTCAGCAGGCGGTTGATCGCCTGCACGATCCTCTCGCGATCCTGATCCGAGAACGGACTGAGATTGTGCATCTCAAGATTGCTCAATCCCTCGACCGCGAGCCAGCCGAGGAGGGCGGAGTCGAGATCCTCCGAATCTGCCCTGATACGTTGCAGCGTCTCGGATATGACCGTGCGGACGGGATCGAGCAGGCGCGGATTTTCCGCCGTGGCAACCATCAAACCGGTCGCGATTTCCTGCATCTTGCCGCCGCAGCACATGTTCAGAAGGGTCGTGGCAGCCAGCCGGGCTTCCAGGTTCGATCCAGGTTCCAGCTGAGGGCGCAAAGCTTCTCGTGATTCCGTGACCTGATCGATCATGCGCTGAATCATCGCCTGAAGCAGTGCATCCTTCGTGGGAAAGTTGTAGAGAAGCCCGCCCTTGCTCAGCCCGGCCCGCTCAGCGACCGCATCCAGGGTCAGCTTGCCCGCGCCGATCTCGGCCACGAGTTCAGCCGCCGCGTCGAGAATTTTCTCGCGGGAGCTTTTGCGGCCTCGGGCATTTTCCAACATTCGCAACTCTTGCAACTAAACCGTCCAGTCGGTATATAAATGCTGCCACGGCAATGGCGTCAAGGGTAAGTCGCGCTATTGCCGCACCCACTATCGTACAAGTCTGCAGCCCGCCTCGCGGGCTATAACTTCTGGAAGAAGCCCATGAAACGGCGCATCGTAGTCAGTCTCGTTTTCCTTTTCGCGGTTTTGCTCTGTGCCGGGCTGGTCGGGTTCAACTTCTTCAAGGAAAAGATGATCGCCGACTTTTTCGCCAACATGCAGCCGCCGCCGCAGACGGTGTCTGCCGCCAAGGTTGAGGCGAAGACCTGGACGCCGAGCATCAGCGCCATCGGCACCGCTCGGGCGGCGAACGGTGTGGAACTCGCGTTCGAGACCCCCGGCATCGTCAAGGAAATCAAGTTCAAGGCGAACCAGAACGTCAAGCAGGGCGACGTACTGGTTCAGCTTGACGATACGGTGGAGCGGGCCGACATCCAGGACGTTCAGGCCAATGTGAAGACGGCCGAGAGCGCCTATGAGCGCGCCCGGTCCCTGTCGTCGCGCGGCTATGGCACCGAGGCCAACCTCGACCAGGCCAGCGCCCTGCTGGCGACCGCGCGCTCGCGCCTCGCCCGTCTGGAGGCGACCATCGAGCAGAAGGCCCTGAAGGCACCCTTCTCGGGCGTGATCGGCATTCCGCGCATCGATGTGGGACAATATCTCCAGCCCGGTTCCGTGATCGCGAGCTTCCAGAATCTCGATTCCATGAAGGTCGATTTCACTGTCCCCGAACAGATGGCGGACGACGTGAAGCTCGGCCAGGAGGTGCGCCTGGGCGTGAACGCGACCGATCTTCCCTTCAAGGGAAAGATCACGGGCAAGGACCCGCGCGTCGATCCCAAGACCCGCCTCGTCTCCGTGCAGGCTCTCATCGATGACAACAAGGACCGAGCGCTTCTGCCGGGTCAGTTCGTCCACGTGGAAGTGATCCTGCCGCAGCAGCCCAACGTCGTCACCGTGCCACAAACGGCGGTTATCACCAGCCTCTACGGCGACTACGTCTATACGATCGAGAAGGAAGAGCGGGCGGGCAATCAGGTCGATGTCGCGCGTCAGGTCTTCGTAAAGACCGGCCGGCGCCGCGGAGGTGTCCTCGAAGTCCTCTCGGGCATCGAGGCAGGCCAGCAGGTCGTGGCCTCGGGGCAGAACAAGCTGCAGGCCGGCGCGACCGTCAAGATCGACAATTCCATTGATGTGACCAAGCTCGACGCGTCCAAGCTCGCGAACGGGCAATAGGCAAGAACGCCATGAGTTTCACGGAACTTTTCATCCGCCGCCCCGTCCTGTCGATGGTGGTGAGCCTTCTGATCCTGTTGCTCGGTGCGCAGGGTCTGATGAGCCTGCAAGTACGTCAGTACCCCGAGGTCAAGGAAACCACGATCACGGTGACCACGGCCTATGTGGGCGCCAGCGCGGACCTGATCCAGGGCTTCATCAGCACGCCCATCGCAAAATCCGTCTCATCGGCGGAGGGCGTGGATTACGTGACGACGCAGAGCCGTCAGGGCGTGAGCACGGTCTCCGTGCGCATGCGCCTGAACACGGACCCGAACGCCGCGCTGACCGAGGTGACCGCCAAGGTGCAGCAGATCCGCGCGCAGCTTCCGCAGGAAGCCGAAGATCCGGTGATCATGAAGGGCACGGGCCAGAGCTTCGCCCTAATGTACATCACCTTCGGCTCGACAGAGATGAATTCCGAACAGGTCTCGGAATTCCTGACCCGCGTCGTGCAGCCGCGCTTCGCCACGCTCGAAGGCGTCGGTAACGCCGAAATCCTCGGCGGCCGCGACTTCGCCATGCGCGTCTGGATCGACCCGGTGCGGCTTGCTGCCCGCGGTGTGACGGCGGGCGACGTGGTGCAGGCGATCAACGCCAACAACTTCCTTGCCGCTCCCGGCAAGACGAAGAACGCGTATGTCGCCTATTCCCTCGACATGCAGACGACGCTGCAGACGCCGGAGACTTTTGGCGCGCTGCCGATTCGTTCCGAAGGCGATCAGGTGGTGCGCCTGCGCGACGTGGCGGATGTGGAGCTCGGCCCCAAGAGCACGGACACCATCGTCAGCTTCAACGGCAGCGAGGGCACCTTCATCGGCATCGTGCCGACGCCGTCCGCCAACCCGTTGACCGTGGCCGACGAGGTAACGCGCGCCATCGACTCGATCCGTCCGACCCTGCCCAAGGGCATGACGGTCGAGATCGTGTACGATGCCTCGAACTTCATCTCGGCGTCCATCGAAGAGGTGTTCAAGACCATCGGTGAAGCAGCCCTTATCGTCGTGGTCGTGATCCTGCTGTTCCTGGGCTCCTTCCGCTCGGTGCTGATCCCGGTCGTCACGATTCCGCTCTCGCTGATCGGCGTGTGTTTCTTCCTTTATGCGCTGGGCTACTCGATCAACCTCCTGACCCTGCTCGCCATGGTGCTGGCCATCGGTCTCGTGGTGGACGACGCCATCGTGGTCTTGGAGAACATCCACAGGCATATCGAGGAGGGGCTCAAACCCGTCGATGCGGCCATCGTGGGCATGAAGGAAATCTTCCTTCCCATCGTGTCCATGACGGTCACGCTGGCTGCGGTGTATGCGCCCATCGGCTTCACGCAAGGTTTGACCGGATCGCTGTTCCGCGAATTCGCGTTCACGCTGGCAGGCGCGGTGATCATCTCAGGCATCGTCGCGGTGACTCTGTCGCCGATGATGTCCTCGAAGCTCCTGAAGCCGCATGGCTCGCAGAGCCGCTTCGCCGCCTTCGTCGACCGCACCTTTACGCGGTTGGAGAACTGGTATGCGCGCCGTCTGAGAGGCTCTCTCGACTATCGCGGGGTCACTCTCGTGATCGTCGCGATCCTGCTCGGCACCACGGTCTTCCTGTTCATGAAGACCGGTTCCGAACTGGCCCCGGAAGAGGATCAGGGCGCTTATCTCGGCATCGTCAACGTGCCGAAATACGCGACGGCCGAGTACACCCAGGCCTTCTCCAAGCAGTTCACCAATGCCGCTGAGAAGATCCCCGAGATCGAGGACAGCTTCCTCATCATCGGCATCGATGGCGGCGGCGGCGGTTTCTTCGGCTTCAAGCTGAAGGAGTGGAATGAGCGCGAGAAGAAGGGCGAGGCCACCAAGCAGGACATTCAGAACCTTCTGAACGAGAATGCCGGCGTCCAGGCCTTCGCCTTCGCGCCTCCCTCATT
This sequence comes from Microvirga sp., assembly GCA_041913065.1. Taxonomy (GTDB): domain Bacteria; phylum Pseudomonadota; class Alphaproteobacteria; order Rhizobiales; family Beijerinckiaceae; genus Microvirga. The sequence continues at coordinate 98,325 of JAYSGD010000002.1, read as the reverse complement.
GCCCGGCGGCGGTGACGGTCTGCCGATCCAGTTCGTGCTGCGCACCATCGGCGATTCGTCCCAGGCCTATGAGGTTGCCGAGCAGATCCGTCAGGAGGCGATGAAGTCCGGCAAGTTCATCGTGGTGCAGAACTCGATCTCCTATGAGACCCCGCGCGCTCGCATCATCATCGACCGCGATCGTGCCGCCGCCCTCGGCGTGCAGGTCTCCGAGATCGGCAACACGCTGGGCGCGCTCGTCGGCGGCGCGTCGATCTCGAAGTTCGACCGGGACAACCGCAGCTACGATGTGGTCAGTCAGGTGCGTCAGGAGGATCGTCTGAATCCGGAGCGTCTGGCCGAGTATTATGTGCGCGCCTCGGATGGCTCGATGGTGCCGCTCTCCGCACTGGTCAGCATCAAGACCGATGCGGCGCCGGCGGTGATCGAGCAGTTCAACCAGCTCAACTCGGCAACGGTCGGGGCGATTCCGCTGCCCGGTATCACCACTTCGGAAGGTCTGGCGACCCTGCGCGAGATCGCGCAACGGGTCATGCCCCAGGGCTTCTATGAGGACTATGCCGGTCAGTCGCGCCTCGAGATCCAGGAGGGAAGCTCGATCTTCCTCGCCTTCGGCCTCGCCATCATCGTGATCTACCTGGTGCTGGCGGCGCAGTTCGAGAGCTTCCGCGATCCGTTCATCATCATGATGTCGGTGCCGCTCTCGATGTTCGGCGCGATGATCTTCCTCAATATCGGCCTGGCCACGCTCAACATCTACACGCAGGTGGGCTTGATCACCCTCGTGGGCCTGATCACGAAGCACGGCATTCTGATGGTGGAGTTCGCCAACGAGCTGAAGGAGAAGCACGGCACCAACAAGCGTGAGGCGATCGAGGAGGCCGCCCGCGTGCGTCTCCGCCCGATCCTCATGACCACGGCGGCCATGGTGCTCGGCGTCGCGCCACTGCTCTATGCTTCCGGCGCCGGTGCCGCGGCCCGCTTCTCCATGGGCCTCGTGATCGCCTCGGGCATGTCCATCGGCACGATCTTCACGCTCTTCGTGGTGCCGATGTTCTATACCTTCATCTCGAAAGAGACGGTCCGCAGCAAGGCCGAGGACCGGCAGGCTCCTCACCGGGCCCTGGCGGCAGAGTAAAATCACAAGGGCCGGCGAAAGCCGGCCTTTGTTGTTGGACAAACGAAAAGGGCCGGAAGCGAATCGCTCCGGCCCTTTTCTTTGAACTTCAGATATGAAGCTTAGCGTGTCATCTCGCCTTCGACTTCCATGAAGGGCGAGACGGACTTGAAGCCCGCCTGCTCGGCAGCCTTACGCACCGCCTCGGCCACTTCCGTAGAGTGAACCTCGATGGTCTCACCCGTCTTGGAGTCCACGAACATGATCTTCATAGCGTTCACTTCGGGCTGGCCGTGGGACACCACGTAGGAGTTCTGGGTGGCCAGACGGTGCACGAGGCCTGCATCCCGCAGGAAGTCGAGCGCACGGTAAATCGTGACCGGAGCCAGACGCTTCTTGTCGCTGCTGAGGCGGTCGACGAGGTCGTAGGCGCCGACGGGGCCGCCGCTCTGGACCAGTTCGCGATAAACGCGCTCGCGGATCGGCGTCAGCCGAAGATTGTTCTGGCGGCACAGATCGTCCGCACGGCGGAGGAGGTTGTCCTCCTCTTCTTTCCTGAGGGCTCGGGTGCTCATAGGCCTCGCTCCTGTTATTTCAAAACCTACATATTCATATAGGTAAAATTGGAACCGAACAATGTGCTATCGTTGCAATATCCTCTTGCAATTCTGCATATTACGAAACGGAAGCTGGCATTAAGGCAGAGAACTACCGTAAAATCAGCGTTACGTTCTATAGTAACGCATAAATTCGGACTAATTTCTATGATATAACATCACTCTGCGCAAGTATCGCAGAGGCCGCGAATCTCTACGGTAACCTTCTTCGGATGGAAGGCGTGACCATCGCTCCATTGTGCGAGACGGTCATTGATCTGCTCGTCACAGAACTCGGTCACCAAACCGCAATTGTCGCAGATGGCGAAGGCGGCCATGTCATGGTGATGGGGGTGCTTGCACGCCACATAGGCGTTGAGGCTCTCCAGCCGATGGGCGAGCCCCTTTTCGATCAACTTGTCGAGGCAACGATAGACGGTCGGAGGCGTCACGGCCCCTTTGCCGCGCATCTTGTCCAGCACTTCATAGGCGGAGAGCGGATTCTGCGCAGCCGTCAGGATGCGGTGAACCCGCTTTTGCGTCTCGTTCAGCTCATCGAAGGCGTGCTGATGGTGGTGGTGCGTCGGCGCCATGCGTGAAATCGTGATCCGGCTCGATAGGATGTAGCCTATACGTCATGATTGCCGGGACGATTTCAAGAGATTCCGACAAAATGCCTCAAGCATCGGCCCCAAAAGTGGGTTTGCACTTTTGGGGCCATCCGATGTTTTCTCTTTGAGTAGAGCATCGCGTACAAAAACGGGGCTACTCTTGCGCACGATGCTTTAGAGATCGACCCATGCCGCCTTACGCTGCGAAGACCGCACGGCCGCCTCGATGAAGCGCACGCCGCGCACGCCGTGGTCCACGGTAGGGACCTGAAGCGCGAAGGGGCTCGGCTCCCGGTTCTCGATACGCGCCGCTACCAGTTCCGCCACGTCGGTGTAGAGCTGCGCGAAGCCTTCGAGATAGCCCTCCGGATGCCCGCCCGGGATGCGTGAGGCAGCGCGGGAGACATCATCAGCCCCGTAGCCGTTGCGGCGGATGATGCGCGGCGGCTCGCCGAGCGGTGAGAACAGCAGCGCGTTGGGGGTCTCCTGTTCCCATTCGAGCCCGGCCTTGTCGCCATAGATGCGGATGCGCAGGCCGTTCTCCAGCCCGGACGCGACCTGGCTGCACCAGAGCATGCCGCGCGCGCCGGAATTGAAGCGCAGCATCATATGCGCGTTGTCGTCGAGGCGGCGGCCTTCCACGAAGGTGTGCAACTCGGCCGAGAGCGAGGCGACCTCATCGCCCGCGATGAACTCGGCAAGATTGAAGGCATGAGTGCCGATATCGCCGACCGCGCCTGCAGGGCCCGAGCGCGCGGGATCGGTGCGCCATTCGGCCTGCTTGCTGCCGGTCTCCTCCACGCGGGTGGCAAGCCAGTCCTGGGCATATTCCACCTGCACGACACGGATGCGCCCGAGCTCGCCCGCCTGCACCATGGCGCGGGCCTGGCGCACGAGGGGATAGCCGGTGTAGTTGTGCGTGACCGCGAAGATAAGGCCGGAATCCTTGGCAAGCTTCGCAAGCTGGTCCGCCTCGCGCCGTGTCGTGGTGAGGGGCTTGTCGCAGATGACATGAATGCCGGCTTTCAGGAAGGCACGCGCCGCAGCAGCATGGGCGTGGTTGGGCGTGACGATGGCAACCGCATCGATGCCGTCCTTCAGCCGCCGCTCCCGGCGCGCCATCTCGTTGAAATCGCCATAGACCCGGTCCGGCTTCAGCAGCAGATCCTCGCCGGAGAGACGCGCCCGCTCCGGATCGGAGGAGAGGGCGCCCGCCACCAGCTCCCATCGGTCGTCGAGCCGGGCCGCGATGCGATGCACCGCGCCGATGAACGCGCCGCGTCCGCCGCCCACCATGCCGAGGCGCAGGCGGCGGTTGAGCTTCTGATCCGGCGATCCGGTAATGGCCATTTCTTTCCCCCCTTTATTACGCGCCGATGCCGAGCATCCGCCGGTTGGCGGCTTCATCCGTTCCGCCTGCCGCGAAATCGTCGAAGGCCTTCTCCGTTACGCGGATGATATGCGCCTTGATGAACTCTGCGCCTTCACGCGCGCCGTCTTCCGGAGCTTTAAGCGCGCATTCCCATTCCAGCACGGCCCAGGAATCGTAGTCGTACTGCGCGAGCTTCGAGAAGATGGCGTTGAAATCCACCTGTCCGTCGCCGAGCGAGCGGAAGCGGCCGGCGCGGTTGATCCAGCTCTCGTAGCCGCCATAGACGCCGACGCGTCCCGATGGATTGAACTCCGCATCCTTGGCGTGAAATGCCTTGATGCGCTCGTGATAGAGATCGATGAAGGCAACGTAGTCGAGCTGCTGCAACAGGAAGTGGCTGGGATCGTAATTGATGCAGGCACGAGCGTGGCCGTCCACCGCATCCACGAAACGCTCGAAGGTGGCGCCGTCGTGAATGTCCTCGCCCGGATGGATCTCGTAAGCCACGTCGCAGCCCGCATCCTCATAGGCGTCGAGGATCGGCTTCCAGCGCCGTCCCAGTTCCTCGAATGCTGTCTCGACGAGACCTGCGGGGCGCTGCGGCCAGGGATAGACGAAGGGCCAGGCGAGCGCGCCGGAGAAGGTGACGCTCGCCTTCAGACCAAGTTGCTTTGAGGCCTTGGCAGCCGCGATCATCTGCTCCACGGCCCATTCCTGACGCGCCTTCGGATTGCCGCGCACTTCGGGAGCGGCAAAGCCGTCGAAGGCCTCGTCGAACGCCGGATGCACGGCCACGAGCTGGCCCTGCAAATGCGTGGACAGCTCCGTGATCTCGAGGCCGTGCGAACGCACGAGACCCTGAACCTCATCGCAATAGGCAGTCGATTCTGCGGCCTTCTTCAGATCGAACAGGCGCGCATCCCAGGTGGGAATCTGCACACCCTTGTAGCCGAGCGACGCCGCCCATCGGCAGATTGAGTCGAGCGAGTTGAACGGCGCCTCATCGCCAGCGAATTGCGCGAGAAACAGGCCAGGGCCCTTCATGGTCTTCATGGATGAACTCCCAAGGTGCAAGGTGCGGGGAAAACGATATCGTCAGGCAAGGGGAAGCCGCCCGGGAATCCGGTTGGCGGCTTTCCCTTGCCTCGCCCCTGACAGCCAGGGGCGAGGTTTGGGAAATGCCAATTAGAACGGCGAGTCGGGGAAGTAGTGGTTCTTCGCGTTGTCCTTCGTGATCAGCTCGGCGTTGAGCACGTAGGTGCCGCGCATCGGCGCATTGGAGTAGAAATGCGCGGCGGTGACGCCCATGGCGGTCGAGATCATCGACGGCGGATAGGACACGTCGGCCGGGATCATCTTGTCGCCGTCCATGACCTTCTTGATCATGTCCTTCATGCCCGCGCCGCCGAGAACGAACTTGATGTCCTCGCGCTTGGCCTGACGGATCGCTTCCATGACGCCGAGCGCCATGTCGTCGTCGGACGCCCACACGGCGTCGATCTTCGGATGCTTGGCCAGATAGTCCTGCATCACCTTGAACGCGTCGTCACGGTTCCAGTTGGCGTATTGCTTGTCGATGACTTTCACGCCGGAGCCCTCGAGAGCCTTCTCGAAGTTGGAGACGCGCTCCTCGTCGATCACCGTCGGAATGCCGCGGAAGACCACGACATTGCCCTGTTTCAGATTATCGACGAAGTACTTGCCCGCGACGCGGCCGAATTCAGGGTTGTTGCCGGCCACATAGATGTCCTGGATCGAAGGATCCTTCAGGCCGCGGTCGACGATGGTGACGAAGGTGCCGCGCTTCTTGATCTCGCGCATGGGGTTCGTCAGCTCGTCGGAATTGAAGGGCAGAACCACGAGGGCGTCGACCTTCTGCGAGGTCAGATCGTCGAGCGCATTCGCCTGGGACGCGCCGTCCGGCGAGGTCTTCACGATCACCTTCAGGCCCGGATAGCCCTTCTCGAGAGCCTTGGCGGTTTCCTGAGCGTGATAAACGACGCCGCCGGTCCAGCCGTGGGTCGCGGCCGGGATGGACACGCCGATTGTCACGTTCTTCTGCTGAGCCATCGCACCCGTGGCGACGCCGGCCATCAGGCCTGCCGCGAGTGCGATCTTGAGTGCTGTTGCTTTCATCTCATTCCTCCCTGGAGGGTTGTTACTGCAGAGCCCTTATCCTTCCGGCGGGCTCTTGCCGGGTTCATCGCCCGCGGTGGACTGACCGCTGCACGAGCATGGCGATAATGATGATGGCACCCTGGACCGCGCCCACGAGGAACTCGGAGACGAAGTTCGACAGCACCATGATATTGGCGACGAGTTCGAGGATCACCGCGCCGACGACGGTGCCCCAGATGCGGCCGATGCCTCCTTTAAGCGCCGTGCCGCCGATCACGACGGCGGTGATGGCCTGCAATTCCCACAAAAGACCCGTGGTCGGCGTGGCGGAGCCGAGACGCGGCACATAGACCAGCACGGCGATGCCGACGCAGATGCCCTGGATGATGTAGGTGAGCGTGCGCACGCGCCAGATCGGCACGCCCGAGTAGCGGGCGACATCCTCGTTCGAACCCAAAGCCACCACGTGGCGGCCGAAGGACGTGCGGTAGAGGATCAGCGCGCCGATGGCGGCGACCACGAGGAAGGCGATGATCGGAAACGGTACGCCGAAGACGCTGCCGAAATAGACCGGGCGATACATCTCGCGCAGGTCGAAATTGCGCATGGTGATGGTGCCGCCGGCGGCGAGCCAGATCACCAGCGACCGGTAGATACCCATGGTGCCGAGCGTCACGATGAAGGGTTCGATGCGCCCGAAGGTGACGATGAGTCCGTTCGCCAGGCCGCAGGCCGCGCTCACCGCAATGGCCGCCAGCATGCCGAGCGCCAGCGTGCTCATGTCGCCGCCACCCAGATTGTTGAGGGTGAGGATCATGATGCCGGCCGTCAGCGCGGCCATGGAGCCGACGGAGAGGTCAAGCCCGCCGCCTGCGATCACGAAGGTCGCGCCCACCGCGATGATGGCGATGAAGGCCGAGCGGGTGACCACGTTCAGCAGGTTGGACGCCGTGAGAAAGTCGGGGTTGATGAGCGCGCCTGCGATCACCAGCACGATCAGCGCGATGAAGGGCGAGAGCGCCCGCATGTCGATGTTGAACTTGCGCTTTTCAGCGCTGCTGCGAAGCACGGTTTCGGTCATGCATGGCCTGCGGCGATTTCAGCCGCCCTTTCTTCGTGAACGCCGGTGGCGAGATAGACAATCGAATCTTCCGACAGGTCCGCTTGCGCGACCTCGCCCGCGACGCGTCCGTTGCGCATCACGATCACGCGGTGGCACAGGCCGATGAGCTCCTGCATCTCGGAGGATATGACGATGACGGAAAGCCTCTCTTCGGCAAGCTGCGCGATGAAGCGGTAGATCTGCTCCTTCGTGCCGATGTCGACGCCGCGTGTGGGTTCGTCGATGATGATGATGCGCGGCTCTGCCAGCATCATCTTGGCAAGCAGCAGCTTCTGCTGGTTGCCGCCGGAGAGCTGACCGGCGAGCATGTCGCGGCGGCGCGCGCGTATGTCGAAATCCTGAATCGCCTTGTCGAGCGCCCGCTCTTCGGCAGCGGCATCGATGAACGCGCCGCGCGTAAATTTCTCCAGCGCGGCAAGCGACAGGTTGACTCGAAGAGTCTGCTGGAGGAGCAAGCCTTTGCCCTTCCGATCCTCGGAGAGATAGACGATGCCAGCCGCCATGGCTTCGCGCGCATCGCGGAACTGCATCTGCTTGCCGTCGAGCGTGATCGAGCCCTGATGGGAGCGAAGCCCGACAAGCCCTTCGAACAGCTCCGTGCGCCCGGCGCCGATGAGGCCGCCGAAGCCAAGGATCTCGCCGCGCTTCAAGGTGAAGGAGGCGTTCTCCACATAGCCTGGCACAACCATGTCGCGCACGGAGAGGATGGTCTGGTCGGAGGCGGTCTCCGGTTTGTCCGGGTAAAGCTTGGACATGTCGCGGCCCACCATGAGCTTCGCCATCTCAAGCGGTTCGAGGCCCTCGATGTCGCGGGTCACGATGTGGCGTCCGTCGCGCAGCACGGTCACCCGGTCGGCCACCGCCTTCACCTCGTTCAGGCGGTGAGAGATATAAAGAACGGCCACGCCCTGCGCGCGCAGCTTGCGGATGATGTCGAACAGGCTTTCGGCCTCGATGGGCGTGAGAACGGCGGTGGGCTCGTCGAAAGCGACGACCTTATGCGGCACAAGAAGGGCGCGGGCGATCTGCACGAGCTGCCGGTCGGCGATGGAGAGCGTTCGCACTTCGCGGTCGGGATCGATGCGGGTGCCGAGTTCGGTCAGGATGGCGCGGGTGCGCTCGCGCATGGCCTTGTCGTCGACGAAGCCGAAGCGGCGGATCTCGCGGCCGAGAAACACGTTCTGCGCCACCGTCAGGTCTTCGGCGAGGAGAATTTCCTGGTGCACCAGAACGATGCCATGGCTTTCCGCATCCACCGGGCCCGCAAAGGTAATCGGCTGGCCGTTCAGATGCAGGCCGCCCTTCGTCGGCGGAAGATGGCCCGAGAGAATACGCATCAGCGTCGATTTGCCCGCGCCGTTCTCGCCGATGACGGCATGGATCTCGCCGGGTTTCAAGTCCAGCGTAATGCCGCTCAGGACCTCAATAGGCCCAAATGATTTCGAGATGTTTTCTGCGCGCAGGACAGAATCCATGCAGAGCTCCGGATAAGCGACGTCGTTCGCTTGCGCGACGGCGCAAACGGTCTTGCGGGATACTCGTGATGTGTCGGGTCAGCAGGCGAGAGCGGGTGCTGGCATACGTTTCCTCCGGCTTGTCACGTCGTCCTCTGGCGGGACTTTCAGTGAACGATCTAGGGGCATTCCATTCCTTGGCAATGCCCCTATGTAATCGATTACATGGAAAACTTTACCGCAACGGCGGCTTCTGTCAAACAGAACCATCGTAGGGGGAGGTCACATGGACGAGAGCGGGCAGGTGGACGGCATGGAACCGGATGGCTCGATCATCCGCGCCGCCCGCATTCAGGATGTGGCGAAACTCGCTGAAGTTTCCACGGCCACCGTGAGCCGCGCACTTGCGACGCCTGAGCGGGTTTCGCCCGAAGCGCGCGCCCGGGTGCTCGAAGCGATTGCCAAGACAGGTTACGTGCCGAACCCCGCCGCGCGGTCCTTGCGCTCGCAGAAAACCTACATGGTGCTCGTCGTCCTGCCCGATCTGGCGAATACGTTCTTCTCGAAGATTCTGCGCGGAATCGAGGAGACTTTGTTCGAAGCAGGCTACGGCATGATCATCAGCGATCTCGACGGCTCGCCGGAAAAGGAGGCGCATTTCGCGGCCTTCACGGCTGCCGGACGCGTCGATGGGGCGATCCTGCTCAACGGCCATCTCTTCGGGCAAAGCCGCGAGGGCAAGGGGCCCCCAGCGCGGGTCGGCATTCCGATGGTGGCGCTCTGCGAGGCAATCCCCTCCGCCGACATCCCGCAGATCGAGATTGACAACCGGGCGGCCGCATCGCGCATGACACAGCACCTCGCTTCGCTTGACCACCGCAGCATCGCCTATGTGAGCGGCCCCGCCGGCAACGTGCTGGAGCGCGAGCGTTTTGAAGGATATCGCGAGGGTTTGGAGAAAGCCGGTCTTGCATTCGATCCGACGCTCGTCATTCCCGGTGATTACACCATCGGGTCAGGGGTTGCGGCGGGGCAGGATCTGGTGGCGCGGACGAAACGTCCGAGCGCCGTCTTCTGCACCAGCGATGAAATGGCGATCGGGCTGATGCGCACCTTGCTGTCATCCGGTTTGAGGGTGCCAAATGATATTTCGGTGGCGGGGTTTGACGATATCGAATTCGCGGCTGTCGCCGAGCCTGCTTTGACCACCATTCATCAGCCGCGTCGGGAGCTTGGTCAGGCAGCAGCCTCCATGCTCATCGATCTGTTGCAGGGCAAGCCTTCGGCCAAGCGGATCATGCTCGATACGGAACTCGTGATCCGGGACAGCGTTGCGCCGCTGGTTTAAAGCAGCGCATCGTTTAAGCAGAAAACCGGAACCACTTTTCTGCACGAGGCGCTAAAACATACTGAAGGCACCGACGAACAGGACCAGCACAAGGCCGATGAAGCCCACATAGGCATAAAGTGCCTTGCTGGAATTCTGGTGGGCATAGCTGTCCCTTTCGGCGCCATCCCGCCAGCGGACCGAATTCTCCTGGTGACGGGCCAGATCGACCTGCTCGGGCTTTGGTGGGAAGCCGGCAGCCTCATCATCCGTCCCCAAAGGGGAGAGGCCGGGATCAAGCGCATCATTCTTGTCGCCCGTGCGTCCGCTGTCGATGTCGCCTTTCAACTGGGCGGAGGTCGATCCTGCGGTCATGGGCGGCGGGGTTACCGGCTTGATCGTGTAGGTGGGCGGAACGTCTCGGTTGCCGCTTTTGTCTGAACGGGTGGACATTGCAACTCTCCCAGGCTCCACTGTTAGATGAAACCGTCTGGATCAGGCGTAGTTCCTGAGAGGCCTCGTGGACCTGGAGCTATTTCGCAGTTGCGCAAGGAAAGCAGACAAGAAAAAAGGCCGCTGTCACCAGCGGCCCGAAGTTTAGGGAGGAAACGCCCAAGAAGGGCAGCAGCACTGCGACGCCAATCGCCGTGCTGCACTGCAAGAAATAAGGATCGCCTCCTTATTGTACAAGATCAAAAGGTCAGCATAGCTGCCCATTTTTTGATCTCGTGAGAATGGCTCGTTTCCAACGTTTCCTGAGGTGACCGCTTGGGTCGTGACCAAATTTGATGCAACAAAGATGCAATGGTGAGGAATGCCGACACTCAACGCCGTTTTGGAAACTGCTCTTTATGTCGACGATCTCGCTAGAGCGAAGGAATTTTACGAGCACCGCCTCGGCTTGAGCCTGCTTCGGGCGGATAACCGCATGTGCGCCTTCGATGTGGGCAGGCGCAATGTCCTGCTGCTGTTCCAACGGGGGGCCTCGGCGCAGACCATGACAGTACCGGGCGGGACGATCCCGCCCCATGACGGGCAGGGCCCCTTGCACATTGCCTTCGCCATCGCGGCGGATGAGTTGTCCGCCTGGGAGGAAAAGCTGGAGAAGTCCGGCATTGCCATCGAGGGCCGGACCACATGGCAGCGCGGTGGCACAAGCCTCTATTTCAGGGATCCGGACGGGCATCTCCTCGAATTGGCGACGCCCGGCCTTTGGCAAACCTATTGAGCGCGGATCAGGTGATGACGCTCGGCTCGTTGCGTCCCGTGCGGGCCGCGATTTCCGCAATCGTGTTGGCGGCTTCGGCAACATCGGCCAGCACCTCGGCGGTGGGCAGGTTGTGCCGCGCGGTGTCGGGCTCGAACCGCTCGAGATAGACGCGCAAGGTCGCACCCGAGGTGCCGGTGCCTGAGAGACGGAAAACGGCGCGGGCATCCTCGGCGAACATAATGCGGATGCCTTGCTTGGGCGTCACCGATCCATCGACCGGGTCCTTGTAGGCAAAGTCATCGCAGGACTGCACCGTCAATCCACCCAAGCGCTGGCCGGGCAGGGTAGGGAGTTTGGCGCGCAAGGCATCCATCAGTTCGTTAGCGGCAGCCGTATCGAGTTCCTCGTAGTCGTGGCGGGTGTAGTAGTCGCGCCCGAATGTTGCCCAATGCTCGCGCACGATCTCGTCCGCCGGCTTTTTTAGCACCGCGAGAATGTTGAGCCACAACAGCACCGCCCAAAGACCGTCCTTCTCACGGATGTGAGCGGAGCCGGTGCCGGCACTCTCCTCGCCGCAAATCGTGATCAGTCCCGCATCGAGAAGGTTGGCGAAGAACTTCCAGCCGGTCGGCGTCTCGAAGGCATTGATGTCGAGCTTGGCAGCCACGCGGTCGGCGGCGCGGCTCGTCGGCATGGAACGGGCGACGCCCGCGAGCCCCTTGGAATAGCCCGGCGCCAGATGCGCATGGCTCGTGAGGATCGCGAGGCTGTCGCTCGGGGTCACGAACAGGCCCGGCGCGACGATCATGTTGCGGTCGCCGTCGCCGTCGGAGGCGGCGCCGAAATCCGGCGCGTCGGGGCTGAGCATCAGCTCCATCAGCTCATGGGCATGAACCGGGTTCGGATCGGGATGGTGGCCGCCGAAATCGGGCATGGGCTCGCCGTTCACCACGGTGCCCTTGGGCGCGCCAAGGCGATCCTCCAGTATGGCTTTCGCGTAAGGGCCCGTGATTGCGCTCAGGGCATCGAAGCGCATGCGGAAGCCGGAGCGGAACAACTCGGCGATCCTGTCGAAATCGATCAGCGTCTCCATCAGCTCCACGTAATCGGCGACGGGGTCGATCACCTCGACGATGGTGCTGCCGATCTTGGATTCGCCGATCTTGCCGAGCTCAATGTCCGGCGTGTCGGTGATGTTGTATTCGGTGATGGCGCTCGCGCGCTTGAACACGGCTTCGGTGAAGGATTCGGGTGCGGGTCCGCCATGGGACATGTTGAACTTGATGCCGAAATCGCCATCCGGCCCGCCGGGGTTGTGGCTTGCGGACAGGACGAGGCCGCCGATGGCCTTGTACTTGCGAATGACGCAGGAAGCGGCCGGCGTGGAGAGCAAGCCCTTCTGACCGACCAGGATGCGACCGAAGCCATTGGCTGCCGCCATTTTCAAGGCCGTCTGAACCACCGCTTCATTGAAGTAGCGCCCATCGCCGCCGATCACGAGGGTCGAGCCGTCGCGGTTTTCCACGTTGTCAAAGATCGACTGGATGAAATTCTCGACATAGCGAGGCTGTTGAAAGACGGTGACCTTCTTTCGCAGGCCGGACGTGCCAGGGCGCTGATCGGAAAAAGGTGTGGTCGTAACGCGGGTCGTCACCATCTGGGTCTGTCACTTCCTTGGCTAGGCTTTGCGACGGGAAACGTCTGACGGGCCATTCTAGGGCTCCGGTCATGAGATGCCACTGCCAGGATGAAGGCAAGATGAAGATTGGGGTTTCTGATGCGGCGCGGAGGGATGCTACGTTGCGTCAACGGTCGCTTTGGCTTGCGCGATGCCCCGGCAGTGGAAGCCGATCGTGCGCGGGGCGCCGTCGAGGTAGTACTCGTCCAGGTTCTGGAAGCTGAAGCCCGCCTGACGGAGCAACTCCGCGACGGGCCGGGTGAGGTTGCAGCCAACGGCAAGCGAGCGCCAGATCGGGTTCAGGCGGTACTGCCATCGCGCCACATCGGGGTCCGGCGAGAGGCCGTGTTCGAGAAACAGCATTCTTCCTTCCGGCTTGAGAACGCGCCGGATCTCTTTCAGCGCCTGCAACGGATCGTCAACGGAGCAGAGCGTATAGGTGACAACGGCGGTATCGACCGAGTCATCCTCCAACGGGATCGTCTCGGCCGGAGCGCGGATCACTTCGAGCGGAACGAGGCTCGCCTCGCGCCGCTCTTCACCCAGCGAAAGGAAGGCCGCATTCGGATCAACCCCGATGACCTTCGTTACCAATTCGGGATTGTAGAACGGGAGGTTCAGGCCTGGGCCGATCCCGATTTCAAGCACGATACCGCTCGCCAGCGGAACGATCCGCTCCCGCTCTGCTGAAATATCCTCCATCGAGCAGAGACAGCTCACGACTTTCGGGCCGATATAGCGAGAGTAGATGCCCACGATGGTCTCCAGGGTTGAATGCGGCGTTTGAAACGTGGTGACGGTCAGAGGCCGGAGCGGGGAACACCGCGCCATCCGTAATAGACTTCAAAGGGCTCGAGCCCGATGTCCTGGAGCATTTGCGCGTCGAGCTCCGCGAGCTCCCTGCGAGTTCTCTCGCGTGCGGCCGAGCGCTTCATCAGCGACACGAAATAGCGGCCTGCCTTGCTGGCGCTGGTGAGAATTGCCGGAGCGATCCAGGCATAGCCGGAGTGGCCTGAGTCGTGCAGTGATCCTGTTGCATATGTCATGACATGCCTCCATGCGCATGAACTGCTAGAATGGATCAATAGGGTTCGATCCGCGGCGGTGGGGTCGGGTGCTTCCCTCTCACCGTCGCGGATGATGATGACCGGGCATAGCTTTGCCGTCAGTGATGCCGATCACACAGGCTGCCTGGCGCCGACAAGGAGGATTCTCGATGGCCGATCCGCGCAATATGGCGCTGCTGCTGGCGGCCAATCCTTTTTTCGGTGGGCTTGGCCAAGAGGCCATCGACGCGATCGCCGTCCTCTGCGTGCCGCGGCATCTGGAACGGGAGGAGGTCCTGTTCCTGAAAGGAGATGCGGGCGACGCGCTTTATGCCATCAGGCGCGGACAGGTGCGCATTGGCACGGGGAGCGCTTCCGGCCGCCGCCTGACGCTCAATCTGCTCGGGTCAGGCGATGTGTTCGGCGAGGTTGCGTTGCTGGATGGCCGGCCGAGAACGGCCGATGCCGTCGCTGTCGAGCCTACGGATCTCTACATGATCCATCGCCGGGATTTCATCGAGCTTCTCGCCAAGCAGCCGAAGGTGGCCGTGCGCATTATCGAGTTCCTGTGCGAGCGGATCCGCTGGATGAGCGCGCAGATGGAAGAGCGGGCGCTCATGCCTTTGCAGACGCGCCTCGCCCATCGCCTTGTCGCTCTCAGCGAGGACTACGGCGCTGAGATCCATGTCAGCCAGGAAGAGCTTGCGGTTTTCGTCGGCGCGACCCGCGAGAGTGTCAATCGCCAGCTTCAGGCCTGGCGGCGGGAAGGTTTCATCGAATTGAGCCGAAACCGCATCCGCCTGATTCAGCCCGCAGGTCTCGGCATATCGCTGAATGGAGACCCGGACGGCGACACGATGTGACCCAAATCACAGAACTTGCCGTGCATTCGGCATCAAGGTGACCATGGTTCCGTAATGGAGGAAGACCATGGCCCTGTACCGCTCCAATCTGCCGCAAATGTCCGGTCGCAAATTCCTGACCGACGGCGGACTTGAGACGACCCTCGTCTTTCAGAACGGGATCGAGCTGCCATGTTTCGCAGCCTTTCCGCTCGTCATGAGCCGGGAGTGGCGCGACACGTTGCGGTCGTACTTCCATCCCTATCTGGAAATGGCCAAGGCTCGCCATCTCGGCTTCATTCTCGACACGGCCACATGGCGTGCCAATGCCGACTGGGGCGAAAGGCTGGGCTATTCCGACTCGGATCTCAATGAGGTCAGGCATGCGGCTGTCGCCTTCGCGCAGGAGCTGCGCTGGGATTATGCGTCAGCCCTGACACCAATCGTCATCAATGGCGTTCTGGGCCCGCGCGGCGATGGCTATAAAGCGGATGCCCGCATGAGTGCGGAGCAGGCCCGAGAGTACCATGCGCCCGAGATCGAGGATTATCGCGATGCCGGCGCCGACATGGTGAGCGCCATCACCATGACCTATCCGGAAGAAGCGATCGGAATCGTCAAGGCCGCTCAGGACAGAGAGATGCCGGTGGTGATTTCCTTCACCGTGGAAACCGATGGCCGCCTACCCTCCGGCGACACGTTGCGGGATGCCATCGTCCAGGTGGATGCCGCGACCGGGTCGGGACCGGCTTATTACATGGTCAACTGCGCCCACCCGACTCATTTCGATGGGGTTCTGTCCGGGCGGTCGGGGTCGGGATGGCTCGATCGCATTCGCGGTCTGCGCGCGAACGCGTCAACCCTCAGCCATGCCGAACTCGACGAGGCGACTGAGCTCGATGCCGGCGATCCGGCCGACCTCGCTCGGCGCTACAGGTCGCTTGGAGAGAAGCTTCCGAAACTCAGCGTCATCGGAGGCTGCTGCGGAACGGATCATCGTCACATCGCCGCCATTTGCGAGGCTTGTGCGATGGAAGAAACAGCATCGGTGTCTTGGACAGCGGGGCGAATGAGCGGACTCGGAAACGGCCGGCACGCCGCATCGTGAGATAGATCAGCAGGCGCTTGAATAGAGTTGCAATTCTACCTCTTAAGAGATGTCGGCTCTCGAAATAGTTGAGAGCTGCATGCAACCGGGCATACTATGGTCTTCGAAGAAAAACTTACGAGCAAGGCATAAGTCCGGGGCGTTTTGAGTACGAAAGCCTCCGCCAAGGCAGCCGAACGTTTGAACAATGGATCACAGCCATGTCACAACGTTTTACAGCTGCGCTCGGACGGATTTGGCATGTGGACATTCCTGGCCTGATCCGCTGCTTGAACCGCGCCTTGATCGCGGGAGCTGCGCTCACCGCGCTGTCCGGCCCACTCCAGGCGGAGCAGGGTCCCCGCAGGGTTCTTCATATCGACTCTTATCACAAAGGGAACGAGTGGAACGACCGCATCGTGGAGGCCCTGCGCTGGACGCTCCATAACAGAGGCGTGGAGGTGCGCGTCTTCCATATGGATACCAAGCGCCGTTCATCCGACGAAGATATAAAAGCCTCGGCTCTCGAGGCCATGCGGCAGGTCGAGGCCTTCAAGCCCAATGTGGTGACGGTCAGCGACGATCCCGCCGCGCAGTTCTTCGTCATGCCCTATCTGCATGATGCATCCATGCCCGTGGTCTTCTGCGGCCTGAACTGGGATGCGGGCACCTATGGCCTGCCTTACCGCAACACCACAGGCATGGTGGAAGTGTCTCCCATCCCTCAGATCGTGCAGCTCCTTCGCCGCCATTCCCGCGGCGCCAGGATCGGGTTCCTGTCCGAGGACACGGAGGTGAAGCGCAAGGAACACTCGTACCATCAGCGCCTGTTCGGCATCACCTATGAGAAGACATACTTCGTCAAATCCTATGCCGAATGGAGCGAGGCTTTCGTGCGGGCGCAGGACGAGGTCGACATGCTCATGATCCTCGGCGTCGGTGCGTTGCGGGATTGGGATCTCGAGTCAGCCAAGCGCCTTGCTGAGGAGAAGACCGCGATTCCGACGGGGACCGACTTCGAATGGCTGATGCCCGTCAGTCTCTTAGGCGTCGTCAAGAGCCCGGAGGAACAGGGCCGCTGGGCGGCTCAGGCGGCTTTGCGCATTCTCGATGGCGTGCAGCCGAGCGCCATACCGCTGTCCTATAACCGTGATGGAGAGCTGTTCTTCAACGCGCGGATCGCCAGAACGCTCGGCATCAAGCAGTCGCCACCTCTCGCCAGAGCCGTTCCATGACGATGTTCAGGAACAAGAGAGCCGCAAAGGACGGCAGGCGAAGGCGTTCCATTACGCTCAAGACGCTGCGGACGATTGCCCTCAGGATCAGCCTGGTCGTCGCCGTCGCGACCGTTCTGAGCTACTGGCATGTCCGCTCCGGCTTCGAGGAACAGGCCATTGAGAGCCTGAACAGATATGTGGAGCAGCGCCGCGTTCGCGAAAGCGCCATCTTCAATCTGGCGAGCAGCAACGTCAAAACTTTCTCGGATGCCTTCGTTCGGGAGTTGAGCCAGATCGACCCGCAAAGCGCCGAGCAGCGCTTTGCGAGCCTCTTCGAGCGACGGCCCGACGGTACACTGAGGCTGACGGAAGATGTCTACCGAACCTATGGCGTGACCGGGTTCATTGGAAAGCATGTCACGGCGGATCGCGATCTGAAGCGCCGCCTCGTTGCGGCCTTCGATCTGATCACGCAATTCGGTCCCGCCTGGCAGAGCCAGTTCGCCAATCTCTATGTCGTCACGCCGGAGGGCGCCGTCATCATGTACTGGCCGGGCCAGCCCTGGGCCCTGCGCGCCGAGGATTGGGAAATCGCGGGAAAGCTCAACCTTCTGTCGGACAATAAGGACGAGGTGGTCGTCACCGGCACTATGCAAACGCCGATACAGGAACGCTGGTCGGGACTATACTTCGACTACGGCATCAATGACTGGCTTGTATCAGTTACGCGCCCGGCCGTTGCCGACACTCGGCCTCTCCTTCAGATCGGCCAAGATATCCTTGTCCACGACCTGATCGGGCGTGCTGCCAGCGCAGAACTCGGAGGGACCTACAACATCCTGTTCTCCGAGGATGGCCGGATCATCGCCCACCCGCAATTCATGGATGCGATCCAGGCACGCAGCGGCTCTTTGCCCGTTTCGGAAACGGGCGATACTCATCTCGAACAGCTGCATCAACTGGTCCTCAACCGCTCTCCCGATCAAAGCGTCGTCCGCAATCAGGACTTCAACGAAATCGTTGCCGTCACGCGATTGAGCGGGCCGCAATGGACTCTGGCGACCATTTATCCGCTGGCGCTCGCATCGCAGAGCGCCTGGCAGACGGCCCGTCTGATCTTCGCCATGGGCGCGGTCGCGCTGATTCTGGAGATACTGATCCTCAGCTCGACATTGAGAAGTCAGATCGCGGTTCCGCTGCGCCAATTGGTGCGCGCCACCGGATCTGTCGCGGAGGGACATTTCAAGACCCATCTCGACCTTCAGCGCAAGGACGAGATCGGCGAGCTCGCCGAAGCCTTCACCACCATGGCGCGGCAGATCGATGCCCGCGAAACCGCTCTCAGTGAGAGGGGGGAGAGCCTCGCCAAGCTCAACGAGCAGCTGGAATATGAGCTGGCCGAGCGCGAGCGCGCCGAGAAGGAGTTGGCAAGGCACCGCGAGCTGAACGCTCTTCTCGATACGATCGATTACGGCATCCTCTTCCTGAGTTCGGATCTCAAGGTCCGATTGGCCAACCGGGCCTACAAGGAATTGTGGGAAGTGCCGGATGCTTTGGTCGCCAAGGGCACGCCGATCCGCGATCTCATGGCTTATCATTGCAGTGTGATGAGCGCCGATGGAGTCTTCGAGCAATCTGCTCTCGATCAGACCTTGAGCGGCATCAGCTGCTGCGATCAGGGGAGCGTGGAGATCCCGGCGCCGAAAGGCCGCATCCTTCGATACCATTGTGTTTCGCTTCCTGATGGCGGTCGAATGCTGACTTACGTGGACATCAGCGAGCAGAAACATGCGTTGGAGGCTCTTGCCGCTGCCGAGCAGCGGCAACGCCGGCTTCTGGAACTGGCTCCGTTCCCGCTCGTCGTCACGAGCCGCGACGAAGGACGAATTCTTTATGCCAATGCTCGCAGCGCCGATTCCATCGGAGTGCGTCAGGAGCAGATGAAGGGCACTTTGGCGCCGAATTACTATGCCAATCCGAGCGACCGGGAAAGAATACTCGAATGGCTCTCTCAAGAGGGCCGCGTTCGCGATATCGAGGTTCTTCTTCAGCGTCCGAACGGCGAGCGCTTCTGGGCTCTGGTCAATGCCACCGTGGCCGATTACGGCTCGACGCCGGCTCTGCTTTTTTCCTTCAATGACATCTCGGATCTGAAGCAGCGTGAGGAGCAGCTGCGGCAGGCCAAACGCGAAACGGAGGCTGCCCTCCGCGACCTCAATGCCGTCCTGGAGACCATTCAGTATGGCATCCTGTTCCTCGACCCTGATTTCAAGGTTCGTCTTGCCAATCGGGCCTATCGCGAAATCTGGCAGATCCCTGCCGACTTCTACAATCAGGTCCGCTCGCTCGACGAGGACATGGAAGAGAGCCGGATCATCGGCGCCTACGATGTGTCCGAAGAAAATTGGGAAGTCTACAAGGCCGGGCGTCTCGAGGAGATCCGCGAGGGAAATATCGAGCCGCGCGAGATGCGGTTGAAGAATGGCAGGATCATCCAGTACCGCTGCATCGGGCTTCCCGATGGAGGCCGCATGTTGACCTATTTCGACATCACGGAAATCAAGCGGTTCGAAGAGGTTCTCGGCCGTCACCTCGCCGCGATGGAATCGGCCATGGACGGCATGGCGATTCTCGATCCGGATTCGACCTATCAGTATCTCAACGCCGCTCACGTCAAGATCTTCGGTTATGACGACCCGTCAGAGCTGATAGGCAAGAGTTGGCGCTCTCTTTATGCGGACGATGAGCGGGAACGTTTCGACAAGGAAGCCATTCCTCAGGTCTTCAGGACCGGGCGGTGGAGCGGCGAGGCAGTGGGCCTCAAACGCGATGGAACCACCTTCCCGCAGGACGTCTCACTGACCTTGATCGGCAATGGCGGCCTTATCTGCGTCGTGCGTGACATCACAGAACGCCATGCGCGCGACGAAGCTCTTCGGTTGGCCAAGGAACATGCGGAGGATGCGAGCCAGGCGAAGTCCCGCTTCCTGGCCAATGTGAGCCATGAATTGCGGACCCCGCTCAATGCGGTTCTGGGTTACACGGAGCTGCTGATCGACGGACTCTACGGTTCGCTTCCCAATAAAGCACATGGTGTCCTGACCCGCGTTCAGGTGAACGGAAGGCATCTTCTCTCGCTCATCAACGACATCCTCGATCTGTCGAAGATCGAGGCCGGCGAGTTGAAAGTGGCTTCTGAAGCCTATTCCGTGGCAGGTCTCATTCACTCGGTCGTTTCCACGACGGAGTCCCTGGCCCGCGCCAAGGGGCTTGCCCTTCACACATCAGTCGAGGACGGCTTGCCCAGCGGCCTTGGTGACGAGCGGCGCTTGACTCAGGTCCTTGTCAATCTGGTGGGAAATGCAATCAAATTCACCGATGAGGGTTCGGTGGAGATCGTTGCCAAGCTCAATGGCGGCAGGCTTCAGATCGAGATTATCGATACAGGCATCGGCATATCGCCCAAAGACCAGGAACTGATCTTCGAAGCGTTCCAGCAGGGTGCGAATGCCGTTGCCCACGGCAACAACGGCACCGGCCTGGGCTTGGCCATTTCAAAGAGAATTGTCGACCTGCATGGGGGAACGATCCGTGTGCGTTCAAGTGTCGGCAAGGGATCGACCTTCATCATCGACCTTCCTCTCGATATCAACTCCGCGACGGAGGCGGCATGAGTCTCAAGCGCATCCTGATCGTGGAGGATACGGAAGACAATCGGCAAATCCTGCGGGATTTGTTGACCAATGCGGGATTCGACATCGTCGAGGCTCATGATGGCCAGGCGGCGGTGGAAGCGGCATCCAAGCATCATCCCGATCTGATCCTCATGGATATACAGTTGCCGGTCATGAACGGATACGAAGCCATCCGTCGCATCAAGGCCAATACGGAACTTCAGCCCATCCCGATCATTGCGGTGACGTCCTATGCCTTGTCCGAGGACAAGGAGAAGGCGCGGGCGGCTGGATGTGACGGCTACGTAGCCAAGCCGTTCAGTCCACGTCAGCTTCTGGCGACTGTCCGCGACTTGTTGGAGGCTTGAGTTTTCTCATGCGTGAGCGCCCCTTCATTCTGGTGGTCGATGATGTGGAGGAAAACCTCGAGATCGTCACGGTTCGTCTTGAGGCTCAAGGATATGAGATCGAGACTGCGAAGAATGGGCTCGAAGCGCTCGACAAGACCCAAAAGCTCCTGCCCGATCTTATCCTGCTCGACATCATGATGCCGGGGATCGATGGGATAGAAGTCACGCGGCGCCTCAAGGCGGATGAAGGTCTCCGCGCCATTCCGATCATCCTGCTGACTGCGAAAGCCAGCGTCGAGGATGTGGTGGCAGGGCTTGATGCAGGCGGTGACGATTATCTGACCAAGCCATTCGAGCCCAACACGCTCGTGGCGCGGGTCAGGTCGCTCCTGCGCATCAAAGCCCTCTACGACACTGTTCAGGCTCAGGCGGAGCAGCTTGCCGCCTTGAACAAGGATCTGGAGGCGCGGGTTGCCGCGCAGGTCGATGAACTCGACCGCGTGCGCGAGCTGCGCCGTTTCCTCCCACCCCAGGTCGCCAGCATGATCGTATCGGGGGGAGGGCGGGCCGAGATCCTGGAGCATCACCGCCGGGAGATCGTCGTCCTGTTCTGCGACCTCCGAGGCTTCACGAGCTTTGCCGAAATCGCGGCCCCCGAGGAGGTGATGAACCTCGTCAAAGCCTACCATCAATCTCTTGGTCCGCTGATCTACGAGGCCGAAGGGACGCTCGAGCGATTCACCGGCGACGGCATGATGATCTTCTTCAACGATCCCATCCCGATGACCGATCCTGCGGCCAGGGCCGTCCGTTTGGCGATAGCCATGCGCAACTCCGTGCACGAACTATCCATGAACTGGCAGCTTCGTGGCTACACCATCGGCTTCGGGATTGGAATCGCCCAGGGCTACGCCACAATGGGGCGGATCGGTTTCGAGGGACGCTTCGACTATGCGGCGATCGGAACAGTCACGAACCTTGCGGCCCGGCTCTGCTCCGAGGCGCGCAACGGCCAGATTCTCGTTACGCAGAGGGTCGCATCGGAGTGCGAGGATGTCGCTGTATGCTCGGCTCTCGGCGAGATGCAGCTCAAGGGCTTGAGCCGCCCGGTTCCCATTTACAACATCGACGGCCCC
Source organism: Microvirga sp. (assembly GCA_041913065.1). Classification (GTDB taxonomy): domain Bacteria; phylum Pseudomonadota; class Alphaproteobacteria; order Rhizobiales; family Beijerinckiaceae; genus Microvirga. The sequence continues at coordinate 76,367 of JAYSGD010000002.1, read as the reverse complement.
GTCGTGTAATGACCCTGTCTATTCCGGTTCGCGGTTGAAACGAAAATGCAAAGGGACGCGGACCAATTGACGGTAAGATGAAATGCGACCGCCGGATGACGTTTTTGCCAAGCGAACGAAGATCAGATCGAACTGATCGGATGCGGTCCCAAAATCGGGATCAGAACTGGTCTCATCCAGAAACGCAGGATAGGTGATCGAGACCTCCCGGTCAGCCGGATTGTCCAATTGCTCCCGGCGCGGGCTTCTGCCCTGGTAGATCAACTTGCCAGGCGACCAATCGTGCAGGTTCTTGGATGTGCTGTAATAGAACCCGGATGCACCATGCGATGATCTCGAATAGACGGCAATGAACGTTTTAGATGGGTCATGCCGAATGATCGAACGAACATTCCCCAGAATGCCTTCGCCGATGGCAGTGCAGGTCCTGGTGTCCGTCATCCAGCCGTCGTTCTCGAAACGTGCGACGCTTTCATAGGCGGATCCCGTCCAAATCTCCCATTCGAAAGGACTGGAGGTTGGGGTACGCAGCAGACAGTTGTAGCGCTCGGTCGGCTTCCGGCCGCGATACCACACCATGGTGTAGGCATAGCCCTCATGGTTGACGATGTTCGTCGCCGTGACGAACGCGGGAGGGTCGCGATAATTGCTGCTGTAAGGCTCGGGGGGCCGAAGAACGAGATGCAGGGGCGGGTTCCCAAGGTATCTGAAGCTCCTCCCGCCATCGTTCGAGATCAGGGCCGCAATTCCGTTATGCCAGCATGCCGTGCGGCCTTTCCCGGCGGCGCAGGATTGGTTGTGGCGGTAAGGCATGTAGCTTGCACTGGCGAGGGCGAAGATTCGCCCATCGGCCAAAGTCATCATGGAATGAATCCAGGTTCGGTCATCCAGTCGATTGGGATCAGGATTGCCTGACGCCGAGAAGCGAATGCGGCAATCCTTGATCAATGTCGAGAGGGAAGGTCCTTCGAAGGCTCTCGCCTTGAAGTTCGGTGCAAACAGAACCAGGTTCCCGTCAGAGTTTCGAACGGCACGCGCCGGCGCATCGGGCAGATCCGATCCGTCGCATGCGTCGTGGCGTGAATCGTACAGTATCGTCTCAGGCTGCTGCGGTGCCTGTTCCAGAACTTGAGCGTTGACGCTTGCGCCCATAAGGAGCGCAAGCGCCGTGCCCCAAAATGCTCTCAAGAGCAACTGTCTCAGCCCTCGGCGATTTTCTGCAGGAAGGCTGCCGGCTTGATGTGGTTCTTCTGGAGGAAGTCGATATAGAGCGCGGCGCGCTCGCTTCTGGTCCTGTCATAGGCAACCGGATCGAAGTTGATCATCTTCTTCAGTTTCGCGCGAGTTAAAGGCGCCGTGCATTCCGCTGCCCGAATGAACGGAACCGCGGTGTTCTGGCAGAGCTCTTCCGTCCGCGAGTCGATGGCAATCGTCAGGCCCATCTTCTCTGCCTGCAGCGCAAGGGCAACGCCATGGTAGCGCGAACCGATCGTCAGATCGAAGCGGCGCAGGGAGTCCATCCAGGAGGGAACATCGTAGAACGAGCGGGCATAGTTGATGCACCAGTTCTTGAATTCCTCACGCGTGTAGTGAGGGACGGTGTGAGCATGAATATTGGCAAGAACTTTCTCTTCGATGGTGTCGAAATCGCCGCGAGAAATCTTGATCATGTCGCCCATGGATTGAACGACGTATTGACCGGGCGACATGGGATCCATCATCATGGAAATGAGCTGGTGCTCGATATCGCGGGTGCGCCCCCAAGCCTGATGACCGCCGGCAACGGAGATCAGACGTGGCAGAGGGTTGGCATTCCAGTTCTTCCAGATTTTATCGCCCAGCTTAGGCTGCTGGTTGGTGAAGAATGACGGGCATCCGCCGGGGATCGTGTCGCCAATTCCGAGCTTTTCCAGCTGCTCCGTCGTATAGGTCCCACGCGTGTAGATATTGGGCGCGCTGGAAGCTGCCTGCTTGCGCAGCAGTTGAGCCCACCGCAAGGTTCCTTCGGAGACCTGAATATCCGTTGCGGTGTTGTCGGCCTGAGCTCCCAGGCCAATCGCCACGATAGGCAGATCTGCGGTTGCCAGCCGGTCAGCCATGCTGCCGAGATCCGTATGCGGCCCGAGCTGGTTCGCGCATGGAATCACGATGATATCGGCCTCACGCTTCAGCGTCTCGGGCGATGCATGCCAGGGAAAAAACTTGGTCTCGTTGCCGACATGAGATGCAATGGCGTGAACAAAGGCCAAGTTTCCATTGTTATGGCCGACGCCTTTGTACAGATCCTCGAAGCCCATGTTCGAGTACAATCCGAGATTTTCCTTTTGCCATAGAATTGCCGCGCGCATTCCAATTCCTCAAAACGTGTGACTGATGAAAATACTTATTCCTGCGCGCTTACTGAGCCGTGACCGCGCGGTTTTGAAAACTATGACTATGTAAGTAATAACTAGTCAATAAAAGTATTTGCTCTTTATTTGCCTCCTAGATCGCCGCACTAACGAACGAAAATAGTTCGAATTTCGAATTACCGAATGGCTTCGTCGCTGTCAGCGTTTCAGCAAGCACCGATAAGCGCCTGGAGACTCGATGAGATCATTCTTGCAGGAGATGATTATGCCGCGGCCCGATGCTGCAGGCTTTTCTCCCAGGCAAGAGCATGAGCGATGATAGTCTCAAGGTCATCGTGCTTTGGAACCCAGCCAAGCACTTCTCGGACCTTGGCCGCGCCCGCGATCAGGACTGAAGGGTCTCCGGCTCTGCGAGGAGCAAGCTTTGCTTCGAAATCAGTGCCCGAGACACGTTTGACGGCGTCGACAACCTCCAGGACGGAATAGCCTTTTCCGTATCCGCAATTCAACGAGAGGCTTCTTCCGCCATCGCGAAGGTGCTTCAGCGCGAGCAGGTGAGCATCCGCGAGGTCGGAGACATGAATGTAGTCTCGCAGGCAGGTTCCGTCCGGCGTAGAATAATCCGTGCCGTAGATTTCGAGATGGTCGCGCTCGCCGAGGGCAGCCTGTGTTGCAACCTTGATCAGGTGCGTCGCTCTGCGACTGGACTGGCCGCTGCGTCCGAGGGGGTCCGCTCCCGCGACGTTGAAGTACCGGAGCGCCACATAGTTGAACGGGTAAGCTGCGGCGACATCCCGCAGCATCAGCTCCGTCATGAGCTTCGACGTGCCGTAGGGAGAAACGGGATTGAGGGCCGTGGTCTCGGTGATCGGAACATCATCGGCATTGCCATAGACCGCCGCTGTCGACGAGAAGAGAAACCGCTTCACGCCATTCGCAACGGCCGCACTGATGAGGCTACGCGACCTGACCGTATTGTTGAGATAGTAGCCCAACGGATCGGAAACGGAATCCGGCACGACGATGGAGCCCGCAAAATGGGCAATGGCCTCGATACCATACTTCCCGATGATATCGGTCACGAGCGCTTCGTCGCCGCAATCCCCTTGAACAAAATGGGCAGAGGGATGAACCATCCACTCGAAGCCGGTTGAAAGATCGTCGAGGACGACGACGTTATGCCCTGAATCCACGAGAGCGAGAACCATGTGGCTGCCGATATAACCGGCCCCGCCGGTGACGAGAATGCTCATATCAATTTCCTGAAATGGATGCCGACCTGTCGTGCCGATCCACCTAGGCCGCCTTCAACTGCACATTGGCCGGACGTTTCATGACATCGACCATCTTCGTATCGACGCCGTTCTCGACCAGGAATTGGTGCATCTCGCGATAGGTCGACCTGTAAGCTCGGTTGAACTTGTCGAAAAGGGATTGATCCCAGTATTGCTCGAGTTTGAATTCCTTGCCGGAGAACACATCGAAACTCGGGATCTGGTAGGTTTCCGCGAATTCGACCGTTCTGCTGTCATACGTGAAGTAGATCGAGGGCGTGCCGTTGGCGAGCGCCATCAGGTTTCCGTGCAGGCGGTATCCGATCACGAGATCCTTCTGCTGCACGAGGTCCTCGTAATCCGCAACGACATCTGAGTAGAACAGACGCTCCCGGTGAAGCTTCTCGATGGTTTCGTCGAGATACCAATCATTCACCCATTTGTTGGCCCGAAGTTCGGCGAACGCTTCCTCCCGTTGCTCAGGTGTCCCGAAGACGATTTTCTTCTCTTCCACTTCGCCTTGAGCCATCAGGACCACATCGAACCGAGCAGCCAGATCCTTCACGAGATCCCGGTGGAAGGTGAGATATTGCTTGATGTTCTGCGCATAGGTTGGCGAGACCTCGCGGCGAAGCGTGATGCCTGCCGTCTTGATCTTGCCGAGTGGCGGCAATTGGATGTTGAGGTCGGGGTTATTGCGGCGGAAAGCCGTCGGGCACCCGACGATCCTCACATTCTTGATGCCGAGATCCCAAAGGACCTGAGCCGAATACGTGCCGCGGACGCCGATCGAGGTCGTCGAATCCGCCATCAGGCGCAGCATGGTCTTCGTCTGTTCCGAGAGCTCAAGCTTGCCCTTCACTGGAGCCTGCGCGCCGATGCCCCAGGCGATCACTGGGATCTTCAGCTTCTTCAGAACATCGACGGCCCGCTCCCACTGCATGTCCTTATGAATATAGTTGGATCCCCTGAGGAATACATAATCGTACTCGGCATTGATGCGCTCGATATCGGCCATGTTGGGATTGGCGATCTCCAGCGCATCGAGCTTGTCGAAGTTGAGGAGCTTCAGGGACGAGTCGAAGACGAAGGCATCGCCGATGTTGTGGTAGTGGTTGATGCTGCGTTGAACGTCCTGATAGTTATACCATCTAACGTTGTCGTGGTTGTAGACCTCGCCCGAAGGGCTGATGACGAGAATGCGCTTCATGTCTGTTGTCTCCGTCGCAGATGCGGAATGGTTCAGGCCGAAAGGGCTGCGGCGGTAGCAGGCCTGGCCTTCGAGTTGGCAATGTCACGATAAAGGTCGAGATGCGCCTGAGCGCATTCTTCGTAGGAGATCGGACGCGTAATGCCGGCGTGCAGACGGTCCCAGAGCGTCGGGTCGGACAGAGCCTCGACCATGCGGTCGACGAGGTCTTCTGAGGAGCCGACACGGAAGTGAAGACCATCGACGCCGTCCGAAATCTTCTCGGCCATTCCGCCGATATTGCTGCAGATCATGGGGCGTCCGTGAAAGAAGGATTCCTGGATGACGATGGGCGAGTTCTCCCACCAGATCGACGGAATGATCGTCCAGTCGATGGAACGCATGAGGCGCGGCATCTCGCTGTTCTGGTAAGAGCCGTAGAAGCGCACGCGATTCCCGGCGCGCTCGACCAGTGCCTCGATCTTGTCCTGGAATACCTTGGTCTGCCGTTCGAGGTTGCCGCCGAAGATCATCAGTTGAGCATCGTCTCCCCACACGGCTTCAGGAATGCGCGTGACCGCATCGAGGAGCACGTCCACGCCCTTGAACTGCGTGATCTGCCCGAAATAGGCGAAACGGGAGCGGCGGGCGGTCGGAGAGGGCAGCGCGCGGGGCGGCGTGGGCTGTGCGATATCAAGGCCGTTTTCGATGACAATGAAGCGTGAGCGGTCAAGCCCCCATTCCACATAGCGGTCGACCAGGAATTCGCTGGGGGAAACGAAAAAGTCGGCGACCTCAAGGAGGCTTCGGACGAAATGCTCGCGGCGCAGGAAGCGGGCCGGTGCGATCTCCGGGAAACAGGCGTTGCAATCGGCCGGTGACGCGCGGTGACAGAGCTTGCTGGTGCCCGTCTTCACCATCTGGCCGTGATGGTGGCAGATGGAGAGCAGCTCATGGAATGTGACCACGATGATGCAATCCGGCAATGTCCGGCGAACGGCTTGAAGGCATTCGAGTCCGAGCCCGATGAAGTGATGGAAATGAACGACATCAGGCCGCAGATCCCGGAGGACGCGGATGAAATCCTGTTCGAGTTCCCGAGTGTTCCTGTTCGAGATCAGGAAGTAATCGTATTCATCCGCATGATAGAGGATCTCACCATCCTTCTGACGGAGACTCATGAGAGCCGTGCCGCTGTGCCTGACGACCGGATAGCCGACCCGGGCAAGGAAGCGGGAGTGGGTTCCCTCCAACCGATTGATACCCTTGTGCAGGTTATAGGCTGCGATTTCCGCCCCGCCGAGCGAGTAGCTTGGGTGGCCATGCGAAACGACCAGGACGCGTTTAGGAGCTTTGGTCATCATCATCCCCGCATATTGTTGATCAGGAGAGACCACCGGCGATCGAAGCTCCAGCGGTCGATATTCTGGGCCAGCCGCCGCCAAGGCATGCCTGTCGGCCCGCTGCTCTCATCAGCAGAGATCATTTCTACATCGGGCAGCCATACGGACGGCGTGCCGCCAAGCCGTAGCTTGAGGCAGAGGTCGCGGCCCTTTTCGCTAGCGCTCAGATACGATTTGCTGAAGCCCCCAGCGTTTTGGAAAGCCGAGCGTGACACGATGCAGCAAGCCGTCGAGCCTGCCATCACTTCCGTTGCCTGGTGATCGCCGATCACGTCGCGCGGGTATCCGATATATTTGTCGACAATCCCTTGCTCTCCCTCATCGAGCCATGCACCTGCAAAGCAGATGGAATCGTCTTCAAAAAGGATTGTCGGGCTGACGAGAGCTTTCCCTTGGCGCTTGCGGTAGGCGCGCTCGAGCGCTGACAGCCATCCCTGTTGGCGTGGCAGAACGCCTGCGGACAGGAGAACCAATGTCTCCGCGCCTGTCGTCTGTGCCGCCGCCTCATAAGCATCGCAACTATCGTGAATGCCCTCGGCCGCGACGAGACGAACTTTGACGCCGTAGAAGCGGGCGAGGCGCTCGACTTCAGAGGCGATGGCCCCGAAACCCTCGACGGGAGCCGCAACGATGACCGGCATTTCGCTAGTCTCGGGATCGAGAGCGAGCAGGGAGAGAGAGACAGTGACCTCTTCCGCATCATGGCCAGCCGCAAGCACGAGGACCTTGCTTGCAGATTGATCGTCAAATCCATAATCCCGAATTTCGGCGATCTCTGGAGTGCTCTGAGCAAGAGACTGCATCATGGGGCCGATATGCCGATCGATCGCCAGTGACGCAGCGGCGCTGCGATGGTCGAGCGGTGCGACGAGACGTTCGAGAGCCCGCCGCGACAATCCCCTGACAGGCCTCAACGGGTAAAATGCAAAAGTATCTTCCCCAATCACAAGCTCGAAATAGACCGGCAGATCGTCGATCTTCGGAAGGCCGGGAACGAAAGCGAGGAACCCGTGACTGCTGCGCTGCAGATCAAGGCGTCCCTCGAAAAGTGGGTTGCGCTCGAAGGCCGTGGTGACGTCCGGACGCGAGAGTCGCGTCCATGTTTCATCGACACGAGCCGAGGCTTGCCCTACCCGAATATTGACAGAAGAGACAAGATTATCCGGGTCCAGCATCCAACCCGCGAGAAGAACCCCGCCATCCGAAAGCTCAACCGTCATATCCATTCCTATGCGCAGGGGCTCCTGAAGGAATGAGACCGTGTCGCGGCCGTCGAACCGCTCGCCGGCGCTGCGAAGCGTCTTCAGAGATTTAGGCTTCCCGACAACGCGCGTAAGGCCTTCGCGAATGTGAGCAGGGACATCTGTCGACGCCAGATGCACGCATTGCTGATACACATCCAAAGACTTCCACCCGTCACCGGAATTGAACAGCACTTTCTCGATGGATGCGGGGTCGATGGTGTCTCCAGCATTGAGAATGCCGATAAAGCCGTTTCCATTCCCTCCAAGGTCGGCCCTTTGGACGGTGGCAGAGAAGAGCGGGGCGGCAGCCAATCCTCCGCCATAGGTCACAAGGACGTTCACCTCGTCGGCGGGGAAGCTCATCGACCAACCCTGCAGGAAGAGCTCGCCGGTATCGAGAGACCCCATGACCTCGATCCAACCGTCGTTACGGGCAGATGCACGCAGGATGGAAAGAGCGGTCTCCGAATGCTGCCGAGCCGTCTTACTGGAAAGAAGCATTTGGACGACACCGTCAGCGACCTGCCCGAAAGCCGTGGCGGCATCCTCTGCAACGATCTGCATCAGATTGGGCAGCGGGACTGCCGGGCGGATCAACGTCCTGCGCATCGGATGCCCGTCACGCCTGATGACGATCGACCGCAGGCGCACCTTATCGGCAAGTTTGATGGGCAGAACGGCAATGAAGCCGATAGCGGCCTCCGCTGGCGCGCCGTGCCTGCTCCAAGTGACCACGCGAGCGGTCATGGTCATGGACGGGTCGCCGTTGAGGAGAACCGGAACGGCTTTCGGCAGCGCGTCCGCGACACCGCAAATCAGCACGAGGTCGTCGCTGACCGGAGTGGCGAGGGCCGTTTCGCCATCGACCGGAAGGTAGGCCTGCTCTTTCACGTTTTTGCCCCTGATTTTTGCCTTCAATCGATCCGTCATGTGAAGAGATGGCGCATGACGATGAGGAGAGTTACGACGGCGCTGGATGCCGAGAGTCCGCCAAGCGCTACGAGCAAGGCGACAGCTCTTCGGAACGGCCGGTCAGCCGCCTTGCTGAGCTCATCGATCCGCGTGCCGAAATCCGCCAAAACCTGATCGAAGCGCAGATGAAAGACTTCGATATCCGCAACCCTTCGGGATAGCTCGGACTGCGTCGAGATGACGGTATCGATCGCCGCATTGATCCCACTCTCTTGAGAAGTGATTTCCTCCACCTGCTTGGCCGTGCTGCGCAGGGCTTCCGATGCTTCCCGCTGCATCAGCTGGGATCGGCGCTGCGCTTCGATCAGCAAATCCATCCGGTCCAGAACACGGTTCAGCGGTACGGTGATGGCGGCCTCGGCCGCGCGCTCGCTTTGGCTGGGAGATTGAAGAATGATCTCCTCGCCCGTCGAAGGTGAAACGGCGACGACCGTCAGGCTGTCCGCAACATTCGCCAACGCCTCTGCAAGCTCGACTTCGAATGCATATCCGCCGTCACCGATCCCGTTACGTCTCAGGTCGACGCGCGGGAGGTCAGCCGTTGCGGACGCGACCATGCGCCCTTCGAGCAGGATTCGGACCAGCAGTCGCTCGGTGGGAACGTCCGGGTCCCATACCCATCCGAAAAGGCGACGTCCTTCGATGGCGTCGAGTCGTCCTTGAATACGGGGGGATGAAGCCTGCTCGATTGTAGCTGTGAGAGATTTCCTTGCCTGGCTCATGCTGCGTTCGCCTTGAATGCGATGACCTCGGCCTTACCGCTGAGGGTGCGGTAGAGGCCGAGGTGCCGGTCTGCGACATCACCGATAGGGGGAGGGGGCTCGATGCCGCTGACCAGGGATTCCCAAAGGCCAGGAGTATTCGCGGCCTTACGAATTACGGTCGCCAAAGCGGTTGGATCATCGGCGCGGACATGAAGCCCGTTTACGCCGTCACGAACCGCTTCCGCCATGCCGCCGATATTGCTGGCGATCACTGGACGTCGGTGGAGGAAAGCCTCCTGAATGACGAGGGGCGCGTTTTCCCACCAGATCGAGGGCATGACGACCCAATCGACAGCCGCCATGAGCTGCGGGATCTCATCGCGCCTGTAAGATCCGAGAGAGACAACGTGTGGCTCCATCTCTTTCGTCAGATCTAGCACTTCATCCACGAACTGATCGCTCTGAAACAGAGCGCTGCCATGCAGGCGCAGCTCGAAACCTTCAAGCCCGCCAGAAATAATCTGCAGCGAGGCTTTCAGGAGCGTAGGCACGCCCTTCCATGGATTGATGTTTCCAAAGTAGCCGAAGACTGCTCGCCTTCCATCTGGTGAGTCACGGTGGAGAGCAGGCTGAACAGCGGGACGTCCATTGGCAATCACGTCGATCGATCCTGCATCAAGCCCCCATGCCACATAGCGGTCCTTGATGAAGTGGCTCGGCGCGATGAACCGGTCGATCTGGCTGAACAGAGTTTTGATGAACTGCTCGCGCAGCAGGAAGCGGTCCGCCGCGATGTCCGGGAAGCAAGTATTGCACCGGCTCGGGGAAGCCTTGCTGCAGCGCTCGCGTCCTTTCGTGCGCATCATCAAGCCATCATGGTGGCAGATGCCGTAATAGTCATGAAGAGTCATGGCGATGCGGGCTTGGGGCAAGATCCGGCGGATCAGTGCGATCGTCTCGGCGCCGATCAGAAGGAGATGATGGATGTGGACGACATCGGGCCGAAAGTCCTCAAGCAGGTTCACCAGATGAGGCACAACTCCATAGGTGTCTGTCTGGCTCAGGTAGAAGCGGTCGAAGTTGCCGCTCCACATGATGACTTCATCCGGTGCATCGCCGACGGATTGGAAGGCGGTTCCCGGCCGGGGCTCGCGATAGATGCGATTGGTTGCGGCAAGAAACAGCGCTTCCACATTCCGGCGGGACTGCAGTTCCTTGAAGAGATCATGAGCGAAGATCTCCGTTCCACCCGGATGGAAGTCTGGGTGATTGTGAGCAATGACCAGGACCCGCAGGCTCATGCGGGGCCTCCCGGCTTGGAAGCGACGATCACATCCTGGTAATGGGTGCTGGATGTGCCACGCCAATGTCCGAGGCTGACAAGCTCGATCTTCAGCCCCGCCCCTTCAAGAGCCGACTCGATCATGCCCTGGTTGAAACCGATCGCTCCCAAGGGAGCGGCTGGGTCCGCAATCCAGCTGCCCTCTTCCTCGCCCGGGATAAAGTTCGGCCGGGCTTCCGCCCGTTCGATATCCTCAGGAGAGACGATGAACGCGGTCAGGAAAACGCGTCCGCCGCGCGCGAGAAGGCGTGAAACCTCGTGAGCATAGGCGACGATTTCCCGCTGGGGCAGGTGAGTCGCGACGGATACGAGGCTCACGAAATCGAAGCTTGCGTGGCAGAAGGGAAGAACCACCTCATCCCCAGCCATGGCACCTTCGGGATTGTAAAGTTCATGGGCAATATCGACCTGACAGAACCGAAAGTTCCTGTAGACCGGCGTGATGTTTTGAACGCACCATTCGATCCCTTCCTTAACAGGGTCGATGCCTTCATAGGATGCGACATCCGGGTCGAGATACTGCGTCAATGGAACAGCCATACGCCCGATGCCGCAGCCGATGTCGAGCACACGGTCAGTGGGCTTGAGGCCGCCGATACGCACGAAATGGCCGAGATACTCGGCGCCGATGGCACGGTAGTTCCCGTCGCCGACGAAAACCTTCTCAGGATCGGGCTCGGGCAAAAAGCGATTGCGCTCAATCGATTGGATCAACGATTCCAATCCCGACTCATCCTTGCGTAAAGTCTGAGAAGAAATACGATCGCGAATATGAAGATGGGCGTTCATGCGAGAACGTTCCTTGCTCTGCGGGGGCGCGCGGACGGCTGCATGATGGCCGTCATGAGACCATTCCAGCGCGAGGAATGAAGGGCACAGTTGTACTGCCATGCAATGCCGCGCATGTACTCGGCATTGAGCGACATCGATTTGCGCTCCAGGTGATAGAGTTCGACGTCCGGCGTGTAGACAATCTTGCGTCCGGTCGCGGTAATTTTGAGGCAGAGATCGCTGTCTTCGTAGTCACCAATCACATAATCCTCGGTGAAGCCTCCGACGCTCTCGAAGATCGCGCGTGTCGTGATGAAGCACGCGCCTGTGACGGCTGGAACGATGCGCTCTTCACATGCAGGCGCGTAGTCCCTGGGCATGCCCTTGTGGAAATGCTGATTGAGCCAGCGGCTGCGATGGTCACGACCGAAATACATGCCGGCATGCTGGATCGATCCATCCTCGAAAAGGAGCTTGGGTCCGACCGCTCCGATGCGCTGACGCCCGTTGAGGCGAGAGATCATCGGCTCAAGCCATCCGGGTCGCGTCGGAATGATGTCGGAATTGACCAGCGCGAGGGCATCGCCTCGGCTCAAAGATACTCCGACATTGTTGGCGCGCGCATAACCGCCGTTCCGTTCCATGACGGCAAGCGTCATCGGAAGGGCGTAAACGAGATGAAGCCCGTTCAGCAGATGCTGGACTTCCGCGGCCTGCTCCGGCGAGTCCAGGACGTAGACCAACTCGGCGTTGGCCCGGAACCACGGATCCACAGCAAACGACGCGATCTGGAAGCGTAGGAAGTCGAGAGCCCTGTATAGCGGCACGATCACGGAGACCTTGGGCCGGTTGATCGGTATTCCGATATGCTGAACATTCGGCTGCCCGATCATGGCCATGGCCCGCAGATGCAGGTCCTCGATGACCGGTGAAAGGGTCTTCTGAAGAAGGCCTTCGTCCACATGATGCGCGGGCACGGAGCACAGGGCCTCAGCGCGCGCGACGATCGGGTCCGCCGGCTGAACCTTCGGAATGAGGCTATGCGTGGATCCGGATTTCGATCGGATTCGGAAGCGCGGCTGCGCAATCGAAACTGCCTGTGACAATGCTGGAGCGAGAACGGCAAATCCAGTTGCAGGCAGGCGAGCGCCTTTAGTCGTTCCCGCGATTTCGACGGGAAAACGATGGAGGTTGCTTGTCAGGTCCTGCCGCGTGTCGTGCGGGCCAAAAGCCTCGAAGGTCGCAAGAAGGCCAAGCGGATCCCTATACCATCCTGTGACGAGGGTTCCGGCCGGTGTCGAAAGCGCTGTGACAATCTCTGCAGATGGTGTCGATGCACTGCCCGCGATGGCCTTGGGTTTCAGGGGAGCGCGCAATTGCGCCTCGACGGCCCCTGCAAGGCCCGCCGGCGAGCGTGATGCCAGATCGATCAAAAGGTTTTCACGCAGTCCCGGCGCATTCTCCGCCTGCTCGCGCAGCCAGCGCTCGAATGACGGAAGAGCGGCGCCATGATGTAGTTTGCGGGCCGACAATCCGTGCGATCCGACCAGGATAAGACGTTCGACATCGCGCGCAAGGAGGCTGCCCTCGGCCAGGATATGGAGGATATTCTGCCCCTCGGGTGCTTTCGAGATATGAGGTCGGCCGGCAAGGCGAGAAGTTCCGGTTGGGCCGATAGCGTAGATTGCATCGATCTTGCCGAGCTTCGCAGAAAGAAACGTGCTCACGAGCTGAATGTTGCCCGCCGCCTGCGCAACGATTGCTGCAGGCTTCGGCGATGGAACGAGAGCCTGAATGAGCCCGCGGAGAATCCGAGCGAACGTGGGATTGCGCTGAAGCTGAAACAGCGGCCCCCATACATTGAAGAGGGCAGAGATCAAAGTGAGCCGTCCAGCCTCGTCCAGCCTGTCCAGCAGGAACTCGACAGGCGGCGGCGCCAGAACTGCATCAGTCTGAAGACGGAAGTTGAATTCTGGACCGGCCGGACCGCCGCTCAATGCAATGTCAATGTCAATCTCTGTGCGACGAAGCGCCCAGAGAAGGCGAGCCCCGCCGTCACGTCGAGCAAGTCGCAGGGACGCAAGCGGCGCCACGACGAGGTCGCTGACCGAGAGAGAAGGGCGGTCGGATGCACTCGCGTCAGGCAAGTCCCAGGCCAGCAGCACGACGTCGCGGCCGAGCAGGAATGCTTCGGGCGAATTTGGGTCTGGAGTGGAACAGGATTTGGAAGCTGACATGGATGGTCGGTTCCGTGGAGGTGAGTGCCGCGACCTGTTGGCCGCAGCACTCATGGGCTTATTGAACGTTGAAATAGTCGCCGAGGTTGTTGTTCACGTCGTCGGCGTCCACGTTGACGAGCGTCACGGTGTCGCCGTTTCCGAGATCGACGAGCGTGTTGCCTCCAACCTGATGGACACGTCCCGCAAGATCATCGGCGCTTTGAATGTCGGTGCCGTTGATGCCGCGGGAAATCTGGAGGATGTCCTGACCGGCTTTGAAGTCGAGGACCACGTCGTTGCCGCCGCCGCCGGTGAAGACGAACGTATCGCGACCAGAGCCGCCGGCGAGCAAGTCGTCGCCCGCGCCACCCTCGAGAATATCGTCGCCGGAACCGCCGCGAAGGATGTCATCTCCATCGCCGCCACGGAGAATGTCATCTCCGGATCCACCTTCCAGAATGTCGTCGCCAGCGCCGCCGATCTGAATGTCGTCGCCGTTGCCGCCGCGAAGGTAGTCGTCGCCGTCGCCACCCATCTGGATGTCGTTGCTGTTACCGCCGAAGATGATGTCGTCGCCAGAGCCGCCTTGTTGAACATCGGCCCCCGCGCCGCCGAAGATGATGTCATCCCCGTCGCCGCCCGCGATCCAATCATCGCTGTTGCCACCAAAGAGGATGTCGTCGCCGTCGCCACCGGACAGCGCATCGCTTCCATTGCCGCCGAAGATCAGATCGTCGCCGTCATTGCCGAAAATGACGTCCGAGTTCGGGGTTCCTCGCAGGGTATCATCCAGTGCCCCGCCTCCAATTGTTGCCATTGCTATCATCCTTGCTGTCAGCACCGGACGGCCCGAGCCGGCCGGGTGCAATGATCAAATGAATTGAAGCGCCATGTGCGCGCCAACGTTGAAGCTGGGTGGATTATTTAGACGTGCGCAATTTACCCAGCCAGCAAGTTGTATATCTAAAGTAGTATAATGTAAATCTTGCTGACGTATTTTTATTTAGTGATTGTACGCATGTAAAGAATGATAGTTTTATTTAGATTATGGTTTCAATTTATTTGATTTTAGTCTTTAGATAATTTTGAAATTCTGCCTAAATTGGTGCAATCAAGCGCCACTCCGCTCGTGGTGCCGCCGATAGGATCAAGCTCAGTTTTGAGAGAAAGGCGGCTATTCTTCCCGGAACGCACGCTCGAAGCTATCCGTCAACGGCGCCAGCAGATAATCGACGGCGCGTCGTGACTTGTTCAGGATCAGGATTTCCGCCGGCATGCCGGGATAGAGAACCGTCGACGGGTTCGCGGCCATGCTCTCGGGAAGGATCTCCGCGCGCGCGATGTAATAAGGATTGTTCGTCCGGTCATCCATCTGCTGGTCGGCGGACAGATAGACGAGCTTGCCTGTGAGGGGAGGGGTCGTCCTGTTGTTATAGGCCGTAAGCCGGATCTGCACCTGTGCGCCGACGCGGGCGGAATCGACGTCGCGCAATTGAACCTTTGCCTCTACGAGCAGAGGCTCGTTCTCAGGAACGATATCGAGAATCGGCTGTCCCGCCGTAATGACGCTTCCAGGAGTGTGGGAGCGAATATTCATGACAACGCCATTCTCAGGCGAGAGCACTTCGACACGTTTCAAAACATCCGTCGCAGCTGTTATGCGCTCCACGGTGTCGGCAAGCTCCAGTTGCGCGGTCTGAATATCCGCTGCAACCTGCTGCTGAAGATCGGTGCCGAGTGACAAAATTTCCAGCTCTGCCGCCGCCTTCGCCTGCTCGGCCTTGGCCTTGCGCGATGCAAGTTCACCGGCCATGCCTAGCAACTGACTTTCCCGCGTTTGCATTTCGGTGAGTCGGGGGCGGGGGGCATAGCCCTTTTCAACCAGACTCGCGATGGCTTTAAGCTCGCGATCGTTCAACTCCATTTGACGGGTGTTCGCGTTCGTTTGCGATGCCACTGCCGCGAGTTCCGCGATCTGCTGCTCGATCGTCTTTTGATGAATCTCGACCTTCCTGTCGAACATTTCGCGGCGGGCTGTGAAAAACTTTCGCTCCGCCCTGATGACCTCTGCGGTGACAGGGCTGCTGGACGCCAGAAGGTCTGTCGGGAAGCTCAGTTCAGAGGAGCCGGATTGTTCCGCGCGAAGACGCACGAGGCGCGCCTCAAGGCCGATTCTTCTGGCCTGCAATTGATCGAGCTCCGCTTTCGCGCGCGTGTTGTCGAGACGAAGCAAGGGTTGGCCGGCCTTTACGACCTCGCCCTCGCGCGCGAGAAGCATCTTGAGAATGCCGCCTTCGAAATGGCTGATCGTCTTGCGCTTCGAGTCGACGACGACGTTCGCCGTTGCGATGGCGGCGCTATCCAGATGCGCTGAGTAAGCCCAAGCCGTCATGCTGCCGAGGCCGAGGGCGATCGTCGCCAAACCTGCGAGAACAGGGCCGCGATAGGAAGGGGCGCGATGCCCGTCGTTCTCGACCTGCTGCATCCAGGAATGCTGGACGTCCGGCGGCTGAACCGTTGCTACTTCCTGTGCACGGGAGGGCAAGCGAACGAGATTTTTCATGCGCTGCCCTTTCCGACGGCGAGAGGCTTTTCACCGGGCACGATGGTGCCGGCGATGGCTTGGCGTGTGCCGAACTGGACGATCTTGCCCTCCTGCAGGACCATGAGCTTATCGGCGGTCTGCATGATCGATGGACGATGAGCGATGAGGATGACGATGGCACCGTCCGCTTTCATGTGCTCGATGGCGCGGATGAGAGCCCGTTCGCCGTCCGTATCGAGATTGGAGTTGGGCTCATCGAGAACGATGACGCGCGGCTTGCCATAAACGGCGCGGGCCAGGCCAATGCGCTGGCGCTGACCGCCTGAGAGCGTGTATGTGCCGTCGCCCACCCGCGTGTCGTAGCCGAGGGGCATGCGGCCGATCATGTCATGAATATCGGCAAGGCGGGCCGCTTCCAGAACGAGGCGCGGATCCGCATCGCGCATGCGGGCGATGTTCTCACGTATCGTGCCATCGAGCAGAGAGACGTTCTGCGGCAGATAGCCCACCATGTCGCCGAAGGAACCGCGCTCCCACAAATAGACATTGTTGCCATCCAGATACACGCCGCCCGTTGTCGGTTTCGATACGCCGATCAGGAGACGGGCCAGGGTCGACTTGCCGGCTGCGGAAGGTCCGGCGATCCCGAGGACTTCGCCTGGTGCGAGAGAGAAGGACAGGCCTTTGAGGATCGGAACGTCGGATCCCGGCAGGGCGTAAACCAGGCGATCGACGACAAGGTCGCCCTGCGTGCGCGGCGTCGGCTGGGTCTCTCGTTGGGGAGCTTGGTTCTCGAGAAGGTCGCAGACCTTCTTCCAGGCAGCAAACGCCAGGACCCATTGTCGCGAGCCGTCGATCATGGAATCGAAGGGCAACAGCATGCGGCCCATGATAATGCTCGCCGCTGCCATGGAGCCAGGGCTCACCTCCTGCTTGATCACGAGCACGGCGCCGACGGATAAAACCGCGATCTGCATGATGTAGCGGCAGGTGCGAGATGTGGACGCAAGGGCGCGACCGCGAAGGTTCGCCACATCCATCATGTCTTGCGTCTGAAATTGCGCCCGGCGCCAGCGGCGAGCCAAAGCCGGCAGCATGCCCATGGCTTCGATGGCTTCGGCATGGCGGAGGCTGCCGCTGATCTGTCCGAGGTTTTGAACGGTGGATTCATTCGCGCGCTTCGTCGCGCGCCGCGTGAGCAGATCGGACAAGAGGCTCAGGCACACGATGATGGTGGCCGAGAGAACGGCAACGAGTCCATACATCCAATGCAGGGCGAACAGGACCGCTAGGAAAATAGGCGACCACAGCGCCTCGAGCGGCATGCTGATCGCATTGCCCGTGATGAAGGAGCGGATGTCGTTGAGATCACGGAGCGTTTGCCCCGATTGGGACACGCCCTTCACCACCGATGCCGAGATCGCGGCCTGCAAAATGGGCAAGTTCAATTTTCTGACAAGTTTGCTTGCCATGACCTGGTACGTGAAGGCACGCACATAATCGAGGATACAATAAATCACGAGAGCAATGACGGCGATGATGATCAGCATCGTCAGCGTGTCTGTGCTTTGGCTGTTCACGACACGGTCATGAACCTGAAGCATGAACAAAGGAACGGTAAGCTGGAGGCCATTGATGAAGGCACTGAGCATTCCGGCATAAGCAAGTCCGGAAACAAAAGCTTTCCGCCCTTGGTGAATAAGCTCTGCCGTTTCCGAGTTGACGGGATCACTCATGCAACAAAGGCTCCTGAAAGGGCATTATGAGACTAAAAGAAATCTTATGCTTAAAGTTTAATCAAAGAATATGGTAGTCGAGTATGGCGCGCTGTCTACCCCTAAAGTATGATTCGGTATATTAGAAAATGATAAGTGCTGTAAATTTGAAATTGTATTTCGAATAGATTGCTTGAATTCGAAGAGCGATAACAAGGTTTGCATAAAATTAGTTCGAAATTCGATTTAATTTTGTTGATGAAATACTCTAGAATTTAAGCATGATCCATAAAACGGACGGGCATCTCTCATGCATGAAGATCTGAAAGAACGAGTGGGCATTACACTTGATACAGCGGAGGTCGAGACGCTGCTGGCCCCGACACGACGCGGAGGCGCGATGACCGAAGCAGGTGGAATTACGCATCTGGATATTGTGCGGATGATTGAGCGTCTTCACCGCCGCTATCTCGATTTGGTGCGGGTCGAGTTGACACGAAACGGCATCAACGATCTGAGCCCTTCTCAAGTCATGATGCTTCTGACGATCGGCTCTGAGGAGCTTTCGGTGCGCGATCTGATCGACAGGGGTTACTACCTCGGCTCGAATGCGTCCTATAGCCTCAAGCGTCTGGTCGAGACCGGCTACGTAGATAGAACGACATCTGAGCGCGACAGGCGCTCAGCCTGCATTCGTCTCTCCGAGAAGGGGCACAAGCTTTGTGACATGATCAAGCAGATCGACGAGGCTTATCATCAGCTCATCGCAGGAACGAATGATGAGATGAGCGAACTCCAGATCACGCATCACACCTTGAAGCGGCTCGAACAGGCTTGGACCAATGCTGTCCGCTATGGCGGAAATCCAGGCGGGTTTTGAAATTCCTCTCGGGTGACTTCTCGGCTGTCGCATCACTATCGGTCGCTGCTGCGAAACATTCACCTCGCCTCATCAAGTCGGATCTCAGCGGCGATTGCAGCCTCTTGGACCGTACTTGATGAGGCGATTGCTTTTGCCGGAGAGATAGAGTGACCCGGTCGGGTTCATCGCTTCAGGTCTTCTTCGCCTCCAGGATATCTTCGAGCATTTCAAGCGCCGACAGGAAAGGTGCAGCCCGTGGCCCCAGGGCAACCATGATGCGTTTCTCGAAAGCAGTCGCTCGAGGAACGATGTCGGAATAGACTTTTCGGCCCAATGGAGTCAGGGACAGAACCTCTTCGCGGCGATCCGACTGGCTCTCCTTACGCTTGAGCCAACGCCGCTCTTCAAGTGCCCGAACGGCCCGGCTGACCTTGGTCTTGTGCATGGATGAGTGCCGGCCGATGGCCTTCGCTCCCATCTCATCGAACTGCCCTAGAGTTCCCAGTACCCGCCATTCGGGAATCGTCAGATCGTGGTGCGGGCCGTAGACAGTGCGGAACTCCTGGGAGATGGCGCTTCCGATCCTGTTGAGGCGGTAAGGAAGAAATGCCTCAAGGTCGAGCTTCGTCATGAGGGGGCTTATCCTGGTCTTGTTAGTTACAAAAATGATGGTTACGCCTGTAACTAAATGTGGAGGCCATGGCCATGAATGTCCAGAATCCGTCCCTACAAGGAAACGCGGTCAAGCCGCAGGAAAGCTCGATCCAGCCGGGCTACATGTCAGGCTTTGGGAATGGCTTCGAGACCGAGGCATTGCCCGGTGCCCTGCCGATTGGCCGCAACTCGCCTCAGAAATGCGCTTATGGTCTTTACGCCGAGCAGCTGAGCGGCTCGCCCTTTACGGCTCCGCGCACGACGAATGAGCGCTCCTGGCTCTACCGTATCCGCCCGACCGTGGCCCATTGGGGGCAGTTCCGGAAGGCGGATATCGGCCTCTGGCGCACAGCGCCCGCCGTGGAAGTGGAGACGCCCATTGCGCCGATGCGTTGGGACCCGCTGCCGATTCCCGGCGACCAGGTATCATTCATTGAGGGCGTTCACACAGTCACGACCGCCGGTGACGCCGGCGCCCATGCGGGCATGGGCGCGCATGTCTACCTGATCACGCGATCGATGGTGGACGAGTATTTCTACAATGCGGATGGCGAGATGCTGTTCGTGCCGCAGCAGGGTGATCTACGGATCTGGACCGAGTTCGGCATCATCGATATCGAGCCGGGCGAAATCGCCATCATCCCGCGTGGCGTGAAGATCCGCGTAGAGCTGACGGGCGGCCCTGCGCGCGGCTATCTTTGCGAGAATTACGGCGGCGCCTTCACCCTGCCGGAGCGCGGCCCCATCGGCGCGAACTGTCTTGCCAACCCGCGCGACTTCCATACGCCGGTGGCGGCATTCGAGGATCGGGATGCTCCGTCCAAGATGTTCGTGAAATGGGGCGGAACGCTTTGGATCACGGAGATCGAGCGCTCGCCTCTCGATGTAGTGGCGTGGCACGGCAACTACGCCCCCTATAAGTATGATCTGCGACGCTACTCGCCCGTCGGGCCGGTGCTCTACGATCATGCCGATCCATCGATCTTCAGCGTGCTGACCTCGCCTTCCGAGACGCCGGGCACGGCCAATATCGACTTCGTCATTTTCTCTGATCGCTGGCTGGTGGCGGAAAACACATTCCGTCCGCCCTGGTATCACATGAACGTAATGAGCGAGTTCATGGGACTGGTCTACGGCCAGTACGACGCTAAGCCCCATGGCTTCGTGCCCGGCGGCATTTCCCTGCATAACATGATGCTGCCTCACGGCCCCGATGTGGAGGCTTTCGAGAATGCCAGCAATGTGGAGTTGAAGCCTCATAAGCTTGAAGGCACATTAGCCTTCATGCTTGAGACGCGCTTTCCGCAGCGCGTGACCGCTTTCGCGGCGCAAACGGAAGCCTTGCAGAAAGAGTATGGCGGTTACGGACACCAGCTTCAGAAGCATTTCAATCCGCATATGCGATGACACTCACCTGAGCGGTCATGCAACTCCAAAGAGCCGGCAGCAGCGTTCGGCTGCCGGCGTCGAATGCTGATTACGAGGTCGGATCAAGCGCGGTTTTCGGGAAGTCTCGTTCGACCGCCTCGCTATTCCGAATGATGCCGGTTGAATATTAGGCTCTTGAGTGACAGGATATTAATATTGATGCGGCCTACACCGAAGGTATCTCATCTGAGAGGGCAATCTGATGTTTGTCACTTCTCCTGTCCTGTCTCTGCTGGTGTCGTTGTCTCTTCCAGTTGCGGACCGGCTTCCCACTTTTGAAACAGCCCGGAACTGTGAAGCGGAACTCAAGGCTGTCGGAAGTTCGCAGGGGCAGACGGTCCAGCAATGCATTGCAGACGAGAACAGCGCCCGAGCAGAAATCGAGGCACAGTGGGCACAATTTTCACCAGGTCTCCGGGACCGGTGCATCAGTGAGACTCAGGTGGGCGGCAGTCCGAGCTATGTCGATGTTCTCGAATGCCTGCGCATGGGCAAATGAAGAGCCAATTGCGAGCGCCGGTCAGTTCTCCCGGTCAGGCTGGCGACATTTTCTGTTACAGCTCTCGCAGTCAGCCTCCATTAAAAATCATAGCGCATTTTGAAACAGGTCTGTGAAGAAGTAGGGGGCAAGTGTCCACAAGCCGGCCCAAGCAGCCGCTCCGATGACATTCGCAACAGCAAAGCGTTGCCACGGCATGCCGATGGAGCCGGCTAAGAGGCCATTGAGCTGGCGTAGCAGAACGACGAACCGAGCCGAAAGGACCATGAGGAAGCCCTTTTCCCGGGCGACTTTTTCCAAGCCGGTAAGCCGCTCGGGTGTCAATCTCACGATCCACCCAAATCGTTGAATGAGTGCGCGCCCGCCGAAGCGTCCGATCAGATAACCTGTGCTGTCCCCCAGCACACCTCCAAACCAAGCGGCCAGGAAGACATGAATGATGTTCAGATCTCCACGCGCAGCGAGAAGCGCGGCCGCAATCAAACTGCTCTCGCCCGGCAGAGGTACGCCGAAGGACTCAAGATAGATCGTCAAGAGCAGAGCGAATACGCCGTATGTTTTGATGGCGGGTTCAATCCCGGCCAGAAGGTCATGAATGATCGTCATTGCACACCAACGCGGGATATGGAGGATTCAGGCATTGAGCAGATCTCAGTATGGCTTGCGCGGGTATAATGCGATTATCGACATAAAGGCCGGTCTGACAAAAGATCATCAGATTTGCTGCCTTCGATATGGCCCCAATATTGATCAGGGTTGATGAACAAGAAAATTTCAAATGACTCATAGATTTGATGGCACCCGCAGGATATCGGCGCTTTAGGGTGATTGGAGTAAAGCCTCCTTGCGGCGCTATTCGACAGGCATTACTTTTGAACTCCGGCTCGGCGCTGCAGTTCAATGTCCTTATCAAGGGATATCAGGTGGATGGCCCATGGACGCGTTCGGACTTCACTATGAAGATCAGGGAGGCGGACCATCTACCCTCGTTTTCCTGCATTACTTCGCAGGTTCTTCGCGGTCCTGGACCCATATAGTCCCCGCTTTGTCTGCAAGACATCGCTGTATCGCGATCGACTTGCCTGGGTTCGGTAACACACTACCGTTATCAAATTTCAGCGTTCAGGCTATGGCCGATGCCATTGCCGCGTTCACTCTCAGCGGCGATCTTAGGCGATACATCCTCATCGGGCATTCCATGGGTGGGAAGATCGCCATGGCCTGTTCTGCTGCAAAGCCGCCTGGATTGGTGGGAGTAATCCTGGTTGCGCCGTCTCCGCCAACTCCCGAACCAATGGAGGAGCATGAGCGAAATCGCCTTCTTACCTCGCATCGAGATCGTGCCTCCGCCGAGAAAACTCTGCAGTCCATCACTCGATTCACCTTGACCAAGGAAGACACGGCAATCTGCATCGACGATAATCTTCGCACGTCCGCTCTTGCGTGGCATTGGTGGCTTGCCTCAGGCAGCCGGGAAAACATCGCGTCCAAGATCGGCGATATCTCATGTCCAGT
Organism: Microvirga sp.; assembly: GCA_041913065.1. Taxonomy (GTDB): domain Bacteria; phylum Pseudomonadota; class Alphaproteobacteria; order Rhizobiales; family Beijerinckiaceae; genus Microvirga. Next base: position 53,680 of record JAYSGD010000002.1, on the reverse strand, counting down.
CCTCGTGCTTGGAGGAACGCTCGATCCGGTCATCCCGCCTCATGTGATTGTCACGGAGGTTACATCGAGAATGCCGACGGCGAGATACATTCAGGTGAACGGAGCAGGTCATCTTCTGCCCTTCGAGGCGCCTCAGCAGCTTGCAAGCGCAATACAATCTTTCGCGGGGCAGTACTCTTGATGAGATCACCAATCCCAATGTCGTCTGAACCTCACATGGAGATGGATGATGACTGCGCCATGGTTCATGTTCGCGACCGGCATCGAGAACAGTTATCCGACTATCGACAATGGTCGCCGCCGCGTCGACGAGATGGAGAAGTGCGGGCATTATAAGCAGTGGCGGACGGATTTCGAGCTACTGAAGGAACTCGATATTCGCTATCTGCGATATGGGCCTCCCATTCATCGCGTATGGCTTGGGCCTGAGCGGTATGACTGGGAGTTCCCGGACGAGAGCTTCGGCGTCATCCGGAATCAGGACGTCGTGCCAATCGTCGATCTCTGCCATTTCGGCGTTCCCGATTGGATCGGAAACTTCCAGAACCCTGACTTCCCGGAACTTTTTGCGGTCTATGCGAAAGCCTTTGCGCAACGCTTCCCTTGGGTTCAACTCTATACACCCGTCAACGAAATGTTCATCTGCGCCACGTTCTCAGCCGCCTATGGCTGGTGGAATGAGCAGCTCTCCAGCGATCAGGCATTCGTCACTGCGCTTAAGCACATCGTCAAGGCCAATGTGCTTGCGATGGCAGCCATTCTCGAAGTTCGCCCCGATGCAATCTTCATCCAAAGCGAGTCATCGGAATACTTTCATGCTGATAGACCTGATGCGATTGGAAATGCCGAAGTTCTGAATTCCAGGCGCTTTCTTTCACTCGATCTGAATTACGGTCACCGGGTTGATTCCGGTATGTACGAGTTTCTCATGGATAACGGGATGACTCGTGCGGAATATCATTTCTTCCTCACGAACCATCTGCGGCAGCACTGCATCATGGGGAACGATTATTACATCACGAACGAGCATCATGTGTCTGTTGATGGCAGAACATGGGCCTCGGGCGAGATCTTCGGATACTCTGAAATTACCCGTCAATATTATGACCGCTACAAGCTGCCGGTCATGCATACGGAAACGAACCTGGCGCAGGGCCCTTTAGGCCAGGAAGCGGTGGAATGGCTTAGAAAGGAGTGGGCCAATGTTCTGCGTGTTCGCAACAGCGGCGTGCCGATCGTCGGATTCACGTGGTACTCGCTGACAGATCAGGTCGACTGGGACACAGCTCTTCGAGAGGAGAATGGTCACGTAAACCCGCTCGGCCTCTATGATCTGAGCCGGAACATTCGCCCTGTCGGGACGGCGTATCAGGAGTTGGTGCGCAACTGGCGCAAGGTTCTACCCACCCAAAGCGTCTGTCTGACAGTTCCTGTCGTCATTCCAAGCCAGTTTGGGAGCTCCCATTCGGACCTTCAGCAGGTGATGACCCGTGAGCTGCGCAAGCCCGCATCAGTGCCTCCCGTGCCTGACAATGGAGGATAGGGGGATTGGACGGCCGTTTATCGATCGGCCTCTCCACGGATCTCCTTTTCCTCCGGGCAAGCTGCATCCGAAGCTTTATCTGGCAGAGTTCGCAGGCACCGCCTTGCTCGTGGCTCTCGGTGTTTCTTGCGTCATTGCCATCTTCGGCGAGGACAGCCCCGTGCAATCGCTTCTCCCAAGTGAGGCTGCACGCCGTTTCCTGGCTGGCGGTTTGTTTGGTCTGGTCGGAAGCCTGATTACCATTTCCCCAATCGGTCGGATCAGCGGCGCCCATATCAATCCAGCAGTGTCACTGGCCTTCTGGCTCGAAGGGAAGTTGGCTTGGCAGGATGCCGCTCTCTTCATGCTGGCTCAGGTGAGCGGTGGAATCCTTGGGGCCGTATATCTGCTCGCATGGGGACAGACCGGGCTAAGCGTTGCGTTTGGCGCGACAGAGCCAGGCGATGAAGTGCCGTTATGGGGTGCGCTGGCCGGCGAGGCGGCAATCACCTTCGTTCTTATCTTCACGATCTTCATCACGGCAGCCCATGTCCGGACCCGCCGCTTTACTCCTTGGACCATGCCCTTTCTCTTCAGCGTCATGGCCTGGTGCGAAGGGCCCGTTTCAGGCGCCAGCGCAAATCCCGCGCGTTCCATCGGTCCTGCCCTTGTCGCCGGAACATGGAACGACCAGTGGATTTACATCCTTGGTCCGATGCTGGGTTCAGCTCTGGCGGTCGGGTTCATCCGTGTTCCAATCATCAGCCTGCCGCGTGTCGTGGTGGCGCGTCTTTCCCATTTTCATTTGACTTGAGAAGTGCCTAAGACGTCAGAATTCGCCCATCCCGTGTGGTCACGCTCAGCACTATGCGCCGATGCCGGCAGCGCCGAGTGTGGAGTGGCTCTTCATTGAGAAGCGAAAGGGAGCGCGGTGCGGCGATTGTGTCTTGTCGTGCTCCTAATCTTGAGACACGTCATTGCGCGAAGGCGCCAGATGGAATGCTGCTTCTATTGGCGCATAGTCGTCTCTCGGCCATTAGCGCTCCTATTGATGATCAGGATGCGCTTTTCAGGCGACTTTTGTTCCTTAACCACTTCCATTCCAGTTGCTGTCGTATCCTCGTTCGAGCGCCCGTGATTTAGGTCAGAAGGCTTCTCTCATTGCTCTCCTGCGAGGAGAGATGAGTGAGGAGACGCGCTAGCAGCGTCTCACCATACCTCATGCGGTCCAGTCTGCTGAGGTCGCATTCCCAAGCAAAATAAGGAAAAGCGCGCTTGACTGACCCTACGTCATGCGCAACACTAACTATGGAATTCAATTCCATCAGACGAAACAAGCTTGATGAACCGGTTGGATGCTGCGCGAGGCGGCGAGTGTCCGGAGAAGTCACCTTACGCCTCGACGAAGAGCAGTTCCGACTACGGAAATAACTCGGTGAAGCGGTTCGGTCTTAGGCAAAGCACAGGTAGGGAAGCACTGTGGACGACGTGAGTTACCTGAAATCGCTATATGCGCCGCGCCATATCCTGGTGACCGGTTTTTCGGCAGATCCAAAGAAAGCCGGCGCCCGCTTTCTCGCCGGGTTGAAAGCCCAGGGCTATTCCGGCGAGATCTCTCTGCTCGGCCGCACGGCGGGTGAATTCGAAGGTCACAAGATCTACGACAGCGTCGAAGCATTGCCTGACGGGATCGAACTTGCTTTCAACATGTATCCGGCCAACATCACTCTCGATGTTCTGCCACGCGTTGCAGCACGAGGCGTTCCGCTCGCGGTCGTTTTCACGTCGGGCTTCGCGGAGCAGGGCGGCGATGCCGCAGACGCGCAGCAGCAACTGGTGAAGGCGTGCCGCGCGAACGGCATGCGTCTCGTCGGCCCCAACTGCCCTGGTTATTTCTACTTCCCGAACAACGTCAATCTTACTGCTCAGATAGGATTGAAGCAGGGGCCGGTTGCGCTGATTTCGCAGAGCGGCAACGTGGGCATCACCCTGTGGGACCAGTCCAAGATGTTGGATATCGGGTTCACGGCCTTCATCGGCGTGGGCAACCAGTCCGACATCCCGCTTCACGATCACATCGCGTATCTGGGCGATGACGACAATACGAAGGTGATCGCTCTTTACATCGAGGGCCTGCCCGCCGGGCAGGGCCAGGCGTTCCTTGAAGTCTGCAAGAAGGTCAGCCGTAAAAAGCCCATCGTTGCTCTCAAGGGTGGCCGGACGAATGCCGGCATGCGCGCCGCTCAGTCTCATACGGCCTCGCTCTCCTCGGAATCGCAGGTGTACTCCGCCCTGTTCGACGAATGCGGGATCATCGAGATCGAGCATCTCGAACATCTGCTGCCGTTGGCGGAGGTTCTTTACCGCTGCCCACCGATGAAAGGTGACCGCGTCGCCATCGTTGGCTCCGGCGGCGGGCATTCCACGGTCTGCACGGACGAGGTCGAGCTGGTCGGCCTTCAGGTGCCTGAGTTCAGTCAGGAATTGCAGGAGGCTGCAGGGAAGAAGCTTCCTGTCTATGCGCCCAGGCGCAATCCCATCGACATGACTGGCGGGTTCACGAAAGACCCGAGCCTGTTCGCGCAGTTCACGCAGATGGTCATCGACATCGATGGAAACTATGACGGCTTCATCAATTACGGGCTCTACGGCCTGTATCGCGATGGGCGTCTCGATGAAGGGCATGTCCACACTTATGAAAGCGCGGCGCCGATCCTGGGGGCCATCCAGGAGAAGACCGGCCTCCCGATCATCTTCTACACCCCATACGCGTATCAGAAGCACAGCTCGTTCACGGCTCTGCGTGAGGCAGGCATTCCCTGCTACGCCGATCTGAACCTGGCGGCGTTTGGTTTGGCTGCCCTGCGCAAGCGGCAGAAATTCCTTGAGCGCGCCTCGGCTGATCCTGCCAAACCGGCGCCGACCAGCGCGAGCGGTGCAAGCGGCCGGCCGCGCACGGAAGCCGAGGCATCGCAGTACCTTGCTGCCTATGGCGTCAAATTTCCCCGCGCGGTCGAGGCGAAATCACCGCATGAAGCGGTATCAGCAGCGGAGGAGGTAGGCTTCCCCGTCGTTCTGAAAGGCATCATGCCGGGCGTTCTGCACAAATCGGATGTCGGCGGCGTCGCGGTCGGCCTTGGCGATCGTGAATCCGTAGCGGTGGCCGCCCAGAAGATGGAGACGCAGGTTGCGGGCAAGCTCGGACCCAATGCGCTGACCGGATATCTCATCACGCAGGACCTCGGGCGCAGGCGCGAGCTCTTCGTCGGAGTGCGGAAGGATCATACCTTCGGCAGCATCGGCGTTCTCGGGGTGGGCGGCGTCTATGCCGAGGCTATTGGCGACACGAGCGTGTGCATCCTGCCTGCGACAGCTCAATCCGTATCAGCCTGTCTCGGCAAGCTTCGCAGCCATCATATGTGGGATGAATTCCGCGGTGACCCGGAGCTGGACCGGACCGAAGTTGCGAAGCTGCTGAACCAGTTGGCGAGCGCGCTGAATTCTCAAGCAAGCTGCTCCGCAATCGAGTGTAACCCGGTCATGGTTATCGGACGCGATCTGATCGCAGTGGATGCCGCATTCGAATACTCTGAGGAATAGAACGATGTCGAACGATCTGCCCATCACGGAACTCAACGACGGCGTTCTGACGCTGACCTTCAACCGACCCGAGCGGCTGAACGCTCTCACTTCTGACATCTACCGATATGTCGGTGACAAGATGAACGAGGCGAGCACGGACGAGAACGTCAAGGTTATCGTCCTGAAAGGAAACGGCCGGGCGTTCTCGTCAGGGTTCGACCTGAAGCTCCAGACGTCAAACCGCACCGTCGAGGAAAAGCTCAACAGCATCCACCTCACCGCCAACAGGGCGCGCTGGGCGATCTGGAACTGTCGCAAGCCTGTCGTTGCATCCGTCCATGGGTACTGCATCGGTGGAGCGCTGGAACTCGTTCTCCCGACGGATCTCACGATTTCGAGCGAGAGCTGCCGCTTCGGTGTTCCCGAGATCCTGTTCGGCGCAGGCCCTGCCTTCAACATGTTCCCCTGGATGATGAGCCATAAGAAGGCGAAGTCGATCCTGCTGCTCGGGGAAAAATTCAGTGCGGCTGAGGCTTATGATGCCGGGCTGGTATCGAAGGTCGTTCCCGACGACAAGCTGGCGGAGGAGACAGAAAAGTGCGTCCAGCAACTGCTCCGCATGCCGCGCGGGGCCGTGTGGATGAACAAGCAGGGCGTCAACCGTGCGTATGAAACGGCCGGCATGATCCCGCACATCAACAGCTGGGTCGAGACAGTCGCCATCCTCGGCCAAATCCCCGATCCGACGCGCGACGAGTTCAAGAAGCAGGTACAGGAGCAGGGCGCAAGCGCCGGCATCAAGTGGCGCACGGCCCATTACGAAGGTGAGAAATCCGCCTGATGCCGATAACCGAGCAGGGCAAATGCCGCCAATGACGATCCGGTGAGTGAGAAGAATATGATCCGTGTAGCATTCCGTCAGATCTTGCAGGGGATTATCGTCATCTGGATCGTCTTGTCGGCTACCTTCGTCCTCGTGCGGCTCAGCGGTGATCCTGTGGCGATTCTTCTGCCGGAGGATGCGCCACAGGAAGCTATCGCTCTGCTCAACGCGAAGCTCGGACTCGATCGTCCGCTTCATGTGCAGTACTTGAACTTTCTGGCCTCTGCGATCACAGGTGATATGGGGCAGTCCTATTTCGAGGGCTCCTCCGTCGGTGACGTCATCGGCCGGCACATGGGCAACACACTGCTTCTGGCAAGCGTCGCGTTCGTTGCTTCCGTCCTCATCGCCATTCCAACAGGGATCTATGCCGCCGTCTTCCCCGGATCGTTAGGAGACCGGCTGCTGCAGATGTCTGCGGTCGTTTTCTCCTCGATCCCGGCGTTCTGGCTGGCGCTGTTGCTGGTTCAGCTTTTCGCCCTTTATCTCAACTGGCTGCCAACCTATGGAACCGGGTCCTGGCGTCATCTCATATTGCCTGCCGCAACCCTGACATTGATCAGCGTGCCGAGTTTGGCGCGCCTGACGAGATCGTCTCTGCTCGAGGTTCTTCCGCTGAATTATGTCCAGGCATCTCGGGCGAAGGGAATGCCGGAGAGGCGGGTGATTGGCCGGGTTGTCTTACGAAACGCACTCGTCCCGATCATCACGCTCCTTACCCTGGAGATTGGAGCGCTGCTCGGCGGGGCTGTAGTGACGGAGACCGTTTTCTCCTGGCCGGGCATCGGACATCTCACGGTCGTGTCTCTTCAGCGGCGTGACTTTCCTATCGTGCAGGGCGTCGTCGTTTACGTGTCGATCATTTTTGTGATGATCACGATTCTCAACGAACTGCTCATCCGGCTGGCCAGTCCCCGCCTGAGAGGTGGCGCATGACGCAGTGGCTCGTTTCACGCTTCGACAAGCGCAATATTCTGGAGATCATTGCGATCATCATTCTGATCGTCGGGGTGTTCGCTGCCTTGTTCGGCCAGTATATCGTGCCGTTCAATACGGCCTTCCTGAACTTGCGCGGCCGGCTCCTGCCGCCCGGCACGGAAGTTCCGGCGGGAATGCACCTTCTGGGCACAGACGGCCTTGGACGGGATATCCTGTCGCTGATCGTTCTCGGCAGCAGGACGGCGCTCATGGTCTCCGTCATCTCGGTCAGTATCGCTGCCGCGTTCGGCACGGTAATCGGGACATGGGCCGGGCTCGTCGGCGGGCGCTTCGCGTCCTTCCTCATCCTGTTCTCCAATGTTCAGCTGTCCTTTCCATTCTTCCTGGTGGCTGTCGCCATCATCGGCATGATGCAGCCGTCGAGCGCGCTCGTGATCGGCGTCATCGCCGTTGGTCTTTGGGTTCCGTTTGCCCGCATCAGCTACAACAGTTCCCGCGAGCTGGTGCATCTCGAATTCATCGATGCCGTCAAGGTCATGCGCGGCTCGCAAGCCAGAATTATTCTCCGCCACCTGATCCCCAATGTGCTGCCGAACGTGATCATCGTTGCCACCTTCGCTTTGGCGAATGCCATCATCGCGGAAGCTGCACTCAGCTTCTTAGGGCTGGGCATGCCGTCGGCCAGCCCGACCTGGGGCCGGATGCTCAGCGAAGGCCGCGACTATGCCTCGACCTCATGGTGGCTGACGGTGTTTCCCGGTCTCGCCGTTTTTCTACTCGTTCTGTCGATCAACATCATCGGCGAGCGTCTTCGAATTATTCTTGATCCGCGAACGAACTAACAGAGGGAGAGGACCATGAAACGAGTTTTGAAGCATCTGACAATGGCACTGAGCCTGGGTGTTGCCCTGAGCGCAGTGTCGGCGACGCAAAGCTTTGCTCAGTTGAAGGATGGCAATATCACCATCGCGCTGAGCGGCGGCCTGGATCGTCTGGATCCGGCGAAGACCTCGAACGGGCCCGATCTGATGATCCTTGGCCAGATCTATGACACGCTGCTGAGGATGAGCCCGACTGGCGAGCTTCAGCCTAATGTCGCGGAGTCATGGGAATCGACCGCAGACAACACCTGGCGCTTCAAGCTGGGCAAGGATGTAAAATTCAGCGACGGCACTCCTCTGACAGCTGAGGACGTGAAGTATTCCGTCATGCGGATCCTCGACAAGCAGATGGCCTCCACCCATGCAAGCCAGCTGAGCACCATCAAGGACGTGGTGGTGGTCGATGATCACACCGTCGATTTCGTGACGACTGGTCCCGATCCCCAGCTTCCGCGACGCATGCAGGCATATGGCGGAACGGGCCGCGTCTTCATCGTGTCCAAGAAGTATTTCGAGGCCAATACACCCGAGAATGTCTCGGATAAGCCCATGGGAAGCGGCCCTTACAAGCTGGTCGAGTGGAACAAGGGGCAACGCATCGTACTCGATAAGAACCCGAACTACTGGGGCGAAGCGGCTGATGTGGCCAAGGCTACCTTCACCTTCATCCCTGAGAATTCCACCAGGGTGAATGCGCTGATCCAGAAGGAAGTCGATCTCATTCAGCGCCTGCCGATCGCCGATATCGAGCGCGTGAAAGGCAATAAGGAACTGTCGGTTATCTCTACGCCCAACGGTCTGGTCCATAACATCAACCTGGACTGCCGCAGTGCGCCGTTCAATGACATCGCGGTCCGAAAGGCCTTTTCCGAAAGCCTTGACCTTGAAGGAATCGTGAGCAGCCTGCTCGGCGAGTACGGCCGCGTTCTGCCTGGTCCGCTTCCTCCGAACGTCGTGCAGTACGACAAGACGCTGGAGCCGTACAAGTACGATCCCGAAGCCGCAATGAAGGTCGTGCAAGAGAAGAAGCCGGCCGCAATTTCGACGAACACGTCGGACGGACGCTACGTCGCGGACAGGGAAATTTATCAGTCGATCAATGCCCAGGCGGGAGCCGTCGGCTTCAAGATCACGCCTCGCGTGGTCGAGTGGGGCCGCCTGATCTCGATGATCACGGGGGCGACCGCTGGCCCGTTCTACATCGTTGGCTGGGATTACAGCGAAGGTGATGCGAGCAAGATGCACGCCTTCGGCAATTCCAACCGCCCGACGGCGCTCTGTAAGGTGCCTGAGTACGACGCTGCTGCCGGTAAGGCGATGACCGAGCTCAACGACGAGAAGCGCACTGAACTGTGGAAGACCGCCCAGCGCGCCATGAAGGACTCCTACATGATTGCGGGGACTTGGCAGGCCGCCTCGATCTTCGGAGCACGCAAGGAGGTGAAGTGGGAGGCGAACTTCGGCGACAACATCTCCCTCACCGACATCAAGATCCAGAATTGAGGACGGTATTGAAGATGAACGATCGCGTCGATTCGCCTGTGCTGTCCGTCAAGGATTTGAGTGTTCAATACTCGGGGCAGAACGGCGACGCGACCGTGCTTCATAACGTCAATCTTTCCGTACTATCCGGCCAGGTCACCGCTGTGGTGGGTGAATCGGGTTGCGGAAAGTCGACGCTGGTGAAGAGCATCATGGGCCTGCTGCCGGGGAATGCCCGGCAGCAGGGAATCATCGAGGTTGCGGGGATGCGGCTGGATAATCTGCGCCCCGCGGCCAGACGCAAGCTGAACGGAAACCTTGTCTCGCTGATCAGTCAGGACGCGTTGAATTCCCTCAACCCGGCAACGACTGTCGGCTTTCAGATCGCTGAAATGCTGATGGTCCATCGCGGTGCATCCAAGCATGAGGCCTTCGAGCATGCCGTGGAACTGCTGCGAAGGACCGGCATTCCTGAGGCGGAGAAGCGCGCGCAGTACTATCCTCATGAATTCTCCGGCGGTATGCGGCAGCGCGCACTGATTGCCACATCCATCGCGCTGGGGCCGAAACTTCTCCTCGCAGACGAGCCGACCACGGCTCTCGACGCGACGGTGAAGCTCCAGGTGGTCAAGCTTCTCGATGGCTTGCGCCGTGAACTCGACCTATCGGTTCTCCTGATCACGCACGATATGGGAATTGTCGCAGCCTTGGCTGATTACATGATCGTCATGTATGCGGGCCAAGCTGTCGAGAGCGGGCCTGTCGAGGATCTGTTCGCAAATCCGCGACACCCCTATACCGCGGCATTGATCGCGGCGGTTCCGAGCATCAATGCCTGGAAGATGCGACTCAAGAATATTCCTGGAGCGCCGCCGGCTCCGCCCTTCGACATCAAGGGATGTCCCTACAAGCCCCGCTGTGAGAAGGCTATCCCGCTGTGCAGCGCTACTGTGAACGAGTTTGCCGCAAACGGTCATGTCACCCGCTGCAATGTTCCGAACTAGGTAGGTCATATGAACAGCAGACAGCGAGCAGTTGGAATGTTGCAAGAGCAGCCTGCGCTTCTCAGCGTCCAGGGGATTACGAAGGCCTACGGCCGCGCGAGCATGCTGGGAGGCAGCAGTAAGGCGATTGCGGTGCGCGAGGTCGATCTCAGCTTGAAGCGTGGGCAGACGCTTGGGATCGTCGGTGAATCCGGATGCGGAAAATCGACGCTCTCACGCATCATCGCCGGAATCACTCCGCCAACTTCGGGAAATGTCTATTTGGAAGGGGAATCGGTCCTCGAAGGCAGTGCTCGCGAGCAAAGAAGGCGCCTGAGAGACGTGCAGATGGTGTTTCAATCTCCGGCGGGGTCTCTCGACCCAAGGATGCGCATTGGCGCCATCGTGGCTGAGCCACTCGATATTCACCGGTCCGATCTTGCCTCCGCAGAGAAGCGCAGGCTCGTGTCCGAGATTATGGCGCGGGTCGGATTGAACGACACCTTTCTCGACCGGTATCCGCACCAGCTGTCCGGCGGCCAGCAGCAGCGCGTGGGCATTGCAAGGGCGCTGATCACCAATCCGAAGGTGGTGATCTGCGATGAGGCCGTGTCCGCCCTCGATGTCTCGGTTCAGGCGCAGATCATCAATCTCCTTCTCGACATCCAGAAGGACAGCGGCGTCTCCTACATTTTCATTTCGCACGATCTGAGCGTCGTCGCGAGTATCGCGGACGAGATCGCCGTGATGTATATGGGGCGGATCGTGGAAGAGGGACCCGCGAACACCATCCTGTCAGATCCGGCCCATCCTTACACGAAGGTTCTGATCGAAAGTGCCTTCGTCCCCGATCCCAGGATCGAAAAGAAGCGCGTGAGATCGGGTGCTATCGAGACTGCGCCGGGAACCGCTCATCCGTCAGGCGGCTGCTTGTACCGTCCGCGGTGCAGGCATGCGATCGCTGCCTGTGAGACGGTCATGCCCGATCTGCTATCCGTTGGGCCGGAGGGCAGGGTGGCGGCATGTCATAACGAGCAGTCCCCCGGTGCGAGGCAGGCGTTCGCCTGTGGCCGTCAGCGCAATTGAATCAACAGCAAGCAAGGGATGAGAACGAACGATGGGCGAGATTCTGACTGAGCGCCTTGGGCGTGTCATGGTCGTCACGATTGCGAATGAAGCGAAACGTAATGCTCTCAACAAATCGATGGAAGAGCCCTTCTTCAATGCCCTCGTCGAGGCTGAGCAGGATGACGAGATCCGTGTGGTAGTGATCACCGGAGCGGGCGAGATCGCCTTCTGCAGCGGGCACGATCTGACGGAAGTCGGGCGCAAGGACATTAAGCTGATGAAGCCTGATCCCATGGGGCACCCGGACCGCATGAAGAAGCCCGTCATTGCGGCTGTGAATGGGCACTGCCACGCGGCGGGATTGATGCTCGCCCTGTGCTGCGACCTCAGGATCGCCAGCGAGAACGCCGTATTCGGCCAGCCCGGGGCGAAGCTCGGTCAATTGCCGGCGGGCGGACAGATCTGGCGCATCTCACAGGCGATACCGCGCGTTCGCGCCATGGAAATGATGATGACGGCCGAATACCTTTCCGCGAAGGACGCTTATGATTGGGGCCTGGTGAACCGCCTCGTTCCGAAAGGACAAGCTCGCGAGGCCGCTCTCGAACTCGCTGAGCGGATCGCACGGAATTCTCCCAATGCGGTTCAAGCCATCAAGGCCGGATTGAAGGTCTTCGACCGGGAGGGGCGCGAGGCTTTCGATCAGTATGAAGCCGCCGCCATCAAGGAACTGATGAGCGGAAGTGACATGGCCGAGGGTTCGCGCGCCTTCGTCGAGAAGAGGGCTCCCAGCTTCTGAGGGCCAACCGGGTCGCTCCGATCAGAAGCGGCCCTCTTTTCACGCGGTGTTCTCGAGCGAACGCCGAATGCGAGCGGCCAGCTCGACGAGCTCGCGACCAACTGAGTCCAGCATCTCGGTCTTCAGCAGCAATGCGGACCCTCCGCAATTCAGCGCATAGGGCTGCGATCCGTGGAAGGTGAGCGGAACGCCGACGGAATTGATCTCCTGCTTCCATTCGCCGACAGAAGTGACATAGCCGCATTTCTGGTACTGCTCGACGGCAGCCTGAACACCCGCTCTCATGGTAGCGCCGGTCTCATCGGGTGGGCAGAGTTCGGTGAGAAGAGCCTCACGTGTGGTTGGATCGAGGCTGGCGAGATAGGCTCTGCCCATGGCAGAAGTGGCCATGCGGATATGCGAGCCGACTTCGATGCCGATGTGCAGCGGGCTCTGGCCCCGGCAATGCTCGATATACACCATCGTCCGCTTGTCAGGCACGCCGATCGCGACCGAGCATCCCACGCGGTCCGCAAGCGACTGCATCAAGGGGCGGGCGATATCGCGCACGGCGAGGCCGCCGAGTGCGGTGAAGCCCAATGCAAGCGCTGAGACCGAAAGCGAATAGCGGCCCGTGACGGTGGAGTAGTCGAGGTAGCCGAGGCGCGTGAGCGTGTAGGTAAGCCGCGAGATCGTCGCCTTCGCCAGCCCCGTTCGGGCTGCGAGCTGTTGATTGCTGAGGCCTGAGTCGCCGCGCTTGAAGGCTTTGAGAATGCTCAACCCCCGCGCCAGGGCGACGACGAAACGCGGGTCGTCCTCGCGTTCCATATCCGGCTCGGCCACGAGAGTATTTTGACGGGTCCGCATTTTGCGCCTCGTTGAAAAAGAAAGCCCTATCTGCCCTTGACCAAAGGTGAGGACAAGGGAATAATCGCAAAACTGAAATTTAATTCCGAGGAACGGAATTGTCAATGGACAGCGATGTGTTTGAACAGCTCCTTGAGACCGTGGAGCGTTTCGTGCGTGAGAGATTGAGGCCACGTGAGGCCGAAGTCGCCATGAATGACCAGGTCCCGGCTGATATCATCCAGGAGATGCGGGATCTGGGCCTGTTCGGTCTCACCATTCCTGAGGAATATGGTGGCCTGGCGCTCACCGTATCGGAAGAGGTGAGAGTTGCCTTCCGCCTTGGCGGAACATCGCCTGCTTTCCGCTCCGTGATCGGCACCAATAACGGCATCGGCTCGCAAGGGATCATCATCGATGGCACGCCCGAGCAGAAAGCTTATTATCTGCCGCGCATGGCAAGCGGTGAGCTCATCGGCTCCTTCTGCCTGACCGAGCCCGAGGCAGGATCTGACGCGGGTTCTCTGCGCACTTCCGCCACGCGAGAGGGCGACCAATACATCATCAACGGCACCAAGCGGTTCATCACGAATGCGCCGCAAGCCGGCGTGTTTACCGTCTTCGCTCGCACTGATCCGAAGAGCACGAATGCAGCGGGCGTGACAGCCTTCCTTGTCGATGCGAATTTGCCCGGAATCTCTCTCGGCAAGAAGGATCATAAGATGGGGCAGCAGGGCGCGCATACCTGCGATGTCATCTTCGACAATGTCAAAGTGCCGGCCAGCGCAATTATCGGCGGCGAAGCGAATGTCGGAAAGGGCTTCGCGACTGCGATGAAGGTTCTCGACCGCGGCCGCCTGACCATCGGCTCGGTCTGCGTCGGCATCTCGGAGCGCCTGATTGCCGACAGTCTGGCGTATGCGATGGAGCGCAAGCAGTTCGGCCGTCCCATCGTGGAGTTCCAGCTCGTCCAGGCCATGCTCGCCGACATGCGGGCGGAGAGCTATGCCGCGCGTTGCATGATCGAGGAGACCGCGCGTCGCTACGACGCCGGCGAACCGATTCCGGCGGAAGCTGCGTGCTGCAAGATGTTCGCGTCCGAGATGGTGGGGCGCGTGGCCGACAAGGCCGTGCAGATTCATGGAGGTGCGGGTTACGTAGCGGATCACGGAATAGAACGCTTCTATCGCGATGTCCGCCTGTTCCGCATCTACGAGGGAACGACGCAGATCCAACAGCTGGTCATCGCCCGAAACATGGCACGTGCTGCGCGCCAGTAAATTTCGCTTTCAAGAAACGACCCGAGAGTACGCATCCATGTCCGTTGTCCAAACTGAACGCGTCGATGGCATTTCAATCCTTTGGATCAACAATCCGCCTGTCAACGCGCTCAATGCCCAGGTCCGGGTAGAGCTGGTTCAAGCAGTGGAATCCGCAAATGCGGACCAGTCCATTCGCGGCATTGTCCTTGCCTCGCGCATCCTGAACTTCGTCGCCGGAGCGGACATCAAGGAATTCGGGCGTCCGCCGATCAGTCCGACCCTTCGGGATGTCATCGACATCTTCGACGCCTCGCAGAAGCCGCTCGTCGCCGCAATCAACGGCGTTGCCTTCGGCGGGGGGCTTGAGATCGCCCTTGCCTGTGATGCACGGGTTGTTACTCCATCGGCGCGCCTCGGTCTGCCGGAAGTGAAGCTGGGCCTCATTCCTGGAGCCGGCGGTACTCAGCGCCTGCCGCGCCTGATCGACGCGGCTGAAGCCTTGAAGATAATGGCGGACGGAGCGCCGAAGACAGGCGAACAGGCGGTTGCACTCGGTCTCGCCGATGAGATAACGGAGTCCGACCGCCTGATCGATGCTGCGATTTCGAAATGCCAGGCGCTCGCCAGGCAATCGCAGAGACGGCTTCTGCGGGATGCAAAGATCGATGCAGCAGGGATTGAAGCGTTCGACAAGGCTGCGGCGGAGCTGCAGAGAACACGTCATGACGAGCCGCAGATCGATGCCCTGATCGACTCGGTTCGCTCCGGCCACATTGGCACCTTTGCCGAAGGTCTGAAGCGCGAGCGTGAACATTTCGAGACGCTCATGGCGAGCGACCGCTCGAAGGCTCTTCGCTATGCCTTCTTCGCCGAACGCCAGAGCGGCCAGCTGCCGGAAGGTGTCGATTCGTCCAAGGCGTTGAACGTGAAGTCCGTCGGCGTGATCGGCGGCGGCACCATGGGAACCGGCATCGCCATGGCCTTCGCCAGTAGCGGCGTCTCTGTGACCATCATCGAGATGGATGATGATGCGGCGAACCGTGCTGTCGAAAGGATTGCCGGCAACTATGACCAATCCTTGAAGCGAGGCCGCATAACGGAGGCGGCGCGCGCGGAAATCATGGGGCGCATCAAGGCTGCCGTTTCCTATGATGCATTGGCGGACGTCGATCTCGTGATCGAGGCCGCGTTCGAGGAAATGGACATCAAGCGTCAGATATTCGAGGCTTTGGTAAATGCAACGAAACCCGAAGCCATCCTCGCCACCAACACATCCTATCTCGACGTCGACAAGATCGCCGAGGCCAGCGGGCGTCCGGAGCGCGTCGTCGGCATGCACTTCTTCAGTCCAGCCAATGTGATGCGACTGGTCGAGGTGGTCCGCGGGTCGAAGAGCAGTCCGGAAGCTATCGCAACGGTTGTCAAGGCGGCGCGGCGACTTGCCAAAGTGCCCGTCATCGTCGGCAACTGTCACGGCTTCGTCGGAAATCGCATGCTCGCCCGGCGCAGCGAACAGGTCGACCGTCTCCTTCTCGAGGGAGCGTCGCCGGAGGACGTGGATGAGGTGCTGACCAGCTTCGGCTTCAAACTCGGGCCCTGCGCCATGGGTGATCTGGCTGGCCTCGACATCAGCTGGCGGATGCGCCGTGCGACGGGTAAGACTGCGCCGGTTGCCGACGCGCTCGTCGAAGCCGGCAGGCTCGGGCAGAAATCGGGACGCGGCTATTACGTTTATGCGGATAGCGGCCACACGAAGAACAGCGACCCTGCCGTCAAAGAACTCATCGAGAGCGTCGCGAAAGCGCATGGCGTGAAGCGCCGCGAAATTTCCAAGGATGAAATTCTCGACCGCCTGATCCTGCCGATGGTCAACGAGGGTGCCCGCATCATCGAAGAAGGCATCGCGGATCGGCCCAGCGATATCGATGTGATCTGGCTCAACGGATACGGCTTTCCGAACTGGCGAGGCGGTCCGATGTTCTATGCGCAGCAGCGCGGACTGGCTGAAGTCGCCAGCAGGCTCGAGGCGTTATTCCAATCCACAGGAGACGCGTCTCTCAAGCCGGCGCCGCTTCTGCAAAAGCTCGCTGCCGCAGGAGAGGGCGCGACCTGGGGCTCACATGAGCGCAAGGACGTTTGAGGTTCAGGAGAAATATGATGAATGAAGCCGTAATCGTCGCTACCTGCCGCACGCCCATCGGCAAGGCCCAGCGTGGTGCTTTCAACGACACCACCGGTGTGGACCTCGTAGCGCCGCTGCTGCCCGAGGTGATGTCTCGCGCAAAGGTTGAAGCCGGCGATGTGGAGGAAGTCGTCCTCGGCTGTGGTTACCCTGAAGGGGCGACAGGCGGAAACGTGGCTCGCGCGGCTGCGCTGCGGGCCGGATTCCCGGTCGCGTCGGCGGGCGCCATGGTGAGCCGCTTCTGCGCATCGGGGCTCGAGGCAGTCGCTTATGCCGCTCGCCGGATCATGGTGGACGGTGTGCCGGTTTCGATTGCAGGCGGTGTCGAGTCGATTAGCCTCGTAGGACCGAATGCGAACAAGAATCGGCTTCGCAACGAATGGCTCGAGCAGAACATTCCCGGCATCTACATGCCGATGATCGAAACGGCGGACAACGTGGCGGCTCGTTACGGCATCAGCCGTGAGCAGCAGGACGTATACTCTCTCGAGAGCCAGAGGCGGACGGCAACTGCGCAGCAGGCTGGAATCTTCCGCGATGAGATCGTCCCGACCGAGGCGGTCAAGCTCGTCACCGACAAGGAAACCGGAGAGGTCCGCAAGGAAACCGTCCGGCTGACCCTCGATGAAGGTAATCGCCCGGATACGAATCTCGAAGGCTTGGCGAAGCTGAAGCCGGTGCGCGAGGGCCAGTTCATCACCGCAGGCAATGCGAGCCAGCTGTCGGATGGCGCCTCCGTCAACCTGCTGATGTCGTCGAAGGAGGCCGAGAAGCGTGGTCTCGACGTGCTCGGCGTATTTCGCGGTTTCGCATCGGCCGGATGCGAACCCGACGAGATGGGCATCGGCCCCGTCTTCGCGATCCCGCGCCTGCTTGAGAGACATGGCATGTCCATTGATGATGTCGATCTTTGGGAACTCAACGAGGCTTTTGCGAGCCAGGTTGTCTACTGCCGCGACAAGCTCGGCATTCCCTCGGAACGTCTCAATGTGAATGGCGGCGCCATCTCCATCGGCCATCCTTTCGGAATGAGCGGTTCGCGCATGGTCGGTCACATTCTTCTCGAAGGCCGTCGCCGTCGCGCGAAATACGGCGTCGTGACCATGTGCGTCGCCGGCGGCATGGGCTGCGCAGCGCTCATTGAATTTCAATAAGATTGGGGAGGGCGCCATGCGTCAGGTGGTTTGCAAGGAATTCGGACCCATCGAGTCACTCGTGATCGAGAACGTCGATCTACCGCCGCCGGGACCGGGGCAAGTGCGGGTTCGTGTCGAAGCCGCCGGCGTCAATTTTCCCGATACGCTGATGGTCCAGGGCAAGTACCAGGCAAAGCCTGATCGTCCGTTTGTTCCCGGCACGGAGCTGGCGGGTATCGTCGAGGCGGTCGGCGAAGGTGTGACGGGTCTCGAATCGGGGATGCCTGTCATCGGCATGGTTGGTCTTGGGGCGTTCGCGGAAGTTGCGAACACCAAGGCAGCCCGCCTTCTGCCGCGTCCGGCGAGCATGCCGGCGGTGATGGCCGCAGGTTTCTCGATGACATATGGCACCAGCATGCACGCGCTCAGGCAGCGGGCGAATCTGCAGCCGGGGGAGACCCTTCTCGTGCTCGGTGCGAGCGGAGGTGTCGGCCTGGCCGCCGTCGAGATCGGCAAGGCGATGGGTGCCACTGTCATTGCTGCTGCGAGCAGCGACGAGAAGCTGCGGGTGGCTAAGGATGCCGGCGCCGACCATCTGGTGAATTACTCCACCGAGTCCCTGAAGGATCGCGTCAAGGAACTGACGGGCGGTAAAGGTGTCGATGTGGTTTACGATCCGGTCGGTGGTGATCTGCTGGAAGATGCCGTGCGGGCGACCGGTTGGGGAGGACGTGTGCTCGTCGTCGGCTTCGCATCCGGCGCGATCCCGAAGGTGCCGGCCAATCTTCTGCTCTTGAAGGGAAGCGCGATGGTCGGCGTATTCTTCGGCACCTTCCGTGACCGGGAGCCTGAGGCGAACCGCCGTAACTTCGCCGAGCTTTTCCAATGGTACGAGGAGGGTAAGCTGCGCCCACTCGTGAGCCAGACGATGGATCTGTCGGAAGTAGTGAAGGCCTTCAACGTTCTCACCAGCCGCAGCGCCATCGGCAAGATCGTGCTGACCACATGAGCCAGGAACTCGCCTCAACCTACCGAAGCATCGGCTTCTTCGAGTTGATAGGACTCGAACTCGTCCATTCGGAAGAAGGCCGTGTGACGGGCGGCCTCAAGATCGGCTCGCAGCATCGCAACCGTGCCGGCAACGTGCATGGCGGCGTCTTGTGCAGCATGATCGACTTCGCGGCCTGCGCGGCCGGCTTGCACAGCGAGCCGGGAGAGCCCAAGCGCTATGGCGTGACCCTTTCCCTGACGACGCAATTCACGAAGGCGGTCAACGATGGGCGGCTGCGGGTGGAAGGGCGAATGCTCTCCGCAGGCCGCAAGAATTACAGCGCCGAGGCGCATATCTATGACGATGTCGGGGACCTCGTGGCGCACGGCATCGGAAGCTTCCAATGGCCAGCGGGCAGCCAGCCGGGCGCCCAAACGATGATCTCCACCAGGGAATAGTTGCGAAAAAATGTTCGAGCTCCGTGAAGACCTCAAGCCCTTGATGCGTGAACTCCTGGAGTTCATGGACGAGCACATCTATCCCAATGAAGAAGTGTATGAGCGCCAACTCCGCTCGCAGAAAAATCTCTGGTCCGAGCCGGAGATCATGGGCGAGCTGAAGGAGAAGGCGAAGAAGAAAGGGCTCTGGAATCTCTTTCTCGTCGGGCACGAAAGCGACAGGCATCTGACGAACCTGGACTACGCTCATTTGTGCGAGGTCATGGGCCGCTCCGGGCTTGCGCCAGAGGTTTTCAACTGCTCGGCGCCCGACACCGGCAACATGGAAACGCTCATTCTCTACGGAACGGAACAGCAAAAGAAACAATGGCTCGAGCCGCTGCTCGATGGACGTATCCGCTCCTGCTTCTCCATGACGGAGCCTGCGGTGGCGTCGTCCGACGCGACGAACATCCAGACCGAGATTCGGCGTGACGGCGACCATTATGTGATCAACGGCCGGAAGTGGTGGAGCACGGGTGCCATCGACGAGCGCTGCAAGATCGCCATCGTGATGGGTCGCACCGATCCCAATGCCGAGAAACACAAGCAGCAATCCATGATCCTAGTGCCGCTCGACACTCCCGGCGTGAAAGTGGAACGGCCCCTGATGGTGTTCGGCTATGACGATGCGCCTCATGGCCATGCCGAGATCAGCTTCGAGAACGTGCGCGTGCCAGCCTCCAACATGCTACTGGGTGAGGGCCGTGGATTCGAGATCGCTCAAGGGCGCCTCGGCCCGGGGCGCATTCATCACTGCATGCGCGCCATTGGAATGGCTGAGCGTGCGCTGGAGACGATGTGCCGGCGCATGCTGTCGCGGGAGGCCTTTGGCAAGCCGCTGGCTGCCCAGGGGCATCTGCGCCAACTCATTGCACGCTCGCGTTGCGAGATCGAGACGACGCGCCTGCTCACGCTGAAGGCGGCGCACATGATGGACACCGTGGGCAACAAGGCGGCGCGGCGCGAGATTGCCATGATCAAGGTGGTCGCTCCCGAGATGGCCTGCAACGTCATCGACCGGGCGATCCAGGCGCACGGCGCGGCGGGCGTCTCTCAGGACACGTTCCTCGCCTTCGCCTATGCCAAGGCGCGCACGCTGCGCATCGTCGACGGGCCGGACGAGGTTCATCGCGAGGCGATCGCGAAGATGGAACTGTATGCCTACCGCTAATTAGGAAGAAGCGATGTTCGACGTCAAAGGCAAAGTTGCCCTCATCACCGGCGCTTCCCGCGGGATCGGGCGGGCCACCGCGATCCAGCTCGCTCAAAGCGGCGCCAAGGTGGTCATTTCCAGCCGCAAGCAGAATGCCTGCGATGCGGTTGCCGAGGAGATCAGGGCGCTCGGAGGCGAGGCCATCGCCATGGCCTGCCATGTAGGCGACCGAGCGCAGGTCGAGAGCCTCGTCGCCCACGTGAACGAGGTGTGGGGCGGTATCGACATTCTCGTCTGCAACGCCGCGACGAACCCGGTCTACGGTCCCGCCGCCTTGCTGACGGACGAGCTGTTTTCCAAGATCATGACCGTCAACGTGCAGAGCACGATCTGGTTCTGCAACCTGGTTCTGCCGCGGATGGCGGAGAGAGGCGGCGGCTCCGTCGTCATCCTGTCCTCTATCGCTGCATTGCGAGGGACGGCGACCATCGGCGCCTATGGCATGTCGAAGGCGGCGGAAGCAGCGCTTGCCCGAAATCTCGCCGTCGAATGGGGGCCGAAGGGCATTCGCGTCAACGCGATCGCACCGGGCGTGGTGAATACTGATTTCGCGAAGGAGCTTGTCAACGATCCTGTCCGGCGCGCGCAGATGGAGAGCCGCACTCCGTTGAGGCGGTTCGGCGAACCGCAGGACATCGCAGGCATCGTACATTTCCTGGCATCGCCCGCATCAGCTTACATCACCGGTCAGGTGATCGTCGCCGATGGCGGCGAGACGATCGGTTGAGGTCAGGCAGAGGCATGGTGAATCTCGCTCCCGTCATACCCGCACACCGCTTCGATGAGAAGGCGCTGAAAACTTGGCTGGCCGATGCGGTCCCTGACTTTCGCGGCGATCTGAGCATCCGTCAATTTCAGGGAGGCCAGTCGAATCCGACATTCCTGATAGAGACCGGCGTGAAGCGGCTCGTCCTGCGTAAAAAGCCGCCGGGGCAACTGCTCAACAAGGCGCATGATGTCGAGCGGGAATTCAAGGTCGTCTCCGCCCTTGGAAGGACGGATGTTCCCGTCGCGCGGGTTGTCGCCCTGTGCGATGATGCTACGGTGATCGGCACTCCCTTCTATGTGATGGAGTTCGTCGAGGGCCGGATCTTCGACAATGCCGCCATGGAGGGTGCCGCACCAGGTGAGCGCAGGCGTCTCCATCTCGCATCCGTGGACGCGCTTGCGAAGCTTCACGCTGTTGATTTTGAGGCGGTGGGTCTCGGGGATTTCGGCCCGAAGGGCGGCTATGTCGCCCGTCAGGTCGAACGCTGGAGCCGCCAGTATCAGTCATCGTTGAGCGCGGGCGAATTACCGGCGCTCACATGGCTCGCCGACTGGCTTCGTGAGCATAAGGGCGTGCCCGACGAGACCACGATCGCCCATGGCGATTTCCGCCATGGCAATCTCTGCTTCGCCGTCGATGAGCCGAAGGTTTCCGCCATCTTCGATTGGGAACTCTCGACTCTTGGGCACCCGTTGAGCGACCTCGCCTACCTGTGCATGTCCTATCGCATCGATGCCGGCGTGCCGCACAGCCGAGGAATTCTGGGGCTCGATCTCGACGAGCTTGGAATTCCGAAGGAAGACGAGATCGTTGAACGATACTGTGCGGCCATGGGCCGCTCAGGCCTGCCTGACTGGAACGTGTTCCTGGCTTTGTCCTTCTTCCGTCTGTCGGCCATTCTCCATGGCGTGATGGCGCGTGCATTGCAGGGTAATGCGAGCGACGCCAATGCGCGGCAGGTGGCGCAGCGCGCGGGGCTCCTCGCGGATATAGGACAGTCCATTGCACGCCAGCATTAGATCATTCCGTCGTCCAGATTCCAGGCGACATTCTCTCAGGTAGGGCCTGATGGCATTTCTCACTGAGCCGGAACCGATGCGAGGGGTGGCGCTGCCGATAGGGCCGGGCATATCCCGCATCGTCGCGGGCAATGCCGGCATGATGACCTATCATGGCACCAACACATACCTGCTCGAGAGCGATGACGGCTTCATCGTGATCGACCCTGGTCCTGATGATGAAGGTCATGTTGAGGCGATCCTGAGAGCGACGCGCGGAGACGTCTCGGCAATCGTTCTCAGTCATACTCATTCCGATCACTTCGGCGCGACGATGGGCCTCAAGGAGCGAACCGGCGCTCCGATCTACGGATTCCATCTCAGCGAAAGACCTGCGTTCGCACCCGATGTTCCCATACGCCATGGCGATATCGTTCTGGGAATGACGGCACTTCATACGCCCGGACATGCAAGCGACCATCTCTGCTTCGCTCGACCCGATGGAATTCTCTTCAGCGCGGATCACGTTATGTCGTGGTCGAGCAGCATCGTCTCTCCGCCCGGCGGTGACATGGCGGCCTATGTAGCGAGCCTGCACCTCTTGCTGTCGCGCGACGACCGGCTCTATCTGCCGGGCCACGGGCCACCGCTCGCCGAGCCGAAACCGTATGTGGAAGACCTGATCGCTTATCGCGTGAAGCGCGAGAACGCCATCCTTCAGGCCCTGCTCAACGGTCCCGCCTCAACCTGGGATCTCGTGGACCGCCTCTATTCCAAGACCCATCCGTGGCTGCGTCAGGCAGCCGAGAGAAACGTCGTCGCCCATCTGCTCAAATTGCAGGGCGAAGGGCTAGTGCAGGAAGATGGAGAGCAGTGGCAGGCTGCATGAATGCGGCGCACTCTTCGAACGTCATCGGAAGCATTCATCCCATGACTGGCGCAGGTCGTCCGCATCGGCGGGAGAGCGCCCGCAGGCGCTGAGCGCATTCACGACACTGCGAACGAGGTCGGCATTCGAGCCGGCTCTTGTGCCATCGGGAAGATCGAGATTGTTCTCGAACCCGACCCGTACATGCCCGCCGAGCAATGCGCCGGTCGTCACGCATGCCGTTTCATGGCGGCCGAAGGCGCAGACCATCCAATTCCTGAAGCCGGGCATTCCGGGAGCAAGGAACGGCAGCAGGTCGGCGGGATGCGATGTCTGTCCTGCAGTGTAACGGCCGAGAACATAGAGCACCGGGATTTGCGCGAACGGGATGAGCCCGCGCTGCTGCATCCCTGCAAGCCGCACAGCCTCATCGGGCGAGTACAGAATGATCTGAGGCGCAACGCGCTCGCGGCGCATCCAAGCGAGGAATTCCGCGAAAGCAGGCTCGGATGCCTCGTCGGGCGCGAGTTCGCGTAGCGCCAGGGATACGGCCTCGGGCTTCACCGCGCGGACGACTTCCATCTGTGCGTTCGGCTCGTAGATGCCGAGCGCCTCGCTCGTGATCTGAATCAGGAGACGGTCGCCGACAACCTGGCGGATCGCGGCGATGGCATCGCGATAGGCTGCCGCATCGAGAAGGTGGCGACCCTCGGAGTCTCGAACATGCACATGGATCATGCTGGCTCCCGCCTCGAGGCAGGCGGACGCCGTGTCCGCCAGCTCATGCGGCGTCATCGGCAGGGCAGGGTGGTCGGCCTTCGTCCGGCGCCCTCCGTTGGGAGCGACCGCGATGGCAACGGGCGGGAAGCCCTCAGAATGCTGCATCGAATGTCCTTTGATGGATCAAATGTTTCATATTTTGGTGAAGTAAAACACTTGTTGCGTCGGGCGTAAAGATCGGTACTCTACCTTGCATGGATACAGCCACCTTGGCCGATCGGATCGTCGATGCCTTCGCCAGCATGCCGGTGCAGCTGCAGGCGGCGGCGCGCTATGTGCTCGATCACCCGGACGACGTGGCCTTGCTCTCCATGCGCGAGCAGGCCCGTCAGGCGGGCGTCCAGCCCGCCACCATGACCCGGCTGGCGCAGAAGCTCGGCTTCAGCGGATATGACCGGATCAGGGAAATCCATGCCCATGCCATCCGCACCGGCGGTCCCGGCTTCTCGGGCAAGGCGGGCGCTCAGGTCGCGACCCAGAAGATGAAGGGCGAGCGGGCGCTTGCCGCCGAGATGCTGGCGTCGCTCTCCCAGCAGATTACCCGCCTCGGCGAAGGAACCGCCCTCGATGGGCTGGTGGAGGCAGCGGTTCTTCTGGCCAATGCCCGCCGGATTTACTGCCTAGGCCTGCGCTCGGCGCACCCCGTGGCGTGGCACCTGAATTACGTTCTTTCCCTCATCGGCGAGAAGGCGCTGCTTCTCGATGCGGCCGCGGGCACCGGGATCGATCCGATCCGGGCCGCCGCCCAGGATGATGCCCTCTTCGCGGTAAGCGTGGCGCCCTATTCCCGGGCGACCGTCGAGGCGGTTCACTATGCGCATGCGCAGGGCATCCCGGTCGTTGCCGTGACCGACAGCCCCGTGTCGCCGCTGGCGCAAGTGGCGAAGGCCACCATCCTGATCCCGACCGACAGCCTGTCCTTCTTCCACACCATGGCGCCGTGCTTCGTGGTGAGCGAGATCCTGGCGGCGCTTATCGCCGGACGCGGTGGCGAGAGATCGCTCGAGGCGCTCAAGCGCACGGAAGAGCAACTTGCCGCCTTCAACATTCACTGGTCGCCGCAGGACGGCAGGAGAGCCCGATGACCCGCATCCTTCATCGTCAAATTCATGGAACCTTGCCCGTGGCCGTGGGCGGCCGAGGGGTCGAAATCTTCGATGCGCAGGGGCGCTCCTATATCGACGCGTCCGGCGGCGCCGCTGTGTCCTGCCTAGGCCACGGCCACCCCGATGTGACCGCCGCCATGAAGGCCCAGGCGGACAAGCTGGCCTATGCACATACCAGCTTCTTCACCACGGAGGCGGCCGAGGCGCTGGCCGACCGGCTGATCGAGGATGCGCCGGCCGGGCTGTCTCATGTCTATTTCGTCTCGGGCGGATCGGAAGCGGTCGAGGCGGCGCTGAAGATGGCGCGCCAATATTTCACGGAAACCGGCAGGCCGGAGCGCCGGAACATTATTGCGCGCCGCCAGAGCTATCACGGCAATACGCTGGGAGCGCTCGCCACCGGCGGCAACGAATGGCGCCGCACCCAGTTCAAGCCCCTCCTCGTCGAAACCCATCACATCGATCCGTGCTTCGCCTATCGCTACCAGCAATCCGGCGAGAGCGATGACGCATATGCTGCCCGCGCCGCGCAGGCGCTGGAGGATAAGATTCTGGAGCTTGGCCCTGACACCGTCATGGCCTTCGTCGCCGAGACCGTTGTCGGCGCCACGGCGGGGGCGGTGACGCCGGTGGCGGATTACTTCAAACGCGTCCGCGCGATCTGCGACCGCTACGGCGTGCTCCTCATCCTGGATGAGGTCATGTGCGGCATGGGCCGGACGGGCACCCTCCATGCCTGCGAGCAGGAGGGCATCGCGCCTGACATCATGACCATCGCGAAGGGGCTGGGCGGCGGCTACCAGCCCATCGGGGCCGTGCTGCTGGGGAGGCATATCTTCGATGCCTTTGCCAAAGGCACAGGCTTCTTCCAGCATGGCCACACCTATCTCGGCCACCCGATGGCCTGCGCCGCGGCGCTCGCCGTGCAGGAGGCGATTCACCGCGACGGCCTTCTGGCTAACGTTGGGGCTATGGGCGCGCGCCTGCGGCAGCGTCTGGGAGACCGCTTCGGAAACCACGCTCATGTTGGGGATATCCGGGGGCGCGGGCTCTTCATGGCGATCGAGCTGGTGGAGGACCGCTCGACCAAAGCGACCTTTGACCCTAAAGAGAAGCTTCATGCGCGCATCAAGCGCGAGGCGATGGCCCGCGGCCTCATGGTTTATCCCATGGGCGGCACCATTGACGGGGCCAGGGGAGATCATGTTCTTCTTGCCCCGCCCTTTATCGTCGATGAGGCTATCGTCGATACGATTGTCGAGCGCCTGGGAGATGCCGTTGATGCGGCACTCGAAGGCGTGAAACTGAAAGCTGCCTGACCCTTCATGGGAAAGGCGGCGATGGGGAAAACGATCCCCGGGATGACTTCAAGTCCGGCAAAAAGCCGGGCGCAACACGAGGGAAGACGAATGAAAGTGTTGAACAAGACCCTGCTCGGTGCGGCTGCGGCCACCCTGGCCTTCTCGGCCCCGCCGGCACAGGCGCAGCAGAACTTCGCCACCATCGGCACCGGCGGCGTGACGGGCGTGTACTACGCCGTCGGCGGCGCGATCTGCCGTCTGGTCAACAAGGACCGCAAGGCCCACGGCATCCGCTGCTCGGTGGAATCGACCGGCGGCTCGGCCTACAACGTCAACACCATCAAGGCGGGCGAGCTCGATTTCGGCCTCACCCAGTCGGACGTGCAGTACAACTCCATGAAGGGCCTGGGCGCCTTCAAGGACAACGCTTTCGGCGAAATGCGCGCGGTCTTCTCCGTTCACCCTGAGCCCTTCACGGTGCTCGCCCGCAAGGAAGCCAACGCCGCCACCTTCGACGACCTGAAGGGCAAGCGCGTGAACGTGGGCAACCCGGGCTCGGGCACCCGCGCCTCGATGGAAGAGCTGCTTGTCGCCAAGGGCTGGAAGCTCTCCGACTTCTCGCTCGCCTCCGAGCTGAAGGCCGACGAGCACGGCCCGGCGCTGTGCGACAACAAGATCGACGCCTTCTTCTACGGTGTGGGCCATCCGTCCGCGAACATCCAGGACCCGACCACCACCTGCGGCGCGAAGCTCGTGTCGATCACCGGTCCGGCCGTGGACAAGCTGCTCGCCGACAAGCCCTATTACGCCAAGGCGACGATCAAGGGCGGCCTCTACAACAACAACCCGCAGGACGTTGAAACCTATGGCGTTCTCGCGACCGTCGTGACCTCGGCCAAGGTGCCGGAGGACACCGTCTACAACGTGACCAAGGCGGTGTTCGAGAACTTCAACGAGTTCAAGTCGCTTCACCCGGCTTTCGCCAACCTCGACCCGGCCAAGATGGTGAAGGACGGCCTGTCCGCTCCGCTCCATCCGGGCGCTGCGAAGTACTACAAGGAAAAGGGCTGGCTGAAGTAAGCCAGTCGTTTAAAAACAGCCTATAAGAACGGGGGCGGCATAGGCTGCCCCCTTTGCCTTGTTGAGAAGACCGAGGACGCGACCATGTCGATCACCGAGAAAGCCTCACTCGCCCCCTCCGCAGAGCTCGAACAGCTCGTCGCGGAAGCCGATACGGGAGGCCGCAAGCCGACCGGTTTCACCGCCGCTCTGATCACGGCGGTCGCCATCGCATGGTCCCTGTTCCAGCTCTGGTATGCGTCACCGCTGCCCTTCACGCTGGGCTTCGGCATCCTCAACGACACGGAAGCGCGCGCCATCCATCTCGGCCTCGGGCTCTTCCTGGCCTATATGGCCTATCCCGCCTTCAAGCGCTCGCCGCGGGCCTATGTGCCTGCCGTCGACTGGGTGCTGGCGCTCGCCGGCGCATTCGCGGGGGCCTACCTCTTCCTGTTCTATCGCGAGCTTGCCACTCGTCCGGGCCAACCGACCACGCTCGATCTGGTGACGGCGGGCGCGGGCATCCTGCTGCTTCTTGAGGCCACGCGCCGGTCGCTGGGCCTTCCCATGGTTTTCGTGGCGCTGGTCTTCATCGGCTTCACGTTCGGCGGCCCCTACATGCCCGACGTGCTGCTGCATCGCGGCGCTTCGATCTCGAAATTCCTCCAGCATCAATGGCTGACGACGGAAGGCGTGTTCGGCATCGCGCTCGGCGTGTCCACCAGCTTCGTGTTCCTCTTCGTCCTGTTCGGCACGCTGCTCGACAAGGCGGGCGCGGGCAACTGGATGATGCAGATCTCCATCGCGCTTCTCGGCCACCTGCGCGGCGGCCCGGCGAAGGTGGCAGTGGTGTCTTCCGCACTCAACGGCGTCGTGTCCGGTTCCTCCGTGTCGAACGTGGTGTCGGGGGGCATCTTCACGATTCCGCTGATGAAGCGCACGGGTCTTTCCGGCGTGAAAGCGGGCGCCATCGAGGCCGCATCCTCCATCAACGGCCAGATCATGCCTCCGGTGATGGGCGCGGCCGCGTTCCTGATGGTCGAGTATGTGGGCATTCCCTATTCGGAGATCGTCACTCACGCCTTCCTGCCCGCGATCGCCTCCTATGTGGCGCTGCTCTACATCGTGCATCTTGAAGCGCTGAAGATCGGCGCGAAGCCGATCCCGCGCGAGTCCGTCCCTGCCAAGACCCGCCTGCTGCGCACGGGCCTCGGCCTGTCGGGCTCCGTGGTCGTGCTCTGCCTTCTCTATTACGGCGTGCTCGGCGCGCAGGCCGCGTTCGGCTCCAGCGCTCCGTGGGTCCTCGCAGCAGTCGGCGCGGTGATCTATCTCGTCACCGTCGCCTACGCAGCGCGTTTCCCTGATCTCGAACTCGACGATCCCAACACGCCGATCATCAAGCTTCCCCGCGCCTGGGACGTGACGCGCACGGGCCTCGACTTCCTCATTCCGCTGGTCGTCCTATTGTGGTGCCTGATGGTCGAGGAAATGTCGCCGGGCCTCTCCGCCTTCTGGGCAACGACTTCGATCATCGGCATCCTGGCCACGCGCCGTCCGCTGCTCGCTCTGTTCCGAAAGGAATCGCTCCCTGCTGCCGCGCGCGCCGCGATCGCCGATCTCATGGACGGCTTCGCGCTCGGCGCTCGCAACATGATCGGCATCGCCATCGCGACGGCGACCGCAGGCATCATCGTCGGCACGGTGACGCTCACCGGTCTCGGCCTCATGATGACCGAGTTCGTGGAGTTCATTTCCGGCGGCAACGTGATCGTCATGCTGGTCCTGATCGCCATGATCAGCCTCGTGCTCGGCATGGGCATTCCGACCACCGCGAACTACATCCTGGTCGCGACCCTCATGGCGCCCGTCGTCGTGGAGCTCGGCGCGCAGGCGGGCCTCGCGATTCCGCTGATCGCGGTCCACCTGTTCGTGTTCTATTTCGGCATCATGGCCGATATCACGCCACCCGTGGGCCTTGCGGCTTTCGCGGCGGCGGCGATCTCGCGTGAGGATCCCATCGCGACGGGCTTCCAGGGCGCATTCTACGCGCTCCGCACGGCGCTGCTCCCCTTCGTGTTCATCTTCAATCCGGCGATGCTGCTCATCGGCGTGGACAGCTGGATGGATGCGGGCATCGTGATCGCGACCAATATGGCGGCGGTGCTGCTCTTCTCGGCCGCCACCATGAACTATTTCGCGACGAGAAGCCGCCTGTGGGAGAGCGCCGTTCTGCTGGTCGTGTGCTTTGCCCTGTTCCGTCCCGATTGGTGGCTGAACCAGGTCCACCCGGCGACTGTGGAAGCACCCGCCACCGAACTGATGAACGATGTCGCCCGCGCGCCCGCCAACCATCGGATCGCCTTCGTCGTCGAGGGCATGACGATCGAGGGCGACGATGTGCGCAAGACGGTGAGCCTCAATCTAGGCGAGCAGAAGCCAACGCCGCAGGAGCGCCTGCGCGCAGCCGGCCTCACGGTGGCAGCTCTCGGCGATCAGCTGACCATCAGCAATGTTGGTTTCGGCTCCTACGCCAAGCGCGTGGGCCTGGAGCCCGGCTACAATATCGTAGGCGTCATCCAGCCCGCACCGGGACGCCCTTCGTCCATGTGGGTCTACATACCGGCGCTCGCCGTGGCAGGCCTGATCTGGTGGTTGCAGCGTCGGCGGGCGAGGTCAGGAGCCGAGAAACTCTCGCCGGTCACGGCCTAACCGAAAAGGTTGCCTGAGGTACGGTTTCGCGTGCGTCAGGACTCCGCAGAAGCAAGGGCTTGAAAGCGTGATGATCAGCGCTCTCAAGCCCTTTTTACATGCAAAGGAGAAGGGCTCCGCCTTCATCGCCGCGCCGGTCTCGGGCGGACAGGCGGGCGCCGAGAACGGGTGCTCACGGTGATGTGCGGCGGCGAGCCCGAGCCCTATGCCACGGCCGAGCTGGTGATCATGAGCTTTGCCCGCGGCTGCGGACTGATGGGCGGGCCGGGCTCGACATCGAGGCGGTGCTGGACGTGATCTCCAAGGGAGCTGCCGGCTCCTGGCAGATGGAGAACCGGGGCAAGACGATGAACCAGTGCAAGTTCGATTTCGGCTTTGCGGTGGACTGGGTGCGCAAGAACCTGTCGATCGTGCTGGCGGAGGCGCGCCGGAGCGGGGTGAACGTGCCGGTCACCGCGCTGGTGGATCAGTTCTATGCCGACGCGCAGAAGATGGCCGGCAACCGCCGGGATGCGTGCAGCCTCATCGCGCGGCTCGAGAAATAGCTCTCAAGAGATGCGATTCCGCTACTCATGAATCGCGCTGGGCGGGGAGGCAACCATTTCTTGTCGAATCCTGCGCTGGTGGGTCGAAAGGTAACTTTATTCGTAATTCACCTTAAGTATGTGGCGGATGTAACCAGTCTCACATCTTCTCGCATAGCTTGAGTAGCCCCCGTCCCATCTGGATGTTGATCCAGAAAGCAACGAGATGAATGCGCGGAGCTTAGCAAGGATGTGAGAATGCTCAGACGAATGTAGCGCGCTTTTAGCGTTTACCTTGGTGGCTCAGGTGGGAATTTATGGCATAGAAGGAGGAAATCGCGCATTCGGTGAATTCCATGCATGAAGCCACGTTCATTGCCACAGTCGCTATCTGCTTTGTTCTGGCTTTCGCCTTTGGCTATCTTGCTGATCGCCTTCGCCTGCCGCCTCTCGTAGGATATCTAGTTGCTGGGGTTGCTGCAGGACCCTTCACGCCAGGCTTCGTGGCGGATGGAACGCTGGCATCTGAACTTGCGGAGATGGGCGTGATCCTCCTCATGTTCGGGGTCGGACTCCACTTTTCGGTCAGGGACCTGATGGCGGTGCGGAGCATCGCCGTACCTGGTGCGGTTGGTCAGATCATCGTCGCCACCGCGCTTGGCGCGGGGCTTGCCCATCTTTGGGGCTGGACTCTGGGTCAAGGCATCGTCTTCGGCCTGACTCTGTCCGTCGCGAGCACGGTCGTTCTGCTGAAGGCCCTTGAGGAGAGAAACCTCCTGCAAAGCTCAAACGGCAGGGTCGCCGTTGGTTGGCTTATCGTCGAGGATCTCGCCATGGTCCTGACCCTCGTCCTGCTTCCGGCCTTCGCTGAAGTTCTGGGCGGACATGCAGTTGCGGCATCAGGAGGCCATGCCGTTCCGACTTCCGACGGGCCTGTCGTGTTCACATTGATATTGACGCTCGGCAAGGTGGCTGTCTTTGTCGCGCTCGCGGTGTTGCTTGGACCGAAGGTCGTTCCTTACCTGCTGATGCAGGTAGCACGGACCGGAAGCCGTGAACTTTTCACGCTGTCCGTGTTGGCGCTGGCGATTGGCATCGCATACGGCTCAGCGAAGGTTTTCGGCGTCTCCTTCGCGCTCGGTGCATTCTTTGCCGGAGTGGTTCTCAGCGAGTCCAGCTTCAGCCATCGGGCGGCTGCGGAGTCTCTGCCCTTGCAGGACGCCTTTTCCGTCCTGTTCTTCGTATCGGTCGGCATGCTGTTCGACCCCATGGTCCTAATCCGTGACCCGCTCTCGGTGTTTCTTGTTCTCGCGCTGATCGTCGTCGGCAAGGGCCTCATTGCCTTAGGCATCGTTTTAGCTCTGCGCTATCCGCTGAATATGGGTTTGCTGGTTGCCGCGAGCTTGGCTCAAATTGGGGAGTTCTCCTTCATTCTCGCAGGGCTCGGATTTTCTCTCGGTCTGCTCCCGAGCGAAGGACAGGGACTGATTCTGGCCGGAGCGCTATTGTCCATTACGCTGAACCCGTTGGTGTTCCACGTGGTGAACAAGCTCAGGAGACGCCTTGGAATAGATAATCCATCACTCGCGACCGATTACGGGTTTGGGCGCTATCACACACTTGAAGCCGATCTGGAGGTGAACCGTAAGCGCATCGAAGAACGTGAGCGCGCACGAGAACTGGAGCTTCAGTCTCTGCTGGATACGTTCCCCGTCCTAGCCTTGGTTGACCGTCATGACCAGGAGGAGTTGCTTCTCCTGTTTCGCCCAAAGGCTGCCGAACCGGGAGAAAGGGTTATTCGGCGCGGAGATCGAGCAGATGGAATGTATTTCATTTCCTCCGGTGCCGTGGAAGTCACGGTTGGAGAGCGAAAGATCGAGCTTGGCCAAGGTGCCTTCTTCGGCGAGATGGCGCTAGTCGACGATGCTCGCCGGAATGCCGATGTAACGGCGATCGACTATTGCCAATTCCTCGTGCTGGAAAGTCGCGACTTCAATCAGTTCATGGGCCGTCATCCTGCTCTGCGAAGCGCCGTAAGCGAGATGGCGGAACAGCGTAGAGCCATGAATGGTGAGCGGACGTCCGGTCCGGGAGATGTCCAACCTGAAGTCAGTCAGATTTCGGAAATCCCCCATCGGTAGTCGGGTCGCCATGACAAATGCAGTTGGCCAGCGGATTTCTGTCGGTCATTCGACGATGATGATCAGGGTCACGCACTCTCACAAACCTCACGAGGCATAGATCCTCGACTGCAGCCTCGCCATGCGAGAGATCCATTGATCATATTCTTGCGTCTTGAATTGCAGGTACTTTTTTACCTCTTGATGAGGGAGGATAAGAAATCTCTCTGCTTCGATACCTTCCAGAGCGGCCTGCGATACTGCGTCGGCTGAAAGGATGCCATCAACGGCCTGAGGCCCATTTGGAAGATCGCGCAACAAGGGAGTGTCCACACCCTGGGGACAAAGGATCGAGACACGAATCCCGTGATCCCGGTGTGTGATAGCGAGATTCTCGGCAAATCCTACGGCGGCATGTTTGGTCGTGGAATAGACGGCGCTGCCGATCTGAGAGAGAAGTCCAGCCGCGGATGCAGTCAGCAGAAAATATCCTCTCTTGCGGACCTTCATGCGCGGGATGAGTGCTCTGGCAGCATAGACATGAGCCATGACGTTCACCGCCCACGCCCTCGCCCATACGTCGTTCGCTGCACCAGCCGCGTTCTCGAAGGTAGTGTCGAATCCCGTAGCAATTCCGGCATTCGAGCAGAACAGATCGATCGGGCCGATTGTGCTTTCAGTTTTCTCTACAAGGTAACGGGTCTGGTCTTCATCCGTGACGTCGCAGTAGGCTGCTTCCCCATCAATCGAGCGAGCGACCTCCATGGCCTTCTCTCGATCAATGTCGGCAACAATCACACGGGCCGCGCCTGCACGAGCAAAAGATCGGCACAAGGCCTCACCAATGCCGCTCGCGCCTCCAGTCACAACGATGACTTTGCCTTGAACTTTCACCGGCTTATCCCTTGAGCGAGAGTGATATTGCTGCGCTTCAACTTCATCGACGTACCGACGCGCGTCAGCGCTGCGTCTGGGCTCAGTCGATTTGTCTCGTCTGGAGCTAGATCATCTTGCTGAGAATGTAGCGATGACTTACAAGTAAGTAAATATTGAACTGGACATCCAAAAGGATCGAAGCATGTTGGAGAATCATGGTTGGACGCTGGCGCGCCGTCCCACTGGAGAGCCCAGTGTCCAAGACTTCAGCTTTCGAGCAATGCCTCTCAGCACTCAAATCACGAACGGGGAAGTTCTCGTCAGGAACCGTCTTCTCTCGCTGGATCCCTATATGAGATGGCGTATGAACGATGCGAAATCGTATGCGCGTCCGGTCGAGATCGGACAGGTCATGGTTGGAGCGACCATTGGCGAAGTGGTGGCCTCGGAGCATTCCGACTTCAAGCCAGGTGACTTAGTCGTAGGCGGCGGCGGCTGGCAGGAACATGCCGTCCTTCCTGGTGGGAGCTTGCAAAAACTGGCAAGCGACGTCACACCATCGACTGCATTGGGGGTCCTTGGAAGCCCGGGTTTCACAGCTTATGCCGGTCTCATGAAAATCGGGATGCCTAAGTCCGGTGAGACAGTTGTGGTCGGCGCGGCAACGGGGCCAGTCGGCTCCATGGTAGGACAACTTGCAAAGCTTGCGGGCTGCCGCACAGTTGCGATCGCTGGGGGCCGAGAGAAGTGCGAGTTGGCCAAGGAGATGTTCGGCTTCGATGCAGCAATTGATCACCGTCAGCCTCATCTGGGCGAATTGCTGGCCGAGGCCTGTCCGAATGGTATTGATGTCTACTTTGAGAATATCGGCGGGAAGACTTTTGACGCGGTTCTGCCTCTTCTCAACGACTTCGCCCGGGTGCCTGTCTGCGGTTTGGTATCCCAGTACAATGACGATGGATCTTACGAGCGGGAAACGCGTCTCGCTTCCTTGATGCGCGATGTGCTCGTCAAACGACTGACTCTGAGGGGCTTCATCGTCACGGATTTTGCCGCGTGTCGCGATGAATTCCTCGAAATGGCCACACCGCTCGTCGCGTCAGGCAAAATTGCTCACCTTGAAGATATTGTAGATGGGCTTGAAGCAGCCCCTGATGCTTTCATCGGCCTCTTGCAGGGGAAGAACAAGGGGAAGTTGATTGTCAGGATCGCGTAAGGTTCCGCAATGAGGGCTGGATTTGAAAGACGACGTCGTCGGCCATTCTTGCCTTCACGTCCAACATGAAGTCGCAGGCTGCGGCAATCTGAGAATCCAGCATCTCCCGACCATAAACCGTCTGACAGCCACTCTCCTCGGCTATCCGCAACAGTTTTGTTCTGTCGGGATCCATAATGGCATCCATTACAGTTATCCGCTGCGGCAGGCGGTCGACAGATAATGGTGATGCATTGTCATCGAGCATGCCGACAGGTGAAGCATTCACCAGCACGTCGATGTCATCGAGGGGGGGGAGCTCGGCATGTAGATTGATGGCCGGAAATGCTTGGGTGACTTTCCCGATTACCTCGGCGCAACGCCGCATATCCGGATCATGAATGAACAGATCTGCGGGCTCGCAGCGAGAAAGTTCCGCGGCAATCGCCGATCCAGCGCCACCTGCACCGAGCAGAAGCACCCTTCGGCCGGCCAGGACCACCCCGCGGCGTAAGAGAGCCGCGACACAGCCGGCTCCGTCAAACATTTCGCCGACCCATTGGTCATCGAGCGATCGACCGATGACGGATACTCCTCCGCTCATTTGGCCCATCGGTCCAACCCGATGAATGTGAGAGAGAGCTCGGCTCTTGTAAGGGACCGTGACGACTATGCCGTCAAGATTACCAATCCGTAGGATTCGGGGAAATACATCAGAGAACTCGTCGGGTTTGATATGGATCGGAAGCAGGATTGCATTCAGACCGCGACGTTGAAGTTCGAAGGTGATTGTTTCCGGTGAGCGAACCTGCTCAATTGGATGGCCGACGATTCCGTAGAGGCGTGTCCGCCCGTTGACGAAGTCCGCCGATCCCGCACGAGGTGGACGCAGAGCAGTAAAATTCATAGCGTTTCCTCCAACATTTTTCCTGGGTTCATGATGTTATCGGGATCGACCGCGCGTTTGATGAGCCGCATCAGGGATACAGTCGTGTCGCCGTGTTCCAATCGTAAGTACTTCATCTTTTCCTGCCCGATGCCATGCTCACCCGTGCATGTGCCGTCCATGGAAAGCGCTCGCTCGACCATGTTGCCGACAAAGCGCCGCACCGTTTCAATTTCGACAGGATTGGACATGTCGACCAGAGGCTGAACGTGAAAGTTTCCGTCTCCCACATGGCCGACGATTGGAGCAATCAGACCAATCCGCTGGATCTCAGCCTTGGTCTCTTCAACGCATTCTGCCAGTTTCGAAATCGGCACGCAGACATCCGTGGGGATGGGGCGCGCATTCGGACGCAGTTGCACGCAGGCCCAATAGGCATCATGCCGCGCCTTCCAAAGCAATGAACGCTCCTCCTGCTTATCAGACCAGGCAAGCGGGCCGCCTCCAAACTCTTTTGCAATATCACTGAAGCGCCGTGCTTGCTCCGCGACCCCATCCGGAGTTCCATGAAACTCAAGCAAGAGGAGTGGTGTCTCGGCCAGATTGAGTCCAGAATATTGATTGACCGCCTTGACCGTGACTTCGTCGAGAAGTTCGACGCGCGCTACAGGAATGGCGCTTTGGATCGTTGCAATCACCGCGTCGCAGGCGTCTCGGACTGAGAGAAATGGGCAGGCAGCCGCAGCAATGGCTTCCGGAATGGGTGATAGTCGAAGCGTTAATTCGGTCATAACGCCGAGTGTACCTTCCGAGCCGACGAGAAGGCGGGTGAGATCGTAGCCGGCGGAGCTTTTGCGAGCGCGGCGAGTTGTCCGTACAATATCGCCATTCGGCATCACCGCAGTGACGGCAATAACATTCTCCCTCATCGTGCCGTATCGAACCGCGTTGGTACCAGACGCCCGAGTTGCCGCCATTCCGCCAAGCGAAGCATCGGCTCCCGGGTCTATCGGAAAGAACAGACCCGTGTCGCGCAGGTGCTCGTTCAATTCGCCTCTCGTTACGCCAGCCTGAACCACGCAGTCCAGATCTTCTGCGTTTACCGCGATGATGTTTTTCATGCGGCTGAGATCGATGGAGACGCCTCCATAGGGCGCATTCACGTGTCCTTCGAAGGAGGAGCCCGCGCCGAAGGCGATAACGGGAACCCGCCCGGCGGCACAGATGCGGACGATCTCTGACACTTCTTCGGTGGTTTCAGGGTAGACGACCGCGTCTGGAGGCTGGCTTTCCAGCCATGTGAGCTGGCTCGAATGTTGCTGTCGCACCGTTGGATTGGTGCTCATTCTCTCACCGAACC
The DNA here is from genome assembly GCA_041913065.1 of Microvirga sp. Taxonomy (GTDB): domain Bacteria; phylum Pseudomonadota; class Alphaproteobacteria; order Rhizobiales; family Beijerinckiaceae; genus Microvirga. The sequence continues at coordinate 16,881 of JAYSGD010000002.1, read as the reverse complement.
GGTCGGCTAGGCATGTTAGCACGCGGCCGATATCGCGCTCAGGCGTCCCGGTCAGGCTGCTCCCTTCAATAGCCATTTCAACTCCTCCTAAGGTAAGTCATATTCCATATTGACCTACATGCAAGTCAGGATTAGCGTTCTTGGCAAAAATCACGGGAGGGATGTTATGAGAGATGCGGATTTTCAGGTCGCAATCGGCGACAAGGTCAGCTTTTCGAAGACTGTAAGCGAAAGTGACGTCTATCTATTCGCCGGCATCACCGGAGATCTTTCGGATGTTCACTGTAACGAAGAATTCATGAAGAAATCGGCGTTCGGGCGACGGATTGCCCATGGAGTGTTGTCCATGGGATTCATGTCCACAGCCTCGACATTGATGTACACGCCGCATGTGGAAAAATACGTTGATCTGACGCCTGTGTCTCAGGGATACGACCGAGTCCGCTTTATTGGGCCAGTGTTCTTCGGCGATACGGTGACGGTTACCTACACGATTGCGAAGATCGAGGCTGATAGGAATCGCGCCCTTGCCGACGTCGCTGTTGTGAACCAGCATGGTGATGCGGTTGCCTCTGCAACGCATATCATGCGCTGGGTCCCAGTTCGCTCCCAAGAGCCACAATTCGCGTAGATAACCTTGGCGGCTGGTCGTCGCACCAGCGAGGATCCTGTCCTCACCTTGGCGCTGACAATGTGAGGATGGGATCTCGAAAAAATTTCTTAGCAGGGTAATGAATGTACGAGATCTCTGAAAAAACAGCGATTGTGACTGGAGCGGCGCACGGTATCGGTAAAGCCATTGCGCAGCGCTTGATCAACGAAGGATGCGCTGTAGCGTTATGGGATTATGACAAAAAGAGCCTTGATGCGACTGGCGAAGAGCTGCGAAGATCAAGCGCGCGCGTATCAACGCATCATGTCGACGTTTCCGATCTCGGCGCGGTGAAGGATGCGCTTCAGGACACGGCGGGTGCCCTTGGCGGAGTGCCGGACATATTGATCAACAATGCCGGTATTGGGCAGGTCGCTTCCATTCTGGAAGCTACGCCACAAGATTTCGATCGCACAATTCAGGTCAATGTTCGAGGCGCATTCAATTGCTGCCACGCAATCGTTCCTGGGATGGTCAATCGCAACAGTGGGGTGATCGTGAACGTCGCCTCCTGGTTCGGAAAGTCAGGGCGCCCGATGTCTCTGGCCTATTGTGCTTCTAAATTTGCACTCATCGGCATGACGCAATCCATGGCACTTGACCTCGCGAAGCATGGCATTCGGGTCAACGCAGTATGCCCTGGAACCATCGCGAACACTCGCATGCGTGACGAGGCGGACGCGGCGGCAGTCGCGAATGGGCTGCTGCCGGCATCGGAGCGAGTCCACTTAATTCCACTGGGACGTTTAGGGCAACCCGAGGACATTGCAAAGGTCGTCGCATTCCTGGCCTCTGATGAGGCGAGTTACATGACGGGACAATCGATCAACGTCACCGGCGGACTATGGATGAACTAATGCGAATGGGGGAGGAACTATCGGGCGCAAATGGCTTGACAGGTTAATCGAAAGGATACTTACTCATAGGTAAGTAAGCAAAAGCTCGAATGCCTCAAGTAAGTAGGCCGAGGGAGGAACAAGTTGTTTGAATTGGCGGAATATCTCCTGCGTGGAGCTCTGCTGGGCGTTACTTATGGGCTTCTCGCTTTTCCCGTGAGTTTGCTTTTTGTAACGACTGGTTCGGTGGATGTGGCGCTTGGCGCCTATGCGGTTCTTGCGGCTGCGATCATGTATACGGTAGGCGGGCCTGCGGGTGTGATCCTCGCGGTTGGCGCTGCCGTCATCGCCTCGGCCGTCGTCGGACTCATCTCGATGCGCCTCAATCGTCCCGGCGCGGTCGACCACGTGATTGCGGTGCTCGGAACGTTTGGCCTCGCGACCTTCCTGGAGTCATTCATTCTGACGATCTTTGGCACAAGCCCGATGATCCGACAGCCTTTCACCACGTTCTGGGACTTTGGTGACATTCGGATTAGCCCTCAGATGGGCATCAATCTTGCCGTCTGCCTTGTCATCCTGTCCATTCTATTCGTCGTCCTTCAGCGAACCCCATTCGGGCGCGCGATGCGTGCGAGCGCGGTCAATCCGGTTGGTGCCGCTCTGAACGGCATCCCGGTGAGATTGATCTGGTTCTCGACCTATGTTCTGGGCGGGCTGCTGGCTGGGATCGCCGGCGTTCTCATCCTCTTCTCGACAGGCGCCGATTACAGCACGGCATTCACCCTGACCATCTGGGGGTTCGGCTCCGCAATCATCTTTGGCATGCATAGCCCGCTGCGTGGTTTTGCGGGCGGACTTATCATCGGCATCGTTCAGGCTCTCAGCTCAGGATACCTGCCAGGAGGATGGGCAACGGCCGCGCCACTGATTTTCATCTTCGTGATCCTTTCCATGGGACGCATGAACCAGATCGCTGCCACGGGAGGGCGTGTCTGATGCAAGGCTCAAGGCTCAAGCTCCTCATGCCAGCCCTCTCCGTCATCGTGGTGATTGCGTTCCTATCGCCATTCATCTTCTCAAGCCCCTTCTGGCTCGATAACTCCGTCCTCGTCGCGATCTTCTCGCTCATGGCGCTTTCCATGGGTATGGCGTATGGGCAGGCGGGAATTCTCTCAATCGCACCTGCCGCCTTTGCGTCGATTGGTGCATTCGCCACAAGCGTGGTCACCACACGCTATGGCCTCTCGCCGTTGGTCGGCCTTGTGCTTGCGTTGGTGCTGCCGATGCTCCTTGCCTATCCAATGGCGCGGGCCATTACGCGGCTCTCGCCTCTGCCGCTGTCGATCGCGACCTTGCTTCTAAGCCTGGTGCTGGAGCTCGCCATACGTGAAGGAGGAGACTTCACTGGTGGCTATATCGGCCTCTCGGGAATTCCCACTCTTTGGTTCGCTCCCAATCTCTTCTCTATGCATGTCCTCGGGTGGCTGCTGGTTGCGCTCGTCCTGATCCTCTATGCCAATCTGACAAACTCCGCCATTGGTCGCGCCGTAAGGACGGCAAAGCACGATCCCTTGAGGGCAACGGCAGATGGAGTGCATGTGCCTTCGCTGCTGGCTGTGTACTTCGCGCTTTCGGCCTCGGTAGCCGGGCTGGCTGGATGGCTCTACGCCCACCACCTTACCTATATGGGGCCTGATTCTCTGACGATGCATGTCTCGATCAAGATCATGCTCATGGCCGTTATCGGAGGTGCGTCGACCTTCCTGGGGCCTATTCTCGGTGCGGCCTTCCTCACCCTCATCACCCTTTACCTGCCTGCGGCTGAAACCCAAGGCATGATCTTCGGTGCCGTCCTGATCCTCGTTCTTCTCGTTGCGCCGAACGGCGTGCTTGGAACGAACTGGCGGGCATTCTTCCATGGAAGGAAGCGGAACTCGGATGTCGCCCGAGTGCAGCCGGCTGTGCGTGGAGGTGCGGCATGACGATCGAAGTAAAGGATGTCACGGTTCGTTTCGGCGGCGTCACCGCTCTCAAGGACGCGTCTCTCACGCTGGATCGTGGAAAGATCCTTGCCGTCGTGGGGCCTAACGGCTCAGGCAAGAGTACCCTGTTCAATGCGATCACGGGAATGGCCAAGCCGGCAGCCGGCACGGTCGCCGTCGACGACAAAAGAATTGATGATCTGCCTGCCTATAAGCGGATCGCGTGGGGAGTGGCGCGGACATTTCAAACACCGCGGTTCGATCCGAAGGTGACGGTTGAAGAGGCCGTTATGTGTGGCTTCTTTCGCCTGCGCAGCACCTCGATCCTGGCCTCGATCCTTAGAATGCCCAGCGCCGCCGCCGAGGAGAAGCGCTTTCGGGACCGCTGTGACGAGATCCTCGACGATCTCAAGCTGTCGGAGTTCCGCTCGCAGCAGATGAGCGAACTTCCGATGGGACGCGTTCGCCTCGTGGAGGTGGCTCGCGCGGTTGCGAATGAGCCCAAATATATCCTTCTCGATGAACCAGCTGCTGGTCTCGCCGTCGATGAGCAGCGCATGCTCAGTCACGAGGTGCGCCGTCTCGCAGAACGAGGTGTTGGCGTCCTCCTGGTTGAGCACAACTTCAATCTCATCCGCGAACTGGCGGAGCATGTTGTGGTGCTGAAGGAAGGAGAGATGCTGCTCGAAGGCACTCCAGACACCATAGCGAAGAACCAAGCCTTCATCGATACGTATCTCGGGAGCACGGGACGATGACCGTCGTTGAAAAAGTCTCCGAACTTGCTCGGCACAAGAACGCAGTCGTGATGTCGTGTCGGGACATCGTGGCCCGGTACAGCCGTATCACCGTCGTATCAGGTTTGAATTTCTCCCTTCGTTCTGGGGAAATGCTTGCAATCCTGGGACCCAACGGCGCCGGCAAAAGCAGCATGCTCGGCTCGATCGCCGGCACCGTCAGCGGAAGTGGCGAGGTTAGGGTAAAGGACCAGGATGTGGGCCGAATGAATGCTCACCTCCGTGCCCGCAACGGCATCGCCTTCGTTCCGGAAAGGCGCGGCAACATTTTTGCGACCATGTCGGTCAAGGAGAACATCGATATCGGATTGCGCCTTCTTCATGCTGAAGAGCGGGAAGAGCAGCGCGACTTCATCAACGATCTGTTCCCCATCCTGAAAAAGCGAGAGACGGCCATGGCCGGTGTTCTCAGCGGCGGCGAGCAGCAAATGCTGGCAATCGGCCTCGCCCTTGGACGTCGCCCCGATGTCCTGATCCTTGACGAGCCGAGCCAGGGTTTGGCTCCTGCCGTGTTTGACATCCTCGAAAGAGCTTTTGCCGTGCTCAAGAACAAGGGCCTGGCGTTGCTCCTCGCCGAGCAGAACGTTCCCTTCGCCGCGCGCATCGCAGATCGATACGTGATCCTGTCGCAGGGCCAAATCGTTCGCAGTGGCGGCAAAGAGGATCTCGCAAACCCGAAGGAGCTGGCAGACGCTTTTTTGGGCAAAGTGAATGAATAACGTCGTCTAAGCAGGGAACTCGGAAAGGATCAGGTCATGAAGAAGTTCATGTTGGGACTACTGTCGGGAATTGCCGCTAGCGGTTTTCTCATAGCAGCGGCATCTGCCCAGGAAACAGTAAAGATCGGGGGGATTTACAGCCTGAGCGGCCCGGCTGCACCCTTTGGTGTTCCGGAGCGAGACATTGTCGAGGCGCTCGCGGCTAAGGTGAACAAAGAAGGCGGCTTGAACGGCAAGAAGGTCGAAGTGATCTTCTGTGACGATCAGACCAATCCCACCGAGGCGGCGCGCTGCGCCACCAAGCTCATTCGCCAGGACAGGGTAGTGGCAATTACGGGTTCGACGATCGGCACGGGCACGCTGGCATTGATGCCGATTGCCGCGGCGAACGAAGTGCCTGTCCTTGCGCCAGTAGGCACCATTACCGTCACATCTAAGGATAACAAGTTCTGGCCGTGGGTCTTCCGCACGGCACCTTCGGATACCCTCATCATCTCGGCGATCATGGAGCGCGGTGTCTTTCAGCCGAAGCACAAGCGGGTCGCCATCATGTATCAGGAAGATGCTTATGGCGAAGCCGGCATGAAGCAGGCGAAGAAACTTTCGGAAGAGCGCAACATCGAAATCGTTTCCGCCGTCGGCGCCCCGCTCAACGCGATTGATCTGACCGCTGCAGCGACAAACATCCGCAATTCCAAGCCCGATGTCGTGCTGCTCAAGACATCGGCTCCTGCCCTTGGCGCAGCCTTCGTGCGGGCTGCCAAGCAGGTCGGGATCGAGGCGCCCATCATCGGCACCGGCAGCTTGAACCAGCGGCCTTTCCTCGATGCTTCCGGGCCTGCAGGCGAGGGCATCCAGATCGTTTCGATCGGAAACTGGGATGATCCTTCCGAGAGACAGAAAGAACTGGGCGAGATCATCGTAGCAGCCGGCAAGACGCCTAAGGGCTATGCCGAGCTGATTGGATCAACCGGAATCCTTGCTGCCTTCGAAGCTGTCCGGCGCGTCCAGGGCGATGTCACCGGCCCGAAGATCCGCGACGCGCTGGAGACGATCTGTGATTTCAAGGACACCTATCTCGACGGAAACCTCTGCTACTCGAAAGACCAGCACGAGGGGGTCTTCGAGGATACGCTGATCACCGTTGAAATTCGGGATGGCAAGTTCAAGACAGTGAAATGAAATGCTAGGCGGGGCGCATTCGTGCGCCCCGCCGAAAAACATAATGTCAGGCCAACGCAGTGTACGAAACCTATTCTGACATTGGACTGCAGGATTGGACGCTCGTGAAGACCTTGGATTGGCGCGCCGGCCTCACGCCCGATGCGCCATTTCTTGTTTTTCAAGATGGCGACCCAATCTCGTTCTCCGATATTCGCCAGACGGCGAGAGACTATGCCTTCAGCTTGAGGCGGGCTGGCATCTGCGCTGGGGACCGAGTGATCCTCCTGGTCGGCAACCGTTCAGAACATGTAGCCCTCTGGTTCGCCATCAGCCTTCTTGGCGCCATCGACGTACCCGTCAACACGGCGCTTTCCGGCAAGCCGCTCGAGCACGCACTGAACCTGGTCGAGGCGAAGGCCGTTATCATCGATACTCAGTTCCTGCCTGCCTTGCATGGCATGCAGTCAAGCCTCTCCCATGTTCAAACGGTCCTTACGATTGGCGTCGACCTTGATCCAGTTTCCGGATTCAACATGGAGATCGCGCCGCTTGTTCCGCAATCGCATGCCGGAATGGAAAGCGAGTTCTCTCCGGAAACGCGTTACAGCGACGTCATGTCGATTCTGTTTACCTCTGGCACGAGCGGACCCTCGAAGGGTGTCATGCTCACCCATGCGCAGGCCTTCCTAACGGGGCGCCAGACTGTCGAAGGATTATGGGTCGAGGGCCACGACACCTTTTACTGTGCCCATCCCCTCTTTCACATGTCCCCGCGCTTCTGCGTGATCTATGCGGCACTTTTGACGGGGGCAAAGGTCCACCTCGATGAGAAATTCTCGGCCCCCGAATGGATCGATCGAATCCGAGCCACTGAAGCGACGGTGACGATCGGGCACGGGCCGCTGCTGGAGATGATCTTCTCGCAGGTGGAACGCCTTGACGACGCCGATACAAAGTTGTCCCGGATCGGAACCTCGCCATTTCCCAAGCGTATCGCTTCGGATTTCGAACGTCGATTTGGCGTCAAAGGCATCGAGACCTGGGGGATGACCGAGGTCAACATCCCGTGCTGGCATCCGAAGGAGGAGCCGTTAAAGCCGGGTTCCTGCGGAAAGACTCGACATGAGTGGTATGAATTCCGCATTGTTGATCCGGAGACCGATGAGGAGATACCTCAAGGCCAGATTGGCGAATTTGTAGTGCGTCCGAAGCTGCCGGGCATCATCAGCCCAGGCTATTTCGCAAATCCGGCCGCAACTGTGCGTGCTTGGAGGAACCTCTGGTTCCATACCGGTGACACTGGCTATATGGACGCGGACGGGTGGATCTATTTCGTGGATCGCCTCGGGGACCGGATCAGACGTAGAGCAGAGAACATCTCATCGTATGAGATCGAGGCTGTTGCCAACACCTTCCCTCCGATAGCGGAATGCGCGGCAGTAGGGGTTCCGTCCGAGTATGAATCCGATGATGACATCAAGCTGTGTGTCGTGACGCGGCCCGGCTTTTCATTCGCCCCACAAGACTTGCTGGCCTTTCTCGCATCTAGTTTGCCGCACTACATGATCCCTCGGTATATTGAGGTTCTCGACGAGATGCCTCGAACTCCTACAAAGAAAACTCGGAAGGTTGATCTAAGGGCTGCCGGCGTGACAGGTCGCACCTGGGATCGAAAGATGCAGGGTATTACTTTGAAAGACTTGATTCAAAATGCACGTGCTGCTCCACAGGAGACGGGGATCTGAGGGAACCGCGGGCGTCAAGGATAGTTTGGGGAAAGAGTGAACAGGTCGCCTAAGGATGCGCGGCCTGCTTGGCCTTCACCGTTTTGCGCCCGTAAGCGCGTTCGATCGTGGAAAGTGTCGCTTCCCACAAATGCGCGAGGCGATCGAAACCGCCGTGGTCACGGGTGATTGAGCCGGCATAGTGAATGATGTTGACCAGTTGAATCACGATCTGTTCCTGAGGCGCGTCCGCCTCAAGTTCCCCCGACTGGATCGCAGCTCTTACACCAACACGCACCAGCGTTTCGAACTCAACCGTGCAGTCACGGAGTTTGGCGCGCATTCTAGGCGTGAGAGCATCACTATCGGTCCTGAGCCTGATTAGAAGGCTCCAAGGCTCGCCATGGCTGCCTGATGGATTATAGTTCTGATAACGCTGCCGAGCATGCGCAACGACGGATGCGACCTTCTTCCGCAGGGTTGTCGTACTATCCGTCCAGATATCCCGGTAGGATGCAATCGTCCGGTTGGCATAATCCTCAAGGACTTCCTCAACGAGGCCGTCCTTGCTGCCGAAGTGGTAGTGCAGATTGGCACGGGTCGTGTCCAGAACCTCGGAAATCTGACGGAAACTGAGGCCCCGATAACCGTGCTTGATTAGAAGTTCCTCGGCAACGAGCTTGATTTGCTCACGCATGGGGGAGATGCAACCATCTGTTGGGTATTTGACCGCTTTCACTGGTAGTCAACTCCCCCATATTCTCAGTTTTCGCAAGTTCTTGCAATTAGAGGCCTGTGAATTACGCGGCCGACATGATTGCGCCCTCATTCTGAATGCCGGCAAGCGTAAGCGCCCGTCGGATTCTCTCGATCTCAGAGCTGTCGAGCTTCTGCAGCGGCGGACGAACCGCGGCACTGGGCAGGCGTCCAAGGATGACCTGGGCTTCCTTCATGCGATTGTGCATATCGACGCCTGGGGCGCCATAGAACGCATGAGTGATCGGGTAGATCCGCGCCGCGACAGCCTTTGCCGTCGCGAGATCGTTGCTTTTGACGGCCTCGAAGAGGGCGACCTGCAGGTCGGCTATGGTGCTTCCCGCACCCGACAAGAGACCGTTGCAGCCCGTGACGAGGGAGCTGAGCAACCAGGCGCTATGGGTCGATAGAACATGGAAGGGGCGCTTGTCGGATTGGAGCTCACGTATAGTCAGCTCATGGCGGACCGGATCGCCGCATCCGTCCTTGATTGCGCGCACGGTCGGAATTTGCTCGATGAGGCGGGCAAGAACATCGTGCGAGTAGGTTAGAGGCGTGTTGACCGGAAACTGGAAGATGATGAGCGGCAGGTCCGTCACCTCGGCGATCCGCTTATAATGATCGATGATCATTTCAGGGCGCGATCCTAGGATGAATACGTTGGACGGAAACACCAGGAGTGCTGAAGCGCCTTTGCGATCAGCCATGCGAGCGATCTTCGCGGCCTCAAAGCCGCTATCCGCATAGACGCCGTTGATGATCGGCGTGCTGTTGCCGATCTCTTCGAGCGCTACGTCCAGGAGCCGCTCCTGCTCCTCGAATGTGCAGGAGGATACCTCGGATGCGTGACCATTCACGGTAATGCCGGAAACGCCGCGCACAGCCGCGATGTCCTGAAGATGCTTTCTGAAGCTCTTCTCATCAATCGACAGGTCGTCGTGAAGGGGAAGAAGGCAGGCGGGGATGACGCCGGAGCAATCGTAGTTCATTCTAGGCATGGAAGTCCTCCATCTATTCAGATGCCTTGGAGTGCGATGATCTCAGCGATCGCGGCGCCTGCACGTGCTTCTCGCGCTTTCTGGTATTCCGGTGACTGATAGAAGCGATGGACGGTATCGACTGAGTCGAACTCGACAATCACGTACCGCGCTTCACTTGTGTCCCCTTCAATGCTGTGCGGCTCGGATCCCCGAACGAGATAGCGGCCACCAAAGAGCTCGATGGCATGCTTCGCGAGCGGCTTGTAATGCTCGTATTTGTCAGAGTCCGTGACTTTGATCTTCGCGACGACAATGGCGGCCATGCTGTTCGTCTCCTCCATAGTTTTTGTGTTCCCACGTCTCGACAAAGCCGCAAGCAGCCATGATCGGAACAGAGAGGCTCGGCGCGTACCAATGCCTCCAAAAAACTTATTGACGTGCAAGTCAGTCTAAGTCAAGTTCTCATCATGGAGGACGCCCAAAATGCCGGATAAAAAAATTCGGGTGGAACTTGATGGTCGAGTTGCGACCGTGTTTCTTTCCAATCCCCCTTTGAATGTCGTCACTCTCGACCTTACGCGCCAGCTTGGGGAGGCGCTGGACGAACTCGCCGCCAATCCCGAAGTCGGAGCGCTCGTGCTGACAGGCGAGGGGGATCGCGCCTTCTGCGCCGGCTCCGACATCAACGAATTTCCAATGCTCGTTTCCGAGAAAGCGATCGTGTCGCGCAAGCTCGGCCGCGAGAACGAGGTTTACGGACAGGTTGCTCATTTTCCGAAGCCGACTGTGGCTGCCATCGAGCGACTCGCGCTTGGTGGCGGACTAGAGCTAGCCAGCGGCTGTGATCTCGTCGTGGTGTCGGAAGACGCAGTCCTCGGGCTTCCCGAAGTCAAGCTGGGCGGTTTTCCAGGAAGCGGTGGAACGGTGCGGGTTACACAGCGCATCGGACTCGGCCGGGCCAAGGAAATGATGTTGTTGGGCAATTCGATTGATGCCGAGACGGCTCATGAATGGGGACTGGCGAACCGGATCGCTCCGAAGGGAAGCGCGCTGACGGTCGCTCGAGAACTGGCGGCTACTCTCGCGGCGGGTCCAGCCCAGGCATTGTATGCATGCAAGGCTGCCCTGGAGTACGCCCACGATCTTCCAGAAGATATGGCGATTCAAAAGACGCTGGATCTCAGCGAAGGTCTGTCGCGCACCAACGATTTCAGCGAAGGCGTAGGTGCCTTCCGTGCCAAGAGGCCCGCAAGATTTGGCGACCGCCTGGATCCTGCTGCTTTCGAAATTCGGGACTGAGACAGGCTCCCTCTCCAATAACTAAAGACTACTCGATGGCTCCCGTGAGAGCATCTGGAGGAATGTGACGTGATCGATTTTTCCATTCCCGAGGAAACTCAAATGATCCTCGGTACAGTGCGGCGGTTCATCAAGGACGAGCTCGCGCCCCATGAAGCAGAGGTTGAAGAGATCCAACAGGTCAGGCCTGAGCTCGCACGAGAACTACGCGCGAAGGCGAAAGAGCTTGGGCTTTTCGCGATGGGAATGCCGGAAGAGGTCGGCGGCGGCGGCCTCAGCGCCGTTGATATGTGTCTTTGTGAGGAAGAGTTCGGCTTCACGAAGGATGCGCTCGTGCGGCGTGCATTCGGAGCCATTCCTGGCTCCCTCGTCAACTGCGTCGGGGAACAACGCGAGAAGTATCTCTATCCGGCGGTTCAGGGCGAGATCAATGTTGCGCTTGGAATGACCGAGCCGAATGCCGGTTCGGATGCTGCAGGCATCAAGACCGCCGCGAAGCGTGATGGCGATGACTATATCATCAATGGGACAAAACATTTCATCAGTGATGCTGACGTGGCTGATGCGTTCATCATCACGGCAGTCACCGATCCATCGAAAGGCAGCAAGGGCATCAGCGCTTTCCTGATTGACAAGGGAACGCCCGGCTTCACCGTGGGCCGCATCCAATACATGATGGGCTTGAGGGCGACGAACCATTCGGAATTGATTTTCGATAACGTCCGCCTTCCGAAGAGCCAGATGCTCGGGCCGGAGGGAACCGGTCTTTACCAAGCGTTGTCGACCATCAACAAGGTGCGACTTGGAATGGTCGGGGGTCGTTCTGTCGGAATGGCGCGCAAGCTGATGCAGATGTGTATCGATTACGCGAACCAGCGTGAGCAGTTCGGCCAGAAGATCGGTGACTTTCAGATGGTGCAGGCGATGCTCGCCGACATGGCGACCGAAATCTTCGCTGCCCGTATGATGGTCCTGAATGCTGCCTGGGAGACGGACCAGGGAATGGACCCACGGGAGAAAGTCTCGATGGTGAAATACTATGCTTCCGAGATGCTTGGGCGGGTTGCCGACAAAGCGGTGCAGATATTCGGCGGTATGGGATACTGCCGTGAGATGCCCCTTGAGCAGCTTTACCGTGACGCCCGCGTCTACCGGATCTTCGACGGTGCATCGGATATCCACCGCGTCATCATTGCACGCAGCCTGCTGAAGAACGGCCATCAGTCGCTTTAAAGTCGACAAAAAGGACCACGCAATGCTCGAGAATATGAAGGTCCTGAGCTTCACCCATTTCGTTCAAGGGCCGGCGGCAGCGCAATACCTTGCGGATATGGGTGCTGACGTCATCAAGGTTGAACCTCTTACGGGCGCGTTTGAGCGCAGCTATGGCGCTGACGATGTCTTCGTCGATGGACTGAGCGCGACATTTTTTTCTGTCAATCGCAATACTCGCTCGATTTCCGTCGACCTCAAGAATGAGCGCGGGAAAGAGGTCATCTTCTCCCTGATCAAGGAGACGGATGTCCTTTTGGAAAACTATCGCGGTGGTGTGCTTGAGCGGCTTGGGTTCGGTTACGAGGCCGTCAAAGCTGTCAAACCGGACATCATTTATGCCTCCGCATCGGGTTGGGGATCATCGGGCCCGATGGCTGAAATGCCGGGCCAAGATCTTCTCATCCAGGCGCGATGCGGCCTTATCGCGATTACGGGCAATCGCGACACAGGGCCGACCGTGCCCGGCGCGCCGATTGTCGATCAACATGCGGCGGCGCTAATGGCGATGGCGATCAATGCCGCATTCATCAAGAAGCTAACAACAGGGCAGGGGACGCGGATTGAGTCCAATCTCCTGAATGCTGGACTCGATCTGCAAACCGAGTCCTTTGCGGGCTATTTTTCCGGTAACCGGACGAGCGAGCGTTTTCGTCGGGACCCCAGGCTCGCATCGTGGTTCCTTCCGGCTCCATATGGCGTTTATCAGCTTGCCGACTGCCATGCTGTCATCAGCCTTGGGGGAGAAGTCGCGAAGTTCGCGGAAGCCATCGGCAATCCCGAGCTTATTGCGCTGTCCCACGACAGAATGGCAAATCGAGATGCACTTACGAAAATTCTAGGCGAGGAGCTGAAGAGTTGGACCTATGAGCGTCTCGACAGGACGCTCGCGCCGCTGTCCATGTGGTACGAGAAAGTTCAGGACTATGATGCCATCCGGCAAGATCCGCAGGTCCTGCATAATCAATGCATTCAGCAATTCGATGTCGGGGAGGGCGTAGGCACGGTCTTGGCCCATCCCGTGCGCTACGATGGAGCCGTTCCCGAGTTTCGTCGTCTGCCTATCGAGATTGGTTGCGACACGCAGGAAGTGCTTCGTGATGCTGGTTGGAGTGCAGATGCGATCGATTCACTAGCTCGCGACGGAGTCGTCAATCTCGGCCTGCGCGGCGAGGCGGTCTGAAAAGGGCTTCTTATGAATATCGCTCTCAGGGACGTTTCCCTCACCGATCGATACACCCAGACTTCAGGGACGTTATTCCTGAGCGGCACTCAGGCCTTGGTGCGCCTGCTGTTGGTTCAAGGCGAGCGTGACCGAAAGGCCGGGTTGAATACATCCGGCTTCGTCTCCGGGTATCGCGGCTCGCCTCTCGGCGGTCTCGACATGGAGCTCTGGAAGACACGGGACTTGCTGAAAGAAGCATCCGTCGTATTTCAGCCCGGCGTGAACGAGGATCTTGCTGCTACATCAGTATGGGGCACGCAGCAGATCGACAGCGTGCCGGGCAAGACCGTCGATGGTGTCTACGCCATGTGGTACGGCAAGGGGCCAGGCATCGACCGTTCCGGCGATCCGTTCAAGCATGGCAATTACGCCGGCACCACAGAGCACGGCGGTGTTCTGGTGGTGTTCGGGGACGATCACCCGGGCAAGTCCTCCACCGTCGCGCACCAGAGCGAGCAGGCGCTTGCCGCCAACCTGATGCCCGTCCTGTACCCGGCGAATGTTCAGGAAATCATGGAGTTCGGAATCCACGGCTGGGCTATGTCCCGCTATTCCGGACTTTGGGTTGGTCTCAAGACGGTCAACGAGACCGTGGAGACGACATCGACGGTGAGTATGGCGGCGGACACGCCTCACATTACTCTCCCTTCATCGGACGCTTCCGCGGATATCAGGCCCAAGCTCGACTATGGACCGCAACGGGACGAAATGGTGGTCATCCGCCAACGCTTGCCGCGCGTCCACGATTATGCCCGCTCGAACAAGCTCGATGTTCGTAAGCTCGGACAGGCTGGCGCCCAACTCGGAATCGTCAGCGCAGGGAAGGCCTATGCCGATCTGACAGACGCCCTTGGCCTGCTAGGATTGACCGAGGAGCGAGCTGTCGAGCGAGGGGTTTCAGTCTTCAAGATAGGCCTCGTCTGGCCGCTGGAACCAGTCGGAATGCGAGAGTTCGCCGCTGGATGCAGCGAACTCTTCTTTGTCGAAGAAAAGCGCCCCTTCCTCGAAGACCAAGCTGCCAAGATTCTGTTCAACGATCCCACGCGCCCGCGCATTGTCGGAAAGCAGGACCTTTCGGGCAATGCGCTGCTTCCTTCCGACGTCCAACTCGATTCGATAACGATCGCTGCGGCGATCCTGGCCCGAATGGAAGATATCGGCCTTGCGGACGATGAGGTGCGGCAGGCTTATGCGAAGGCGCGTGTCACTGGCAATCCCGAGCCTGATCCAAGCCAGCCTCGCCGCGTGCCTTATTTCTGCTCCGGCTGTCCGCACAACACATCGACGAAGGTTCCGGCCGGCTCTCTTGCGATGTCGGGCATCGGTTGCCACTCGATGGCCATGTGGATGAACCGCGATACGCTCAAGCCGGTCCAGATGGGCGGAGAGGGCGCCAATTGGATCGGCTTGTCCCATTTCACGAGCACGAAGCACATTTTCCAGAATCTCGGAGATGGGACCTATTCACATTCCGGTCTTCTCGCCATACGCGCTGCAATCCTGTCGGGTGTGAACATCACCTATAAGATCCTCGCCAACGACGCTGTTGCGATGACCGGCGGGCAACCCGTCGAAGGAGCGTTGAGCACTGAAATGATCGTGCGGCAGGTGCTCGCCGAAGGAGCCGCGAAAGTGGTGGTCGTTACAGACGACCTCGACCGAACTGCGATCGCAATCCCGGGTGTCGACGTCATTGCGCGCAGCGAACTGATCCGGGTGCAGAAGGAGCTCAGCCAGACCCCCGGCACGACAGTTCTTGTCTATGAACAGGTTTGCGCGGCTGAGAAGAGGCGGCGGCGCAAGCGCAACCTCATGCCTGATCCGTCCATTCGCGTTTTCATCAACGAGGACGTGTGCGAGGGTTGCGGCGACTGTTCCGTGCAGTCAAATTGCGTCAGCATCCTTCCGGTCGAGACCGAGCTCGGTCGCAAGCGAATGATCGAGCAATCATCCTGCAATAAGGACACGTCTTGTATCGAAGGCTTTTGTCCTTCTTTCGTGATGGTGGAGGGCGGACGCCTTCGCAAGCAATCGGGCGGAATCAATCGTGAGCGCCTGGCTGCCTTGCCGGAGGTTGCTGCCGCCGATCTCGACAATTGCAATGTGCTGATAACCGGCGTCGGTGGAACCGGTGTCGTGACGATCGGCAGCGTCCTTGCCATGGCTGCAAATCTGGTCGGCAAGGGTGCCAACAGCTATAATATGACCGGCCTTGCCCAAAAAGGCGGTGCGGTCTTCAGCCACCTGCGGCTCTCGTCCAGCCCCGACAGCCTCAAAGGCTCACAAGTTGGCCCGGGCAGTGCGGATCTGGTCCTTGGATGCGACCTTGTCACCGCCGCAGGCCCTGACGGTCTGAAGGCCTGTTCCCCTTCGCGAACGAAGGTGTTGCTCGGGGCCAACCCAGCCCCGACGGCGGCCTTCCAATCGAACCGCGATTATCGTCTTGATGAGGATGGTCTCGTTTCTCGCGTCAAGCTCGCCGCTGCGGAAACTATTGTGCTCGATGCGGAGGAAATTGCTCAACGGCTTCTCGGGGACAAGATTGGCGCGAACATGATGATGGTGGGCTTCGCCCATCAGAAGGGTTGGCTCCCGCTGCCGCTTCATGCACTGCGAAAGGCAATAGAGCTCAACGGGGCAGCTGTGCCCTTCAATCTTGACGCTTTCGATCTCGGGCGTCTGGCTGCCGTATCGCCGGAGCTTGTATCCGCCGGAGAGCGGAGGTCGCGCAGGCTGGATACCCTCGACGAGATCGTGGAGCATCGCATCGAACATCTGACACGCTATCAGAATAAGCAATGGGCAAGCCGCTATGCCCGCTGGATCGAGCAAGTGCGGAAGGTCGAGCAGAGTATTGCGTCAGGCTCTGACGAGCTCACAAAGGCAGTCGCGCTGAATCTCGCGAAGCTGATGTCCTACAAGGACGAATACGAGGTTGCCCGTCTTTATGCCGAGAGTGCCTGGAAGGCCCGGCTCGACCGGACTTTCGAGGGGCATGAACGGCTGTCGCTCTGGCTCGCTCCTCCGCTGCTGGCCCGGAGAGATGAGTCAACCGGACGTCCGAAGAAAATGCGGTTTGGGCCATGGATCTTCCCGGCTCTGAATGTTCTCTCGAAATTCCGGAGCTTGCGCGGGACGCCTCTCGACCCCTTCGGCTGGACGCACGAACGTCGACAGGAACGTGATCTCATCAGCCGTTATGAGGGCGATTTAACACTCGTGCTCAGCAATCTGACGCGAGAAAACCTCGCTACTGCGATCAATATCCTGTCTCTGCCGGATTCCATTCGAGGCTTTGGTCCAGTCAAGCAAGCTGCCATTGAACAGGCCGAGGGTCGCAGGCACGCGTTGCTGCAGGAGTTCTCCACCCCGCGAGCTGAGGCGGCTTAAGCGTCATTTCTTGTTCAAGGATCCTTAGAATGAAGCTTCTTGTGTGCGTGAAGCGGGTTGTTGACTACAACGTGAAGATCCG
>JAYSGD010000001.1:0-449608 GCA_041913065.1 Microvirga sp. | reverse complement strand
CCAGCACCTGCCCGAGAAGGACGAGGACCGTGATCACTGCTGCGGCCTCAAAGTAGACTGCCACCGAGCCGTCATGGCCGCGGAACGCCGCCGGGAAGATGCCGGGCGCGAGCGTCGCCACCACGCTGTAGACCCACGCGACGCCGGTGCCCATGGCGATCAGCGTGAACATGTTGAGGCTGCGGTTCCTGATTGAGACCCAGCCGCGTTCGAAGAACGGCCATCCCGCCCAGAGCACGACCGGGGTCGCGAGGGCGAGCTGAATCCAGTTGGATGCCAAGCGTGATATCAGGTGGTCGAGCCCGGTGAGGTGGCCGCCCATCTCCAGCGCGAACACGGGCAGGGTCATGGCGAGGCCGATCCAGAACCGGCGCTTCATGTCGATAAGCTCGGCGTTCGGAGTCGCCTCGGCGCTGACGAGAACAGGCTCCAAGGCCATGCCGCAGATCGGGCAGGAACCGGGACCCGCCTGCCGGATCTGCGGATGCATCGGACATGTGTAGATCGTGCCCTCCGGCACGGCTTCCGCGCCCCTCTCGTTCACACGATCGATGTACCTGGCGGGCTCGGCCATGAATTTCGACTGGCAGCCTGACGAGCAGAAATAATACGCCTTGCCATGGTACTGGGCCCGGTGGGTTGTCGTGTGCGGATCGACTGTCATCCCGCAGACCGGATCCTTCATCTTACCCGCATCGACTGGAGGCTCGTGGTGGTGATCATGGGTGTGTCCGGTTTGGTCACCATGCCGATGATGTTCACCATGAGAGTGGTCTTCGATGATGCGATTATCGGTCATAGCTCACCTCGCCTGATACGCTAGGACAGATGCTCGGCCTTCCAACCATGGGAAGGTCAATCCGCCTCAAACGTCAGGTATCGGCGATCGCGCGTTGCGACATTTATCCAGGACAACGCGCACCCGTAGATGATGTCACCACTCACTCTAGCCCTGACCGACTAGGATCTGCTTTTGATCCGCACAGTAGCCTTCTTGGATGAAGCTCCGCGGTCCGCCAAATCCACTTACCCAGGTATCCGCGGGATCCGCAGTTATAAAGCGACGTCTCGTGATGCTGCGATCGCCGCGGTTGTTCCGATGAAACGCCTGTGAGTGGTTGGATGGGCCAAAGTAGTTCTCTGAAGGGCGTGGCCGCCCTTTCGCCCAGCGGGGGCATCATGGCCTTCGCGCCCTTCCTTGATTGAACTCGTAATTTCCGCCGTGGCGCCGAGTACATAGTCTTTTGGCGCTTCGGCGAAAAACCATCACGTGTCCGCCGCGCGCGAATGCAAATTTGTCGGCCGCACCCTCGTCAGAAAACGGAACCGCCTCCTTAGCGCCCATGCCGACGATCCTGAGGTGATCCTGCAAATGCCCGGGCCGGTGTAGCTCCGACAGGGATAACCGGCACCCGGACTGCAGGTCAGGCCGCTTGGCCGCCACGCAGGTCAAGTCCTGCCGCACGGACCATGTCCTCGGCCCCGCGCATCGCCGCCGCCTTGATGTCCTCGAACAGCAGCGAGATCTCCTGAAATACGCTCAGGTCCGCCTCGTCTGTCGAGACGGTGTCAAGCTCACCGACGAGTTCGAGCAGCGCCCCGATGCGCTCCGCCTGGTGGCGGGCATCGAGGATCAGGCCGCGGAGCTGGCGCCGATTCTCTAGGGCCTCGAACCGCTCCAGCGCGGCGTCGAGCTTGCCGCGGCAGCGGCAGTCCAGGTCGAGGGTGTCCATGACAGCGCGTACGCGCGCCAGCAGAGGCGAGGGGGGCGGTGGGGTGGCCAGGCCGGGAGCAGCGACCTCGTGCAGCTCAGGTTTCATCAGCGGTCTCAATCGTGTTTGAGGTGGTGGCGGTGCACGCCCTGTGAAGACAGGTAGACAGATGAAGGTCTTGGCTTCGTTGTCCTGGCGCAAAAACACGGGACGCAAAAAGTCCGGGCCATGCCCGGACTTTTCATCACATCGAATTGCCTCTGTTAGTGACCGCTAGTCGACATAGCCGACTTCTCGGGGTTGTGGTCCTTGAAGATCGTGGGATTCTCGGGGCCCTCGACCTGAAGGATGCCGGCCAGCCCACGCTCGACCCGGCTCAGGGCATGGTCGACCAGAATGTAATTGCCGGGGACCTCGACCTTGAAGTCCACCACGCTGGCGCCGCCGGGAGGCGTGGTGATTGTCTGGACGTCCTTCAGCGGGTCTGTGGTCAGCGAACCCATGTTGTAGGCCCTGTCGAAGATCTCACCGATCACGTGGAACGACGAGGTGTAGTTGGGACCGCCCACGCCGAAGTAGACCCGCACCGTCTCGCCGACCTTCGCCTTGAGCGGATTCTTCTTCAGGGCCTCGGTGCTGCCGTTGAAGATGAAGTACTCGGGCCGCTCGCTGATCAGCTTGTCGTAGCTCTCCTCCACCAGCCCCTTCGTGCCGAAAGCCTGCTCGGTATAGATCTCGCCTTGCATCACGTAGAACTCGTGATCGACCTTCGGCAGGCCGTCCTCAGGTTCCACCAGGATCAGGCCGTACATGCCGTTGGCAATGTGCTGGGCGACCATGGGGGTGGCGCAGTGATAGACATAGAGGCCAGGGTTGAGCGCCTTGAACTCGAAGCCGCGGGTTTCACCGGGAGCAGCTTCCGTCGCCTTGGCGCCGCCACCGGGGCCGGTCACCGCATGGAAGTCGACGTTGTGCATCACCATGCTGTCGTCATGGTTCTTGAGCTTGACCTCGACGGTATCGCCGACCCGAACCCGAACGAAGGGACCCGGCACCTTCTTGTTGAAGGTCCAGTAGTGGTAGCTGGTGCCGTCGGCGAGTTCACCTGTCACCTCGACGGTCTCCAGATCGACCTTGATCCGCTGCGGGCCACGCTTGCCGATGGGGCCGGGAAGATCGTTGGGCAGGCGCACAACGCTAACCGGAGCTGCCTCGGTGGCAGCGTGAGCGTGTGTCGTGGCAGCCGCCACCTTGTCGCCTGCGTTGGCTGCGAGCGGGGCGCCGAGCCAGGTCGCGCTGGCAAGGGCTAAAACGGCAGCGGTCGCAAGCAGCGGCCGGCGTCCCGGGATCTTCAGGGCCTTCATTTTCATCTCCTCTATGGGACCGCCTGGCGGATCGTTCTGGTCCGTCATCGGATGAAGGCTTTGTACTCCCGAGCATTCCGAGCTTATTTGTTGCAGCGCAAATATGTTGTCGAATGCGGTTCAAGATGCGTGATTTTTATTAAGCGACATCAAGTATTTGATGTAGATCAATAGAATTGTGCGCTGTGGACCGGAAAGGCGCCGGATCTTATTGAGTAAGCGCAAAGAAGACAGGCCTGATGCCCTGTATGCCCCTTTCATGAAAGGCGGATGCCCTCCGGGGTGTGGTCCGCTGCCTGCACGGGGTTGCACCATGAAAGAAGATCTGAGAGCGCGTTATGGCGAGGAGCGGCTTCCGCGCTACACGAGCTACCCGACAGCGCCACAGTTTTCCGATGCCATTGGCCACGAGTCTTATGGACACTGGCTGGCGTCCCTGCCTTCTCGAACGAGCACCTCCCTTTACCTCCACGTGCCGTTTTGCCGCTCCATGTGCTGGTACTGCGGCTGCCACACAACCATCACCCAGCGCGATGCGCCGATTGTTGACTACCTGGATGTCCTCCGCCGGGAGATCGGCCTCGTGACGGAGCGCTTGACCGGCCCACTGTCGGTCCGCCATGTCCATTTCGGCGGCGGTACGCCGACCATCATGGAGCCCTCCGAGCTTCTTGGCCTCATGGCCCTGATGCGGCAGAAATTCTCCCTCGGTGAGGATACTGAGATTGCAGTCGAGATCGACCCTCGCACCCTGACCAAGACGATGACGAAGACCCTAGGGGAGGCCGGGGTCACCCGCGCCAGCCTCGGCGTGCAGAGCTTCGATCCAGTGGTTCAGAAGGCTATCAACCGCATCCAGAGCTTCGAGCAGACTGCACGTGCTACGAACGGCCTGCGGGAAGCGGGGGTGCGCGGCATCAACTTCGACCTGATCTACGGCCTTCCGCACCAGACGGTGAAATCCTGTGTTGAGACCGTGCGCAAGAGCATTGAATTGCGCCCTGAACGATTTTCCGTTTTCGGCTACGCGCACATCCCAACTTTCAAGAAGCATCAGCGCAAGATCGACGAGGCTGCGCTGCCCGACGGCGCCGCCCGCTACGAGCAGGCCGAGGCCATCGCCGAGGCGCTCGTTGAAGCCGGTTACCGTCGGATCGGTCTCGACCACTACGCCCTCCCGGAGGACACGATGGTGCAGGCCCAGGTCGATGGCGTCCTGCACCGCAACTTCCAAGGCTACACGACCGATCCCAGCGACGTGCTGATCGGCTTCGGTGCTTCTGCCATCGGACGGCTGACTCAGGGATATGCCCAGAACGAGATCATCCTTGGGCAGTATGCTGAACGCATCTCCAGAGGAGAGCTGGCGACAGCGAAGGGCTATGCCCTGACGGCGGACGACCGACTCCGAGCCGACCTGATCGAAAGGGTCATGTGCGACTTCAAGGTGGATGTGGCGCAGGTGTGCAAGCGGCACGGCGTGGCGCCTGAGACTATCCTGCAGTCGATCCCGCGCCTGCGGATGCTGGAGGGCGATGGCGTCATCCAGCTCGATGGCAACGTGCTGTCGGTGAATGACGACACCCGCTTCCTGGTGCGGAGCGTGGCGTCCGCGTTCGACGCCTATCTCGGCCAGTCGGGCAGAACCCACAGCCGCGCGGTGTGACGGCAGCAAAAAAGCCCACAGGAGCCGAACCTCGGCACCGCTTTTGTGGGCTTGGTTGTTCTGTTCCTGTCGGTGGCGACCTTCATTCGACCACCGGTGGGTTCGTCATGCGCAGGACCGCACCTGATAGACGTCGCCGGTTTTGGCGTTTC
This sequence comes from Microvirga sp., assembly GCA_041913065.1. Classification (GTDB taxonomy): domain Bacteria; phylum Pseudomonadota; class Alphaproteobacteria; order Rhizobiales; family Beijerinckiaceae; genus Microvirga. The sequence goes on along the minus strand of JAYSGD010000001.1, from coordinate 444,714 downwards.
GCTCCTCGTGAACCGGGCATTCATGCCAGCTGCGGTATCGGGGCGTCTGGCTTGCCTTCACGGGAGGGCAGGAGACCGGAACAGTAACGTATTCGTTGGTCAGGTGGTTGTAGGCATTTCTGTAGATGCACTCGGCGGAGGCCGGCGCTGCCGTGAGCAGGAGCACGGTGGTCAGGATGGCTTTGGTCGGCATTGCTCTTATTTCCTTCCGTTCGGTGTGTTGATCTCAGGCAGTGGCGGCAAGGCTGCGGTTGTTCCCGTCGCCGACTCCAAGACGCTGGCGAAGGGCCATGCGTGGGGCGGCCAAGTCGGCCAGCGTCACCTCGTCGAGCGAGGCAAAGAAGGCCTCCATGGCGCGGCCCATAGTGTGAGTGAGCAGGCAGGCGCCACTTAGGATGCAGGTGATCGGTCCGTTGCCCAGGCACTCCACCAGGAGGATGTCGTCCTCCAGAGCGCGAACGACCTCACCCATGCGGATCGTGGCGGCGGGCTTGGCGAGCTTCAGGCCGCCGGCGCGTCCACGCACGCCTGTAACGTAGCCGAGGCTGACCAGGGTCTGCGCCACCTTCATCAGATGGTTGCGGGACAGCCCATGACGCCTTGCGAGCTCCTCGATGGTGACGAGGCGCTCTTCGACGACGGCGAGGCTTATCAGCAGGCGGAGCGCAAAGTCGGTGTGGTACGTCAGCCTCATTCGAACTCCTTAAAGATGCATATAAAATACATGTATTTGGACTTGAGCAAAGAGGAATCCAGTGAGCATCTTTTGCATGGGTTGGATGAGCGCGATTTCATGATCGAGCCGGCATCTGGCGATCATGGTTGACTTCTGGCCGCCCATCACCCTGCGAACGGCCGGTACCAGGGCAAGCCAGAGGTGGCCCACAGGGGCATGGCCCTGATGGGTGGGCACTTTGAGTGCTGTCGTGCCCTCTTCGAGGCGACCACGCGCGCGGTCAGCGAGCCCGATTATGCGGAGTTCTTCATCGATCGCGCGCACCGCATCGCCCACAGTCTGCAGATCGGCATCAGCATCGGGCCGAAGGCTTTGCATCTGCCCAACCGCGCTGTCGGAGACGGCGTTCGCGGTTGAGGCTAGATAGGCCGGTGCTTGCGCTCTCTATCGGACCAGGTGCCGATAGATCGCCGGGAGCGCGGAGGGGAGCTTCGCCACCTGACCGACAATGGAATAGCCACCGCGGCCGAAGAGGGTTGGAAAGTAGGACTGAGCCTCCCGGTCGACCGTCACGCCGAAGACGGTGATGCCGGCATGGCGCGCCTCCATGACGGCGCGGCGGGTGTCCTCGATCCCGAAGCGGCCCTCGTAGTAGTCGATGTCGTTCGGCTTGCCGTCGGTGAGTACCAGCAGAAGCCGCTGCCGGTTCGGGCGCTCCGCCAGTTTCGCCGTGGCGTGTCGGATGCCGGTGCCGATACGGGTATAGTAGCCGGGCTTCAGGGCCGAGACGCGCCGCACGACTGCTTGGCTCATGGGCTCGTCGAAGTCTTTTACCGTTTCGACACGCACCCAGGAGCGGCGGCGCGAAGTGAAGGTCAGGATGGAATGTGAATCACCGCAGGCGGCCATTCCGTGCGCCAGGACAAGTAGCGCCTCCTTCTCCACATCAAGCACGCGCCTGTTGTCGATCCATGCATCCGTCGACAGCGAGACATCGACCAGAAGTGTGACGGCAAGATCGTGCGCTTGGCGCTTGCTGGCGAGGTGTACGCGATCCGAGCCGCAGCCACCCGAAAGCAGATCGCTGCGAGCGCGCACCAGCGCGTCGATGTCGAGCTCCTCGCCGTCGGGTTGCGCCCGAAGAACCTCGTGCTTGGGCCTGAGAGCCTCGAACTGCCGGCGCACGCGACGGATCATATGGCGGGCCTCGTCATCCGCCTCCCAGGCCTCGCCCTGTTCAGAGGTAGGCGCTGCCAGAACGCGGCAATGGTTCGGCAGATAGGCTTTGCGGGTATAGTCCCATTCCGGATAGGTGAGATCTGCCGTGAGGCAGGCCGTTTCGACAGCTTCGGGCGGCAGGTCGAGATCGAACTTGAGCTTGGTAGCCGGCTTGCCCTTGTGCCTGGAAAGCGGGATCTCTTCCATTTCGTCCAAGGCCTTCTCGGCGTTATCGTCCTCGTCATCGTCGGAGGGGCGGTTGACGTTGACCATCTCCGCCATGGCCAGGATCTTTTCGAAGCGATTCAGGATGAAGGGATCACCGCGCTGGGCCTGATCCGCCTCGCGCCTCGCGGCGAAGCGCTTGCGTGTATCCGAGGCGGCTAGGTCGCTCGTACCTGCCGGCTCATCGCTGTTGCGGTTCGACGCTCCGGCCTCGCGGGTCCAGGTGTCGCCCCAGAGCGGGACCGGCAGGAAGGGCTGATAACCGGCTGGCGCGCGCTGGGGTAGAGCCGCGTCGATTTGGGATGCGCTCCCATCGTGAAGCATCGACAGGATCATCTGCTCGACTCTGCTCTCCGCTGCCGGAAGCGGACGCTGCGGGCGCGCCTCGCACATGGCGGCACAAAGCTCCTTGTACATCCCTGTCAGGCCTGGGCATGCCGTCAGAGCGGCGGCGACTGTCTCCTGCACACGCCTGAGGATGAGAAGATCCCGACGCAGCGGGTCAGGTTCGAGAATTGGTGTCGTCGGGACATGGGCGAAGTAGGCCGCAAGCCAGAGGTAGAGAGAGCGATTGAGGTTGCTGGACGGAAACAGCTCGATCCGCGGCGGTAGGAACAGGGTGGCTGCGTCCCGCCCCGGCTGCTCAAGCCGCTCCTCGGTGACGCCGAGGCGCTGAAGAAAGTTCAGGCGGTGGGACGAGGCGCGGGCGGCCGTCCCAGCGAGTTGCACTCCGGCCTCGCCGCCGAGCCCGCGGAAGAACACCGCGAGGGATCCGCGGACCTCATCAAGCGAGACGCCGAGCTCGGGGTAGCGCGGGTAGGTAACCGCCCTGCCGACAAGCCGGTGCCAGAAATGGCCGACGGTTTCTTCGATCTCCAGAAAATCGAGCATGGCGTGTCTCCGGATCAGGCGAGCGTCGCGCGGGCGACCTCAGTCAGGGCTTGCTTGACGTCGAGATCGTCGGTGAGCGGCTCGATCATGGTTGCGAGCACGGCTTCTTCCGCCGGGACGCCCGCCGCAATAAGGGACGCGCAATAGATCAGCAGGCGCGTGGACACACCTTCCTCCAAATCCTGACCTTTCAGCGCCCGCAGGCGGCAGGCCAGCAGCAGAAGCGGCCGCACCCGATCCTCGGACAGGCCGCTCTCGGACGCGACGACCGCGATCTCGTGGTCGAAGGGCAGGAAGTCGAATTCAATGGCCACGAAGCGCTGGCGCGTCGAGGGCTTCAGGGACTTGAGCAGGGTCTGGTAGCCCGGATTGTAAGACACGACCAGCATGAAGGAGTCCGGCGCCTGCAGCTCCTCGCCCGTGCGGTCGAGTGGCAGGATGCGCCGGTCGTCGGTCAGCGGGTGAAGCACCACGGTCACGTCCTTGCGCGCCTCCACGATCTCGTCGAGATAGCAGATGCCGCCCTCGCGCACGGCACGGGTCAGAGGTCCGTCAGCCCATACCGTGTCGCCACCCTTGAGCAGGTAACGACCCGTCAGGTCGGCAGCAGTGAGGTCGTCATGACAGGATACCGTGTGGAGTGGCAGGCCGAGTTTCGCCGCCATGTGGGCCACAAACCGGGTCTTGCCGCAGCCGGTCGGCCCCTTCAAGAGCAGCGGCAGACGCTTGCTCCAGGCGAGCTCAAAGAGGGAGCATTCGTTGCCGGCCGGAACATAGTAGGGCAGCTCGACAGCAGCTTCGGGAACCGCTTGCAGGAGAGGCTTCATTGGTCAGATCCTTGGATGCAATGGAGAGGACGAGGCGGCCGGATGACCGCCGCCCCGTTTACGTTCATTCGGCGGGTTGGAGGCCTTGCGTCAGGCGTGGAGCTTTCTCGCGTCCGGGAACGAACACCGCGTAGACGAACATGATCGCGGAGATCAGCACGAACACGCCCGAGCCGAGGCGAATCCAGTAGAACAGAGCGAGCTGATCCTGGACGTCCATGTACGACTGCCCGAGCACGCGCTGCAGGTGGACTTGGATGACGCCCGCGAAGGTGAGCGCGAAGGTCATGACCGACATCGCCGTGCACATGATCCAGAAGCTCACGATGCTGAGCATCTGATTGTACGGCTGACGGCCCAGGATCTGTGGCATGGCATAAGCCATGAGGGCGAGGTTCAGCATCACGTAGGCGCCAAAGAAAGCAAGGTGCCCGTGAGCCGCGGTGACCTGCGTGCCGTGGGTGTAGTAGTTCACCGAGGACAGCGTGTGCAGGAAACCCCAAACGCCCGCGCCGAAGAAAGCCATCACCGAGCAGCCGATGGACCACAGGAGCGCCGCGCGGTTCGGGTGCTTGCGGCCAGCCTTCCAGGTCATCTGGAAGGTGAAGACCACCATGGTGAAGAAAGGCGCGACCTCAAGAGTCGAGAACAGAGAGCCGATCCACTGCCAGTAGCCGGGAGCGCCGATCCAATAGAAGTGGTGACCAGTGCCGAGGATGCCGGAGAACAGCGCCATGCCGACGATCACATAGAGCCACTTCTCCACCACTTCGCGGTCGATGCCGTTGAGCTTGATCATCAGGAAGGCGAGAACGGAGGCCATGATCAACTCCCACACTCCCTCGACCCAGAGGTGCACGATGTACCACCAGTACATCTTGTCGACCGCGAGATTGATAGGGTTGTAGAAGGCAAACAGGAAGAAGATCGCCACACCCCATAGCCCGAACAGCAGGATGTTGGTGACGACCGTCTTGCGCCCCCTGAGCGCTGTCATGGTGATGTTGAACAGGAACATCAGGCACACGACCACGATGCCGACCTTGATGATGAAAGGCTGCTCAAGAAACTCACGTCCCTCGTGAATCTTGAACATGTATCCGACCACCGCGACGCCAGCCGCGCCGAAGAACATCCAGAACTGAATCTTCGCCAACAAGGGGCTGAAGAGCTCGTTCTCCGTTTCTTCCGGGATCAGATAATAGGTCGCCCCCATGAAGCCGATCAGCAGCCACACGATCAGAGCGTTGGTGTGGATCATGCGAACGACGTTGAAGGGTAGAAGCTCGGAGAGGGTGTTGGGCAGGACATAGATCGTGCCGGCCAAAACACCGAACAGGACCTGAGCGATGAACAGGGCCAAGGCTCCATAGAAGTAGAGCAGGGCCACCTTTTGCGTTTGGTATTTCATGATGAGGATCCTGATCTCAGCCGGCGGTGTTCGGCGGCCAATTCTGGGTCTTGATGCGGCTGGTCCATTCCAGGAAGTCGGCGAGATCGTCGAGTTCTTTGTCGGTCAGGTTGAACTGAGGCATCTGTCGGCGCCCTTCGATGCCGGTCGGTTGCGCGGCCATCCAGGCCTTGAGAGTCTCGCGCGCTCCGGCCGGATCTTCCTTGCCGCCATACCGAACCCAGACGTTGCCGAGTTCCGGGGCGAAGTAGGCGCCTTCGCCGAGGATCGAGTGGCAATTGATGCAGGAGTGCTTCTCCCACACGTGCTTGCCACGGGCGACCGAGTTGGTCAGCGTCGACACATCGGTCGACGTAGTGTTCATGTAGTAGTGGCTGTGGGCGGTCAGGCCCACGAAAATGGCGAAGAAGAAGAACGAGCCCCCATAGAACACGTTCCTCGCTGCCGATTTGGTGAGGGCTTCGGCCATCACACGATCCTTTCTTGAAGAGCAGGGAGGCACAGGTGCGGCGTACGCACACCTCTGATGGCAGGAGCGCCGAAGCTGCTCTTTGCGCTGGAGCAAGCCTCGCGGCGAAATTCCATCTCAGCCGCGCAGCAAGGGAAGTGCGGCGGTGGCCCAGGGAACAATGGTGACCAGCGCCAGCCAGCAGAGAAGCAGGACCTGCCATCCGGCCGGTGCGTCACGGAGTTTGAGGAAGTCCATCATCATCCACCGTCCCTTGGCAAAGGCGGCAGTGAGGATCAGCGTGTTGGCTGCGAGCCCCGACAATTCGGAATGGCCTGCGCCGAGACTGAGAAGGGTGAGCAGGACAAGGAAACCCCAGGCGCGGGTGATCTGTCGCGCAGTGGTTGTTGTCATGGCGTTATCCAATCAGGTAGATGAGCGGGTACATCACGACCCAGATGAGATCGACCATGTGCCAGAAGGCGGTGCCAGTCTTCAGGTTCACGATGCTGTCCGATAACGCGGTGGCGGCAAGGATGACGATGCCGAGCACGACGTGGAGGAGGTGGAAACCCGTGAGCAGGAAGTAGAGCGTGAAGAAGGTGTCCGTTTCCAGATTGATGCCTGCCTGAGCCTTTGCAGCGTATTCGGCAATCTTGATGGCGACGAAGACAATGCCCAATGCCATGGCGCCTCCAAGGAGAAGCCGCGCCGTCCCACGCTGCCCGATAGTGCGGGCCTCGACCGCAAGGGCGGCGAGCCAGCCGCTGGTGATCAGGACAAGGGTGTTGAGGCCGCCGAGAACAGGATCGAGCTGCGCCTGACCCGCTGCGAAGAGACTCGGGTGGATGGCTTTCGTGACAGCGAAGGTCACGAGGAGAAGCCCGAAGGTCACGACCTCGGTGAGAATGAGCACCCACATCATCGGATGCCCGGGCAGGTCCGAGAGAGCGCCCCATGGGCGGTCTTCCTGCGCAGCGTTCATCGCCTTTGTCGCATCCATCGCGTTGCTCCCCGAAGTCGAGTTGGCTGATGGCGCCTCGTACCGCCCGCTACCGCATTCTTCGTTGCGGTGGCTCAAACAAATCGTCTGCGTTCTCGTCCATACAGGTGACAGCTTTGGAAACAGGAGAGTCCTCTATGAGCGATGCCCAGGTTGGCCTGGTGATGGCGACACCCCTCATCATCATTTTTGCCATTATACTGTATCGGATGGGAGTGCTGCGCCCGACTGGCACGATCACGGCGGTGACCATGTCAGTCGTAATCGCGGCCGTCCTTTTCCTCACGCAATAAGATGCTTGGAATTGACCGCCGGGATAGCCCCCGTCACCTGAGCGGGGACTATCTCATGGCCGCAAGGCCGGCGAGGCGATCAGCGCGGATGTAAAGAGCGTGGCCCTGCATTACGAAGATATAGACAGCGGCAGCGATCAGTGTCGGCAGGATGAGAGGACGCGGTGCATTCCATCGTGCCCGTCCGGAGAGGAGCGCCGCGAAGGGAAGGGCGGACGTTCGGGCCGAGGCGCTTGCGCGCCTTGAGGTCGGGCAGGACGAACCCGATCATGGGGAACGATGCCATTCCGCCGAAGAGCAGGAGCGCGACAAAGGTTCCGTTCGGGGAAATGTGTGGCACCGCATTGCATCGATCAACCGGGAGCGTAGACCTGGGCGCTCCGGAATGAGGTGATCTGCCAGGAAAGCCATCAATGCACCGTAGAACTCGGTCATGGCGAGTGCTGTCTAGTGGATGCGCGAGCAACGTAGGAAAGGAGAGCTTGGGCAGACCCCAGCCGCTGAGATCGGCAACTTTCAATGATGGGGGCGGAGCCGCCACGACTCCACCCTTGTCAGTCACAGAGCTCCATCAGGCGGCGCGGCTGATGCGGACCTGCCAGAGCTCGGGACCTTCCTCCTGATAGTCCCATCCGAATGCGCCCGGCCGCTCCACATTGAACTGGTAGAACAGTGGCCTGGGATCATGGTCGTTGACGAGCAGGAACGCCTCGCCCAAGGCAAGCTGGTCGAAAGTCTGGAAGATTAGGGGATGGCGCATCCGCGGCATGATCTTACGGACGTCGATGACGGTTTCGGTGACATTACAGCTACACATTAGGCTACGGTCCTTGGTGCGCGGCCGAGAAGCTCCTGGCCACGGGCAGTGATAAAGTCCGGCTTCCACGCAGGATCCCAGACCAGGCGGATGTCGATGCGAGGGACATCCTTGAACCGATGCGCCAGACGCTCGCGCGCCTCCTCCATGATCATTCCGCCCAGAGGACAGGCGCGGGTGGTCAGGGTGAGCGCAACCGCCACGGCGTCCGGTGTCCGGCGAGCCTGATAGACCAAACCAAGGTCCACGACGCTGAGGCCGATCTCCGGATCCAGAACATCCGTCAGGCAATTGAGCACATCGGGATCCAAGACATGCTGCCGATCGGAATTGTTGCTCATCGGCATTCCTCTTCCACTTGCTTCGACAGCCGGACCTTGGCCGATCAAGGGCGTGGTATCTTTGCCCTGCCGCAAACAGAACGGCGATTGTTCGGCCTCGTCTTTTGTCTCCTTGTTGCCGCGCAAAGAACGGCAAGAGGAAGCCCAGTAAGTTGGGAGTATCTCAAACACGTCATCAATTTGGAGGCGGTCATGCCTGTTGAAGCTACCCAGCTCGTCGACGATGTCCTGAGGCAGAGCCCTCCTGCGATCCGGGTCTTCTTAAATCACAAGATGCGGTGCGTCGGCTGCCCGATTGCGTGCTTCCATACGTTGGACGATGCCTGCCGGGAGCATGGGGTTGATCTTGCGAAGTTTCTGGCAGATCTGCGCGCGACCGCCGCCCAGAGCTCGGCTGGCGCGTCGACGTCAGAGCTTGACCTTGTCACAGCACGATGGCCTATCGTTCCGTGACAGCTCTCCGATTGGCGTCACAAGACCGGACAGTTTTGGATGCATCAATTCTCCGCCAGCATGAACAGCTTGTGAGGATCGCGGATTATGATCCGCTGGCGTCCGCTTTCGACGAGGCCTCTCTCCTCCCAGCTGCTGAGAACACGACTGGCTGTGTAGAGAGTTGTTCCCGTCATCTCGGCGATATCCTGCCGGGAGATCGGAAAGTCAATCTGCACACCCTGCTCAACGTTCCCGATGGGCCTAGCGCAGCAGGTTGCTGATGGGGTGCTCGATCCTGCGGAGGGTCGGCAGGCCCTCAACCTGATCTGCGCAGAGACAGCGTTCTCTAACGGATTTTTTAGTGACACCACTGGCGCGCAATACAGCGCAGCCGCTGCTGTTTGAGAGCGCCGGTTCAACGCCGCCTTCGTATCCATCGTTCGACGCTGGTCCAAAGGATACCGGGGAGTTAGCTATCCTGCTGAAACCGATGCCGCAGAGTTTGATCCAGAGCAAAGTCGCGGCCAATCCCTGTGGCAACATGCATCCTGTGAGATGGAGGCTTCCATGGGCTTGATGACCCTGATCTCGAACTGGCGCTCCGACCGAAAGGCAGGCCAGGAATTGACTTCTCTCGAGACGGATGAGCTTGGGGCACTGGCCCGCGACGTCGGGCTTTCCCCTGATCAATTGATCCGACTGACGGGGCGTGGCGCCCGCAAGGAATTGCCCCGGCTCCTGGATGCCGTCGGGCTTGCTCCCGAGAGGATCGGGCGCGCACATCCGGACGTCATGCGCGACATGAGCATCGTCTGCTCCGGCTGCGCCGTCGCCCGGCGTTGCCGGCGCGATCTCGACCGCGGGTGGGTGCCCGTGGTGCAGCGGTACTGCCCCAACACCGAGACCATCAAGGCCCTGCAGGCGGAACGATGCCACGTCGTCTCTTGATGCCGCCGCTTTGGATCCCATGCGTAGGCTTCATCACTGTCTCAACTATGGAAGGGTCACGCTGGGATCCTGCCGGATGAGCTCCGGCTTGACCGCGATCGGGTGGACAGCCTGCTCTACGGCGCTGGCATTCATGTCTGCCCGGGAGCGGAGCTGGCCAGGCTGGAGCTGCACGTGGCGATGGAGGAGTTTCTGGTCCGCACGAATGCGTTTCATGCTCATGCAGGTCAAGGCGACGTACCCGGCGGGCGGGTTCGCGGCCATTGCATTGCGTGTTGAGCGATGCTCCTGACCGAACGACCCGGATCTCAGCCAGCGCGTTGGTCCAGCGATGAACCAACAGATGCCGCAAAGCGGGATGAGCACATGGGCAATGATGTGGAGACCATAGGCCTTCTGGCAGGGCTTGCGCCGGTCATTGCCGCCGACCTGCTGCGGCAGGCGCAGCGGCGGACGGTGCATGCCGATGAGGTGCTCTTCACGGCCGGGCAGTCCGCCCGCTCGGTGCACGTGCTCGCCTCCGGTGCCGCCAAGTTGATGCAGACCACGCCAAAGGGCGCTCGGATCATCGTCAAGTATGTCCGGCCCGGAGAGGTCTTCGGCAGCCCCGCCTTGCTGAACAAGTTCTATCCCGTGGATGCAGTGGCGGTCATGGACAGCGTGGAGCTGCAATGGCCCTCGGAGCTGCTCAGATCCTTCATCGACCGGCAGCCGCGCGTGGCGATCAACGTCATCCAGGACCTGGAGACACGCTTGCGCGAGATGGAAGGCCGGCTGCGGGATCTCTCGAACGAGCCGGTCGAGCACCGTCTGGCGCGTGCGATCCTCAAGCTTGTCGACACCTTCGGCCGTCAGACCGCCGATGGCATCGAAATTCCATTCCCGGTTGGCCGCCAGGACTTGGCCGATCTCATCGGCAGCACCCTGCCCACCGTAAGCCGGACACTGCGCCTGGGAGACCCAGCGGCAGATCCGGCGCTCCCGGCGTCGGCTGGTCATCGCTGATGTCGAGGCCGTGGCGCGGGTGCTATACGAGGAGACCGCACCGGAGCCGAAACCCCGGCGAAGCCACCGGCGGGCCGCGCGACGCTAGTGCGCCAGACCAGCTCCCGCGAGTGGGCCGCCGCGCATCTGTCCTAGCGGGGTGAGTCTTCGGCGAGCATGAACAGTTTGTGCGGGTCGCGGATCATGATCCGCTGACGTCCGCCCGCGACGAGGCCCTGGCTCTCCCAGGCGCTCAGGACGCGGCTCACCGTGTGCAGCGTGGCGCCGGTCATCTCGGCGACGTCCTGGCGCGTGATCGGGAAGTCGATCTGGACACCCTCCTCGACCTTGCGGCCGGATTGTTTAGCGAGACGGAGCAGGGCGTGAGCGATGCGGCGCTCGACCTGCTCGGTCGACATCTCGACGACGCGGGTGTGGGCGTCCTGGAGCCGGCTCCCTACGGTCTGAAGCGTATTGGCCGCCAGTCCCGGATGAGCCGCCACGAGGCGGGGCCACGCGGCAGAGGGCCAGACCAGGGCAATGCTGTCCACCACCGCCATGGCGGTGGCCGGATAGGCCTTGCGGCCGATGGCCATGGCGACGCCGAACACCTCGCCGGGCGCGACGAAGCGGACCACCACCTGCTGCCCGTCGGGGGTGAGCTTGAAAACCCGTAGATGGCCGTGGAGCAGGATGAAGAAGGAGTGGGCCTCCTCGTCCTGCTGGAACACCGCCGCTCCCTTCGGATAGCGGACCGACTGCGCTTCCTGGAGCATCCGGTCGATCTGTTCCGACGTGAGTCCAGCGAAGACAGAGGCATCCGCCACGAGTGAACGATCAACACCAGCCATGCGCTTGTCTTTCCCTCAATTAATCACGGGCTCTGCCCGCCGGTCTGCATCCGTACCGGGGTAACAGACGGAGCCGCCACGCGAGACGGCGCTCCCACGATATTTGCCCTAGCGCAAACAGCGGCTCGTTCCTGCGACATCCTCCGGGCAAATATGCCAATTCCTTGCGCAAGATCAAACTCGGGTGCGGGAACGAGGCGTATCACCCTCTCAAGAGCTTTGGACAGAGGCTCACTGGTTTCGCATTTCAACGGGAGACAATCATGCGGAAGGTTATCGTGCTCGGCGCCCTCGTGGCAGCCCTTGGCTTCGCCGGTATTGCTCAGGCTGCCGAGGTCGAGGTGAAGATGCTCAACAAGGGTACCGAGGGCGTCATGGTGTTCGAGCCGGCGCTGGTGAAGATCAATCCTGGCGATACCGTGAAGTTCGTCGCCTCGGACAAGGGCCACAACGTCGAGACTGTCGATGGCATGCTGCCCGAGGGCGGCGAGAAGTTCGTCGGCAAGATCAACGAGGAACTGGCCATCACCTTCGACAAGCCCGGCGTGTACGGCTACAAGTGCAAGCCGCACTACGGCATGGGCATGGTCGGCATGATCGTGGTCGGGGATGCGACCAACGTGGATCAGGCCAAGGAAGCCAAGCATCCCGGCAAGGCCAAGCAGGCTTTTGCCAACCTGTTCGACAAGCTCGCGGCGACCCAGACCGCCGCCAAGTAACGTCGTGTCTGACACTTGCGCCGCCGCAGCATCTCAGGCGCGGCGGCGTCGAAGTCCTCGCGGGAATCCATACCGCGAAAGATTGCAGAAACTTGAAAAGGAAATCAGTGATAGCTCCCATTTTCCCGCCTGCGGGACGACAAGGGACTCGCACTTCTCTCATACGGGTTCCGGCCATTCTTCCCGTTCGGATCGCTATAGGCCGGCCTCGCGATCCTGACGTGACTGCCGATGTTCTCCGGTGAGCTGGAGCTGTTGACCGCCTTCGCCCCGCGTGTCTGATGCTTTCCAGGCAGCTCCGCTGGCCTCTCGCTTGAGGCATCAACCGTATGAAAGAGCCGCCGGAACGGAAACGGACTGAAACCCGTTGGGGTCATTGAGAAAAGAGGAGTGGATCGTGCCTCGCTTCATTGACAAGCCGTTCGACTGGGTGGCCATACTCGCCTTGGCCTCGGGTGCGGCGGTACTGGTGCCAAGCTTTGTGGCTCTCGGCATGACGCTGGTGGCTGTGATCCGCGAGCTCGTCTGACACAGGCTGCCGCCTGGTGCAGAATCCTCGTGAACAACATGGTTGCTGTCGATTTCGGGTCTGGTCACTCTCTTCCGTAACGCAGTGATACCGAATGTGGCTCGTAAAGGCAGGAACCATCAAGTTTCCTGGCGGGCCTGACCTTTGTCATCCGGATCCTCTTCGAGCAGGACCCGCTCTGCCGCTCCATCCAGATCATCATATTGTCCGGCGCGGAGGGACCACAGGAAGGCGGCCAGGCCAGCCACTCCCATGCCGAGCGCGATGAGGATCAACCACCACATGGAACCCATTCAATCCTCTTCCGGAGGCTTCGGCCTCACTTGGCCCCGCGGTCCGGTGACAGCCTCAAGGCATTGGCGACGACGATGATTGAAGACAAGGACATCGCGACCGCCGCGACGAGAGGCGTGACATAGCCTAGCACTGCGACGGGCACCGCCAGGACATTGTAGCCGACCGCCAGGGCAAAGTTTTGGATGATCAAGCGGTGGGACCGGCGCGCGATATCGAGGGCGTCGCCGACGGCTGACAGGCTTTCATTCAGGAACACGAAATCCGCGGCATTGCGGCCGATGTCGGCCGCGGTGGCTGGAGCCATCGACACATAGGCGGCCGAAAGCGCAGGCGCGTCGTTCAGGCCATCGCCGACCATCAGGAACTTCCTGCCCATCGTCGCATGCCCCGCGACCCGTGCCACCTTTTCCGCCGGCAGGAGCTCCGCTGCGAAATCACGAATCCCAAGCTTTGTCGCCAGATCCTCGACCACCACCGCCCGGTCGCCGGAGAGGATCTCCAACGTCAGTCCCTGACGGACCAACCCGCACACCATCTCTTGCGCGTCGCGGCGGACGCGGTCTTGCAGCACGAAGGCCGCCAGCACTTCGCCCTCTCGCGCCAGGGCCGAGATCGAAGCGGCTGGGGAAGCGTCATCCCGAGCCCGTTCTCCTGTTGCCCAGTCCGGCCTGCCGAGTCGGTACGTCTCGTCGCCCATTCGGGCTTCGAGCCCCAATCCGGCAATTTCTTCAACCCTGTCGAAAGTGGGAACGTCGCCCACCCGTTGCGCGGCTGCCTCGGCAATCGCCTGGGCCGCCGGATGGCGCGAGCCCATACTCATCCCGAGGGCGATCCGCATTGCTGCCGGTGCTACCTCGTTCTCATTGACCAGCGTAGGTCTGCCCATCGTCAGGGTGCCAGTCTTATCGAAGGCTACACCATCGATTTCGGCCAAGCGTTCCAGGGCGGAGCCGTCCTTGACCATGATGCCGTTCTCGAACAAGCGGCGCGCTGCGATGACCTGCACGATAGGAACCGCCAGGCCCAGGGCGCACGGGCAGGTGATGATCAGCACGGCAATGGCGATAGTGATGGAGAGATGCCAGTCCCCGGTGGCGAGCAGCCAGCCCATGAAGGACAGCAGGGCCAGCGTATGAACGACGGGCGAGTAAAGTGCAGCGGCGCGGTCGGCTAGCCGCCGGTAGTGGGCCCGCCCGCCCTCTGCGGCCTCCATCATCCGGACCATCTCCGCCAGGAACGAGTCTTCGGCTCGCGCGGTGGTCCGTACCATCAGCGGCCCGGTGAGGTTCATCACTCCCGCTTGGACCGCATCTCCCGGCGCAGCCTTCCGGGGCGCGGACTCTCCCGAGACGAGCGAGCAGTCGAGCTCGGACGCGCCCTGGTCGACCACGCCGTCGACTGGGATCCGGTCACCGGCGGCGACAAGAACCATCTCGCCGGGTTCGATCTCCGACATGGGAACGTAGAGCGTTCGTCCGTCCCGGATGATTGTGGTGCCCGTGGGAGCGAGCCGCGCCAAACCCGCAACGGCGGAACGCGCCCGCTCGCGCATCACGTGGTCAAGGGTACGGCCGATGAGCAGGAAGAACAGCAGCGACGTTGCGGCGTCAAAGTACGCATGCGGCGCGTTGTGGAGCGTGTCGTAGAGGCTGAGGGCGAAGGCGAGCGACACGCCGATGGAGATCGGCACGTCCATGTTGGTGCGGCCATGGCGCAGCGCCAGCCAGGCGGAGGCATAGAAGATCCGGCCGGAGTAGACGAGGGCGGGGAGAGCGAGAAGGGCCGAGATCAGATGGAAGGCCTGGCGCGTGCCGGCGTCGGCCCCGGACCAGACCGACACGGACAGGAGCATGATGTTCATCGCGCAGAAGCCTGCCACCGCCAGCGCCCGGACAAGCTGCGCCAGTTCGGGATCCGTGTCATCCTGCTCCGGTGAGAACAGGTGGGCCTCGTAGCCGATGCCGCGCAGGGCGCCGATCAGATCGGGCGGGTTGCCCTCGGCGGTGTTCCAGCGGACGGCGACGCGTTTGGTCGACAGATTGACCCGGGCAGCCTCGACACCCGGCAGCTTCGCCAGCGTCCGTTCCACGGCTGCGATGCAGGCGGCGCACTTCACCCCAGGCACCGACAGGTCGCTCTGCCGCGTGCCGTCGCCGAGGTCGCGGCTGGCCAGCCGGATCTCCTCCAGGGCGGCCTCCGGTTGACGCAGGGCGTCAGGGGGAACGCCGATGGGAGCGCAGCAGGTCATCACCGTCCGTCGCTCAATCTCTCATGCAAGGTACGCATCAGCGCATGGCCCGGTAGGCGTGCCAGGTGGCATGACCCAGCAGCGGGAAGATAACGATGAAGCCAAGGAAGCCGGTCACGGCGCTGGCCGCGAACAAGGCCAGCACGATGGCACCCCAGGCGATCGTCGGGGTGAGGTTGTTCCAGACCATTGCCATGCTCGTGCCCATGGCAGTGAGGACGTCCGTGCGTTGGTCGAGCAGCATCGGGATCGAGAACACGCTGATCGCAAACCCGAAGGCCGCGAACAGTCCGCCGATGAGCGTCCCGACGATGAGCATTCCCCAGCCTGCCGGCGTCGTGAGCAGCATGGCCACGACCCCGTCGAGCCCCGGAAACGCGCGGACACCGAAGAACAGGGCGTAGATCAGGACGGCGGCCCGGTTCCAGAGCAGCATCAGGAGGCAGAGCATCAATCCGGTATAGAAGATCTGTGCTCCGGCTCGGGGCCTCACGAGCAGCATGGTGCGCAGAGTAGGGTGCTCCCCTGCCTCGAGGCTCCGGCTTTTCTCATAGAGGCCGATGGCCAGGACGGGCGCGATGATCATGTACCCGGCAATGGCGGGGAACAGGATGTAGTCCCGCCCCGCGGCGAATAGCGCCCACGCGAGGAGGGCGGTGATTGCGAAGACCACGATTCCATAGCTCAGGCTGAGGCCGGGCTGGACCAGCAGGTCGCGCCAGCCCGCCCGTAGCCAGTCGAGGGCGGCCTGCGCCGGCAGGTGGCGCTGGCGCGCGGGATTGCGCGTCTCGTCGATGCTGGAGGTCTCGCTCAAAAGGCCGTAGGTCTCGTCCGCTTCGCTCATCTGCCTTCCCCGGAATCGTGCATCGCTCGGTCTTCCTCAACAGGCGGGCTTCGCCGCCCGGTACGCGCCAGCCTGTGTGCCCGCCTCCTTCAGATGGGCGACGCATTCAGGTTGGGAGGCCACCGCCACGTAGACGAGGTGGGCGTTGGCGGCAGCCACGACGATCAGGACCGCCGCCGCAACGCTCCACGCCACGATGGGCCACCTGTTCCGCTTCGGCCCCTCTCCCTCTGTCATGGCTTCACGGCCGCCAGCGAGTTGACGTACAGGGCCAGGATCTTGATCTCTGCCGGGGTCAGGCGTTCGTCCCAGGTCGGCATGTGCCCCTGCCGTCCGCCATGGATCGTGTTGATCAGGGTCTGAAGGTCACCACCGTAGACCCAGTACGGGTCAGTTAGATTCGGGGCGCCGACCTCCCGATTGCCCTTGCCGTCCTCGCCGTGGCAGGCGGCGCAGGTGGTGAGGAAGATTTCTCGCCCGGCTTGCACCTGAGGGCCGTTCTCCGGCGTAGACACGGCCGGGTTGGACAGCGATTGCACGTAGGTCGCGACGTTCGTCACCTGGGTGCGGTCGAGCATCGCGTCGCGCCCGAAGGCGGGCATCTGCGCGACCCGGGTGTTCTGGTGGCGTGAGTTGATGCCGAGACGCATCGTCTCCGCGATTTGCTCCACCTCGCCGCCCCACAGCCAGTCGTTATCGGTCAGGTCGGGATAGTTGGCGCGGCCCCTGCCATCGATTCCATGGCAGGCGGCGCAGTTGTCGCCGAAGAGCTGGCGTCCGGTTGAGCGCACAACCCTCATCAGGTCCTCGTTGGCCTGGATCTGCTCGAAGCTCTCCGTCTCGATGGCCTTCATCCAGGCTGCCCGCTCGGCCTGAGCCGCGGTGAGATCCTGCTCCACGGACTGGCGCTGGTCGATGCCGAGAATACCCTTGGTGTAAGTCGTGACCATCGGCCAGGTCGGCATCAGGATCCACCAGAGCAGCGCCCACACATGCGTGACGATGATGAATATCAGCACGCCGCGCGGCACCGGCGTGTCGAGCTCCTTGATGCCGTTCCATTCGTGCCCTGTCGTCGGGCGGCCGCTGACGGGATCGCGTTCCTCTACTGCCATGGCCGGTCGTCCCCATCGAGAATGTTGCGCTTGGCGTTGTCGAACTTCTTACGGTTCGACGGCCAGAACGTGTAGATGACAACGCCGATGAACATGGCGATCAGGTAAAACAGACCCCAGCTCTTGGCGAAGCCGACGAGGGTGTTGTGATCGATGTCCATCAGCCGTCCTCCTGCCAACGTCAATTGGTGGGATCGGGCGCCTGTTCCGGCGCCGCCGTGTTGGAATAGGCTGCATCGGTGAGCCGTCCGAGCACCTGCAGGTAGGCAACCAGCGCGTCCATCTCGGTGAGCTGTGTCACCACTCCGTCGAAGGCGCTGACCTGGGTCTTCTCCCCGTAGCGTTCCGTCACGCCCGCGGCGAACGGGCTGTCGGGGGCCGCCTGTCCGAAGGCGTCGGCGGCGGCATTGGCGATCATGGCGTCGGTGTACGGCACGCCGAGTGCCCGCTGGGCCTGCAGGTGCCGCCCGAGATCGTCCGTGTCCAGAGCGGTGCGGGCGAGGAAGCGGTACGCAGGCATGTTGGATTCCGGCACCACGTCACGCGGATTGGTGAGATGCGCGACGTGCCAGAAATCGGAGTACTTGCCGCCGACGCGGGCGAGGTCCGGACCGGTGCGCTTCGAGCCCCACAGCATCGGGCGGTCATACTTGGACTCTACCGCCAGGGAGTACGGACCGTAGCGCTCGACCTCGTCGCGCAGGGTGCGGATCATCTGGCTGTGGCAGGCATAGCAGCCTTCCCGGATGTAGATGTTGCGCCCGGCCAGCTCCAGCGGAGTGTAGAGGCGCATGTCCGGCGCCTCCTCGACGGTCTCGTGGATGGTGAAGAGCGGCGCGATCTCGACGAGGCCGCCGACGCTGGCGGCGGCGATGATTGCGACGACGAAGCCGATGGCGGTGCGCTCTAGCTTGCGGTGGAACAGTTCGGCCATGATGTCACTCCGCCGGGGTCGCCGCGGCGCCAGGCGCCAATCCCGTGTCCGGTGCGTCCGCCTGCCTCCCGGCGGCAAAGGGAACGGCGCGCACCGTCATCCAGATATTGTAGGCAGCGACGATAGCGCCGAGCAGGAAGAGCAGTCCGCCGAAGGCGCGCGCGATGTAGTACGGATACATGGCGACGAGCGAGTCGAGGAACGAATAGGCGAGCGTTCCCTCCTGCGTGTAGGTGCGCCACATCAGCCCCTGAAGAATGCCCGAGTTCCACATGGCGAAGACGTAGATGAGGGTGCCTGCGACGGCGAGCCAGAAGTGAACCTCTACCAGCACCGGCGAATACATGCGCTCGCGTTTCCAGAGCGAGGGCACCAGAGTGTAGATCGACCCGAAGGTGATGAAAGCGACCCAGCCGAGAGCTCCTGCATGCACGTGGCCGACGGTCCAGTCGGTGTAGTGCGAGAGCGCGTTGACCGGGCGGATGGCCAGGAACGAGCCTTCGAACGTCGACAGCCCGTAGAAGACCACGGCGACGAATATGAAGCGCAAGGTCGCATCATCCCTGACCTTCTGCCACGCACCGTTGAGGGTGAGCAGCGCATTGCCGGCCGAAGCCCAGGAGGGCACCAGCAGCATCACCGAGAACGTCATGCCGAGGTTCTGCACCCAATGCGGCAGGGCGGTATAATGCAGATGGTGGGAGCCGGCCCACATGTAGAAGAACGTGATGCCCCAGAAGCTGAGGATCGAGAGCCGGTAGGAGAAGATCGGGCGCTGCGCCCGGACCGGCAGGTAGTAATATAGCATCGCCAGGAAGCCGGCGGTGAGGAAGAAGGCTACGGCGTTGTGACCGTACCACCACTGCACCATGGAATCCTGCACGCCGGCCCAGATGGTGTAGCTCTTGGCCTGTCCGAACGAGACCGGGAGGGCGAGGTTGTTGACGATGTGGAGGATCGCTACCACCACGATGAACGCCATGTAGTACCAGTTGGCGACGTAGATGTGCGGCTCCTTGCGCCGGGCGATGGTGCGCAGGAAGAGCACGAAGTATGTGACCCAGACGACCACCAGCCATAGGTCGGCGTACCATTCCGCCTCTGCGTATTCCTTCGATTGGGTCACGCCCATGAAGTAGCCGGTGACGGCGAGGAGGCAGAACAGGTTGAAGCCGAGCAGCACGAACCAGGGACTGACCTGGCCCGCTAGGCGGGCACGGGAAGTGCGCTGCACGACGTGGAAAGATGTGGCGATCAGGGCGTTGCCGCCGAAGCCGAAGATCACACCCGTTGTGTGCGTCGGGCGCAGGCGCCCGAAGGTCGACCAGCCAGCGTCGACGGCGAGATCGGGCCATGCCAGCTGTGCGGCGGTCCACACGCCCATGAACATGCCGAAAATTCCCCAGGCCAACGTCAGGGCAATGCCGACCTTGATCGGGTCGTCGTAGTACTGCGAGGGGCGATTCTGGGTCGGCTCTGGCTCGTAGTACGAGCGCATGACCAGAGCAGCGAGCCCGCCACCGAAGAGGATGACAATCACTCCGTGCACACCGAGCGGGTCGAAGCCACCGGCTGCCGCCATGGCCAAGCCGGCGACGAAGACGCATAGAAGGATAACCAGGGCCATCTGGCGTTCGCCGGTGGTTAGCTGCTGGACCATGCCGATCCCCCTGTCTGAGCCTCAGCGCCGGCCAGGCCGCCGGGCGGAGCTGATCCGAACGCGGTGTCTCGGCTTCAATAAGTGGCAGTCGCGGACGGGACGTCAACCTCCTGCCAGGCTTAGGTGCCCAATGATATTCCCACGTCCTATGCGCAGGCCTGCGCTAAAAGGACCGCCATCGGCGGCCCTCGTTTCGGATCGGAATCGTCGAGGACGCCACACGATTCGCAGCTGAGATCAAAGGCTCACCCCTGGTCGGCATGCCCAAGGATTGAATGGATCATTCTTCCGGGGGTGTTGAACAGCGTTGAACAT
Organism: Microvirga sp.; assembly: GCA_041913065.1. Taxonomy (GTDB): domain Bacteria; phylum Pseudomonadota; class Alphaproteobacteria; order Rhizobiales; family Beijerinckiaceae; genus Microvirga. The sequence continues at coordinate 424,685 of JAYSGD010000001.1, read as the reverse complement.
CGCGTGTAACACAGGCTTTGCGACGGCACTGACGCCGTTGCAGTGCAACGATCCTGTGAGCCGGCATACCCTCCTGCCGGGCCCACCACTCTTTTCAACGACTTAGGCGACGGCCTTCCTCGCCCTTACCAATCAACGAAACAACATCTTTTCATTCGTTGGCTTACGTGGCTTGCGGGATGCCGACGGTCGCTGACCGCTTGCGCACTCGAAGACCTCAAATTGATTGGACTGAGAGTGCTCCGAGGTGTCGTTCAGAACCTGTAGCTGGTGCCATACTTTGCGGCCCTTCCGAACCACGTGTCCTGGATCCACGACATGAAGCGAGACGCGCCGTGTGTCGAGCGTTTGTCTTTCAGAGCCTGCATATTATCCGCGAACTGGTGGAAGATCGCCCAATAGAGGCGCTTGTCGTCGGAGGTGTCCATTCCGATCCAAAGCTCAGGGGTCTCACGTGCTTTCAGCGCCCAGTATCCCCACGTGTTGAAGGCAACTTCAGGCCTGATAAGGCCAGAGTTCATCATGATTCCGATGTCCTCGAAGAAGCCCAGGAAAGCAGCCCGTTTGGTTTGGCTTATATTGGCGATTTGAGCCGCCCTGTCGGCTTCCAGGCAATGCAGTATCTCCTCGAAATCCTCATCGGTATCGAACCGCTTCTGCATTTCAGAGAATTTTTCAAATCGCTGCAGGCTGCTCTGCAAGCGGTAGACGCCAAGTCCTCTGAAGAAAACGATGAGTGCTCCAATGCCGCCGAGGATTTTAATGATGACATCTATCGCGCCCTTATTGGCATCGAGGCTGGATAGTAATTCAGGCATCGTGAGCCTCCGACAATCCAAGCGGACATGCTTAGCCCGCATTATCGAGGTTCATGATATCGAGAATCTTTCCGATCAGAAGTTGTGCCTGTGCCACTATTTCGGGTGATGCGTATGATCGCCATGCCCTGGCCATTGAGCCCTCGGCACGGCGCTCTCCGGGCGGACCTGCCGGACCGATGACCCGCCTCTGAGATTTCCGTCGGATTTTTTGCGGAGCGCTCACGCAAGGCAACATGACGAAAACTTAATGTTCGCATTCAGTCGGCATTCACCGGGCAAGGGCCACCGTCCTCACAGGCAAAAGTCAGTATGTGCCAGTGGAGTTTCAAATGAAGAAGATTGTTTCCGCCCTGTGTGCCGCGTCCATGGCAGTCGGCATCGTTGGATCGGCTGTCTCGTCCGCACAGGCAGCGCCCATGCCTGTCTTGAAGTCGGATTCCGCAGGCGCTCACATCCAGAAGACGCAGTATCGGCGCGACAATGACAGAGATCGTTTCGACCGGCGTCGTGACGATCGTCGACGGTTCGAGCGTCGTGTCGATCGCCCGCGCTTCGAACGTCGCGGCAGCTTCGGTTACTATAATGGTCACCGCGGATATCGCGAGTATCGCCGCGGCTATCGGCAGTACAATGGATGGTGGTTTCCGCCGGCGGCTTTCGTTGCCGGAGCTATCATCGGCGGCGCCATTGCAAGCCAGCCGCCTGTCGCCGCGCCTCCGGTCTACGCCCCGGTAAGGCTCAGTGCGGCGCATGTGAATTGGTGTGAGAACCGCTGGAAGTCCTACCGCGTTTCGGACAACAGCTATCAACCCCTCAATGGGCCGCGGCTCGCCTGCGTCTCGCCCTACGGCGGTTAAGCGCGGTTAGAGCATTTTTCGGTGAAGTGGATCCGGTTCACCGTCAAAAAATGCGGCACAGCAAAGAAGAGAGCTGATTTCATGAAAATGGAAACAGCTCTAGAACGCGTAATAGAATAAGGCGGCTTGATAGGCCGCCTTATTTTTTGGTTGACGCTATCGGGTGAAGAAATCCGCGTTTGCCGCGACGTGATCGAGCGATGCCTGCGGATGCATGTTTCATGCATCACGCAATGTTCAGCACGCTTCGGATATTTCGGGTTGGGTACTCTTGCTCTTGGATTTGCAGCCCAGCAGATCGGTGCGATAGATCTTGGCGTCCTGTGGAGAGATCAAGCCATTGAGCGAACCGCCTGGATCCGCGAACTTCCGCATCCACTCGCGGTGCTGCGCCCGGGTTTCCTCGGCGCTGGCAAATGTCGCTGCTCCGACAAGAGAAGTCGCGGCTATGATGGCGCAGGCAAGCAAACGTTTGTGCATGAAACCTCTCCCGATTCGATTGCGAGTGAAAGGCGTACATATCAGCCTTGACCACAAACGAAGCTTTAATCGGCAGATATGTTCGCTCACGAATTGGTGACCGCGAGAGCCGCAAGGGATGCGCGGGAATGAACTCTGTTGCTTTTTTCCGCGGAACAGGTTGAGACCGCTGCAGTTGGTGTGAGCTTTGCACGTCTCAAAAGGCATCATCATGAAATTGAGTATCATCGCCCTCATTCTTGCGGCCGTTCCAGCCGTGGCCATCGCTCAGCCGATTGGCGCAAGCTTGAGCATGAGCTGCGATCAGGCCAAGGGGATCGTCGCTGTTTGGGGCGCCGCCGTTCTGCGCACGGGTCCGACGACCTATGACCGTTATGTTCGGGATGCGAGCTATTGTACCCGGCAGGAGAGGATCCAACCGGCCTGGGTGCGAACGGCCGATACCACCCAATGCCCGATCGGAGGAGTTTGCCGCTCGATCGAGATCGACAACGGGCAGTGAGCAAGGGGAAGGGGAGCAGAGCGTTTCCGGCTCGGAAACGTAAAAAGCTCATGAAGTAATCCGCCTCTCGCTCCCTTTTGCAGCCGTCGCCCGGCTTGCGTATGGTATTGCTCCGGGCGTTCGCAGGGCGCTTCGCCAAGGGGTTGCCATAAGCCGGCTTTTCACTCAGGAAGATTGTTACGAATTGCAACGCCTCCCCGGGAGAATGAGTTGAGCGACGCCGCGCCCTGTCCATCATGTCCGCCGATCATGGACCTTCCCCCCAGCATCGACAGGGAATGGGCGAGGCAGGCGATTGCCGTTCTTCAGGGCGACGGGCGCCGCTCCGCCGATACGCATCTCATCAACCCGGTCTTTCGCGGGCTCAAGGGCATCTCGATCTATCTCAAGGACGAGTCGACCCATCCGACTGGGAGCCTCAAGCACCGGCTGGCGCGCTCGCTGTTTCTCTATGGCATCTGCAACGGCAAGATCAGGCAGGGCACGACCCTGGTCGAGGCCTCGTCCGGCTCGACGGCGGTGAGCGAGGCATATTTCGCGCATCTGCTGCAGTTGCCTTTCATCGCGGTCATGCCGCGCACGACGAGCCGGCAGAAGATCGAGGCCATCGAGCGCTTCGGCGGGCGCTGCCATTTCGTCGATAATCCCGGCGAGGTTTACGACGTCGCCGCAGGTTTGGCTGAAGAAGCGGGCGGCTATTATCTCGACCAGTTCACCTACGCCGAGCGCGCCACCGATTGGCGCGGCAACAACAACATTGCCGAGAGCATTTTCGAGCAGATGGAATCCGAACGCCATCCGCTGCCCGCGTGGGTGGTGATGAGCGCGGGAACGGGCGGAACCTCCGCCACCATCGGCCGCTACATCCGCTATCGCAACTACGACACGAGACTCTGCGTGGTGGATGTGGAGCATTCCGCTTTCTACGATGCCTATTGCCGCAAGGACCGGAACGTGACTTGCGCGCGTCCCTCGCGCATCGAAGGCGTCGGGCGTCCCCGCGTCGAGCCGTCCTTCATTCCGGATGTGATCGATCACATGATCAAGATCCCGGATGCGGGCTCCATCGCCGCCATGCATGTGCTGTCCGAGCGCCTGTTCCGCCGCGTCGGCGGATCGACGGGCACGAACTTCTTCGGGCTGTGCTGGATCGCCAGCTGCATGATGGCCGCGGGCGAGGAGGGGTCTCTCGTGTCCCTCATTTGCGACAGCGGCGACCGCTACACTTCGACCTATTACAACCCGGATTGGCTCGACGAGAATGGAATCGACATCGCGCCTTATCGCGAGATGATCGAGACGTTTCTCGATACGGGCGTGTTCAAGGCGATCTGAGTTTCTCGCTGAGTTTCTCGATCAGCCTGGCGGCAATGGGCGCGGCCGAGAGCCGCTGTCGATGGCCACAAAAGTGAAGATCGCTTCCGTGACCTTGATCTGCTCATCGCCGTCGCGGGAGCGGCGCCAGGCTTCGACCTGAAATTTCATGGACGTTCGTCCGGTTGCAATGAGATCGGCATAGACCGATACCTCGTCGCCCACATGAACCGGCGTGTGAAAGACCATGCCGTCGACGGCGACGGTCGCGCAGCGCCCCCTGGCGCGCCGCGCCGCCGCATTGCCGGCGGCAAGATCCATCTGCGACATCAGCCAGCCGCCGAAGATGTCTCCCGCCGGGTTCGTGTCCGCCGGCATGGCAATCGTGCGGATGACCGCCTCACGCCCCTCTGTGGTATCGAGTGTCATCGTCGCCTCGCTTTCTTATCGGGTTTAGGATTCAACGGGCGCGATGAGAAGTCCAGGGATTCGAATCGGGCAGGCTGGCGGCGGAGGCGGGAACACCCTAGAGCTGTTTCCATTTTCATGGAATCAGCTCTCTTCTTTGCTGTGCCGCATTTTTTTGACGGTGAACCGGATCCACTTCACCGAAAAATGCTATAGATCACGAGGGTGAGCGAACAGCATGACCCTCCAAGGCGCCGCCATGTTATCCTGACGATCCTCGGGCGTCTCATCCTTGCAGCCGTTCTCGGCCTCGGCATTGCCGGCGGATTGGTCTGGGGCGGCATTGTGCAGGTGCCGGGTCATCTCAATCCCTTCGCGCCTTTGCGCGTCGTGGATGAGGTGAATTGGCTCACGCGCTACAAGCTCTCGCGGCTTGAACGGGATGGGTTGCAATGCCTGGCCGTCCTGTCCGATTCCTCTCTGTCTCATCGGCCGGTGCCTGATCGCGAACTTGTCGATGGATGCGGGCTGTCGAACGCGGTCGAGGTAGCTGGCGCCTCCATCGATCTGAGCAGGAGCTTTACCGCCACATGTCCGCTGGCGGTCGCGTGGGCTCTGTTCGAGAGGAATGTGATCGGGCCCGCCGCGCGCGAACATCTCGGGCAGGAGGTGACGCGGGTTCTCCATTTCGGCACTTATGCGTGCCGCAACATCAATCATCGCGAGAATGGACGGCGCAGCGAGCATGCGACGGCGAATGCCATCGACATTTCAGGCTTCGTGCTGGCGGATGGGCAGCAGATCACCCTCCGCGGCGACTGGAATGGAAGTGACCGCCGTCGTGAGGCGTTCCTGCGAGCCGTGCGGGATGGAGCGTGCGAGTTTTTCGATGTGGTGCTGAGCCCCGACTACAACGCGGCGCATCACGACCATTTTCATTTCGACATGGGCCGCTATCGCGCCTGCCGCTGAGAGCAAAGCCTCACAAATAAAAAACCAGCGCCCTTGCCCCCGGGCGCTGGTTTGAGCATCAGGTCTGATTGCATTGTGCCTGACACGTCAGAGTTTGAGTTTTGAGCGCCTTCGACGCAACGCGGTTTTCCGCTTTTTGCGTTCGGCGCTTTTAGTTGACGGCGTATGAGGGCGTGTCGCCCATGAGGGCTGCTTTCGCTGCCAACAGCAGCGCCTCGCCCAGTTCCTTGGCATGCTCCGGCGTCATCGCCACCGGCAGCTGATGCCGCACGCCACGCTCGTATTCTTCCGGTGTGGTGGCCATCTCGATCACCATCATCGCGTCTCGCCCATCCAGGGTGCCCACCGAGAAGCTGGTGAGTGCGCCGATCAGGTCCATGTCCGGTTTCATTGTTGTTTGCCCCTTGGCCTTCGATGAGCAAAACCTAACGAACCCAAACAACCTTGTCTGCTCTCCGCCTAGAGAGTGGATTGTGTTGCAATTGCAGAAAAAGAGCAAAAAAGGCGGTCCGGACATGGTCGGGACCGTCCCGAGATGCATTCAGGCCGCTCTCTCCTGTCAGATGAAGATGATGGCGCCGGTCGTCGGTTGAGCCTATGTATCGCCCGCGATTTTCAGGCTGTAGCCCCCATCGGCCACATCGTCGGCGAGGACGAGGGAAGTCACCTGCGCAGGCGTATCGAAGGTGAAGGTGAGGTTCTGCGTCGGCTGTCCACTCCAGCAACCGGCGGTGACATATTGCGGCTCGCCGACGCGATTGGCATTATCGGCTCAAGCGGAGAGATTGACGGTGCTTTGAGCTGACGGAGTCGTCGCTATGGATGCCTCCCTTCATGAAATGGGGGCAGGAGATGGGGCGACCGGAGGAAAATCATCGATCCGGTATATCGTGCCTGAGGCGAGACAAAGCGAAGAGAAAGAATTCAACTCTATTGATTCTGACCTTAGCTATCTTGCGATGTTCTTGGCATTGAACGGGCAGAATCGGTTTGAAGCGGCCAAGCTTTCCCGGAAATTATACCGGGCAACGAATATAAAGCTTAAGCTTGCTGCTAAAGCGATGTCGAGGTGTCTCCTGTGGCATGCAGGGCCTGTAGGGCTTGTCCGCCGCTGCGGAATGTCGTAACGGCGCGTCCATGTGTTATTTGGTACAATATAACGCAGTGACAGGCGATCTGCGTGGCAGTATCTTTCCAATATAACATATAAGTAGTGTGAAACCTGCGCATCTCTGCGTAATGGAACTTAGAGTGCCGATGAAGACATCCCGTGACCTGGAGTTGTTTCGCGGGCCTGGAAAGCTGTACGGGTCGTGGGGGCGTGACGTGAAGCGGAGAGTGAAGGCAGTCCTAAGACCATTTCCATATCGGAGCGAGGGGCTGGTGGCATGAGGCCTGATCCGAAACAGCCGAACTATGCGGGGTCTGGGCCGGCTGCCGCGATCGCTGCGAGCTTGGCGATCGAAGGCTGCGACTGGCGGCAGACGCCGCTTGGCAATCCCGAGACATGGCCGTCATAACCTTCGCACCGTCATTGCCCTGATGCTGGGCGCGCGCCAGCCCATGTTCCTGCTGTGGGGGCCTGAACGCAGGATCTTCTACAACAAGGGCTACGCTTCCATTCTCGACCAGCGCCATCCACACGCGTTCGGGCAACCGTTCGCGGATGTGTGGCCCGAGCATGGACAGGGTGCGGAAGCGATCATCGCGAAGGCCTATGCGGGTGGAGCGCCGCATATGGACGACCTCACCTTCGTCGTTCGGCGCACGGGTTACTCCGGCGAGGTCGATTACAGCTTCTCCTGCTCGCCGGTCATGGATGAGCAAGGGCAGGTTTGCGGTACGCTATGGATCCATGGCGCGACGGTTGCGCAAGAGCGGGCAGAGAAGAACTTGCGCTTTAGGATCGCGCTCGATCAGCGGCTTCAGCATATCAGCGATCCCCATGAGGTCATGGCCGTCACGGCGGAAATGCTGGGGCTGCATCTGAATGCATCCCGCGTCAATTACGGTTATGTGGAGGAACTGCCGGTTGGCGAGACTTTCACCGTCGACCGTGATTGGACGGATGGCCAGACGCCGAGCTTGGTCGGACGATATCCGGTCGAGAGCTTCGGAGAGCCTCTTATTGCCGTGCTGAAGGAGGGGCATACCGTCTGCCTTCACGATGCGTTCGACGATCAGCTCACCGCAGGAGAGGGGATTGCCGCGACTTATGTCGCTATCGGCGCGCGCTCAGGCATTACGGTGCCCCTGATCAAGGGCGGACGTATCGCAGCCGCCTTGCTCGTGCATCAGGTCGAACCGCGCCATTGGCGCGAAGATGAAGAGGTGTTGGTGCGCCAAGTGGCCGAGCGCACGCGGGATGCGGTCGAGCGTGCGCGTGCCGAGACCGCTTTGCGCGAGAGCGAAGAACGGATGCGCGATATCCTCGAGAGCATCAACGACGCCTTCTATGCGGTTGATCGTCATTGGCGCTTCACCTATGTCAATCGCAAGGCGGAAGAGCTGTGGGGCAAATCGCGCGATGAGTTGATGGGTCGCTTCTGCTGGGACGAGTTTCCGCAAACGGTCGACTCGGAGCCTTACAAGGCTCATCTTCAGGCGATGGAAACCAGAAGCCCGATGCGCCTGGAATCCAACTCCTCCGTCATCGATCAGTGGCTGGAGATCAGCATCTTCCCCACGGCGGATGGCGGTCTTTCCGTCTATTTCCGCGATGTGGGCAGCCGCAAGCAGGCCGAGGAACACCGCGAGCTTCTCATTCACGAGCTGAACCACCGCGTGAAGAACACGCTCGCCACGGTGCAATCCATCGCGGCGCAAACCTTGCGCAATGCAGGCGTGGCGCAAGAGCCGCGCGCGGCCTTGGAAGCGCGCCTGTTCGCACTCTCAAGGGCCCACGACGTGCTGACGCGCGAGAATTGGGAAGGCGCCGCGTTGCGCGAGATCGTGGCGCAGGCCATCGAGCCCTACCGTGGCGCGGGCGAAGGTCGTTTGATCTGCGAAGGCCCCGAGGTTCGCCTCTCTCCACGCGCGGCTCTGGCCTTGTCCATGGCCTTGCAGGAGCTTGCGACAAATGCGGTGAAGCACGGGGCCTTGTCGAGCGCGGTCGGCCGGGTGGAAATTTCCTGGTCGCTCGACACCGGCGTGCAGCCGGCGCGCTTGCGCTTGCGCTGGGAGGAGAGGGGCGGCGTCGCCGTCCATCCGCCGCAGCGCCGCGGCTTCGGCACCAGGCTCATCGAGCGCAGTCTCGCCTCCGACCTTCAGGGCAATGCCACGGTCGATTTCGCGCCGACCGGTGTCGTCTGCACGATCGATGCGCCGATGGAGGAGATGGACCTGCCGACCCTCGGAAGCCTCCTCAAGAAGACGGCCTTCGCCGCTTGAAGTTTTGCCTCGCGGGCGCCGTCAAACATTGCGCTTGGGTGAGAGCTATCGGGATGGAGCACAGCCTCGTCCCTCCCGGGTGTGAGAGTGGTTTATGCGCATCAGCGCTGCGCGTGGGGGAGTGCCTTTTCCGAACAGGGCATGCCCTCGCCCCTGCCCCTCTCCCGCTCGCGAGAGGGGATACTCGTAGAACGCGCCGCGCTCACTTGGCGAAGCAAGGCACTTTGAGTTTGCGACGCCTCCCTTGATCCCACTCCGGACGGAGGAGGGAAAAGCCGCGCCCCGTTTTATTCACGGATCGGACGCATCAAAGTCCAGCTTGAGGCGTTGACTAGGTGGCAGCGGGTCTTGCTCGAGAACATCGAGAGCAGGGGCGGAGGTCATCATGCTTCGTCGTTTCTGGCGTACTCTTGCTTGCTTGTCGTTCATCGGCATCGTCATGCCGGTCGTTCCCGCCGGAGCCGAGCCCCAGCTCGATCTGGCGCTTGTACTGGCGGTCGATATCTCGTCCTCGATGGAGGCCGAGGAGCAGAGCCTGCAGCGCACGGGCTTTGCCGACGCCTTCCGTTCCTCGCTCGTGCATGAAGTCATCAGGAATGGGCCGATGGGGCGCATCGCGGTGACTTACGTGGAATGGTCGGGTTCCAAGGATCAGAGCATACTCGTGCCGTGGACGGTCATCGACAGCCCGGAGAAAGCGCGCTCCTTCGCCGATCAACTGGCGGCCAAGCCCACGCGTCAGGCGGGCATGACATCCATCTCCGCCGCCATCGACTTCAGCCGGGAGCTCTTCGTCGATGTGGGAAAGATCGCGGCCCGACGGGTCATCGATGTCTCGGGCGACGGCCCCAGTAATGACGGGCGCAAGATCGTTCTTGCGAGAGACGAAGCGGTCGCGGACGGGATCGTCATCAACGGGCTGCCGATCATGTTCGCGCGGACCATGGGCAGCCCAGAGATGGAAGGGCTCGATGCCTATTACCGGGAATGCGTCATCGGCGGCGTGGGCTCTTTCATGATTCCCCTCCACGACCCCGAGCAATTCGCCATGGTGATACGCACCAAGATCATGCGGGAAATCGCAGGCTTGGAGGAAGCCGTGCCCAAGCTTGTTCCCACCCAAGCCACCATGAATTGCGTGACCGGGGAAAGGCGTAAGACCGAAGACGGAATCAGCGACAACAGAAGGCCGTGAGCGCGGCTGATTCGCGGCTCGACGATGCTTCCATCCCCCGGAAATCCAGCGCTGACGCTGCGTTATTGGCATTTCCCCCTTAAGAACGCGTGCCTGTGGGGCGCGGAATGCAGAAACCGTCTTGACCGGAACCTGTCCTCATGCGACGGCGGCATATGGCCTTTTCCGTAGGGCCAAGCGCATCATCAAGCTTTTCCCTCAAGATCAAAGGGGCTTACCATGAACAAGAATGACCTCATCGAGCACATCGCTCAGGAATTCGAGCTGACCAAGACCTACGCTCGCGACATCATCGACAACGTGTTCGACACGATCTCGGCCTCCGTCCAGCAGGGCGACGAAGTCTCCATCTTCGGCTTCGGCAAGTTCAAGCTCGTCGAGCGCAAGGCTCGCAAGGGCCGCAACCCGCAGACCGGCGAGGCCATCAAGATTGCTGCTTCGAAGAACGTGAAGTTCGAGCAGGCCAAGGCCATGAAGGAACTGGTCAACACCAAGCGCCGCGGCAAGAAGTAAGCCGAACGCAACAGACGTTTCGATTGGGCGCCCTCATGGGCGCCCAATTCGTTTGTAGGTTACCTGGCGGATCGCGCAAAAGCGGGTCCGGTTTTGCGCTTAAGCGATGCGCTGCTTGGGAATTGAGCATCAGGTAGATTCCAAAAGTGCGAATCCACTTTTGCGCCCGATGCTCTAGCGCATGAGGCCTGCGGCTCGCAGCGCCTTGTTGATGATGGCGCCCACATCCGGCATCGCGGAATGTCGCCTGCCGCTATGGCTTTCAGCACAAGCCGAAACGGTTTCATCCTCGGGAGGCAGGATCTCCACCTCGGGCTGCTTCGGCCGGGCCTCCGCCTTTGGCTTGGTCTCTGCCTTCGGTTTGGTCTCGGCCTTCTGCTTCTGCTGCGCCTTGCGCCCTGTCTCCGTCAGTCCCCAGAACTGTGCGATGCGATAACTCGACGAGATGCCGACTTCGAGCAGGAAGGGACCTGCGGCGCCGTAGCTGTTCTCACCGTCCGTCGCCAGCGGCGTGCCGTGCGACATGCCGGTGATAGTGTATTCCTCGATGACCGCTTCGCCAGTCGCATTCGTCCAGACGCGGCGCGGATATCCATCGACGGTTTCCCTGCGGTCGGGCTTTGCCTTCAGGCCGTGCACGTTCGTCCATTGCTTGACGATCTCGCCGGCATTCATGGGCCTCACCGTCGCATCGACGCTGCCGTGCCAGACGGAGACCTTGGGCCATGGTCCGCCATGCTTGGAGGCGCGGCGCACCAGATCGCCCCATTCCTCCGCCGAGCGTGACTGGCCCTGGAACATGCACTCGAACGCCTCTGCCACCGTCGTGGCGCAGTGATAGGGCAGGCCGGCGATGATGGCGCCGCCGGCGAAAACATCCGGATAGGTTGCCAGCATCGTGGCCGTCATGGCGCCGCCGGCGGAGAGGCCGGTGACGAACACCTTCTTGGGATCGACGCCGTGGTCGCGCACGGCTTGTTCGACCATTTGCCTGATCGAATGCGCCTCGCCGCGCTCGCGCTCGATGTCCTGCGCTTGAAACCAGTTGAAGCAGCGCTTGATGTTGTTGGCTTCCTGCTGCTCAGGATAAACGACGATGAAGCCGTATTCCTCCGCGAGAACGGACCATCCGGAACCATCATCATAGCCTGCGGCGTTCTGTGTGCAGCCGTGCAGAACCACCACGAGGGCAGGGGAAGCTGCGACCTCGGGCGGCACATAGCTGAACATGCGTAGATTGCCGGGATTGGAACCGAACTTCGTCGTCTCCACCAACCGGTTCGAGGACGGAGCCTCGAAGGACGATCCGAAATTCGAGTTTTGCGTCAGGCTTTCCCATTGGCTTTTATAGCGAGCCAATTGGTGAAGCATGTCTCCTAGGCGCTGCATAAGGTTCGTCCTTAGGGCGTTGTTGTAAAGGAATACAACGTTTTAAAGGACGCTACGTTGCAATGCAAAAAAGATATGTTGCGTTGCAATAAAAAGTGATGTGCGCTCCACCCTCCCTAGCCCCCAAGGGGGAGCGGAGCGCCTATAAAATGGTGAGATAACTGCTTAAAATATCGTCAGTTGACGGCGTATGAGGGCGTGTCGCCCATGAGCGCGGCTTTTGCTGCCAGCAGCAGCGCCTCGCCCAGTTCCTTGGCATGCTCCGGCGTCATCGCCACCGGCAGCTGATGCCGCACGCCACGCTCGTATTCTTCCGGTGTGGTGGCCATCTCGATCACCATCATCGCGTCTCGCCCATCCAGGGTGCCCACCGAGAAGCTGGTGAGTGCGCCGATCAGGTCCATGTCCGGTTTCATTGTTGTTTGCCCCTTGGCCTTCGATGAGCAAAACCTAACGAACCCAAACAACCTTGTCTGCTCTCCACCTAGAGAGTGGATAATATTACTAAGGTTGTAGATGGCCTCTACTTGCCGAGACTTTCCTTTATTTTGATGGACTTTTAGGAAGGTTCTGCGGTGAGGTGTCGCAGAAAAGCAATAGGGCAGATGAGACATCTGCCCTATGCGATTGGCCGGAGCCCAAGTTCAATTGGGATAAGCGCTCGGATCAGCGTCGCTTGTCGGCGCTGCGCTTCTTGTCCTTCGGGAACTTGTCCTTCTTCGGACCCTTGTGATCCCGGGGCGGCTTTCCGCCCTTGGGGCCGTCGTCGCTGCGGGGGCCTTTGCGTGGAGCGAATTCGCGCTTCTCTCGCGGCCCCTTCTCACCGAAGCCGCCTTCCGATGCATCCTTGTGCTTGCGCGCTCCCCAGGGCTTCGCGGAGGAGGGCTTGCCGGCGGATGGTTTGCCGCTCGAGGACTTGCCATGCGGGCCCTCAGCCGATTCGATGCGGATATCCTCATCGTTGGCTTTTCGCGCAGCCGCGGCGAATTTCGGCGCGTGGGTCTGCGCGATCTGGAACTTGGTCTCGCCGTCGAAGATCTTGATCGAGCCGACTTCCTTCTTCGTGACGTGGCCGAGGCGGCAGATGATCGGCAGCAGCCAGCGCGGATCGGCATTGTTGCGGCGGCCCACATTCATACGGAACCACACCATGTTCTCCGACGACTCGTCGTCGCTGCGCCACTTTTCCCGGCCGCCACGCTCGCGGTCGGAGTCGCGCTCGCGCTTGTCCTTGCGGTCGCGCGTCGGGCGGTCGTTGCCGGGATCGAACACTTCCTCCGGCGCCGGCAGGCGCGCGCGGTGGAAGCGGGCAAGGGCGTTGGCGATGTCCTCCGCCGATTTCTCGGCAAGGAGCATGCGCGCAATCGCCAGATCCTCTTCCGTGGTTTCCTCGGTGAACATCGGATCGTGCATCAGCCGCTCGCGGTCGCGCACGCGAACCTGTTCGGCGGACGGAGGGCCTGCCCATTCCACATCGATACCCGCCATGTCGATCAGGCGCTCGGCCTTGCGGCGGCGGGTATAGGGCACCATCATCACGCACACGCCCTTGCGGCCCGCGCGGCCCGTGCGGCCGGAGCGGTGCAGGAGCGTTTCGTGATCGTTGGGCAGATCCACGTGGATCACGAGCTCCAGGTTCGGCAGGTCGATACCGCGCGCGGCGACGTCGGTGGCGACGCAGACGCGGGCGCGTCCGTCGCGCAGGGCTTGCAGCGCGTGGCTGCGCTCGCTCTGGCTCAGCTCGCCGGACAGAGCGACGGCGGAAAAGCCGCGCTCCAGCAGGCTCGCATGCAGGTGGCGCACCGCCTCACGGGTATGGCAGAACACCATCGCGCCGCGGCTCTCATAGAAGCGCAGTACGTTGACGGTCGCAATCTCGACCTCGTTCGGCGCGCAGCGGATGGCGCGGTATTCGATGTCGCCGTGCGGCTCGTTGGCAACCAGGGTGTCGATGCGGTGCGCGTCGCGCTGATAGCGGCGTGCGAGAGCGACGATGTTCTTCGGCAGGGTTGCCGAGAAGAGCAGCGTGCGGCGCTCTTCCGGCGTGGCGTCGAGGATGAACTCAAGATCCTCGCGGAAGCCGAGATCGAGCATCTCGTCGGCCTCGTCGAGCACGACGACCTTCATCTTCGACGTGTCGAGGCGTCCGCGCTCCAGGTGGTCGCGCAGGCGACCCGGCGTTCCGACGACGATATGGCAGCCGTCTTCGAGGGCGCGCTGCTCACGGCGCACATCCATGCCGCCGACGCAGGACACGACGCGGGCGCCGGCGGGGCCATAGAGCCAGATCAGCTCACGGTGGACCTGCAATGCGAGTTCGCGGGTCGGCGCGATGATGAGCGCCAGCGGCTCGCGGGCAGGGCCGAAGCGTTCGGCATCGCCGAGTAGCGTGGAGGCCATGGCAAGGCCGTAGGCGACGGTCTTGCCGGAGCCGGTCTGCGCGGAGACCAGAAGATCGCGGTCGAGAGCCTCCGCGTCGAGAACGGCGGCCTGGACGGGAGTGGGATCGTTATAGCCTTTGTCGGCAAGTGCGCGATCGAGGCTCGGATGGGATTTTGGAAAAGGCATGGAAAGTGGCTGAACCGGTTTGAGAGCCTACCAGGGCTCCGAGAATAATGATCAGCCAGAGGTGGTGCTTTCGTCTATTTCGTCGATCGACACCAGGAACACGACATCGATGTTGATGCCGTCAGAGTCTTCGTCGTTTTCGACATCGTCCTCGTCCTCTTCGTCCAGAACCTCATAGAACGCATCGATTTCGTCCCCCGATGCGGGTCTGGTTGTCAAGGCAGCTGAGCCGTCCCACAGGAAGCGGCCCTCGCTCTTAAACGACTTCAGGTCATCTTTAAAGCTCTCGCTCAAAAAGAGTTCTTGGGCCTGGCCCTCGTCCGCATTGGTCACGGCAACGGCCTTGCCGGCAATCTCCAGGGTTACCATGGGAGCTCCTTCATCGCTTCACTTCGAAGAGTAACGCCCAATTAGACACTTCGATCAACCCTCGGAATGCTCCTGAAACGCTAGAACATGTAGTGGAGAGCTTCGCCCGCGGCCTTCAGCGCGGGCAGATAGCGCGTTTCCATCTCCGCCAGAGGCACGCGGGCCGCCTGGGCGCTGATGTTCAGGGCAATGGTCACCTGGCCGTTCCTCTGGATGAGGGGAACGGCGATGGAGCGAAGGCCCAGTTCCAACTCCTCATCGACGATGGCATATCCCCGACCGCGCGTCGCCTGAAGCACCTCTCGCAGCTTGGCCTTGCTGGTGATGGTCTTCGGGGTTCGGGCCTCCAGGCGGACACGCTCCAGATAGGCCTCCACCACCTCGTCTGGCTGATGAGCCAGGATCGCACGTCCCAATGAGGTGCAATGGGCGGGAAGGCGGCTGCCGACCCCTAAGCCGATCGACATGATGCGCCGCGTGGCCGAGCGGGCGATATAGACGATGTCGTCCCCGTCCATCATGGCGGCCGAGCTCGATTCGCCTGTTTCCTCCGAGATACGCTCCAGGCTTGGCTGCAGGCGCGAGGAGAGGGAGGTGGAGGAGAGGAAGGCATAGCCGAGGCGCAGGATGCGAGGGCTCAGCGAGAAGTATCGGCCGTCGAATTCCGCATAGTTCAGCTTGGTCAGGGTGCGAAGATACCGCCGGGCCGCCGCCCGGGTGATCCCGGTGATCTTCGCCACGTCGGAGAGCGTGAGGCGCTGGCGGTTCGCGTCGAAGGCCTCGATGACGAGCAGGCCCTTTTCGAGGCTGGCCACGAAATCCCTGTCGCCGCCCTGATCTTCGATCTCCATATCCTGCATGTTCACCTCCGAATAGAGAGGGTGCTGGACTTTGGTAGCCTTGACACCGCATGCTCAAATCGTACTTCATGTGCGGTATGGTTTTCAATGTTCGCAATGCGCACAAAAGCATAGACCATAGGATGATGAAACCGCGGTCCGGAACAAAGAGACCGAGCGGCTTGAAGAGGGAAGGAAACGAGGAATGACAGCAGGTCGGAAAATTCTGGGCGCCGCTCTCGGCACTCTTCTGATGAGTTCGGTTGCGGCCTATGCCGATACCATCAAGGTCGGCATCATCGGTCCGTTCTCCGGGCCCTTCGCGCTTCAGGGCAAGAACTTCCAGGTCGGCGTCGAGGCCTACATGGCGCTCAACGGCAAGTCCGTGAAAGGCCACGACATCCAGGTGATCTACCGCGACCTTCCCGCCGCCAACCCCGCGCAGTCCCGTGCTCTGGCGCAAGAGCTCGTCGTGAAGGAGAAGGTGCAGTATCTCGGCGGCGTCTATTTCACGCCGGACGCCATGGCGATCACGCCGCTCCTCTCTCAAGCCAACACGCCGCTCGTCATCTTCAATGCGGCGACCTCCGCCATCATGAACACGTCGCCGCTCGTGGTACGCACATCGTTCACCACCGCGCAGACGACCACGCCGCTCGGCAAGGTTGCCGTGGATGAGGGCGTGAAGAAAGCCATCACCATCGTCAGCGATTACGGCCCCGGAATCGACGCGGAGAACGCCTTCAAGAAGGCCTTCGAGGCAGCAGGCGGGCAGGTGGTGGAATCCATCCGCATGCCGATGAACACCACTGACTTCAGCCCGATCATGCAGCGCGTGCGCGATTCCGGTGCGGCCGGTCTCTTCGCCTTCCTTCCCTCCGGTCCTCCGACTCTCGGCTTCACGAAGGCCTATAACGACACGGGCCTCAAGAAGGACGGCATCAAGTTCTACGCGCCGGGCGATCTCACGCAGGAATCCGACCTGCCGGCGCTCGGAGATGCGGCGCTGGGCCTGAAAACCAGCTTCCATTACGCGGTGTCGCACGACAGCCCGGAGAACAAGAAGTTCGTCGAGGCTGCCACCAAGGCCATCGGCTCGGCGGACCAGCTCTCGTTCCCGTCCGTCGGCGCCTATGACGGCATGCATGTGATCTACAAGATGATCGAAGCAACCGATGGCAAGCAGGATGCCCAGAAGGCGGTGGACGCCGTGAAGGGCCTGTCCTGGACGAGCCCGCGCGGTCCCGTTCGCATCGAGCCGGACACCCGCCACATCACGCAGAACATCTATCTGCGCGAAGTCGCAAAGGGCGCCGACGGCAAGTCGATCAACAAGGAAATCCAGACCTTCGAGAACCAGAAGGATCCTGGCCTCGCCACGCAGTAAGGCGACGCTCGACGAACCCGAAAGGCGCGGTCGGTCGAGACCGCGCCTTTCGCCTCCGCTTTATGAACCCAAGGCGCCCGGACCCTATCGATGCAGACCGTTCTCAGCATTGCCATCGACGCCTTCGCCTACGGCATGGTGCTGTTCATCATCTGCATCGGCCTGTCGCTGACCATGGGCCTGATGCGCGTGGTCAACCTCGCGCACGGAGCCTTCGCAATGATCGCGGGCTACATCGCGTCCTACGCGGCGCGCGATCTCGGGATGGGTTATGCGGTTGCGATCTTTGTCGCGATCATCGGCACCGTCATCATCTCCATTCCGCTGGAGCGTTTTCTCTACCGCCGCATTTATGGAAGCCCTGAGCTGACGCAGGTGCTGATGACCATCGGCATCACCTTCTGCATCATCGGCATCACCAACTATTTCTTTGGCCCCACGCTGAAAACCATTCCGCTGCCGCAAAGCCTCGCGCAGCCGGTGGATGTTGGTTTCCGCACCATCGCGGCGCACCGCCTCTTCGTCATTGCCTGCGGCGTCGTGGTGGCGGGCGGGCTCTGGTATCTCATCGAGCGGACGAGCTTCGGCATCAAGCTGCGCGCCACCGTGGACAACGCCGCCATGAGCGATGCCCTCGGCGTTCGCACGCAGGTGGTCTATGCGCTGAGCTTCGCCATCGCCATCGGCCTTGCGGCGCTCGGCGGCGTGGTCGGCGCCGAGTTTCTGCCCATCGAGCCCTATTATGCGCTGCGATACATGGTGACTTTCCTCGTCGTCGTATCCGTCGGCGGCGCGGGTTCCATCCCCGGCGCCGTCATCGCCTGCCTTCTGCTGGGCGCGGTGGATACGACGGGGCGTTACCTCATGCCCGATTTCGGCAACTTCTTCTTCTACGCGGCCGTGATCGCCATCGTCTGCGTGTTCCCGCGCGGCTTCTTCGGGAGGGCTCAGTGATGCAGCTGGTGGCTCAAACCGAACGTCTGGCTCTCGCCCGATCCGCCAGCCACCGTTGGCAGCGCGATGCCATCGGGCTTATCGCGATCCTCGCAGCGGGTGCTGTCGGCTACTGGCTGTTCCCCGACAATCTCGCCCTGCTCACGCGCATCATCGCCATCGCTCTTCTGGTTCTGTCGCTCGATCTCATCGTCGGTTATTGCGGCGTGGCATCGCTCGGCCAAGCGTCCCTCTTCGGCGCGGGCGCCTACGCGGCTGGCATCGCTTGCGTCAACGGCGTGACGGAGCCGATGACGCTCATCGCCATCGGCGCATTGGCCGGTGCGGTGGCGGGGCTTCTCATGGGCACGATCATGCTGCGGGCGCACGGCCTCGCGCAGCTCGTGCTCTCCATCGCCATCGTCCAGCTCTTCCATGAAGCCGCCAATAAGGCATCCGCCTATACCGGCGGCAGCGACGGCTTGGCCGGTCTCATGATCAGCCCGCTCTTCGGCATGTTCGAGTTCGACCTGTGGGGCCAGACCGCCTATCTCTTCGGGCTCGCGCTTCTCGTCATCGTCTTCGTGATCTTGAAGTTCGTCGTCACCTCGCCCTTCGGCATGCTCTGCCGCGGCATCAAGGAAGACCCGATCCGCATTCGCTCCATGGGCGCATTCGTGTTCCCGGTTCTCCTGAAGATGTTCGTGATCTCCGGCGCGGTGGCAGGCATGGGCGGCGCGCTAGCCGCCATCTCCACGCAGGTGGTCGGCCTCGACAGCGTCAGTTTCGAATTGTCAGCCAATGCCCTCGTCATGCTGGTGCTCGGCGGCCTCGGCTCGCTTTATGGCGCATTGATCGGCACCGTGATCTTCATGGGCTTCGAGCATTGGGTCTCCGCCATCAACCCGTTCCATTGGATGACGATGGTCGGCGCGCTGCTCATCGCCGTCGTGCTGGCCGCGCCCGGCGGCTTGAGCGGTCTCGTCGAGAAGCTGTCAGGTTCAAGGGGAGGCCAGCGATGAGCGATCTCTTCCGCGTCGAGGGCCTGTCCAAATCCTTCGGCGGCTTGGCGGTCAGCCGTGACATCTCCCTGTCGCTTCCCGCAGGCGAGCGGCTGGCGCTGATCGGCCCGAACGGCGCCGGCAAGACAACCTTCGTCAATCTGGTAACAGGTCAGCTGAAGCCCAGCGCGGGGCGCGTCATCCTCAATGGCGAGGACGTAACGAACCTCGGCGCCGTGCGGCGTGTCCGCAAAGGATTGGTGCGAACCTTCCAGGTCACACGCCTCTTCTCCGACATGACGCCGGAGGAGCACGTGACGCTCACCGTGCTTCAGCGCGAGGGCAAGGCCACGCGCATTCTCGGCCGTTTCGTCGGAAATGCGGACGTGTCCGACGAGGTCGAGGGCATTCTCGGCACGCTCGGCCTGCTCGATGTGGCGCGGCGCAAGGTGCGCGAGATCGCCTATGGCCAGCAGCGCCTGCTCGAGATCGCCATCGCTCTTGCGCTCAGGCCGAAGGTCCTGTTGCTCGACGAGCCTGCGGCGGGCGTGCCCTCCGCCGATACGCCACGCATCGAACAGGCGTTGGAACGTCTTCCGCCGAGCCTCGCCGTGCTGATGATCGAGCACGACATGGATCTTGTGTTCCGCTTCGCCAAGCGCGTGGTGGTACTGGCGGCGGGCGAGATCATCTTCGAGGGACTACCCTCCGAGGTCGCGGCCAATCTGAGGGTGCGTGAAGCCTATCTTGGGAACTATGCCAATGCCCGCAGCGTCGCTTGAAGTCCGCAACCTCAGCGCCGGCTACGGCCCGACGCTCGTGCTGGAGGACGTGTCGTTCTCCGTGCCATCCGGCGCGCGCCTGTCGATCCTCGGGCGCAATGGCATGGGCAAGACGACGCTGCTGTCGAGCCTCATGGGCATGAACAAGCGCTATGGCGGCGAGATCAGGGTCGGCGGCACGGATGTCGCGGCACTCAAGAGTTCGGAGCGCGCACGCCAGGGCATTGGCCTCGTGCCTCAGACCCGCGACATCTTCCGCTCGCTCACGGTCGAGGAGAACCTGATCGTCGGCATCAAGGACCGTCCGCGCAGCGTCATTCAGGAAGCCTACGACATGTTCCCGCGCCTGCACGAGCGGCGCGGCAATCTCGGCTGGCAATTGTCCGGCGGCGAGCAGCAGATGCTCTCCACTGCGCGCACCATCCTCGGCAAACCTTCCGTGCTGCTGCTCGACGAGCCGCTCGAAGGCTTGGCGCCCGTGATCTGCGAGGAGCTGATGGCGGCCTTCACGCGCCTCGCCTCCAGCGGAGAAATGACCATTCTGCTCGTGGAGCAGCGGTTGGAGAGCGCCCTCGACTTCGCGGAAACGGTTCTGATCCTCGAGCGCGGACGCATCGTCTGGCAGGGCGCCAGCCAGGATCTACGTTCCGATCAGAACCTGATCGAGCATTACATTGGCGTCGGCTCGCTGCATTGAGGATATGTGATGGCATTCGTTCGCGCCAACGGGATCGTTCTTCATTATCAGGTGCTGGGAAAGCCCGACGCGCCTGCGCTCGTCTTCATCAATTCGCTGGGCAGCGACCTGCGCATCTGGCAGGAGGTCGCGCCCGCTTTCGCCGACCGCTACCAGGTCATCCTCTATGATGAACGCGGCCACGGCCTCTCCGATGCGCCGCCCGCGCCCTACACGATGGACGAGCATACGGACGATCTTTTCGCTCTGTTCGATCATCTCAAGATCGGGTCTGCCACCCTCGTCGGCCTCTCCGTCGGCGGCATGATCGCCCAACGCGCCGCCGTCAAAGCCCCGCATCGGGTGAGGGCGCTCGTTCTTTGCTGCACGGCCGCGAAGATCGGCACTGCGCAGACCTGGGCGGAGCGGATCGGCGCGGTCGAGCAGGGTGGCGTCGAGAGCGTCGTCGAGGCGGTTCTGCAACGCTGGTTCACGCCCGCCTTCCGCGAGGGACGCGCTGACGAATGCGAAGGATGGCGCAACATGCTCGTCCGCACGCCTGCTCACGGCTATGCCGGAACCTGCGCTGCCATCCGCGATGCCGATCTGACCGCCGATGCGGGGCGGATCAAAGCTCCCACCCTCTGCGTCGCCGGGGATCAGGACGGCTCGACGCCCGCCGATGTCGTGCAGGGCACGGCCGATCTCATTCAAGGCGCCCGCTTCGCTCTCATCGAGGGAGCAGGGCACATTCCCTGCGTCGAAAAGCCTGCCGTTCTGTCGGCATTGATCGCAAACCATCTTCGGGAGGCCGGACTTGTCTGAGAGCGAACGTTACAAGACCGGCATGGCCGTCCGCCGCCAAGTGCTGGGCGACGCGCATGTTGATCGCGCGAATGCGCAGATGACGGAGTTCGACTCCGATTTCCAGACCTTCATCACCGAAGGCGCGTGGGGCTCCGTGTGGTCGCGTCCGCATTTCACCAAGCGCGAGCGCTCCATCGTGACCCTGGCGCTGCTGGCGGCGCTCGGGCAGGACGAGGAGCTGGCCATGCATGTGCGCGCCACGCGTAACACGGGCGCTACGAAGGAAGACGTTCGCGAGGCGCTTCTGCACGTGGCGGTCTATGCGGGCGTGCCTGCGGCGAACCACGCCTTCAAGATCGTCAAGAAGACGTTCCAGGAAATGGAACAGGCTGAGACTGAGAAGTGACGGCCCACGCGGGGAGGGAACATATGTCGGATCAGGGACCATTCTACCACCGGGATCGAAGCTGGCATCCTGCCGCGCTCACGCCGCAGTACAAGACATCGATCCTGCGCTCGCCGCAATATCCGCTGCTGTCGCTCGACAACACGATTTCGGAGATGACCGGGCCGCGCTTCGGCCATAGCAAGATTGGTCCGCTCGACAACGACCTCATCCGCAACTTCGCCAAGACGGGCGATCCCATCGGCCAGCGCATCATCGTCTACGGGCGGGTTCTGGACGAGAATGCGCGGCCGGTGCCGGGTGCGCTCGTGGAGTTCTGGCAGGCCAATGCGGGCGGGCGCTACCGCCACAAGAAGGAAACCTATCTCGCCGCCATCGATCCGAATTTCGGCGGCTGCGGGCGCACCATCACGGATGACGAGGGTCGCTACTGGTTCCGCACCATCAAGCCCGGTGCCTACCCCTGGCCGAACGGCGTGAACGACTGGCGGCCCGCGCATATCCACTTCTCGATCTTCGGCCACGCCTTCGCGCAACGCCTCATCACGCAGATGTACTTCGAGGGCGATCCGATGATCTGGCAATGCCCCATCGTCTCGACCATTCCCGACAAGGCTGGCGTCGAGCAGCTGATCGCCGCGCTGGACCGCCACAACACGCTGCCCATGGACGCGATGGCCTACAAGTTCGACATCGTTCTGCGCGGTCGCCGCTCGACCATGTTCGAGAACCGGATGGAGGGGAACTGATGGTTCAGAAGCTCACCACTTTGAAGGAATCCCCCTCGCAGACGGCGGGGCCTTACGTCCATATCGGCGCGACGCCCAACTGGGTCGAAATCACAGGCGTATGGGATGAGGATCTGGGCCATGTTCTCGTGGGTCCCGAGACCAAGGGCGAGCGCATTGTCGTGAAGGGCCGCGTATTCGATGGCAGCGGAACGCCGCTGAAGGACGCGCTGATCGAAATCTGGCAGGCGGACTCCGAGGGGCTCTACAACAGTCCTGAAGAGAAGCGCGGCCAGGCCGATCCCAACTTCGCAGGCTGGGGCCGCCAGCCGACGGACGGCGTGACGGGCGAGTACCGCTTCGAGACGATCAAGCCGGGCCGGGTGCCTTACAAGGACGGCCGCCTCATGGCGCCGCATATCACGTTCTGGATCGTGGCGCGGGGCATCAATATCGGCCTGCACACGCGCCTGTATTTCGGCGACGAGGAAGCGGCGAATGCGGAATGTCCCGTGCTCGCGCGCATCGAGCATAAGGTGCGCGTGCCGACGCTGATCGCAAGCCGCAGCGTCGAGAACGGACTGCCGACCTATACCTTCGACATCCACTTGCAGGGTGAGAAGGAAACCGTGTTCTTCGATATCTGATGACCGTGCCGGGGAATGACCGTGCCGCGAGAGGAGCTGTTCAGTGGATAAGACAATCGCCAGCCTAGCCGAGGCCGTGGTGGGAATCGGTGACGGCGCAACGGTCATGATCGGCGGCTTCGGCGGCTCGGGCGCTCCGATCGAGCTGATCCACGCGCTCATCGATCGGTTCATGGCAACGGGGAGCCCCAGGAACCTGACCATCGTGAACAATAACGCGGGCAACGGCCATGTCGGCCTCGCCGCGCTGATCGAGCATGGGATGGTGCGCAAGCTGATCTGCTCCTTCCCCCGCTCGTCCGATCCGCGCGTCTTTACGGAAAAATATCTGGCCGGAGAAATTGAGCTGGAACTGGTGCCGCAAGGCACGCTGGCCGAACGCATCCGTGCGGGCGGAGCGGGCATTCCAGCCTTCTATACGCCCACGGCCTATGGCACCGATCTTGCCAAGGGCAAGGTCATCGCGGAATTCGACGGGCGGCCTTACGTGCAGGAGCGCTGGCTCAAGGCCGACTTCGCTTTGGTGAAGGCGCATCTGGGCGATCGGCAGGGGAATTTGACCTACAACAAGGCTGCTCGAAACTTCAATCCGCTGATGTGCATGGCGGCGGCGACAACCATCGTACAGGTCACCCGCGTCGTGGAGCCGGGCGAGCTCGATCCCGAGCATGTGGTGACCCCCGGCATCTTCGTGCAGGGTCTCGTCGAAGTGGCTGTTCCTCAGCAGGAAGAAGCCTTGAACCGCGCCGGAGCGCACTATCCATGATCACCAAACTCTCGAATGCCCAGATCGCCTGGCGCGCCGCGCAGGACATCGCGGATGGGGCCTATGTCAATCTGGGAATCGGATTTCCCGAGATGGTGGCGCAGTATCAGCCTCCAGGGCGGCAGGCCATCTTCCACACCGAGAACGGCATCCTGAACTTCGGCGAGGCTCCGGCCGAAGGGGAAGAGGACTGGGATTTGATCAATGCCGGCAAGAAGGCTGTCACGCTGAACCCGGGCGCTGCCTTCTTTCACCATGCCGACAGCTTCGCCATGGTGCGGGGCGGGCATCTGGATGTGGCGATCCTCGGGGCCTATCAGGTGGCGGAGAACGGCGATCTGGCGAACTGGAGCACTGGCCCCAAGGGCGTTCCGGCCGTGGGCGGTGCGATGGATCTCGTCCATGGCGCGAAGCGGGTGGCGGTGATCACCGATCATGTGACGAAGGACGGCCGGCCAAAATTGGTGAAGCGCTGCTCTCTGCCGCTGACCGGCGTGAATTGCGTGACGCGCGTCTATACAAGTCTTGCGGTGATCGACATCGAAGGCGGCCGCTTTGTCCTGCGCGAGAAACTGCCCGCGCTATCGTTCGAGGCGTTGCAAGCGCAGACCGGGGCCGAGCTTGTTGTCATGGGTTCTGTCGCCGATTTGATCGTTCCGGAGATCTGATATGACCGAAGCCTTTATCTGCGCCTATGTCCGCACGCCCATCGGCCGCTACGGCGGATCTCTGTCGAGCGTGCGCACGGACGATCTCGCCGCCGTGCCGCTGAAGGCTCTCATGGAGCGCCATGCGGGTATCGACTTCGAAGCCGTCGATGACGTCATCTATGGCTGCGCCAACCAGGCCGGCGAGGACAACCGCAATGTGGCGCGCATGGCCGTACTGCTGGCGGGATTGCCCGGCTCCATTCCCGCCACCACCATGAACCGTCTCTGCGGCTCCGGCATGGATGCCGTCATCGCCGCCGCCCGCGCCATCAAGGCAGGCGAGGCCGAGCTGATGATCGCAGGCGGCGTCGAGTCCATGTCGCGTGCGCCCTTCGTCATGCCCAAGGCGGACACGGCTTTTTCCCGTAATGCCGAGATCTTCGATACCACCATCGGCTGGCGCTTCATCAATCCGCTGATGAAGCAGCAATACGGTGTCGATTCCATGCCCGAGACGGGTGAGAACGTTGCTGCGG
This sequence comes from Microvirga sp., assembly GCA_041913065.1. Lineage (GTDB taxonomy): Bacteria > Pseudomonadota > Alphaproteobacteria > Rhizobiales > Beijerinckiaceae > Microvirga. Next base: position 399,749 of record JAYSGD010000001.1, on the reverse strand, counting down.
ATTTCAATGTCTCCCGCGCCGATCAGGATGCCTTCGCCCTGCGTTCGCAGCAGAAGGCCGGTGCCGCGCAGGAGCGCGGGCGCTTCGCGAAAGAGATCGTTCCCGTGACGATCCCGAAGCGCAAGGGCGATCCGGTCGTCGTGGATCGCGATGAGCATCCGCGCGCCGATACGACCCTGGAGCAACTGGCGAAGCTCTCCACCCCGTTCCGCAAGGACGGCACCGTGACGGCGGGCAATGCGTCGGGCGTCAACGATGGCGCGGCGGCGCTGATCGTCGCGTCGGAAGCCGCCATGCGCAAATATGGTCTGGAGCCGATTGCCCGCGTCGTCGGCGGCGCGGCGGCAGGTGTTCCGCCGCGCATCATGGGCATCGGCCCTGCGCCTTCCACGAAAAAGCTGTGTGCGCGTCTCGGCTTGACGCCTGCCGATTTCGATATCGTCGAGCTCAATGAGGCCTTCGCCAGCCAAGGCATCGCTGTTCTGCGTGAGCTCGGCATTCCGGAGGATGCGCCTTACGTGAATCCGAATGGCGGCGCTATTGCGCTCGGCCATCCGCTCGGCATGTCGGGAGCGCGCATCACCGGCACGGCGGCGCTGGAGCTGAAGCTCACGGGCAAGAAACGCGCCCTCGCCACCATGTGCGTCGGGGTCGGCCAGGGCATCTCCATCGCTCTCGAAGCTGTTTGACATGACGCAGCCGCATCCACATCCCTTGCTAAACGCTCTCGTCGGTGACGAGGAGGCGGCAGCCCTGTTCTCGAACGAGGCGGAGCTTGCCGCCATGCTGCGGGTCGAGGCGGCATTGGCGGATGCGCAAGCCGAGATCGGCCTGATCGACAAGGCCGCCGCCGAGCGGATCATTGAGATATGCCGCATCTTCAAGCCGGATTGGCCGAAGCTTGCGGAAGGGCTGGCACAGGATGGCGTGATCGTTCCGCAATTCGTCAAGCAATTGCGGGCGGCTGTCGGGGAACCGCACGGCAAGGCGGTTCATCTCGGCGCGACAAGTCAGGACATCATCGACACGGCGCTCGTGCTGCGCCTGAAACAGGTGATCGAGATCATCGACGGGCGGATCAGCCGTCTGAACGGGAAGCTTCATTCACTTAAAGACCGCGACGGCGCAGTGCCGCTGATGGCGCATACGCGCATGCAGCAGGCGCTGCCCTTCACGGCTGCGGACAAGATCGATACCTGGCGTCAGCCTCTCGAACGTCATGCTGAGGCCTTGCGATCCCTCGCGCCGCGCTTGCTCGTTCTTCAGCTAGGCGGACCCATCGGCACGCGCGGCGAGCTTAAAGGCCGTGGCGATGCTGTGGCGGACGCCCTGGCGGAGCGGCTCGGTCTCGGCTATGCGCCGTCCTGGCATTCGCAGCGTGATCGCATCGGCGAATTCGCATCGTTCCTCTCGCTGCTCTCGGGATCGCTCGGCAAGTTCGGGCAGGATGTGGCGCTGATGGCGCAGAACGAGGTTGCCGAGGTGCGCCTCGCAAGCGGCGGTGGATCATCCGCCATGCCGCATAAATCAAATCCTGTTCATGCCGAAGTGCTGGTCACGCTCGCGCGTTTCAATGCGGGATTGCTGGGCACGCTTCATCAGGCACTCGTGCATGAGAACGAGCGCTCGGGCGCAGCCTGGACGCTCGAATGGCTCGTGCTGCCGCAGATGGTGGTGTCAACCGCGGCGGGTTTGGCCAAGGCCGAAACGCTGCTCGGTCAGATGAGTTTTGTTTCTGCCGGAACTGCCGAATGAGAGGTTCAGGAATGCGCACCAAGGTGGCCATCATCGGCGCCGGCCCGGCAGGCCTTCTGTTGGGCCGCCTGTTGGAACGCCAGGGCATCGACAACATCATCATCGAGCGCCGCAGCCCTGAATACGTGCTCGGGCGCATCCGCGCGGGCGTTCTCGAACAGGGCACGGTTGAGCTTCTGGAGAAGGCGGATGCGGCCAAGCGCATGCATGCGGAGGGGCTCGTTCACGACGGTGTCGAGCTGTGTTTCGACGGCGACAGGCATCGCATCGATTTCCGCGAGCTGATCGGCCGCACGGTGATGGTCTATGGCCAGACCGAGGTGACCCGCGATCTCATGCATGCCCGCGAGGAATCCGGTGCGCACACGATCTATGAAGCGGAAAACGTGTCGCTGCATGATTTCGATGGCAGCAGCCCAAAAGTCCGCTTCGTCAAGGACGGCGTGGCGCAGGAGATCGCGTGCGATTTCATCGCGGGCTGCGACGGTTATCATGGCGTGTCCCGCGCCAGCGTTCCTGAGGGCGCGTTGAAAACCTTCGAGCGGGTCTATCCCTTCGGCTGGCTCGGCATCCTCGTGGACAGGCCACCGGTGGCGGAGGAGCTGATCTATGCCCATCACGAGCGCGGCTTCGCGCTCTGCTCCATGCGCTCGCCGACGCGCAGCCGTTACTATGTTCAGGTTTCCGCCGACGAGAGGGTCGAGGATTGGTCCGACGAGCGATTCTGGGACGAACTGCGGCGGCGGGTGGACCAGGAGACGGCGGATCACCTGGTCACCGGACCCTCCATCGAGAAATCCATCGCGCCCTTGAGGAGCTTCGTGGCCGAGCCCCTGCGCTTCGGGCGCCTGTTCCTGGCAGGCGACGCCGCGCATATCGTCCCGCCCACCGGCGCCAAGGGGCTGAACTTGGCGGCCAGCGATGTGGGCTGCCTGGCCGAAGCTCTGGTCGAGTATTATGCGGAAAAGTCTCCCGCCGGGATCGACCATTATTCCGCCCGGGTGCTCGGGCGGGTCTGGAAGGCGGAGAGGTTCTCTTGGTGGATGACCTCGATCCTCCACACGTTCCCGGATACGGATACCTTCGCCCGGCGCCTCCAGCGGGCCGAGTTCGACTATCTGGTCAGTTCCGATGCGGCAGCCCGGTCCTTGGCTGAAAACTATACGGGGCTTCCGTTTTAGGGCCGGAACAGCCCCTGAAACATTGTGAAAACCTTGTAAGACCAGTATGGACAGAAGGCGACCAATATGAGACCAGTTAGGGCGTGAACCCGACTGGCCATACACCTCGCTTTCAACCGCTGTTCCAGGAATCGGCGCCCGGCTCTCGCATCAACGAAGACGGGTTGGGCCATCATGGCCGCTTTGCTTGGATCATCGACGGGGCGACGGGCCTCTCCGGTGAACCGATGACATCGGGCGCCAGCGATGCTGCCTGGCTTGCCGGTGAGATCGGGGCGAAGCTCGCCGAGCTGACGGCCAAGGGCGGGGAGGTCGATGGCCTCCTGATGGACCTCGAAGCCGCCCTCCGAGGCACGTTCGGCGATGCCACGGCCCATCTCGACACCATTCACGACAACCATGCCCCTTCCTCCTGCCTCGGCCTCGTCGCCTTGAGGCAGGGTGAGGACGGGCTGGTGCTTGCGGGCTCCTTCCTGGGTGATGTGGTCGCCCTGGTGCCCTCGAGAGAGGGCATCGTGCGCTGGACCGATGAGCGGCTGGCCCCCTTGGAGCAGAAGACCCTGGCGATGCTCGGCGCCCAGGCGCGCGAGCCGGGTCATATTCCTGAAGCCGTCTGGGCGCAGATCCGCGAGAACCGGGGCATGCTCAACCGGCCCGACGGCTACTGGGTGGTGAGCCCGCGCCGCCCATGGGCCGGGCAGGAGCTGCGCTTCGAGGCGCGGATCGCGGCTGGCCGTCCGGTCGTGCTGGCGACCGATGGCTTCATGCGGCTCGTCGATGTTTTCGAAAAGTATTCGGACGCGGAACTCCATGCCGCCCTCGCGGCGGGCAGGGGAGCGGCGCTCATTCAGGAGTTGCGGGAGCTGGAGCGGGGCGACCTCATGGCAGGCGCTTATCCTCGTGTTAAAACCCACGATGACGCGACGGTGCTCGTGATCGCAGCCGAGGCAACCGGCTGACAGGAATTCCGCAAGGTGCGCTCAAACGGCGGCCCTGCGGTGGGAGGAACAGGACTTCAACAATGAGGGAACTCGCAATGAAACTGACCAGACGCATTGTAATAGGCGCTGCCGCCGGCAGCCTGCTGCTCTCGGGCACGGCCGCTATGGCCCAGCAGACCGAGCTGACCTTCTGGAGCTGGCGCCAGGAAGACCGCGCCTTCTACCAGGACGCGATCAAGAAGTTTCAGGCGAAGGAGCCGAACATCTCGATCAAGTTCGAGACCTACGCGCCCGAGAACTACCAGACCATTCTCTCGACCGCGCTCGCCGCCGGCCGCGGCCCGGACGTGATCCAGGTTCGCGCCTACGGCAACCTCGAGACCATCGCGACCCCCGGCTACCTGCTCGCGCTCGACAAGACCAACGTGCCGGAGCTGGCGAACTTCCCGGAAGCCGCTCTCGCCGCCGAGACGCTGCGCTCCGACGGCAAGGTCTATGCGGTGCCTTTCGCCATGCAGGCCCAGCTCGTGGTCTACAACAAGAAGATCTTCAAGGATAACGGCCTGAATCCGCCGAAGACCTGGGACGAGCTGATGACGCTGGCCCAGGCGCTCAAGGCCAAGAACATCACGCCGTTCGCCAACGGCACGGCCACCGCCTGGCAGAACGAGACCATCGTCGGCGGCCTGTTGTCCTCCATGCTTGGCAAGGATTTCGAGGCCGATATCATCTCCGGCAAGGCGAACTTCACCGATCCGCGCTTCGTGAACGCTCTCACCAAGCTGAAGGACGTGAGCCAGTACTTCTCGCCGAACTTCACCGGCGTGGATTACCCGTCCTCGCAGCAGTTCTTCGTGGCCGGCCGCGCGGCCATGTTCGCCGGCGGCTCCTACGAGGTCGCCAACTTCAAGAACCAGAACCCCACGCTCGATCTCGGCGTGTTCCCGGCACCTGTCCTGAAGGCGGGCGATCAGGCGCTCATCGCCACCTACTATGACGGCGGCTATGCGGTGAACGCGAAGTCCGAGAAGAAGGACGCCGCGCTCAAGTTCGTGCGCTTCCTGGCGACGCCTGAATACGGCACCTCCTTCACCAACACCCTGAAGAACCTGTCGCCGATCAAGGGCATCAAGATCGAGGACGCGATCACGCAGGATGTGGCGAAGCTCGCCGAGAACGCCATGTCCTACCTGATGCTCGTGCGCTTCCGCTACAACGAGCCGAGCGGCTCGGTGCTGCTGCAGTCGAACGTGCAGAAGATGCTCGCCGGCCAGCAGACGCCCGAGCAGGCCGCTGCCGAGATCAACAAGGGCATCGCGACCTACTACAAGCCGTTCCAGAAGTAAGTTTTTGAACAAGAGGGCGGCGAGTAAATGCTTGCCGCCCTCACGCGTCCTATCACCACCGCCTCATCCTGAGGAGCCGCTGCAAGCGGCGTCTCGAAGGATCGTCCAGTGTTCTCTGGAGGCGCCTCGTCCTTCGAGACGCGAGCAAGCTCGCTCCTCAGGATGAGGCTTGGGGTGGTGGCCGCTGGACGCGATCAACTCAGGGGTTCTCAAATCCATGCCCGTCTCGCCCAAACAGGCCCGCACGCTGAAGCATCGCAGCTGGGTGGCGTTTCTCGTCGTCCCGCCCATCGTCTTCATGTCGCTGTTCGTGGTCTATCCGATCCTGTCGGCCTTCGCCTACGCCTTCTATGAATGGCGCGGGCTGGCGCGTGGCGAATTCGTGGGCCTTGCCAATTTCAAGGAAGTGCTGTTCGGCGCCACCATGGCGCCGACCGTGTGGAACGCCTTCCTGCACAATGTCTATGCGCTCGTCGCGCTCATGATCATCCAGAACGGCGGCGGGTTCGTGCTCGCATGGCTGCTCTACAAGGAGCCCTTCGGCTTCCGCTTCCATCGCGTGGCGGTGTTCGTGCCGGTGGTTCTCTCGACCATCATCGTCGGCTTCCTCTGGAAGCTGTTCCTGAACCCGAATTTCGGCATCATCAATCAGGCGCTCTACACGCTCGGTCTCGATTCCTGGGCCAAGCCCTGGCTCGGTGATTCATCGACCGCGCTCGGCGCACTCATCCTCGCCAATGCCTGGCACTTCGTCGGCTTCCCGGCGCTCGTCTATCTCGCGGGCATGCAGCGCATCCCGTCCGAAATCATCGAGGCGGCGCGTCTCGACGGCACAAGCGAGTGGCAGCTCTTGAAGAATATCGTGTGGCCGCTGGTGGCGCCGAGCACCACCATTCTCTTCACGCTGCTCTTCATCGGCGCGTTCAACTGGTTCGAAATCCCGTATGTGATGGTCGGCCTCGACGGCTCACCCTTCGGCTCGACGGACGTGCTGGGCCTCGTGTTCTACCGCACGGCCTTCGGCAACCAGAGCGCCAGCATCCAGAACTTCGGCTTAGGGTCCGCGCTGGCCACGCTCATCTTCCTGTTCATCGTCGTCTTCGCGTCCATGCTCACCCTGTGGCTGCGCCGTCGGGAGATTCAGTTTTGATCGCCAAGGCCATTTCCCCCGCATCGCGCGAGCCGATTTCCTTCGCGCTCCTCGCGCAGGTCATCCTCATCGCGAATTCCTTCATCATGCTCTACCCGGTCGTGGTGATGGTGCTCTCCGCCTTCAAGACCACGGGCGAGATCTTCGAGCATCCCTTCGCGCTGCCCGATTTCACGCAAGTCGGAAACTTCACGAAGGTGCTCGGCGAAACGGCGATGCCGACCTACTTCATGAACTCGATCATCGTGACGGGCGCATCGATCCTGCTGATCCTCGTGCTCGGCACCATGGCGGGCTACGCCGTGGCGCGCTACGAGTCGCGCACCAACACCTTCATCCTGCTGTTCTTCCTGGCAGGCCTCATGCTGCCCCTGAAGCTCGCGGTCATTCCGCTCTTCATCCTGCTGCGGGATCTCAACCTGCTCGATAGCCGCTGGAGCCTCATCGTCACCTACACGGCCATCGGGTTGCCGTCGGCGGTGTTCATCATGGCGGGCTTCCTGCGCTCGCTGCCTGCGGAACTCGAGGATGCGGCGCGCATCGATGGCGCGTCCGAGCCGCGCATCATGTGGTCCGTGATGCTGCCGTTGGCGCGTCCGCCCATGGCGATTGCCGCCATTCAGAACGCGGTGCCGATCTGGAACGACTTCTTCTTCCCGCTCGTCTTCATCCAGACCGACGCCTACAAGACGCTGCCGCAGGGCCTCACCACATTCATGGGCGAGTACACGACCGATTGGGGCATGCTGTTTGCAGGCCTCACCATCGCGGCGGCGCCCATCACGCTTCTCTACATCGCCCTGTCACGCCAGTTCATCCAGGGCATGACGGCGGGAGCGGTGAAGTAGCATGCTGATCCTCCCGAAAGGCGCGCTCGTCGTTTCCTGCCAGGCCAGGGCGGATAATCCGCTCCATGGGCCGGTCTATATGTCCGCCATGGCTCTCGCCGCGGAAGCAGGCGGCGCGCTGGGAATCCGAGCGAATGGGCCTGAGGACATCGCGGCGATCCGCAAGGTCACGAAGCTTCCGATCATTGGCATCACGAAGGTGTGGGACGACCGCTTCCCGGTCTACATCACGCCCGGTCTCAATGACGCTGCGCGGATCGCACAGGCTGGCGCCGACATCATCGGCATCGACGCAACCCCGCGTCCGCGCAACGGCGAGCCGGTCGAGCGCCTGATCGGTCGCATCCGCGCGGATCTCGGCAAGGAAGTTTTCGCCGATATCTCGACGCTGGAAGAGGGCAGGGCCGCTCACGCTGCGGGCGCCACCTATGTAGCGACGACGCTCTCCGGCTACACGGAAGAGACCGCCTCGCGCAAAGGCGAGGGGCCGGACCTCGAATTGCTCTCCGCGCTCGTCGCCGCCATCCCGGCGCCTGTCGTCGCGGAAGGGCGCTTCGACACGCCGGACCTTGTGGCGGAGGCCTTCAAACGCGGCGCGCATGCGGTGGTGGTCGGCACGTCCATCACCAATCCGCGCGAGATCACCAGAAAATTCGTCCAGGCGACAAAGCCGTGGGCAGCTTGACAACATGTGGGGCGCTCCTCGGGAGTCGGCCTGACACGGGGAGTGTATGATGGCGAATGTAGCGATCCGCGATGTCCGGAAGTCCTTCGGACCGGTCTCGATCATCAAGGGTGTCGATGTCGATATTCAGGATGGCGAGTTCGTCATTCTCGTCGGCCCGTCCGGCTGCGGAAAATCGACCCTGCTGCGCATGATCGCGGGGCTCGAGGACATCAGCGGCGGTGACATCAGCATCGGCTCGCGCGTGGTCAACGACGTGCCGCCGAAGGATCGCGACATCGCCATGGTGTTCCAGAACTACGCGCTCTATCCGCATATGACGGTTGCCGAGAACATGGCGTTCTCGCTCAAGCTCAAGGGCGTGCCAGGACCTGAGCAGAAGAAGCGCGTCGGCGATGCGGCGGCTTCGCTCGGGCTGACGCCGCTTCTCGACCGCTATCCGCGCCAGCTCTCCGGCGGCCAGCGCCAGCGCGTCGCCATGGGCCGCGCCATCGTGCGCGATCCGCAGGTGTTCCTGTTCGACGAGCCGCTCTCGAATCTCGATGCCAAGCTGCGTGTTGCCATGCGCGCGGAGATCAAGGAACTGCATCAGCGCCTCAAGACCACGACGATCTACGTCACCCACGATCAGATCGAGGCCATGACCATGGCCGACAAGATCGTGGTGATGCATGACGGCATCGTGGAGCAGATCGGCGCGCCGCTCGAACTCTACGACCGCCCGGCGAACCGTTTCGTGGCGGGATTCATCGGCTCGCCGGCCATGAACTTCATCGACGGGCAATTGAGCGAGGGCGGCATCGTCCTGCCAAGCGGAGCCGTTCTGCCGCTGGATGCGCGCCCGAACCTGTCGAACGGCGCCAAGCTCACCTACGGCATCCGCCCCGAGCATCTTCAGCTTGCTCCCGCCGGCACCCACGGCGCGATCCCGGCCACGGTCTCGGTGCTGGAGCCGACCGGTTCGGACACGACCCTGCTCGTGAAGGCCGAGGGCGGCGGCATGACCGTGGTCCTGCGGGAGCGGGTGGCCTTGAAGCCGGGCGAAGCCGTGGCCCTCAAGCCCACCGCCGGGCAGGTTCATCTTTTCGATGCGCAGGGCAAGCGCATCGCTTCTGCCTGACAAGCTGGCTCACAAAGCACCGACAGTTTTTCCTTCCCCCTTGCGGGGAGGGTCAGGGTGGGGGTGGTTCGACTGGGTGAGAGTTTGATTCAGCAGTGTCATCCCCGGCGAGCGTGAGCGAGGGAAGGGGGATCCACGGTCAAGCACGGTGCTATGGATTCCCTTCCCCTCACTTCGTTCGGCCGGGAATGACACCGTAAGGCTGTTATGATCATTGGATGCAGCGCCGCGCTCCGACTTTGCGACCCCTACCCTCAGTCCCTCCCCGCAAAGGGGTAGGGAAGCACCCGCCCCATTCTCATGGGACAGACACTGAGGCAAACTGGCGTTATAACGGAAACGTGAAAGCACCCGTGGCGTTCTCGGGTGTACCCATTCAGATGGGTTTTTACGAGGTGCCGCCGTGCTGATCCGCCACCCTGCCGATATCCTGCCTTCCGAGATCACTCCTCGGGAGCTTTATCTTACCCGCCGCCAATGGATGACGGGCACTGCCGGCCTTGCCCTGGCGGCTGCGCTCCCTGAGGCTTTGCAGGCAGCGCCGCTCCAAGCCGGTAAGAGCACTTTCTCCACGGACGAGAAACTCACGAGCCGCGAGGATGTGACCACTTACAACAACTACTACGAGTTCGGCCTCGACAAGTCCGACCCGGCAAAGAACGCCCATACGCTGAAAACCTCACCCTGGACGGTGAAGATCGACGGTCTGGTGTCGAAGCCGCAGGAGATCGGTGTCGAAGACCTGATCAAGTCCTCGACCCTGGAGGAGCGCATCTATCGCATGCGGTGCGTCGAAGGCTGGTCCATGGTGATCCCCTGGGTCGGCTTTCCGCTCGCCGATCTCATCAAGCGCGTGGAGCCGTTGGGAAGCGCCAAGTACATGGCGTTCGAAACGGCCTATCGGGAAGAGGAGATGCCGGGCGTGCGCACCGTGTTCCCGGTTCTCGACTGGCCCTATACGGAAGGATTGCGGCTCGATGAGGCCATGCATCCGCTCACCATTCTCGCGGTCGGGCTTTATGGCGAGACGCTGCCGAACCAGAACGGCGCGCCCATCCGCCTCGTGGTGCCGTGGAAGTATGGTTTCAAGGGCATCAAGTCGATCACGCGCATCAGCTTCGTCGAGAAGCAGCCGGAGACGGCCTGGAACAAGCAGGCGCCCAGCGAATACGGCTTCTACGCCAACGTGAACCCCAATGTGGACCACCCGCGCTGGAGCCAGGCCACCGAGCGCCGGATCGGCGAGGGCGGGCTGTTCGTGAAGCGGCGCCCGACGCTCATGTTCAACGGCTATGCGGAGCAGGTGGCGAGCCTCTATTCCGGCATGGACCTGCGGACCTCGTACTGATGCAGGGCAGAGCTTCCGTCGAGGGTGCGAAGAAGGGTTTCGCGCTGCCGCAGGTGCCGAAGATCCTGGTCTATGTCGTCGGCTTCATTCCGGCCGTCTGGCTGTTCTATGCCGGGATCATGGATCAGCTTGGCGCCGATCCCATGCGCTATCTGGAACAGTCGCTCGGCCTGTGGGCCCTGCGCTTCCTCGTCGCGACGCTCACGATCACGCCGCTGCGCCAGCTCTTCGGCATCAACCTGCTGCGCTATCGCCGCGCCATCGGCCTTCTGGCCTTCTACTATGCGCTCCTGCATCTCGTGACCTATCTGGTGCTCGACCAGGGTCTCGATGTCGCGCTGATTACCGCCGATATCATCAAGCGGCCCTACATCACCATCGGCATGGCGACTTTCGTGATCCTCGTTCCGCTGGCGGTGACCTCCAACAACGCCTCCATCCGCCGTCTCGGGGGGCAGGCCTGGGCGCGCCTGCACCGCTTCGTCTATCTCGCGGCCATCGGGGCGGTGCTCCACTTCATCCTGGTGGTGAAGTCCTGGCCCATGGAGCCCCTGGTCTACGCGGCCATCGTCGCCGTCCTCCTCGGCTACCGGCTCGTTCGCTCGCTCGTGAAAAAACCGTCCTCCCGTCAAAGGCTTGCTTGAACGGGCCGCGGCTTCAAGTACGATGGCGCGCCCAACGTCCCGAGGTCAGGCCCCATGCTCACCGCAACCCCGCAGCGCGGATCCGTCATGCGCGCCCTTGCCTTCGCTCTGGCTCTTGGCGTCGGCACCCTGGCAGGCATGGCCGCGCAGGCGAAGGACGTCACGATATTCGCGGCGGCGAGCCTCAAGAACGCGCTCGATGACGTGGCGGCGGCATGGACCCGCGAGACCGGCAAGAAGGCCGTGATCTCCTATGCCGCCAGCAACGTGCTCGCCAAGCAGATCGAGGTGGGCGCGCCCGCGGACATCTTCTTCTCCGCCGATCTCGATTGGATGGACTACGCGGCCTCCAAGAATCTGATCGACGGAAAGAGCCGCGTCCATCTTCTTGGCAATTCCCTGGTCCTCATCGCGCCGAAGGATTCGAGCGTTTCCGTTTCGTTGCAGCAGGGCATCGATCTCGCCGCCATTCTTGGGCATGGCCGCCTCGCCATGGGCAATGTCGATGCCGTGCCAGCCGGCAAATACGGCAAGGCCGCGCTGGAATATCTGCGTGCTTGGGACGGCGTGAAGGACAAGGTGGCGCAGGCCGAGAACGTGCGCGCGGCCCTGCTGCTCGTGTCGCGCGGCGAGGCGCCGCTCGGCATCGTCTACAAGACGGATGCGGTGTCTGATCCCAACGTGAAGATTGTCGCGAACTTCCCGCAGGAGAGCCATCCGCCTATCGTATATCCGATTGCGTTGACAAAAGATTCCACGAATGCGGATGCGGCGGAATTTCTTGCCTTCATGCGCTCCGCGAAGGCCAAGCCGCTGTTCGAGAAGCAGGGCTTCGGCTTTGCGGACAAGGCTGGTTCCAACTCGTGATCGATTGGCTCTCTCCCGAGGAATGGACGGCTGTTCGCCTCAGCCTCAAGGTCGCTCTCGCGGCGATGGCTGCGAGCCTCATTCCGGGCATCGCCGTCGCGTTTCTTCTGGAACGCGGGCGTTTCTGGGGACGCCAGGTGCTCGATGTGATCGTCCATCTGCCTCTCGTTCTTCCGCCTGTCGTGGTCGGTTATTTCCTGCTGCTCGGTTTCGGGCGGCGTGGCCCCATCGGTGCGTTTCTCGCCGAGCATTTCGGCATCGTGTTCTCCTTCCGCTGGACCGGCGCGGCTCTGGCCTGCGCGATCATGGGCTTCCCGCTGCTCGTTCGCGCCATCCGCCTTTCCATCGAAGCGGTGGATCGCAGGCTCGAGGATGCGGCGGGTACGTTGGGCGCGCATCCCGCATGGGTGTTCCTGGTTGTGACGCTGCCGCTCATCGCGCCCGGCATCATCGCGGGCATGGTCTTGTCCTTCGCAAAAGCCATGGGCGAGTTCGGCGCGACGATCACCTTCGTGTCCAACATCCCAGGTGAGACGCAAACCCTGCCGTCCGCGATCTATACTTTCACGCAAGTTCCGGGAGGCGAGGGCGGTGCGCTGCGTCTCACGCTGGTGTCCGTCATCATTTCCATCGCTGCGCTCTGGATGTCCGAATGGATGGCGCGGCGCGTCAGGCTTAAGGTTCTTGCGCGATGATCCTGGATGTCGAGATCAAGCACCGCATCGGTGACTTCGCCATCGATGCGCGCTTCCAATCGGAACGCGGATTGACGGCCCTGTTCGGTCCCTCGGGCTCTGGCAAGACGAGCATCGTCAAAGCCATCGGCGGCCTGTTGCGGCCCGACCACGCGCATATTGCGGTGAAGGATCGTATCCTTGTCGACACGCGGCAGGGCATCTTCGTTCCCAAGCACCGGCGGCGCATCGGCTACGTGTTTCAGGAAGATCGCCTCTTTCCGCACTTGAGCGTGCGCCACAACCTCTTGTTCGGCCGCTGGTTCACGCCGCGCAAGGAGCGGGCTGCCGCTTTCGACAAGGTCGTGGATCTCCTCGGCATCGGCCATCTTCTCGACCGCTCGCCCTCCACTTTGTCGGGTGGCGAGAAGCAGCGCGTCGCCATCGGGCGCGCGCTTCTGGCCGATCCGCAATTGTTGCTGATGGATGAGCCGCTGGCTTCTCTCGACGAGGCGCGCAAGGCAGAGATCTACCCTTACATCGAGCGCCTGCGTGACGAAGGCGAAGTGCCGATCGTTCTCGTCAGCCATTCGGTCGCGGAGATCGCGCGCCTCGCCACATCCGTCGTGGTCCTCGCGAGCGGCCGCGTCACGGCATCGGGTCCGGCCTCGGAGATCCTGCGCCATACGAATCTCTTTCCTCAATCCGGTCCCGCCGAGACAGGCGCGCTCCTCGAGGCGGAGGTGATCCGCCACGAAGACGATTACGCGCTCACCGCGCTGCGGGTGAAGGCGGGAACGCTGCTGGTGCCCCGCCTCGATCTGCAGCCCGGATCCCGCGTGCGGGTGCGTCTTCGCGCCCGCGACATCATGATTTCGCTGGCGCGGCCCGAGGATTCCAGCGCGCTCAATATCCTGCCAGGCACCATCACCGCCATCGGAGAAGCGGAAGGCGCCAGTGTCGATGTGGAGCTCGATTGCGGCGGCGACAGCATTGTTGCGCGCATCACCCGAAAATCCCTGGAACGGCTCAGCTTGCGTTTAGGCCTTCCCGTGCATGCCGTCATCAAGTCCATCGCTTTCGACCCCGAGGCCCTTGGCAGGGGGCGGCTTGAGCATATGTGAACAGGACCTTGCATGCAGGATCGAGGCGTGTAGCCTGCCCGCCGAATTCTTTCTCGAGAGCTGTGATCATGAACGAACAATTCCGCACCCCGCTCGATGCTCAATCCCATGCCGCGCTTCTCGACCGCCTGGCGGAAGTCGCCGTGCGGGTGGGCCTGGGGCTGAAACCCGGTCAGGAACTGGTCATGACGGCGCCGCTTGAAGCGCTCAGCCTCGCACGGCGCATCACAGAGCATGCCTACAAGGCAGGCGCGTCCTTGGTCACGACTTTCTTCTCCGACGAGGAATCAACTCTCCTGCGCTACCGTCATGGTCGCGATGAAGGATTCGATACGGCTTCCGACTGGCTCTACGAGGGCATGGCGGCCGCCTTCAGGAATGGCGCGGCGCGCCTCGCCATCGTCGGCGAGGATCCCTCGCTTCTCGCCAAGGAAGATCCTGAAAAGGTCTCCCGCGCGAACCGGGCGCGCTCGAAGGCTTATATGCCCGCGCTCAGCCTCATCGCCGGTTCCGAGATCAACTGGACTATCGTCGCCGCCGCAACTCCTGCCTGGGCCAAGTCGGTATTCCCGAATGACCCGGAGGACGTGGCTGTTTCCAAGCTGTGGAAGGCGATCTTCGCCGCATCGCGGGCCGACACGCCCGATCCGATTGCGGCCTGGGAGGCGCACAATGCCGAGCTTCACGCACGCATGCGCATGCTGAACGAGAAGAACTACGCCACGCTTCATTTCCGTGGGCCGGGCACGGATCTGCGCGTGGGCCTCGCGGAAGGCCATGAATGGAGGGGCGGTTCGGGCAAGGCGAAGAATGGTATCGTCTGCAATGCCAATATTCCCACCGAGGAAGTTTTCACCACGCCGCACAAGGATCGCGTCGACGGGCATGTGACCAGCACGAAGCCGCTCTCCTATCAGGGCACGCTGATCCAGGACATCCGGGTGACGTTCGAGGGCGGCAGGATCGTGGAGGCCAAGGCTCGCACGGGCGAGGCCGTGCTGGGCAAGGTGCTGGAGACGGATGAGGGCTCCCGCCGCTTGGGCGAAGTGGCCCTCGTGCCGCATTCCTCGCCGATCTCTCAGAGCGGCCTTTTATTCCTCAACACCCTGTTCGACGAGAACGCATCGAGCCATATCGCGCTCGGCCAAGCCTACAGCAAGTGCATCCGTGGCGGCGGCGCCATGAGCGAGGACGAGCTGGCAGCCCGTGGCGCGAACAAGAGCCTCATCCATATCGACTGGATGATCGGCTCCGATCGGGTGGATGTGGACGGCATCACCCAGGACGGAAGGGCGGAACCGCTCATGCGCGGCGGCGAGTGGGTCTCGGCGTGAATGCCTCATGCTCCGCGTGTTCCCTCCCCCTTGCGGGGAGGGCTAGGGTGGGGGGCGGAAAGTCAGGGCGCTTCGTTGCATCCAGCTAACGCAGGCAGTCATACAGTGTCATTCCCGGCCGGAGCGCAGCGGAGGGGAAGGGAATCCATCCACAAGCCGCAGCGCTATGGATCCCCTTCCCTCGCTACGCTCGCCGGGGATGACACTGAGCTTAAATCATCAAGCTCTCGCCCGGTCGCACCACACCCACCCTGACCCTCCCCGCAAGGGGGAGGGAACAACGGTGGTGAATCCTTTCTCAGGATTCCGACAAGGACAAAGCTCTGCTTCGGTGAGGTGACCGCCCTTTCATCCTTATCCCGTCCATGGCATGTAAACAGGACTTGACGTTCAGGGCTCGCAACTGTGATCTATCACAGGTATTAAAGAGGTAGATGGCCTTGGAAAAGCACGGCCCCTATCTCTCTGTGAGCACGGAATAATGTCGGATCAAAATCTCAAGGCCTCCAGCACCCCACTTCTCTCCGTTCGGTCCTTATCGGTGGAATTCGGGACAAGCCAGGGCGCCTTCAGAGCCGTCAAGGATGTCAGCTTCGACGTGCAGCCCGGGAAAACCCTGGCCGTCGTCGGCGAATCGGGCTCCGGCAAATCCGTCACGTCGCTGGCCATCATGCGCCTCACCGATTACACGGGCGGCCGCATCGTGGGCGGGGAGGTGCTGTTCCGGCCCTCCGCCGGCGAGGCGCTGGATCTCGTCAAGGCCTCCGACGACACGCTCCGCAGCATTCGCGGCAACGACATCGCGATGATCTTCCAGGAGCCGATGACGTCGCTCAACCCGGTCTTCACCATCGGCAACCAGATCAGCGAAACGCTGATCCTGCACGAAGGCGTGAGCGCGCGCGATGCGCGGTTGCGGGCGAAGGAGCTGCTTCAGAAGGTTCGCCTGCCCGACGCGGACAAGCTTCTCGACCGCTACCCGCATCAGCTCTCGGGCGGCATGCGGCAGCGCGTGATGATCGCCATGGCGTTGGCCTGCAACCCGAAGCTTCTCATCGCCGACGAGCCGACGACGGCGCTCGATGTGACGATCCAGGCGCAGATCCTCAACATCATCCGCGATCTGCAGCAGGAGATGGGAACCGCCGTCATCTTCATCACGCACGACATGGGCGTGGTGGCCGAAATGGCCGACGACGTGGTGGTGATGTGGAAGGGCGAGAAGGTGGAGCAGGCGCCCGTGCGCGACATCTTCGCTTCGCCGCAGCACCCCTATACCCGCGCGCTTCTCTCCGCCGTTCCGCGCTTGGGGAGCCTGACGGGTCAGCCCTTGCCGAAGCGCACGCCCGTCATGGTGATGGATGGCACCGAGCCGAAGACGGTCGGCGAAACCCATGTGCAGGATACCGCCAACTACACGAAGCCCATTCTCCAGGTGGACAAGCTGACCACGCGCTTCGACGTGGGAAAAACGTTCTTCGGCCGCGTGACGCATCGCGTTCATGCGGTGGAAGAGGTGAGCTTCGACATCTATCCCGGCGAGACCCTTGCGCTGGTGGGTGAATCCGGCAGCGGCAAGTCCACCATCGGCCGCACGTTGCAGCAGCTCGTCGAGCCCACCTCCGGCACCGTGCGGTTCGAAGGGCGCGACATGGCCGCCATGAGTCCTTCGGAGCGCCGCGGCTTGCGTCAGCAGATCCAGTACATCTTCCAGGATCCTTTCGCCTCCCTCGATCCGCGCCACACGGTAGGCTACAGCATCGCCGAGCCCATCGTGGTGCACGGCCTCATCAAGGACCGCAAGGCCATCGAGCGGCGCGTGCAGGAACTTCTGGAGCAGGTTGGGCTGCAACCGCAACACGCCAAGCGCTATCCGCACGAGTTCTCCGGCGGCCAGCGCCAGCGCGTGTGCATCGCGCGCGCTCTCGCCAGCGATCCCAGGCTCATCATCGCCGATGAATCCGTGTCCGCGCTCGATGTGTCGATCCAGGCGCAGATCGTCAACCTGCTCATGGAGCTGCAGGAGAAGCGGCACCTGTCCTATCTCTTCATCACCCACGACATGGCCGTGGTGGAGAAAATCAGCCATCGCGTCGCGGTGATGTATCTCGGCCAGATCGTCGAGCTGGGAACACGGCAGGCGATCTTCGAGAATCCGCAGCACTCGTACACCCGCAAGCTTTTGTCGGCGGTGCCGATTGCCGATCCGCAGCGCGAGCGCGCCAAGATGCGGATCGAAGGAGAAATTCCAAGTCCCGTCCGTCCGGTCGGGCAGGAGCCCGCCATTCATCGCATGCGCGAAGTGGAGCGGGGTCATTGGGTTGCCGTCGAAGCCGATGCGCTTCGCGGCGCGGCATGAATCTCGATACATAAAGAGGGAGACTAAGATGAACTTCTCAAAAACGGTGAAGGCGCTCGGCTTGACGGCCGCAGTGGCCCTCGCGCCGCTCATGGCGTCCGGCGCGCAGGCAGCCGGCACCCTGACGGTGGCGGTCGCCATCGATCCCGCCAGCTGGGACCCGATCGATACCTTCCTGGTCGATTGGTCGTCCGCCGCCAACAATATCTATGACGGCCTGACCGCCCGCGGCGCGGACATGAAGCTGAAGCCCGCTCTCGCGACGTCGTGGGAGTTCCTCGACGACAACAAGCGCATCCGCTTCAAGCTTCGCGAGAACGTGAAGTTCCACAACGGCGAGCCCTTCAATGCCGAGGCCGTGAAGTTCACCTTCGACCGTCTGCTCGGTGAAGAGGGCAAGAAGGGTCCGCAGCGCTCGAACTACACCTCCATCGAGCGTGTCGAGGCGATCGATGCCAACACCGTCGACTTCATCCTGAACCAGCCCGATCCGGTGCTGCTGACGAAGCTCGCGGGCTACGGCGCGATGATCGTGCCGCCGAAGTACATCCAGGAAAAGGGCGACGCCCACTTCAACACGAACCCTGTCGGCACCGGGCCGTTCAAGTTCGTCGAATACACTCCCAAGGTGAATCTCGTTCTCGAAGCGAACCCCGACCATTGGGGCGGCGCGCCGAAGCTCGACAAGGTGGTGACCCGCTTCATCTCCGAGGCTAACACGCAGGTCGCCGAACTCCAGGCCGGCCGCATCGACGTGGCGACTCTCATCCCCTTCGGCCTCGCGCCCACCATCGAGAAGAGCCAGAACCTGAGCCTTCTCAGCGTCACCGGCCCGACGGTCGTCTCGCTGCGCTTCAACACCAAGGACGGCATCACGAAGGACGTGGATGTCCGCAAGGCGCTCATCATGGGCGTCGACCGTGACGCCATCATCAAGGCCGTGCTTCTCGGCCACGGCAAGCCCATCGCAAGCTTCCAGTCGGAACTGTCCTTCGGCAACGACCCTGCGCTGAAGCCTCTGCCGTTCGATCTCGCGAAGGCGAAGAAGATGCTGCAGGATGCGAAGGTTCCCGCAGGCGCGCCGGTGCGGATCGATTTCCGCGGCAACGACGCCACCTTCCGCGAAGTGGTTCAGGCGACGGCAGGCTATCTCCAGGCGCTCGGCCTGAAGCCCGCGCTTCAGCCGCATGAGCCTCCGGTTCTGCTCAACGACATCATCCCGAACGGCAAGACCGGCGAAGCCTGGCATCAGGCCTGGGGCGGCTGGACCTTCGACTACGACAACAACGCCTACCTGATGTATCACTCGGGCGAAAAGTGGAACCCCTACTACAACGACGCGAAGTTGAACGAGATGCTCGAGAAGCAGCGTCTGGTCTACGACGTGAAGGAGCGTGAGAAGATTCTGCAGGAGATCGCCCGCTATGTGGCCGATCAGGCGCTGGAGCTTCCCCTGTACAACCAGAACACCATCTATGGCGTCAGCAAGCGCGTGAAGGATTTCGACGCTCCTGCCGACAGGCGCTTCCGCTTCACCGCTACCTCGGTGGAATAAGCGCGACGCTTGAACCTCACGACAACGAGCAGGCCCCGCGCGAGCGGGGCCTTTTCCAAGAGCAATAAGACCATCGGCACGGACAGGATCACGGCATGGCAGGCTTCATCATCAAACGTTTGCTGCAGGCGATTTTCGTCGTTCTTGCCGTGACTCTCATCGTCTCGTTCGCGATCCGGCTGTCCGGCGATCCGGCCATCATGCTGATGGGCGGCGGCAACGTGACCGAGCAGGACCTTCAGAACATCCGTCAGGCGCTGGGCCTGGAGCGCCCGTTCCATGTCCAGTACCTCGGCTTCCTTCAAGGCATCCTGACCGGCGATTTCGGGCGCAGCTTCATCGGCAATGCGCCGGTTTCCGACATGATCGCCCAGGCGCTTCCGGCCACGCTGCTTCTGGCCTTCACGTCCCTTCTCATTTCCATCGTCCTGTCCGTGCCGCTCGGCATCCATGCCGCGGTGCATCGGGGGCGCTGGCCCGATCAGCTGATCCGCATCCTGTCGCTGGTTGGCCTGTCCTTTCCGAATTTCTGGCTCGCCATCATGCTGGTGCTCCTGTTCTCCATCTTCCTCGGCATCCTGCCGCCGAGCGGGATGGAGGGGCCGGAGAGCTTCGTCATGCCGGCGCTCACCATGGCCATCATTCTCACGGCCACCAATGTCCGCCTCGTTCGCACGGCGATGCTGGAGACGCTCTCGCAGCAATTCATCATGGTGGCGCGCTCCAAGGGCCTTCGCGACAAGGTGGTGCTCTACAAGCATGCACTGCGCAATTCGGCCATTCCGCTCGTCACCTATATCGGCGTGCAGTTCGGTAACCTGATCGGCAGCATCGTCATCGTGGAGCGGGTGTTCAACTGGCCCGGCATGGGCACGCTTGCCTTCGACGCCGTCTCGAACCGGGATTATCCCGTGCTGCAGGCCACCATCGCCGTGCTGGCCCTGTTCATCGTTCTCATCAATCTCGCGGTCGATATCGCCTATGGGCTGATCGATCCGCGCATCCGCACGGAGTGACAATCATGGCTTCGTCACAAGCTGTCGCCTCGCCGCGGTCGCGCTCGCGCTTTCGCTCGCTGGAACTGACCCTCGGCATTCTTTTCGCAGGCGGCATTTCGCTGGCGGTTCTGCTCTCGCCGATCCTTTTCCCGGATGGCGGCGAGAGCATGGACCTCATGGCCCGCCTCATCCCGCCGTTCCAGGACTGGAACCATATCCTGGGCACCGATCCGCTCGGGCGCGACGTGCTGGCCCGCGTCGTCGTGGGCGGCAGGATCTCGCTGGTGGTCGGCATTCTCTCGGTTCTCGGCGGTGTGGTGCTGGGAACCCTGGTGGGGCTTATCGCCGGCTACTACCGCGGCATTCCGGAGATGCTGCTGATGCGCCTGGTGGACATTCAGCTCGCGCTGCCGTTCATTCTGGTGGCGATCATGTTTCTCGCCATCTTCGGCGCAGGCATCGACAAGGTCATTTACGTGATGATCGCGACGCAATGGGTTCAATATGCCCGCGTCGTGCGCGGCTCCGTGCTGGCCTTGCGCGAGCGGGAGTTCATCGTTTCCGCTCACGCCATCGGCGTCGGCAGCCCGCGCATCATCCTGACCCATATTCTGCCGAACGTGCTGGGCCCCATCGTCATCCTGATGACGCTGTATGTGGCCAACAACATCCTGCTCGAGAGCAGCCTCACCTTCCTCGGTCTGGGCGTCGATCCGCTCATTCCGAGCTGGGGCGGCATGCTGGCGGATGGGCGGACTTATCTTCAGACGGCATGGTGGGTCAGCGTTTTCCCCGGCCTCGCCATCATGTTCACCGTGCTCGGCCTCAACCTTCTGGGCGATTGGCTGCGCGACTACCTCGATCCGACAGGACAGACATCGAAATGACCGAACTGCTCAACGAGATCATTCCGCGCACCCTGGATCATCTCGTCAAGGAATGGGCGCAGGAGAGCAGGCGCGGAGCCCGTGTCGAGGCCTGGCTGTTCGAGGACGAGAGCGCGCGCCGCGATGCCGAGCTCGCACTGGCGCAGGCCGGCGTCACGGCGCGCATCCGCAGCGCCTACAAGCCTCTCATCCACGCTTTCCTCGAAGAGATCGAGCTTGCCGGGCTGACGCGCGTCGTCGTGCGCTATCCCGTGCACCCGCAAGCGAGCCCCATCCGGTTCCTGTCGGAGGCCTATCCGCTGGCAGCCCTGCTAGCCGGCGTCGAGACGGTGTTCGAGGCCGGCGACGAGAACCTGAATTATCAGGTCTCGGCGGAATACGAAGATGGGCGCGTTGCCGAGCATGCCGTCTTTGCTCCCAACCGTCTCCGAGCCAATCATCTCGGCGAGGACGATCTCAATCCGACCGGCTGGCTGAAGGCGCGCGACCTGCCCAACGGCTTCGAGGATATCGACGAACCTGTCGAGACGGAGATCGAGCAGGTTTTCCATAAGGTGATGGCAACCGTCGCGGCGCATGAATGGCCGGCGGCGGAGCCTTTCATGGAAACGCTCGCCATCGACGTGACGATGCCCGGCATCGAGCGCGCCCTGTCCTACGGCGACGAGGTGATCAGCACCCGCGAGGCGCTGCACGAGGATTTCTATTTCTCGCTGCTCGAATTCTTCAAGCGCAAGTCGGGCCGCCCGCCCGAGGATCGCGGCCTACAGCCGGGGCAGATCGTGCCGGATATCCGAGCGGCCGACGGCGACGCCCATGTGCGCGTCAACCTGCGCTCCTACGGCTGGCTAAGGGACCCTGCGCGAAGCGAGCAGGATATCGAAACGGCGGACGCGGCGCCCGGCCTCGCGCAGATCCGTAGGGAACTCGCGGAGCTTCCCGGCGAGACGTTCGAGGGCCGCTCCCGCGAGGGGCGTCCCATTCATGGACTCTACCGCTCCGGTTCGCGCCCCGCGGTGCTGGTCACGAGCGGGCAGCATGCGAACGAGACCTCCGCGCCGGTGGGCTCGCTGCGGGCCATGCGCCGGCTCCTGGCGAAGCCCGAGAGCAACATCGCCTATATTCCGGTCGAGAACCCCGACGGCTATGCGCTGCACGGGTTCCTCTGCGATGGAAACCCGCGCCACATGCACCATGCGGCGCGTTATACCTCGCTCGGCAACGATCTCGAATTCGGACGCGAGGACGCGCCTTACGAGATCGGCGCGCGCCAGCAGGCGCTCGCATTGTCCGGCGCCAATCTGCACGTCAACCTGCACGGCTATCCCGCGCATGAATGGACGCGGCCCTTCACGGGTTATCTTCCGCGCGGCTTCGAGCTGTGGTCGATCCCCAAGGGCTTCTTCCTCATCATGCGCCATCATCCGGAATGGGCGCAGACCGCGCGGGCGCTTGTGGAGGCCGTGACGAAAGGCTTGTCCGTGGTGCCGGGACTGATCGAGTTCAACCGGCGCCAGATCGAGATCTGTTCGATCCATTCGGGCGGCACGCCCTATGAGATCATCAACGGCATTCCCTGTCTCATCACGGCGGAGATGCGCCATCCCGTTCCGTTGACCCTGATCACGGAATACCCGGACGAGACGATCTACGGCGAAGCTTATCGCCTCGCGCATACGGTGCAGATGGCAACCGTGATCGCCGCCGAGGAGGCCTATGCCACGCTCATGGAGGCGACAGCCTGACGACTTCAGGAACAGGGCATATCAGCCGTCGTTAGTGGAGTGATCTCCATTCGACGAGGTGCGATATGGCCCGGCTGTCCTGGAAGCAGAACGAGAACGATGCCTCGGTCAAGGAGGCGGTCGGCATCGTGCGCGAGCACGGCGAGCCGCTGCCGCCCATCGACGACGCCGAGGCCTTCGGCGCGATGTTCGACCGGTTCGCGGATGCCAAGGTCGTGCTGCTCGGCGAAGCGACCCATGGCACATCGGAATTCTACCGCGCACGAGCCGCCATCACGCGGCGATTGATCGAAAAGCACGGCTTCAACATCGTCGCCGTCGAGGCGGATTGGCCCGATGCCGCGCGGATCGATGCTTACGTCCGCCATCGCCATGTGCCTGACACGGATGATGCGGCTTTCGAGCGCTTCCCCACATGGATGTGGCGCAACGAGGAGGTCTATGATTTCATCAACTGGATGCGCGACCACAACAAGGAGCGTCAGGACAAGGACCGCGCCGAGTTTCGCGGTCTCGATGTCTACAGCCTCAACAACTCCATCCGTTCCGTGCTCGAGTATCTCGACAAGGTCGATCCCGATGCGGCGAAGGAGGCGAGGGGACGTTACGGCTGCCTGAGCCCCTGGCAATCCGATCCGGCGCGCTACGGCCGCGCGGTTCTCACCGGACAGAAGAAGCCCTGCGACGAGGCACTGCTGCGCCAGTTGCAGGAAATCCTCGACAAGCGCATGGAGTATCTCGAAGCCGATGGCGGCGAGGAGTTCTTCGATGCCGTCCAGAACGCGAAGATCGTTCATGCGGCTGAGCACTATTACCGCATCATGTACGAGGGTGCGACCGAGTCGTGGAACCTGCGCGACCGGCACATGTTCGAGACGCTGCAAAGCCTGCTGGCGCGGCGCGACAATGCCAAGGCAATCGTCTGGGCGCACAACTCCCACATCGGCAACGCTTCCGCCACCGCCATGGGTTGGCAGGGCGAGTTCAACATCGGCGAGCTGTGCCGCACGGCCTATAAGAGCGAGGCGGTTCTCATCGGGCTCAGCACGGATCGCGGCACCGTCGCTGCGGCGGATGACTGGGACGAGCCGATGCAGGTCAAGAACGTGCTGCCCGCCCGGCCGGACAGCCACGAACGCGTCTTCCGCGATACCGGCCTCGGCTGCTTCCTCACCGACTGGCGCGAGAACGGTCAGGCCGATCTCGTCGCTGCCTTGTCACGTCCCCGCCTGGAGCGCGCCATCGGGGTGATCTATCGGCCCGATACTGAACTCTACAGCCATTACTTCGAGGCGGTCATGGCCGAGCAGTTCGATGCCTTTGTGTGGTTCGATGAGACCAGGGCGGTGAAGCCTCTCACGCATGCTCATGGGAAAGGCATGCCGGAGACTTATCCGTTCGGGTTGTGATCAACCTTGCGATCCCGGACGGCAGAGCCGATCCGGGATCGGGTGCAGGGTAAGCGCGTGTTCCCTCCCCTTTGCGGCGAGGGTTAGGGTGGGGCGCAAGGTCAGAGTGTGATACTCAATCCAGCTATCTCAACAACTATACAGGCATCCCCTCTCCCGTGCGGGAGAGGGGAGGGGGTGAGGGCATGTCTTATCCGGAAACGGCATTCCTCACCCGCCGCGCTCATTGACGACGAAACGCTCACCCAGTCAGACCAATCGCCTCCCCCGTCATCCCCGCGCAGGCGGGGATCCAGACCCCCGATCCGCTCAGAATAAAGCTGCTCGGGCCAAGCCGCCTTTCCTGGCACCGTCGTGGTTATGGATCCCCGCCTGCGCGGGGATGACAGGGGGAGCGGGTGGCACCCGCAACGTTATGTTCTGTATTTGTTCTTGACAATATGCCTAAGCTTGGCTATGTGTGGCTTGGCCTGATCCACCGAGGGGCGCTCTCGCGAGGCGTCGTGTTTGTGGGGTCGGGCACGGTCCCGTGCGGAGGATGACGCAATCCCCCGTGACGGGAGGCCCCGGCGAGAGGCTGGGCTCCGCTCTGGTCCAAGGCCGCCCGTATCAAGACGGTGTCCGCCTTGGGCAGAGCTGGGGCCGGTCGCGCCGGTCCGCCTAAAAAAGCCGTGCGCGAGGGGCCGTCGGGCTCTTCACACACCACACAAGCCGAGCCGGATCGCCCTTCGCGCCCCCTCGACCGCAAACCCTCGGGCGACACACGCTGCGAGGACAAAGCTGCTTGCTCTTTGACAGACCACCCCAGTGTCATCCTCAGGCCAAGCCGGAGGCGAGGGAAGAGGATCCACGATCAAGCGCGACGCTATGGATTCCCTTCCCCTCCGCTACGCTCCGGCCGGGAATGACGCTGAAGGGTGACACTCTCGCTCGCCACACGGTCGCGAGAGTATAGCGGCCTGCCGCCCGACTTGCATGGGCGTCATCACCCCGCCTTGCTCCTTGAGGCTGCCCCTGCTAACTGACAGCCAATCCCATTCAACCGAACGTCAGCAACAGGACTTTTTCCGTGTCCCGTCAATTCATCTACCACATGCGTGGCCTTACCAAGACCTATTCGGGCGGCAAGAAGGTCTTGGACAATATCCATCTCTCCTTCTACCCGGATGCCAAGATCGGCGTGCTCGGCGTCAACGGCGCCGGTAAATCGACCCTGCTGCGCATCATGGCCGGCACCGACACCGACTGGAACGGCGAGGGCTGGGTGGCCGAAGGTGCCCGTGTCGGCTACCTGCCGCAGGAGCCGCAGCTCGACCCGTCGAAGAATGTCCGCGAGAACGTCATGGAGGGCGTGGCCGCCAAGAAGGCGCTGCTCGACCGTTACAACGAGATCGCCATGAACTACTCGGACGAGACGGCGGACGAGATGACCCGCCTTCAGGACGAGATCGAGGCCAAGGGCCTGTGGGATCTCGATTCCCAGGTCGATCAGGCCATGGACGCGCTGCGCTGCCCGCCGGACGACTGGGCGGTGGACAAGCTTTCCGGCGGCGAGCGTCGCCGCGTGGCGCTCTGCAAGCTGCTTCTGGAGCAGCCGGAGCTGCTGCTGCTCGACGAGCCGACCAACCACCTGGACGCCGAGACGACGGGCTGGCTCGAAGGCCACCTGCGCAACTATCCGGGCGCGATCCTGATCGTCACCCACGACCGTTACTTCCTCGACAACGTGACGGGCTGGATCCTCGAACTCGACCGTGGCCGCGGCATTCCCTACGAGGGCAACTACTCGTCCTGGCTCGAGCAGAAGCAGAAGCGCCTCGAGCAGGAGGGCCGCGAGGAAGCGGCTCACCAGCGCACCATCGAGCGCGAGCGCGAATGGGTGTCCGCCTCGCCGAAGGCCCGCCAGGCCAAGTCGAAGGCGCGTATTCAGCGCTATGAGGATCTCGTCGCCAAGGCCAACGAGAAGGGCCCGACGACCGCGCAGATCATCATTCCGATTGCCGAGCGTCTGGGCAACAACGTCATCGAGTTCGACGGCCTGAAGAAGGCCTTCGAGGACAAGCTGCTCATCGACGGCCTGTCGTTCAAGCTGCCGCCCGGCGGCATCGTCGGTGTCATCGGTCCGAACGGCGCCGGCAAGACCACGCTCTTCCGCATGATCACCGGTCAGGAAAAGCCGGACGAGGGCACGATCACCATCGGCGAGAGCGTGAAGCTCGGCTACGTGGACCAGAGCCGCGACTCGCTCGACCCCAACAAGACGCTGTACGAGGAAATCTCCGGCGGCAACGAGATCCTTTATCTCGGCAAGCGTGAGATCAATGCCCGCGCCTATTGCGGTGCGTTCAACTTCAAGGGTTCCGACCAGCAGAAGAAGGTGGGCGTGCTCTCGGGCGGCGAGCGCAACCGCGTGCACCTCGCCAAGATCCTCAAGTCCGGCGCGAACGTCCTTCTCCTCGACGAGCCGACCAACGACCTCGACGTGGATACGCTCCGCGCGCTCGAAGAGGCGTTGGAGGATTACGCGGGCTGCGCCGTCATCATCTCGCACGATCGCTGGTTCCTCGACCGTATCGCCACGCATATCCTCGCCTTCGAGGGCGATAGCCACGTGGAATGGTTCGAGGGCAACTTCGCCGATTACGAGGAGGACAAGAAGCGCCGCCTAGGCACGGATTCCACGATCCCGCACCGGATCAAGTACAAGAAGTTCTCGCGGTAAGATTGGCCGTGGGAACCTATCTCATCACAGGTATCGGGCGCGGGATCGGGCAGGAGCTCGCCCGTGCTCTTCTTGCGCGCGGCGAACGGGTGATCGGAACGTTGCGTGATCCTGCTCAGGTCTCGGACGTCTTGAGCGGCTTCGTTGCAGACGGGCAATTGAAGCTGCTCGCGCTCGATGTTCGCGATGCGGCTTCGATTGCCGAGGCGGCGCGTCAGCTCGACGAGCCGGTGGATGTTCTCATCAACAATGCGGGCATCATCGGCCAGAGAGGCGCATCGACCCTCGATACGGATGTCGATGGTTTTCTCGAAACGCTTCAGGTCAACACGCTCGGTCCGCTGCGCATCATCCAGGCTTTTCTCCCTCATCTGAGGAGATCGAAAGCCGCGAGGATCGTGACGATCAGCAGCCGCATGGGCTCCATGTCCCATGTCAAGTCCGACCACATCGCCTATCGCGCCTCCAAGGCCGCCGTGAACAAGGTGATGCAGGGGCTCGCCACCGATCTTCAACCTGAGGGCATCGTGGCTGTTTCCGTTCATCCCGGCTGGGTGCGGACGGATATGGGCGGCTCGGGCGCCGACATCTCCGTTCAGGAGAGCGCGGCGGGGCTCATTCGCCTGATCGATGGGCTCACGATTGAACAAACGGGCGGGTTCTTCGATTGGAGCGGGGCAAAGCTTCCCTTCTGACAGCCGTGGCTCTTGGGTTCTTCGACGAAACAGTGTATGACCTTTGAGGCACGAGAACATAAGAAGAGACAATCACGTGCCAACTGACCACTCCCTTGCCTTTGAATCCGTTGCAACGCCTGAGGAAGCCGTTGAGCGGCTCATCAAGCTCCACGACAGCGCCATCGAAGCGCAGCGCCATGCCCTGGAGCATTTCTTCGCCACCGGCACGCCTCCCACGCCGCTCGAGCGGTCCCGCTTCCGCTATCCGGAGCTGAGGCTCGATTACCGGGCGACCTCGGTGCCGCCGGTCAAGCAGCGGGCCTATGCCAAGTTCCAGGGGCCGGGCGTCTACGCCACCACCATCACGCAGCCGGCCTTCTTCAAGAACTACCTGCTGGAGCAGCTCAACTACCTCGTGCGCGACTATGGCGCGACCCTTCAGGTCGGCGTGAGCGACCAGGAAATACCTTATCCGTATATCTTCGAGCGCGGCGACGAACTCGGGCGCGGCGCCCATTCCGCGGCCGAGCTGGCGCAGCATTTCCCGACCCCGCTTCTCGCCAAGGTCGGCGACGAGATCGCCGACGGCACCTGGGAGTTTCACGAGAACGAGCCGCGTCCGCTCTCCCTTTTCGATGCGGCGCGCGTGGATTACTCGCTTCGCCGTCTGGTCCACTACACCGGAAGCGATTGGCGCTCGGCGCAGCCGTGGATTCTCCTGACCAACTATCACCGCTATGTGGACCAGTTCGTCCGTTGGGCCGTGAAGGAATTGGGTGACGAGAGCGGCCCCTTCAGCAAGCTGGTTCTTCCCGGCGGCGTCACCATCGAGCGCGGCCTCGATGAAGCGGCCGTCGAGGATCTGATCGCTTCCTCGCCCTGGCACCGGTTCCAGATGCCGGCCTATCACCTGTGCCGCAAGGACGGGCAGGGCATCACGCTGGTGAATATCGGCGTCGGCCCCTCGAACGCGAAGAACATCACCGATCACCTCGCGGTGCTGCGCCCCCATTGCTGGCTCATGGTCGGCCATTGCGGCGGCCTTCGTCAGTCGCAATCCATTGGCGATTACGTGCTGGCTCACGGCTACCTGCGCCGCGACCATATTCTCGATGCGGCAGTGCCGCCGGAAATTCCGATTCCGGCCCTTGCCGAAATCCAGGTCGCCCTTCAGGACGCGGCGGTGAAGGTCACAGGGGAGCGCGGCGATGAGCTCAAGCGCCGTCTGCGCACCGGCACGGTCGTGACCTATGACGACCGCAACTGGGAACTACGCTGGAGCCAGGAGCGCCGCCAGATCAATCTCTCCCGCGCCATCGCGGTGGACATGGAAAGCGGCACCATCGCGGCGCAGGGCTATCGCCTGCGTGTCCCCTACGGCACGTTGCTCTGCGTTTCCGACAAGCCGCTCCATGGTGAGATCAAGCTCCCCGGCGCCGCCAACGCCTTCTACGAGCGGGCGGTGAGCGAGCATCTGATGATCGGGCTGTCCGCCATCGACATCCTGCGCGAGCAACGCTCCTCGCTGCACTCCCGCAAGCTGCGCAGCTTCGACGAGCCGCCGTTCCGGTAAGGCTTCAGCCAGGTGACCACCTGGCTGAAGCCTTCGCTTGCCCTTTCTCAAAAATACATATAAATATATCTTTATATGTAGGATCGAGTTGGGCTCATGGCCGAGAAAGAAGCTCCATCGCTGGACCTGACGCTGGACGTCCTTCGGGCCGCCGCCGAGGAAACGCGCCTTCGCATCCTGGCTCTCCTGGCCGAGGGCGAGCTGTCGGTCTCCGACCTCACGGATATCCTGGGCCAGTCCCAGCCCCGCATCTCCCGCCATCTCAAACTGTTGGTCGAGGCTGGACTCGTGGAGCGGCATCGGGAGGGCGCTTGGGCCTTTTTCCGCCTGACCGATCGCGGCACGGCCCTACAGATCATCCGCCCGACCCTGGACAGCCTCGACCGGTCCGATCCGCAACTGCTGGAAGACCGCACGCGCCTCGAGGGCGTTCGCGCCCAGCGTTCGCAGGCGGCACAGGCCTATTTCTCCCGCCTTGCGCCCGACTGGGACCGCATTCGCTCCCTCCATGCGCCGGACGCGGTGGTGGAAGCGGCTGTGCTTGATGCGCTCGGATCGAAGCCGATCCGCAATCTCGTTGATCTCGGCACCGGCACCGGACGCATGGTGCAATTGCTCGCGCCGCGGGCCAGCCGCACGGTTGGGCTCGATGCCAGTCACGCGATGCTCTCCGTTGCCCGCGCGAATCTCGAGAAGGCGGGCCTGCGCGGCATCGAGCTGCGGCAGGGCGATATCTACGCACCGCCTTTTACGCGGGATACGTTCGATCTCGTGATCATCCATCAGGTTCTTCACTACCTCGATGATCCCGCGCGCGCGATCCGCGAGGCCGCGCGTCTCGTGGCTCCGGGCGGGCGCATTCTCGTGGTGGATTTCGCACCCCACAAACTGGAATTCCTGCGCGAGGCACAGGCGCATCGTCGTCTTGGCTTCGCGCCGTCGCAGGTCGCAGGCTGGCTCGACGAAGCCGGTCTCGATTGCACCCTGACGCGAGAGATCGCTCCGCCTAAGAAGGGCGAGGAGCAATTGACCGTTTCCCTTTGGCTTGGCCAGGATCGCCGTGTCGTGACGGATTGGCCTTTGAGTGAACCCGATAGAGAGGTCGCCTGATGTCCCCGCTCACCCTGCGCCCCAGCCGGCAGCCTGCTCAGCCGATCAAGGTGTCCTTCGAGTTCTTCCCGCCGAAGACTGAAGAGATGGAAGCGACCCTGTGGGCCTCGATCCAGCGCCTTGCTCCGCTCAATCCGCAATTCGTGTCCGTGACCTACGGTGCAGGCGGCTCCACGCGCGAGCGGACGCATTCCACCGTGTCCCGCATCGTGCGGGAAACGCACCTGAAGCCCGCCGCGCACCTGACCTGCGTCGCCGCCACCAAGGATGAGGTGGACGAAGTCGTGCGCTCCTATTGGGATGCGGGCGTGCGCCACATCGTGGCCCTGCGTGGCGATCCGGTTGCCGGCATCGGCACGGCTTATGAGGCTCATCCCGGCGGCTATCAACAGACCTGCGATCTCGTCGCCGGCATCAAGGCCATCGGCGATTTCGAAGTCTCCGTTTCCGCCTATCCGGAGAAGCATCCTGAAGCCGCATCGCTCGATGCCGATATCGATGCGCTGAAGGCAAAGGTCGATTGCGGCGCGGATCGCGCGATCACGCAGTTCTTCTTCGATAACGATCACTATTTCCGCTATCTCGACCGTGTCCGCGCTCGCGGCATCGACATTCCGATCGTGCCCGGCATCGTACCCGTGCAGAATTTCAAGCAGACTGCGAATTTTGCGTCGAAGACTGGCGCGAGCGTTCCCGATTGGCTGGCCGCTCGTTTCGAAGGGCTCGAGAACGACGTTGACACCCGCAAACTCGTCGCCGCTGCTGTTGCCGCCGAACAGGTCATCGACCTTGTCGACCGAGGCGTGAACGAGTTTCATTTCTACACCATGAACCGAGCCGATCTGGTTTATGCCATCTGCCACCTGCTGGGGCTTCGCGATCAGAGCGTGAAGGCGGCTGCCTGATAACTCCGATGCCCGGCTCAGCCGGGCATTTGCCTGACTGACGTGCCTCAAGGCACGAATGGCCGAAGCGGATTCGGCTGGATGAGAAGAGAACATAACAATGACCGCGTTTACTCCCGCTCCCGCCAATGGTGCTGACGTTATGAAGGCGCTTCGCGAAGCAGCCTCCAAGCGCATTCTCGTGCTCGACGGCGCCATGGGGACGGAACTCCAGCGCTCGCGCTTCTCGGAAGAGGATTTCCGCGGCGAGCGGTTCAAGGACTGGACCCACGACGTCAAGGGCAATAACGACCTCCTCATCCTCACGCAGCCCGATGCGGTGCGCAACGTGCACCTCGACTACTTCCGTGCTGGCGCGGATATCGTCGAGACCAACACCTTCTCCGGCACCTCCATCGCGCAGGCTGACTATGGAATGGAAGAGATCGTCTACGATCTCAACTTTCACGGTTCGCGCCTTGCCCGCGAGGCTGCGCTGATCGCGCAGAAGGAAGACGGCCGCCGTCGTTTCGTGGCGGGCGCCATCGGCCCGACAAACCGCACGCTCTCCATCTCGCCGGACGTGAACAATCCCGGCTACCGCGCCGTGACCTTCGACCAAGTGCGTGATGCCTATGCCGAGCAGGTGAGGGGCCTCATCGACGGCGGCTCCGAGATCATCCTCATCGAGACGATCTTCGACACGCTCAATGCCAAGGCTGCGATTGTGGCCACGCAGCAGGTCTTCGCCGAGAAAGGCGTGAAGCTGCCTGTCATGATCTCAGGCACGATCACCGATCTCTCCGGCCGCACGCTCTCGGGGCAGACGCCCTCGGCATTCTGGTATTCCGTGCGCCATGCAGAGCCGTTCTCCATCGGCCTCAACTGCGCTCTCGGCGCACGCGAGATGCGCGCCCATGTCCAGGAGATCGGCAGGGTTGCCGACACCTTTGTCTGCGCTTATCCCAATGCCGGCCTGCCGAATGAATTCGGTATGTATGACGAAAGTCCCGAGGCGACGGCGCGCATGATCGCGGAGTTCGCGGATGCAGGCCTCGTCAACGTGGTGGGTGGTTGCTGCGGCACGACGCCGGCGCATATCCGCGCTATCGCGGAAGCCGTTGACGGGAAAGCTCCGCGCAAGGTGCCGAGGCTGGCGCCGCTCATGCACCTGTCGGGCCTCGAACCTTTCACGCTCACCTCTGAAATTCCCTTCGTGAACGTGGGCGAGCGCACGAATGTCACGGGCTCCGCCAAGTTCCGTAAGCTCATCACCAATGGCGATTATGCCGCTGCCCTCGATGTTGCCCGCGATCAGGTGGCGAACGGCGCGCAGGTGATCGACATCAATATGGACGAGGGCTTGCTCGATTCCGAGAAGGCGATGGTGGAATTCCTCAATCTCGTCGCCGCCGAGCCCGATATCGCGCGCGTTCCGGTGATGGTGGACTCGTCCAAGTTCCACGTGATCGAGGCTGGACTCAAGTGCATCCAGGGCAAGGCCATCGTCAATTCAATCTCGATGAAGGAGGGCGTCGAGGCGTTCATCGAGCAGGCCAAAGTTTGCAGGTCCTACGGTGCCGCCGTCGTGGTCATGGCCTTCGATGAGACGGGACAGGCCGATACGAAGGATCGCAAGGTCGAGATCTGTACCCGCGCCTACAAGATTCTCACGGAGCAGGTCGGCTTCCCGCCGGAAGACATCATCTTCGACCCCAACGTCTTCGCGGTCGCCACCGGCATCGAAGAGCATAACGGCTATGGCGTCGACTTCATCGAGGCGACACGCATCATCCGTGAGACGCTGCCTCACGCACATATCTCGGGCGGTGTGTCGAACCTGTCGTTTTCTTTCCGCGGCAACGAGCCTGTGCGCGAGGCCATGCACTCGGTGTTTCTCTTCCATGCCATCAAGGTCGGCATGGATATGGGCATCGTGAATGCGGGCCAGCTTGCTGTCTATGAGCAGATCGATCCGGAGCTGCGGGAACTGTGTGAGGATGTCGTCCTCAACCGCCGTCCCGATGCGACGGAAAGTCTGCTGGAAGCTGCGCCTCGCTTTAAGGGCGATGGCGCGGGCGCGGTGAAGGCGGCCGATCTCGAATGGCGCTCCTGGCCAGTCGAGAAGCGTATCGAGCACGCTCTCGTCAATGGAATCACGGAATATATCGAGCAGGATACGGAAGAGGCGCGCCAAGCCGCCGAACGCCCGCTGCATGTCATCGAAGGCCCGCTCATGGCCGGCATGAACGTGGTCGGCGATCTCTTCGGCGCGGGCAAGATGTTCCTGCCGCAGGTGGTGAAGTCCGCCCGCGTCATGAAGCAGGCCGTGGCCTATCTCATGCCGTTCATGGAAGAGGAAAAGAAGGCCTCCGGCGTCGAGGAGCGCTCCGCCGCCGGCAAGGTGCTGATGGCGACCGTGAAGGGTGACGTGCACGATATCGGCAAGAACATCGTCGGTGTCGTTCTCGCCTGCAACAACTACGAGGTCATCGATCTCGGTGTCATGGTCTCGGCCCAGAAGATCCTGGAGACGGCACGCAAGGAAAACGTGGACGTCATCGGCCTCTCCGGCCTCATCACGCCTTCGCTTGACGAGATGGTACACGTGGCGAGCGAGATGGAGCGCGAAGGCTTCGAGATTCCGCTCCTCATCGGCGGCGCCACCACCAGCCGTGTGCATACGGCGGTGAAGATTCATCCGAACTACAACAAGGGTCAGGCCGTCTATGTGACGGATGCGAGCCGCGCGGTCGGCGTCGTCTCCTCGCTGCTTTCGCCCGACATGCGCGACAATTATGTCGAGACCCTGCGCAGCGAATACCGCAAGGTGGCGGATGCCCATGCGCGCTCGGAGGCCGACAAGCAGCGCCTTCCGATCGAGAAGGCTCGTGCCAACCGCATGAAGCTCGACTGGAATGCCTATGCCGCGCCCAAGCCCACCTTCACCGGCGCGCGCGTGTTCCGCAGCTACGATGTGGGCGAACTCGTTCCCTATATCGATTGGACACCCTTCTTCCAGACCTGGGAGCTCAAGGGCCGTTTTCCGGCGATCCTCGAAGACGAGAAGCAAGGCGCTGCCGCACGCCAGCTCTGGGAAGATGCGCAAGCCATGCTCAAGCAGCTGGTTGAGGAGCGCTGGTTCAATCCGAAGGCGGTCATCGGCTTCTGGCCGGCGAACGCGGTGGGGGACGACATCCGCCTCTATACGGGCGAGAGCCGCAGCGAGACGCTTGCCACCTTCCACGGCCTGCGCCAGCAGCTCTCGAAACGTGACGGCAAGCCGAACATGTGCATCTCCGATTTCGTCGCGCCCGCCGAGAGCGGAAAGCCGGACTGGATCGGCGCTTTCGTGGTGACGTCGGGCATCGAGGAAGTGCGCATCGCCGAGAAGTTCGAGCGCGCAAACGACGATTACCGCTCCATTCTCGTGAAGGCGCTCGCGGACCGTCTGGCGGAAGCCTTCGCCGAGCGCATGCACGAGCGGGTCCGCAAGGAATTCTGGGCCTATGCGCCGGATGAGAACTTCACCAACGAGGATCTGATCCGCGAGGAATACAACGGCATCCGTC
Organism: Microvirga sp.; assembly: GCA_041913065.1. Lineage (GTDB taxonomy): Bacteria > Pseudomonadota > Alphaproteobacteria > Rhizobiales > Beijerinckiaceae > Microvirga. Next base: position 365,241 of record JAYSGD010000001.1, on the reverse strand, counting down.
CGGCTCCCGGCTATCCGGCCCAGCCCGATCACACGGAGAAGGCGACGCTCTTCAGCCTGCTCAACGCGGAAAAGAGCATCGGCGTGACGCTCACGGAATCCTACGCCATGTGGCCGGGCTCGTCCGTGTCAGGCCTCTATCTGTCCCATCCGGAGGCCTATTACTTCGGTGTCGCCAAGGTCGAGCGCGATCAGGTCGAGGACTACGCCGAGCGCAAAGGCATGAGCGTGATGGAGGTCGAACGCTGGCTCTCGCCGATCCTCAACTACGATCCGGCGAATTATCGGCCGATGGCGGCGGAGTAAGCCTAACCGCTACGTCATGGCCGGGCTTGCCCCGGCCATCCCGATCCGAAGGGTGCGGGCTTCGAACAATCGGGATCACCGGCACAAGGCCAGTGATGACGGGAGAGAGCATTACTCCCGCCGCAACGCCTCGATGGGATCAAGCTTCGCTGCGCGCTGCGCCGGATAGAACCCGAAGAAGATGCCGACCAGCGCCGAGAACCCAACGGCGATGATGATGGCGTTGGTGGAAACAAGCGAAGGCCAGCCGGCGAGCTGGGCGACGGCATAGGCGGTGCCTGCGCCGAGTGCGATGCCAATGGCTCCGCCGATGGTGGAGAGCGTGGTCGCCTCGATGAGGAACTGGCTGAGAATATCGCGCGGCCGCGCTCCGACGGCGAGGCGCAAACCGATCTCGCGGGTGCGCTCGGTGACCGAGACCAGCATGATGTTCATGATGCCGATACCGCCAACCAGCAGCGACACGGCGGCGACGGCTGCGAGCAGCAGGGAGAGGGTGTTGGCGGAAGCCGAGGCCGTGTTGGCGATTTCCGTCAGGTTGCGGATGGAGAAGTCATCCTCCTGCTCGCCGTTGATGCGGTGGCGCTGGCGCAGCAGCTCGGTCATGGCTTCGATGCCGGGTTCGATATCCTCTTCGTTCGCGAATTTCACGAAGATCGAGCCGACGGATCCATCCTTGGCGTAGTTGCGGCCGATCACGCGCCGACGGCCTGCATCGAGAGGCACGAAGATCACATCGTCCTGGTCCTGGCCGAAGGCCGATTGGCCTTTCGGCGCCATCACGCCGATCACGCGGAAAGGCACGTTGCGCACGCGCACGGTCTGGTCGATGGGATCGTCTTCGCCGAAGAGGTTGCGGGCAACGGTTTGCCCGAGAATGATGACGATGTCGCCGCGCCGGGTTTCCTCTGGGTCGAAGCCGCGTCCCGTCTCGACGTCCCATTCGCGGGCGGAGAACCAGTCGAGGTCGATGCCGTAGATGCGCGTGTACCAGTTCGTGCCGCCGGCAACGATCTGGGTCCCGCCCTGCACGAAAGGAGCGGCTGCGACGACGCCATCGACTTCATCGCGGATAGCTTGTGCATCCTCATTGGTCAGGGATGAGGCTGCACCCGCACCGAGCCGCGCGCCGCCCTGCGTCACGTTGCCCGGCGTGACGATGGCGAGGTTCGCGCCGAGCGAGCGGATCTGCTGGTCGACGAGATTGCGCGCGCCGGAGCCGATGGCGACCATGGCGATGACGGCGGCCACACCGATCACGATGCCGAGCATGGTGAGAAGACTGCGCAGCGCATTCGCCATGATCGCGGAGAGGGCGGAGCGGATGGCTTCCATCAACCTCATCGCGCGATCTCCTCGGCAAGTTCACGCCGCGCATCGATCGGTTCCTGCCGGTGATCCTCAATGACCTTGCCATCTCGAAAGCGCACGAGACGGCGGGCATGGCGGCCCACTTCGGCATCGTGCGTGACAAGCACGATGGTGACGCCTTCTCGGTTGAGCTCCTGGAACAAAGCCAGGATCTCGTTGGCCGTGCGGCTGTCGAGCGCGCCCGTAGGTTCATCCGCCAGAAGGAGGCTTGGGCTGTTCACGAGCGCTCGCGCAATCGCGACGCGCTGCTGCTGGCCGCCGGAAAGCTGCATGGGACGATGATGGGCACGCTCGGCCAGTCCCACGCGACTGAGGGCATGCAGGGCGCGCTCGCGACGTGTCTTGCGGTCCACGCCCGCATAGACCATCGGCAGTTCCACGTTGCTGAGGGCGTCAATACGCGGAAGAAGATTGAACTGCTGGAACACGAAGCCGATCTCGCGGTTGCGCAGGCGCGCGAGCCCATCGGCATCGAGTGTTTCGACCTCGGTTCCTGCGAGGCGGTACTGCCCGCTCGTCGGCTTGTCCAGGCAGCCGATGATATTCATGAAGGTTGACTTGCCCGAACCTGACGGGCCCATGACGGCGACGAAATCCTCCTTGTCGATAGCGAGCGAGACACCATCGAGCGCCACGACGCGGCCCGCATCGAGATCGTAAATTCGTCTGAGATCGCGCGTTTCGATCAGCGCCATGCCATGCCCTCTTAGAACATGCGCGGAGGGCGGGGGCGACGGTTGTTGGCTGGCCCGCGCGCCTCATTCGTATTCTCGCCGCGCTGCGCGCCGATGATGACGGCTTCTCCTTCCTGCAACTTGCTGCGGAGGATTTCCGTGTAGCTGCCATCCGTCACGCCGAGACGCACGGGAACGGGTTGCGGATTGCCGTCAGGGCCAACGGTGTGAATGCGCCCGAAGGTGCCGTCCTCCTGCTCTTGCATTTCGCTGCGTTGGCGGCGCTGACGCGTCTGTGCTTCCGTCGCAGCTGCCACCGCCACGGGCGGGCGGAAACGCAGGGCCGCGTTCGGAATGCGCAGCACGTCCTCGCGTTCGTCGGTGATGATCTGCAGGTTGGCCGTCATGCCGGGCAGGAGCGACTGATCCTGGTTCTTCACGCTGATCACGGCGGTATAGGTTACCACGTTCTGCACGGTCTGCGCACTGAGGCGCACCATGCGCACGCTGCCCTCGAAGGTGCGGTTAGGATAGGCGTTGACGGTGAAGGATACTTTCTGTCCCGCCTTGAGCTGCCCCACATCGGCTTCGTCGATATTCGCGTAGATGTCGATCTCGCGTAGGTCCTGCGCAATGGTGAACAGGGTCGGCGCGGAAAGCGAAGCGGCGACCGTCTGGCCAAGCTCGATGTCGCGCTTCACGACGACACCTTCGACCGGAGATTTGATGTCGGTACGTGCCAGATCGATTTCGATGTCGCGCAGCTTGGCTTGGCGCTGGAGGATCACCGCATTGGCGGATGCAAGGCCTGCTTCGGCAAGGGTGATATCCGCCTTGAGGCCTTCCAGCTCGGCGCGGTTGGAGTCGAGCTGCGCGATGGCCGATGCAAGGTTCGCTTTCTGGATATCGACCTGCGTGCGCGCTTGATCCAGCGCGGTCTGCGTACCGACAGCGCGGGTGGTCAGCTCCTGCTGGCGCTCAAGGGTGCGTTGCGCATCGTCCAGCTGCGCCTGGGTGCGGTCTCGCTGCGCATTCAGGTCTGCAGTCTGCGCTTCGGCACGCTGCAAGGCCGAGCGTGCCTTGTCGATCTGCGCGCGCTTGGTGTCGAGATCAGCCCTTGCCTGGGCGAGATCGGCCAACGCGGCGTCGCGGCGGGATTTGATCTGCTCGGAGTAAAGGCGGGCGACGACCTGGCCTTCCTTCACGGGCGTGTTGTAGTCGGCCAGTATCTCGACCACCTGGCCCGAGAGCTGCGAGCCTACGAGAACCGTCGTGACGGGGTTGAGGGTGCCGGTCGCGCGAACGCTCGCGGTGATGGAACCGCGCTCGACGGTGCCGAGGCGATAGGCCTGGTCGGATGCCTTGCCGCCACCCGTGCCCCATAAGGCAAAGCCGCCTATGCCTGCTGCCAGCAGGGCGATGATCAACCACACTCGAAAACGCCGCACGTCCAAAACCCTCTTCACGACGAAGATGTTCATGAGCTTCGATTGTGGCCGATTTGCCAGAATGTTTCGAGTTAACTCTTTGTCATGCGCCGGTAGGGCGCTTCGCGATCAGATCACGCAGGGTCATGATGGTGGAGGCGTCGGCTACGCCGTCCACGCGCTCCGGGCGGAAATGGCGCTGGAAGGCGGTGACGACCTTCTCCGTATCCTCGTCGAACACGCCGTTGATCCGTAAGCTGTAGCCGTACATGACGAGCATGGCCTGCAAGGCCTCGATGGGCATGCCCTGATCGCCGCGTGAGAAGAAGCGGCCGTCGCTCATGGAGGCGGAGGGCACCCAATGGCCGACGCCGGCCTCGTGCAGGCGCTTCCAGGGAAAGATCTCGCCGGGATCGACCTTGCGGCCAGGCGCCACGTCGGAATGGCCGAGCACGCGGGTGGCGGGAATGCGCCAGCGGGTGACGATATCCTTGGTGAGCGCGATCACGCTTTCGATCTGCGCATCGGGGAAGGGCGGTAAATCGCCGGGATGGCCGGGATTGGCAATCTCGATGCCGATGGAGGCGGAGTTGATGTCCGTCTCGCCGTCCCAGGAGGAGGCGCCCGCGTGCCATGCACGGCGGGTTTCCGGTACGAGCTGCAGCACGCGGCCGTCGCCGAAAACGAAGTAATGGGCGGAAACCTGCGATACCGGATTGCATAGCCACATCAGGGCTTCGCCCTCGTCGGGCATTCCCGTGTAATGAAGGATCACCATGCTCGGGCGTTGCCCGTCCTTGCGCTCCCCGTGATTGGGCGAGGGGAAAACCTTCGCGGCGATCGGGCTTTCGGGGGACAGGGGCGCGCTCATGGGTTCACTTGAGGTTCCGCTCGGCGGCGATGCGTTCCCAGGCGGCATTGATGACAGCCACGCGCTCGGTTGCGATCTTGATGGCCTCCGGCGGCAGGCCGCGGGCGATCTCCCGGTCGGGATGGTTCTCGGCCACGAGCTTGCGGTAATGCCGCTTCAGTTCGTCGTCGCTCATGCCGCGGTCGGCCTTGAGGATGAAATAGGGATCGTCCGTGCGGCTCACATGGCGCGCGGCGATGCGCTCGAAATCCGTTTGCGAGAAGGCGAAGATCGTCGCCACGTCGTGCACATAGGCATATTCGGCTTCGTGCACCGCCTCGTCCGCCTTGGCGATGTGGAACAGGCCGTCGATCACGTCTTCGAGAAGGGCAGGCTCGTCCTTGAAGGCATCGCCGATCTGGCGGGCATAGGCCTCGAAACCGTCCGAGGTCTGCATGGCGAGTTCGAAGAGACGCTGCACCTTGCTGTGCTCGCCTTCAGGCACCTCGATGATCTGCTCGAAGGCTTTCACCTCCACGTCGACCACGACGCCGTCGGCCTTCGCCATCTTCGCGGCCAAGGCCACGAGGCCCATGGTGAAAAGGACATCGCGCGGCGGCTTCCCGAACGGAGCGCCTTCACGGTCAATGAGCATGTGTCCGGCAACGCCGCCTAGGAGAGCACCAATCGGTCCTCCAAGCGCAAGGCCGAGGCCGGCACCACCCAGCTTACCCCAAATCGACTGAATCATCTTGGTATCAGTGGTACGCCCAAGTCCGTACAAAAGAAAAGGGGCCGAGAAGTTCTCGGCCCCTTAAATTCAATGTGAGGATCGCGATTAGCGGCAGTAAACGTTGCCGTACACGTCCTGATAGGTGCCATACGGGCAGGCCGGGCCGCGAGGAGCGGTGGATGCGCCGACGATCGCGCCACCGGCGCCGCCGATAGCTGCACCGGCCAGGGCACCGCCCGCAGTACCGGTTGCCGCGCCACCGATAGCAGCGCCAGCAAGGCCGCCGATGGCTGCGCCGCCAACGGCACGCTCGCCTGGAGTGTTGCAAGCTGCCATCGAGAGGGTGAGAGCACCCGCGGCAATCGCTGTAATGATCTTCTTCATGGAGGCTTCCCTGTATCTGTTGGGCTGTAGGCTGCCCAGCCCTACTTAGCTTGACCTTACGCTGTCGCCAACTCCCCGCCGGAGAAGAAGTTCCTCGTAACCCTTATAACCTGTCGAAAAATGTTGACTGGTTTTAGGCTAAAAATAACCGAAATTGCCTTATTTCCTGAGCAAATCACTATGGTGTGATAGCAAATACAGAACAAAGTTTCGACTTGCATTGTCACATCTTCGCCTTATTTGGCGGTCACCGACCGCAACGCCGTAGCGTATGCCATCAGGAGATCTACGATGACTTGGCAGCATTTTCTGAGAACTCTGATGGTTGCTCTCATTGGTGCTTCGGCGGTGGCTCTCGCCTCCCATGCTCGGGCGGAAAGTAATCTTATTTCTCCCCAGGAAGCTGAAGCTCTCGTGAAGGCCCAGGCTGAGGAAAAGGCGGCTTTCGAGGCAGAGCTTGCAGCTCAGGAAGCCGAGATCGCCAAGGAAGAAGAGGCCGCGAAGAAGGGCAAGCCCGCCAAGGTGGCTGACAAGAAGAAGTCGAACGAGACGAGCGTCGCGGCAGCATCCGCTACCGAGGCTGCAAAGCCCGCGACCCAGGCCAAGGCCCGCGAAGACGTGGCGGAGGAGACCGCCTCGCTCCCCACGATCCAGAAGCTGGCGATTCCGCGCGGCAAGGCCGATGAGGCCCGCTCCAGCGCCCTGAAGCCGCTGATCGCGCAGTATGCGGCCGAGCATGGCATCCCGTATGAGTTGGCCGATGCGGTCGTGCGTCTTGAGAGCCGCTACAACCCAGCCGCCCGCAACGGCCCGAATCTCGGGCTGACACAGATCAATTTCCGCACCGCTCAATCCATTGGCTACAAAGGCGATGCCGCCGGTCTCTTCGACGCCGAGACCAACCTGCGCTATGGCCTGAAATATCTCGCCCAGGCCTATAGGCTCGCCGGCGGCGATACCTGCGGCACGATCCTGCGCTATCAGTTCGGCCATCGCACCACGACCATGACGGGTGCCTCGCGCGTCTATTGCGCGAAGGTGAAGGTGCTTACCGCCGCGGCCGAATGAACCGGCGGCCTTGACGCGGACCCGTCTTTCACACCACATCCCATCCGTCAGCCGGCTGGGCGGCCGCTTCGAGTTCGCTCGGGGAGGAAAGTCCGGGCTCCATGGAAGCAAGGTGCCGGATAACGTCCGGCGGGGGTGACCCCAGGGATAGTGCCACAGAAAGCAGACCGCCCCGTATACGGGGTAAGGGTGAAAGGGTGCGGTAAGAGCGCACCGCGGACGCAGTAATGCGGACGGCACGGTAAACCCCACCAGGAGCAAAACCGAATAGGGACGACAGGCGTTCGCGCCAGGCCTGCTTCCAGGCTGGTCGTCCGGGTTGGTTGCTTGAGGCGGTCAGCAATGACCGTCCCAGAGGAATGGCCGCCACGTTCAAAGTCATACGACTTTGGGCCCTACAGAACCCGGCTTACAGGCCGGCTGACCCCATCTTTCCACAGGCACGAAATCTGCGTCAAAGCGGCCCAAACCGTTGGGCCGCTTACGATTCATTAACCCTAAATGCGTCTGATGGGAGATGCGGGCCAGAAGGTCCGTGTCCCAGTCCCGTTCCGTTGACGCCCATATTATCCCATGTTATCCCAAACCATCCCGTCGACGGTGTTTTCCGAAGGGGACGTCAAGCGCTCAAAAAGCGCTGATATCCCGCTTCGGAGAGTAGCGTTCCCACCGACAGCGGGTGGCAGGCCGATAAAGCCTGCCGGGGGGCTGACAATCGGGAGCTTGCGAGCTGCGGCCAATGAACCGCTTCGTGTCCAATTTCACCAACAAGTTGGATTCGAAGGGTCGCGTCTCGATCCCCGCATCCTTCCGGGCCGTTCTGGCCAGGGATGGATTCGAGGGTCTCTACGTTCATCCCGCGCTCGATGCGCAGGCTTTGGACGCAGGTGGCAATACGCTTCTGAACGAGATCGATGCGTTCTTGTCGACGCTGTCGCCCTATTCGGACGAACGGGATCAGCTGTCGACCGCGTTGTTCGGGACCAGCGAAATTCTGAAAGTCGATCCGGAGGGGCGTGTCATCCTGACGGACTCAGTGAAAGTACATGCCGGGATTGGCGATACGGTGACGTTCGTCGGACTCGGTCACAAGTTCCAGATTTGGGAGCCGCAGAGTTTCCGTGCGCACTTGGAGGAGGCGCGCACGAAGGTCAGGGACCTGAAGAAATCTCTCGGAAACCGGATCATGGAGCCGCGTATGATACAGAACACCTCACCAGGAGTGCGGGAGCAATGATGGGACGCGGCGACGGCCCAGGAGCCGGAGCCGCTGGCGGACCGACCCGTCACGTTCCTGTGCTCCTGGCGGAGGTGTGCGATGCGCTCGATGTGAAGCGCGGTGGCATCTTCATCGATGGCACCTTCGGCGCAGGCGGATACACGCGCGCCATTCTCGATGCTCATCCCCAGAACAAAGTGATCGCCATCGACCGCGATCCCGACGCGATTGCGGGCGGCGCATCTCTCACGGCGAAATTCAAGAAGCGGCTGATGCTCGTGCCGGGACGCTTCGGCGATCTCGATGAGCTTGCGCGTGAACAGGGCTTCGAGAGCGTTGACGGCGTCGTGCTCGATATCGGCGTGTCCTCCATGCAGCTCGATCAGGCCGAGCGCGGATTCTCGTTCCGCGCCGAAGGCCCGCTCGACATGCGCATGGAGCAGAACGGGCCGAGTGCTGCCGATCTCATCAATGAATCCTCAGAGGCTGAACTCGCGGATATCTTCTACCATTACGGCGAGGAGCGCCGCGCCCGCGCGGTGGCTCGCGCCGTCATCGAGATGCGCCGCCGCGAGCCTTTCACGACGACACGGCAGCTTGCCGATCTCGTGGCATCGCTCATCCGTCAGGAGCCGGGCGGCATTCATCCGGCGACGCGCGTGTTCCAGGGCCTTCGCATCGCCGTCAACGACGAGCTGGGCGAGCTGGTGCGCGCCCTGCATGCGGCCGAACGCATTCTGAAGCCCGGCGGGCGCCTCGTCGTCGTGACGTTCCACTCGCTCGAAGATCGCATCGTGAAGCAGTTCTTCGCCGCCCGCACGGGGCGGACGCCGAGCGGTTCGCGTCACATGCCGATCCAGGCTGTCGCCGAGTCGACATTCGATGCGATCACGCGCGGGCCCGTAGGTCCAAGCGAGCAGGAAATGGCGCGCAATCCGCGTGCCCGTTCCGCGAAGCTGAGGGCTGGCGCGCGCACCGAGACACCGGCACAGGAACCGCTGAGCGCCATCACCATGCTGGCCGAGCTCCCGCAGACGGCGGAGAAAAGGGGAGGGCGGCGATGACCAAGCTGCTCCACATCGTTGCGATTTCCGCGCTGATCGGATCGGCGGGCTATGCCTATTCCGTCAAGTACGACACGCTGTTCTACTCCGAGCAGGTGGCGAAGCTGAAGTCGAAGGTGCAGCGCGAGCGCGAGGCCATCGCGGTGCTGCAGGCGGAATGGCAATATCTCGACCGTCCCGACCGCCTTCAGGCCGCCGCCGACCAGCACCTCGACCTTCAGGCCCTGAAGATCCAGCAGCTCGCGCGCCTTTCCGACCTGCCGAACCGTCCTGATCGTGGTGACGAGATCGGCCGCAAGTTGGAGGCGCTCGGCCTTCTCGAACCGACGGCGACGCCGAAGGACAGAACCAGCGTCGCGCAAACTCCCTCGACCCAAACCCCGAGACGGTAACGCCCGTGTTGCAAGAGCCTCATATCGAACCGCAGGGTAAGAGCCTTCCACAGAAGCGGGGCATTCTTTCGCATGCCCGTGAACTGTTTCGACTGCGTCTCGACAAGAGCACGTCTCGCGTCGGGCTCGCGGCCTTCTGCTTCATGGGCCTTTTCACCGTGATCGGCGGGCGCCTCGTGCATCTTGCCGTGACAAGCGAGAACACGAGCGAGGTGCGCCGCGCCGCGTCCTCCGAAATCTCGGCGGCGCGTCCCGACATCGTGGATCGCAACGGCGAGATCATGGCGACGGACGTGAAGATGGTTTCCGTCTTCGCGGAGCCGCGCAACATCATCGACAAGGACGAAGCGGTGGAATTGCTCACCGCCGTCCTGCCCGATCTCGATGCCACGGACCTGCGCAACAAGCTCGGCACCAAGAAGGGCTTCGTGTGGGTCAAGCGCGAGATCACGCCGCGCCAGCAGGCGGAGGTGCATCGCCTCGGCATTCCGGGCGTCGGTTTCCTGCCCGAGAACAAGCGCGTCTATCCGAATGCGGAGGCGGCGGCGCACGTGCTCGGCTTCGCCAACGTGGACAATGTGGGCATCGCCGGCATCGAGAAATACATCGACAGCATGGGCCTGCAGGATCTGAACGGCGCAGGCTTCAACATCTCCGCCGCCGACCTCAAGCCTATCCAGCTCTCCATCGACCTGCGCGTGCAGCATGCGCTTCGCGACGAGCTTGCGAAGGGCATGGCCAAGTTCAAGGCCAAGGCGACGGCAGGCGCGATCCTGGACGTGAACACGGGCGAGATCATCGCGCTCGTGTCTCTCCCCGACTATGATCCCAACAATCCGGTCGATGCGTTGAAGGACGACAATATCAACCGCATCAATGTCGGCGTGTTCGAGATGGGCTCGACCTTCAAGGCCCTCACGGTGGCCATGGCGCTCGATTCCGGCAAGTACAACATCAACTCCACCTTCGATGCCCGCTCCGGTCTTCGTTATGGCCGCTTCACCATCGGCGATTATCACCCGACCCGGCGCGTTCTCACGACGCCGGAAGTGTTCGTGCATTCCTCCAATATCGGAACGGCGCGCATGGGCCTCGGCATCGGCGTGGAAGGTCACAAGGCGTTTCTTCGCAAGATGGGCCAGCTCACGCGTCTTGAAACCGAGCTGCCCGAGAACGCTGCGCCCATCATTCCGCCGCGCTGGGGCGAACTGAACACCATGACCATCGCCTTCGGCCACGGCCTCGCCGTTGCGCCGCTTCAGGCGCTCATGGCCGTGGGCTCACTCGTCAACGGCGGCGTGCTCATCAAGCCGACGTTCCTGAAGCGCGACGAGGCTGAAGCTCGCAAGAATGCCATGCAGGTGCTCAAGCCGGAAACGAGCGAGGCGATGCGCTACGTGATGCGTCTTAATGCGACGCATCCGGAAGGCTCCGCGTCCAACGCCGCGATTGCCGGCTTCTTCGTGGGCGGCAAGACCGGCACGGCAGAGAAGGTCATCAACGGTCGCTATGCCAAGAACAAGAACTTCACGACCTTCACGGCGGTGCTGCCGTCCGACAAGCCGAAATACGTGTTCCTGACCATCATGGACGAGCCGCAGGCGGTTGAAGGCACCTACGGCTTCTCGACCGCCGGCTGGAACGCCGCGCCGATCACCGGCAACATCATCGAGCGCGTAGCACCCCTTCTCGGCGTGCCTCCGCGCTTCGAAGCACCGGCGCAGCCGTTCCCGCTCATGTCGCGTCTCGGCGCGTGGGGTATCACGCGATGACGAAAACCATGAAGCTCGGCGATCTGCTGACAGAGGCACAGGCGCTTCCGCAGGCGTCTGTCTCCATTTCCAGGCTAGCCTCCGACAGCCGCAAGGTTGAGCGCGATACGGTCTTCTTCGCGGTGCCCGGCACGAAAGTGGACGGCATGAGCTTCGTGCCGCAGGCGGTTGCCGCCGGAGCAACAGCAATTGTCGGAGAGGCTGAGCGCCCGTCCGATCTTGCCAATAACGTGGCCTACGTCCGCGTCGGCGATGTGCGGCAGGCGCTTTCCGCTGCCGCCTCGCGCTTCCATTCGCGTCAGCCGGAAAAGATTGTCGCCGTCACCGGCACCAGCGGCAAAAGCTCGGTGGCGGATTTCACGCGCCAGCTTTTCGCGGATCTCGGCCACAAGTCGGCAAGCCTCGGCACGCTCGGCGTCATCACCTCGGATGGCGCGGCCTATGGCTCGCTGACGACGCCCGATCCGATCGCCCTGCACGAAACCCTCGACCGTCTGGCGGGCGATGGCGTCACGCGCCTTGCGATGGAAGCATCCTCCCACGGCATCGATCAGCGCCGGCTCGACGGTGTTGCCTTGAGTGCCGCAGGCTTCACCAATCTCGGCCGCGATCATCTGGATTACCACAACACGACTGAAGCATATGCCGCCGCGAAGCTGCGCCTGTTCGATACGCTTTTGCCGAGCGATGCGCCCGCGGTGATCAATGCCGACGGCCCTTATGCGGACGTGTTCCTGCAGGGCGTGAAGCATCGTGGCCTGCCGCTGATCACCACAGGCAGCATGGGCGAGACCCTGCGCCTCGTGGATGTAAAACCCGAAGGCTTCTCCCAAGCGCTGACCATTGAAGCCTTCGGGAAAACTTTCCACACCACCTTGCCGCTCCTCGGCGCATTCCAGGTTGAGAACGCGCTGGTTGCCGCAGGCCTCGTTCTTGCGGTCGAAGGTGAGGAGAAGCTGGCTGCAATCCTTGAGGGCTTCAAGAACCTCAAGGGCGTCTCCGGCCGCATGGAACAAGTGGGCGAGGTGGACGGCGCGATCTGCATCGTCGATTATGCCCACAAGCCCGATGCGTTGGCTCATGTGCTCGATGCTCTGCGCCCCTTCGCCAAGGGCAGGCTCGTCTGCATCGTCGGCTGCGGCGGGGATCGCGACAAGGGCAAGCGTCCGCTCATGGGCCGCATCGCCGTCGAGAAGGCGGATGAGGTCATCGTTACGGACGATAATCCTCGCTCCGAGGATCCGGCGGCGATCCGGGCCGAGGTCATTCAGGGCGCCGTAGGGGCTCGGGAGATCGGCGACCGTTCGCTCGCCATCCGCACGGCGGTGAAGGAGCTGCAAATTGGCGATATTCTGGTTGTCGCCGGCAAAGGCCATGAAACGGGCCAAATCATCGGCGACCGGACCCTGCCGTTCTCGGACCACGACGAAGTCCGGGCGGCCATTGCGGAGAGGCAGGGATGAGTTCGCCCCTTTGGACCAAGGATGAGATCGCTGCCGCCACCGGTGCCCGCATCGGCGGCGGCTTCACGCACGCGACCGGCGCGTCCATCGACACGCGCACGCTGGAGCCCGGCAATCTCTACTTCGCCATCAAGGGCGATGTGCATGACGGGCACGACTTTGTTCCTGCCGCTCTGGAGAAGGGCGCGTCCGCCGCTGTCGTGTCGGAAGAGAAGGCAGCTTCCTTCGCCTCCGACAAGCTCATCGTGGTGCCGGATGTGCTGGACGCCATGCGCCGGATGGGCGAGGCGGCCCGCAGGCGCACGAATGCCCGCATCGTCGCCATTACAGGCTCTGTGGGAAAAACCGGCACGAAAGAGGCCATGCGCCTCGCGCTTTCGCGTCAGGGCAAGACGCACGCATCAGTTGCGTCCTACAATAATCATTGGGGTGTCCCGCTCACCCTTGCGCGGATGCCGCGCGAAACCGAGTACGGCGTGTTCGAAATCGGCATGAACCATGCCTACGAGATCCTGCCGCTCACCGGCATGGTCCGTCCGCATGTAGCCGTCATCACCACCATCGAGCCGGTTCATATTGAATTTTTTCCCTCGCTCTGGGGCATCGCGGATGCCAAGGGCGAGATCTTCTCGAGCATCGAGCCCGGCGGTACGGCGGTGATCAACCGCGACAGTCCGTACTTCGAACGGATGAAGGCGCATGCCCTCGCATCCGCTGCCGGTCGCGTCGTGAGCTTCGGCGAGCACGAGACCGCCGACATCCGCGCTGAGCGTATTCTCGTTAAGCCGGATCAATCCATCGTCGAGGCTACGGTTTTCGGTAAGCCCCTGACCTACCGGATCGGCACGGCGGGGCGTCATATCGCCCTGAATTCGCTCAGCGTGCTCGCCGCCTCGCACGCCCTTGGTGCCGATCTCGCGCTGGTGGCTTTGTCCTTCGCCGAACTGAAGCCGCCTGTCGGGCGCGGCGAGCGCACCATGCTGTCCATCGGCGACGGCGAGGCGCTGCTGATCGACGAGAGCTATAACGCCAACCCGGCTTCCATGCGCGCCGCCCTGTCTAATCTCGGCGCGGTCGAACTCGAACGGCATGGCCGGCGGATTGCGGTTCTTGGCGACATGAAGGAACTTGGAGAGAAGGGCCCCGGCCTGCACGAGGGCTTGGCGGAAGCCATCGAGGCTAATGCCATCGATGCGGTTTTTGCCGCAGGCCCGCTCATGAAAAGCCTCGTGAACAAGCTCCCGAAAGCGAAAGTTGCGCTCCACACCGAGACCTCCGTCGAGCTGGTGGATGCGGTCCGTGCCGTTGTACGCCCGGGCGACGCAGTGATGGTGAAGGGGTCGCTCAGCATGAAGATGGCCTTGATCGTCAAAGCCCTGAAAGAACGTCATAGCGCGAGCGAGACAACGCGCGCGCTTAAAGGATAAGACCCCATGTTGACCTGGTTGGCTGAATTCAGCCCTTACTTCAGCCCCCTCAATATCTTCCGCTACATCACGTTCCGCACCGGCGGCGCGACGGCGACGGCTCTGCTCTTCGTGTTCCTGTTCGGACCGGCGATCATCTCTTTGCTGCGCCTGAAGCAGGGCAAGGGACAACCGATCCGCGAGGACGGTCCGCAATCGCACCTCCTCACCAAGCGCGGCACGCCGACCATGGGCGGCTTGATGATCATGGCGGGCGTGCTGGTCTCGGCGCTGCTCTGGGCGAACCTCGCCAATCCCTATGTCTGGATCGTGATCTTCGTCACCATCGGCTTCGGCAGCATAGGCTTCTATGACGATTACCTCAAAGTCACGAAGCAGTCGCACAAGGGCTTCTCCGGCCGCTCGCGTCTCACCATCGAGGCGATCATCGCGGCCGTCGCCTGCATAGCGATTTCCTATGTGGAAGCACCCGGCCTCGCCAACAAGCTGGCCCTGCCGTTCTCGAAGGACCTGATCTTCAATCTCGGCTGGTTCTACATCGTCTTCGCGGGTTTCGTAATCGTCGGCGCAGGCAATGCGGTGAACATCACCGACGGCCTCGATGGTCTCGCCATCGTACCGGTGATGATCGCAGCCGGCACCTTCGGTTTCATCGCCTATCTCGCGGGCAACGCCGTTTTCGCCAATTACCTGCAGATTCATTTCGTGCCCGGCACCGGCGAACTTGCGGTGATCTGCGGCGCGTTGATCGGCGCCGGCATCGGATTCCTCTGGTTCAATGCGCCTCCGGCCCAGATCTTCATGGGCGATACGGGTTCGCTCGCGCTCGGCGGCCTTCTCGGCACCATTGCGGTCGCCACCAAGCACGAGATCGTGCTTGCCATCGTGGGCGGCCTCTTCGTGCTGGAGATCATGTCCGTGATCATCCAGGTTGCGTCGTTCAAGCTCACCGGCAAACGCGTCTTCAAGATGGCGCCCATCCATCACCATTTCGAGCAGCTCGGCTGGACCGAGCCGCAGGTGGTCATCCGCTTCTGGATCATCGCCGTGGTGCTGGCTCTCGTCGGCCTCTCGACCCTCAAGCTGCGGTGAGCAGATGACGCCCGTCACCACCTTCTCCGGCAAAACTCTCGCGCTCTTCGGCCTCGGCGGCTCAGGGCTTGCGACGGCGCTTGCCCTGAAAGAGGGCGGGGCGCATGTGATCGCCTGCGACGACAATCCGGCGAAGATGCAGGAAGCTCAAGCCAAGGGCATCGAGACGGGCGATCTGCGCGGGCTCGATTGGTCGAAGGTCTCGGCGCTGGTTCTCTCTCCCGGCATCCCACTCACCCATCCCGAGCCGCACTGGTCCGCGAAGCTGGCGAAGGAAGCCGGCGTCGAGGTCATCGGAGATATCGAGCTGTTCTGCCGCGAGCGGGCGAAGATCGCCCCGAACGCGCCCTTCATCGCGATCACCGGAACCAACGGCAAGTCCACCACGACGGCTCTGATCGCGCATATTCTGCGCGAGGCGGGTCGCGACGTGCAGATGGGTGGCAATATCGGCACGGCGATCCTGTCGCTGGAGCCGCCCGCCGACGACCGCATCCACGTGATCGAGTGCTCCTCGTTCCAGATCGACCTCGCCCCGTCGCTCAACCCGAGCGTCGGCGTTCTTCTCAACATCTCGCCGGATCATCTCGACCGGCATGGGACGATGGAGAACTATGCGACGATCAAGGAGCGGCTGGTGGCGCATGCACAGCAGGCCGTCATCGGCGTTGATGACGAACTGAGCCGCGTGATTGCGGACAGATGTGCAGCAGATGGCATCAGCGTTTCACGCTTCTCGCTTCTGCCGATAGGCGCGAAGGGCGTCTTTGTCGATGGTGCGATGCTTGTCCACGTCACGGCTTTCGAAGCCAGATCCGTCGCGGACCTTGCCGGCATCGGTTCTCTGCGTGGCGACCACAACGCGCAGAATGCTGCGGCTGCGCTTGCTGTCACTCTCCTGCTCGGAGTCGATACTCACACTATCCAGCGTGCGCTTCGAACCTTCCCCGGTCTCCCCCATCGCATGGAAGAGGTCGGGCGCATCGGTGAGGCACTCTTCATCAACGACTCCAAGGCTACCAATGCCGATTCTACGGAGAAGGCGCTCAAGTCCTTCGACGATATTTTCTGGATTCTCGGCGGCAAGGCGAAGGAAGGCGGCATCGAGCCGTTGCGTGAGTATTTTCCGAAAATTCGCAAGGCGTATCTGATCGGTGCGTCTGCGGAAGATTTTGCAAAGACGCTCGGCAATGAGGTGCCTTATGCTCACTGCGGCACTATCGACAATGCTGTAGAGCAGGCAGCGCACGACGCCGCGGCGATCGACAGCCCATCAGTCGTTCTCCTGTCGCCCGCCTGTGCGTCCTACGATCAGTTTCCGAATTTCGAAGTGCGCGGAAATCGCTTCCGCGAATTGGTCCGGGCCTTGCCCGGTATTGAGGCCAAGGGGGCTTAGAGACATGGTGTCGCGCGCGGAACGCTCGGCTTTCAGCGATTGGTGGTGGACCGTCGACCGGCTGCTGCTGGCGGCGCTCGCGATCCTCGTGCTCGCCGGTCTCGTCTTTCTCATGGCCGGCGGCCCGCCCGTCGCTGAGCGGCTGGGACTCTCGACCTTCCACTTCGTGAACCGTCAGGCGATGTTCCTTCTGCCGGCGCTGCTCATCATGCTGCCGGTCTCGTTCCTGTCGCTGCGCCATATACGGCGGCTCGCTCTGCTGGTTTATATCGGCGGCATGGCGCTGATCATGCTCGCCTTCCAGTTCGGCCCCGAGATCAAAGGCGCACATCGCTGGATCGTCATCGGCCCGCTCGGCATCCAGCCGTCGGAGTTCGTGAAGCCTGCCTTCGTCGTGCTCGCAGCCTGGGCCTTCTCGGAAGGCGCGCGGCGCAAGGACATGCCGGGTGCGCTGCTTGCGCTGCTGCTCCTTCCCGCCACGATCATCCCGCTCATCATGCAGCCGGATTTCGGCCAGACCATGCTCGTCACCATCGTTTGGTGCGGTCTCTTCTTCGTGGCCGGCCTGCACTGGTTCTGGGTGATGGGACTCGGCGGCGCGGGCCTGCTCGGCATCGTCGCGGCCTATGAGTTCCTACCGCACGTGCGGGCCCGTTTCGAGCGCTTCCTGGACAAGGATTCCGGCGACACGTTCCAGGTCGATACCGCGATGGAATCCTTCGCGCGCGGCGGCTGGCTGGGGCGTGGTCCGGGGGAGGGCACGGTGAAGCGCATCCTGCCCGACGCGCATACCGATTTCATCTTCGCCGTCACGGCGGAGGAATTCGGGATCATCGTGTGCCTGTGCCTGCTGATGCTGTTCGCCTTTATCGTTCTGCGCGGCCTCATGCTCGCCAAGCGCAGCGAGGACACGTTCTGCCGTCTTGCGGCGACGGGTCTTGTCCTCATGTTCGGCCTCCAGGCCTGCATCAACATGATGGTGAACGTCCATCTCATGCCGGCGAAAGGCATGACGCTGCCGTTCATCTCCTATGGCGGCTCTTCGCTGATGTCGCTGGCGCTTGCCATGGGCTTCCTCATCGCGCTCACGCGCCGTCGCCCGCGCGCCGAGATGATGGAAAACTTCAACCAGGAATGGCCGCGCGGATGAACGCTCCTCTCATCCTCCTGACCGCCGGTGGGACGGGCGGTCACCTGTTTCCGGCCGAAGCTTTGGCGAATGCGCTGAAGGCGCAAGGCCTGCGCGTGGCGCTCGCCACCGACAAGCGCGCCAATGCTTATGCAGGCTCTTTCCCGGCGGATGAGATCGTGGAGATCCCGTCCGCCACGCCGTCCGGACGATCCGTGCCGCAGATCGTGAAAGCGGCGCTCATGCTTGCCCAAGGCACGCTCAAGGCAACCTCCGTGATCCGCCGCATGAAGCCCGCCGTTGTGGTGGGCTTCGGCGGTTATCCCACCGTGCCGCCGGTGATTGCAGCTTCGCTCCTGAAGGTGCCGACCGTCATTCACGAGGCGAACGGCGTCATGGGCCGCGCGAACCGGTTGCTCGCGCGGCGCGCTTCCGCCATCGCGACGGGATTTGCCGATACCAAAGGCATCCCGGCCAATGTGCCGGGCAAGGTCTTCCAGACCGGCAACCCCATTCGCCCCGCCGTTCTGGAAGCGGCGAGGCAGCCTTATGCGCCGCTGATCGCGGATGGAAAACTGCATCTTCTCGTCGTCGGCGGCAGTCAGGGCGCCCGCGTCATGAGCGATGTGGTTCCGCCTGCCGTGGAACTCCTGCCGCAGGAATTGCGTGCCCGGCTTTCCATCACCCAGCAGGCGAGGGGAGAGGATCTGGAGCGCGTGCGTGCGCAATATCAGCGCCTCGGAGTCGAATTCGAGGCCGAGCCATTCTTCAAGGATCTGCCGCAGCGGCTTGCCAAAGCGCATCTGGTCGTGTCGCGCTCGGGTGCTTCGACGGTGGCGGAACTGGCGGTGATCGGCCGTCCTTCGATCCTCGTGCCCCTGCCGGGCTCGCTCGATCAGGACCAGGCTGCGAACGCGAAAACCCTTGGAGACCTTGGCGCTGCCATCGTTCTCCCGCAATCGGAATTCACTCCTGAGCGCCTGGCGGCGGAAATCCGCGCCACTTTTCAAGAGCCTGAGCGCTTGACCAAAGCCGCTGCCGCTGCACATAGCGCCAGCATCACGGATGCGGCCGAGCGCCTCGCTCAGGCCGTGCTCCAATTGATACAAACTAACAAGAACGGAATGATTTCATGAAACTGCCGCCGAAGCTTGGTCCCATTCACTTCATCGGTATCGGCGGCATTGGCATGTCTGGCATCGCCGAGGTCATGCACAATCTAGGCTACACCGTTCAGGGTTCGGACGCCGCAGACAATTACAATGTGAAGCGCCTCGAAGAGAAGGGCATCAAGACCTTCATCGGCCACAAGGCCGAGAACGTGGAGAATGCCGAGATCGTCGTGGTCTCCACCGCGATCAAACGCGACAACCCGGAACTGATCGTTGCCCGCGAGAAGCGCCTGCCGGTCGTGCGCCGCGCCGAGATGCTCGCGGAGCTGATGCGCTTCAAGTCCTGCGTGGCTGTCGCAGGCACGCACGGCAAGACCACCACGACTTCGCTCGTCGCGACGCTGCTCGATGCGGGCGGCCTCGATCCGACGGTCATCAACGGCGGCATCATCAATGCCTATGGCACCAATGCCCGCATGGGCGACGGCCAGTGGATGGTTGTGGAGGCCGACGAATCCGACGGCACCTTCCTGAAGCTTCCGGCCGACGTCGCCATCGTCACCAACATCGACGCGGAGCACCTCGATCACTTCGGCACGTTCGATGCTATCAAGGACGCCTTCCATTCCTTCATCAACTCGATCCCGTTCTACGGTTTCGCGGTGATGTGCATCGACCATCCGACGGTGCAGGACCTTGTGGGCCGCATCGAGGATCGCCGCATCATTACCTATGGCGAGAACCCGCAGGCCGATGTGCGCATCATGGATGTCGATCCGCGCGGCGGGCAGACCAAGTTCCGCGTGATGATCCGCGACCGCCGCCCCGGCTTCCGTCTCGAACTCGAAGACCTCGTGCTGCCGATGCCCGGCGCGCACAACGCCCTCAATGCCACGGCGGCGATTGCGGTCGCGCATGAACTCGGCGTCTCGCCGGATGCGATCCGCAAGGCGCTCGCCGGCTTCGGCGGCGTGAAGCGCCGCTTCACCCGCACGGGCGAGTGGAACGGCGTCACCGTGTTCGACGATTACGGCCACCATCCCATCGAGATCGCGGCGGTACTGAAAGCCGCGCGCGCCTCGACCGACGGTCAGGTGATCGCCGTGGTGCAGCCGCACCGCTATTCGCGCCTGAACTCGCTGTTCGATCAATTCTGCACCTGCTTCAACGATGCGGATGCGGTGATCGTCGCGCCGGTCTACGCGGCGGGCGAGCAGCCGATCCCCGGCGCCGACCGCGACGGGCTCGTGTCGGGCTTGAAGGCACGAGGCCATCGCAACGTGATGGCGCTTGAGAAATCGGAAGATCTCGCAGGTCTCATCAAGGGCGTCGCCAAGCCGGGCGATTATGTGATCTGCCTCGGCGCAGGCAATATCACCCAATGGGCCTATGCGCTCCCGGGTGAGCTCGAGGCGCTCGGCGGCGAGAAGGCGGCTTGATAATTTGTGGCACAGCCCAAGGTTTCCTCATCCTGAGGAGAGCGCATCGCGCTCATCTCGAAGGACGAGGAAACCGCTTCCAGTGGGCTCTGGAGACGCCCTCGTCCTTCGAGACGCGAGCCAAGCTCGCTCCTCAGGATGAGGGCTTTGGGGTTGCTGATGTTTCCTGATCTTGTTCCTGATCTAAAGGCCACCATGCCCGAACTGCGCGGCAAGCTGGAGGCGAATGCGCCGACGGCGCCGCTGTCGTGGTTTCGCACGGGCGGACCGGCACAGGTGCTGTTCACGCCGGTCGATGCGGAAGATCTCGCATACTTCCTGCAACATCTGGATCGGGACATTCCTGTCCTCGTGGTCGGCCTCGGCTCCAATCTGCTCATCCGCGACGGCGGATGGGAAGGCGTGATCATTCGATTGGGCAAAGGCTTCGCGGAAGTCTCCGTCGAGCCGGGCCTGCGCGTTCGGGCCGGTGCGGGCGCTCCCGATGTGAAGGTGGCACGCGCTGCGGCGGAAGCCGGCATCGCCGGCCTGTCGTTCCTGCGCGGCATTCCCGGCGCTATCGGCGGGGCGCTGCGCATGAATGGCGGCGCCTATGGCGGCGAGACGAAGGACGTGCTCGTCGAGGCCAAGGGCATCACCCGCACGGGGGAGGCGGTGTCCTTCACCAATGCGCAGATGGGCTTCACCTATCGGCATTCGAGCGTGCCGGACGATGTGATCTTCACCGAAGCCCTGTTCGAGGGCCGCTCCGGCAACAGGCAAGAGATTCTGGCCGAGATGAACGCCATCACCGAGGCGCGTTCCTCCACGCAGCCCGTCAACACCCGCACGGGCGGTTCCACGTTCAAGAATCCGCCGGGCAAGAAGGCCTGGGAGCTGGTGGATGCGGCCGGGTGCCGGGGCCTGCGAATCGGGGATGCGCAGGTCTCCGAGATGCACTGCAACTTCCTGATCAACCACGGTTCCGCGACCGCCGCCGAGATCGAGGGTCTGGGCGAGGAGGTCCGCCGCCGTGTCCGCGAGATGTCGGGCGTCGAGCTCGAATGGGAAATCAAGCGCGTCGGTCGCGTTCAGGCGTAAGCCTACCCCGAATCACTTTGTTAACGCCCGCCTGCTTCAGTGAGCGGGGTGCCAGTCTAAGGAGCAGATCATGGCCAAGCACGTTGCCGTCCTCTATGGCGGCTGGTCGGCGGAGCGCGAAGTCAGCCTCAGCACGGGTCATTCCTGCTGCAAGGCCTTGGAAGAGCAGGGCTATAAGGTCACCCCCATCGACGTGCAGCCCGATATCGCCACCGTGCTCCAGGCGACCGCGCCGGACGTGGTGTTCAACGCCCTTCACGGCCCGGTGGGGGAGGACGGCACCATCCAGGGTTTGCTTGAGGTTTTAAGGATTCCCTACACTCATTCGGGCGTTCTGGCCTCGGCCCTTGCCATGCAGAAGGACAAGGCGAAGGTCATCATGGCCGCCGCGGGCGTGCCGGTTCCGAAGGGCAAGGTTGTTAACAGAATCGAGGCGGCGAAAAGTCACGTTCTTCCGGCACCCTATGTCATCAAGCCGGTGAACGAGGGCTCCTCGAAGGGCGTCATCATCGTGCGCGAGGACCGCTCCCATCCGCCTCAGGAACTGCTGCGCGAGGATTGGGCGTTCGGCGAGCAAGTCCTTGTAGAATCATATGTTGCGGGCCGCGAGCTGACCTGCGCTGTCATGGGCGACAAGGCCCTCGGCGTCATCGATATCAGGCCCGCTACCGGGGTCTTCTACGATTATGACGCAAAGTATGTGAAGGGCGGCTCCATTCACGTCCTCCCGGCAGAAATTAAACCGAATATTTACCAAAAGGTCCAAGAGTTGGCGTTAACGGCGCATCAAGCGCTCGGCTGTCGGGGAATCAGCCGTGCCGACTTAAGGTACGATGATACTCCCGGGGGAACTGGGGAACTCGTCGTTCTCGAGGTTAACACCCAACCCGGCATGACCGAGACGAGCTTGGTGCCAGAATTGGCAGCCCACGCGGGCTATTCGTTTGGCGAGCTTGTACAATGGATGGTGGAGGACGCTACCTGCAACCGATGACGGCCTACCCGGCCGGACGTGCGGTTGCGCATGCTGCCTCCGGAGGCCGGAGGCCAGCTCCCCGAATCAAGAAATTCTTCGGCTCTTCCAAGAGCGTGCGCCGGCGGTCCGCCGGCGCTCCCATCGAGCAGCGCATCCCGCGCTTCCTCGGCACCTATCTCGCCCTCGGCTTCTTTACCGGCGTCGTGACGCTCGGCCTCTGGCAGGGCGGCCATCTCGACAGCTTCATCCGTGAAAACGGCCAGCCGCATCATGCGCTGGCCCGCGCTGTCGGGCTCGGCCTGGAGCAGGTCACCATCTCCGGCATCTCGCAGATCCGCGAGAACGAGGTTCTGGCCGCTGCCGGCATCAATTCCAAGCTGTCGCTGGCGTTCCTCGACGTGAACGATCTGCGCGAGCGCCTCGAGCGCGTGCCGCTGATCAAGTCTGCTACCGTGCGCAAGCTCTATCCCAACGAGCTGGTCATCGGCCTCACGGAGCGCGAGCCTCATGCGCTGTGGCAGAACAACGGCGAGCTGTTCATCATCGCTTCCGACGGCACCGTGATCGACCTCATGCAGGACGAGCGCTTCGTCGATCTGCCCTTCGTGGTGGGCGAGAACGCGAATGAGCGCAGCAAGGATTATCTGGCGCTGCTCGATGCCGCCGGTCCGCTCAAGAGCCGCATCCGCGCCGGTACGCTCGTCGCCGGCCGCCGCTGGACGCTCAAGATGGACAACGGCATGGACGTGCGCCTGCCGGAAATCGGCGCCGCCCAGGCCATGGCGCGGCTCGTGAAGCTCGAAAACGAGCAGAAGATTTTGGAAAAGGACGTACTGGCGGTCGATCTGCGCATGGCGGATCGCGTCGTGGTCCGTCTGTCGGAAGAAGCGGCTCTGGCGCGCGCCGAATCGCTCAAGAAAAAACCAATGCGCGGCAAGGGGATCGATACATGAGTCTCTCGGGTCACGGGCTGACACCGCGTCTGAAGCCGCTCTCGGCACGCAAGAGCGCCATCCTCTCGGTTCTCGATATCGGGACGAGCAAGGTGGTGTGCGTGGTCGCCGAGCTGAAGCCGGCGGATGAGGTGGAATCGCTGCGCAGCCGCACCCATGTGGCGCGCATTCTCGGCATCGGGCATCAGCGCTCGGCGGGCCTGAAAGGCGGCGTCGTGGTGGATCTCGAAGCGGCGGAGACCGCGATCCGTCAGGCGGTTCACGCCGCCGAGCGGATGGCGAAGGTCGAGATTCAGTCGGTGATCGTCAACCTTACCGGCGGCCGTATGGCGTCGGAACATTTCGAGGCCCATGTGCCGGTGCGCGGCGCTGTCGGCGAGGGCGATGTGCATCGCGTGCTCGATGCGGCATCCGCTTACGATCTGCGCCGGGGCAGGGCGGTTCTTCACGCGCTGCCGACGGGCTTCTCGCTCGATCAGCAGCACCACATCGTCGACCCCGCCGGCATGATCGGCGAGCGTCTCGGCGTGGACCTGCACGTGGTGACATCCGAAGCCGCCGCCGCACGCAATCTCATGCTCGCGGTCGAGCGCTGCCATCTCGGCGTCGAGGCCGTGATCGCTTCTCCCTACGCTGCCGGTCTCTCGGCGCTCGTGGACGACGAAGCCGATATGGGCTGCGCCGTCGTCGACATGGGCGCGGGCACCACGAGCGTGGGCATCTTCTCCAACGGGCATCTGGTCCACACCGATGCCGTCGCCGTCGGCGGTCACCACGTGACCATGGATATCGCGCGCGGTCTCACGACACGCGTGTCCGCAGCCGAGCGGCTGAAAACACTCTACGGCTCCGCGATCACTTCGAGCGCGGACGACCGGGACATGATCGCGGTGCCGCAGGTCGATGAGGACGAACGTGACGTTCCGAACCATCTGCCGAAGTCGCACCTCGTTCGCATCATCAAGCCGCGGGTCGAGGAGATTCTCGAACTCGTGCGCGACCGCCTGAAGAGCGCGGGCTTCGCGGCCCAAGCCGGACGGCGCGTGGTGCTGACGGGCGGCGCAAGCCAGCTCGTCGGGCTGCCGGAAACGGCGCGCCGCATCCTGCAGGGCCAGGTTCGTGTCGGGCGTCCGCTCGGCATCAAGGGTCTGCCTGAAGCGGCGAAGGGCCCCGCTTTTTCGGCGGTGGTCGGTCTCCTGGTTTACCCCCAGGTGGCGCATATCGAGTATTTCGAGCCGCGCTCGAGCGGCTTGTTTCAGAGTACGGGAACCGACGGCTACTTCTCGCGGGTGGGCCGGTGGATTCGCGATAGTTTTTAAATGCGTAACGCGATGACGCGGCGGGTCATCGCGAGAGTTCCAAGTCAACAAAAGTAAGCGTCGGCCAAACGCTGTCAGTGAAAAAGGCCAAAGAGGCACAGGTCATGGCAATCAACTCGCAATCTCCGGACATCCGGGAACTCAAGCCGCACATCACCGTCTTCGGCGTGGGCGGCGCCGGCGGTAACGCCGTGAACAACATGATCGAGTCCGGTCTGGAGGGCGTCGAGTTCGTGGTGTCGAACACTGACGCGCAGGCTCTGGCCTCCTCCAAGGCTCCCCGCGTGATCCAGATGGGCATCCAGGTCACGGAAGGCCTGGGCGCCGGATCGCAGCCGGAAGTCGGCCGCGCCGCCGCCGAAGAGGTGATCGACGAGATCCGCGATCAGCTCGCAGGCTCCCACATGGTCTTCATCACCGCCGGCATGGGCGGCGGCACCGGCACGGGCGCTGCTCCTGTCGTGGCCCGCGCGGCCCGCGAGCTTGGTATACTGACGGTCGGCGTCGTGACGAAGCCGTTCCAGTTCGAAGGCGTGCGCCGCATGAAGCTGGCTGAGGCCGGCATCGCCGAGCTGCAGCAGGCCGTCGATACGCTCATCGTCATCCCGAACCAGAACCTCTTCCGCGTCGCCACCGAGAAGACGACCTTCGCGGATGCCTTCGCGATGGCCGACCAGGTGCTCTACTCGGGCGTGGCCTGCATCACCGACCTGATGGTGAAGGAAGGCCTCATCAACCTCGACTTCGCCGATGTGCGCTCCGTCATGCGCGGCATGGGCAAGGCCATGATGGGCACGGGCGAGGCTTCCGGCGAGAAGCGCGCGATCCGCGCCGCCGAGGCGGCCATCGCGAACCCGCTCCTCGACGACGTGTCGATGAAGGGCGCTCGCGGCCTGCTGATCTCGATCACGGGCGGCAACGACCTCACCCTCTACGAACTCGACGAAGCCGCCACCCGCATCCGCGAGGAAGTGGACCAGGATGCCAACATCATCCTCGGCGCGACCTTCGACGAGAGCCTGGAAGGCATCATCCGCGTGTCCGTGGTGGCCACCGGCATCGACCACGCGATCCTGGAAAACGGCGGCGACATCTCCGCCACCGAACAGCGGATCTCTGAGGTGGCCGAGCGCCTTCGCGCCGAGGCCCGGGCCCGTGCCACGCACACCCAGGCCGTGCCGACCTTTCGCGCCAACCCCCAGCTTGCCGAGCCGGTGAAGGCCGCTCAGATCCTGACGGAAGGCACCCCGGTCCTGGCTCCGGCTCCGGTCGCCATGGAACCCGCTCCGCAGCCGGTGGTCCGTGACGACGTGGTCCTCACCCCGGCCCAGCCGCGCCAGTCCATGGCCTACGAGGCTCCGGCCCCGCAGCAGCCCGCCTATGAAGAGCCGGCGCAGCAGGATGCCTTCATCCCGCCGCAGGCCGAGCGCGCCATGCGCCCCGCCCGCATGCCCCGGATCGACGAGCTGCCGATTCCGGCCCAGAACCAGATCCGCGCCAGCCGCGGCGAGATCGATCCGGCTCAGGAGCACAAGCCGTCCCTGATCCAGCGTCTGGCCACCATGGGCTTCGGACGCCGTGAAGAGGCGCAGCATGCTCCGGTGGAGCAGGCCCCGCGCCAGGAGGCTCCGCGCCAGCAGATGTCTCCGGTTCACGCCGAATACGCCCGTCGTCCGGTCCCCCAGGCGCAGCGTCCGGCTCAGGCTCCCGCCCAACGCGGCATGGAGGATGACCAGCTGGAGATTCCGGCCTTCCTCCGCCGTCAGGCGAACTAAGCTAGACAAGATCGTTGCAAGCTTGGCCCCCGGTCGCCCCGCGACCGGGGGCTTTGCTTTTAAAGTCATTTATTAACAAAGGGTTAAGACTTATCCACTCTGTAACAGAACGTAAGAAAGCGTGATTTGGCCTAGCCTGCCCGGGCGACTATGTTGCCCCTATCCAAAAGGGCAGGGGTGTTAATCCCCGTCCGCCAATTCAGTGATTTTACTACAGCGAACGCCGGTAGCCGCCTGAGGGAATATCCAGCAAGCGGCGATCTTGTTCGAGGTTCGAGATAATGAAGCAAAGCCATCAAACCACGCTCCGCGCAGCCGTTACCCTGGTCGGAATCGGCGTCCATTCGGGAGATGAGGTGAAGATGATCCTCCACCCCGCGGAGGTGAACCATGGCATTGCCTTCCTGCGCACCGGCCTGCCGGGCGGCATGGACCGTCTCATCGATGCCCGTCATCTGGCTGTGACCGCGACCGAACTCTGCACCGTGATCGGCGACCGCGAGAGCGGCGCTGTTGCCACCATCGAGCACCTCATGGCGGCCCTTTCCGGCCTCGGCATCGACAACGTTCTCGTCGAGATCGACGGGCCGGAAGTGCCGATTCTCGACGGCAGCTCCGCTCCCTTCATCGATGCGATCGACCAGGCCGGCATCGCCGTCCAGGGCGCATCCCGCCGTTACCTCAAGGTTCTCAAGCCCGTCCGCGTCGAGCAGGGTAGGGCTTTCGCCGAGCTTCTCCCCAACGAGCGCGCCTTCCGCCTCGATGTGGAAATCGACTTCCCCACGGCCGTGATCGGCCGTCAGCGCAAGGTCATCGACCTCAGCCCCTCCGTGTTCCGCCGCGACATTTCCCGCGCTCGCACCTTCGGCTTCATGAAGGATGTGGAAAAGCTGTGGAGCGCAGGCTTCGCCCTGGGGGCCTCGCTCGATAACACCGTCGCCATCGGCGAGGACGGGATCATGAACCCCGAAGGTCTGCGCTACGCCGACGAGTTCGTGCGTCACAAGCTTCTCGATGCGGTCGGCGATCTGTCCCTCGCGGGCCTGCCGCTGCTGGGCACCTACCGCTCCTATTGCGGCGGTCACCGCATGAACTTCTCGGTGCTGGAAGCCCTGTTCTCCAGCCGCTCCAACTATGCCATCGTCGATGCGGCTCCCCGCCGCGAGACGGGTTATGCGGAAGTCGGCAGCGCTGCCATGACGGCCTTTGCGCAGGAAATCCACTAAAAGGGTTCCCGGCTTTCCGTTGGGCGCTGCCTTCGGAAAAGAGCATCGGACCGTGTGGCCCTGAAAGTGAAAATTCACTTTTGGGTCCCATGCTCTAGCGCCCATTGGCCGCAGCTTTTCCTAAGGCCTGAATCGATCACATTGGGTAAAGCTGTTGCGATGGGGTTGGCTCTTGACCCCCGCTTAGGTTAAAGAACCTTAGGTGCATCGTTTAAAAATCACCGAGCACGGATTTTGGAGGACCGCGAAGCCATGTCTTTCGCGAAGCTTTACTTGAGCTTGAGAGCCGTTGCGGGGCGCACGCTGCTGATCGGCGCCTGCGGCCTGGCTCTCGCCGGCTGCGATACCCTTTCGTCGATCAACCCGTTCGACAAGAGCGAAACCTACAAGCCGGAGATCGTCGCCGACGTTCCTGCCGAGCAGATCTACAATGACGGCCTCGCCCGCATTCAGAACCGGGATTTCGAAGGCGCCGCCAAGAAGTTCAACAGCCTCGACCGCCAGTACCCTTATACCGAGTGGGCGCGCAAAGGGCTGATCATGGAAGCCTATGCCACCTATGAGGGCGGCATGTACGAGGAATCCATCACCGCCTCGAAGCGCTATCTTCAGCAGCACCCGAATACCTCGGATGCGGCCTATGCTCAGTACCTGATGGCGTCGTCCTATTACGACCAGATCCCGGACATCACCCGTGATCAGGAGAAGTCCGAGCGCGCCATTCTCGCGCTGCAGGAACTGATCCAGCGTTATCCCAGCTCCGAATATGTGGCCGACGCCAAGAAGAAGATCCAGGTGGCCAGCGACCAGCTCGCCGGCAAGGAGATGGAGATCGGACGCTTCTATCTGCAGAAGCGCAATTATTCCGGCGCCATCAACCGCTTCCGCACCGTGGTTTCGCGCTATCAGACGACCCGCCATTCGGAGGAGGCTCTTCAGCGCCTCACCGAGGCCTACATGGCCATGGGCATCGTCAACGAGGCGCAGACCGCCGCCGCCGTTCTCGGACACAACTTCCCTGACAGTCCTTGGTACAAGGACGCCTATGCCCTGCTGACCAAGGGCGGCGTTGAGCCGCGCGAGGACTCCCAGTCCTGGATCAGCAAGGCGTTCCGTGGCGTCCCCCAGGTCGGTCAGCGGGCGGGGTAAGCCTCACCTCACATGCTGATCCAGCTGGCGATACGCGACATCGTCCTCATCGACAGGCTTGAGCTTCACTTCCATGAGGGCCTCAGCGTTCTCACGGGTGAAACCGGCGCCGGTAAATCAATCCTGCTCGATGCTTTTGCACTGGCCCTTGGCGGACGCGGCGATGGTAGCCTCGTCCGCCATGGTGAGTCTCAGGGACAGATCACGGCTGTCTTCGACTGCCCCATGGACCATCCGGCTCGCCGGATCGCTTATGAATCCGACATCGATATAGACGGGGATCTGATCCTCCGCCGCGTTCAGGTGGCGGACGGGCGCACGCGCGCCTTCGTGAACGACCAGCCCGTCAGCGTGCAGGTTCTCAAGGCCATCGGTTCGACCCTCGTCGAGATACATGGCCAGCACGATGACCGTGCCCTTGTCGACCCCGTGAGCCACCGCGCCATCCTCGATGCCTTCGGTGGCCTTGGCGACGAGCTGCAAGCCGTCGGCGATGCCTCGCGCCGGGTGCGCGATGCGCGGACCGCCTTGCAGGAACACCGCAGCCGGATCGAGAAGGCCCGCAAGGAAGCCGATTTCCTGCGCCATGCGGTCGAGGAACTGACGACGCTCAACCCGCAGGCCGGTGAGGAAGAATCCCTGGCCGAGCGCCGCGTCGTCATGATGCAGTCCGAAAAGGTGGCCCAAGACCTCAACGAGGCGTTCGAGGCCGTTGCCGGCTCGTCCTCGCCGGTTCCCGAACTATCCGCCGCCGTGCGCAAGTTGGAGCGCCGCAGCGCCCAGGCTCCGACGCTCGTGGAATCCAGCGTGCGCGCCCTCGATGCCGCGCTGGTCGCCATCGACGAGGCCCGCGCGGCCCTGGAAGACGCGATCCGCGCCACGGAATACGATCCCCGCGAGCTGGAGCAGACGGAGGAGCGCCTCTTCGCCCTTCGCGCCGCCGCCCGCAAATATGATGTGCCCGCCGATGAGCTGGCGGCCCTGCGCCAGCGGTTCGAGGCCGACGTGACGGCCATCGACGCCGGCGAGGAGCAGCTGATCGGGCTGGAAAAGACCCTCAAGGAAGCCGATCAGGCTTATCTCGCGGCGGCCAAGAAGCTGTCGGCTGGCCGCAAGAAGGCCGCCCAGGCCCTCGACGCGGCCGTGCAGGCCGAGCTGCCGCCCCTGAAGCTGGAGCGGGCCAAGTTCATCACCGAGATCAACACGGATGAGAGCAGCCGCGATCCGGCCGGCTTCGAGCGTGTCGAGTTCTGGGCCCAGACCAATCCGGGCACCCGTCCCGGTCCCCTCATGAAGGTGGCCTCGGGCGGTGAGCTTTCCCGCTTCATGCTTGCCCTGAAGGTCGTGCTGGCTGACAAGGGCTCGGCCCCGACCCTGGTCTTCGACGAAATCGATACGGGCGTCGGCGGCGCCGTGGCGGATGCCATCGGCCAGCGTCTCGCGCGGCTGTCGAGCCGGGTTCAGGTCATGGCCGTCACTCACGCCCCGCAGGTGGCAGCCCGCGCCCAGACCCATTTCCTCATCGCCAAGGAAGGCGTTCGCGGCGCCGAGGACCGGGTCGCGACCCGCGTCGTGCCCCTGGAAGCCGCGCCCCGTCGCGAGGAGATCGCCCGCATGCTGGCCGGTGCGACGATCACGGAAGAGGCGAGGGCCGCCGCGGCGCGCCTGCTGGAGGCAGCGGCGCATTAACTGCGTGCGCAGGGGGCATGTCGTAAGGCCCCTATCGAACTCTGCCGAAGCCGGCTAACTGGTCGATAAGGGGTTGGGGCACGAACAGGTGGCTCGATCCGGAGGCGGTGCAACGCCGCTTCGGAAGCTTATCCATCCAATGCCGGGGCTTCATCCTTGTGAGGCACGAACCTGTCCCAGCCGTCGGCCTGAAGCGTAAGCCCGCTCTGTGGCTTCTTGTGCTGATCACGTTCACCGGCACGCTGGCGATGCACATGTTCGTCCCTGCGCTCCCCATCGCCGCGCAGGATCTCGACGCCAGCATCGGCGCCATGCAGATGACGATCAGCCTCTACATCCTGGGCCTCGCCTTCGGACAGCTGGTCTATGGCCCGCTGTCCGATTGTTTCGGTCGCAGGCCCGTCTTGATGGTGGGGCTCGTCCTCTATACGGGTGCGGGTATCGCCGCCGCATTGGCTCCCGGCGTCCATGGTTTGATCGCCGCACGTCTCTTCCAGGCTCTGGGAGGCTGCGCCGGTTTGGTCCTGGGGCGCGCGATGGTGCGGGACATCTCGGGTCCGGAGGCTGCGGCCAGGCAGCTCGCCGTGATGAACCTGATCGTGGTCATCGGGCCGGCCCTGGCGCCGATCCTCGGGGGATTGCTCGCCACCACCTTCGGCTGGCGGTCCATCTTCCTGCTGCTCGTGGCGCTCGGCTCCGCGAATATCCTGTGCGCGTGGCGGCTCCTGCCGGAAACCGGACAGCCTTCGGGCAATGTCAGCATTCTGTCCCTGGGGCGCGACTACAAGGGGCTTTTGAGCTCACGCGCATTCCTCGGCTATACGATCGGCGGAAGCTGCGCGACGACCTCGGGCTATGCCTTCATCGCGGCATCTCCCTTCATCTTCGAGGAGTTGGGCCGTCCTGCCCATGAAGTCGGAGTCGCTCTTGGATTACTGGCCGTAGGCGCCTCCATCGGCAGCGCCCTGGCGAGCCGCCTCATCGGCAGGGTGCGGATGGAACGCCTGATGGTTGGAGCCAATGCCCTGAGCACCCTTGCGGCCTTGGTGTTTCTCAGCCTCGTCTTGATGGGGATGATCAACGTTTTTTCTGCGGTCGGGCTGATGGTCCTGTTCACGATGGGAGCGGGCCTGTCGAGTCCGGCGGCGTTGACCAAGGCCGTGAGCGTCAATCCCAGGCTGATCGGTTCCGCATCGGGACTTTACGGGTTCGCGCAGATGGCTGTCGGAGCCATCTGCACCTCTTTGTCGGGACTGGGGCATGACCCGGCGCTCGCGGCGGCCTGCGTGCTGGCCGCGGCGGGACTGATCAGCCAGGCCGCCTTCTGGATCGCCCAACGGCACGAAGGCAGCGCCGAGGCTTAGGCGAGAATTATATGGGCGCCGAACCCTGGAGAGTCGCGGCCAAGGCGCTATGGTTCATTCAACGCCAACCTCGATTCGATCATGCCCGCAAAAAAAGCCCCCTCCCTGAAGCCTGTCGATGAACTGACGCCCGCTGAGGCGCGCGCCGAGCATGAGGCGCTGGCCGCCGAGATCGCGGACCATGACCGGCGTTACTACGAAGAGGACGCGCCGACCGTCTCGGATGCCGAATACGATGCCTTGCGCATGCGCTACGAGGCGCTGGAGGGGTTGTTTCCCGAGCTGAAGAGCGCCGAGAGCCTGACGGAGAAGGTCGGGGCGAAAGCATCCGAAAAATTCGCCAAGGTTCGGCATCGCGTGCCCATGCTCTCGCTCGCGAACGGCTTCGCGGACGAGGAGGTGGAGGAGTTCGTCGAACGCATCCGCCGCTTCCTGCAATGGAAGGCCGATGCGCCGCTGGTCTTTACCGCCGAGCCCAAGATCGACGGCCTTTCGCTCAGCATCCGCTACGAGAAGGGCAAGCTCGTCACCGCCGCTACGCGCGGCGACGGGGCTGAAGGCGAGGACGTGACGAACAATGCCCGCACCGTGAGCGACATTCCGCATGTCCTCAAAGGTGCGAACGTTCCCGATGTCGTCGAGGTGCGCGGCGAGGTCTATCTCTCGCACAAGGATTTCGCCGCCATCAACGAGCGCCAGGAAGCGGCGGGCAAGCCGCTCTTCGCGAACCCGCGCAATGCGGCGGCGGGCAGCCTGCGCCAACTCGATCCGAAAATCACCGCATCGCGCCCCCTGTGTTTCTTCGCCTATGCCTGGGGCGAAGTGAGCGACATGCCGGCGGATACGCAGTCGGGCATGATGGAAGCGCTGCGCGGATTCGGCTTCAAGGTCAACAAGCTCACGCGCCGCTGCGCCAGCGTCAACGAGATGCTCGAGCATTACCGCGCCATCGAAACGGATCGCGCCAATCTGGGCTACGATATCGACGGCGTCGTCTACAAGGTCGATGATCTGACTTTGCAGCAGCGCCTCGGCTTCGTCTCGCGTTCGCCGCGCTGGGCGCTGGCGCACAAGTTCCCCGCGCAGAAGGCGGTGACGGTGCTCGAAGATATCGAGATCAACGTGGGCCGCACGGGCTCGCTCAATCCGATCGCGCGGCTGCGGCCGGTAACGGTGGGCGGCGTGGTCGTGTCGAACGCGACGCTGCACAACGAGGATTACATCAAGGGCATTGGGGGCAACGGCGAGAAGATCCGCAACGGCGTCGATATCCGTGTCAGTGACACGGTCATCATCAACCGCGCGGGCGATGTGATTCCGAAGGTGCTCGATGTGGTGCTTGAAAAGCGCCCGGCGGACGCCAAGCCCTACGAATTCCCCACGCAATGCCCGGCCTGCGGCAGCCATGCCGTACGCGAGGTCAATCCGCGCACGGGCAAGGAAGACGCGGTGCGCCGCTGCACCGGCGGCCTCATCTGCCCGGCGCAGGCCCGCGAACGCCTGAAGCATTTCGTGTCGCGCAACGCTTTCGATATCGAAGGCATGGGTGAGCAGCGCATCGATGAATTCTATGAAGAAGGTCTCGTGCAGCGCCCGCAGGATATCTTCACGCTCGCCGAGCGCAATGCGCGCAGCCTCAAGCGGTTGGAGAACCGTGAAGGCTGGGGCGAGACCAGCGTCAAGAACCTCTTCGCAGCCATCGAGGCGCGGCGCTCGATTTCGCTGAACCGTCTCATCTTCGCGCTCGGCATTCCGCATATCGGTGAGACGTCAGCGCGTCTGCTCGCACGCCACTTCCACACTTTCGATGCTTTGCGCGAAGCAGCGAAGGCCGCAGCCGACCCCGCCTCGGAAGAGCATGCGGACATCACATCCATCGGCGGCATCGGCCCCGTCGTGGCGGAAGCCGTCGTCGAATTCTTCAAGGAAGAGCATAACGAGGAAATGCTCGATGCGCTGCTGGCGCAGGTAACGCCTGAGCCGATGGAAGCGCCCGCCACAACCCATTCGCCCGTTGCAGGAAAGACGGTGGTCTTCACCGGTTCGCTCGAACAGATGACACGCGAAGAAGCCAAGGCCATGGCCGAGCGGCTTGGCGCCAAGGTGGCGGGCTCCGTCTCCAAGAAAACCGACATCGTGGTTGCTGGGCCGGGGGCGGGCTCGAAGCTCGCGAAAGCGGCCGAGCTTGGCGTGCAGGTGATGGACGAGGACGGATGGTTCGCGCTGGTCGGAAGGAACGGCGCGTGAATCCGTCCAGCCCGTCACAAGTATATCGGCGCGAGTTGAAAGCAGGTCTGCGCGACATCGCGCCCGTGATGGTCGCAGCGGTTCCCATCGGGCTGCTCTTCGGAGCGGTGGCCTCTTCCAAGGGATTGTCGTGGCTGGAAGTCATGCTCATGTCCGCCACGGTTTTCGCGGGCGGCGCGCAGTTCGCGGCCATCGAGGCCTGGGCTCATCCGGCGCCCATTGCGGCACTGGCCTTCGCGACGCTGCTCATCAATGCGCGCCACGTGTTGATGGGCGCATCCCTGTCGCCCAAAACGAAGATGTCGCGGGTGCAGAAATTCATCGCATTCTTCTTCCTGACCGATGAAGCCTGGGCCCTGTCGGAACGCCGAGCGCTCGAGCGTCCCGTGACCGGTGCCTATTGGGCCGCCATGGCTGTCGTTCTCTGGGCGAACTGGTCCCTGTCCACGACTCTCGGTGCGGTGCTCGGCTCCTTCCTCGGCGATCCGGCGCGCATCGGTGCGGATTTCGCCTTCACTGCGCTCTTCATCGGACTCGTTGCAGGCTTTGGGCGAAGCCGCGTGACCCTGGTGACGGTTGGGGTCAGCGCAGGTGTCGCGGCACTCGTGCATTATTTCATCGGCGCGCCATGGCATGTGGCGTCCGGTGCGTTGGCCGGTATTGCGGCGGCCTATCTCGCAGCACCGAAGGACACACGGTCATGAGCCTCGACATGACGACGCTTATCGCCATCATCGCCATGGCCGTGGTGACCTACTTCACGCGTGTTGCGGGTCTCTTCGTGGCGGATCGCCTCGTCCTCACGGGCCGCGCGAAAGCCGCTTTCGACGCGATACCGCCCGCCGTGCTCGTTTCCGTCATCGCGCCGACGGCCCTGACGACCGGATGGGCGGAGGCCATAGCCGCCGCCATCACGGCGATTGTCGCGTTCCGATTGCCGCTGCTCGCGACAATCGCCGTCGGTGTGGTGTCGGTCGTGGTGTTGCGCAACCTGATCTAGAGCATTTTTCGGCGAAGCGCTCCCTCAACAGATCTCAACATCACTGTCCTCATCCTGAGGAGCCTGCGCAGCAGGCGTCTCGAAGGATCGTCCAGTGCTCGCTGGAACCTCCTTCGAGACGCCTGCTGCGCAGGCTCCTCAGGATGAGGGCAGTGAGTGTGGGAATGGCTTACGAAAGGCTGCGCTACTCGCTCAAATTGCGCGCGTCGCGTTCTCCAGCCACGCACGCGTCTTTGCATCGAGATGCGGCCCGATCTTTTCGCGCACGCTGGCATGATAGGCGTTGAGCCATGCGATCTCGTCCGCGTCCATGATGGCCGGCTCCACCAGGCGTAGATCAATGGGCGTGAAGGTCAGGTTTTCGAAGCCGAGCATCTCGCGATCGCCGCCGGGGATCGTGCGCGTCTCCACGAGGATCAGGTTCTCGATGCGGATGCCGTAATCGCCCGCCTTGTAGTAGCCCGGCTCGTTCGAGAGCATCATGCCGACTTCCAGCGGTGTAGTTCCCGTCTTGGCGATGCGCTGCGGACCTTCGTGCACCGAAAGATAGCTGCCGATGCCGTGGCCCGTGCCGTGATCGAAATCGAGGCCCGCTTCCCAAAGAGGCTTGCGTGCGAAGGCGTCGATCTGCGCCCCCGTCGTGCCTTTCGGGAACACGGCCTGCGCAATGGCGATGTGGCCTTTCAGCACGCGGGTGAAGCGGTCCTTCATCTCAGGGCTGGGCTCGCCCACGATGATCGTGCGCGTGATGTCCGTGGTGCCATCCTCGTATTGCGCGCCGGAATCGATGAGGAAGATCTGGTTGAGTTCAAGCTTGCGGTTGCTCGAACGCGTCACCCGGTAATGGGGCAGGGCGGCGTTGGGGCCAGCGCCCGAGATGCTGGGGAACGAAACATTCCTGAGCATTCCCGTTTCGAGACGGAAGGCTTCCAGCGCTTCGACCGTGTCGATCTCGGTCAATTGTCCGCTTTGCGCCTCGCGGTCGAGCCAGGCGAGGAAACGCGCGACCGCTACGCCGTCTCGCAGATGAGCGGAGCGCGAGCCCGCGATCTCCGCGTCGTTCTTCACAGCCTTCAGCAACGTGATCGGGTCTGCTCCCACATCCACCGTGCCGCCGGCCGCTTCGATGCGGCGGATCAAAGCGACGGCGCCGGTTCCGGAATCGATGCGGACCTTTCCGCCCTTCTGGCCCAGCGCATCGAGCGCGCTCTGGAATGAAGCGATGGGAGCGAACTCGGCGAGATCGCCGACTGCGTCGCCTGCTTCGTTGGTGATCTTCACCGGATCGAAGAAAAGCGTCGCGCGGCCGGTCTTCGGCAGAACCGCATAGCCGAGGGGCAGAGGCGTGTGCCCCACATCGCCGCCACGCAGGTTGAAGGCCCAGGCGAGATTGTGGGGATCCGAGATCACGAGAGCGTCGAGCTTCGCATCAGCCATCTTCTTGCGGATACGCTCCAGCTTCGCCTCGGACGTCTCGCCCGCGTAATCGAGCGGGTGAGGCCGCACGGGAGCCTGCGGCGGCGCAGGGCGGTCGATCCAGATCACGTCGACGAGGTTGATATCCACCGGGGCCAGCTTGCCGCCGACGCGCTTGACCGCCTTCTCCAGGCGCTTCAGGCCATCGCTCGTGTGCAGCCAGGGATCATAGGCCAGAACGCCGCCCTCGGGCAGGTTTGCGGCAATCCAGTCCTCGGGCGTCTGATCGGCGAGTTGAACGGGCGTGATGACGGAGGTGTCCACCTGCTCCGCCGCCTGGACCGTGTAGCGCCCGTCCACCACGAGGGCTGCCTTGTCGGTCAGGATGATGGCGGTGCCGGCCGAGCCGGCGAAGCCGGTCAGCCAGGACAGGCGCTCGGCGCTCTTCGGTACATACTCACCTTGGTGTTCGTCGGCGCGGGGGACGATGAACCCGTCGAAGCCCCGGCGGCTCAGCTCAGCGCGCAGTTTGGCGATATGGGCCGGGCCCTGGGAGGGAGACGTCGTGTCGTCGAAGAATTGAAACTGAGCCATTCGAAGCAGCACCGATCAGCAGGTTTGAAGATTGGCAGCACGCTATGCCGGGGCGGAAGCGGCTGCAACTGCGATCAGGCGGCTGAACACTGCCTCAAAAGGCACCCCATAGCCCGGAGGTTATGCACCGGACGCCTATTCCTTAACACTTAGTGATGATGCGCTGCAAAATATGCATGGCTCGCATGCGACAGCCTGGTCTACTACTAAAGTCGGTGAGCGTTTATATCCAACGTAACAAGAATAAAGAGGAACGCTGAGTTGAAGGGTCTCGCCACCACTTCGGAGATGATCCCATGACCACAGCCGTTTTTGCTTCCACCTTCACAAAGGCCGACCATGCCCCATCCAAGTCTTCAGGCTGGATGAAGAGGTTCCTGGATGCGCTGATCGAAAGCCGAGTCCGCACCGCCGCGAAGGAACTGCGCCGTCACGAGGTTTTCCTCGCTGACTTGGACCGCAGGCAAGAACATTCCCCGTCCTTCTTGATGCAGGACAATGCCCTGCCTTTCAAACTCTGAGAACCTGTTTTTACCGCTTAAGAGAAAGCAAAAGTCATGATCATCGTCGTCGCCCTCAAGGCCGCCCGTGAAATTCTCGTCGAAGCCGTCAAGCTCCGCCGTGAACTGGCGAAGCGCTATCCGGGCGTGATGGCCGAGTAAGTCCGCTTGTCAGCGGGGTTGCGGACGCGCGCTGCCCCGCTTCATCACCAAGGCGGCCCAGCCTTCCAGATCGTAACGGCGCTGGAGATACCAGCCCTGATGCGCATAGGCTGAGAGCACGCCGGGAACGTCATGGGCCAGAAGGCCCGACAGGATGAGCGCTCCGTCGTTCGTTGCCACCCGCGCCAGCGAAGGCGCCAGCATCCGCAAAGGCTTTGCGAGGATGTTGGCGAAGATCAGGTCGAAATGACTGGGGCGGTCGGCGTCCGCATGGCGCGTGCCGGGGCCGACATACAGCCTCATCCATGGCGCGATGCCGTTGAGGCGCGCATTCTCCTTCGCGACCCTGATGGCCTCGGGGTCGATATCGCCCGCAACCACCGGACGCTTCAAAACCTTGGCCGCCGCGAAGGCCAGGATGCCGGTGCCCGTGCCTACGTCAAGCACATGACGCGGCGTTCGGATTTTCAGCTCATCCGTGAAAGCACGCAGGCAGCCCAGCGTCGTGCCGTGATGGCCCGTGCCGAAGGCGAGGCCCGCCTCGATCTCGATGGCGATGTCGTTGGTGCGGCGCTCGCCACGGTCATGCGAGCCATGGACGAGAACACGCCCCGCACGGACGGGCTTGAGACCCTCCAGCGAAGACCTCACCCAATCCTTCTGTTCCAGGGGCAGAAACACGCCCCGGTCCGCCTCCTCGCCGACGATGGGGCGCACGAGATCGCGGATCGCGTCCTCGTCCGGCTCATAGGCGAAATAGGCCTCCAGCAGCCAGGGGCCGTCCTCCACCGTTTCGAAGGCGGCGACGGCCGTCTCGGCGGGGTCGAAGATTTCTCCGATCAGATCCGTCATCGCGCGCGCGGAGCGCTCGTCGGTGGTGATCCGGAAGACGTGGGTGGGGCGATTGGGGTGCAGACCTTCTAGCATGGCATCGCCTTATCATTGCTCGCGTCGGAGGTCACGCGCCTTGTCGGCTATGCTGCAGCAGTTGCCAGCTGAAGGTGAAGGCCGTCGATGGAGACGCGGTTTCGGCCGGCTGACTTTGCCCGGTAGAGAGCCGTGTCGGCCCGCTCGATCAGATCCTGGATATCGCGGTCGCTGTCGCGCGCATAGGCTCCGCCGATGCTCACGGTCACGGGTATGGCCTGTCCCTGGTAAGAAATATCGGCGATCTCGACCGCGCGGCGAAGATCCTGGGCTACGCCCATGATCACGTCATGGCCGATCTCGCGCAGGAGAACGACGAATTCCTCGCCGCCGAACCGCGCGATGGTGTCGGTGGAGCGCAGAACCTTGGTCATGGTCGCGCCGACGGCGCGGATCACCTCGTCGCCGGCGGCGTGGCCGTAGGTGTCGTTCACCTTCTTGAAGAAGTCGATGTCGATCACGAGCACGGCAAAGCCGCGCCCATATTGGTGGAACTGGTGGAAGGCCTCGTTGCCCATGGCGTCGAAGCCGCGCCGGTTGAGAAGGCCGGACAAGGCGTCGGTTTCCGCCAGCTGGCGCAGGGCGGAGATGCTTTTCTCATGCTGGCTTGAGGCATCGACCACGCGTTGCTCGGCCGCGCCCGCGCGGCGCAGGAGCGAGCGCAGGGCCGCCGACAGGCGCGTGACCTCGGCGGAGCCCTCCACGCGGGGAAGAAGGGTCATGTTCGGATCGCGTCCGATCCTGTCTGCCGCTTCCGTGATCGTCCGGAGGGGGCGCGCGACGCCGCGTGCGATGAAAAAGGCGCAGACGACTCCGGCGAGCGCTACCGCCAGGCCGAAGCCCAGGATCGTCCAAACGATGCCGTAAGCGGCGGCGAAGGCGACACTATCCGGCTGGCGGGAGATGATGATCCAATTGAAGCCGGGATAATCCCGATAGCCCGAGGCGACGGCGTAGCCGGTGAGGAACTGATCGGCACCGGAATTGTCCTCGAAGGCCCCCTGCTTGGCTTCGCGCATCCGTTTGACTTGCTCGTCGGAGAACGGCTTCTGACCGACCTGGGGGCCGAGCAGCATGGTGCCGTCGCTCCCTAGGATCCAGAGCGACTCTTGCTGCCGGTTCGAATGATCGAGCAGGGTTTGACGCGCTTCGTCGGCCCAGGTCCAGCTCAGATGGACGCCGAGCACACCGACGGTCTGGCCATTCTCATCACGCACAGGGGCTGCCGCATCCACGAAGCGGAACGGTTCGCTGTTCGGAGCCGGGCCGAGAAGTCCCGCCAGAAGCTTGGCTTCATGCACGTCCTCGACGGTGGGTCCTTTCAGGCCATGCTGAAACCAGGGCCGCGATTGGACGGACTGGCCTTCGAGCATTCCCTGCGTCGCGGCCTTCACGATTCCGTCAGCGGTGGCGAATCCGATCCAGGCATAATCAGGAAAAGACTTCTGAAGCTGGTCGATGACCTGCCGGATCTGGGACGGATCGCCCGTCCATATGTCCCGCAGGGGCTCCATGGCGGCGATGTTGCGGGTTTCCCGGTATCGCTCGAACATGCCGCGGTCGAGCAGGGAGGCCATGGTCGCCGCCGTGCGGGCGGCATCGGACATCACGGCCTCGCGGATGCGTTGCTGGGCAATATAGGCCGCGCCGATGGCAGCTCCGCAGACGAGGCAAAGGCAGAGGAGGCCGACCAGAACCGAGATCTGCTTCTGCAATGACAGATGCCGCATCCTGATCTTCGTCATTGCTGGAAAGCCCCGTCTCAACCCTGCGGCGGTCCTCTCTGGGACACCGCTTTTCTTCGATGATTGCATTCGCGATCTTGGGATATTCCTTACAGAACAACATTCCCGCTGAGAAGAGGCTCACCCGCGCGGAACCCGCCGGAAAGGGTCGTTGTGCCTTGTCGCTTGAAGCAACGGGCTCGACATCTCCTTCGGCGACATAGGCTATGCAGGCCGGTTCAGCCGGCCTGCAACTCCGCTTCCGCAGCCTTGAGGCTTTTGAGCCTTTCCGCTTCCCGATCCTTGTAGGCGCGCTGCGTATCCGTGATGTAGTCGCGCACGATGGGCGCCGCATCGCGCTTGTGGGCGAGCTGCATGTGGAAGACAAGCTGGCTGCCCGTGGTGAACATGGTCTCCGCGCTGATCAGATAGAACTCGAACATGCGGCAGAAGCGCTCGTCGTACATGGCCGCAATCTTCTCCCGGTTCGCCTCGAAACGGCGATGCCAGTGGTTCAGCGTCTTGGCGTAGTGCAGGCGCAGGAACTCGAGATCCGTCACCCAGAGCTGGTTCTGCTCGACGACGGGAAAGACTTCCGACAGGGCAGGAGAGTAGGCGCCGGGGAAGATGTATTTGCGCAGCCAGGGGCTAGCGGTGCCGGGCGGGCTCATCTTGCCGATGGAATGCAGCACCATCAAGCCGTCATCGTCCAGCAACGCATTCACCTTGGCGAAGAACTCGTTGTAGTGATGCACGCCCACATGCTCGAACATGCCGACCGACACGATGCGGTCGAAACGCCGGTCCATCTTGCGGTAATCGAGCAGTTCGAAACGAACGCGATCCGACAGGCCTGCGCGACGCGCCTTCTCGTTCGACAGCTCGTATTGCTCCTTGGACAGCGTGACGCCAGTCACATCGACATTTTCCATGGAAGCAAGATAAAGCGCGAGATCGCCCCAGCCGCTGCCGATGTCGAGGATCTTCAAACCAGGCTTGAGCTGAAGTTTCGATGCGATGAGACGGAGCTTGTTCTGCTGAGCCTCTTCGAGCGTGTCGTCGTCATTGATGAAATAGGCGCAGGAATACTGCATGCCTTTGTCAAGGAAGAGCTTGTAGAAGTCGTTGCCGAGATCGTAATGATGCGCCACGTTCTGTTGCGCTTTGCCGACGGGATTGGCCTGCTGAAAACGCTTCACCGTGCGCGAGATGCGTTTGAGCACGCTCTGTAGCGGATAATTCGCCAGCGTCGAGCGGTTCATCGAAAACAGGTTGAGGAAATCGCGCAGGCCCGAGCCGTCCTCGAAGCTCATGCGCCCGTCCATGTAGGCTTCGCCCGCATGCAGCTCGGGGTTCAAGAAGAGCTTGTGATAAAGCGACTTGTCGGTCAGCCGCATAGTCACGCTCGGTCCAGGCTTCTCGCCGCCGAAGACATGCACGCCGCCCTCGGCGTCGATCACCTTCAAGGTGCCTGCACGGATGAAGGATTTCAGCATGTGGGACAGGGGAAACATCTCGGCCTCGTCGGTCGCATCGAAGGTGCGGGATAGTTCCACAGTTGCGAGCGGGTGACCAGAGGGAGCAGATCAGAACCAGTCTAAAGTACTGGTTATGCCGGAAAGTCGGGGAACAACCGGGAATCGCTCTTGTTGAAAGGCAGTCTCTTACCGGGCTGAGAGGCCTTCACATCCAACATCAAGGAGAAGCCGATGTTCTTCCGTCAGCGGCAATTGGCGTATCAAGCCAAGCCGGAAAAACCCGATCCGCTCTTCGCCAAGATGCTTCAGGAGCCTCTCGGCGGCCAATGGGGTGAGATCAGTGTGATGATGACCTATCTCTTCCAGGGCTGGAACTGCCGCGGTCCGCAGAAGTACAAGGACATGATCATGGACATCGGGACCGAGGAAATCGGTCACGTCGAGATGCTTGCCACCATGATCGCGCGCCTGCTCGAAACCTCGCCGATCGAGCAGCAGGAAGAGATGGCCAAGAATTCAGTCGTCGGAGCCGTAATGGGCGGGGCCCGGGTCGAAGATGCCATCGTGGCCGGCATGAATCCTCAGCAATACATCGTGGCCGGACTTGGCGCCCGGCCTTCGGACAGCGTCGGCAATCCTTGGAACGCGGCCTACACCATCGCAAGCGGCAACCTTCTCGCCGACTTCCGATTCAATGTCACCGCCGAGAGTCAGGGCAGGCTACAGGTTGCGCGTCTCTACAACATGACGAACGACACGGGCGTGCGCGACATGCTTGCGTTCATGCTTGCCCGCGATACGATGCACCAGAACCAATGGCTCGCTGCCATCGAGGAGCTCAAGGCGGACGGTCTGGAGGACACTC
The DNA here is from genome assembly GCA_041913065.1 of Microvirga sp. Lineage (GTDB taxonomy): Bacteria > Pseudomonadota > Alphaproteobacteria > Rhizobiales > Beijerinckiaceae > Microvirga. Next base: position 322,480 of record JAYSGD010000001.1, on the reverse strand, counting down.
CGGTGCCTTCGAACTTCCCGCAGGAGCTCGAGAAGACCGAAGTTTCCTATCAGTTCCTCAATCACTCGGAAGGTGTCGAAAGCCAGCAGGGCCGCTGGGCCAAAGGCCCGTCCATGGATGGCAAGGGTCAGTTCACCTATGTGGATCGTCCTCCGGCCTATACGGAGGATGAGGGAGATCTCAATCCGGTCGATCCACGAGCATACGGTACGCCGATCGCACCGGTTCCGCCGGCTGCTGCCGAGTAGTTGCTCGCGACAATAAATTCTCCTCCGTCATGCCCGGGCTCGTCCCGGGCATCCACGTCTTGGAGCCGATGAAAAAGGCGTGGATGGCCGCAATAGATGCGGCCATGACGGCAAGAGGTTCAACCCAACGCCTCGACGAAGCTGTCGAGCACCATCTTGCGCCCGGCCTTGTCGAATTCGACGGTGAGCTTGTTGCCGTCGACCGCCTCGATGGTGCCGGGACCGAATTTCGTGTGCAGCACGCGTCCGCCGACGGCGAAGCCGGAAGTACCGGTGGATTTCGCCACCAACTCGCCCTCGATCATCATGGGACCACGCCGCTCGCCCGAGCGGCGGCCGGAATAGCCTCCATCCTCGTTGCCGGCGCGATGCGCCTGAGCGCGCTGCCAGCCGGGTGTCTGGTACGTCGAGCCGCTGAAGGGCTGCATGCGGTCGAAGCGCGAGCCGCCGTAGCCGCCGCCATAGGAGAAGTTCGCGGGCGCCTCCACGATCTCCACATTGGCCTCGGGCAGATCGTCGATGAAGCGGCTCGGCACCGTTGAGTTCCAGAGGCCGTGAATGCGGCGGTTGGAGGCGAAGTAGATCTTCGCGCTGCGGCGCGCGCGGGTGAGGCCCACATGCGCGAGGCGGCGCTCTTCTTCCAGGCCCGCGCGTCCGCTCTCATCCAGTGCGCGCTGATTGGGAAAGAGGCCTTCTTCCCAACCGGGCAGGAACACCGTGTTGAACTCGAGCCCCTTCGCCGCGTGCAGGGTCATCAGGCTCACGCGTTCGGTCGTGTCGCTTTCGTTGGCTTCCATCACCAGAGAGACGTGTTCCAGGAAGCTCTGAAGGTCCGGGAACTCCTCCATGGAGCGCACGAGTTCCTTCAGGTTTTCGAGGCGCCCCGCCGCATCGGCGGATTTGTCCTTCTGCCACATGTCGGTGTAGCCGGATTCCTCCAGCACCGTCTGCGCGACTTCGGATTGCGACATGGTCTCGGAGAGTTTCGCCCAACGCCCGAACGAGATCAGCAGATCGCGTAGAGTTCCGCGCGGCTTCGGCTTCAGCTCGTCTGTCTCGACGATGAAGCGCGCGGCTTCCACCAACGGCACGCGGGCGGAGCGTGCATGGTTGTGAAGCACCTGGATCGTGGCATCGCCCAAGCCCCGCTTCGGCACGTTCACGATGCGCTCGAAGGCGAGGTCGTCGGCTGGCTGATTGACGACACGCAGATACGCGAGCGCGTCGCGGATTTCCGCGCGCTCATAGAAGCGCGGGCCGCCGATGACGCGATAAGGCACACCGAGCTGCACGAGGCGATCTTCAATCTCGCGCATCTGCGCGGAGATGCGCACGAGAATCGCGACTTCCGAGAGCGGATGCTTCTTCGAATGCAGCGCCTCGATCTCTTCGCCGATGAGACGAGCCTCGTCCTCGGAATCCCACGCGCCGGTGATCGACACCTTCTCGCCGGGTTCATCCTCGGTGCGCAGCGTCTTGCCGAGACGGCCCTGGTTCTTCGCGATCAGCACGGAAGCGGCGGACAGGATATGTCCCGTCGAGCGGTAATTGCGCTCGAGCCTGACCACGGTCGCGCCGGGAAAATCGTGCTCGAAACGCAGGATGTTGTCCACTTCCGCGCCGCGCCAGCCGTAGATCGACTGGTCGTCGTCGCCGACGCAGCATAGGTTCTTGCGCTTCTGCGCGAGAAGGCGCAGCCAGAGATACTGCGCGACGTTCGTGTCCTGGTACTCGTCCACGAGCATGTAGCGGAAGCGCTCCTGGTAGCTTTCCAGAATGTCCGGATGCTCGCGCCACAGGCGCAGGCATTCGAGCAGCAGGTCGCCGAAATCGACCGCGTTCAGAACCTTCAGGCGCTCCTGATAGAGACGGTAGAGCTTGCCGCCCTTGCCGTTCGCATAAGCGCCCGCTTCGCCGGCGGCCACCTGGTCGGGGCCGAGGCCACGATTCTTCCAGCCATCGATGAGACCGGCGAGCTGGCGCGCGGGCCAGCGTTTCTCGTCGATGCCCTCGGCCTCGATCACCTGCTTCATCAGGCGCAGCTGATCGTCCGTGCCGAGAATGGTGAAGTCGGAGCGCAGGCCCACAAGCTCGGCGTGACGGCGCAGGATCTTGGTGCCGATGGAGTGGAAGGTGCCGAGCCATTGCATGCCCTCGGCCACCTCGCCGATGGCGCGGCCGATGCGCTCGCGCATCTCGCGCGCGGCCTTGTTGGTGAAGGTCACGGCCAGGATCTGCGACGGCCAGGCTTTGCCGGTGGCGATCAGGTGGGCGATGCGGGTGGTGAGCACGCGCGTCTTGCCCGTGCCCGCGCCGGCGAGCACGAGAACGGGGCCTTCCGTGGCTTCCACGGCGGCGCGCTGCTCCGGGTTCAGGCCGTTCAGATAAGGCGTCTGCGGCGCGACGGCGGCCCGCGCGCGGGCGCTCAGGGAACTGGCGGAGGGCTGGTGCGCCAGATCGTCGTTGGGATCGGGGCTGTTGTCAGGCTGATTCATCGGCGCGACCATGGATCAAAAGGCGAACGGCGTCGAGCCCGTAAATGCCTGCCAAGCTGTTCGGGAAACAACGGCTTCGTCTCGACGGCGTTGTCGGAAAAGGATGTCACGCCCATATGGGGATTGTGAGCCGCGAAGGAAATGTCTTATGCGCCGAGCAATAGCCGCCGCACTCTGCCTCAGCTTCGCCGTGGCCTCCGTGGCGGAGGCCCAGACGCGCCTGCCGCGCAAGACCCGGTCGGAGCGTCAGGTCGAGGACATCAACCGCAACCTGCAGCAGGAGCAGCGTTTGCGGGGCATCGAACAGCAGATTCAGACGGATAAGAACCAGATCCGACAGAATATCGACCGGCAGAGGATGTTCGATAACTCACCCTCGACCTTCAGGCCCCGATGCCCACGGGGTGCGATCGGCTGTTAGAGCATTTTTCGGTGAAGTGGACCCGGTTCACCGTGAAAAATGCGGCAAGCAAAGGTGAGAGCTGATTCCATCCCAATGGAAATGGCTCTAGTGCCGCGTGCCCGAGGCAAGCAGGACTTCGTGCATCTCCGCCTTCTGGGGGATCCCGATGATGCGCCCTAAGGCCTGCGGCTTGGCGAGGCGGCCATGGGCTGCCTTCATGACCGCGAGATTGGCGCTGATATCTTCGGGGAAGTGCGTGACCTTGCGGGCTTCCAGGTTCACGTGAAGGGAGAGGCCCTCCATGGTGGCGGAGACCCAGCCCTCCGTCGCATGGCGAATTTCCAGGTAGTAGTGCAGGCGCTTCTCGTCGTAATCGACGAGTTGAAGCGTGACCCGCACCGGATCGTTCAGCTTCAGCTCGCGCTTGTACTGGGTATGAACCTCGGCCGTGAAGAAGGAGCCCTTCCGCTCGCCCGCGTGATCCGGCCCGATGCCGAGAAGGTCGAAGGCTTCATCCATCGCCCGGTCGAAGATCACATGATAATAGGCCATGTTCAGATGGCCGTTGAAATCGATCCAGGCGGGCTCGATCCTCATCGTGGACGACACGAAGGGAGCGAAAAAGAACACTGGAGTTCGCTTCTCCATGGTCAGCTCCGTCCCTCAACCGTGGCCACGACGGCTCTCCTCCTTGTACAGGACATGAACGTTAGCACGTTCCCGGCTTTCGTAAATCGTGTTGTTGCTTGATCTTTCATCCAGAGTATTGCGTTCGACCATGTTTTGGTAGGTATGGATAACGAGCATCACAATCGGAACTGAAGCCAATATGAACGCCCCCCTCGCTTCCGGCCGTCCTCGCGCCACGGAAGCCGCCATTGCCGCCCTGTCGTCCGAGTTGTCGCAACGCTTCGGGGAGCGGGTCGTCACCTCCGCCGCCGTCCGGGAGCAGCATGGCCATACCCTGACCTGGGTGAAGAACCAGCCGCCGGACCTCGTGGTCTATGCGAAGACGACGCAGGAGGTCTCCGAGATCGTCAGGCTTTGTGCGGCAAAGGACGTTCCCGTCATCGCCTTCGGCACCGGCACTTCGCTGGAGGGCCATATCAACGCTCCCTATGGCGGCGTTTCCATCGATCTGAGCCTCATGGAGCGCATCATCGCCGTGAACGAGGAGGATCTGGACTGCGTGGTCGAGGCAGGCGTGACCCGCAAGGAGCTCAACGAGTCCCTGCGCGACAAGGGCCTGTTCTTCCCCATCGATCCCGGCGCCGATGCCTCCATCGGCGGCATGGTGGCCACCCGCGCCTCCGGCACCAATGCGGTACGCTACGGCACCATGAAGGACGTGGTGCTGGCGCTGACCGTCGTTCTGCCCGATGGTGAGATCGTGAAGACAGCGAGCCGCGCCAAGAAAAGCTCGGCGGGTTACGACCTCACCCGCCTCATGATCGGCTCCGAAGGCACGCTCGGCATCATTACCGAGATCACCCTGAAGCTGAACGGCATCCCGGAGGCCATCTCCGCCGGCATCTGCCCCTTCCCGAGCGTGAAGGCCGCCTGCGATGCGGTGATCATGACGATCCAGTCCGGCATTCCGGTCGCCCGCATCGAGCTGCTCGACGAGGTGCAGGTGAGGGCGGTGAACCTGCACTCCAAGCTCACCCTGCCGGAAAGCCCTCTGCTGCTACTGGAGTTCCATGGCACCGAGACCGGCGTCCAGGAGCAGGCGGAGCGTTTCGGCGAGATCGCCATCGAGTTCGAGGGCGGGCCCTTCGAATGGGCGACCAAGCCTGAGGAGCGCACGCGCCTCTGGCAGGCGAGGCACGATGCCTACTGGGCGGCGCGGGGCCTGCGCCCCGGCGCGCAATCGGTCGCCACAGACGTATGCGTGCCGATCTCGCGGCTGGCCGAATGCGTGGCCGAGACCAAGCGCGATATTCAGGAGAGCGGCCTCATCGCCCCCATCGTCGGCCATGTGGGCGACGGCAATTTCCACGTTCAACCGCTTGTGAACACGGACGATCCGGCCGAGATCGCCGCCTGCGAGGCTTTCGTGGACCGTCTGGTCCGCCGGGCGGTGGCCATGGAGGGCACATGCACGGGCGAGCATGGGGTCGGCCAGAAGAAGATGAAGTACCTGGAAGTCGAGCACGGACCGGCGGCGCTTGGCCTGATGCGCGTCTTGAAACAAGCCATCGATCCGCACAACATCATGAATCCAGGCAAGATCGTTTCACTTTGACGGTGGAAGGATCGCCCGGGACGCTCCCGCTCCCATATGGCATGGTCTAAAGAGCCCTTAGAGCATTTTTCGGTGAAGTGGACCCGGTTCACCGTGAAAAAATGCGGCAAGCAGAAGTGAGAGCTGATTCCATGCCAATGGAAACGGCTCTCGTGAATCGGAGATCCAAAGCCTCTTGCGCGATATCCTGACGATCATCGCAGCTGTTCTGATCGTGATCCTGGCGACCGCCGTCGCGGCTCCTCCGCTCATCAGCTGGGAGGACCACCGCGAGACGATCGACGGGATGATTTCGCGCGCGTCCGGCACCGAGGCGCGAACCGAGGGCGCCATCGGGATACGGCTTCTGCCTGAGCCGAGGATCGTGCTCGACAGGCTCAGACTGGGCGGCAAGACGCCGGATTCTCCCACGCTCACGGCCGATAACGTTCATGCCGAGATCGCCTTGACGCCGCTCATGAGCGGCGAGGTGCGCTTCACGGAGACCCGGATCGGCCGCGCGGACATCCGGGTGCCGGTCTCCGGCAGCGGCAGCTGGCGCCTGCCTCCCGATCTCGTGGCAGGCAGCGGACGCAGCCGCGAATGGGCCATCGAGAGCCTGAATGTCGGCCAGCTTCTCGTCACCACGCAGACGGCGGATACGGGCCGCACCAACCAGGCTTTCGCCGAGAACGTGCATATCGAGGGGCAGAAGCTGATCGGCCCCTGGCGCGTGGAGGGCACCACGTCCGGCGTTCCGTTTCGCCTCGTCACGGGCGAGCTGACCGAGGACAAGCAGGTCCAGGTCAAGCTGTCGGGTGGCGGTGACATTTATCCGCGCTTCGACATCGATGCCCGGCTCGCCCTCGACGAGACCACCGGCAACACCACGGTGCCGGTCGTCTCGGGCAAGGCCAAGGTGCTATTCGGCCCCCCGGCGCAGATCGCGGCGGCAGGCATTCCGATCCCCATTACGGTCGAGACCGACTTCAAGACGCAGGACGGCGCGGTGGCCCTCTCCCCGGTCAGCCTGGAGGCAGGCGAGGGCGGGGCGAGCCTGCGCATGACGGGCGAGGGCAGCATCGGGCTCGATACGCCGCGCATCGCCCTGAAGCTCGAAGGGCGGCGGCTCGATGCGGACAGCTTCATCCTGTCCTCGAACGGGCAGGACTTCAAATCCCGCCTTGCGCAATGGTCCCTGCCGCCGATCACCGTTCCCATCGATCTCGACCTCAAGATCGACAGCATCGGCCTGGGCCAGGAGGATCTGACCAACGCCAATCTTCGCCTGTCCCTGGAACGCGGCAAGGCGCGCCTGGAGCGCATCGAGTTCAACGCGCCCGGCGAGACGCGGGTGGGGCTCGAGGGCGAACTCGGCCTGACCACGCAGGGCGGCATCGAGGGCAAGGTGGCGCTCGCCTCCAACGCCTCCGACCGGCTGGCGCGCTATCTCAACCGCATCAACATCCGCTCGCCGTTCCTCTCGGTGCTGGACGGACGTCCGGTCGAGATTTCCTCGGACATCGCCTTCAACAATCCGATCCTGTCCTTGAGCCGGATGCGCCTGAAGCTGGGGGATGCGGTCACCACCGGCAATGCGCGCTACACCGCGCCGGAGGGCGACGAGCGCGGCAAGCTCGAAGCGCAGGTGGCGATCCAGAACCTCAATCTCGATCAGCTGCCGCATCTCTCCAGCGTCTTCGAGGCCACGCAGAACACGGATGTGGGCTTCATCCTCGAAGCGCGTGGGGTGAGTGCGGGCAAGAGCAAGCAGACGGGGCGGATTTCGGCCCGCGTCCTCTCGGATGGTTCGGCCCTGATGGTCGAAGCTCTCGACATCGTCGATCTTGCCGGCGCCAATGCCCGCGTGAGCGGCCGCATCGCGCCGGATGGTTCGGGGCGCATCACCGGCAAGGTGACCGCCCAGCGCGCGGCGCCCCTCGTCGATCTCATCGGCAGCGTCTGGATCGGCGGCGTGTCCAAGCTCGTGCCGTACTTCCTGCGCGAAGGCGCGCTCGACGTGCAGGTGACGACGGAGCGCGTCGCCCCGCCGCCCGGCTCCTCAGAGGTCCGCCTGCGCACGAGCGCAAAGGGAACGGCCGCTGGCGGTTCCATCGAAGGCAGCGTCGACTCCGTGGACGGGCGCACGCAGAGCCTCGACTTGACGCTCGCGACCCAGACCACCGGGCGCTGGGTCAATCGGCCCAACGTGGCGGGCCTGAACCAGCCGTCCCAGGTCACGCTGCGCGGCTCTCGCGTCGGCTCGGGGCTCTTCACCGTGACCATGGCCGGCGATGTTGCCGGCGTTCAGATCACCACCCAGCGACCCTTCGCGTTGAGCGAGAGCGATGAGGTCGTGGATAGCGGCGAGGCGGAGATTGCGACCGCCGACATTACGCCTTTCCTGCTGCTGCTCGGCGACGGAGCGGGCGTCAAGCCGCCGGTGCCCGTCAATGCCCGCGTGATGCTGGGACGCGTGCGGGATGCAAGCTCCCTGAACATCACGGGCAAGATCGCCGGCCACGACGTGCAGGCCGATCTCAATGCGCGATCCCGCTCGGAGATCGGCGGCGAGATTTCCGTCGACAAGCTGTCCCTGCCATGGCTGACGGCGGCGCTGGCCCTCAACGTTCCCGGCGATCCGGCAGCCACCTCGATCTGGTCGACGGCGAAGTTCGGTCAGAGCGGGCGTCTGGTCAGCGGCGGGCAAGTGACGTTCCGCGTCGGAACGCTCGATCTCGGTCGCGGCCTTCAGGGCACGCGGGCGAGCTTCCGGCTCGAGGCTCAGCCGGACGGCATCTCGATCCGCGATCTCGAAGCCAGCATCGGCAATGGCCGCATGACCGGCACCACGACCATCACCCGCCAGGGCGAAACGGCGACCGTGGTGGGCGAGGGCGCTTTGCAGGATGTGCCGCTCTGGGCTCTCGGCGGCGCGACGCCGTTCGAGGCGACCTTGTCGGGCTCGCTCAAATTCGGCTCGGCGGGCGCGAGCATGTCCGAGCTTGTCTCAAGCCTGGGCGGCGCGGGGGATTGGCGGGTGACGAAACTGCGCGCGCCCTCCGCGGACCCTTCCGTTTTCGAGAGGGCGCTCAAGCGTGCCCTGGCCGAGAATGAGCCGCTCGTGGAAGGCAAAGCGGAAACGATCATCGGCACGGAGCTGGGGAAGGCACCGCTGGCGACATCGACCGTCACCACGTCGGCCGCGCTCGTTGGAGGAGTGCTCCGGCTCTCACCCTTCGTCGTCGAGGGCGGGCCCGCGACCTGGCAGGGTGCCGTTGTCTACGATCTCAAGACGCTGCAACTCGACGTCCGTGGATCCCTCGTCTCGAAAACCTCGCCTCAGGGGTGGAGCGGCGCGCCGCCTTCCATCGGCCTGAACTGGCGCGGCTCCTTGGCTGCTCCGGTGCGCGAGGTCGATGCGGGACCATTCCGCAACGGCCTTGCCGCCATCGTGCTCAAGCGCGAACTCGAGAAGATCGAGGCTTTCGAACGCGCCGCCGCCGAGCGCCAGCGGCAGATCCAGGCGCAGCAGGAGGCCGAGCGCCAGCGTCAGAGAGCCGCCGCCGAGGAAGCGGCGCGGCAGGCGCGCGCGCAGGCCGAGGCAGAGCGCGCCCGCCGCGAGGCCGAACGGCTTCAGTCGGAGCAGCAGAGAACGCCGGAGGAAACGGAAGAAGAGCCTGCGCCGGATACGGTGCCGGACACGCTTCCGCCCTTCAACATGACGCCACAGGCGCCGAGCGTACCCGATCGCTAGATCGAGACGCCGCTTGGCTCTCGGTCACGAACATCCATGAGAACGAAGACGCGAATGGCGGAGGAGAGGTTCTGCTCTCCGCGTTCGCTGTCGATGCGGCCGATCAGGGCCTGAAGGGAAATCTTTTCACGCTCGGCGATCTGCCGCAGGATTTCCCAAAACGGTTCTTCGAGGGAAATGCTGGTCCGGTGCCCGGCAATCGAGACGGACCGCTTGACGATGCCGGCGCCCATTCAAGGCTTCTCGTTGTCGTCGCGCTTGTGAGCGTCGATGCGGCGCTGTTCCAGCTCACGCTCAGCTTTCGTCAATTCCTTTTCCGCCTTGGTGCGGCCGAAGGAGATGCGGTTCTGGTCGGCGCGGGCTTCTTTCTCGGCCCGCGCCTTGTTCTTGCGCGCCTGGCGCAGATTGATGATCTCTGCCATGGCGCTAGTGTAGCTCACTCGCCCGGCTGAAGCATCGTCTCGGGGCGGACGATGGCGTCGAAGTCAGCCTCCGACACGCCGGCCTTGAGGGCCTCTTCCTTCAGCGTCGTGCCGTTCTTGTGCGCGGTCTTTGCGATGTGGGCAGCCTTGTCGTAGCCGATGGTCGGCGCGAGCGCCGTCACCAGCATGAGGGAGCGGCCCATCAGATCCTGCAGACGCTCGCGGTTCGGCTCGATGCCGACGACGCAGTTGTCCGTGAAGCTGATCGCGCCGTCAGCCAACAGGCGGATCGACTGCAGCACCGCGTTCACGATTACCGGCTTGAACACGTTGAGCTCGAAATGGCCCTGGGAGCCTGCGAAGGTGACGGTCGTCTGGTTGCCGGCCACCTGGCAGCACAGCATGGTCATGGCTTCGGCCTGGGTGGGGTTCACCTTGCCGGGCATGATCGAGGAGCCGGGTTCGTTCTCGGGCAGCGAGATCTCGCCGATGCCGGAGCGCGGGCCGGAGCCCATGAGGCGGATGTCGTTGGCGATCTTGAACAGGCCGGCGGAGAGAGCCGCCAGCGCGCCGTGCGTGTAGACGAGGGCGTCGTTGGAGGCGAGCGCCTCGAACTTGTTGGAGGCCGAGGTGAAGGGAAGAGCCGTCAGCTCGACGACCTTCGCGGCGAAGCGATCGGCGAATTCAGGATGGGCATTGAGGCCCGTGCCGACGGCGGTGCCGCCCTGGGCCAGCGCATAGATGCCGGGCAGCGTCTGCTCGATGCGCGCGATGCCGAGTTTCACCTGCGTCGCATAGCCGGAGAATTCCTGGCCGAGGGTCACGGGCGTCGCATCCTGAAGGTGCGTGCGGCCGATCTTCACGATGTCCTTGAACTCCTCGGACTTCGCTTCGAGCGCCTTCAGCAGGTGCTTGAGGGCAGGCAGCAGGCGGGCGTTGATCTCGCGGGCCACGGCGATGTGCATGGCGGTCGGGAACACGTCGTTGGACGACTGGCCCATGTTCACGTGGTCGTTGGGGTGAACCGGCTTCTTGCTGCCGCGCTCTCCGCCCAGGCGCTCGATGGCGAGGTTGGAGAGAACCTCGTTGATGTTCATGTTGGACTGGGTGCCCGAGCCGGTCTGGTAGACCACCAGCGGGAACTCATCGTTGTGCTTGCCCTGCACCACATCGGCGGCGGCGGCGGAGATGGCGTCGGCCAGCTTCGCGTCCAGCTTGCCCAGGTCCTTGTTCACGAGGGCGGCGGCCTGCTTCACGATGGCCAGCGCGTGGACGAGGGGCAGCGGCATCCGGTCGGTGCCGATCTTGAAGTTCTGCAGGGAGCGCTGCGTCTGGGCGCCCCAGAGCTTGTCGGCGGCGACTTCGATGGGGCCGAAGGTATCTGTTTCGGTGCGGGTGGGCGACATCCTGACCTCTTTCGATGGAGTTGCGTGTTCTTATCTCAAATGGTGGCGCTCGCAACAGCGAAGGCGCATGGAGGCTATGTAAATTCGGATGAGCGACCTTCTCGAAGCTCCCCTGTTTCGTCCCCCCGTTCCCAAGCCCCTTCGGGAGCCGCCCGGCCTGATTTCCTTCCTCCTCGCCCTGCGCCGGAACCCCCTGACCACCTGGACGGAGCGGCACTTCACGGAGCCTGTCATCGAGGGCGATGGAGTGCTCGGGCGCATGATGGTGGTGAGCGATCCCGCCATCATACGCCATGTGCTCCTCGACAACGCCGCCAATTACCGGAAGGACGACCTCCAACTGCGCGTGCTCGCCCCGGGCTTGGGCCGAGGCCTGCTGACGGCGGAAGGGGAGGAGTGGCGCCTCCAGCGCCGAACCATCGCGCCCCTGTTCACGCCCCGCACGGTCGCAAGCTTCTTCCCCGCCATGGTCGAGTCGGCCGAGCGCCTTATCCGCCGCTGGCAAAGGCGGCCGGAGGGGCGGGAGGTCGATATCTCGCTGGAGATGACCCGCGTCACCCTGGATGTGCTGGAACGGACGATCTTCACCCAAGGCGTCGCCCGCGACCCCGATGCGCTTGGCCGCGCGATCACGCGCTATTTCGAAGGCCTGGGCCGGGTCGATCCGGTCGATATCTTCGGCCTGCCGGACTGGGTGCCGCGTATCGGCCGCTGGCGCGCAAGGCCTGCGATCCGCTTCTTTGAGGATCTGGTGAGCGAGCTGATCCGCAACCGCAAGGAACTGCTCGGCAGGGGCGAGCCTGCCCCGCGCGATCTGCTGACCTTGCTGCTCGAGGCGGCGGACCCTGAGACGGGCAAGGGGCTGAGCGACCTCGAAGTCGGCGCCAACATCGTCACCTTCATCGGAGCGGGGCATGAGACCACGGCGAATGCCCTGACCTGGTCCATTTATCTCCTCTCGCAGGACGAGCGGGCGAGGGCCAGGATCGAGCGGGAGGTGGATGAGGTGCTGGGCGACGGCCCCTTCGAGCCGCAGCATCTGGAGCGCCTCGTCTATACGAGGGCCGTTCTCGACGAGGCCATGAGGCTCTACCCGCCGGTCCCCTTCCTGAGCCGCGCGGCCATTCAGGACGATAGGATCGGCAAGCTCGATATCACGGCCGGAACCGTCGTGACGGTTGCGCCTTACGTGCTCCACCGCCACAGGACCCTCTGGGACGAGCCTGACGCCTTCCGGCCCGAGCGCTTCCTGCCGGAGGAAAAAGGAAAGATCGACCGCTTCGCCTATCTGCCCTTCGGGGCGGGGCCACGGGTGTGCATCGGCGCGAGCTTTGCGCTTCAGGAAGCCGTGGTCGTGTTGGCGAGCATCGTGCGCGCGGTCCGTCTCGATTTGAAGGAAGGGCACGAGGTGCGGCCCCTGCACCGGATTACGCTAAGGCCGGAGACGGGCATTCCAATGCGGCTGAGGAAGCGGCTGTAATTTTTTCCGTCATGGCCGGGCTTGTCTCAGCCACCCACGTCTTGGATCCCCATAGCCCTCATCCTGAGGAGGTCACGCAGTGACCGTCTCGAAGGACGAGGGCGTCTCCAGCAATCTCTGGATGATCCTTCGAGACGCAGCCTACGGCTGCTCCTCAGGATGAGGGTTGAGAGTTGGAAACGAGGTCATGTCATCACCGGCACAAGGCCGGTGATGACGTGAATCAGAACAGGGAAAAGAAACTCAGTTCTTCTTGCGGAACGCGTCAAGGCTGACGACTTCGGCAGTGCCGGGCGTGCCTGCATCCTCGGCGTCATCGTCCGAATCGTCGGACATTTCCATGTCGGACGCCTCTACCGCAGGAGAGGGGGCCTTTTCCGGAGTGGGCTTCTTCTCGGCTGGCGCAGCCTTGCGCGGCTGTTTCAGCTCCACCGGCTCGGAACCGCCACGGAGCGGCTGCGGAGCGGGCGGGGCTTCGATGATGTCGTCGCCCTCGTCCTCCTCCTGCCCGTCGAACTTGAGGCCGAATTGAACCGAGGGGTCGAAGAAGCCGGTCAGCGCATCGAACGGGATCAGCAGCCGCTCGGGCACGCCTGAGAACGACAGGCCGACCTCGAAGGTATGCTCGGTGACGTTGAGGTCCCAGAACTGATGCTGGAGGACGATGGTCATCTCCTGAGGATACTTCTCGCGCAGGCGGTTCGAGAGGCGAACGCCGGGGAAATCCGTCTGGAAGGAGATGTAGAAATGATGCTCGCCCGGCAACCCGTCCTTGGAATCGATCAATACCTTGCGCACGACGCCCTTCAGCGCCTCCTGCACAAGAAGGTCGTATCGGATCAGGTCTTTACCGGCCATATGCGAGCCCTTGCAGAAACAAAAGTGGAGGCTTCTGTTGCCAGGTGCCTCCGGACCCCGCCTAACGGTGCTACCCGTTAGGGCTTTGAGTCGGTGTTAGGGACCGCTTACGCAGCCACTGCAACCGGAGCATAGTTGTCGTTGGCAACTATTGAATCGGCCCGATATCGGCGGAACCATGCCGAGCAAAAGCCTACCCTTTACGCCCTCGTCGATCCTATTTCGCCCCCGCCGAAACCCAAGTTGAACCTGGGCTTTGGTGGAGGCGCCGGGTACCGCCCCCGGGTCCGATGGGTTTATTCCGATAGCCGTTTATCGCCATAGCCGATCTTGCGACCGGCATACCCAATATAGGTGGCGCGAACGGAATTTGAAAGAGCGGGGATAACCTCTCTCGGAGGTAATTCCGACTCGGAGTGGGGAAAACGCTGCCCTATAATCGGGCCAGGAGCACCGCATGCAAGCCTATCACGACCTTCTCCGCCGCATCATGGACGAGGGCGTCCGCAAGGACGACCGGACCGGGACCGGGACGATTTCCGTCTTCGGCCACCAGATGCGTTTCGACCTGAGCCAGGGCTTCCCGCTGGTCACGACGAAGAAGCTGCATCTGCGCTCCATCATCCACGAACTGCTGTGGTTCCTGAAGGGCGACACCAATATCCGCTACCTGAAGGAGAACGGCGTTTCCATCTGGGACGAATGGGCCGACGAGAACGGCGATCTCGGGCCCGTCTACGGCAAGCAGTGGCGCTCCTGGGCGAAGCCCGACGGCGGCACCGTGGACCAGATCAAGTGGGTGCTCGACGAGATCCGCCGCAATCCCGATTCCCGCCGCCTCATCGTCTCCGCCTGGAACCCTGCGGAGTTGGACAAGATGGCGCTCGCGCCCTGTCACTGCCTGTTCCAGTTCTACGTGGCGGAAGGCCGGCTTTCCTGCCAGCTTTATCAGCGCTCTGCCGACGTGTTCCTCGGCGTTCCGTTCAACATCGCATCCTATGCGCTCCTCACCCACATGATGGCGCAGGCCACGGGCCTTCAGCCGGGCGATTTCGTGCATTCCTTCGGGGATGCGCATCTCTACCTGAATCATCTGGAGCAGACGCGCCTCCAGCTCTCGCGTGAGCCGCGCGCGCTGCCGAAGCTGCGGCTCAACCCGACGGTGCGCTCGCTCTTCGACTTCACCTACGGCGACATCGCCATCGAGGAGTACGATCCCCACCCTGCCATCAAGGCTCCCGTCGCGGTGTAGCCTTCATGAACAGGCGTGAGGCTATAGAGAGCGCCGTCCGGATCCTCGCCCCGCGCATTCCGCGCCACGAGTTCGAATCCGTCACCGATCACGCCCTCGGAAGCCGGGGCCTCCACACCGCCTCTCCCGAGGCGGCCGCCTGGCTCTCGATCACCGCCTTCATCCGGCACCGGCTGACCGATTACGACAGCCTGCTCGACGAGGGCTATGATGTGGACAGTGCCCGCTTCTTCGTTCTCGAAGACATGAATGCCGTCCTTGAGGACTGGGGCTCCCCACGGCGCGTGGAGGCCGGAGAAGACGCTGAGTGATCTCGACAGTCCCCTGCGCATCGGTCACAAACGGTTCATGACCCTCACCATCCGCAAAGCCGAAGAGCGCGATGCCGCTCTGGTTCTCTCCTTCATCCGCGAGCTCGCCGAATACGAGCGTCTGGCTCACGAGGTCGATGCCACCGAGGCCGATATCGCCAAGGCTCTGTTCGGGCCGCAGCCGCGTGCCTTCGCCGACATCGCCGAATGGAACGGCGAGCCTGCGGGCTTTGCCCTCTGGTTCTACAATTTCTCCACTTTCCGGGGCCGCCACGGCATCTACCTGGAGGACCTGTTCATCCGCCCCGAATACCGCTCGAAAGGGCTCGGCAAGGCGCTGCTGCAACATCTCGCCAAGCGCTGCGTGGCAGAGGGGCTGCCGCGTCTCGAATGGTGGGTGCTGGACTGGAACGAGCCGGCCATCAAGTTCTACCGCTCGATCGGCGCCGTTCCCATGGACGAATGGACCGTCCAGCGGGTGACGGGAGACGCATTGGAGAAGCTGGCGAGGGGGTAGATATCGAACTTCAGATGATTATAATGATTGTTATAACCATCTAAGTCGTGGAGGTCTCCAATGTCCGTCGAGGTCAAGGTTACCCAGGTCGGCTCCTCTCTCGGGGTCGTGCTTCCGAAATCCGTTCTGGAGCGGCTGAAAGTCGGCAAGGGCGACCATCTCCATGTGGTCGAGACGCCGACCGGGATCGTTCTGACGCCCCTCGATCCCGAGGTGCAAGATCAGCTGCGTGCCATGGACGAGGTCATCGTCGAGTATCGCGAGACGCTTGACGCGCTCTCCAAATGACAGACGAGCCGAGATGGATCCATCGGCAGGCTTTGCTGCTCAAGCATGCCGAGTCCCTCCGCCTCTTCGGTGGAGCGGAGGGATTGAGGGACGAGGGGATGCTCGACTCCGCGCTCACGCGTCCGATGAATGCATGGTCGTATCGGGGCGAGGCCCGCATCCCCGACCTGGCGGCGGCCTATGCTTTCGGCCTGAGCAAGAACCATCCCTTCATCGATGGCAACAAGCGAGCCGCTTTCATCGCCTATGTGGGTTTTCTCAAACTCAACGGCTTCAATCTCAAGGCTTCGCAGCCCGATGCCTACCAGACCATGATGGCCCTTGCCGCCGGTGCCATGACGGAGGAAGAGTTCGCGATATGGATCGAGCGCAATTCGTCACCACGGTAACGCCATGACCCTTCCCCTCATCCTCGTCGTCGCCGCCGCAGAGAACGGCGTGATCGGTCGGGACAATCAGCTTCTCTGGCGGATCAGGACGGACCTGAAGCGGTTTCGCGAGCTGACCACCGGTAAGCCCATGATCATGGGCCGCAAGACCCATGAATCGATCGGCAAGCCGCTGCCGGGGCGCGAGACCATCGTGATCACCCGCGACCGAGGCTACTCGTCGCCGGGCGTTCATGTTGTCCACAGCTGGGAGGAGGCTGTGGCGAAGGGCGAGGAGCTAGCGGGCCGGATGAAGGCAGATGCGGTTGCCGTCGTGGGTGGAGCCGAGATTTATCGGTTGGCGCTTCCCCATGTGCAGAAGATATACCTGACGCAAGTTCATGCGGCGCCGGAAGGTGATGCAGTATTTCCCTCTGTCGACCGATCACTTTTTCGAGAAAAGTCGCGAGTGGACCATGACAAGAGTGCGGATGACGAGCACGCATTTACCTTTATCGATCTCGAAAGGCGCTGATCGTCCGGTTAAGCTTGACGAAAGCTCTTCGAATCCCCAATTCGCAGGCTTGACAGGCGGAAGAGGCACAACCCACAACCGTCTTGAGTTTCCATCGGCTTTTCCGGCCGGACTTTCGTAAGTGAGGAATGGCATCCTATGCCTTGGAGTAACCAAAGCGGCGGCGGTGGCCCCTGGGGGCAGCGTGGCGGATCGGGTGGCGGCGGCAAGAGCCCTTGGGGTTCCGGCGGGCCGCAGGGCAATGGAACGCCCCCGGATCTTGAAGACATTCTCCGTCGCAGCCAGGACCGCCTGAAGGATTTCATCCCCGGCGGCTCCATGGGCAGCAAGGGGCTGATCATCCTTGTTCTCGGCGTCATCGCCGTGTGGTTGCTCACGGGCTTCTACACCGTGCGGCCTAACGAGGTCGGCATCAACATGGTGTTCGGCAGGTACGCCAGCACCAGCGGCGAAGGCCTTCGCTACAACTATCCTTACCCGATCGGCCGGGTGCTCAAGCCCAACGTCACGGCGCAGCAGCGCGTCGAGGTCGGCTATCGCTCCACTGCGACGGGGCAGGGGCGTGCCCGCGACGTGATCGAGGAAAGCCTGATGCTCACCGCCGACGAGAACATCGTCGATATCGATTTCGATGCGGTCTGGCAGATCAATCCCGCGCGCCCGCAGGATTACGTGTTCAACCTTCAGAACCCCGACGGCACCATCAAGTCCGTGGCCGAGAGCGCCATGCGCGAGGTCATCGGCCGCCGCAACATCCAGGCCATCCTGACCACCGAGCAGGCCAGCATCGCCCAGGAAGTGCGCCAGATCATGCAGGAAGCGCTCGATGCCTACGGCGCCGGCATTCTCATCAACGTGGTCCAGCTCCAGGCCGTTCAGCCGCCGGCGGATGTCCGTCAGGCCTTCTTCGACGTGAACGCGGCCCAGCAGGACGCGGTGCGCGTGCAGAACGAGGCCGGCGCCTTCGCCAGCCGCGTCGTGCCCGAGGCCCGCGGTGAAGCGGCCCGCACCGTCCAGCAGGCGGAGGCCTATCGCGAGCAGTCGGTGGCCGACGCCACCGGTCAGGCCGCGCGCTTCAGCCAGGTTTACGAGGAGTATCGCAAGGCCCCCGATGTCAGCCGCGAGCGCATCTTCCTCGAGACCATGGAGCGTGTCTTCGGCGGAATCGACAAGGTCATCGTGGATCAGAAGGGCCAGGGCGTGGTGCCATTCCTACCGCTTGGCCAGCTTCAGTCCCAGCCCCAGGGTAACCCGAATACAACCACCAACACTCAGGGAGCCACGCGATGAACGGCACGACCCTTCGCACCGGCCTCCTGATCCTGGTGGGCCTTGTCGCCATCGTCCTTTACGCCTCGGTCTTCATCGTGCAGCAGACACAGTACGCGCTGGTGCTGCGGTTCGGCGCGGTGCAGTCGGCGATTTCCGAGCCCGGCTTGAAGTTCAAGATGCCGCTCGTGGACACCGTCACCTATTTCGAGAAGCGCGTGCTCGATCTCGATCTGCCGGTCCAGACGCTTCTGTCGGCCGACCGTCAGAACCTCGAGGTGGATGCTTTCACCCGCTACCGCATCGTCGATCCGCTCCGGTTCTACCAGGCCGTGGGTACAGTCGCTCTCGCCAACCAGCGCCTGCAGAGCTTCACCAACTCGGCCATGCGTAACGTTCTCGCCAGCGCCTCGCGCGATGCCATCGTGCGGACGGAACGTCCGCAATTGATGGAACGCATCCAGGAGGACGTGAACCGGCAGGCAGGCAGCCTCGGCATCGAGATGATCGACGTGCGTCTCACCCGCGTCGATCTGCCCAACGCCAACAGCCAGGCGGTCTATCAGCGCATGCGCACCGAGCGTGAGCGCGAGGCGGCCGATCTTCGCGCGAACGGCAATCAGCAGGCGCAGACGATCCGTGCCCGCGCCGAGCGTGAGGCAACGGTTATCCGCGCCGATGCCAACCGCCAGGCCGAAGAGCTGCGCGGTCAGGGCGACGCCGACCGCAACCGCATCCTGGCGGAGGCTTTCGGCCGCGATCCCGAGTTCTTTGCCTTCTACCGCTCCATGCAGGCCTATGAGGCAGGTCTGAAGGGAACGGGAACGCGCTTGGTGATCAGCCCGGATTCCGAATTCTTCCGCTATTTCAACGGGTCGAGCAGCAGGCCCAATGGCGGAGCCCCGTCAACCCCGGCTCCCCAGCCGGCTCCTGCACAGTAAGACCTGATGTTGGACTTGATTGCAGCCCTCGGCCTCGCTCTCGCGGTCGAGGGCATCTTGTTTGCGGCCTTCCCCGATGGAATGCGTCGCGCCATGTACGAGGCCGCCCACAGCCCAAGCGACCGCATGCGGCTCGTGGGCCTCATTTCCGCGCTGATCGGCGTCGGCATCATCTGGCTGGTGCGCTGGCTTGGCTGAGAGCGCATCCCGGAACCGGGGCTGATGGCCCCGCTTCCGCCGCATTCGGCGCTTGAATGGCGGGCGAGAGCGACAATCTATATTCCATTCTCCAAGAGAGGATTTTCGATGAATCAAGCCACGAACGCGCTGGCGCTTTCCGGGACGGCGCCGTCTCAGCGTCCCTTGCGCCGACTGGCCGCATCCTGTTTTGCGGTCCTTACGATTGTCGCGACAGCGATGCCGCTGCCTGCCTATGCCCGCTCCGCGCCGGAATCCTTCGCCGATCTGGCGGAGGAAGTCACCGGCGCCGTGGTCAACATTTCCGCTTCGACCACCGTCGAGGCCCGGAACCGGACGCTCCCTCAGCTGCCCCCGGGCACGCCCTTCGAGGATCTGTTCGAGGAGTTCTTCAACCGTCGCGGCCAGGGCGGCAATAACGACAATGCTCCCTCCCGTCCGCGCAGCTCGAACTCCCTGGGTTCAGGCTTCGTGATCGACCCTTCGGGCATCGTGGTCACTAACAATCACGTGATCGGCGACGCCAACGACATCAGCGTGATCTTCTCCGACGGCACCCGCCTCAAGGCAGAGATCGTCGGCAAGGATTCCAAGGTCGATCTGGCGGTCCTGCGCGTGAAGTCGGACAAGCCCCTCAAGGCGGTGAAGTTCGGCGACTCCGAGTCCCTGCGTCCCGGCGATTGGGTGATGGCCATCGGCAACCCGTTCGGCCTCGGCGGCTCCGTGACGGCAGGCATCGTCTCGGCCCGTGGCCGCAACATCGAGTCCGGCCCCTACGACAACTACATCCAGACCGATGCCTCCATCAACAAGGGCAACTCGGGCGGTCCGCTGTTCAACATGAACGGCGAGGTGATCGGCATCAACACGGCCATCCTTTCGCCCACCGGCGGTTCGGTGGGTATCGGCTTCGCCGTTCCGGCCTCCACGGCCGTGCCGATCATCGATCAGCTTCGCGAGTTCGGCGAAACCCGCCGCGGCTGGCTCGGCGTCCGCATCCAGAACGTGGATGACGCCACTGCCGAAGCCCTCAACCTGGGCACCGCCCGCGGCGCGCTCATTGCCGGTATCGACGATAAAGGCCCGGCGAAACCCGCTGGTCTCGAAGTCGGTGACGTGATCGTCAAGTTCGACGGCAAGGACGTGAAGGACTCCCGCGATCTGCCGCGCATCGTGGCGTCCTCGCCGGTCGGCAAGGCGGTCTCCGTCGATATCGTCCGCAAGGGCCAGCCGCAGACCAAGCAGGTGACCCTGGGCCGCCTCGAGGACGGCGAGAAGCAGGCCAGCCTGCAGCAGCCTCCGGCGGAAGCGCCCACCGTGACCCGTCAGGCGCTCGGCCTCAACATGTCCGGGATAACGGACGAGCTTCGTCGCCGCTACAGCTTGAAGGACGATCTGAAGGGCGTGGTCATCACCCGCGTCGATCCCAACTCTTCGGCCTCCGACAAGCGCATTCAGGCCGGCGAGGTGATCGTCGAGGTCAATCAGGAGCCGGTGACGAGCCCCGCAGACGTGACGAAGCGCATCGACGACCTGAAGTCGCAGGGCCGCAAGTCCGCGCTGCTGCTGGTCTCGAACCCGCAAGGCGAAGTGCGCTTCGTTGCTCTGACGATCGAGTAAGACGTCACGAAAAGTCTACCGAAAAGGCGGCTTCGGCCGCCTTTTTGCGTATGTGAGCCATATGATCGAGAGCATGCTCGTGCGACGGTATCATGCCGATCTCGCGCATAACTCCGGACTTAATCTCTCACGATCTCGTCGTCGCGATAACCTTGCGCATAGAGCAGCGTGAGCAGGTCCGTGTGCTCGATCTTCGCATGAGCCGCCGCAGCAACGGCTGGCTTTGCGCGGAAGGCGACGCCGAGGCCTGCTTCGCCCAGCATGGCGAGGTCGTTGGCGCCGTCGCCCACGGCCATGGTGTCGTGCGCGGCGAGGCCCAGCTTCTCGCGAAGCTCGATCAGGGTCGCGAGCTTTGCCTCGCGGCCGACGATGGGCTCCTCGACCGTTCCGGCAAGTTTCTCTCCGTCCAGGATCAGGCGGTTGGAGCGGTGTTCGTTGAAGCCGATCTTCGCGCCGATGGGGCCGGTGAACAGGGTGAAGCCGCCGGAGACGAGGCAGGCATAGCCGCCATTGGCGCGGATGGTCCGCACCAGTTCCGTGCCGCCTTCGGTGAGAGTAATGCGGTTGGCGATGATCTCATCAACCACGCCGACGGGAAGATTCTTCAACAGCGCCACGCGCTCGCGCAGGGCCGGCTCGAAGGCGATCTCGCCGCGCATAGCCCGCTCGGTGATCTCCGAAACCTCACCCTTGAGGCCCACGTAATCCGCTAGCTCGTCGATGCATTCCTGGCCGATCATGGTGGAATCCATATCCGCCAGGAACAGACGCTTGCGCCGGTGGGCGAGAGGCTGCACCACGATATCGACCTGCTGGTCGCCGAAGGGCGCCTCGAGCAGGTTGTAGACGCCTTTGATGGAGCCCGGATCGGGGAAGATCAGGTCCTCTGCGATTCCGCTTGCCAGAACGGAGCGTTTTGTCTCTGGTCCGAGCAGCGTCGCGGCAAGCTCCACGCGTGCCGGGTCGAGCCCGATATCCGGGTTCGCAACGAGGGTCGCGACGAGAAAATTCTGGGAGGACGCCATGGGGGGACCGGATTGTGAGTGACGAGGGGATCGGTGCGGTTCTCATTGCAGGACCGACCGCTTCAGGCAAGTCCGCATTGGGCATCAAACTGGCGCAGGCCTTGAACGGCGTGGTGATCAATGCCGATTCCATGCAGGTCTACCGGGATCTGCGCGTCATCACCGCCCGTCCCACGCCCGACGAGGAGGCCCAGGCTCCCCACCGGCTCTATGGCCATGTGGACGCTGCCGTGAATTTTTCCGTCGGGCGCTACATGGCCGATGCCGTCGCTCTCCTGAACGAAATCGAAGGGAAAAAGCTGCCGATCTTCGTGGGTGGCACGGGCCTCTACTTCAAGGCGCTGACCGAGGGCCTCTCCGACATGCCTGCCGTGCCGGACGTGGTGCGCGACGAGGTTCGCCGCGAAAGCGAGGGGCTGGAAACGCCCGAGCTTCACAGGCTGCTGGAAGAGCGCGACCCCGAAACGGCACGGACCTTGCGCCCCTCCGACCGCCTGCGCATCCAGCGCGCCCTGGAGATCTTCGCCGCCACCGGGCAGCCGCTGGTTTCCTTTCACGGAAGCCGCCAGCCGGGGCCGCTGAACGGCAAGAGGCTGATCAAGCTCTTCCTTGCGCCCGAGCGTGATGAGCTGCGCCGCCGCATCGACAATCGCTTCCTGGCGATGATGGAGCAGGGGGCTCTCGACGAAGTGCGCGCACTTGGCGAGCGCAACCTCGACCCGATGCTGCCTGCCATGCGAGCGCATGGGGTGCCGGGTCTGCTCGCCCATCTGCGCGGCGAGATTTCGCTGGATGAAGCCGTCGCCAAAGGACAGGGCGATACGCGCCGCTATGCCAAGCGCCAGTTCACCTGGTTCCGCCATCAGCTCCCGGATTGGGAATGGGTGGCGCCGGACAAGGGCTATGAGGCGGCAATGGCCGCCTCAATGGCCCGTTAGATAGCCCACGGCCATCTGGTAGAAGGTGATGAAGATCTCGAACACGATAAGCAGCACGATGATCAGTTCGAGGCGCAGCGAGCGCTCCGTATCGATGATGTCGGTGAGCGCCTGGGCCGTGTCGCCGAGCACTTCCAGCTTGTTGTGAAGGGCCGTGGCGCGTTCCTTCAGCTCGTACTCGTCCTCGAGGCGCGCATAGAGGCGCTCCAGATCCGGCCGGTCCCACAGCACGTCGGGCTTTTCCTCCACCGCGACGCCACCGGACATGCGCTGGCGCACGAGGAGGGCATGGCCGACCTGCTTCATGATCCGGCGCCTGTCGCGAGGGCGGCGGCCCTTTTGGGCGAGGTGCTGGACCGAGGGCTCCACCAGCTCGAAGGCGGCGGTGGCCTCGCGCTCGTCGCGGGCCAGCGTCGTGCTCTTGGCGAGGGCGTCGGCAATCAGGATCAGCCGCTCGGTGGAGAGCTTCTTGACGTAGATCGGGCCACCCGGGGGGATCTGGTCGTCCCGGTCGGGGGATATCTCGATGATCGCAGTCTCTTCCTCATGCCGCGCGAATTCGCCCTTGATGCGCTGGCGAAGGCCCCGGATGACCTCGTCTTCTTCCAGCGGCGTCAGCCCCACCAGTACGGCCACGCCATAGCGGAACAGGGCAACGAATCCATCCTGCCCGGCCCTGAAGGCGAGGGGAGTGGTGGAGAGCACGTCACTGCGCTCCAGACCGGCCACATCGAGGCGGTCGCCTAAGAGGAGGGCGCGGGCGGTGAGGCGCTGATTTTGTATCGGAGCGCCGGTGGAGGAGGTGGTATCGGTCATGGTCATGCGACTAAAATAGGGTGCGAACCTTATAAGCTAAGCTGCAATCTGCCAACTAGACCCCGCTTGACCACATGAAACGGATCATATAGCGTCTGCGCAACTTTTGAACCGAGAACCGCCAAAATGCGCAAGCTTATTCTCGTAGTACGAACGCCATCGACGGAGCGGGATTGATCCCCGCAGATCCGGCGATGGCGCACAGGCCCCCTCAGGGGCCTTTTTTATTGCCCAAATTTCCAGAACAACGCAGACACTGAAGCACAAGAAGACCCGACGGAGCGAAGACCATGAGCGAGACGATGACCGGCGCCGAAATGGTGATCCAAGCCCTGCTGGACCAGGGAGTCGAGCATATCTTCGGCTATCCCGGCGGCGCGGTACTCCCGATCTACGATGCGCTCTTCCATCAGGACAAGGTGCGTCACGTCCTCGTCCGTCACGAGCAGGGTGCGGTTCACGCGGCGGAAGGTTATGCGCGCTCCTCCGGCAAGCCGGGCGTGGTGCTGGTGACCTCGGGCCCCGGCGCCACCAACGCGATCACGGGTCTGGCCGACGCCATGATGGACTCGATCCCGCTGGTCTGCATCACCGGCCAGGTGCCGACGCATCTCATCGGCTCGGACGCGTTCCAGGAATGCGACACGGTCGGCATCACGCGCCACTGCACGAAGCACAACTACCTCGTCAAATCCATCGAGGACCTGCCGCGCGTGCTGCACGAGGCCTTCTATGTGGCCTCGAACGGCCGCCCCGGCCCGGTGGTCGTGGATCTGCCGAAGGACATCCAGTTCAAGACCGGCACCTATGCGCGTCCCTTGAGCAACCAGCACAAGACCTATCGCCCCGCCGTGAAGGGCGACATGGATCATATCCGCGCCGCCGTCGAGCTGATGGCGAGCGCCAAGCGCCCCGTGTTCTATACCGGCGGCGGCGTCATCAATTCCGGCCCCAACGCCTCGGCGCTGCTGCGCGAACTCGTGCAGCTCACGGGCTTCCCGATCACCTCGACCCTGATGGGCCTCGGCGCCTATCCGGCCTCGGGCAAGGAGTGGCTCGGCATGCTCGGCATGCACGGCACCTACGAGGCCAATCTCGCGATGCATGAATGCGACGTGATGATCAATATCGGCGCGCGTTTCGACGACCGCATCACGGGACGCCTCGATGCCTTCTCGCCGTATTCCAAGCGCATCCACGTTGATATCGACCCGTCCTCCATCAACAAGACCGTGAAGGTGGATATTCCGATCGTCGGCGATTGCGCGCATGTGCTCGAAGACATGGTGCGCCTGTGGCGTCAGGGCGCGAAGCAGGCGGACAAGGTCGAGCTGAAGGAATGGTGGAATAAGATCGAGGGCTGGCGCTCGCGTAACTGCCTGGCGTTCCGCAACTCGACGGAAACCATCAAGCCGCAGCACGCGATCCAGCGCCTCTATGAACTCACCAAGGATCGCGAAACCTATGTGACGACCGAAGTCGGCCAGCACCAGATGTGGGCGGCGCAGTATTTCCGCTTCGATGAGCCGAACCGCTGGATGACCTCCGGCGGTCACGGCACCATGGGCTACGGCCTGCCCGCCGCCGTGGGCGCGCAGCTCGCGCATCCGGACGCGCTCGTCATCGACATCGCCGGCGAAGCCTCGATCCAGATGATGCTTCAGGAAATGTCGACGGCCCTGCAATATGGCCTGCCGATCAAGGTGTTCATCCTCAACAACGAGTACATGGGCATGGTGCGCCAGTGGCAGGAACTGCTGCACGGCGGGCGCTACTCGCAGAGCTATTCGGAGTCGCTGCCCGACTTCGTGAAGCTCGCCGAGGCTTACGGCGGCGTCGGCATCCGCTGTGACAACCCGGCGGAGCTCGACGCGAAGATCCTCGAGATGATCAACGTAAAGCGCCCGGTGATATTCGACTGCATCGTCGACAAGACCGAGAACTGCTTCCCGATGATCCCGTCGGGCAAGGCGCATAACGAGATGCTGCTCAACGATTATCTCGGCGAAACGGGAGCCGATATCGGCTCCGTCATCGACGAGAAGGGCAAGATGCTGGTTTAAAAAGGAGAACCCCTCTCCCGTGTGGGAGAGGGGAAAAGAGACTGAAATGCCCACACTCGTCATCGCCAACAAGTGCTACTCGTCCTGGTCGCTGCGCCCCTGGCTGCTGCTGAAGCAGCTTGGGGTCGCGTTCGACGAGATCACGATTCCGCTCGACCTTCCCGACACCAGAGAGAAGGTGCTCAAGCATTCACCCGCCGGCAAGGTGCCGATTCTCATCGACGGCGACGTGACGGTTTGGGAGAGCATCGCGATCATGGAATATGTGGGCGATGCGTTGTACAAAGCCGTGTGGCCGCAGGATTCCAAGGCGCGTGCCATGGCGCGCTCGGTCGCGGCTGAAATGCATGCCGGCTTTCAGGGCTTGCGCAACAATTGTCCGATGAACCTCGGCAAGAAATACGCGCGCAAGGATCGCGGTGAGGCTGTCGCGCGGGACGTGGCGCGCTTCTCCGAGATCGTGCGGCAGGCGCGTGAGCGCTTCGGTGCGGGCGGGCCTTTCCTGTTCGGCGAGTTCTCGGCGGCGGACGCCATGTACGCCCCGCTGGTCACGCGTCTCG
The DNA here is from genome assembly GCA_041913065.1 of Microvirga sp. Taxonomy (GTDB): domain Bacteria; phylum Pseudomonadota; class Alphaproteobacteria; order Rhizobiales; family Beijerinckiaceae; genus Microvirga. The sequence continues at coordinate 296,486 of JAYSGD010000001.1, read as the reverse complement.
ACACCTATTCCATCGCACTCGATGCGACCACGCAAACCTATGTGGACGCTATCCTCTCGCTTCCGGCCTTTCAGGAATGGCGCTCTGCCGCCTTGAAAGAGACCTGGATCGTCGATGCCGACGAGGTCGATGAGGAAGCCATCGAAAACTATCGCAAGGGTCTTTGAGGCCAAGGATCATTCGGGAACAACACCATGCTGCAGATGAAAACCCATTACCCCGATGCAACCCGCGTCGAGCCCGTCAACCGGCACACCCTTGCCATCATCGTCGATAACGAGCCCGGCGTGCTCGCTCGCATCGCGGGCCTGTTCTCGGGCCGCGGCTACAACATCGAAAGCCTCACCGTCACCGAGACGGAGCATGAGGCGCATATTTCGCGCATCACGGTCGTGACCACGGGCACGGACAGCATCATCCAGCAGATCAAGAGCCAGCTGGAGCGTCTCGTGCCCGTGCACCGTGTGGTCGATCTCACGATGACCGGCGAAACGGTGGAGCGCGAGCTGTGCCTCGTGAAGGTGGTCGGCAAGGGCGATCACCGCGTCGAAGCGATGCGCCTGGCCTCCGCTTTCGGCGCGCGCACGTTGGACGCCACGCTCACCTCGTTCGTCTACGAACTCACCGGCACGACCGATGAGGTCGAGCGCTTCATCAAGCTGATGACGGCCGTGGGCCTGGTGGAAGTATCGCGCACCGGCGTCGCCGCCATGGCGCGCGGCGCCGAGGGAGTGTGATCGTCACCCCCTGAACTCGTTCTCTTGCAGAAAGGCTTCCTCCTCCGGCGTCGTCTCCCTTCCAAGGATGGCATTGCGATGGGGGAAGCGACCGAAGCGGGCGACGATGTCGTGGTGGTGACGGGCCCACTTGGCGGAATCCTCATTGAGGGCTTCGTTGAGCGTCACCGAGCGTTCCTGATGCCGCAAGGACTCGGAATGCATGAAGGGCAGGTAGAAGAAACGGCGGAACTCCGGTTCCACCTTGTGGTCGAAACCTCTCTCGATGGCGCGGTCCGCGACCATCAGGGCGACGGGATCGGTCTTGTAGGTCTCGCGCTGTCCCCGGAACATGTTTCGCGGGAACTGATCGAGAAGGATAATCACGGCGAGCGCACCCTCCGGGGTGAGTTCCCATTCGTTGAGATCGCCCCTCGCGGCGGCCTCGTAAGTCGGCAGGAAACGGTCTTGGATGATCTGGTCGAAGGCTTCGTCCTTCGAGAACCATTTCTCCGGTCCGGCTTCCCGCCAGAAGGCAAGGACTTCATCGGCGGTGGCGAGGCGTTCCATACGGCTTGTCCTTCGGGAAGTGAGTGCTGGACACCAATCTAGGGCGTTGGAGGGCGCTTTGCACTCTCCGGGCTCAGGTGTTTGGAGGACAGGAGCGGCAAGGGCCATTCAGCGCTTTTCCCGCACTTTTCCTACAAACGATGACTTGTCAGCGCAGTTTTGTTCGCTAAAAGCGGCGTTAGGCAAAATGAATGTTGCGCGGAGGCTCCAGTCCTCAGTGCGGCGCCAACGAAGACGGGGCGAGAGCCCCCAGACACAAGGGACTAGAGCACCATGCGCGTGTATTACGATCGCGACGCCGATATCAATCTGATCAAGGGCAAGAAGGTCGCCATCGTCGGCTATGGCAGCCAGGGCCATGCCCATACGCTGAACCTTCACGATTCCGGCGTGAAGGACATCGTCGTGGCCCTGCGCAAGGGCTCGCCCTCCGCAGCCAAGGCCGAGAAGGCCGGCATCAAGGTCATGGAAGTGGCCGAGGCCGCCAAGTGGGCCGACGTGGTCATGATGCTCACTCCCGATGAGCTGCAGGCCGACATCTACCGCGACAGCCTGCACGACAACATGAAGCAGGGCGCGGCGCTGCTCTTCGCCCACGGCCTCAACGTGCATTTCAACCTCATCGAGCCCCGCAAGGACCTCGACGTGCTCATGGTCGCCCCCAAGGGCCCCGGCCACACGGTGCGCTCCGAGTATCAGCGCGGCGGCGGCGTGCCGACGCTCATCGCGATCCACCAGGACGCCACGGGCAATGCCCATGACATCGCGCTGTCCTACGCCTCCGCCAACGGCGGCGGCCGCGCCGGCATCATCGAGACCTCGTTCAAGGAAGAGTGCGAGACCGATCTCTTCGGCGAGCAGGTCGTGCTCTGCGGCGGCCTGGTCGAGCTCATCAAGGCCGGCTTCGAGACGCTGACCGAGGCGGGCTACGCTCCCGAGATGGCCTATTTCGAGTGCCTGCACGAAGTGAAGCTGATCGTCGACCTCATCTACGAGGGCGGCATCGCCAACATGAACTACTCGATCTCGAACACCGCCGAATACGGCGAGTACGTGACGGGTCCGCGCATCATTACGCCTGAGACGAAGGCCGAGATGAAGCGCGTTCTGGAGGACATCCAGTCCGGCAAGTTCACCCGCGACTGGATGCTCGAGAACAAGGTCAACCAGACCTCCTTCAAGGCCGTGCGCGCCCGCAACGCCGCGCACCCCATCGAGGATGTCGGCACCCGCCTTCGCGGCATGATGCCGTGGATCAAGGAAAAGGCCCTGGTCGACAAGAGCCGGAACTAAGCCTGACGGCAGACGGAAAAAAGGGGCGGATCATTCCGCCCCTTTTTGTTGTGCTGCGGCTCAAGCGAAGGAGGTCTCTGACGCTTCTTGAAGAACGCAAAGTCGTAGTGCTTTGGCTGATCCAGTGACCACGGCGGGTTCTACCATTATCCCTCTCCCGTGCGGGAGAGGGGCAGGGGTGAGGGCATGCGCTCTCCGGAAACGGCAGTCCCTCACCCGCCGCGCTGGCGCGCGTCGACCTCTCCCACCCGGGAGAGGTCGGGGACTGCATTTTATTCTGAGGGCTCTCACCCATCGCCCCGACTAGGCCCATGATTGGCAGCGAGCTTGGGACGCCTCTAGGCTGCGTAACCCAGCAATGCGGTCACCGCGATCAGGAAGCACAGGGAATAGCCCAGCTTGGGCCTGCGGCGATTCCAGAAATGGAAGAGGCCGACGCAAACTGTCAGCACGACCATGAGCACCCAGATGCCGCGGGCGACATGGTTGAGGCCCATCACGCCATCGAGCAGGGCGCCGGAGGTCAGGCTCTCCAGTATCCATAGGACGGCGAACAGAACGGCGGCAGTGGTCCAGCCGTAATGGCGCCAGGTGTCCGGCAGGCCAGCCATGGTGGGATCCCGCGGGATCTGCTCTTCGAGGGAATCGTCAGTGTCGAAATAGGCGTAGGACCGCCGGGGCTTCTGCGGCATAATTCGCTTCCGTAATGATATATCTTGGCAATACCATTACGGAAGCTTGTTGCCACCTATGGGAACGGAGAGGGAAGGCGGCCTAAATGCAGGATTACTGCCGATTGCTCTTCGTGTTCTGAGCCTTGTTGTTATCCTGCTTGCCGGGGTCGTTGCGGTTCTTCATCGTGCCGCCCGAGCCGCGCGCATGATCGCCGGGATGCTTCTTGCTCTCGCCGGAATTATCGCCGCTCATCTTGCCTTTGCCCATGGGGAGCCTCCTTTGATGACGGAGGTTAATGACCCCTCGGGGCAGCAGTTCCGATGAAAATTCACCAGATCAGGTAATGGGCAAGGCCCGCGCCGGGGGCGAGCAGGGCGAAGGTCCAGACCGAAGCGGAGGCCATGTTGGCGGCCTGAAAGATCACGCGCGGCATCATGAAGATGCCTGCGATCAGCGGCAGCACGGCACGGGTCGGGCCGAAGAAGCGCCCCAGGAACATGGCCCAGGGTCCGAAGCGCTGGAAGAACAACTCTCCGCGCTCGACGAGCTGGGGATTCTTCGAGAGCGGCCAGATTCCGTAGGCGCGTTTCTTGGTCTTGGCGCCGATCTCGAAGGAGATCCAGGCGCTCAGGAAGGCTCCGATCGAGCCGCCCAGCCAGACCTGCCAGAACGGAATGTCCGCTGCGGCCAAGGCGAAGCCCACGGCCACCAGGATGGTGATCATCGGCAGGATGAGGGAGATGAAAGCCAGGGATTCGCCGAAGGTCATCAGCCCGACGATCAGCGGGGCATAGCCCTGATGCGCCCGGATGAAATCCAGCACGGTGTTGGTGATGCTCTCCAGATACACGCGAATCCTCCTGTTGGGGCCTTTTAGAGCATCATGCGCAAAAGTGGCCCCGGTTTTGCGGGCGAACGATGCTCTCATTCTGAGAGAAAGCATCGGATTGGTCCGATGCTTTAGCGAACGCCGCAGCCCGAGGCCACGTTTCCGTTCTCAAGTCTTTGATACCAATGATCACATCACATGATTTGAAGCTTGACGTTCGATGCGCTACGCAAGGAGGGAAGGGGCCAATGCCATGAATGTTCTCTCGATCCAGTCCCACGTCGCCTATGGTCATGTGGGCAACGCGTCCGCCGTCTTTCCGATGCAGCGCCTGGGCGTCGAGGTATGGCCCATCCATACGGTCCAGTTCTCGAACCATACCGGCTACGGCTCCTGGAAGGGCCGCGTTTTCGACGGTCCCGCCATCGAGGAGCTCGTCGACGGCATTGCCGAGCGCGGCGTGCTTGAGCGCTGCGACGGAGTTCTCTCCGGTTATATGGGTTCCGCCGATATCGGCAACGCGATCCTTGGCGCCGTCGAGCGCGTGCGCGCTCTGAATTCCAAGGCGCTCTATTGCTGCGATCCGGTGATCGGCGATGTGGGGCGCGGCGTCTTCGTGCGTCCCGGCATTCCGGAATTCATGCGCGACCAGGCTGTCCCTGCCGCCGATATCATCACGCCCAACCAGTTCGAGCTCGACTACCTGTCGGGCCTGGTGACGGGAACGTTGAGCGATGTGAAGCAGGGTATCTCTACCGTGCAGCGATTTGGCCCCAAAGCCGTGCTTGTGACTTCTGTCGAAACGCGCGAAACGCCGGACGACGCGGTGGACATGATCGCCGGCGAGGCTGGCCGTTTCTGGCGCGTGCGAACGCCCAAGCTGTCGCTCAGCGTCAATGGAGCAGGCGATGCCATCGCGGCGTTGTTCTTCGTGCATTACGCGCGTTCCCGTTCGGCTCCCACCGCGCTCACGGAAGCCGCAGCTTCCGTCTATGGTCTGCTCAAGCGCACGGAGGAGGCGGGCTCGCGCGAAATCCTCACCATCGCCGCGCAGGACGAGTTCGTCTCGCCCAGCCATCGCTTCGCCGTTGAAGAGGTCTGATTCTTATGTCCCGTCGTTTCATCACGCTCGATGTGTTCACCTCCCAGCGTTTCGCCGGAAACCCACTCGCCGTCGTGCTTGACGCGGAAGGCCTCGATGACGTGGGGATGCAAAGGATCGCGAAGGAGTTCAACCTTTCCGAGACCGTCTTCGTCTTCTCGCCGGAAGATAAGCATCAGCGCGCCGACCTGCGCATCTTCACCGTTGCCCGAGAGCTTCCTTTCGCAGGCCATCCGACGGTGGGAACGGCGGTTCTGCTCGCGCTCCTCGACCGGAATGGAAAGGCTGGCGCCGTTGCGTTCGGCCTGAAAGAAAAAGTCGGCGTCGTTCCCTGTGTCGTCGAGGTGAAGGATGCGTTGAGCGGCGAAGCCCGCTTCCGTCTGCCGCGCCTTCCCGCAAGTTGGGGCGAGGGCAAGGAAAGCACCGATTGCGCGTGGGCGCTCGGCCTCGACCCGAAGGAAATCGGTTTCGCGCGTCATGTGCCGAGTCGCCATTCGGCAGGCGTCGCTTACGATCTCGTGCCCGTCGCTTCTCCCGATGCGCTGGCGCGGGCCTATCCGAAAGGTGAAGCTTTCGACAAGGCCTTCGCGGACAGCGATCATCCCGCGGCCTATGTCTATACGCGTATGCCCGACGCCGAGGGGCTGCGCTTCCGCGCCCGCATGTTCGGGCCGGGCATGGGCGTCATCGAAGACCCTGCGACAGGCTCCGCGGCGGCCGCTTTCGCCGGCGCGCTCATGCAATGCGAGCCGTTGGGCGACGGCGAGCATAACATCGTCATCGAGCAGGGCGTCGAGATGGGAAGGCCGAGCGAGATTCGCTTGCAGATGACCATCAAGAACGGCGCGCTCGTCTCCGCCGAGATCGGCGGCGGCGCCGTCATGGTGAGCCGCGGCGAGCTGCTGATATGAATTCTGAGTTTCAGATCCGCCGCGTCTCACGCGTCGATGCGCACTGCGTTCCCATGAAATGGGAGTGGGCCGAGCAGAACCGCGGCTTCATCGAAGAGAACTGGAAGCGGCGTGTGGCGGACAAGCCGAAGATGTTCAACGGACGAGTTTTGCTACTCAGCAATCTGGAGTTCGAACAGGATCTCTGCCGCAACACCTATTTCGAAACGAGCTACGCGAATCTTATCGCCTGGATCGATCAGGACTATCCCGACAAGAGCATCGCAAACGGTTTCGCCATGGGCGCGTTACGCGGATCGGACGGCGCTTTCGTTTGCGGCGTGATGGCGGCGCACACGGCGAATGCAGGCCGCGTCTATTTCGCGGCGGGCACGCCTGATCTCGACGATCTCAGACCTGACGGCAGCGTCGATCTCGCGGCGAGCCTCACCCGCGAGCTGATTGAGGAGACGGGCCTTACGGAAGCCGAGTTTCATGTCGATGACGAATGGATCATCGTACAGCGCTGGCCGACCATCGCACTGGTGCGGATGGTGACGATGCCGGTGACGGCGGAGGAGGGCGCGGCGAAAATCCGCGCTAACATCGCCAAGGAGGAAGAACCCGAATTGCAGGATGTGCGGATCGTCCGGGGAATGTGTGATATCGATCCCGAAAGGATGCCGCTTTTCCTGCAATCCTTCTTCGAGTCGGTCTTCACTCACACATAGCCGTGGCGCCGCTTCGTGGCGTTGATCATGCGCACCGCATCCGCATCGCGCCCGGCAGTGCAGGCGGCTTCGGCCTGGTCGATCTCCCGATCCACGCGGTTGTAGACGGATTGGTTCACGTGACCCATGGCAAGGTCGTTGCTCATCACGGCCCGGTAGCGGGCAACCTCGCCCTGGCAGCCGGTGGCGGTCGGCATGCTGAAGCTCGCCGGTGTCACGCTCGTGCCGGCAGGAGCTGTGGAAGCCGTCTGGTTGCAGGCGGCGAGCGGGAGGGTCAGAAGGCCGGTCAGGCAGAACAGGCGGATGGACGGTTTCATGAAAGATCCCCTTGTCTGGAAGGTTTGAAAAGCTGAATAAAAGCCAAGCTTGACCTGATCTAGAGCGTTTTCCTGTCCTTCCAGCCCTGACAGGCCATGGGAAACTTCCCATACAATAGTCGTGCTTCGGCTTTTCGTTTGTTTCAACGGCTTGCCATTCCGGGGCTCTCTCGCTACAAACGTGCCGTTGTTCGCGGCAGGGCCGCGGCCTTTGGAGGATTGGGCAGCGATGATCGTCGGCTCCCACAGCGCGAATAAGAACGGCACCGCTCCCGCGGCCGGTCGTGCGCGTCTCCTTGGCCTCCTTCTCCTTAGCCGCCCCTGAGGGTCGTCTGGGCGCTGTCGCCTGGGCTCTCAGGGGACACGAGACAAGCAGGAACAACCCTGAGCGTGTGACCGATCCTTAGGCCCGCTCCCCCGAGAAGGACAAGACCATGACCGCCAAGACCTCCGGCTCCTCCAAGGACCGTGTAATCATTTTCGACACCACCCTGCGCGACGGCGAGCAATGCCCTGGCGCGACCATGACCCTGGAAGAGAAGCTCGAGGTTGCCGCCTTGCTCGACACCATGGGCGTCGATGTGATCGAGGCTGGCTTCCCCATCGCCTCCAACGGTGATTTCGAGGCGGTCTCGCTCATCGCCCAGCAGGTGAAAAACGCCACCGTCGCTGGCCTCGCCCGCGCCATCTCCGCCGATATCGCCCGCGCTGGCGAAGCGGTGCGCCATGCGGCCCGGCCCCGCATCCACACATTCGTCTCAACCTCTCCGATCCACCTGGCGCACCAGATGCGCAAGACGGAAGAGGAGGTGCTGGAGATCATCACCACCACCGTCACCCAGGCGCGCAATCTGATCGAGGACATCGAGTGGTCGGCCATGGACGCCACGCGCACGCCCATCGACTATCTGTGCCGCTGCGTGGAAGCCGCCATCAAGGCCGGCGCCACCACCATCAACCTGCCCGACACGGTGGGCTATGCGACGCCGGACGAATATCGCGCCATGTTCCGCGCCGTGCGCGAGCGCGTGCCGAACGCCGACAAGGCGATCTTCTCAGCGCATTGCCATAACGACCTGGGATTGGCGGTCGCCAATTCGCTGGCGGCATTGGAAGGCGGCGCGCGCCAGATCGAATGCACCATCAACGGCATCGGCGAGCGTGCGGGCAACGCGGCTTTGGAAGAGATCGTCATGGCGATCAAGACGCGCGGCGACGTGCTGCCTTACGAGACCGGCATCGAGGCGACGATGCTGACACGCGCATCGAAGCTCGCTTCCGCCGCGACCTCGTTCCCGGTGCAGTACAACAAGGCCATCGTGGGCAGGAACGCCTTCGCGCATGAAAGCGGCATCCACCAGGACGGCATGCTGAAGAACGCGCAGACCTACGAGATCATGACGCCGGAAAGCGTCGGCGTATCCAAGACCTCGCTGGTCATGGGCAAGCACTCGGGCCGCGCGGCCTTCCGCAACAAGTTGGAAGAGCTGGGCTACAGCCTCTCCGACAATCAGTTCCAGGATGCCTTCGAGCGCTTCAAGGATCTGGCCGATCGCAAGAAGCACGTTTACGACGAGGATATCGAGGCGCTGGTCGATCAGAACATCGCCACCGCGCATGACCGCATCAAGCTGGTCTCGCTCTCCATCGTCGCCGGCACACGCGGTCCGCAGCGCGCCACCATGCGCCTGCAGGTCGATGGCAACACGGTGATCGAGGAGCAGGAGGGCAACGGCCCGGTGGACGCCACCTTCAACGCCATCAAGGCGCTGGTGCCGCACGAGGCCGTGCTGGAACTCTATCAGGTGCACGCGGTGACCGAAGGCACGGACGCGCAGGCCGAAGTCTCGGTGCGTCTTTCCGCCGACGACCGCAGCGTGACCTCCCGCGCCGCCGATCCGGATACCTTGGTCGCTTCGGCGCAGGCCTATCTCGGCGCGCTCAACAAGCTCATGAGCCGAGGCGCCCGCCTGCACGCCCAGCACGCGGCGGAGTGAGGCTGGCATTCTCTCTATCGTGGCCGGGCTCGTCCCGGCCATCCTGATTGGAAGAACGCTGAAGTTTACGACATCGAAACCAGCGGCACCGGGCCCGTGATGGGCATGGGATGAGTGCGCCACACGAGGCCTCATCCCGCATGCGGGGTGGGGCGCAAAGTCAGGGCGCTTCGATCCCTCCAATCAGCACAACGAGTTCTACCGTGCATCCCCTCTCCCGTGCGGGAGAGGGGCAGGGGTGAGGGCATGCGGATGCCGAACCAGTACCGCCCTCACCCCTGCGCCGCCGGTGTCCCCTCCCTCCTTGTGGGGGAGGGCTAGGGAGGGGGGTGCAGCACCAGACCTTGATAGGCTATCGCTCACACCCCCCTCTCCAACTCTCCCCCATAAGGGGGGAGAGGGATCCCGCGTTTTTCCTTCCGACGCTCTCACCCGGTCGCACCACCCCCACCCTGGCCCTCCCCGCAAGGGGGAGGGAATAGCGCCGAGCATATGCACCGCAACGTTATGTTCTGTATTTGTTCTTGACAATATGCCTAAGCTTGGCTATGTGTGGCTTGGCCTGATCCACCGAGGGGCGCTCTCGCGAGGCGTCGTGTTTGTGGGGTCGGGCACGGTCCCGTGCGGAGGATGACGCAATCCCCCGTGACGGGAGGCCCCGGCGAGAGGCTGGGCTCCGCTCTGGTCCAAGGCCGCCCGTATCAAGACGGTGTCCGCCTTGGGCAGAGCTGGGGCCATGTCGCGCCGGTCCGCCTAAAAAAGCCGTGCGCGGGGAGCCGTTTGGTTCTTCACTCACACTAGCCGAGCCGGACGCCTCCTCGCGCCCCCTCGACCGCAAACCCTCGGGCGACACACGCCGCGAGGACATTCCCACATGCCTACTGGCTCTTTGATAACCGCATGCCGCCCTCATGGCCGATCAAACCCGGGTATGACGCTTGGAGATTGCGGGGCGCGAGACCTTCGCCCGTTGCCGCCGCCCTCATTTCAGTGATCCCGATAACCGGACTGAGGCTAGAGCTGTTTCCATTTTCATGGAATCAGCTCTCTTCTTTGCTGTGCCGCATTTTTTGACGGTGAACCGGATCCACTTCACCGAAAAATGCTCTAGCCCATCAATCCGGCACAGGAATGGGGCTCTGCGGTTTGATCGTCGATAGCACGAAGCTCGACCTTACATCGGCGACGCCGGGGAGGGTCAGCAGGCGGTTCATGGTGAACTCGCCGAAATCCTCGATATCTTTCGCGACCACATGGACGATGAGATCCACTTCGCCGGCGAGCGCATGGCAGGCGATGACCTCCTCGTAGCCCTTCAGGCGGTCCACGAGGCGGGTGCGCCAGCCTGGCTCCGATTGTTCCAGCTTGATGAAGACGAACGCTTCCACCTCGAAGCCCAGGGCCTTGCGGTTCACGAGCGCCCGGTAGCCTTCGATGATCCCGTCCTCCTCCAGCGCCTTGAGCCTTCGCAGGCAAGGGGAGGCGGCAAGCCCCACCTTCTCGGCGAGGGCCGCGTTGGGCATCCGCCCCTCGCCTTGAAGGACGCGCAGGATGCGCCTGTCGGATGGGGAAAGGGGGCGCTTCATGGATGACCTCACGGACAGCTTTCCGGTCATTTTATGACTGCCGAGCTTGATATCCAGATGGGGTCGGGCGGATAATGACCAAAGTAGGGTGCTATCCTGGCGTCATGACAAAGACGGAGGAAACGCCATGAATACAGCCACCGGCAGCGACGACCCGCGCGACTACATGCGCGATCAGGGCTTCGAGAACTACACGGAAGCGGACCACGCAACCTGGAACACTCTGGCCAGGCGCCAGCGCGAGATCCTCAAGGGCCGTATCGCCGACCAGTTCCTGGAGGGGCTGGACCGCCTCGGCATCGGCGAGGAGGGCATTCCCGACTTCCGGATGCTGAATCAACGCCTGAAGGCGGCAACGGGCTGGGAAGTGGTGGCCGTGCCGGGTCTGATCCCCGATCTCGCCTTCTTCCGCATGCTGGCGAACCGCCAGTTTCCGGCAGGCTTCTGGATCCGCAAGCCGGAGCAGATCGACTATATCGAGGAGCCGGATATCTTCCACGACGTGTTCGGGCACGTGCCCCTGATCATGCAGCCGATCTACGCTGATTACCTGGAGGCTTACGGCAAGGCCGGCCTCGTGGCCGCCGAGCATGGCGCCCTGAAATATCTGGCGCGTCTCTACTGGTACACCGTGGAATTCGCTTTGGCCCAGACGCCGGAGGGGATGCGCATCGTCGGGGCCGGCATCGCCTCCTCGCCAGGCGAGACGATCTTCGCGCTCGAGAGCCCCTCGCCGAACCGGGTCGCCTTCGACCTCGGCCGCGTCATGCGCACCCTCTACCGGATCGACGACTATCAGGAGACCTATTTCGTGCTCGACGGCGTCGAGGCTTGGCCAAGCCTGGACGTCGAACGCCTGATCCCCCTGTGGAAGGAACTGGCAACGCAGGACGAGATCCAGCCCGGTCAGCTTCAGCCGGAGGACCGTATTTTGACACAAGGTGACGGCAGCTATCACAGCGGAAAATCGAAATCCGCCGCCTGACGCAAAAACCTTTGCAAATGGGCTAGACAGGGGCCGTGCGGTTTGTTACACGCACGGCCTCTTCAGCGGACAACGCGCCGCTGAATGCGCTTCGGCGACGGGTGTGTAGCTCAGTTGGTAGAGCAGCTGACTCTTAATCAGCGGGTCCAAGGTTCGAATCCTTGCACACCCACCAATCTCTTCAGGAAATCAGCCTAGTACGAGAGTTGTCATTTCGACAACTCGGTATAGGCTCATCTTGATAAATCACCCTTGAGAATTGCAATGTCGCGGTCACGGCGAAAGACGCCAATCATCGGTATAACGACGGCCCGCAGCGACAAGCCGTTCAAGGTCGCCGAACACCGGCGCGAGAGATGCGCCGTTCGAACGGCGCTTGCCTCTCATGCGGATGTCGATCTCAACAAGGCCTTCGGAAATCCTTGGAATGCACCCAAGGACGGACATGTGTGGGTTGGAAACGATCGGCCGCATCTCCTCCGGAAATAGGCTCTCTTGGCAGAGCGGTCATGCCGGGCATTCAAGCTCCGGCTGCAAGATCGCCGAGGGCTCTTCTCTGAAACTTGAGCTGCATGCAATGACCAAGCAGCCATATGCGAATCCCTGGGCTTCCCTCACTCGTGCGGTTCGTCGATTTTGCCGATAAGCCGAGGCCATTGGCACGGCCGTTCTGGTATGGAAGAATTCTTCTCCCGGCTGCGGTGAGCGGCCCGACCAGCGAGGCCGCATGTCCCATTCGTCATCTAAAGTCGTCATCTGTGGCGCCGGTATCGCAGGTGTCTCGGCGGCCTATTCTCTGGCCGTCGAACATGGGCTTGAACATGTCGTGCTGGTCGATGAGGGCAACCCGCTCTCGCTCACGTCTGATAAATCGACCGAGGCCTATCGCAACTGGTGGCCCGGTCCCGACCGGGCGATGACGGCTTTCATGAATCGCAGCATCGACCTCATCGAGGAGATCGCGCGAGCGACCGACAACCGCATCAACCTCAATCGTCGCGGTTACGTGTTCGCGACGGCCGATGAGAGCAAGATTTCCTTTCTCGAAACCATGGCGAAGTCGGCCGAGGCGCGGGGTGGGGGACCTGCCAGATTCCACGATACGCCGCAGAGCGATTACATCCCGTCGTCCGAGCGTGGTTTCGAGGATGGGTTGACCGGCGCGGATGTCATCACCGACAAAAGCCTGATCCGCCGGCACTTTCCCTTTCTTGCTCCCGAGACGGTCGCGCTCGCGCATGCAAGGCGCGCCGGCTGGCTCAGCGCTCAACAGCTTGGAATGGTGATGCTGGAAGCGGCCCGCGCGCGCGGCGTGCAGATCGTCAAAGGCCGGGTCGCCGGCTTCGATACGACCGGCGGTCGTGTTCGTGCCGTCAATATCGAGCAGGACGGCGACATACAGACGCTCCCGGCGACGCATGTTGTGCTTGCCGCCGGACCGATGCAGGTCGAGATGGCGCGCATGATCGGCGTCGAGCTGCCGATCAGAGCCGAGCGCCATTTCAAGGTCAGCTTCCCCGATACGCTCGGCGGCATGCCGCGCAATGCGCCGATGCTGATCTGGCTCGACGAGCAGCCTCTCCCCTGGAGCGACGAGGAGCGCGCCGCTCTCACCGCCGACGCTGAGGCTCAATGGCTCCTCGGGACATTTCCCGAAGGCGTCCATGGGCGACCCGATGGCGCATCGGCGACGCTCATTCTCTTCAACCATCACGGCGATGCGGTCGATCCGATCTTTCCGCTGCCCGAGCCGGAATACTACGCCGAGATCGCGCTGCGGGGCATGTCGACCATGGTGCCGGGGCTCAAGGTCTACAACGGGGAGGTGCCGCGGCCCTATATCGACGGCGGCTATTATATGAGGACGCAGGAGAACCGGCCGCTGATCGGCCCCGTTCCGGTGGAAGGCGCATACATCTCGTGCGCCTATTCAGGCTTCGGCGTAATGGCGTCCTGTGCGGGCGGAGAGCTCATCGCCCGCTACATCACGCAATCCGAGCTGCCCGATTATGCGCCCGCCTTCCTGCTCTCCCGCTATCAGGATACCGCCTACAGCGCCTTGCTCGAACAATGGGGCGATGGCGGCCAGCTCTGAGGAGATATGCGGCGCTAAGCCTGCGACTTGGACAAAGCCTGCTGGAGCTCGGCAGGATCAATCGACACCTTCAGCACCGTCCCGCCGAAATCCAGGACCATCACAGGCTTTCCGCCATCATGGTCGATGCGTGTGCTCAAGGGCTGCACCGGAATGCTCTTGAAGTGGTTCGGCCCGGAAGTCCCGGAAAAGGTCCTGGGTGGCTTTCCCCGGTGGGTTCGCACCATCTCATTCAGCAGATCGGTCACGATGGGCGTGGAATCCACTGTGCTGAGCAGGATCTCATATTCACTGCCTGTCTCGGCTCGGATGCCCAGAACCACGATTTCTCCGTCATTCGTGACCTGGACCCGCCAGGATTTCGAACCAATTCTCTCGATCAAATCCGCTACTCCCGGTGCATCGCTCATCCGGACTTGCCGAAGAGACTCAAGCGGCCCCAAAAGGCCTATAGGGCCACCTATATCGCAGATTGAAGCCTGAATTGAAGAGCGGCTTGATTGTCGAACGAAGGCATTCCACCAGCAGCATTCAAGATGAAGGCATCATATTCGATGCCGTCTGCAACACTGGTGTCGGCGCGGAATTGAAGGCTAGGTTGTTGCCTTCAAAGCGAACTTGCCTGGCGTATCATCGTCAATGGTAAGACTCCTGCCGTTGTTCAAAAAGAAAAGTTGGGGCAGCAGAAAGAGCTGTGCCACAGGCCCGCCGCTCCGTCTCTGGGCGCTGTCCCGCATTTTGCTTCTACAGTGAAACTCTTCCGCACGATTGCCTTTTGATAAGATTCTTGGGCTATGTGTGCCTTCCCGTCTCTTCCTGCGGAATCGGCGACATGAGAGTTATGCCAAGCCTTGCCGCTGCGCTTTTGCTGATGTCCTCGGACGCGCTCGCGGATGTCTCGAGTTTGGCCGGATCGCTCTGGCGGTGCACGCGCGATACGGATCGTTCGCAATTCGTGATCACGTTCTACCCGAGCGGCGGCGTCGGGGGAGGCGAGCTGCAGGGCGGCGAGGTCAGCCCTTACATTTACGACGCGACGACGACCAGGGAAGGTGAGTGGCCTGGGCGTTGGACGCAGTCTCAGGAGAGCTTTACATGGAGCTTTCCGGACCAGCAGATGGAGATCTCCGGAACGATCAGATCCAGGGGGCGGGCAGATGCGAGGCTCGCTGGACACGAGGTCACGTCGGGCATCGTATCATCCATCACATGCACTCGCTTGGCCAAGCTCCCGCGCATCGGCGATGGGCTCGTGATACCGAGAAACAGCCGCTTCATCGATGTCGAGAAGGGTGAAGGAGAGCTCAAGGTCCCGGCTGGGATTTCGCTTCGGCCAAACCGGTGATCTCAGCCTGAGCCTCAGTTGAATGACCGCCTTCGCGGTCAGGAGGCTGCCGCCAGCAAAGCCTGGATCAATCGGGTCTTGGGAGACGTGCGGGCCCAGACCAATCCGATATGCCGCACCGGAGCCGCCTCCGGGAGAGCCAGCTTGGTAATCGACAGCCCTTCCGGCCATGGCGGCGCCCAATCGGGAACCAGTGATACGCCGAGACCCCTGTCGACCATCACAGCGATGGCTTCCAGCGCATCGAGTTCCAGACGCTCCTGAGGGCGGATGCCGACCTGCCTGAGATAAGTATCCGCCAGCCGTCCGCCCCAGTGATTCCGGTCATAGCGGATGAAAGGCCGGCTTCTCAGGAGGTCATGCGGATCGCCGGTGGAATTCTGCGGGCCGATGACGACCAGGGGTTCTGACCTGAGCAGGTGCCACTCATAGGCTTTTGGCAGTGAGAATTGCGGCCTGACCAGGATGGCGGCGTCGAGATCGCCATCGACGACCCTGCGGTAGAGCTCGATGGAGGTGCCGGGAACCACATAGAGGTCCAGGAGAGGTGCTTTGGAGACGAGTTGCATCAGCAGGCTCGGAAGCAGCCCGGTCAGGGCCGTCGAGATCGCCCCAAGGCGAATTTCCCCGCCCAGCTTCTCGCCCGCCGCGAAGGCGCGCAGGTCACGTACCTCCCGCACGACCTGGCGGCTGCGGGTCAGAATGGCTGTACCGGCCTCGGTCGGTCGCACGGTGCGGCCGGCGCGCGAAAGCAATTGAGCCCCGATTTCCTGTTCAAGTGCCTGGATGCGCTGCGCCACGGCAGCAGGTGTGATACCCAGGCGGCGGGCAGCTTCCGCCATCGATCCCGCCTCGACGACGGTCAGGAAGCTCTCAAGGAAACGCGTGTCCATCGATAGAAAAACTATCTTCTGAAGATAGCAAAGTCGAGATTTTATTTCCTCACGGTTTGATGCAATTTGCCCGCGAAACAAGGAGAGTCCGGTTGGTTTCCAGGTTGCGCAACAGGTTGCCATTCTCGTCAGCCGGCGTGCATCCTACATCACCGATTCCGCCATCGCAGTTGATGGCAACTTCATTCAGTCAGAAGGCGCCCGCATGACACTCGATAAGAATGGCATCGAAACCCTGAAACAGGTTTCGACCGCGACGATCACCACGATCCTGCTCAAGAAGGGGCTTCGCAATGTATGGATGCGCGGCACCAAGCCCTTGAAGCCAGGCCAGCCGCGGATCGTCGGACCGGCCTTTACTCTCCGTTTCGTTCCGGCGCGCGAGGATCTTGCGACGCCTGCCAGCTGGGCCTCTCCCATCTCCACCAGAGCCGCCATCGAAGCGATGCCGGAAGGCGTCATCGCCGTGGTGGATGCCATGGGCGTGGCCGATGCCGGTATCTTCGGCGATATTCTCTGCGCCCGCATGGAGAAACGCGGCGTCGCGGCTCTGGTGACCGACGGCGTCGTTCGCGACCTGGCTGGCGTGCTCGGAACCGGACTTCCGGTATGGTGCAACGGAGTAGCCGCGCCGCCATCCGTCGCAGGCCTGACCTTCGTCGGCTGGCAGGAGCCGATCGCCTGCGGCGGCGTGGCTGTTTATCCGGATGACGTGATCGTGGTGGATGAGGATGGCGCCGTGCTGATTCCGGCTGCTCTCTTGAGCGAAGTTCTGGCTGAGGCTCCCGAGCAGGAGCGCATGGAAGCCTGGATCATGGAAGAGGTGGGACGCGACGTGCCGCTGCCCGGTCTCTACCCGATGAATGCGGAAACCAAAGCTCGTTATGAAGCCTTCAAGAAGGAGCAGGGCGCATGAAGCTCGATCATACAGCCGCCGGCGTTTATGCCATCGCGGCGACACCTTTTCACCCCGATGGACGCCTGGATACGGAATCCGTCGATCGCCTGACCGACTTTTATGTCGGTTGCGGCGTGACCGGCCTGACGATCCTCGGCATCATGGGCGAAGCGCCCAAGCTGGAGCCGGAAGAGTCCCTTGCCATCACGCGTCAGGTCGTGAAGCGCGCCGGCGTTCCGATCATCGTCGGCGTGTCGGCTCCCGGGTTCGCCGCCATGCGCTCGCTCGCGCGTAACGTGATGGATATCGGCGCGGCAGGCGTGATGATCGCGCCGCCACCGTCCCTGCGCACGGACGACCAGATCGTCGGCTATTACGCCCAGGCCGTCGAAGCCATCGGCGACGACATTCCTTTCGTCATCCAGGACTATCCGCTGACGCTGAGCGTCGTGATGACGCCGGCTGTCATTCGCCGCATTGTGATGGACCACGCTTCATGCGTGATGCTGAAGCACGAGGATTGGCCGGGCCTGGAGAAGATCTCACGCCTACGCGCCTTCCAGGAGGCTGGCGAGATGAAGCCGATTTCGATCCTCTGCGGCAATGGCGGTCTCTTCCTCGATTTCGAGATGGAGCGCGGCGCGGACGGTGCCATGACGGGCTATGCCTTCCCTGACATGCTGGTGGATGTTGTCAGAATGCAGAAAGAGGGGCGCCGCGACGAGGCGCACGATCTGTTCGATGCCCATCTTCCGCTGATCCGCTACGAGCAGCAGCAGGGCGTTGGCCTCGCCGTTCGCAAATACGTGCTGCAAAAGCGCGGCGCGATTGCAAGCGATGCCCAGCGCAAGCCCGCAAGCGGCCTCACGCCGGCCGCCAAGGCAGAGATCGACTATCTGCTGTCCCGCGTCGGCAAACACGATCCGCGCGCGCGTCTCTGATGCAACTAAGAGCCGGCCATGCATGTGCATCGGCCGGCTCGTTCATGTCTCGCATTGATTGTCAGG
Organism: Microvirga sp.; assembly: GCA_041913065.1. GTDB lineage: Bacteria > Pseudomonadota > Alphaproteobacteria > Rhizobiales > Beijerinckiaceae > Microvirga. Next base: position 278,557 of record JAYSGD010000001.1, on the reverse strand, counting down.
CAGACTTGAAGCGCGTGACCTCGTCCCAGGTCGGGGGATTGGCGCCGCGTCGCGTGCATACAATCGCGGCCGCTGTCGATGCGAAGTCCAGCGCCGCCATGACCTGTTCCTCGGTGAGCGCGCCGATAGCCTCCGGCGTCAACAGCGAATTGGCATCGAGCCATGCAAGCAGACCCGCATGGAAGGTGTCGCCGGCCCCAACCGTGTCCACGACTTCGATGGAAGGAGAGGGGCGCTCGACGACGGCACCCTTGAAGGCCGCAAGTGGTCCCTTCGCGCCGCGTGTCATGATGACCAGATCGGGTCCGCTCCTCAGCCAGTCCTTCGCGGCTGTCATGATATCCTTGGATGGATAGAGCAGCGCGATATCCTCGTCGCTTGCCTTGACGACGGTCGCCTGCGTCAGCAGCCGCTCGAAGCGGTCGCGATAAGCTGCGAGATCGCCGACGACACGCGGGCGCACATTGGGATCGAGCGAGATCACCCGCGTTCCCGCTTCGCGACGGATGAGCGTTTCAATGGCGCTCGCGATCGGCTCGACGCCGAGCGAATACGAACCGGCGGCAATGGCATTGATGTCCGAGGGCAATTGCGGGGGCAGGGCATCCGGCGTCAGGGCGCGATCGGCGCATTCCTCGGCATAAAAGGAGTACTGGGGCTGGCCTGCAGTGTTCGTCGCGACGACGCTGAGCGTGGTCCGCTTGGGGCAGGGCTGAACATAGCTCGTGCTCACACCGGCGGCGACGAGCTTTTCCTTGAGAAAGGCGCCAAAGGCATCGTCGGATAAGGTGGACAGGAAGGCTGACGAGCGCCCTAGGCGCCCGATGCCGATGGCGACGTTGAAGGGGGAGCCCCCGGCGACCGCTTCCGCCTGAAGCCCGGTCGGCGAGGGCGCTCCTACGAAGAGGTCGATCAGGGCCTCGCCGCATACCAGGATCATGCTTTGCTCCGATAGGAAACAGCGCCGGCTTGAGGTCCGGCGCTGCCGTGGAACATTTTATGCATCAGGAGCGCGGCGCTGACCAGCCCTGATACTGTCCGACATTCTCGCGCGTGATAAGCTTCGATGGCATCAATGTCAGGGTATTGGCAGGCTTCTTGCCGTTCAGGGCATCGTTGCCAAGCCTCACACCGAGCTGCGCCATGGCATAAGGGTCCTGGCTCGCCGAGGCCTGGATCATGGGGCTGTTAGCATCCTTAAGCGCCGCCTCGATATCGGGAGCGCCATCGACCGACGTAATGATGATATTGTTCCGGTTGAGTTGCCTTGCGGCAAGGTTGGTGCCGATGGCCTGCGGGTCATTGATGGTGAAGACCGCATTGATATCGGGGAAGCGGGTCAAATGGCTCTGCATGATCTGCAAGCCGCCCTCACGCGATCCCTTGGCATCCTGATCGTCCGACAGCACCTTGATGCCGCTGTTCTTGGCGAAGACCTCCTTGCATCCCTTCACTCGGTCGATGACAGCCGAAACCTGAGGCCCGTTCTGGATGATGACGTTGCCTTTGCCCTGTAGCTTATCGACGATGTATTGGCATGCGATCTGGCCTGCTTGCACATTATCCGTGGTGACGGTGAAGTCGGCTCCTTTTGCGGCAGTATCGACGGCGACTACGAGAATGCCTGCGGCCTGCGCCTTCTTGATCGCCGGTTCGACCGCATTGGGATCGCCCGGATTCAACAGGATCATATCGACGCCGGCGGCAATGAAGTTGTCGATCTGCGTGAATTGCTTGTTGAGATCATAGTCGAAGCCGACCGCTGTGACCTTCACATTCGGATTGATCTTCTTGGCTTCAGCTTCCGCTCCACGCGCGAGGGCGACGAAGAATGGATTGCCCATCGATCCCAAGGAAATGCCGATGGATTTCAGTTCTTTCGCCTGGGCAGTGCCGGTGCCCAACGCGAGAGCCGCGACGGCTGTCAGAAGAATGCGCTTCATATATTCCTCCACATCGTTCCTGGTCTGATTGTTGGCCGCGACGAGTCGACCAGCTCGTGCGCAGCAATGATCACGCCATGCTATGTGCGGGCGGATCCTTTCAGGCGGTAACGGTCGAGCGCCACCGCCCCGATGATCACGAAGCCCTTGATGATGAACTGCCAGATATCAGAGACGCCGACGAGGATGAGGCCGTTCGACAGGACCGCGATGATGAGAGCTCCGATCAAGGTGCCCCAGATAGAGCCGATGCCGCCGACGAAACTCGTGCCGCCGAGGATCACGGCGGCGATGGCGTCGAGTTCGTAGGATTGCCCGAGCTGCAATCCGTTCGCGGCATAGAGTCGTGCCGCGGACATGACACCACCGAGGCCCGCGGCGAGCCCCGAGACCGCATAGACGAAAAGAAGAACCGCCCAGACCTTGATACCGGTGAGCCTCGCCGCATCCTGATTTCCGCCAACCGCATAGATGTGCACGCCGAGAACGGTGCGGCGCAGGATGAACCAGGACATGACGACGAAGAGCAGGGCGATCCAGACGAGCCATGGAACACCGAACAGAACGCCATTGCCGATGAATGCGAACGGAAGGTCGGGATTGAACTGGGTCGTGTCATTGCCGAGCAGACGGGCCAGACCGCGCACAGCGGTGAGCGAGCCGAGTGTCACGATGAAAGGAGGCAGGCGGACAAAGGCGATGAGAGCGCCATTGGCGAGCCCTAGCGCCAGCCCCATGAGAAGAGCCGCCGGAATGCCGAGCATACCCCATTCTGGAATCTGCGATCCCAAAATAGCGACCATGGCCGCTGCGGCGAGGATGGAGCCGACGGACAAATCGATGCCGCCGGTCAGGATGACGAAGGTCATGCCCGCGGCAAGAACGGTATTGATGGAAGCCTGCTGCGCAACGATCGAGAGATTCTGAACGCTAAGAAAGCGGCCCGACATCAGCTCGAAGGCGATGCCGAGAATGACGAGCACCGGCAGCATGCCGATGGCCTGCAATGTGGAGCGCCACGCAAGGCGTCGCTGAAGGCTCTGTGCGCCGGCTTCTACGTTTCCTACGCCGGTGGACTGAAGGGGTGCGCTCGTCTCATTGGGAGAGGTCATGCTGCGGCTTCCTTCACTCCGGTCGCGATGGCGACGATGTTTTCCTGCGTGATCGGCGGATGCCCGAACCCGCCGACCTCACCGGCAATGCGTCCTTCGCGCATGACGAGCACGCGGTCGCAGATACCGACAATTTCAGGAAGCTCGCTCGAGATCACTATCACCCCCACACCGCGGCGGGCCAGATCATCTATGAGGCGATAGATCTCGGATTTCGCGCCGATATCGACGCCTCGTGTCGGCTCATCCAGGATGATGACGCGAGGCTGTGTTTCTAGAAGGCGCGAGAGTAGAACCTTCTGCTGATTGCCGCCCGAGAGGCTGCCGACCGGCACGATATCGCCCGCGACCCTGATCCCGAGCGCGCGGATCGCAGCCGCGGCTCGGTTCTTGGCAGCCTTGATATTGAGAATGCTTCCAGTGCGGGCATCCCGTTGCAGCACGTTGAGATTGACATTCTCCCGAACGGTCATGTCGAGGAAGAGGCCGAGATGCTTGCGGTCCTCCGTCAGGTAGACGATGCCCGCCTTGATGGCATCTTCTGGACGGTGAAGCGAAAGCTTTCTGCCATTGAGCGTAATTTCGCCACTCGCCTTGCGGTCGGCTCCGTAGATGAGGCGCGCAAGTTCGGTGCGTCCCGCTCCGACAAGCCCCGCAAGACCCAACACCTCGCCCTGATGCAGATCGAATGAGCACGCGTGTACCCGCCCGCCGTCGCTCACTTGGCTGACGGAGAAGAGCACGGGACCTCTGCTGCCTTTCGCATCATGATCCTTCTTGTAGAACGAGGACAGGTCGCGCCCCACCATCATGCGCACGAGCTTTTCCGCCGACAGTTCGTCACGGGTGAGGGTGCCGACATAGGTGCCGTCGCGGAGCACCGAGACACGATCCGCCAGCTCATAAACCTCGGCCATGCGGTGACTGATATAGATGATGGCAAGGCCCTCGGCGCGAAGCTGCCGGATAAGGGCGAACAGGGCGTCGGTCTCCCTGGAGGAGAGCGATGTCGTCGGTTCATCCATGATCAGGATGCGTGCATTGGCGATGAGCGCCCGGGCGATCTCGACGAGCTGCCGCTCCGCCATCGACAGCTCGCCGACCTTTGTCGACGCTTTGAATCGTACACCGAGCCTGTCGAGAACCGCGCGGCAAGCCTGTTCCATGGAACGGCGGTTGACCATCGGTCCGCTTCTATGTTCACGCCCTAGCAGCATGTTTTCGGCGACACTCAGGTTCGGTGCCAGAGAAAGCTCTTGATAGATCGTCGAGATACCGCAATGGAGTGCATCCAGAGGCCCGCTGATCGTGACGTGCTTTCCATCAATGCGGATCTCGCCGCCGGGATCGGCGTGATAGGCGCCTGACAGAATTTTCATGAGGGTCGATTTGCCCGCGCCGTTCTCACCCATGAGAGCATGAACCTCACCTGGATAAACGGTGAGGGATACGTCAGTGAGTGCTTTGACCCCCGGAAAGGTTTTCGAAATCCCGATCATTTCGAGGATTGGAGCCGATCCTGTCATGGCCGCTCCGGCATCACTCGATGAGTCAGATCAAAACACTCGAATCTGTGAGGAAAGCGAGCAGCATCCGTCCCAGTACTCTGTGGGAATTGGCGAACAAGGACCGGTCCGTAACGATATCGCCTGGACACAAGCTGTTCCTCCCTGAAGATCTCGTCACAGCATCGACGAGGACCTATTCATTCAGGATAGGAGAAATACTAGGATCGCTCGGTGCACTGTCAATTAGGGCGACCCGCGGCCGTGCGGAATTCCGGCTTCAGAGCGCGGTAGAGATCGCGGAACGCTTCGATGCGAGGCGCATAAGCTTCCACCAATTGCGGCGTCGGTTCGATCGTCTGGACGATGCGGGGCGGTGTGCAAATAGTCTCAGGTGGCTCGCCGGTCGCGGCAAGCTTGGCCAATCGCGCTGCGCCGAAGGCAGGGCCCTTGTCGCTTCCCTCGAAACGCTGGAGCGGAATGTTCAGGACGTTCGCCAAGATCTGCGCCCAGAATTCACTGCGCGATCCCCCTCCGACCAAGCCCGCACCGGCGAGTGTCGTGTCGGCGCCTTCAAGCGCCTGCTTGGCGTCGGCGAAGCTGAACGCAACTCCCTCAAGCACCGCCTGCACCAGATCGGTCTGTCCGGTTTCGGGCGACATGCCGAAGAATACGCCTCGGGCATGGGGATCGTTGTGCGGAGTACGCTCTCCTGTGAGATAGGGAAGGAAGAGGATCTTCGAGGGCGCTCCGTAGGCAGCTTCCGTGCTGCTGAGAAGCTTTACAATATCCTGCTGAAGCAGACCGGCCACCCATGCAAGGCAACTTGCGCCATTGAGCATGGCCGCCATCTGAAACCACCGGTCGGGGAGAGCATGGCAGAAGGTGTGAAGCAGCGTCTCAGGTGCCGGATTGAAGCTTCTCGCCGTCACGAATAGCTGTCCTGACGTGCCAAGCGAGATGAAAGCCGATCCATCGTCGACGGCGCCAAGGCCGACAGCACCGGCGGCGGCATCGCCCGCGCCGCCTGCCACGGAGACCTCGCCGCTCATGCCCCATTGCCGAGCAAGCGCAGGACTCAAAGCGCCGGAAGGCTGTGACCCCTCGATGAGGCCAGGCATATACGACCGGTCGAGGCCGGTTGCGGCCAGAGCTTCGTCGGACCAGTCGCGCGCGGCCTCATCCAGCCACCACGTTCCTGCCGCGTCCGACATGTCGGTCATAAGGAGGCCGGTGAGCTTGAGCCGGATGTAATCCTTCGGCAAAATGATTTTTCTGACGGCTCGAAACGCGTCGGGCTCATGCTTTGCGAGCCATAGGAGTTTAGGCGCGGTCAATCCCGGCATGGGGATGACGCCCGTCCGCTGGGCAAGCTCAGGATGGCTGGCCTGAAGTTCCTCCGCTTCCTTCGATGAACGGCCGTCGTTCCACAGGATAGCGGGACGTACGGGCCTGTTGTGCGCGTCAAGCAGAACGGCCCCATGCATCTGCCCCGAAAGCCCGACCCCTCGCACATAGCTCAGGCCGTTTTTCGATTGCCTGGAGAGGTGAGCCATAGCGGCTTGAACCGCCGCCCACCAATCCTCGGGGTTCTGCTCCGACCATCCGTCGTGAGGGCGGGAAACGTACAAAGGAATATCTGCCTCGGCGATGACCGATTGCCGTTCATCGATGATAACAGCCTTCACGGCCGATGTTCCGGCATCGATACCAAGATAATGTGCCATTCCCTAACTCTTCGCTTTGTCGTTCCAGCCACATCCGTGAACTGATTAGCTTGGCCTTGGCGAAAGCTAACATGAGGGCACTCAGCCGTGTAGGGCGGGGGGACTGGCGCCTCTTTCGCAAGCTTTTGTGAGAGGACAGCCAGGCTTGACGTTCCCCCGCCTTAGAAACGGCGACAATCGCGACCTATATGGTTATCGTAGCAGAGGAGGTCGCGGCTGCGCGTGGCCCTATCATCATGCACACCGCTTCCGAGGCCTCTATTGCCAAGGTTCATCCTGGAGGAGTGGTTATGGCAAATTTTCACATCGTCGCCGGCGCAAGCGACGCTCCGGCTCACCCGGTAGTTCGTCACATTAGGCCATCAGATCTGCGGGAGGCCCTTCGCAAGGGCTTCGATGATTTCTGGGCAATGCCTTCTCATCTCGTCTTTCTTGGGCTGATCTATCCGGTCGTTGGCGTCTGTCTTGCCGCTCTGACCTTCACGAACAACGCCTTGCCGTTGCTTTATCCCCTGGCATCGGGTTTTGCCCTGATCGGCCCCTTCGCAGGCATCGGCCTGTATGAGATCAGCCGTCGTCGAGAGCTCGGTCTTTCGACATCGTGGCGCGATGCTTTCGACGTACTCAAATCGCCCTCCATCCCGTCCATCATCGGACTCGGCGTAGTTCTCCTGGTGATCTTCATGGTGTGGCTGACAACGGCTCGGATGCTGTATGAATCAATGTTCGGGTATGCGGCGCCCTCGTCTTATCCCGCCTTCATCAACCAGGTCCTGTCCACGCCGGAAGGAATGCGAATGATCGTGCTCGGGAATGCTCTCGGGTTCGTCTTCGCTCTCGCCGTTCTGAGCATCAGCGTGATTTCATTCCCGCTTCTCCTTGATCGCGATGTCGGCATTGCCGTCGCGGTTTATACGTCGATCAAGGCGGTCGTCATGAATCCGTTCACCATGGCGCTGTGGGGTTTGATCGTAGCGGTCGCCCTTCTCATCGGCTCTATTCCGCTCTTCGTCGGATTAGCAGTAGTGATGCCGGTTCTCGGACATGCGACCTGGCATCTCTACAGGCGCGTCGTCGAGCCGCCTTCACCTGAGGATGCGCATCCTGCGGTTCAAGGAAAAGCGGCGTCGATAACGGATCGCCGCTAAGGCCCTGTACTGAAGAACGAGAGGCGGGTCAGCAATGTATGATCCGCCTCAAATACCATGATGATAACAAAGACGAAAACTGCGCTTACGGGCACAAGGATGGCATAGACCAACGACAGCCGCTCCCATGCCATATGCATGAAGATCGCCATGATGAGACCGGCCTTCAGCACCATGAAGAGCAGGATGAGCGAATAACGCAGAAAGCCTTCGAGCTGAAAATAGTCGACCATGTAGGAGCAGGCGCTCAGAATGAACAGCCATGCCCAGACGACCAGGTAAAGTTTGATCGGGTGCTGTTGTCCTTCTGCGCGTGCGGTTGATTGCGCCATGACGTCCCCCCTTACCAAAGATAGAAGAAGGCGAAGATGAAAACCCAGACGAGATCCACGAAGTGCCAGTAGAGGCCCATGATCTCGACAGCTTCATAGTTGCCCTTTCTGCTCGTGAAAAAGCCCTTTCGTTCGCTGTCGTAATCTCCGCGCCAGACTTTTCGTGCAATGATGAGCAGGAAGATGACGCCGAAAGTCACGTGTGTGCCGTGAAAGCCGGTGATCATGAAGAAGCTGGAGCCGAACTGAGCCGCGCCCCAGGGGTTCGACCACGGCCGGACACCTTCATGGATGAGCTTCGTCCACTCGAAGGCCTGCATTCCGACGAAGGTGGCGCCAAGAAGGGCGGTCAGTAGCATCAGGCCGGCTGTCATTCGCCGGTTGCGCCTGTAACCGTAATTGACCGCCATCGCCATCGTGCCACTGCTGCTGATCAGCACGAAGGTCATGATCGCGATCAGAATGAGCGGGAGCGTCGTTCCTGCAATCGTCAGCGCGAAAACTTCACTTGGATTGGGCCACGGGACCGTCGTGGACATCCTGGCGGTCATGTAGGAAATCAGGAAGCAGCTGAAGACGAAGGTATCGCTGAGGAGGAAGATCCACATCATGGCCTTCCCCCAGGAGACGCCTCTGAAGGCCTGCCGATCGGAGGCATAATCGGCTGCGACTCCCCGAAGTCCCGCTGCTTCTTGAGACGGTTGATCGGCTCGATGCAGCGCATGCTCCATGATGACGCCTCCTCAGAACAATACTTGTCGGCATAGGTCGACGAGTTCTCCAGCCCAGCCCGTCATCACTCCGAACAGGATGAGCCAGGCGACCAGCAGAAAATCCCAATAGGTGGTGCAAAGCTGAACGGTCTGGCGCTGCCGATCATACAACGCACGGGTCCGCCAGGACCTTTCGATCACCATGCCCAGAACCACCATTCCGCCAAGAAGGTGAAGACCATGGAGACCTGTGAGAACATAAAAGAATGCGTTGGCGGAGTTGGAGGTCAGCCAGTATCCTTCATTCATGAGCTGCCGCCATGCCAAGAGCTGACCGGACACGAAGGCCAAGGTCGTTATCCCCGCTGCAAGAAGGCTTATTCGTGCGGTATCGTCATCGCCGTTCCTGATCGCTCGATTGGTTCGGTGCAAGGCCATGCTGCTCAGAAAAAGAATAGCTGTGTTGAGCCAGAGCAGCCTGGGGATCGGCAGAGCCCGCCAATCAGCCATCTGCATGCGCATGGCGTAGGCGCTGATGAAAAGTGCAAAGAGGGAACTGGCGACCGCGATGAAAACGCCAAGCCCGACTTTTTCCTTGGTTGGGCCCGATGGGGAGGCGTCTGTCCAACTGCCCGGGACGCCTTGCTCCACCCACGGCTTCGATGCGATGCCCTGGCGGAGAAGCCACCAGGTGGCACCAATGGCGAGGAGGCTGAGAAGTGCCAGGATACTAGCCATGCGAGCCACCCATAGTAGGCTGAGGACCCGGATCATTCTGCGGCAGATAATCCTGGCTTGCGCCGGGCACGCTGTAATCGTAGGCCCAGCGATAGACGACGGGAAGGTGCTTGCCCCAATTGCCATGGGGTGGTGGCGTCTCGGGCGTTTGCCATTCCAGTGTCGTCGCGCGCCACGGATTGCCGCCCGAAGCCCGGCCGTAACGTAGGCTCCAGAAAAGATTGAAGACGAAAATAAACTGAACCGCGCCGACGATCAGAGCCACGATCGTGATGAATGCGTTGAGGGTATGCGCGGATTGCGGGACGAACGCCATTTCGCCGATCTCATGATAGCGACGTGGAATGCCCATGAGGCCGAGATAATGCATCGGGAAGAAAATGGCATAGGCGCCCAGGAACGTAACCCAAAAGTGCAGCTTGCCGAGACCGTCGTTCATCATGCGGCCCGTGATCTTGGGATACCAGTGATAGATGGCTCCGAAAATTACGAGGATCGGAGCTACGCCCATGACCATGTGAAAATGAGCGACTACGAACATGGTGTCGGAGAGCGGAACATCGACGACCACATTGCCGAGAAACAAGCCAGTGAGTCCTCCATTCACGAATGTCACGATGAAGGCGAGAGAGAACAGCATCGGCACGGTCAAGTGAATGTCGCCTCGCCAGAGCGTGAGAATCCAGTTATAGACCTTGATCGCCGTGGGGATGGCGATGATGAGGGTGGTGGTCGCGAAAAAGAACCCGAAATACGGATTCATGCCGCTGACATACATGTGATGCGCCCAGACGACGAAGCTCAGCGCGCCGATGGCGAGAAGAGCCCAGACCATCATGCGATATCCGAAGATGTTTCGCCGCGCGTGAGTGCTGATCAAGTCGGAGACGATGCCGAAAGCAGGGAGGGCGACGATATAAACCTCAGGGTGACCGAAGAACCAGAACAGATGCTGGAAAAGCAACGGGCTGCCGCCATTGCGGTCGAGGGACTGACCCATTTCGACGATGGCCGGAACGAAGAAGCTCGTCCCAAGCACTCTGTCGAACAGCATCATGACGGCGCCGACGAACAGGGCAGGGAAGGCCAGCAGCGCCATGAAACTCGCGGTAAAAATGCCCCAGACCGTCAGCGGCATGCGCATGAGAGTCATGCCACGTGCGCGCGCCTGCAGAACTGTCACGACGTAGTTCAAGCCGCCCATCGTGAAGCCGATGATGAAGATCATCAGCGAGACGAGCATCAGGATGATGCCCCATTCCTGCCCGCCGGGGGTGCCGGACAGGATAGCTTGTGGCGGATAGAGGGTCCATCCGGCGCCGGTCGGGCCGCCCGGTGCGAAGAAGCTGGCAAGGAGAACGAGAACGGCAAGGAAATAGACCCAGAAACTCAGCATGTTGATGTAGGGAAAAACCATGTCCCTGGCGCCGACCATCAAGGGAATCAGGTAGTTGCCGAAGCCACCGAGAAACAAGGCTGTCAGGACATAGACCACCATCATCATTCCGTGCATCGTGATGAATTGGTAATAGGCATTGGGGTCTATGAAGGAGAACATGCCGGGAAAGCCCAACTGCAGGCGCATGAGCCAAGACAAAGCCAATGCAATCAGGCCTATGAAGAGCGCCGTCGCGGAATACTGAATGGCAATGACTTTCGCGTCCTGGCTGAAGACGTATTTCGTGATCCAACTATGCGGATGATAGAGTTCGACATCCTCGAACTCGGCAGTGGATGCTGCTCCGGCGTGACCGATTGGGACATCTACCATCAGGACGCTCTCCCTGGCCGTTTCGCTATGCAGGCCCTCATTCCGCCGAGGGCGACAGGCGCGCAAAATCTCGCGCCTTCTGGCCCTTCAGCCATGTCTGGTATTCGCTCAACTCTTGAACGATGACTGTTCCGCGCATCTGCGAATGCGCCACGCCGCAAAGCTCAGCACATAGAATTTCAAATGTGCCGGTACGGGTTGGCGTGAACCAGATGTAGGAAACCTGGCCAGGGACCAGATCCATTTTGGCTCTCATCTCCGGCACATAGAAATTGTGAATGACGTCGACCGAGCGAAGCAGAGCTTTCACTGGCTTGCCAATCGGCAACCGCAGCTCGCCCCCTTCGATCACCACATCATCCTGAGCGGCCGCATCCTCACGGCTGAGGCCCATCGGATTATCCGGGCTCACGAGCCGCGTGTCCGCAAGGCCCAGCTTGCCGTCCGGACCCGGAAGCCTGAAGCTCCACTGCCACTGCTGACCCAGGATCTCGATATCGGTCGCATCTTCCGGGACTGTCACGAATTGCCGCCAGACGAAAAGACCCGGCGTCAGCATGGCGGCGACGCCAACGCCCGTGATGACCGTCAGCCACCATTCCAGGCGTCTGTTTTCCGGCTCATAGGTTGCCTGACGACCTGGTTGGTGTCGGAACCGGTAGACGCAATAAGCCATGAACAGAACCACGGCGACGAAGACTGCGCCTGTGATCCAGAAGGTGATGAGGATGGTGTCGTCGATATAGTGCCAGTTGGAGGCGATCGGCGTCCACCACCATGGGCTTACGAGGTGGAAAACAACCGAGCCGATGGCCACTATGATCAGGACCAGCGCGAGAGCCATTTCCTTTCATCCCCCACACGTCTGTGTTCGGCATGAAAAATCAGGCAGCAACAACAAAAACCGAATGATTGTACTTGGGCGCTCAGATCAACGCTTCCAGATACGGGATCCGGTTAATGCATACTGTCGGCTAAGGTTTAAACTTACACCTTTGGTTTTTCTTGGTCAACGAAGCCGGATCTGCCGCAAGAGAAGCATCCAGGGATGATGAACTTGTCTTTCTCAATCATTCTCTCGATGAATGGGAGTTGGCGGATTTGCGTCCGGTGCTCGATGAGGTGAACAGGCCCATGGCCTCGAGAACGCATTGGGATTGTATCATCTGCCAGGTCGAGTGCTCGCCTTCTGGCGCGTAAACCAGCTGCCAGCCAAACGGACAGTTCAGCGCAGCGGCTTGGCGCTGGCCGAGCGCGAATGTCCGCTCGCCGCGATGCTTCCGTTGAACGCCTTGCCGCCGGGACTCAGGCTTCATGGATAGTTCAGGGTCGCGGGGATCAACATCTCTCGACCCGAGGTAGATCGTGACAGGCATTCCGAGATAGCCGCGCAGTTTCTCTTGCTCGTCATCGCTCCCGTACACGCCCCCCATTCCATAAGGAGCCGCTTCCCCATCCGGATAGCGTCCGAGGAGCGGAAGCACATAGCTTGAGGCATTCGCTAACACGATGCGGCGCGCATCCGGTTGCTCGAACGCTGCTACGCGCGACAGAAATTGCGCGCCGGCAGAATGTCCCCAGCACCAATAAGGCAGGCTCTCCGCTTTTTCCTGTGCCCGCACCCAATCGGCCAGAAGGGGCACGAAACGCGTGGTCCATTGAATGGCGGGCTTGAGGTTTCCGGCTCGATCAACCAAGCCACCGCGATGGTAATCCCTGATGCGAAAGCGGGCTTTGTCGAAGAGCGGCGCTACAACCACGAGCTTGCCAAGCTCGGCAAGGTCGATGGCATAATCGCGATAGCTGTCCGCCGTGCGCGAGGTGCCGTGGTAGATCAGGAGAATACCCTTGATCGCCGTGTTCGGCTTGTAGGTGTAGATGTCAAAGGTGAACCCGTCGAGGGTCGCCTTCATCTGCCCGGAGCCGCGTGGAATCATGACACTGCCTTTGCGTCCCTGAACCAATTTTCGTGAATGGAATGGGTTTCCGCTAGGCATGGGAGCGACTTGTCCAGCTTAAATATTCCATAGGCAAATCGAAATATCGAGCAGAGACGGCGTTTTGAACATTCGAGCTTGGCAGAACGCCGCGGTAAGAGAGGAGATTTCCGTCGTACCCCCAAATAGCCTAGTCCCTTGCACAGCAGGCTCTGGCGGTCGGGTGCTGTTCGTGGGCACAATGAATAAAAGGCAGCATGAGAGTGGAAGCAGATAGCTCTCCCCATGGTGCCACGCTGAGGGGCAGCAATAATCAATCCTTCCTAGGTCGTGCTGGAGGCCGCCGTGATCCCGCAAGCTTCTCAACAAAACCACGCTTCAGCTACGAATCCCGACAGCCAAGCCGTACTTCCTGAAGTCGAAAGACAAGAACCGATCCATCTTGATGCCGTCGCAGCGCTGAGGAAGGCCACGGAGAGCGTCTATCAGATCATCCTGGAAAAACAGCCGAATGGATATCGGGCTCCCCTGAACCTCGGTTACCTGGCCCGACAACGAGGTGATTCATCCGCGGCGTTGAGCTATTTCGAAGTCGCCCAGGCAGCCAATCCGCGCCGGGCTCGTCCCAGGCTCGAGATGGCTCAGGAGTTGAGGGCATTGTCGCGCCTTGACGAGGCAGAAGCTTTGTATCTCAGCGTCCTCAAGGAACAGCCCAAGCTTGTCAGGGCGCTGGCCGGACTTGGCCACATCGCGCGCACGCGTGGCGACCATCGATCCGCACTAAATTACTATCGGGCGGCACTAGAAGTCGATCCCGATCGGACTGATCTGAAACTCAAGGTAGCCGGTCAGTTGCGCAAACTCTTGCGCTTCAAGGATGCAGGAGAGATTTATCGTGGCATCCTTGCAGAAGAACCAGAACATGCCGAAGCCCAGGAGCGCCTTGAACGGCTCCCCAAGCCGGAATCCTCAGGCCTGCCACCGATGCAGCAGTCATGGCTTCAGCGCGAAACCTTTACCCGTTCGTCCGAATGGGGCCGCAATCTGGAGGCGCTTGGGGGAACGACTTTCGAAATGAGCCTTCTGGTGCTGGCCGAGGACTTCGCCCATGGCGCTACAGAAGAGGTGAAGCAGGACTGCATCCTCATTCGCTTGGGAAAGAGAACCAAGTTTCTGCCGCTGACATCCGACTGGAATGAGTACGAGAAGGCGCTCATGCGAGAAGCGAAGGCGCTCAATCCTGGCGATCTTTTAGGGCCGATATTCGCGCCCCATGGGGAGGGCTGGAGAAGCAGTATCGCTCCCGCCAAGGGCTACCACGAGTTCGTTTGGAAGCGCGAAACCGTATCTGAAATGATCGGATCATCCTTGCAAGGCCACCGCCGGAACATCCGCAAGCTGCTGAAGGCGGGCGTGCATATGGAGCCGATTGGACCAGACAATATCGACCGCGTGCTGGCGTGCAACGAACGCTGGTTCGCGGATAAGAAAGCAAAAGGCGAGACGACGTACTATCGGAAGCGCACAATCTGGAGCCTGGAAAATCTGGCGGCCTTGGAGCCATTGGGCGTTCGACATGTCGCCGTGATGTTGGATGACGATGTGATCGGCTACACGATCGGCAGTTATCTCGGCATATCTTGGACCACATATGTTTATGGCAGAGGTGAGCATCAGTATGATGTTGGCCCGTTGATCGTACACGAGCACGCCAAGCTGTATCCCGACCGGGAATGGATCAATTCAGGCGACGTCGGGCGAAGCCGCGGGCTTGCGGAATTCAAGCAGAAATTCATCGCCGGCGCCGAGAACAAGCAGATTCAATCAGGTTGGATTCAGGTGTGACGGATGCTTGAATCCTTGAAGAAGCCGAAAAATACCCCGCCGTCTGTAATCCATGAGAGGTACAGGGCATTTCCATTGTTCCCATTGTCATTTCGAGCGTTGCAGTGAAGCCTGCTTCTGTTTGGAATGGTTCGAGAAAACGTCGCCAAGTCCATCTTGCGTCGCTTCCCGAGGTTGATGAACGATGAACGTCGTGCAAAGAAATATGGGTCTGGAAAGCCTTATCCCCATCGAGATCAGGGATGCGGATACTTTCCTTGCAGCGGCGGAAGAAGCTCAGGTGAAAGCTTGGCTTTATTATTTTCCATTGTTGTATTTCTATGGCCAGTTTCGCGCGCATACGTTGCGCTGGGAACGCCACGCGGGATCGATGCTGGTTTATCAGATACGCCGGCGGGAAGGACAAATGCGGATGGATCTTTACCTTCCTCCGTTCCCCTTCAATATCTCGGCGTTGCGCTATGCTCAGCAGAGAATGCAAGAGTTCAACGGAAATCGCTCGGGACGGATCGTATGGGTGCAGGAAAGCGATGCCCTTCCGGTTGCCCGTGCTGGCTTCGAGGTCTTCTTCAGGGAAGAGGAATTCATCTTCGACCGGGCGGCTGTTATGGGTTTGGAGGGATCCGGCTTCAAAAAGTTGCGGAATAAAATATCAGGCGCCCTTCGCCAAGGGCATGTCGATACACGGCCCTACACGGCTGCAGATCGGTCCGCTTGCATGATGGTTTTGGAGAGCTGGCGCGAGCGTCTGATCGCCAGCGGCATTGCGCCGAATGGTTACCGCTACACGCGCGCCTGTTTGAAGATGGCTGATCGCTTCCCTCACGCGTTGCTTAATGGGCTGGTTGTCGATTGTGACGGGGAGGTGCGTGGTTTCGCTTTCACGGGGCATCTCGCGCATACCTTGGGATGCAACTTTCTTTGCATTACAGATACCAATTTCCGGGGGCTCTCGTATCTCCTGTGCTATCGGCACATGGCAGAGTTTCCGGACCTGATCCATTTCAATGACTCGTCAGATACCGGACGGCCCGGGCTACGCGAGTCGAAGCAGCTATTTAGACCTATCGAGATGCATGGCCTCTACGGCGCCCGCGAGAAACATTAAGGTGGTTCTGCAGGAAACTGACAGACGTTGTCTCGTCGTCATGAATGATTCCGTCCATCTGAAACGCAGATACTTCAAGCTGCAGCGCCTTATGTAAATCCGACCTCAATCATGATGGATCTGATGACATTGATCACTGCGAGGTAGTTACAATGGGCCAGGCCAACACAGTATCTGCGGACATGATCGGATTGAGACGCTCGTTGGAGAGTGCATTCATCTCAAAAGATTTAGGACGGAATGGGTATATCTAAATAATGCGGCTTTCTTAAAATGATGGATAGCAGCCACCAATATCTTGGTGATCTTCAGGAAGGGATGCAGGGCAGATAAACTTTCTGGAAATTGCGTTACGAGACCACGATTCAACGATTCCTGATCAGGTGTGGCCAAGGTCGCAAACGGGATAGAGCTAATCGCAGGTCGATTGAAAATGGGATGAGGCCTGTGGGCATGCTTGCGCGGAGCCCCATGGCTACGCCCGCAACTCCTGTTGATTTAGGAATCCCATGGCGAGGTCGAGAAACAGAGGGTCTAGAGGTAGAAACCAGGTCATCCGCGCCGCGTGGCGCGCTTCACGTCCTGGCCTGGTCGCTGTCTGGGTGTTCAGCGCGTTCATGAACGTGCTGAAGTTCGCAGTCCCTCTCTATATGCTGCATGTTTTTGATCGCGTGCCTGCGAGTCGGAGTGTCGAAACCCTCGTCATGCTCACGCTGGTCGTCATCGTTGCCGTGATCGCCGGCCTGGCGCTGGAGGTGGTGCGGCGACGGATGCTCTCTCGATGGGGCATATGGATTGAACAGCAGTTCGGAGTTCGCTTGCTGCATGCAAGCCTGGCCAATAGATCGACTAGCGATACGCCAACAGGGCCCGAAGCGCTCGGTGAACTTGCCAATCTGCGTTCATTCGTATCACGGACATTTGCATCCTGGCTCGATGTCGTATGGGCGCCACTGTTTTTCTTCGGCGTGTACCTCGTTCATCCGCTGCTCGGAGCTGTCGGGGTCGGAACGCTTTTTATCCTGCTCCTGATTGGGCCATTTCAGGATCTGATCACGCGAGGAACGCGCCGTGCGTCCCGTCAGGCCGAGAGTGCGGCCGATAGGATCGTCGCGGGCGCCGAGAGGAACATCGAAACGGTCGGTGCTCTCACCATGTCGACAAGCCTGACCGAACGCTGGCGGCGCAGCAACATCGCCCATCTCGAGGAGCGCGACAGGGCAGAGGCAAATATTGCGCTCTTCCGAACCATGATGAGAGGATTGGGGCAATGCTACCGTATCGCCTTGATCGGCGTAGGCATCTGGCTGTTCCTGCAGAATGAAGTGACCCTTGGCGGCATCTTTGCTGCGCGGATGATGGGAGGCTTAGGATATGCGTTGGCAGAGAGAGCTGTGAGGGATTGGCGACCGTTGAAAGAGGCATATGCCTCATATCAGCAGGTTAAGAATTTGCTTGCGGACGAGGACACAAAGCAGACATCCGTTGCTGAGACGACCAGTGATGCTGAGCTGATCCTCGACAGCGTCAGCTTCCGCTACTATGGCCGCCGTGATTATGTCGTGCGGCGGCTGAGCATCGAAATCGGCCGCGGCGAGCTGCTGCTCATCATCGGTGATGCGGCGACGGGCAAGACGACTCTCTCACGCCTCCTGATCGGTCTTTTGCAGCCTCAGTATGGACAAATCCGCTTAGGTGATGTCGAGATCTGGCGCCTTCCGCCTGAGATGCGTGCCCAACTGATCGGGTATCTGCCGCAACATACCGAGCTGTTTCACGGAACGGTGCGTGAGAACATCGCCCGCATGGGAGAGGGCAACTTCTCAGATGTGTTGGCTGCGGCCAAACTGGCGAATATTCACGATACCATTATACGGCTCCCTCAAGGCTACGACACGGAGATCAGCGAGGAGACGACGGGTTTGTCGGGGAGCGAGCGCAAGCGAATTGCCTTGGCGCGAGCTATCTATGGAACACCGAGGCTGCTCGTTCTCGATGAACCCGCCGCAAATCTGGACCGGCCGTCCCGGAGGGCGATGGAGGCCGCGATCGTTGAAATGAAGCGCGCCGGCACATCGATCATCATGACACAGACGGCGCCATCCGTTCGTTCGAGCCGAATAGCGGACAAATTCTTGACGCTCGGAGGGAGAGAGCCGGAAATCTCGACCGCCGCAGGAGCCAATGATGTACCAGGGCGGGCCGGGGCTGCCGATCTGAGGGCTGTCAAATGAGCAAGCTCGATACTGTTCCCGTGCCTCCGGATCCGCTCGCTTCGTCGAGTGCTAGTTTCTCTTCACGCTCCCCTTTCGGGGCGGGCCTGATCATTGCCGGCGCTAGCATCATCGTAGGTTTGGGCAGTCTCATATCTGTGTGGTTATATCTTGCCCCGATCGAAAGCGCCGTGATTGCGACAGGCGTTGTTGCGGTCGATACGAACACGAAGACCGTACAGCACCTCGAGGGTGGGATTGTCGATAACATCTATGTCCGCGAAGGCCAGCATGTTCAGGCCGGCGATATTTTGATCAAGCTGCAAAGTACGTTGCCGTCATCGACTTTGAATGAGGTGCGGGCCCAATATTATGAAGCTCGGGCTGCCCAGGCGCGATTGACAGCCGAACGAGATGGTCTTCAAGAGGTCTCTCTTCCAGATGACCTCAAGTCAAAAATGACAGACCCGGCAGTTCGCGATGCTGTTCTGGGACAGAAGAGCATCTTCGAGAATCGTCGAACGCTCATTCAACAGCGCCTTTCCATTCTGGAGCGCACGGTTTCCGGTCTTGTGATCGAAATCTCCGGGTTGGAAGGTCAGATAACGTCGTCAAAAAGAAAGCTTTCTTTAATCGATGAGGAGCTGGTTGCCGCGCAGAGCCTCTTGGAAAAGGGCCTCACCAACAAGCCGCGTGTCCTGGCCTTGCAACGAGAAAAAGCTGAGATCGAAGGGGCAATCGGAAGCTATCGCGCTTCGATCGGTGTTGCACGTCAACGCATCGAGGAGGCGTTGCTGCGAAGCGCGGAGCTGAAGGCAGCCTCCGCGACCGAAGTTGTCAAAGGGCTCGAAGAGGCAACATCGACAGCCTATGAAATGTCCCAAAAGCTTGCCGCCGCGGAGGATATCTTACGGCGAACGGAGATCCGATCACCCATCGACGGAACCGTGGTCGGGATCAAGGTCCATACTCTCGGCGGTGTCGTGACAGCCGGACAGCCACTTCTCGATGTCGTGCCGAGCAATGAAAAGCTAGTCATCCAGGCATCGATCGACGCGTTGGATATCGATCAGGTGAGGCCCGGACTCCCGGCGAATATAGGATTGTGGGCCATCAATCGCCGCAGTCGAACGGCTATTGAAGGCTATCTCCATACAGTTTCGGCAGATCGTTTCGTCGACCCTAAGACGGGCTTTTCATACTATCAGGCTCGGGTCGAGTTGAGTTCCGATTCTCCTGGCCTCAAGACGGTGACGCTGCAGCCTGGAATGAGCGCCGACGTGGCCATTCGTACAGGCTCACGCACTCCTTGGGAGTATTTCCTCGCGCCGATCTCCCGTTCTATGAGCAGGGCCCTCGTGCAAGAATAATTGCGATCATGATAGATCGAGTGTACGAGGCTCGATCTGTACTTCTCAATTCCTTCCCGTAGGCAAAAGCCGTATCAAATTCGATAGCGGAAAGACTTCAGCGCAAGCTTAGGAACTGAAGTAATTTATAGGATCATTATCTTTTTTAAATTGATGATATGTAAGTAATCCTGTTAAATTTCATATGAGAATTCGGATTTTATCTCTTTCGAGGTATATCAAAATATCCCGCCGTCACGATTTGGCCTTATTTCAGGGTAAAAAGCTTTCGGGTCGCCGAATTTTGGTTTCGGCAGCTAAGTACTGCAAGGCGGTTCCACTCGTCATTGCAAGTTTTAATAAGTATTTGTGCGTAACCTATTTATTCTCACTAAGTTAAAATTTTAATTATCAAGCACCGCTCAAGAAAATCGCAAAAAAGCGACTGAGCGTTATTTGGGGCAAAAATCATGGCACTGAATGTAACTGCTGCTCCCGTGGGCAAGCAGACCCTGACTGTCGACTTCGGCGGAACCTCGCTGCAGGTCTATACCTACCGTCCCGCCGGAGAAATCAAAGGCGTCATGCTCAACTTCCACGGCAGCAGCCGTGGCGCGAGCAGCGCCCGTGACGCTGCCATCAAGATCGCCGAAGAGAAGGGCTACTATGTCGTCGCTCCTTTGTTCGACGAAGCCCGCTTCGACAGCGATGCCTATCAGCGCGGCGGTATTCTCGACAGCGGCAAGTTCATCTCCGATCGCGACGACTGGACCGTTTCCATCGTCAACGACATCGCTGAATGGGCGAACGCCAAAGTCGGCACCGACGATAGCGACGACATGGTCCTGTTCGGCCACTCGGCCGGCGGACAGTTCCTGAGCCGCATCGCGGCGTACGGCGACGACGCCACCTTCGACAAGATGATCGTCGCCAATCCCTCGACCTATGTCTGGCCGAGCCTCACCGAAAAGGCTGCCTATGGCTTCGGCGGCGGATACTTCTCCTCACAGGAATCCGAGGCTCTGCTCAAGGATTACCTGGCCGATCCGATCACGATCTATCTCGGTGCGGAAGACGACAACACGGACGACGCCGACCTGGCTACGGGCTCTGCCGCCATGCGTCAGGGAGATAACCGTCTCGAGCGCGGCCTGAACGCCTATGAGGCCGCCAAGGACTTGGCCGCTTCCAAGGGCTGGGAGTTCAACTGGGAACTCGTGAAGGCTTCCGGCGTCGGCCACACGGCCAGCGGCATGCTCCAGTCTTCTGCCTTGCGGGACGCCATCAAGATCACGACTCAGGCGCCAGATTCTGGTTCTTCGCCCACTCCCACCCCGATCCCCGTGCCGGCAGGCAAAACCTTCGACTTCAACACCGTGTCGGAGGCCAATAAGGCCAGCATCATTACGAACTATATCAAGGGCGACAAGTTCGACTTCTCGACGATCGACGCGGACAGCGTCAAGAGCGGGAACCAGACCTTCAAGTTCCTCGGCGAAGTGCCGTCCACGGCGTTCACCACGGGCGGCGCTGAGATCCGCATCCGTAAGGATGCCGCGCTCAATGAAACCCACATCTACGGCAACACGGATCACGATACGGGATACGAGTTCCGTCTTGAGGTGAAGGGCCTTCACAACTTCACTGCTGCCGATTTCATTCTCTAAGCGCATCGCGCAGGTTTAGCGGGGAAATCGTTAAGCCCAGGCATTGCTAACTCAAAGTGGCTCCGGTCAACGCCGGAGCCACTTTTTTGTCTACCCTAAAAGCCGAACTAACCCTATCAGGTCAGAGCTTCAATGCTGCCGGCTATGCTCTGATCATGCTTTTGCATCTTAACCCTGGGGTGCTTTTTGGAAGATGCGGAGCTCTTGCCAAGATCGACAGGAGTGATGTGAACGACCTCGATCTCGGACACATCTGCATTGCGTGGGCCATCTGCAGTTGCCAGAATCGTGAACTCAAGTGATCGCATCGGCCCTGTGAGGGTAAGCTCGACATCGCCGGTTGCCCGATTCTTTACTTGCCCATAGAGTCCTTTCTCCTCCGCAAGGCCTTCGGCCCATTTCCGATACCCAACGCCCTGAACTTTGCCTTTAATCCGAAAGACGATTGTGACAAGGCTGTCCCGCTTGATATTGGCCAAATTGGCCGGGAAACCTGTTCCTGAGAATTTGCAGTCTCGAAGGAAAAGTGTCCAAAGTCGTTCCTTGACGTCCGGGTCCACCAACGAATGCAATGCCGCTCCCCAGCGCAGATTACCTTCCATGATGCATGGACCGGCATCGGTCATCGCCACATCCCAGCCGACGGTCATGGGGCCGCCAAGAGCCTGATGCGCCAACTTGCAGATTGCGAAAATATCGTCGAGACGACTTAACTGATAGCCGGGTAGGAACACATTGCTGACAGGGTGCTGCTCAAAACTTTCTACGGCCCAACCATCATCGTCATCCGTGAGGCCGGGGCCGAGAATACGATGTGTTTTCAGATCGATGCCGCAATAGATCCCATCATTGTCAACGACTGAACGACCATCTCCCATCCGCAAGCTTGCCGCTGCGACCTCCGGCTCTCCAGAGCGTCCAAGAAACGTCAAGCAACGGACTGTGTTGAGAGACGACGGCGAGAACACAGCATAATCGTCGGATTGAACGACGATCTCTTGGATGAGATACCCCTTGTCAGCCTTGAGGTAATCAAGCAACTCGGTCTCGGTCATCCCATCCACGGAGCCATCTGCCTTAATGACAGTGCCGCGGTCGAGCAAAAGTGCGCCGCGGCCTCCACTTCCTGAGCGGCGCTTGATGAACCAGGTGCCGCTTTTCAGCAAGGGAATCAGCGCGGTTGTTTGAATCCGCTGTCCCAAGGAGTTGAAGGCAGTGTCATTGGTGACGACCCATCCTGAGACAGGCGTCTTGATTCCGATGGCGCTCAGGAAAGCCGAAAACAGAAGCTTGTCATCAAAGATTCGGCGTGTCGCATTCGGGCCGATGTTATAGAATTTGTTATGGTCACGGAAAAAATTGACCAGCTTGCTGGACGTCATATTTCGGCCGACCCGCCGATAAGATGGGAACCAGGTGTCCATGAAGCGTAAGGCTTGTGCCTCTATGGTTTGGGATTCAGCGAGTGGTTCCATTCACGGACCTGCTTTGTACGGTTGAGACAGGAAAATCTTGTATCCCTGAGAACGGCGCTTGCCAGAGCGCATGGCGACAAATCAGATGGGGATTGTATGCTTGCACACATACAGGTTGTCGACTTCCTCCATGAATGCAGGGCTGGTAAGTGTCTGCATGCTCAAGCATTGGCAGCAGCATATTCCGCGCTGCGGTTTCTCAGGTGCTTCTGAAGAGAGTCTCCCAGCTCCCGCATTTCTGTGCCTCGGTGGGAGCCTTTCAAGAAAATCAGCGTCTGATCGGTAAGATTCTTCCTGATCAGCTTCAGTGCTCCTTTAGCATCTGTCGCCCTCAGCACATTCATGTCTAAGGATATCAGTTCCTGCTCAAGCGGCTCCAAGCCATCTGCGAAAAGGATGACGGTTTTCGGATCGCAGCGTTTCAGTTCGCGGGAAAGCGTTTCGTAGACATGCTTCTCCCAGCCTTCAATGTGAACGATCTTTCCGATCACGAAGATCTGGTTTCTGAAGCCTCGGGAAAGTCGGCTCAAATAATTCAGCGCGCTCGAAAAGGACACGAGGGTTGCGTTATGACAGTCATTCAGTAGATGGATCCTCTTATCGTCGACCGTATATTTTCGGACCTCCATTTTTCGCTTCTGCAAAGTGATCTCTGATACCTTTTTCACCAGTTTTCTTGGGTCAGCGCCGAGATCGACTGCACATTGCAACGATAGAGCCAGGTTGCTCAGTTGACCCGACCCAATGATGTTGGTCGTCACTTCTGCCGTGTAATCTAGGAATGATATGCGAAGATGTGTTTTTCCAAGCTCTTCGCCCACGATCTCGACAGCGACGCTGCTCTCGGCCGGGATTCCGACAATACGCCGCTTGTGGTTCCCGGCAGCAGCCATCAACGTGTCGATTTCCTGCACCGTAGAGCTGAAATATGCGCAACCATCTTCTGGAAGCGCTGAAAACAGCATCGACTTGATCTCGGCCACGTACTTCGCCGTCGGAGTTTTCGACGTGAGATTCACGCCGATGGATGTGATGATCGCATCGTGGTGACGGACAAGCTCCAAAGAATTTCGCCGACGCAGGCCATCGATCGCCCCCGCGCTGATTTCGATGACGGCAAGCTCCCCTTTTGGTGGAAGGTTCGCAAGAGAAAGTGCGTTTCCCTCGATGGCATTCCAGTTTCCAAAAGAGGCGAATGTCGGGACTTTCGTGTTGAGGAGGGCAGAAAGAAAGTCTCGGGTCGAGCTCTTGCCGGCTGTTCCCGTGATGCCGATGATACGCCCTTCATAACGGGCGCGCTGGAACATCGCCAAAGCGAACAGGGCATCGTATGTCGAGCGAACAAGGAGGACCGGGGTATCGGTTGCGATTGTCGGCTTCTGAGACGAGATGACCATCGTGTTCGAGAAACTCTGAATACGTCGTATCAGGTCGTCAGTGCTCATGCCCTTTTGATGGGAGCCCTCAATGCACTTGTCAGGCCATCCAGGGCCATGCACGTGAAGAACGATGCAATCCGAATCGAGATATTTAGTCGGGAAAGTGCACCTGCGATATTCCCGGCCATTGGGAGCATTTGCGAACCATGTGCCGCCAGTAACACGTTGGACTTCTTCAGCAGTCCAGAGAATAGGTTCGCTCATGATAGGCTCTTGCATTCAATAACCTGGATCACCGAAGGAAGAATGCCATTCGAGGCAGATCCAATCCAGCGCCAGAAACCGTCATCAAAAGGCTATTTGGTGTAGTTTTCGTCGTCATTGGCCCAACTCACTGCCTATGGAGAGGTGGAGGCAGTAGTCATGCCTTTCAATCTCGCACTGAAGATCAGTGGACATGGAAAGCAGACGGTCAATTGTCGCTCTTCCGGACGTCCCGCTCATCACCTTCGGCTGATAATTGAGCCTGGGATCTCTATTCTGGACATAGACCGGGAAGATATCCATCTCGATGCTGGACTTATGAAAACGTATACTCGGCAGTATCGACTCTGCCTTGCTGTTTCCGGAGCCGAAGGCGAAGTTGCCGACGCTGTAGAGAATAGGCCGTCCTTTATAGATCTCCATCGGCTGCAGGATATGAGGATGGTGCCCAATGACGACGTCTGCGCCGAGGTCGATAAAGCGACGTGCTTTCGCGCGATCATCTTCTAAGGGAGAGCGTTCATAGGGGATGCCCCAATGCACCATGACGACGATGCGATCGACCAATGGGCGCAACAACGCCATGTCACGCTGGACGAGATGAGGCAGATCGCGTGCTGAACCTGGGAGGTCGCCACGGGCAGCTGTCCTTCCGTTCCAGTAATAGCCAAGCAATCCGATCCGGCTTCTTACTCCATCCCATATCGCTGGCCTGTGCGCCGTTCTTTCGTTTCGCCCGCCGCCATAGGTCTGGATATGATACTTGTCCAATGCGTCGATTGTTTCGATGACGCCACCTCGACCACAATCCTGGATATGATTGTTGGCAATTGTCATGGCATTGAAGTTGCCTCGTCCCAGGACTGAAACGAGTTTCGGATTGACCTGGTATGAGAAGTTTCTCGTCGTCTCCACTTTTTCGGATTCTTTGGAAAACGGCCCTTCAAGGTTTCCGGTCACGACAGAAGAGCTGTCCAGGATTGGCCGCACCCACGCAAATGGGTAGTCCTCGCCGAATTTCCGGATGCGATGCCGCATCCGCATTCCTGGCATGACATCACCGACGGCGGAGACATCATATGGTGCACTCGCCTTAAGAATATGGTGAGATAGTTCATCAGGTTTTACGAAGTCGTCATCATTGGGGATGATGGCATCCTCGAACTGCGTCCTGATCCTGGTGATATGGAATTCGGCTTCCGGTGATGCCGATGAAGGGACTGCGCTTTCAGGTACAAACGGCGCGTTTAGTTGGCGGAGAATCGAGGGATCAAATTTCAGACCGCGGTCCGAGAGCGTATCAAGCACGATCTGCTCGCAGCGAGGGCCGAACTTTTCGAGGGCGGTATACACCAGGCAGGAAGCAAAGGTCTCAGGTGACGACCGCAGACGGCGAGTCTTTGCAATGTCTGGATTGAAAGGATGGTCCTTTAGAAGGCCAAGCTCATAGAGAGCTGCAATGACCAGCTTCAGGCAATCGATTCCCTCACCGGTGAGCCTTTTGTGTAAATCCCATAAGCATCCCGACAGAACGCGCGCAGCAAAACCATCCGAGCGTGTCGTGAACGCATCGACGTCGCTCATATGGAGGTCATGGGACAGGCTTTCGGTATCCGAATATTCGGGGCCATACTGTTGATGCCAACACCAGATATGAGGAGTGGATAGTATGGAAGCTGCCAAGTAAGATGTCAGTGTCACTTCAAGAGCGCTGACGCGGCTTGGCGTCGTGTGCGGTACAGAAAGGCCATCGGCCTGAATGTCGGCGATGTTTCGAACGACATGGCGACCGTAGCCTTGGTATATGAACCCGGCGATATGCGCGGGGTTACACAAGTATGTGCCGCCGGAGATTTGGGATAGCCAGCCTTTATCCGTCCAAGTGGAGCCGGGACCAAACCGCAGCTCTCCATAACGGGGGATCAGCATCCCATTCGGATCATCAATACCTCCGATCGGGTAGCGGTAAGCGACGCCTGTAACAGGTTTTTGCGATCCGCCATCTTTCTGGTCGCGGCGCTTTCTCTTTGAATCGCTCTGTCCATGCTCCTGTGCGTTGACGATGGCCTGAACTTTCGGGAGAGCTTTCTTTCCGAGCTGTGTCAGCACATCGTCTATTCGCTCGGCCATGAGGGAGATGTGATAGTAGGCATTGACCTCTGCGAACCGCGATGCCGATAGGCGTTCCTCCACGCCGCCTATGAGCCCGCCGGCACATGGTTCAAACAAATAGTCAACGAATTCGCCGGGCTCAGTTGTTGGTTCTGCCTCACTACTGACGTCATGGAAATTGAAGACGTCGACGTAGCGGCCTCGCAATCCCGTCTCTTTGCTCGCCGTCGGGCGCAAATGAGGTAACTCGATGGTTCCAGTCCGTAACCTGCCGCCAGTAAATTCCGTGCCAGAAGCTTCCCAAATGTAAACGAGGCCCGTCGTCATGGTGCGTACATGCTCTCATTGGTATTCGTTACATGATTTGCCCTGCTGTAGATCTCGCTCAAGGTCCACAAGTCTTACAAGGCGCTTTCAAAGATAAGCACATGAAGGCCGCAAAATCTCGGACTAAATCGGGGTAAGCTCTCGCTCCATGCGGAAGATGATCTCAGCGCCGAGCGCGGAGTGTTGGAAATGCACTGCACTCTATCCCTTCTCACAGTGCCGCATAGCCTGGATTAATGATTTTAGATCATTCCAGAACGGATGTCTTTTGGGCTGCGGATGACAGAATGAAGGGCAGGCGCCTCGCACCTGTTTCAGTCGCTTTGTCTGAGGTGCCGCTCATTGCTTCCTGATCGAGCCGGGATGACAGTAAGGACACCGCCTCTTCGAGAGAGCGCTGGGAGGCCTGCATGACCTCGGCTGACTTTCTCATGCGGAAGAACCCCTTACGCATTCGATCAAATGTCTCTTGCGCCTCAGTGAAAGCCTGTCGTGATTCCTTGATGTCATGGTCGAAGATATTGAGCCTCTGGTGCTCCTGGGCGAATGAGATTGCTATCATCTCTTCCATATGGCTGACGCGCTCCTGAATGTTGGTGAGCGTTCTCGCGTAGTGACGTTGATGAATGATCATGCATGCTATGAGAAATGCAGCGCTGAGCGCCAAGATCGTAAGAGGCTGGGCAGCGACCACATCATGGTAGGCGCTGAGAACAAGACAAATTACGCTGAGCGCAGCTGTTAGAGAAATGATCAAAGGGCTCCGGGTTAGAGCCGACAGAAGGGTTGGAGCGAGCACGATGATCACGGCCAGCCATAATGGAATGTCAGTCAGGAGCGACGTAGCGTTTTGGAGGACACTTTGAATTCTGAGCAGCAGTTCTGACATCCGTCACCTCTATATGCTCAGCCCATGGCTTGATCCGCTCATGCCAGATTGGTGGCTAAGGTTGGAGATTGCTATAGCGCTCCTGACGTAGCCCGAAGCGAGTAATCCTCGAAAAAGGCCTGGACGTTGTGAACTCTGAGCGCAGTTGTGGTCATATTCCATTTGCGGACCACAGGCCGATCCGGAGTTTGCAACGAGGATCTCTGTTCTCAATCCTCACCGGTCGCTTAGCTGCCTAGTGAGAGCTTTTCCGGCTAACGCGCCATCTCAGGCTTCTTGAGGTCGAACACCTCCGTGAGCTTATCGGTCCCGAGCATGCCGCGAGCGGTATGCCCAACTCCCGGCGCGGTCACTAATCGCCAGCGGAAATTCCAGCCTTTTGCCTGCGCGAGGGCTTTTGCCGATTCGAAGGTTAGCTCACCACGCTCAAGCCGGTTTTCTCCCTGGCGCCTCGCTGAGGACGTTTGAGCAAGGTCTTCATCGCCGGTATCGTCTTCTCCAAGGTAGATGGTGAGTGGAAGCTCGAGATAGGCCTTCAGGCGCTTTTCTCCCTCCACCGGATCATACATCCCACCCAACCCATAGGGCACGGGCTCTTTCGTCGATGGAAGGACATAGGTTGAAGGATTGGC
Source organism: Microvirga sp. (assembly GCA_041913065.1). GTDB lineage: Bacteria > Pseudomonadota > Alphaproteobacteria > Rhizobiales > Beijerinckiaceae > Microvirga. Next base: position 250,371 of record JAYSGD010000001.1, on the reverse strand, counting down.
AATCACAATTCTCGATGCATCCGGCGGTGGCTGGAAGGCGGCGACACGCGACAGAAATTGAGCGCCGGCCGAATGGCCGAACAAGTAGTACGGAGCGTTGGGGTTGCTTTCCGTTTGCCGTCCCCATGCGATGAGGTCGGCGACAAGCGCTGTTGTCCACTGCTCCCGAGGAAGCAGCCTTTCATCATAGACAATTCCGCCTCTCTGGTAACGCCAGCTCGGAAATCGGTCCTTGTCGAAAAGTGGGGCGAAGACGACCATGCATTCCTGATCTGCCAGTTTGCGGGCGGAGTTTCGGTAGGAGGCAGCGTTCCGACCGAGGCCATGGAAGACGAAAAGCAGCGCTGGATCTGAGCATCCTGTCGGACGATAGGTGTAGACAGTGATTTGATATCCGCGCAGGTTTGCGACTACCTTGCCGGATTCACTATCACGGGCATAGCTAACTGCCGCGCTCAAACCGAGGGCGAGTGTGATAAGCAGCGCGATATAGGCGAGAACGATACGACCGCGGACAATGCTGATCGCGCTCCTGATTCTGTTTCGTGTTAACACCGGCGCATCCTCTTGCTGCATTAAGCCAATACGCCCCAGCGGTACGATTGTGAGATACGATTACTCAATTTGACGATGCAGGCTGCACAGGTCGGTGCCTGTACAGCCTGCGACTCTTCATGCGTATGTGTCGGAACAGCTTTCTTTCTTACCCAACGCCCGAGGTGCCGCGAACCCGTCCGATCGGCATGGTCTCGACGCGGACGAACGGATCCATCTCGTCGTGATCGTCGCCGTAGCCTGGAATCACGCCATACTCTTCCTTGATGGAGCGTCTGTTGGAGATCGCCCGCAACTTGCTGGCAAGCAGGGGAGAGCTGGCTCGAAGCGATTGCAAGCCAATCTGCTGGGCTTTCTGCTTTACTTCGATACTCAGATTGGAAACGGTCTCCGATGGAATCTGTGGCATTCCGAGCCGCTCGAGCAACCGCTCCATGTCGAGAGGCGTAGCATCCCATTCTGCGGCCTGGGAAACGAGGTGCATCATTTCTTCGGCGGATACCTGGTTGCTGCGCAAGAATAAGGGGTGATATCCGCCCTTTCGAACTCTGGGCACGCTGATTTCTATCCGGCCGACACCTGTCTCCCAATGCTGTCGCCTATACCCGTTGCGGCGATTGACACGACCGGGGCGACGCTCTCGTACACCGGCTCCGCACAACGTCGATATTTCAAGCGTCATGACTTTCTCGACAAGAGTCTTCAGGAGTTCACGCGCGCTGCTTTCGCCATTGGTGTTTGCTGCCGTCGCGTCCGAGGCGTCATCGTTCACATGTACCTGAATCTTGGCGGGGCTATTGAGCGTGACGTCGTCACCGCGCAGGATTTCAATGCGATGAGGATCAGTATCTGCTCTCTGAGCGATCCCGGCGGGATTCATGATCAGTGATGTAATTGCGCCGTCCTGTATCTCCCATGGTGTAAAGACGGGTAGACCTGTAGAGCGCTGGGTTTCGCGCATCATCAAAGGCGATTGTGTCAAGCGCCCGCTGATGGCCAGCACATTGTGGCCAGCGGCTTTCAGCATATCGACACCGCATTTTGCACCCATCGAGTCATATGCAGCGAATATGACACCAACGCACTCCGCCCAGAGCCCTTCAGCTTGGATCACATCTGCGGTTTCGAGGTGCTGCAATCCATCGGCGACCTCCACGACGGCGACTTCGCAGCCCTGCTGGGCGGCACTATGGATCAGGCGTCGGGTTGAGGCGACAATATCCTCCAAGGGGATCAGATATGTGCTCGCAAGACCGCCATCCGTGAAATCGAGGACGACGTCGGCTCCTGCATCACGGACAATCCAAAGATCATTTCCAGCGCCGGTTCCGGTGGCTTTGATGGCAGCAACTCGATAACCGGCTCCTTTGAAGCCCCGCACCAGCGATGTCGAGGTAAAGGTCTTGCCGGCATTCATCGAGGTGCCAAGGGAAAGAACGACTTTTATCGGATTCGTCGGGGTCGGCGCGTTGACTGCGAAGTCTCTGAGGTTCAGGCGATTGCCATCAGCATCGGCAATGAGGCCGATCGGAGAAATCCGCGTCGATGGGATCATTCTCTCGTTTCGAGTGACTTCGCATGATGCGATGCCACCCGCCGCGACGAGGTCGCAACTGCTCAGGTCTTCTCCGATCAACCCTTCAAACTGGTCAGGTGCATATCTATTGCCGAAGCACACGACGATTTCGTCACCCGGAAACAGGTGAGCACGCCGCCCGTCGGTTAGTTCAATGCGCCGTTGCTTGCCCAACTCATCGACGCGCGCCAAAACCAAATCGCCGGATGCGGGAGCCGTCGCGGGATCAGTTATTAAGCTTGACATCACATGGAGGGGAACACGGCGGGTAGTATAGGCGCGTTTCGCACAAGCGATCCGCTTAGAGTCCAGTCTTTCTAGGGCCATTACTAGCCTCCAAAGATGCTTTTCGCCCTGTCTTGTTTTGACACTGCCGTGCCTTCTTATTCTGCAGTCAGCCTGAATACCGGGCATGTTTCTGTCAACGTGGAAACCCGCTCGCTAAAGTAGTAGCTACGAATATTAGGGTGCTGTCATACCCACTCGGTAGCAGCTACATCGGCGCATAAAACTCTATGCCTAAATAGATCGGTTCAATGAAGTAGGATAAGGCTGTGTGAGCCAATATGTGTGCAATCAGTACAGCTTAAGCTGACTTTGAGCTTGGCTGGGGCGCGTCGGTATTCCTAAAAGTATTAATTCGATAGGGGCTCGTTTGAGAGTTCATGAATGCAGTCAAAGATCGTGACACCTGAGGCTGGTAGGCGATCTAGGTGTCGCAACTCATCATCTGGGGGAATTGCCCCAGTCCATTCGACACCAGCTCGCGATGTAAGAGATTCAATAGGCATGTTTAGCCACGCCCAAGGCATCGATGTCTCTAGTGTAATCTTAGAACGAAAAATGTAGCATGCCTATGGCCCGATGAAGTCTTGTCCCAATAGGCGAGCTCCGCCATGCTGAAAGGGTCAGCCGGGCTAACGCAATCATAACCGGTCTGAAGTGGGGCCTAGTAATGGACAATCCGATCAGCGCGCTTGGTCTTTTACGAAAGGCGCGCGACCTCGTCGAGGCTGGGCAGTATGAAGGGGCTATCGAGGCAATCAGTGCTTTGAAGTCCGAGGCCAATGGACCGAGGCGCGATACGGCCAACTACGCTGTTCTCGAAACCGCCAGCGAAAGCAGAGGCGAAACCGGTATGACCGTGTTGGCGGCAGCCGGCAGAGACATGACCGTCGCCTTGCTCGATGCAACGATCAAACGAATTTTATCGAAGATGCATTAGGGGGTGGAGGCCCCAGACTTAACCTGGGCCTTCCACGTGATGAATTGGGTTCATGCCAGGGCAGAGCGAATGTCCTGGATCAGATCGTCGGCGTCCTCGATTCCGACCGAAAGACGCACCAGGCCGTCATCGATTCCCAACTCCGCGCGGACCTGTGGTGGTACTGATGCATGGGTCATGATGGCAGGGTGTTCGATCAGGCTTTCGACACCGCCCAGGCTTTCCGCCAGGGTGAACAGCTGGCAGCGCTCCAGGAAACGCGTCGCGCCATCAAGCCCGCCTTTGATGCGGGCCGTGATGATGCCGCCAAATCCGCGCATCTGGCGTTTGGCCAATTCATGCTGGGGATGAGAGGCGAGGCCAGGATAGATGACGCCGTCGACCTGCGGATGAGCCTCCAAAAACTCAGCGATCTTCAAGGCTGACGTGCAATGCCGCTCCATGCGAAGCGAAAGGGTTTTCAACCCGCGCAGGGCCAGAAAGCTGTCGAAGGGGCCTGAGATCGAGCCGACAGCATTCTGAAGGAATGCGATCTTCTCCCGGACCTCCTGGTTCTCTCCCACGATGACGACGCCGCCGACCATGTCGGAATGGCCGTTCAGATACTTGGTGGTGGAATGAACGACGATGTCGAAGCCGAATTCGAGCGGACGCTGCACCCAGGGGCTGGCGAAGGTGTTGTCGGCAACAAGTAGGGTTCCATGGCCGCGCGTCGCCTGCGCGATAGCTTCGAGATCGGCGAGCTTCAGAAGAGGATTGGTTGGAGTCTCCACCCAGACCAACCGCGTATTCGGCCGAAGAGCGGTTTTGACCGCATCGGTATCGCCCAGATCGACATAAGTGATCTCAAGACCCGCGGATTGCTTGCGGACGCGCTCGAAGAGGCGGCGCGTGCCGCCATAAAGATCGTCGGAGGCGACGATATGGGATCCGTGTTCCAGCATATCCAAGATGGTTGCACTGGCCGCAAGACCCGACGAGAACGCGAAAGCGGCCGTGCCGCCCTCGAGATCCGCGATGCAGCGCTCGAAAGCCATGCGGGTGGGATTCTGCGAACGGGCATATTCGAAGCCCTTGTGCACACCGGGACTTTCCTGAGCGAAAGTCGATGTCGCATAGATGGGCATCATCACCGCGCCCGTGGTCGGATCGGGGCTTTGGCCGGCATGAATGCAGCGGGTTGAGAAGGCGAGTTGGTTGCGGGCGTTCATTGAGCCTGGATCCGGAAGAAGTTGATGAGATCGATACGGGTCGCGAGGCCGACGAAGGTGTCGCCGTCCATGATCACCGGCACGAGGCCGGCTGCGAAGAGAGGAAGAAGATCTGCGACGGGTGCGTCGGCGGAGATCGTTTGCAGGCGCGTGACCATTACTTCACGGACCTGCCTGTTGAAGACCGATTGAGGTTCATGCTCATTCGCGACCAGGGCGTTGAGAATGTCGCTTTCATCCACCAACCCGACGACGCGACCATGCTCGATCACCGGCAACTGGGAAATGTCGGACGAGCGCATGCGCGCGAAGGCCGATTTCAATGTCTCGTTGGGCGAAACGAAAATCGTCGCGCCCTCGCCGAAGGGATTGATCACCACATCGCGCGCGCGGCCGGTAGGCTTGCGGTCGAGCCAGCCTTCCTGGGCCATGAAGGCATCGTTGAAGACCTTGGATAAATACTTGGCGCCCGTATCGCAAACGAGCGTGACGACGCGCTTGGGTTCAGTCTGTTCCCGGCAATAGCGCAAGGCCGCAGCCAGCAGCGTACCGGAGGAAGAGCCGGCAAGGATGCCTTCTTTGCGCAGAAGCTCGCGGGCAGTCTCGAAGCTTTCCTTGTCGCTGATCGAGTAAGCCTTCTTCACGAGCGAAAGATCGCAGTTGGGCGGCACGAAGTCCTCACCGATTCCCTCGACGGCCCAGGAGCCGGCCTCCGTCATCTGCCCCGTCTCGACAAGCGGCGCGAGAATGGAGCCTGCCGGGTCGGCGAGGACCATCTCGGTTTTAGGGGAGGCCTTCTTGAGGAACCTCCCGATCCCGCTCAGCGTGCCGCCGGAGCCGACCCCGACAACGACGGCATCGATATCGCCGTCCATCTGATCAAGGATTTCCGGTCCCGTGCTTGCCTCGTGCGCAGCGGGATTGGCCGGATTTTCAAACTGGTTGATATAGACCGCTCCCGGCGTCTTGCGGGTGATCTCCAGAGCGAGGTCTTGATAGTAGTCGGGATGCCCCTTGCCGACGTCGGACCGGGTGATCACGACCTCCGCGCCCAGGGCTTTGGCATGCAGCACCTTCTCCCGGGACATCTTGTCGGGGACCACGAGGAGGGTGCGGTATCCCTTGCTGGCGCCGACGAGAGCAAGGCCGACGCCGGTATTCCCGGCCGTTGCCTCCACGATAGTCCCACCGGGCTTCAGGCTGCCATTCGCCTCCGCCGCCTCGATCATGGCCCGGGCAGGGCGGTCCTTGATTGAGCCGCTGGGGTTGGCGCTTTCCAGCTTCAAGAAAAGGCGGCTCGGACCGACATCCAGGCTCGTCACCTCCACGAGAGGCGTCCTGCCTATCAGATCCAATGCTCCGCGCGCAGCCATTTCACTTTTCCTTTTGTGAAATTATTCTATTGCTGCTATATACATGTGAAAATGACGTCTGCCTAGAAGACTCAAGAGAATCTTTATGCACGCCATCAGCCTCACGCGTTCAATGCGGGAAGCGTGCATTCGATCCCTCGTCTCAATTATCGAGGCGCAGCGGACGATCTCCTTGCGAGTGGCGGTCGCAGCCTGCGCCTCGAACAGCTTGATGCTGCGCATCTCCTGAACCGGCGTGAAGGGTGAGGCAGGGGCTTCGAAGCGAGGACCTTTGATTTCGATGCGTCTATGTCTTGGTCCATTAGGTTGATAATCCAGAGGGGTCGAATAAAGACTTCACACCTAAGGGGTGAGGTTTATGCTCGATCGCATCACCAGTATGCAGGTCTTCATCCGCGTCGCCGCTCTCGGCAGCCTGTCCGCCGCAGCCCGGTCTTTGAGCATGTCGCAGACCATGGCCACCAAGCATGTGGGCGCCATTGAGGAGCGCCTCGGGGTCAAACTGCTACACAGGACCACGAGACGCCTGACCCTGACCGAGGCCGGAAGGCACTATCTCGAAAGCGCCGAACGCATCCTGGCGGAGGTCGAGGAGGCGGAGGCCGCGACCTCGGCCGACCGGTTGGAGGTGAGAGGGGTCTTGCGGGTCAATGTCCCCGTGTCCTTCGGCTTTCGGGAGGTGGCGCCACTTCTCGCCGAGTTTTGTCGACTGCACCCATCAGTTACCGTCGATCTCGGCTTGAACGACCGCTTCGTCGATCTGATCGAGGAGGGCTGGGATGTGGCGGTAAGGATCGGTCGCTTGCGCGACTCGACGATGATTGCGCGCAGGCTCGCTCCATGCCGCCTCGCCGTGTGTGGATCTCCCGGGTATTTTGCGGAGCGAGGCATGCCGAAGACGGTCGCCGATCTCGCTTCGCACAATTGCCTTGGCTACACGCTCTCGAAAACCTTGGGACCGGATGAATGGTCCTTCGAGGCGGATGGCCGCGTGAGGGTGCCGATCAAAGGCAATTTAAGGGTGAATAACGGCGATGCATTGGTTGCCGCTGCCGTGGGCGGGCAGGGGCTTATTTATGAGCCAACCTTTGTCGTCGGCGATGAACTCCGGGCCGGTCGTCTCATCGCGCTCGCCCTCGATCATCCGCCGCTAGAGCTTCCCGGTGTCTTTGCCGTCTATCCTGCAGATCGGCATCCACCGGCAAAAGTGCGCGCCTTCGTCGATCTGCTTGCGCAACGGTTTGGGGCCATTCCGCCCTGGGATCGAGGACTTCCTTTCACCTCTTGAATCAATCACGAGCAGGCTCCTATCCTATATATCATAACGATATCCGCTGGAGACTTTTAGGCTGACTTCCCCCTTGGAACTTTCAAACCCAGCCTACGTTATGGATGGTCGGCATCCGTCCAGAGGTCGCTAAAGCGCCCGCCGGATGCCTGCGCATGAAGGGGTGCCGGGCCGTTGCCCGGAGTGTAACGGGGGGCTGCATGCCACAAGTTGAAACCGCCGCTCCGCAGCTTGATCCCAAGCTGCTTCTCAAAGTCCTGCGTGCTTTCCGCAAGGGTGATTTCTCCGCCCGCCTGCCATCCGACATGATCGGGATCGATGGGGAAATCGCGGAAGCTTTCAACGATATTGCCGACCTGAACCAGGGCCTTGCGGGTGAGCTTGAGCGGGTGGCGAAAGTCGTGGGCAAGGAAGGCCGAATCGGCGAGCGCGGGCGTCTTGCCGGCGCAACCGGATGCTGGAGCGACTGCGTCGACTCTGTCAATTCCATGATCGGCGATATCGTGCAGCCGACGATCGAAGTCGCCCGCGTGATCGGCGCCGTTGCGAAAGGCGATCTCAGCCAAACCATTGAGCTTGAAACCGAAGGGCGCCCGCTACGCGGTGAATTCCTGCGGATCGGCAAAGTCGTGAACACGATGGTGGGCCAGCTCGGAAGCTTCGCGTCGGAAGTGACGCGCGTGGCGCGTGAGGTCGGCTCCGAAGGAAAGCTTGGTGGGCAGGCGAAAGTAAAGGGCGTCGCGGGAACCTGGAAGGATCTCACCGACAATGTGAATCTCATGGCGGCGAACCTGACGGGCCAGGTGCGCAACATCGCAGAAGTCACGACAGCGGTCGCCATGGGCGATCTTTCCAAGAAGATCACGGTGGAGGTGCGAGGCGAAATCCTTGAGCTCAAGGACACGATCAACACGATGGTGGACCAACTCAACTCCTTCGCAGGCGAGGTGACGCGTGTGGCCCGCGAAGTGGGCACGGAAGGCAAGCTCGGTGGGCAGGCCCAGGTGCGCGGCGTCGGAGGCGTCTGGAAGGACCTGACCGAGAACGTGAACATGATGGCGGCGAACCTGACAGGCCAGGTCCGTAACATCGCTGAAGTGACGACCGCCGTTGCGCGGGGTGATCTTTCCAAGAAGATCACGGTGGATGTGAAGGGCGAGATCCTTGCCTTGAAATCTACGATCAACACCATGGTCGATCAGCTCAACTCCTTCGCGTCGGAAGTGACGCGCGTTGCCAAGGAGGTCGGTTCGGAGGGCAAGCTCGGAGGTCAGGCGCAGGTCGAAGGCGTTGGCGGGACCTGGAAGGACTTGACCGACAATGTGAACCTCATGGCGGCGAACCTGACCGGTCAGGTGCGGAACATTGCCGACGTTACGACGGCCGTTGCGAACGGTGATCTTTCCAAAAAGATCACGGTGGAGGTGCGAGGAGAAATCCTCGAGCTCAAGAACACGATCAACACGATGGTGGATCAGCTCAACTCCTTCGCGTCGGAAGTGACGCGCGTGGCGCGTGAGGTCGGCTCCGAAGGCAAGCTCGGCGGTCAGGCTCGCGTGGAAGGCGTTGCTGGTACATGGAAAGATCTCACGGACAATGTGAACCTGATGGCTGCCAATCTCACCGGCCAGGTGCGCAACATTGCAGAGGTCACAACAGCCGTCGCCATGGGTGATCTGTCGAAAAAGATCACGGTGGATGTGAAGGGCGAAATCCTTGAGTTGAAGAACACCATTAACACCATGGTGGACCAACTTAACTCCTTCGCGGGTGAAGTGACCCGCGTGGCGAAGGAGGTCGGTTCTGAAGGAAAGCTCGGTGGTCAAGCTCAAGTACGCGGCGTCGCGGGAACCTGGAAGGATCTCACCGACAACGTGAACATGATGGCTGCGAACCTCACGGGTCAGGTGCGCAACATCGCAGAGGTCACGACAGCGGTCGCCATGGGCGATCTTTCCAAGAAGATCACGGTCGCCGTCGAGGGCGAAATCCTTGAGCTGAAGAACACGATCAACACGATGGTGGACCAGCTCAACTCCTTCGCAGGCGAGGTGACGCGTGTGGCCCGCGAAGTGGGCACGGAAGGCAAGCTCGGTGGGCAGGCCCAGGTGCGCGGCGTCGGAGGCGTCTGGAAGGACCTGACCGAGAACGTGAACATGATGGCGGCGAACCTGACCGGTCAGGTGCGTAACATTGCCGAGGTTACGACGGCGGTTGCCAATGGGGACCTTTCCAAGAAAATTACCGTCGATGTGCGTGGTGAAATTCTTGAACTCAAGTCGACTATCAACACGATGGTCGATCAGCTCAACTCTTTCGCTTCGGAAGTCACTCGCGTGGCCAGCGAGGTGGGCATCGAAGGCAAGCTCGGCGGCCAGGCCCAGGTGCGCGGCGTGGCCGGCACCTGGAAAGACCTCACCGACAACGTCAATATGATGGCTAATAATCTCACCGGTCAGGTGCGTGGCATCGCCAGCGTGGTGACAGCAGTCGCGGAAGGCGATTTGAAGCGGAAGCTGACCGTGGAGGCCAAAGGTGAAATTGCCGCCTTGGCCGAGACGATTAACGAAATGATCGACACCCTCGCGACCTTTGCCGATCAGGTGACCAACGTCGCTCGCGAAGTGGGCGTCGAAGGCAAGCTCGGTGGGCAGGCGAGGGTGCCGGGCGCTGCCGGTCTATGGCGTGATCTGACAGATAACGTGAATCAGCTGGCTGCGAACCTGACGACGCAGGTGCGCGCCATCGCCGATGTTGCCACGGCTGTGACGAAGGGCGATCTGACGCGCTCCATCTCGGTCGAGGCATCCGGTGAGCTGGCGTCACTGAAAGACAACGTCAACGAGATGATCCGCAACCTGCGCGACACGACGCTCAAGAACGCGGAACAGGATTGGCTCAAGACCAATCTCGCCAAGTTCACGCGCATGCTGCAAGGCGAGCGGGATCTGACGACTGTCTCGAACATGATCCTGTCCGAGATCGCGCCGCTGGTGAATGCTCAGCATGGGGTATTCTACACGGTTGATGCGGAGGGCGAAGAGCCGGTTCTCGATCTGGTGGCGTCTTACGCTTTCACCGAGCGCAAGCGGCTCGCCAATCGTTTCCGGATGAAGGAAGGCTTGGTTGGCCAGGTCGCGCATGAGAAGAAGCGCATTCTGCTGACGAGCGCACCCGGCGACTACATCAAAATCAGCTCCGGCCTCGGCGAAGCTCCGCCTCTCAACATCATCGTCCTGCCCGTCCTCTTCGAGCAGGAAGTGAAGGCGGTCATCGAGCTTGCCTCCTTCAGCCGGTTCTCCGAGGCGCATCAGTCGTTCCTCGACCAGCTGACCGAGTCCATCGGTATCGTTCTCAACACAATTGCCGCCAACATGCGCACCGAGGGCTTGCTGAAGCAGTCACAGCTGCTGACGTCAGAGCTGCAGAGCCAGCAGGAGGAACTGAAGAACACCAATGACCGCCTAGAGCAGCAGGCCGCGACTCTCCGCCAGTCGGAGGAGCTTCTGCGCCAGCAACAGGAGGCCCTGCAGAAGACCAACGAGGAACTCGAGGACAAGGCCCAGCTTCTCGCGTTGCAGAAGCAGGAAGTCGAAGACAAGAACCGTGAAGTCTCGGTTGCCAAGACGGCACTGGAGGAAAAGGCGGAGCAGCTTTCGCTGACTTCGCGCTACAAGTCGCAGTTCCTAGCCAACATGAGCCATGAGCTGCGCACGCCGCTCAACTCGCTACTGATCCTTTCGAAGTTGCTCACGGAGAATCCCGATGGGAACCTCACGGACAAGCAGAAGGAATTTGCCAAGACGATCCATGCGGCAGGATCGGATCTGCTCTCTCTGATCAATGATATTCTGGATCTGTCGAAGATCGAATCCGGTACAGTCAGCCTCGAAGTCACCAATGTCGGTTTCGACGATCTGGTCACTCATGTGGAGCGCACATTCCGACAGATTGCCGAGGACCGGAAACTCGACTTCCATATCGATGTCGACGCAAAGCTTCCGCCGGCCATTCGAACGGATTCGAAACGCCTCCAGCAGGTGCTCCGCAACCTCCTCTCGAACGCCTTCAAGTTCACGGAAAAAGGTGGCGTCAGCCTTCAGATCGGCTCCGCGGAAGGCTCGCCTCTGCGCGCCGGCAGTCAGTGGATTTCCATCTCCGTCACCGATACCGGCATCGGCATCCCTGAAGACAAGCTGCGTATCATCTTCGAGGCCTTCCAGCAGGCCGATGGGACGACCAGCCGGAAATACGGCGGAACCGGTCTCGGCCTGTCAATCAGCCGTGAGATCGCCCGTCTTCTTGGGGGCGAAATCGTCGTGTCGAGCACGCCTGGACAGGGTTCGACATTCACATTGTTTCTTCCTATCGAGCCACCTGCAGGCCATGGATTGCCGTCGCCAGCGATTGGTGGTCGCGCCAACGGCAATGGCAATGCCTATCCGTCCGGAGCGGAAGACCCGTCTCCTTCCATCCTCCGTCAGCCGCCTGCCGCCATGGCGCTTTCTGCGTCGCTCGATGACAGGCACGCCATCGTCACGGGAGACAAGGTCGTTCTGATTGTCGAGGACGACGCAATGTTCGCGTCGGTTCTCCTGGAACTTGCGCGCGAGCAAGGTTTCAAGGGCCTGATCGCTATGGATGGCGCGGCCGCGCTGGCGCTGGCTCACCGCTACATGCCTCATGCCATCACGCTCGATATCGGCCTGCCTGATATGGACGGGTGGGCATTGCTAGATCTGTTGAAGCATGATCCGCGAACCAGGCATGTGCCGATCCATGTCATCTCGGTCGATGACCAGAAAAAACGTGGACTTAAGGCCGGGGCATTCGGATTCCTTGAGAAACCGGTCGACCGCGACGCCTTGATGACGGCGCTTAACAGGACGAAGGATTTCATCGATCGTCCGGTCAAGAAGCTAATCCTAGTCGAGGATGACGAAAATCAGCGCATGAGCATAACGGAACTCATGAAGGGCGAGCAGGTCGACGTGACGGCTGTTGGAACCGCGGAGGGGGCTCTTGAGACAATCCAGACGCGGCAGTTCGACTGCGCCGTCGTCGACCTCGGGTTGCCGGACCTGCCGGGCGCGGAACTCATCGAGCGTATCCGCAAGACCAAGGGCGGCGAGGACCTTCCGATCATCATCTACACAGGGCAGGATCTCAGCAGGTCCGAAGAGCGCAAGCTCGAACAGATCGCGGCGACCGTGATCGTGAAAGGGGAGGGGTCGTCGGAGCGGCTCCTCAACGACACGGCTTTGTTCCTCCATCGGTCGATCAGCGCGATTCCCGCCGACGACCAGATCATCGTCGAGGCGAGAGGGGACGCTTCCCTCGAAGGGAGGAAGGTGCTCATCATCGACGACGACATGCGCAATATCTTCTCGCTAACCAGTGCGCTTGAGCAATATGGATTGACGGTGATCTTCGCCGAGAACGGTCTGGAGGGCATCGACCGCCTGAAGGAAACGCCGGATGTCGATATCGCCCTCGTCGATATCATGATGCCGGAGATGGATGGCTACGAGACGATGCGGGAGATCCGGAGCGATCCGCGCTATCAGGACATTCCGTTGATCGCTGTCACGGCGAAAGCCATGAATGGGGATCGGGAGAAGTGTCTTGAGGCAGGCGCCACGGATTATGTTTCGAAACCTGTGGACATCGATCAACTTCTCGCCGTCTTGCGCGTTCAATTGAGTCGAAGCACTTATGTGCCGGATGGGAAGAAGGTCCCGAATGGCAACGCGGAGGCCACCTTAAGATCATGATCGACCCTATCGGACTGCCGCAGCCAATATCCGACTTGGAAAGTCGGGCTATGACTCGTGCCATGCCCGATCAGGTTCTTGCAAAAATCCTGGTGGTCGATGACGATCCCCGAAATCTCGTCGCTGTTGAGGAAGTTCTCCGCTCTCCCGGTATCGAGATCATTACCGCTGATTGCGGGGAGGCTGCTTTAAGGAACGTCCTGAAGCATGATTTTGCCGTCATCCTTCTCGATGTCCAGATGCCGAGAATGGATGGATACGAAGTTGCGGGTCTGATCCGTCATCGCCCGCGCTCCTCTCGTGTTCCCATCCTGTTTCTGACGGCCTTCAACAAGGATGACATGCATGTCTTCCGGGGGTATTCGGCTGGCGCTGTGGATTATGTCTTTAAGCCGATTGAACCGTTGATCCTGAAATCAAAGGTCGAAGTCTTCGTCGATCTTTACCGCAAGACGGAGGAGATCAGGCGGCAGGGTGAAGAAGAGCGGCGGCTCCTGATGGAGAACCTTCGCGTGCGCAGTGAAAAGCTTAAAACCGAGCAGACCCTGCGCCGCCGCGAGGAGCACCAATCCATCGTCCTTCAATCCCTTCCGATCGCGCTTTATACGGCCTCGGTTCAGGAGGAGCATCGACAGCTTCATTTTACGAATGAAGGTATCGAGAGAATCACGGGTTTTCCGCCTGCCGCCTTTCTCGCCTCTCCCGACTTCTGGTCCTCGCGCATCCACCCGGATGATCGCGAGAGAGTGCTGACGCAACTGAAGGAGTTGCCGGGGCAGGTATCTGTCACATTGGAATATCGTTGGACCTGCGCAGACGGGGCGGAGCGGTTCTTCCTCGACCAGACCATGCTCATGCACGACGAGGAAGGTCACCCCCGTGAGGTCTTCGGCATGTGGTTCGATATCTCAGAGCGCAAGCAGATGGAGCAGAACTTGCTCCATGCCAGCAAGCTCGAAGCGGTTGGCCGCCTGACCGGCGGTATTGCTCATGATTTCAACAATATGCTGAGCGTCGTGATCGGCAATCTCGACCTGCTGCACAAGACGATCAAAGGCAACGCGAAGGCCGAGCCGCGCGTCATGATGGCGATGGAGGGTGCGCAGCGTTGTGCCGACCTGACACATCGACTGCTGGCCTTTTCTCGTCGTCAGCCTTTGCAAGTATCGATCATCGACGTTGCGACGCTCATGCCGGGCTTGCTCGAGCTCATGCGTCGAACGCTCGGCGAGCATATCAACGTCAGGCTTGATATTCAGGGCGCCAGTCATCCGATCCATGTTGACCAGGCGCAACTGGAAGCGGCCCTTCTGAACCTCGCCGTCAATGCCCGAGATGCAATGCCCCAAGGTGGCGATCTGTCGATTTCCGTAAGAGGTGCGGTTCTTGAAGAAGGGCAGGTCAAGAGTTCGGGCGCGTACATCATCATCGAGGTTCGTGACACAGGAACCGGTATGCCGCCGGAAGTGCTCGAACGTGTCTTCGAGCCGTTCTTCACGACAAAGGAGAGCGGCAAGGGTACAGGGCTTGGACTGAGCATGGTCTACGGGTTCGTCCAGCAATCCCATGGTCATATCGAGGTCGATAGTGTGCCTGAGCAGGGGACGGCCATTCGCATCTATCTGCCCCGAGCCAATGGGAGCGCAGAGATCGGAGCCGAGAAGGGCGGAGCGGTGGCAAAGCCGTTCGGTGATGGGCAGACCGTTTTAGTGGTTGAGGACAATCCGGCAGTTCGGCAGGTTGCCATCTCCACACTCCTGTCTCTCGGCTTTAAGGTGGTGGAAGCATCAACCGCCGACGAAGCGGCGCGGCTTCTAAGGTCCAACGCCGAGGTGCGGATTGTGTTGTCCGATGTGCGCATGCCTGGAGAACTCACGGGCATCGACCTCGCTCGATTGATGAAGCGCGAGCGGCCCGAACTAAAGGTTCTCTTGACGACCGGCTACGTGGACAGCGAAGAGTCGTTGGACGATATCGAACTCCTCTACAAGCCCTATCGCGCTACAGATCTGGCCGAGAGAATTCAGGCTCTAATGAAACCCACGCCGAAGCCGAGCACCCGCAAGGTTCCGGCTCTCGAGGTGGTCTCAGCCTGATATGTGAGCGGCAGGATCATGCCTGAAATCGTCTTTCTGGATTTCGAGGCTTCATCCCTGGAAAAGAAGAGCTATCCGATCGAAGTGGCCTGGGTCACGGCATCCGGCCATGAGGAAAGCCATCTGATTAGGCCCGCTCCCGAATGGACGGATTGGTCCGACGAGGCGGAGGCGATCCATAAAATTCGCCGGGAGTATTTATTTGCTGAAGGCACGCCTCATGACGAACTGGCCCGGCACATGGTCGATGTATTGAGCGGACACGCGCTCTATGTCAGCGCTCCTTCCTGGGATGGGCAGTGGTTGAGCAAGCTGTTGCGCGCCGCCGGCCTCCCACGTCATTCTCTACGGCTTCAGGACACGGAGACGGTCCGGCAGGAATCGGCTGAGAGAATTTTGAAAGAAACGCAGATGACCGATGGTGAACGAGCTGAGGCGGTTGCAAAAATTCTGCAGGATGCAAAGCTGCAAAATGACCGGCTGGTGCCTGCTCATCGGGCTCTCGCGGATGCCCGGCGGGAGCTCCAGATCTGGCAGGATGCCTGCGCTAAAGCCGATGCGATAGCGCGCACTCGCAGCCAGCGCACACAGTAATGCCGTGTCAGGTGTCGAGACGTTCCAAGGCGGCCTTGTCACGGAGAATGATGGAGCGCCGGTGAGCCGGCAGCTCGATGATGCCCTGGCGTTCCAACTGGGTCAGCGAGCGAGAGACGGTCTCGATGGTGAGGCCAAGGTGATCGGCGATATCGATGCGGGACATGGGAAGGTCCATGTGGCCGTTCTTGGTCAGGCGTTCCGATAGAACCAGCAGAAAAGTGGCGATCTTCTCCAGGGCATTCTTGCGGCCCAGCAGAAGCATGTGAGACTGGGCCCGCTCCAGGGCCTGCATCATTGAGCCGATCACCTGATGAGCGAAGGCCTGATCCCTTTCGGCCAATGTCTCCAGACTGCAGCGACGGAAGGCGATGATGGCTGCATCGCCTACAGCCTCTGCACTGAAGCGGTGCTCTTCGCCAGTCTCCAGGCCGAAGATATCGCCAGGGAGATGGAAGGCATCGATCTGTCGGCGTCCGTCGCTGAGAAGCTTGAAGGTGCGCACCGCACCCGAGACCACCTTATAGAAATAGGCAGCTCTATCGCCCTCGGCAAAAATCTCCTCATCCTTTGTTGCCGTTCGCGCCATGCCCAGCTCTGGCGAGGTCCTCGGCAAGGGAATGTTGCACAGGAGTACCGCGTTCGGAGCAATCTGGGTTGTGAGAGAAACGTGCGCGGTCTGCATGGCGGGTCTCGGCTGTGGTTCATGTCTGATGTGACATCAGAGTTAACCTGCCGCTTGGGCGCGCAAAATTCAGATGCTCTCCATAAGGGATTCCCCTTATGCCAGGCCATGGAGCCTATACCGGTGCGGCGAGGGCGCCCCGGATGCTGTCGACCAGAGCGCCATCTTCCAAAGGTTTTTCAATGACTTGCTTGATCCCGGAGCGCGCCGCCTGCCGGCGCATGTCGTCCGTCGCCCGGGCTGTGATGAGAATGGCCGGAAGCTTGACGCGACGTCGCCGCAGCCTGTCGATCAGTTCGACACCGTTCATCCTGGGCATGTAGTAGTCGACGACCAAGCAGCCGCTGTCCGGCAAATCCGGCTCGGCCAGGATTTCATCCGCGCCCTCGTAAAGGCGCACTTTCAACCCCTCGAGCTCGAGGGCAAATTTCAATGATTGTCGAACGGCGGCATCATCATCCACGACGATAACCGGCCCTGGTGTCATGGACATTAGAAGGTCCTGCTGGATCCCGGCCTTAGAATTTCTCCAGACCTATCCCATTCCTGGAACGAGGAGGTTGATATGCCTCAATTCGTGCCTGAAACCCTATTCAGGAATTGTCCTTAAGGGCGCTCGTCAGCGTGGCTTGGCTGCACTCCGACAAGAAGAGCCATGCGTACGAGCTCCGACAGACTGGCGGCCTGCATCTTCGTCATGACATTCGCACGATAGATTTCGACCGTCCGAGGGCTGATGCTGAGGTCATAGGCGATCACCTTGTTGGCCTTGCCAGCAACAAGGCCTTCAAGCACCTGCTTTTCTCGCTCTGACAAGCCTTGGACGCGAGAACGGATTTCCGCCGTTTGAGCATCCTGATGGGCGTGCTTCTCCTGGCGTTTCAGGGCCGCCCGCACGGTGGAGAGGAAGATATCATCATCGAAAGGCTTCTCGATAAAATCGACAGCGCCTTCCTTCATGGCTTCGACGGCCATGGGGACATCAGCGTGTCCCGTCATCACTATGACCGGCAGAGTAAAGCCGCGGGCTTTCAGTTGCCGAAGAAATTGAATGCCGTCGATGCCCGGCATGCGGACATCGGTGACGATGCAGCCGTCGGAAGCATGCTTGACGTTGTCGAGGAATGCGGATGCCGATTCATGCAGACGCACGGGCAATCCATCCGATGCCAGCAGAAAGGAAAGAGACTGACGGACCGCCAGATCGTCATCGACCACATGCACAACCGCTTCACTCGGCATTCGCTAACTCCTCCTGACTAACGGCACGCAGGGTAAACCTGAACGTCGTTCCCTTGCCGAAAGACGACTCGATCCAGATCTTGCCGCCGTGAGATTCAACGATCGTCCGGCAGATCGACAGGCCCACGCCCATTCCATGTTTCTTGGTGGTGATGAATGGCTGGAACAGTTGCTCCAGAATATGCGGTTCGATGCCGGTGCCGGTGTCGCTGACACTGATCTCCACGAGCCCGTCCTGCGGAAGGGAGCGCGTGGAAATCGCCAACTCCCGGCGCGATGCATCCTGCATGGCCTCAATCGCATTGCGGATCAGGTTCAGGAGAACCTGCTGAATTTGAATGCGGTCGGCGAGCACGAGCGCCGCGTCCGGATCGAAGCGGTAGGAGACCCGCACGCCTTTCTCGCGAGCGCCGACAAGCGCCAGGGCGCTGGCCTCCTGAACCAGCTTGGGCAGGTTCTCGATATGTCGCTCGCTCTCGCCACGGGTCACGAATTCGCGCAAGTGGCGGATGACCTGCCCAGCGCGCAGAGCCTGCTCCGCGGCCTCGTTCACGGCACCTTCCAGCATCGGCACTTCGTCACCCTTCATGCGCTGCAGGATACGGCGGCAGCCTTTCAGGTAATTCGCGATGGCCGTAAGGGGCTGGTTGATCTCATGAGCCAGGGTAGAAGCCATCTCTCCGAGAGCGGTGAAGCGCGACATATGCACGAGCTCGGACTGAAGTTCCTGCAACCGCGCCTCTGTCTTCTGCCTCTCCGTCAGGTCGCGGATGAAGCCGGTGAAGTAGCGCTGTCCGCCTGAGCGCATTTCACCCACCGCCAGCTCGATGGGGAAAGTAGCTCCATCCTTGCTTTGTCCGACGACGACGCGTCCGATGCCGATGATCCGGCGCTCACCGGTCGTGAGATAGCGATGCATGTAATCGTCATGCTGGTCGCGGTACGGATTGGGCATCAGAATCTTGATGTTCTCACCAATGATCTCCGATGCAACATAGCCGAACAGGCGTTCCGCCGCAGCGCTGAAGAACTGGATGCGGGCCTGCTCGTCGATGACGATCATAGCATCGGGAACAGTCTCCAGGATAGAGCGCAGATGCGCTTCGCGGGTCCTGAGTGCTTCCTCTGCCGCGACGCGCTCGGTGATATCCCGGATGACCTGGGCATAGCCCAAGAGTTCTCCGCTCTCGTTTTTGAGCGGGGTCAGGCTTACATGGGCTATGAAACGTGTGCCGTCCTTGCGAAGACGGACATCCTGCTCCTCGAAGCGCCCGGTCTCTCGGGCGATTTCGAGTTCCTTCTCGGTTTTGCCGCTCGTGAGGGATTCGGGCGGGTGGAATATGGAGAAATGTCGGTTGAGGATTTCATCTCGGCGCCAGCCGCCGATCTGCTCGGCACCGGTATTCCAGCTGATGATCCGCCCTTCGGTATCGAGCATGCAGATGGCATAATCCGTCACCGCATCGACCAGCAGCGCGAAGCTGACATCCGGATGGGGCGAAGAGAGGGGGGCAGTCAAAAGCAAACTCCAGTCCGGGCGAATTTTCGCATTGCCGCTGAACCCGGCATGGGAAAACTGCCACCATTCCTATGGTGTTCCTAGCACAGCAGCGGCTCGCTTCCTACAGGGGGCAAGAAGCCTTCTTTTTCAGAAGAACGCTCCTGCCGCCAGGGCCCCGAGCAGCGCCGATCCCAGAAGAGTTGCGTCGTGGAGGCCCAGAAGCCAGCGAGATGGATTGCCCGCCTCGTGAACCCAAAGGGTCGTGCCAAGCGTGACCATGGACCAGCCGATGCCCAGGAAGGCAGCCGAGACGGAAAAACCGACAGCGCTTCCAGACACGATGAACAATATCCCGGCGACTGCCAGGAGAGCGCATCCGGCGATGGCGATCCAGCGGGGGCGGATCGAATTCGGCAACCCGGCCAGAGCGAGGGAAGGGGCGTACATGGCAACCACATGCCATGCGACGGCTCCCGTCACGGCCTCGGTGAGTCCACATCCCACCATGGCGATGGGCGTCGCTCCCATCAGCGCTGTCATGGCGAACCAGCCAAGGCCGCCGATCAGGCTCGGCCAGATGATGCTTTGCCAGCCCTGAGGACTGATCCTCCCTAGAGAAGCGGAATGCGTCCTGCGCGCGGGAAGAGCGGCTGTCGCGAGAAGAGATCCGACATGAGCGAGCGCTGCCGCGACTGCCATGCCGACGAGCGCATGGGGCGTTGCCAAGGCTTCCGCCGTGCTCGCAATCGTGGGAGTCGCGAGACCTGCAAGCGTTGCCGCGCCGAATACGAGCAGAATAGCCTTTTTGTCGCTGGCGCCCAGTGGCGCTGCCGCGTGGCGGTAGAAGAGGCTGAAACCGTTCGCGATGCCGAGCCAGAATGCTCCGAGCACGAGCCCACCGAAATGCCATTGCATCAAGGCCCAAGCCAGAACAAGACCGCCCGCGATGCCGAGGCTTGCGCCCAGCGCGAAGGCAGCCCGGCGACCGATGGCATCAAGAAGCAGGGACGCGGGAAGGCTTGCAACGGCCGCTCCGGCGTAGAACGCCGCATAGGGCAGGCTCACCCAGGTCTTTTCAGGCGAGAGAGAGAGGCCGGCGAGCGGAAGGATCGTCAGGGTGAGGACTTGCGACAGAACGGACAAAGCGAAGCCGGCAGCCAGAAGAGCCGTTGCGCCGGACTTGCGCGAAGGCTCGGCGGCTTCGATCGGCTCGCAAAGGCAGTCGAGCTGCCCGGCACGCGGCATCGCTGTCGAGAGAGTCATGGCTTGATGTCGTCGTCCGTCAGCACGCGCAGGGCTGCCCCTTCCACGTCATCGTATTGGCCGTTCTTCAGCGACCACAGGAAGGCTGCGAGGCCTGACAATCCCAGCAGTAGGGCAGTCGGAACGAGGTAGATCAGGACTTGCATGGTCAGACTCCTTGCAGGGCTGGCACAACAGGCGTGGATTGGCTGAACGATGCTTCCGGCATTGACTTCGATTGCCCAAGGCGTGCCCGCAGCGCATTGAGCGTCACGATGCTCGATGACCCCGACATGGCAAGAGCTGCAACGAGGGGGGTGACGTAACCGAGAAAGGCGAGGGGAACCGCGAACAGGTTGTAGACCAGAGCAATCAGCAGGTTTTGGCGCATGAGCCTGCGCGCGCGGCGCGCAATGACCAGGGTATCGAGAACCGGCGAGAGTCTTTCCCCCAGGAAAACGGCATCCGCATGGGCCTGGGTGAGGTCCGCCGCGGTAATCGGAGAAATGGATACATCTGCAGCAGCGAGCGCGGGGGCGTCGTTGAGGCCATCGCCGACCATGATGACTTTGCGGTCCGAGGCTTTCAGCTGTTCGAGAGCCGCGATCTTATCGGCTGGCTTGGCGCCTCCACGCCAATCGGCAATGCCGAGAGAAGCGGCAATCGGTGCGACAGCCTCGGGACGGTCGCCCGACAGGATTCGGCAATCGACGCCAAGATCGCGCAGGGCTTTGACGGTTGCTAACGCATCGGGACGAAGCGCCTGACGGACCAAGAGGATTGCCCGTTCATCTCCACATGAGAATGCGATCATGGAAGCGTCCGTGGCGCTCGCCGACGCCTCGGTTGCGAGATCAACGGCATCACAAAAGGCACAGCTGCCAATGCGAAGCTCGACCCCATCCACGATTGCGCGAACGCCCTGTCCGGCTTCTTCGATGGCATTCTCGAAGGGGCGGCGGTTCCTGGCCTCATGAGCAACCGCAGCGGCGAGCGGGTGATGGCTCGACAAGGCAAGCCGCGCTGCTGCCTCCAGAAGATCCGAACGGATGGATTTCGCATTCGCAACGCGCATTTCGGGCAGAGTGAGCGTGCCGGTTTTATCGAAGACGATCGTATCGGCATCCGCAAGGCGTTCCAGGGCGTCTCCAGAGTTCAGGAAGACGTTCGACCGGAAAAGAGCGCCCGATGCCACGACTTGCACCACAGGCACGGCCAGAGCCAGAGCGCAGGGGCATGTGATGATGAGCACGGCGACGGCGGTGATGACCGCATCGTGCGGCGACGATCCGAGAGCCACCCAGGCAATCGCCGTCAGTGCCGCCGTGAGATGCACGACAGGGGCGTAGCGGCGAGCAACCTTGTCGGCCAGCTGGACATAGCGCGACTTGGCGGCGGATGCGGTCTCGAGCAGCCGCTCGACCTCGTCCAGAAGCGTGCCGGATCCAGCTGCGGTTACCCGAAGGGTCAGCGTGCCGTTAAAGTTCATGCTGCCTGCATAGACATTGCTTCCGGCAACTGCCTGCCGGCGCTCGGTCTCGCCTGTCACCAGGCTCTCATCGACTTCGGAGGCTCCCGACAGAATGACACCATCGACGGCAATGCGTTCTCCCGGCCTGACAAGAACCTTGTCGCCCGGCTTCAGGGCGGCGGTCGGCACGAGAACAGGTTCGCCAGCTTCATTGATGCGGTGGGCCACTTCCGCCTTCAGGGCCGCGAGATTGCCTGCGACCGCGCGTGTTTTCCTTCGCATGGCCTGGTCGAGATAGCGGCCGCAGAGAAGGAAGAAAAGCAGCATCACGACCGAGTCGAAATAGGTGTGCTCGGAGTGGTTTATCGTCTCGATCACCGACATGACCAGCGCGAGCAGGATGCCAATGGTAATCGGCACATCCATGTTGGTGCGTCTTGCTTTCAGGGCACCTAGGGCGCTGCGGAAAAACGGTTGCCCAGAATAGGCTACGGCCGGAAGTGCTATGAAGGCTGCAAGCCAATGGAAGAAGTCCCGCGTTTCCGGCGTAATGTCGGTCGCATTGCCCGACCACACGGAAACCGCGAGGAGCATGATGTTCATGGACGCGAAGCCCGCGACCGCAAGGCATTTCATCAGCCATTTGGCGCGCCGCGTTTCCTCCTCTTCCACCAGGCGCGCCTGGTAGGGATGAGCGCGATAGCCGAGGCCCTGTAATTCATCGAGGATGCTGGCAGGCGATACTGCGCCCTCCTGCCACTGAACGGCCAATCGATGGTTGGTGTAGTTGAGACGGGCATCCACGATCCCAGGCAGCTGGCACAAGCCACCTTCGATCTCGTCGATGCAGGCGGCGCAGTCGATCCCCTCGATTGCCAGATCGAGATGGGACGTGCCGTCATCCTGACGTTTCACGAAAACCGACAGATCGAGCTGGTCCGTCATGGGGTAATTCCTAGAGAGAGATGCGGCTCTTGGAGCGGAACAGAGTTTCCTCGTCGCGCTTGAGGCCGATCACGAGATCCCACTGGCCCTCCGGCAGCGCCGTAAGGCTCTCGAACCGGCCGGGTGTGGTTTCTACGAACTGAACAGGAATGTCGCGCCGTTTGTCGGTGGGATGAGCGAGGCGGGTCTCGGGGGTCAAACCGGAAAGGGGAGTCTGTTGAGCGTCGCGTGCTGAGAGAATGATGCGGCTAGCCGCCCCATGCTGAAGTGTCGCTTCGACATTCCAGTGAAGGGCGTCTTGCGCATGCGCGGCTGCAACATCGTTCTTGAACGACAAGCCTGCCTTGTACGAGCTTTCGGTCTCGACGCCGCTGAATGTGGACAGAGCGACGCGCACCATCACGAAGTTCATGGCGAAGACGATGCCGAAAAAGCTCACGAAGCAGATCAGGACAGTGCGCCCGGTGATGACGCGGGGTGCACGCGAAGAAGATGACACGGCGGACATGGAAATCATCCTGTTAGGGCGCCTTGAAATGGTCGTTCATGTGAGCGGTCTCACCGTTCGTCATATCCGTCAGCGTGAAGTGAAGATCGGTAGAGGGCGGAAGCGAGGTCGCATCAGAGGTGACGAGAACGCGGGCCTCAAGGGTTTGATCGGGGCCGACAAGGAGGACGGCGCGGCCCTGCGGGTCGATCTCGCCGCCGACGATGTCGAGCTTGACATGGGGCAACCCATCGAGGGTGAGAGCGTACCGGCGCTCATCCAGGTTCTTGTTGGCGACGCGGATGGTGAAGCCGTTCCTGATCGAGCCGTCCGACAGGCGCACGAAGAGCGGATTGCGATCATGCATGACGCTCAAGTAGCTGTTCTGACGCATGGCGAGCGAGCCGATCATGATCGCGCCGACCAGGGCAATGATGCCGACATAGAACAGGGTGCGGGGACGAACGATGCGGCGTACCTCCGGCCGGCCCTCGATCCGAGCCCTTACATTCATGTCCGTGTCGTAGGCGATCAGATCGGCGGGGCGGCCTATCTTGGCCATCACGTTGTTGCAGGCATCGATGCAAAGGCCGCACTGGATGCAGTCCAGCTGCAGCCCCTTGCGAATGTCCACGCCCGTCGGGCACACGGCAACACATTGATCGCAGTCGATGCAATCGCCCGCAGGAAGCCCTTCCTTGCGCAGAACATCGTTCTTCTTCATCGAGCCGCGCGGTTCGCCTCGGTCGTAGCGATAGGTCACGTTGAGGGCGTATTCGTCGGTCAGTGCGGCCTGGATGCGCGGCCAAGGGCACATATAGGTGCAGACCTGCTCGCGCATGAAGCCGGCAAGCGTATAGGTCGTAAAGGTCAGAATGCCGATCCAGACGTAAGCCAGGAACGAGGCCTGGAAGGTCGCGAGCTCGTACACGAGTGTCGGTGCATCGGCGAAATAGAGAACCCACGCGCCGCCCGTCCACCAGGCGATCATGAGCCAGATGAAGTGCTTCAGGGTTTTCTGCCCGAGCACCTTGACGGTGAGCTTTTCCTTGTCCTTGCGCATCCGCTCCCGGCGGTCGCCTTCGATGAAGCGCTCCACGGCATAGAACAGGTCGGTCCACACCGTCTGCGGGCAGAGATAGCCGCACCAGAGGCGGCCGGCCACGGCGTTCATAAGAAAGAGCGTTAGGGCGGCCAACACCAGGAGGCCGGTGAGGTAATAGACCTCCTGCGGCCAAATCTCGATGAAGAAGAAGTAGAAGCGACCGTTGGCCAGATCGACCAGGATGGCTTGGCCGGGTGCATTTGGCCCGCGATCCCACCGAATGAAGGGCAGGAAATAATAGATGCCGAGCGTGATGGCGAGGATGGTCCACTTGATGTTGCGGAATCGGCCCTTCACGGCCTGAGGATAGATCTGCTTGCGAGGAAGATAGAGCGGAGCATCGTCGGCGGAGGCCGGTGCAGCCGGGGAAATCGGGTGGGAGAGGGGGGCGTCAGCCATCGAATCCGTCGCAATCATCTCATCGAATGAGAGCCTGGAATAGGACGGGAGCGGCTACAGCGCCTTGATTTGAGTCAAGCATCGGCCGGAGGGCAGCCTCCGGCCGATGCAATTGCCAAGCTTTGTCAGTTCTGGTTGCCGCCGAGCGAGTGGACGTACAGCGTCAGAGCCTTGACCGTCGTGTCATCAAGACGCCCGTGCCACGCCGGCATGACGCCTCCGCGACCGTTCATGAGACCCTCCGTGATCGCGACCTTGTCGGAGCCGAAAAGCCATATCTTATCGGCCAGGTTGGGCGCACCCATGTCCTGGTTGCCGAGGCCCTGCTCGCCGTGGCAGGCGGCGCAGTTCTCGGCGAAGACCTTGGCGCCGGCGGCGAGATCGATGCCCTTGTCCGTCGGCAGACCCGACAGGGAACGGACATAGTCGGCCACCTGCGAGATTTCCTCGCGCTTGAGCATGCCGTCACGGCCGAAGGCGGGCATGGTGCCTGCATGGCCCTGGTCGCTGGTGGAGCGTGCGCCATGGCGGATCGTCTGCTCGATCTGGGCAAGCGAGCCGCCCCACAGCCAATCGTCGTCGTTCAGGTTCGGGTAGCCCTTGGCGCCCGCGCCGCCTGCACCGTGGCAGGGAGCGCAATTGTCGCCGAAGGATGCCTTGCCTTGAGCGCGAGCGAAGGCGAACATCTCCGGGTCCTGTCGGATTTGTTCGAGTGAACTTGCGGCAAGCTTTGCCGTCATGCCCGAACGCTGCTCCTTCAGGGCTGCGAGATCCACCTCGATAGCCTCTCGAGAATGCCAGGCGAGTGCGCCCTTGGTATAGGACGACACCAGCGGCCATGCCGGATAGGCGATGCAATAGGCGATGGCCCAGACGATGGTGAGATAGAAGGTCCACAGCCACCAGCGCGGCAGCGGATTGTTGAGCTCCTGGATATTGTCCCAACTATGCCCGGTCGTAGTGACGCCCGTGACGGCATCGACCTGTTCGTGTGTTCCGTCGTGGATACCTTGGGCCATGGGATCAGTCCTCCTTGAGAGGCATGTGGGCGGCCTCGTCGAAGCGGGCCTTCCGCGAGGGAGCGAGGGCATAGACCAGCACCACCAGGAAGACGGCGACGAAGTACAGGAGCCCCCAGGTCTGGGCGAGTTCAGCGAAAAATTTGTATGCGGCCGGCATGATCAATCGTCCTCAGCGCACGTTGGCCTTGTTGTCGTAGAGCTTGAAGTCCACCTGCGTGCCGAGCATCTGCAGGTACGCAATGAGCGCATCGGCTTCCGTCACCTTCTGCGGATTGCCGTCGAAGTTGCGCGACTGAGCGTTGGGATAGCGCTTGGCAAGATCGGTCGTGTTGGGATCATCCGCATTGGCTTGCGTGCGGATGTCGCTCTCGGCCCTTTTGATCATGTCCTCGTCGTAAGGAACGCCCAGGGTCGCCTGAACCTTCAGCTCGCTTGCGACAGCGGCCACATCCAGCTCGGTTTTCTCAAGCCACGGATAGCTCGGCATGATCGAGCCGGGCACGACGGCGCGCGGATCCTTCAGATGGTCGCGATGCCAGTCATCCGAGTATTTGTTGCCGAGACGCGCGAGGTCGGGGCCGGTGCGCTTGGATCCCCACTGGAACGGCCGGTCGTACATGCTCTCGGCTGCCAGAGAGTAGTGGCCATAGCGTTCCACCTCGTCACGCAGAGGACGCACCATCTGGCTGTGGCAATTGTAGCAGCCTTCGCGCACATAGATGTTGCGCCCTGCGAGTTCGAGGGGGGTGTAGGGCCTGATGCCCTCCACCTTCTCGATGGTGCTCTTCAGGTAGAAGAGGGGAACGATTTCCACGAGGCCGCCGATCGCGATGACGAACAGCACGCCGATGATGAGGATGATCGAGTTGGTCTCGAAGATCTTGTGACGGGACCAGAGTGACATGGTCGATTCCTTTACTCAGCGGCGACGAGGGCCGGTTGTGCCGGAAGTGCTTCTTCGGCGACGGACTCGGCGGAGGAGATCGTCTTCCAGACGTTCCACGCCATGATCAGGCTGCCGGCTACGAAGAGGGCACCGCCGAGAGCGCGGATGACGTAGTAGGGATGCATCGCTTCCACCGTCTCGATGAACGAGTACTCAAGGAAGCCGAGGCCCGTATAAGCACGCCACATGAGGCCCTGTAGGATGCCCGCAACCCACATCGACGAGATGTACAGAACGATGCCGAGAGTGGAGATCCAGAAGTGCCAGGAGACGGCCTTCATGGAGTACAGCTCCTTCTTGTTCCACAGCCACGGAACGAGGCAGTAGATCGCGCCGAAGGACACGTAGGCCACCCATCCGAGAGCGCCGGAATGCACGTGGCCGATGGTCCAGTCGGTGTAGTGCGACAGGGAGTTTACGGCCTTTACGGACATGAGCGGACCTTCGAAGGTGGACATGCCGTAGAAGGCGACCGACACCACCATCAGGCGCAGCACAGGATCGGTACGGAGCTTGTCCCAGGCGCCAGAGAGGGTCATGAGGCCGTTGATCATGCCGCCCCAGGAAGGCATCCACAGCATGATGGAGAAGACCATGCCCAGCGTCTGCGCCCAGTCGGGCAACGCGGTGTAGTGCAGGTGGTGCGGGCCCGCCCAGATATACATGAAGATCAGAGCCCAGAAGTGGATGATCGACAGGCGGTAGGAATAGACCGGCCGCTCGGCCCGCTTCGGGATGAAGTAGTACATGATGGCCAGGAAGCCGGCGGTAAGGAAGAAGCCCACCGCGTTGTGGCCATACCACCACTGCACCATGGCATCCTGCACGCCCGACCACACGATGTAGCTCTTCGGCGAAAAGATCGAGACGGGAATCGTCGCGTTGTTGCCGAGATGCAGGACCGCGATGGTCAGAATGAAGGCGAGATAGAACCAGTTCGCCACATAGATGTGAGGCTCTTTCCGGCGCATGATCGTGCCGAGGAATACGAGGAAATACGTAACCCAAACGATGGTCAGAAAGAGATCCGCATACCATTCCGGCTCGGCGTATTCCTTGCCCTGCGTGATCCCGAGCAGGTAGCCCGTGCCGGCGATGACGATGAAGAAGTTATAGCCGAGAACCACGAACCATGGTGCGATATCGCCGACCATGCGTGCGCGGCAGGTGCGCTGCACGACATAGAACGACGACGCGATCAGCACGTTTCCGCCGAAGGCGAAGATCACAGCGGACGTGTGCAGGGGCCGCATACGCCCGAAGGAGAGCCACGCCGTATCCAGGTTGAGCGCCGGGAAGGCGAGTTGAAGAGCGATCAGAAGACCGATGGTGAAGCCGGCGACACCCCAGACAACGGAAGCGATGGTCGCGAACTTCACGGGGCCCATATTGTAGTTGGGCTTGCCGTTGACCGTCAGCGGCGGCAAGTCGGCAGGACGCTCGTAATATCGGTTGATGATGAAGAATGTCGCCGCGACGCTTGCAGCGGCGAACAGATAGGCATGGAAGGCATATTCAGGCGTATAGGCCTTCGCCGCGATGATGATGCTCAGGAAAGCCAGAGATGCGAAGGTAAGGGCTGATCCTGCCTCGCCAAAAGTCATTCCCTTGGAGGGTGCTGCCGTGTGAGCCATAGGTCTCGACCGTTCTTGAATGAGGCGAGGCCCTGAGCCTCGCCTTCAGGTTTCCTGTCTAGGGAGGGGAGGGGGAGGAGGCATTGATGCAAATCAATCTGAGCCGCAGGCTCGGCTTTTGCCCCCGACGGATCAGACCGCGCGCGAATGCCGGGGAGCTCCGGCCTCCAGGTGCCGATCGAAGACAGCGCAGACATTGCGGACCAGGAGGCGGCTTTCCTCGGGGATTTCGAGGAGCAGGCCGTCGCGCTTCACCAAGCCGTCTCGGGCAAGCTCGTCGATTTCGGCCAGTTCCGAGGTGAAGTCAGATTCGGCGGCGACCGTATCGAGGTCGATGGCGAAGTCGCACATCAGGCGCTCGATAATGCTACGACGAAGCCGGTCATCCTCGGTCAGGGCGACGCCGCGAGAGGTGGCGAGGCGTCCATCCGCGATGGCGTCCCGATATCCGACCGTCGTTGCGGCATTCTGCACATATCCCTGCGGCAGGGAGCCGATGGCGGATGTTCCGAATCCGATCAGGGCCGTGGCCTCATCGGTCGTGTAGCCTTGGAAATTGCGGTGAAGACGTCCCTCGCGCTGGCGCAACACAAGCGCGTCCGTGGGCTTCGCAAAATGATCGATGCCGATCTGAACATAGCCCGCACGCAGGAGCGTCGCCGCAGCCGCCGTGCTCTGCTCGACCCGCTGAACGGCATCGGGCAAAGCCTCTTCAGGCAGAAGCGCCTGATGGCGCTTCATCCATGGCACATGCGCGTACCCGAAGAGCGCAATGCGATCAGGATCAAGCTGCAAGGCAAGCTCGACCGAGCGAACGACGCTCTCCGTCGTCTGATAGGGCAGGCCATACATCAGGTCGAGGTTGAGCCCCGTTACGCCTGCATGACGCAACCATGCGGCAACCTTGGCCGTCTGCACGAATGACTGGACGCGCTTGATCGTCTCCTGAACCTTCGGATCGAAATCCTGCACGCCGAGGCTCGCCCGGTTGAGGCCCGAAGCTACCAAGGCCTCGATGCGATCCAGCGTGAGAGTTCTAGGATCGATCTCCACCGCGATTTCCGCATCGGTTCGGATTTGGAAACCATGCTCAATCCTGTCCATGATGCGCTTCAGGTCGCTTGCGGACAGAATGGTAGGCGTGCCGCCGCCCCAATGGATATGGCTGACACTCATGCGGCGCGGGAGATGCTGGGCCACCCTTTCAATCTCATGCTCCAGAAGATCCACATAGGATGCGACGGTTTTATAGCTGCGCGCGACTGTCGTGTTGCAGCCGCAATAAAGGCAAAGCTCCGCGCAGAAAGGCACATGCAGATAGAGGGACAAAGCCGTGTCGGGAGAAAGCTCCGACAGCCAGGATGCATACGTTTCAGCCGAGACATTGGGCTTGAAATGCGGTGCGGTCGGATAGCTTGTATAGCGTGGAACACGCTGATCATAGCGGGCAATGAGTTCTGGCGTCATAACGTTGTGTTTGCCGCGGCTCGGCATCTCAAGCCTTGATCTGAATCAACCCTCCGTCTTCGAGCATTCGGGGTAGGCTCCGACAACGGCTTGAAGGTGCCGCATTCTCCGCCATCTTCAGTATCTGGCCTTTTGGTGCCGGACGGTATGAGGAGTTTTTGATGCAATCACCGGACGAATGGGAGATTCCGCCCGAGTTCCAGCCCGATCCGGATGCATTGGCCTATGACCTCCAGAATGCGCTCGATTCCATTGTATCGTTGCGGGCCAGGGTGCCGGATGATGCCTTCACGGCAGAGACTCTTGGGACGGAGCGGGCCGGACAGGGTGTCGTCATCAGGGCTGACGGCCTTGTGGTGACGATAGGCTACCTGATTGCCGAGGCTGAGGAAGTCTGGCTGACGACCAGCAAGGGCCGCGCCGTCGAGGCCCATGTCATTGCCTATGACTATGAAAGCGGTTTCGGCCTCGTGCAGGCTCTAGGTTCCTTAGGAGCCCCTGCAATGCCTTTGGGGGATTCGCAGCGCCTGTCCCCCGGCGATCAGGTTGTCGTGGGCGGAAGCGGCGGCCGCTCGCACTCCATTGCGGCCCAGGTCGTGGCTTGTCAGGAATTCGCAGGCTATTGGGAATACCTGATCGGCAACGCCATCTTCACGGTTCCGTCACACCCCAACTGGGGCGGAACGGCGTTGATCGGCCCGCGCGGCGATCTGGTCGGCATAGGCTCCTTGCAACTCCAGCATCAGGCGGCGGGCGGCACCATCGTTCCCTTGAACATGAGCGTGCCCATTGATCTCCTGAAGCCCATTCTCGACGATCTTCTAACTCTCGGCAGGGTCGGCAAGCCGCCGAGACCATGGCTTGGTTTCTACGTTTCGGAAGCGGAGGAGGACCGGATCTCGATCATCGGCCTTGCCGGCGACGCACCTGCTCAGCGTGCAGGCCTGCGTGCCGGGGACATTATCCACGCAGTAGCCGGCCAACCCGTCACATCGCTGGCCGAGTTCTACCGTGCCATCTGGGCTCTCGGGCCTGCCGGTATCGATGTGCCTCTCACGCTCGAACGGGAAGGGGACAGGTTCGACGTGACGATTACCTCCGCCGATCGCAACCGCTTCATGAAGCCGCCACGCCTCCAATAAGCCCAGCAACAGATATCCAGGAATGATCATGAAACATGACGTCACGCTACCGACGGGCGAGGCCGTTCCTGCATTGGGACAGGGAACGTGGCAGATCGCCGAGAATTCATCGAAGCGGTCGAACGAGATCGAAGCGCTTCGCCTTGGTGTCGAACTGGGAATGACCCTCATCGATACTGCGGAAATGTACGGCGAGGGCGCTTCCGAGACGCTGATTGGCGAGGCTCTCTCCGGTGATAGGGACAAGCTTTTCCTGGTCAGCAAGGTCTATCCCCATCATGCAAGCCGCACGGGCGTGATCCAAGCTTGTGAGCGCAGTCTCAGATGCCTGAACACGGACCGCCTCGATATGTACCTGCTTCATTGGCGCGGTGGCGTGCCTCTCGAGGAAACGGTTGCCGGCTTCGAGGAACTGCGCCGTGCCGGCAAGATTCGGCATTGGGGCGTGAGCAACTTCGACACGGGCGATATGGAGGAACTGTTCGGCGTGGCCGACGGTAGCAACTGCGCGACGAACCAGGTTCTCTACAACGTGACACGACGCGGGCCGGAATTCGATCTGATCCCCTGGATGAACAAGCATCGTATGCCTTTGATGGCCTACAGCCCCATCCAGCAAGGCAAGCTTCGTGCTTCGGGCGTTCTGCAACGGATTGCCGACCGGCATAAGGCAAGTGTTTTTCAGATCGCGCTCGCATGGCTTCTTCAAAAGCCGAATGTGATCGCAATACCAAAGGCATCGAGCCCCGAGCACGTCAGGGACAACCACAAGGCACTCGAGATATCGCTCAGTCCCGATGAACTTCAGGAGATCGATGCCGAGTTTCCTCCTCCGGAAAGCAAGCAGCCGCTTGAGATGATCTGATATCATGGTCTAGATAGCAGCAACTCTTGCAAGCAAACCTACGCGGGTCGAATGAGCTTTTCCGGAACCGACGCCCTCAAACTCACCGATATGCTCAGGCGTGCCGCGCAAGCAGAAATCCTGCCCCGATTCAGGAACCTGACGGCAGGGGCGATCCGCACGAAGACCTCGAACCTGGATCTCGTCACCGATGCCGATGAGTCCGCGGAACGCTTCATCGAGACGGAGATCCTTCGCGCGTTTCCGAATGCAACCGTCATTGGTGAGGAGGGCGTCAGCAGGAATGCCGGTCTCCTCGATGGATTGGGCGATGCCGATCTCGCCTTCATTCTCGATCCGGTGGATGGGACCCTCAACTTCGCATCGGGCCTCCCTCTCTTCGGTGTCATGGCGGCTGTGACCGTCAAAGGCGAGGTCGTATGCGGCATCATTCTCGATCCGGTATCCGACGATGCCGCCATTGCCGTGCGGGGTGAGGGAGCATGGTCTCAACGGCCCGATGGAAGCACGACACCACTTCGTGTCGCCTCGCCCGCTCCACTTACGGAGATGACAGGTAACGTCTCATGGCGCTATCTGCCGGATGAGCTTCAACCAGTCGTGACAGGCAATTTCGCGCGTGTTGCGATGGTCACGAACTTCCGGTGCTCGGCTCATGCCTATCGTTTGATCGCCAGCGGCCATCAGCACTTCTCGTTCTCGTCCAGCGTGATGCCGTGGGATCACGCTGCCGGATGGCTGATCCATCGGGAAGCTGGCGGATACACGGCTCACTTCGACGGCTCGCCTTATCGACCCGTCAATCGCGGCGGTGGTCTCATCAGCGCGCCTGACAAGGATAGCTGGCAAGCTGTCCGCGACGCATTGCTGGAGACGAAGTCGTAAGAATAGTCAGCGACGCTCAGTCGCCATCGGTATGGTTCATGCCGACGAGAGTGTCGATCTCGGCAATCCTCGCATGCCGCTTCCTGCACCTGCGATCCAGTAACCAGGAACGTCCGATTCCCAGGGCCAGGATCGGCAAGGCCCAAATGAAGTCGATCGCATTGAGAAGAACAAGGCCGAGCGCCGCGATTGATACAATCCAGATTTCAACACGCCCGAAACCTTCGGTGAACTCGTTCTTCAAGGCAAGCTGCTGTCTCTCGAGCAATAGCTGCATGTGCAAAGCGCTGCTGCCAGAGCGAGATGCAATCCCTAAGCTCGCTCCGCGAAGCCGCTCCAGGGATTGCTGCAGGCCATCCAGGGCCTCGGCTCGTTCGTGCGAGATCGGCTCGTCGCGAACCGGGCCGAAAATTTCGATGATGCGGTTGCGCAGTTCTGTGAGTGCTGGAGGCCGGTTGTCCTGCTCGCTGCCCGGCTTGGTGCGCTCGAACTGATCGGTGATGCGGCTGCGGATTTGTGACGCGGTTGTCTCGGCTTTAGGCGCCACCGCGCTTTGTTGGAAGGAGGCAGCGACATGATCCGCGATCATGACCTCGACGGCGACGTGAGCTCTGTCGATTGACATAAACTGCTTCCTTCTCCCCCGAAGGTGCCGTCAACGGTCGCAAACCTGGCGGAACGTCGAAACAAACTAACCATTCCGCACAAGGCCACCGACTCTCCGGCAGCCATCCGGAAAGATGAGGCGGTATGGTTAATGGGTGGTTAACGGGGCGGCGGCATCCTCTCCTTTTAGGAAAGTAGCCTCATTTTTCGGGCTCGCCGTCCGAGTGGCCAGGGACCATCCTGGCAAGATCCTGAAGGAACTTCACGGATTCCTTGGGGCGCCCTTCCTGTTCGGCGATCTTGCTGATGTTCTGCAGCAGGGATGCGATTTCTGTCGCTTTTGCCACGCGGCCCACCGCCAGGACGTGGAAGAAGGCGGAGAATCCAACCATGATCGCCTGGTTATGCTCCTCGAGCTTTCGGCACTGGTCCTTGAGGCTCTTGATATCCTTTTCCTGCGCGGAAACGATTTCCACGAGGGTCAGCATCTGGTCGGCCAAAGTGTCGACGGAGGCATTCATGTCTGCGGATAATCCTAGATCTTCGAGGTTCCGAGGGGAGGGAGAGCTCGCAGGAGCTGCTGCGTTTGAGCCGCTGAGACGATCCGCTTTCCATGATGACGATTGGCCCAACACAACCTCCGTTTCCTCAGTGGTAACCGCAGGCGTTCGCGTGGCCTCGACCAATTTCGAGGCTGTTTGATGAAACAGGCTTCGAAGCCGATCATGAACCCGTGCGATCACGTTCCCTCACTTGCCCCGCCAAGTCTTGCCTGTAAGGCGCAAATTTAGGCTTAACGGAGCCGTTTCGACAAGGATAGCACGTCTTTCAGCCTATGCTGAGATGAAGCTCGGATGTTGCGAGGATATATCACCCGCGCGCGTAAAGCAGGCGGGCGCGGATCGTGCCTTCGAGAGCGCGGATCTCCCGCAAGGTTTCCCTGCTCTGCTCCGGCTGTCCTTCTACTTCGATCACCACGTAGCCGATTTCTCCATCGGTCTGGAGATGCTGGCCGGTGATGTTGAGGCCGCGCTGCGAGAAGGCTTGGTTGAGACGCCCGAGAATGCCCGGCACGTTGCGATGCACATGGATGTAGCGGGTGCCCGTTGCACGGGACGGCAGTTGGACCTGCGGGAAGTTTACTGCGCCGATTGTCGTGCCGGCATCGGAGTATTCCACGAGCTTCTTGGCGACCTCGGCTCCGATGCGCTCCTGCGCTTCCTCCGTCGAGCCGCCGATATGCGGCGTGAGGATCACGTTCTCGAGTCCCTGGAGCGGGCTGATGAAGCGATCCTTGTTGGAGGCTGGCTCGACCGGGAACACATCCACGGCGGCGCCGCGCAGATGGCCGCTCTTCAACGCCGCGGCCAATGCGTCGAGATCCACGACCGTGCCGCGGCTGTTGTTGATGAGATAGGCGCCCTGCTTCATGGCGGCGATTTCGGCGGCGCCGATCATGCCATGCGTGGCGGGTGTCTCGGGAACGTGCAGGCTGACGATGTCGCTCTGCCTCAGGAGGTCGTGCAGGCTCTCGGCCGGCTCCGTATTGCCGTGGCGCAGCTTGTCCGTCTGATCGAAGAAGATCACCCGCATGCCCATGGACTCGGCGAGGTATGAGAGCTGCGAGCCGATGTTGCCGTAACCTATGATGCCGAGGGTCTTGCCGCGCACCTCGTGGCTGTCGATGGCGGACTTGTCCCAGCCGCCCGCATGAGCGGCATTGGATTTGGGAAGAACCCGGCGCAGCAGCATGACGATCTCGCCGATCACCAGTTCGGCCACGCTGCGCGTATTCGAGAAGGGGGCGTTGAAGACCGGAACTCCCGCATGGCGTGCGGCATCCAGATCGACCTGGTTCGTGCCGACGCTGAAACAGCCCACGGCGATCAGGCGGTTCGCCGCCGCGAAGACCTCAGGGGTCAGTTGGGTGCGGGAGCGGATGCCCAGCAGGTGAACGCCCTGGATGGCCTCGATCAAGGCATCTTGGTCGAGCGCGGTCTTGAGGTAGGTGAGATTGATGTAGCCGGCTGCCCTGATCAGTTCGACAGCACTCTCGTTCACCCCCTCCAGCAGGAGAACGCGGATCTTGTCTTTCTGGAGAGAGTACTGCTCTGACATTTCGGCTCCGTTTTCGGGCAGGTCGCCTGCACGGCCATGCCCTTAACCCGTCGGGAGAGCCAGGAAAATCCCTCTCGGCGCAATGAGCGCCCTTGATAAGCTCAACCCTCTTCAAGTGACAATGCCGATCGGGAGGGTTGGCTCCTCGAACGAGGCACCCTCATACCTCCTATTCGCAGGGCCCAAATCAAGTTTTCGGGTCTATCGTTCGTCAATCCGGTTGCTGAGGCAGCCGGTCGAGAAGGCGGGAGCCGGTGCCGGATGTACGCACGACTCCCGCTTTTTTTATGCTCAGTTGAGCCCCTGAAGCCTGCGGTAGAAGGTGCTCCGGCTCACCCCGAGATTCCGAGCCGCCAAGGATATGTTTCCTTTTGAGGCCTTAAGCGCATCCCGCATGGCGTTCAAGGTTACGCTGTCGAGGGTTGCGGCAGGGTGAGGCGGACGCTGGGGTGATTCCGCCCCCGCAGCCACCGTCACGGCGGCTCTGACATCCAGCGGCAGGGCATCGGCTCCAAGCCGCTCTCCCGGCTCGCAGAGCGCCAGCATGGCCCGCAGGCAGCCGACTAGTTGGCGGAAGTTGCCGGGCCAGTCGTAGAGCGCCAGGCTGCGCCGACACTCGTCTTCCATCGTGACCCTTTGGATAGGGGCCCCCAGAAACGCCCATATGGTGTCGATAAGTTGCTCCCGGTCTGCGCGCGCGCGGAGGGGCTTCAGCTCTATGGTGTACTGCGCGATGCGGAAATAGAGATCCGAGCGGAAGCTGCCCGCTTTGACAAGCTCCGCCAGATTGCGGTTCGTGGCGCAGATGAGCGTGAAATCGACTGGAACGGCACGGCTGCCGCCGAGGGGAACGACCTCGCGCTCCTGAAGGACGCGTAGAAGCCTGGTCTGAAGAGCAAGCGGCATGTCGCCAATCTCATCGAGGAACAGGATGCCGCCGTCGGCCTCCCGCAGATATCCTTTCGATCCGCCGGGCCGCGCACCTGTGAAAGCGCCGGCTTGGTAGCCGAACAGTTCCGCCTCCATCAGTGTTTCCGGCAGGGCAGCGCAGTTGACGGCGACAAAGGGCTTGCCTGAACGGGCACCTCTCCGGTGGGCCGCTCGCGCGAAAACCTCCTTGCCGGTGCCGGTTTCGCCCCAGACGAGAACGGGAACGTCCGCATCGAGCAGGCGAACGGCCCGATGAAGAGACTTCTCCGTCTCCTCATCGAGGATCGGGTTGATCTGGGTAGGAGGTGCCGGTCGGGCCACGGGGGCGATCGATCGGTGAGACTTCGCCTTTCTGTCGAGCCGCCCGAGAAGCGGCGTGCCGTCGGTTCGCTTCAAACGGCCGGCATCCGACAGGGCTGCGGGATCATTCAGGAACAGATCCGCCCATGCCGTCTTGCCAAGGGCGTTGAAATCGCGACCGATCAGCATGAGGCCGTGCCGGTTCGCGGCCCTGAGGCGGCCGTCCTCGAAAACCAGGATTCCCTCGCGGGCCGTGCCAAGCATGGCAGGATCCGTGTGAACCCGGACGATATCCGCGTGCTCGAACCCCTTTTCGAAGAGCCTGTGCTCGATCTGCTCCGCGGCGAGCCTGACCAGGCCCATGGCATGCGCATGATGAACATCGGCAGGGCCGGACAGGTCCAGAACTCCCAGCACCTCACCGCGTGGCCCGAGGATGGGAGAGGCCGAGCAGGTCAGGATGCGATTGCATTCGAGGTAGTGCTCCGCGCCTCTGACCTCGATGGGGCTTTTCTCGGCAAGGGCCGTGCCGATGGCGTTCGTTCCGACGGTCTGCTCGCTCCAGGGAACGCCCGGACGAAGAGCGACCTGCGCCGCGCGCTGAGCGAAGTCGATGCTGCCGATCGTATCGAGGACAAGGCCTTGAGGGTCTGTGAGAATGACGATGCTGTCGGTGGCCGCTGCGTCGACGTAGAGGGCTTCTACCTCGGGACGGCAAAGGCGGCGGAAAGCTTCCGCCTTCTCGGCACTCGCGGCGAACTCATAATCGGTGAGGGGCTCTGGAAGGGAATTGGTCCGTCCTTCCAGCCCAAGGGCCGCGCAGCGTGTCCATGATCGCAGGATCGGTTGTGGAACGAGGCCGCCGGGAACCTGCCCGTTCGCGAAAAAGGATTGGCGCGCATAAAGGATCTTATCGGACGACAAGGCTTCCTCCTGTCCCGGTGTCGCAAATTGCGACAGCTGTCGCAGATGCGTTCCTTTTTGTGACACGGCGATGATAACTGAACCTCAGATAATGCGAAGTCGCCAAAAGTACAGAAATGCGTGAGCCGACAATCTTCTTAGTCGCCGCAATGTCTTGCTGCGTTGCGGTGATGAATGCTGCTCTGCGATATCTCGATTTGGCACGCAAATTGCTGTCGTGGTTTCGTTCATCCAGGGAGGAAGCCAATGAACAAGCCGGAATTTTTGTCGCTGTCGAAGGCGCCGTATAAGGATCGCTACGGCAATTATATCGGAGGCCAATGGGCCGAGCCGGTCGCGGGAAAATATTTCGAGAACACCTCGCCCATCACCGGCAAGGTGATCTGCGAGATCGCCCGATCCGACAAGGACGATATCGAGCGGGCGCTCGACGCTGCTCATGCCGCCAAGGATGCCTGGGGCAAGACGCCTCCCGCCGAGCGTGCCCGGATCCTGAACGCAATCGCCGACCGGATGGAAGCGAACCTCGACACGCTGGCTCTCGCCGAAACTTGGGACAACGGTAAGCCGATCCGCGAGACGACGGCTGCCGACATTCCGCTCGCCATCGATCACTTCCGCTACTTCGCAAGCTGCATCCGCGCGCAGGAAGGTTCCGCCGCCGAGATCGATCACGACACGGTCGCCTATCATTTCCATGAACCGCTGGGCGTCGTCGGTCAGATTATTCCCTGGAACTTCCCCATCCTGATGGCGACGTGGAAGCTTGCTCCCGCGCTCGCGGCTGGCAATTGCGTTGTGCTGAAGCCCGCGGAGCAGACGCCCGCGTCCATTCTGGTATGGGCCGAGATGGTGGGTGATCTTCTGCCGCCCGGCGTGCTGAACATCGTCAACGGCTTTGGTCTCGAAGCCGGCAAGCCTTTGGCCTCGAGTTCGCGCATTGCGAAGATCGCCTTTACCGGCGAGACGACCACCGGCCGGCTGATCATGCAATATGCCAGTCAGAATCTCATTCCCGTGACGCTTGAACTGGGCGGCAAGTCACCGAACATCTTCTTCTCGGATGTGGTGGCCGAAGACGACGATTTCTTCGACAAGGCCATCGAGGGATTCGTCATGTTCGCCCTCAACCAGGGCGAGGTCTGCACATGCCCAAGCCGCGCGCTTATTCAGGAATCGATTTACGATCGCTTCATGGAAAAGGCGCTCAAGCGCGTTGCCGCCATCAAGCAGGGTAGCCCGCTCGATCCCAGCACCATGATCGGCGCCCAGGCTTCCAACGAGCAGCTTGAAAAGATCCTCAGCTATTTCGACATCGGCCGCCAGGAAGGCGCGGAAGTGCTTGCAGGCGGCGAGCGCAACGTGATGGAGGGCGATCTCGCCGGCGGCTATTACGTGAAGCCGACCGTGTTCCGTGGTCATAACCGCATGCGCGTCTTCCAGGAGGAAATCTTCGGACCCGTCGTATCGGTCACGACCTTCAAGGACGAGGATGAGGCGCTCTCGATCGCCAATGATACGCTCTATGGTCTTGGCGCAGGCGTGTGGACACGCAATGGCAACCGGGCCTACCGTTTCGGGCGCGCCATTCATGCGGGCCGTGTCTGGACGAATTGCTACCATGCCTATCCGGCCCACGCGGCCTTCGGTGGCTATAAGCAGTCCGGCATTGGTCGCGAGACGCACAAGATGATGCTGGACCACTACCAGCAGACCAAGAACCTGCTGGTGAGCTACAGCAATAAGGCCCTTGGCTTCTTCTAAGGCTTCAACTCCCGGTCTGGGCGCGAACCTGCGCCCAGACCGATCACGAAACCTGGAGGGATGTCATGGATGATACGCCGGTCCTGCGCGTGACGGCGACGCCCGCTGCGCTCGATCTGATCAAGACTTTGGAACGCGAGCACGGGCCTCTGCTGTTCCATCAATCGGGCGGCTGCTGCGATGGGTCCTCGCCCATGTGCTATCCGCAGGATGATTACATTGTCGGCGATGCCGATGTGCTGCTCGGCCATATCGGCGGCGTGCCGTTCTATATGAGTCCCTCGCAATACGAGTATTGGAAGCATACTCAGTTGATCATCGATGTCGTTCCCGGACGGGGAGGGATGTTCTCGCTCGAGAACGGACGCGATATCCGTTTCCTCACCCGGTCCCGCCTCTTTTCCGATGAAGAAGCCGCTGCTCTGGGGCTGACGGCATAAGGAACCTCGCTTTCTCTCAGGAATATTGTCGTGTGGAAACCTGAAGCGGCAGGGAAACTCTGAAGCTTTACGGGGTTATCGCTCTTGGGGCCGGCATTTGGCGTCCGGCTGAGAGCTCACACGAGGATGACAGGAAAGGAGGCGAGGTGCCCCGTATATTGACCTACAACGTGCGCCGTTGTCTTGGCACGGATGGACGGCTGTCGCCGGGGCGGATCGCGGATGTCATCGCGGCTTACGAGCCGGATGTAGTGGCCCTTCAGGAGCTTGATGTGGGACGTGCCCGCACGGGCGGCGTCGATCAGGCTCACATGATCGCTCAAGCCCTCGGCATGCAGATGCATTTCCACGCGAGCCTGCGAGTCCTCGAAGAGGAATACGGCAACGCCATCCTCACGCATCGTCCTTCCCAGCTCATCAAGTCGGGACCGTTGCCGGGACCGACCGGGCGTTTCGCGCCGGAGCCGCGAGGCGCCCTATGGGCCTCGATCAATTTCGGCGGCGCGGATGTACAGATCGTCACGACCCATCTCGGCCTTCGTCAGGGCGAGAGGCTCAGTCAGGTCGATTGCCTGCTTGGCCCGCATTGGCTGGGGCACAGGGGCTGCCGTGATCCGGTGATCCTCCTTGGGGATTTCAACGCTTCGCCGCGCTCGCGGGCTTATCAGCGTCTGACGACGCTCCTGCGGGACGCACAGAGATCGGCGCCTCATCACAAGGTCAGGCCGACATTTCCCTCGCGCCTGCCGATGCTGCGGATCGACCATATCTTCGTCAGTCGCTCGGTTCATGTGACGCGGGTGGAATCCGTGCGCACACCCATGGCGCGCGTCGCTTCAGATCATCTGCCCCTCATGGTCGAGTTTCACGTCCTGCCGGTGAAAGGTCAGAGGCTCGGGCTGGAGAAGGCGAGCGAATAGGTGAATGTCAGTAGCATCGTTACGGATCACTTGCCCGTTTTCCGCGTTGACCAGCCAAAGGGCCAAGCCTGGCTTTAAGCGGCCGGGTCAGCAGGAGCGTTCATGCGTAAGATCTGGAAACCTCTCATCGCCGTTGCCGCGATCAGCCTTGCGGCTTTCCTGCTGTACCGGACACTCAGTCGCTACAGCATGGATGAGTTGCTTGCGGCCGTTGCCGCCATTCCTGCCACGCGACTTGCTGCTGCGGGCGGCTTCGCGGCGGCTAGTTATCTGTGCCTGAGTGGGTTCGATTATCTGGCGCTACGTTATGTCGGCAAGCCGCTGCCTTACTACAAGGCCGCATGGGCCTCCTTCACGAGCCTGTCTCTCGGGCACAATATCGGTCTCGCTTTCCTCAGTAGCGGCGCGGTCCGTTATCGCTTCTACACGCGGTGGGGGCTGAATGCGGAAGATGTGGCGAAGGTCATTCTTTTCTGCGGGATCACTGTCGGCTTGGGGCTGATGGTCTTAGGCGGCGCAGCGCTCATGCTGCGATCGGATCTGGCGGTCGAGATCACGGGGTTGTCGAAGGGGCTGGTGATCGGGTTGGGCGCCATCTGCCTTCTGTTGCCGGCCGCCTATCTGGCGCTCGCGGCATTCGTCAGGAAACCCTTGCACATACGAAAATGGAGCCTGGAGATGCCGCCGCTTCGGCTTGCCATCGGGCAGGTCATCGTCGGATCGGTCAACTTCGCCTTCGTGGCGGCATGCCTTCATCAGGCACTCGCGGCTGTCACGGATGTGGCCTATGTCGGCGTCGCATCAGTCTATGTCATCGCTAACACGACGGCGCTCATCAGCCACGTTCCTGGCGGCCTCGGCGTGATCGAGAGCGTCGTGATGTATCTGCTGCCAGGCCAAGACCTGATCGGCCCTCTGCTGGTCTTCCGCTTCGTCTATTTCCTCATCCCGCTCTGCATCGGTCTTGTGGTCTTCCTTGTGACCGAGCTGTTCTACAAGCGAAAAGGGGATGCTCCAGCGAGCATCCCCCAAGCTCAGGTCAGGGCTTGACCGTCAGTCACTCGCTCGCTTGAGAAACCACAGCGGCTCGAAAGGCTCCAGTGGATCCAGAAGGCCAGTGCCGATGGCGGGCTCCATCGGGCCATCATCGAACATGGCATCGAAAGTGCGCAAGCGGCGGTCGCAGGTGTTGAGGCGCTCGATGGCTGCGATCAGAGAGCCGCCCTCCTGCGAAACGGCAGCGGTGAAGGTATCCGCGTCAGTGGCGAGGTGTTCGGACAGGAGGTCATCGCGCAGATGCGCAATCGCCCTCCGAATATCGTCGCTTGTCGCTTCGATTGCGAGATCGCATTCCGTATCGAGGCCGATGGACCTGTTGTTCATGTTCGAGGAGCCGATGCGTAGAAACGTATCGTCCACGATGATGAGCTTGGAATGGATCAACACCTGGCACTCGCCGTCCTTCGCCGGAACGACCGGGTAATATGCGCGCAGGCGATCATAACGGTCGGCTTTGCGCAGGCGCCGGATCAGGCGGTCCCGATTGGTGCCCATGACCCGCTGCTCCGCCCATCCGTGTGATTCATGGGTCTGGATGATGATGATCTCGGGGCCATCCGGATTGGCAAGGTGCTGTTCGAGAACATCGCCAATGCAGGGCGCAGTCATGTACTGCGCCTCGATATAGATGCTCTTCTTGGCAGCGGCCAAGGCGTCGAGATTCAGGGCCGTTGCCTCCTGAACCGCCTTATGCTCTCCCCAGGCGGGGTAAGTGCGTGCGATGGCGATGGGAGTGTTCGTAAACTGTGGGGCAAGGCCTGCCGGCCACAGATCCGACTTTGCGGGCTGGCCGAGGCTCAGTTCCTCTCCCGTCGCGACTCTCCAGCGTTCATATGCCACTTCCGCAACCGATCTGGCTGCCGGCCCCGTCACGACCATCTGCAAGTCATGCACCGGATCGTAGATTGTGCCGTCATCCTTCGCGCGGTGCGGGTTGTCGCAGGAATGGTCCCTGGTGTCCCAACGCTCCACGGTCAGATCCATGCCGCCGACGAAGGCCAGATCGTCATCGATCGTGACGATTTTCTGATGATGGGCGGCGTAGAGCGGATGATGCTTGTCGAGGCGCAGGTGCAGGCGAGGGTGGTTCTGCCATTCAGCGCCGAAAATCAGTGGGCCTGGGGCCCCGGGGGCATGGACCACGGCGATGCTCCAGACCAGGATACGGATCTCGAGGTCCGGTTGCTCCTCCAAAAGCGAACGCAGCAGAGAGCCGAGGCGGGGAGAATCATCGGGGTCGGCATCAGGCCGGAGGCGGATGCTTCCGTCGAAATCCCACCCGATGATCAGGATCGACTTTTTCGCCTTGCGCAAAGCAGCTTCGAGATGGGCGAAGTAGGAGGCGCCATCGACGAGCGCTGATGCTTTGTCGGCAGGGACCACGCGCCAGCAATTCCGTCCCGGCTGCAGGATTGGACACGACTCGGCCCGAGCCTGCAGAGAAACTGCGACGCTTCCGGCCTGTCCGACTGTATCTTCGATAAAATGCACGCTCATCATCGCCCTGGGAACTCTCACGAGAACTCGGGAGTGAAGCCAAGGTTCCCACGATGTGACATTATATCGAAGGCTTTCGAGGCAACCTTGAAAACAGCCCAAAAAATAATCCGAAAATGCGCCTCAAAACCTCAGCAGCGCGAAGAGGGGACGTTGCAAATCGAAAACTGCGCCTAATAATTTAAGCTGTTCGATTTCGTTGAGCACACAGCCATGCGGCTGGCGAACGCCAGTCTGCTCCTCGTCTCATCGAGTGAGACAATTCGTGACGGCAGAAGGGTGATTATGGACACGCAGCTTGAACAAAGAATCCGGGAACGGGCATACGAGCTTTGGATGCGACATGGGAGCCTTCCCGGCCGCGCCGAGGAATATTGGTATCAAGCAGAGCAGGAAATCTTGAGAGAGGACGCTCCGTCGATCGGCCCGCTCTCCATGGTGGGAAGCGAGGAGGACGCACCCGTTCAGGTAAGCGCAGCTCCTCTCGGGATGACGAGCGAGACGACGGATGAAGTGCTGACGGCTCCCTCAGCGAAGACGCGCAAGCGCCGCAGCTCAGTGCCGGTCGTTGCAGCCGAGCCAGGCGAGGTTGTGGCCACGGAACCAAAGCGCAAGCGCGGCCCTCGTCAGACCTGACGGAGGACTGCGTTACCCTTCGGCTCCGGGCCGGAGGACCGTGGGGCAGGAATTCCGCCGCAGCCCGGCGCAGGCGCATCGAATGCCCGCCGGGCTCAGGCCTCAAAAACAGGGCGGAGATCGCCCATCTGTCAGGAGTAGACCTTGCCCAAATCGACCGCCTATGCGCCTCTCGCCCGTCATGCCATGGCTTACATCCTCGCGGGTGGCCGCGGCAGCCGGCTCATGGAATTGACGGATGTGCGCGCCAAGCCTGCGGTCTATTTCGGCGGCAATACCCGCATCATCGACTTCGCGCTTTCGAACGCCTTGAACTCGGGCATCCGCCGTATCGGGGTCGCGACCCAGTACAAGGCGCACAGCCTCATCCGCCATCTGCAGCGGGGGTGGAATTTCTTTCGCTCGGAGCGCAACGAGAGCTTCGACATCCTCCCGGCGAGCCAGCGCGTGTCCGAGACCATGTGGTACGAAGGCACGGCGGATGCCGTGTACCAGAATCTCGACATCATCGCGAGCAACGACCCCGAATACATCATTATCCTTGCCGGCGATCACATCTATAAGATGGACTACGAGATCATGCTGCGCGAGCACGTGGACTCAGGAGCCGATGTGACCGTCGGTTGCCTTGAAGTGCCTCGCATGGAAGCCACGGGCTTCGGCGTCATGGGCGTCGATGAAACCGACCGGATCGTCTCCTTCCTCGAAAAGCCGAAGGATCCGCCCGGGATTCCCGGCAATCCCACGATGGCCCTGGCCAGCATGGGTATCTATGTCTTCAATACCAGGTTCCTCTTCGATCAGCTCCATCGCGATGCCGCGACGCCGGGATCGAACCGCGATTTCGGCAAGGACATCATTCCCTATCTTGTCCAGAACGGGAAGGCCGTAGCGCACCGCTTCACCAA
Source organism: Microvirga sp. (assembly GCA_041913065.1). Taxonomy (GTDB): domain Bacteria; phylum Pseudomonadota; class Alphaproteobacteria; order Rhizobiales; family Beijerinckiaceae; genus Microvirga. The sequence goes on along the minus strand of JAYSGD010000001.1, from coordinate 205,539 downwards.
TTCCTGCGTCCGCTCGGGCGCGGAAGCGGGCGGCGTCAATGCCGAGGCGTATTGGCGCGACGTTGGAACTGTCGATGCTTACTGGGAGGCCAATATCGATCTGACGGCCATTGTGCCTTCACTCGATCTATACGACCGCGACTGGCCGATTTCCTCCTACTCCGAAATCCTGCCACCGGCGAAGTTCGTTCACGACGAGGACCGTCGTCGCGGAAGCGCCATCAACTCCCTTGTTTCCAACGGATGCATCGTATCCGGCGCATCGCTCCGTCAGTCTCTCGTCTTCACCGGCGTGCATCTTCATTCGCACGCTCAGGTCGAGGGCGCCGTCATTCTTCCCAATGTCGATATCGGGCGCGGTGCGCGATTGAAAAATGTCGTCATCGATCGCGGCGTGAAGATTCCGGACGGGCTGGTGGTCGGCGAAGATCCCAAGGACGATGACAAGCGCTTCCGCCGTACCGAGCGGGGCATCTGCCTCATCACCCAGCCGATGATCAACAGGTTGGCTGGATGACGCCACTGTCCGTCCTGTCGGTCACCTCCGAGCTTTTTCCCGTGATCAAGACCGGCGGCCTTGCCGATGTGGCGGGCGCTTTGCCTGCCGCACTCGAGAGGGAAAGCGTGCATGTGGTCACGCTTCTTCCCGGATATCCTGCCGTCATGAAGGCGCTGGAACGTGTGGAGGTCGTGCGGGACTATCCAAGCCTGTTCGGCGGCCCCACGCGATTGCTCTCCGGTCGTGCGGCGAACATGGAGCTCTTCGTGATCGATGCGCCGCATCTCTACGAGCGTCCCGGTTCGCCCTATCTCACGCCGGAAGGGCGCGACTGGCCCGACAACGCCCGACGCTTCGCGGCTTTAGGCCGGGTTGCCGCCGATATTGGTCATGGCACCGTGCCCGGCTTCGTGCCTGACATCCTTCACGCCCATGACTGGCAGGCAGGCCTTGCGCCGGCTTATCTGCATTTCGACGATGCTCCACGCCCGGGCACTGTCATGACGATCCACAATATCGCATTTCAGGGCATCTTTCCCGCCGATCTGCTCTATGAGCTCGGCCTTCCGCCGAGCGCCTTCACCGTGGACGGCGTCGAATACTATGGCCAGATCGGCTTTCTGAAATCGGGCCTGCGCCTGTCGGATCGCATCACAACCGTTTCGCCGAGCTACGCCAAGGAGATCCAGACACCTCAGGGTGGGATGGGCCTCGATGGGCTGCTGCGCGCACGTTCAAGGGACGTGCATGGGATCCTTAACGGCATCGATGAGCGGGTCTGGAATCCGGCAGAGGATCAAAGCCTGCCATATCGTTATGACCGCCATTCGCTTGAGGCACGACTACAGAACAAACAGGCCCTTCAAGACCGCCTCGATCTCGATATCGATCCCGGCGCCATGCTCTTCGGCGTGGTCAGCCGCCTGTCGGAGCAGAAGGGCCTCGATCTGGTTCTCGCCGCGCTGCCCGTGCTGCTGGCCGACGGCGCGCAGCTTGCATTGCTGGGCGCCGGAGACAGGGGACTCGAGGATAGCTTCCGCGCAGCATCCATCGTCTATCCCGGGCAGGTCGGCTGCTTCTTCGGTTATGATGAAGCGCTCGCGCATCAAATCCAAGGCGGCAGCGACGCGCTGCTGGTGCCGTCCCGTTTCGAGCCCTGCGGCCTGACGCAGCTATGCGCCATGCGTTACGGCAGCGTTCCCATCGTCTCTCGTGTCGGCGGATTGGCCGACACCGTTATCGATGCCAATGAAATGGCAGTCGCATCCGGCGTGGCGACAGGTCTGCAGTTCTCGCCGGTCAACCTGACCGGTGCCCTCGATGCCTTCGAGCGAGCAAAAAGTCTCTGGAAGGACAAGGATGCGTGGCAGCTCCTGCAAATGAATGGCATGGCATCCGAGGTCGGTTGGAGTAGGCCCGCGCGGCAATACGCGCAGCTCTACCGCGAATGCTTGCAGGAAGCCGTATAGGAGCGCCTACGACATCGGACCAAGAAGTGGATCTGCACTTCTTGGTCCGATGCTTTATCGCTAAGCGAGAGCATCGTGCGCAAAACCGGGCCACTTTTGCGCACGACGCTCTCGTCAGGCGCCCCTTTTCTTTCCGAATTTCGGTTGGTCTTCCGGCTGAAGCTGGAACAGCAGCAGCGAGCGTCCGGTCACCGTGTATTCCTTGCCGAAATTGAACGGCGTCGGAAACGCAAGCTCCGGCTTGTTCGTATCCACCAGGCACATCCATGCCTTCCCGCCCGTGACCTCCGGCAGCTTGCATTTCACCACGTCATGATGGGCATTGAGGATCAGCAGGAGCGTCACGTCCGTGCCTCGCCTGCGAATGCCGGTCGGCTGCGCTCGGCCGTCGAGCAGGATGCTCATGCATCGGGCATGCGCATCCTCCCAGTGCTCAGGCGTCATCTCATCACCGGCAGGGGTGAGCCAAGTGACATCCTTGACGTCGAGCTCCTCGTTGTAGATGCCGCTCAAGAAGCGTCCGCGACGCAGGAGAGGCAGGCTCTGACGCAGCTGGATCAGCCTGCGCGTGAATTCGAAAAGCTCGGCCCCGTCCTCGTCCACGCCTTCCCAGTCGATCCACGAGATTTCGTTGTCCTGGGCATAGGCGTTGTTGTTGCCGTGCTGCGTGCGGCCGAACTCATCGCCGGCAAGCAGCATGGGCGTGCCTTGCGAGAAGAGCAGGGTGGCAAGGATGTTGCGCATCTGCCGGAAACGCAGGGCGCGGATTTCGGGGTCGCTGGTCGGCCCCTCGACGCCGTGGTTCCAGGACAGGTTATGATCGTGCCCGTCCTTGTTGTCCTCGCCGTTCGCCTCGTTGTGCTTGTCGTTGTAGGAGACGAGGTCGTTGAGCGTGAAGCCGTCGTGAGCCGTCACGAAATTTACCGATGCCCAGGGTTTTCGCCCGCGCTTGTTGAAAAGATCGGCGGATGCGGTGAGGCGAGAGGCAAGTTCCGGCAGCTTGCCGTCCTCACCTTTCCAGAAGGCACGCACCGTGTCGCGATAGCGGTCGTTCCACTCCGCCCAGCCGGGGGAGAAGCGCCCCACCTGATACCCGCCGGGACCGCAATCCCATGGCTCGGCGATCAGCTTCACCTTGCTGAGAACCGGATCCTGCCGGACGGCATCGAGAAAACGTCCGTCCTCTTCGAACCCGTGCGGCTCGCGGCCGAGGATCGTCGCGAGATCGAAGCGGAAACCGTCCACGTGCAGTTCCTGCGCCCAATACCGCAAACTGTCATTGACCAACTGCAGAACGCGGGAATGGCTGAGGTTGACAGTATTCCCGGTTCCGGTGTCGTTGATGTAGTAACGCTTGTCCGGCGCGAGCCGGTAATAGGACGCGTTGTCGATACCCTTGAACGAGAGGGTCGGGCCAAGCTCGTTGCCCTCTGCGGTGTGGTTGTAAACCACGTCGAGGATCACTTCGATTCCGGCCTCGTGGAAATGACTCACCATTTCCTTGACCTCGTTCACGAACGGTGTCGCGAGATAGCGGGGCTGGGGCGCGAAAAAGCCGATGGTGTTGTAGCCCCAGTAGTTTCGCAAATCCTTCTCGATGAGATAGCTGTCATCCACGAAGGCATGGATCGGCAGAAGCTCTATGGCCGTGACGCCGAGGCTTTTGATGTAGTTGATCGACTCGTGATGCATGAGCCCGGAGAATGTCCCGCGGATCTCCTTCGGGATTGCCGGATGCTGCATGGTGAAGCCGCGCAGGTGGGCTTCATAGACGATCGTGCGTTCCCAGGGCGTTTGAGGGCGGCGCTCATGCCCCCAGGTGAAGGCTTGCTCGATTACGCGGCATTTCGGCATGAAGGCCGCGCTGTCGCGCTTGTCGAACGATAGGTCGGCATCGGGAGAGCCGATCTCGTAGCCGAACAGGGCTGGGTTCCAGGTCAGGTTGCCGATGATCTGCTTGGCATAAGGATCGAGCAGCAGCTTGTTGGGATTGAAGCGATGGCCGGCATCGGGCTCATAGGGCCCGTGCACGCGATAGGCATAGGTCGTGCCGGGGCGCGCGTCGGGCAGATAGCCGTGCCAGACCTCATCGGTATATTCCGGCAGTTCGATCCGCTCCAACTCGCGTTTGCCCTCCGCATCGAACAGGCAAAGCTCGACCTTGGTGGCGTTGGCGGAGAAGAGGGCGAAATTGACGCCGAGGCCGTCCCATGTCGCCCCGAGCGGGTAGGGCAATCCCTCGCGGATCCTGGATGTCCGCCTGACGGAAGGCGTCACGATCTCGGCTGGTGCGGGTTCGCGGGTCTCGACTTTATCGTTCATGCACAGGTCTCTGGAAGCGGAGCAGATTCATCTGTTCCATCAACGCGCAACTCGGCCGGAAGTCCCTTGCAAGCTGAACTATATCTTCGTGTCCGAACCCCTACGCTCGAGCACGAGAATGATGGTCCCCAGAGGGGGTAGCGTGAGGGTCAGCGAGCAGGGGCGGCCATGGCTCTCGGTGTCCTCAGCCATGACGCCGCCGAGATTGCCCACATTGCCCCCGCCATACTCGGCCGCATCCGTGTTCACCACCTCACGGTAGAAGCCGGGAAGCGGCACGCCGATGCGATATCCCTCGCGCACCATCGGTGTGAAGTTCGACACCACGATGGCGATGGAGTCTTCGGCATCGCCCCGGCGCGCCCATGCGATCACGCTGTTGTCGCGGTCATCGGACACGATCCACTCGAAGCCCTTCCACTCGCAGTCGCGCTCGTGAAGAGCCGGGACCGAGCGGTAAGCCTCGTTGAGGTCGCGGATGAGAGACTGCACGCCTCGATGGAACGGATCATCCAGCAGATGCCAGTCGAGGCTATAGTCGTGATTCCATTCCTGTTCCTGCGCGAATTCACCGCCCATGAAAAGAAGCTTCTTGCCGGGATGACCCCACATGAAGCCGTAATAGGCGCGCAGGTTCGCGAAGCGCTGCCATTGATCGCCCGGCATCTTGCGGATGAGCGAGCCCTTGCCGTGCACGACCTCGTCATGGCTGAGCGGTAGGATGAAGTTCTCGGAGAAGGCGTAGAGCAAGCCGAAGGTCAGGTCGTGGTGGTGATAGCGGCGGAAGACCGGGTCCTTGCTGATGTAGCGAAGGGTGTCGTGCATCCAGCCCATGTTCCATTTGAAGCCGAAGCCCAGGCCTCCGGTATAGGTCGGGTGCGACACGCCGGGCCATGCGGTGGATTCCTCCGCGATCGTCACCGCGCCGGGCGCCGTGGCATAGGCCACTTCGTTCATGCGGCGCAGGAAGTCGATGGCGCCCAGGTTCTCGTTGCCGCCGTAGCGGTTGGGAATCCACTCGTCCGGCTTGCGCGAGTAATCGAGGTAGAGCATCGAAGCCACGGCATCGACGCGCAGGCCGTCGAGGTGATAGCGCTCCAGCCAGAACCGGGCATTGGCGACGAGGAAGGTGGCGACTTCCTGCCTCTCGTAATTGTAAATGTAAGTGCCCCAATCCTGATGGAAGCCGAGGCGCGGATCGGCGTGTTCGTAGAGATGCGTGCCGTCGAGATAGCTCAAGCCGTGTGGATCGTTGGGGAAGTGCGCAGGCACCCAATCGAGAATGATGCCGATGCCGGCGGCATGGGCGGCCTCGACGAAAGCCGCGAAATCCTCCGGCCCGCCGAAACGGCTGGTCGGTGCATAGAGTGAGATCGGCTGATAGCCCCACGACCCATCGAACGGATATTCGGTGATCGGCAGAAGCTCGATATGGGTGAAGCCCAAATTCTTCACGTAAGGAATGAGCCGGACGGCCAATTCGCGATAGGTGAGATACCGGTTGCCTTCCTCCGGCACGCGCGCCCAGGAGCCGAGGTGGCATTCGTAGATCGACATCGGGGCTTTGCGATGGTTCTGCGCGGCCCGCGCCTTCATCCACTCTCCGTCACGCCACTCGAAGTCGGGCGCGCCCTTGGCGATCGAGGCTGTCGCCGGCGGATTCTCGGCCGTGAAGGCGATTGGGTCGGCCTTGAGCGCGAGGAGATTGCCGTGAAGGCCGACGATCTCGAATTTGTAGCGCTGCCCGGGCGTCACGTCGGGGATGAACAATTCCCAGACGCCCGCATCGTGCCGCCGCCGCATGGGATGACACCGCCCATCCCATCCGTTGAAGTCGCCGACAATGCTGATGCGCCGGGCATTGGGCGCCCAGATGGCGAACAGGTATCCCTGGATGCCGCCGAGATCGAGGTGATGAGCGCCGAGCTTCGTATAGACCGCGTCGGAACCGGGGTCTCGCAGGCGCATGAGATCGTCGTGAGAGAGAAAAGTTCCGAAGCTGTAGGGATCGTGACGGATTTCGACTCCGCTGGGCCACTCGATCCGCAGCCTGTAATCCGGCCGCTCCACGCTCTGGAACGTGCCGACGACGTAGCCTTCGGGATGCCGCTGTTCCATGGCGGCCAGAACGGTCTCACCATCGCGACCGACGACGGTCGCGCTCTCCGCCCCTGGAAGGATGGCGCGAACCTCCCAAAGTCCGGGCGATACTTCGTGAGGGCCGAGGACCGAGAAAGGGTCGCCGGAGGCGATAATGTCCGTAACTGAATGAGGCTCCGCCGAACGTGACTTTGCGCTCTGCGATGCACCTCTGCGCTGAGCCATTCAGGCATCCCCTTGCGATCTGTTTGCAGTCATGGGCCAGCAGGCCCGGCCACGTTCTTGCTCCGTGAGAGGACTTCATTATGGGGCGGGCATGATCCGCGACCAGAAGGACCTGCCCGCCCAAGGCTGCAATTTAATGGCCTATCTCCCGGCTGTCGCCCGCTGAGCACAGGACGGCAAGGGGAAAGCCTGCCACGAGATCGGCAATCGGGGTCTCGCCCGCGATACTCACTGTTCTTCCTGTTATCACATTCGTCCAACGGCCATGGGGGAGCGATACGCTTGCGTCACTCCATGCCTTCGGATCAAGGCTTGCTTCCGTCCCAGGAACGAGCGAGCCCCAGAGACGTGGAACGATTACGGCAATCGTCTCATGGCCCCGCTGCCTCATATAGGCGAGAAGATGACCTGACATGCTCCCCTGAATGTCGAGCGGGCAGTAAGTTCCTTCACTGTAAAGCTGAGGCGCGCGCGCTCGGTCCTGAAGCAGTGTCGTCAGCACGTGTTGCTTGACCCGGCCGTCCTGCCAGTGGGTGAGAAGAGTTTCGGGGCTTTCTTCGAAGGTGAGAGCGCGTGTTCGAGCATCGTAGTCCACGGGCCTTCGATTGTCCGGATCGACCAGCGAGAAATCCCAGAACTCCGTTCCCTGATAGATGTCGGGGACGCCCGGCAGGGTTAACTTCAGCACGGTTCGGCTGAGGCCATTGAGCATGCCGAGAATCGACAGCCGCTGCGCCAAGGGTCTGAGGTGATCAAGGATACCGTTCTTTTCATCGAGCACCGCACGGAGCAGCGCCAAGGCTGCATTCTCGTATTCCTCCCGCGGATCGACCCAGCTCGAATGCCGCTTGGCCTCCCGCAAGGCCTTGATGACATAGCCCTCCATGCGCTCCTTGAACGAGGCGAGTTGTTGGGCATCGTCCTTCTCCAGAAGCTCGAGAGGCCATGCGCCGAGAATAGCCTGAAGCAGAATGACCTGATCGTTCGCGTCCGGGCTTGGCTGACCATCGACTTCGGAAAGGTGATGAGAAATCAGGCCGCGCCATTCTCCGAGAGCTTTACCCCATTCACCCGGCATTTCGGAGAGCGGGAAAAGTCTCGCTCGCGCATCCTCGCCGCGTTTCGTATCGTGCGTTGCCGTGGCAATCATGGCATGCGGCCAGCGTACCTGCCGCTCGCTGTTGGCTTTGTGAAAATCCTTCGGAGATATTCCGAAATGTCCAGGGTCGCCGCCGACCTCGTTCAGGGCAATCAGGCGTCCGTAGCGATAGAAGAGAGTGTCTTCCAGGCTCTTGGCCATGACAGGCCCGGTGAGCTGTTGGAAACTACGACGGAAACGCGCGAGATCTTCGGTATTCGCCTCTTTCAGCCGACCCAGAAGTGCATCTGAGATGAAGTCGTGAACCGATTGGTCCGGCAGCGCACTTCCTTGTTTGGCGGCATCGATGGTTTCTTCCAGGAGCTTCACGTCCTCAGGCGAAGGATCATCATTACCGAGATAGGTGCGGTAAACCGGGAACGAGGCAATGATCTCAACGAGCGCCTGCCGAAGGGCAAAGGCCGTATGGTCGCGCGTCGCGCGGCTTGCATCGGCAATGGACTTGATATCGGAAACGAGAACCTCAAGCTCGCTTGCGAAATTGCCTTGCGTGATATGAAGCTTCGCCTGCCTCAGCAATTCCTCATAGGAAACTTCGATGCCTGTGGCTTCCCGATAGATCCTGTCCATGGCAACGCCTGCCTCGGCATTGACCAGAACACCGTCGATTAGATTGAGGGCATCATACCCGCTCGTTCCAGAAACCGACCATGGGCGAAGGCCTTCGCCCGGCTCCAGGATTTTCTCCACCACGACATAAAAGCCGGGACCAACTTTCGCCTGCAACGTGCGTGAATAGCCCTCCGGGTCGGCGAGGCCGTCGATATGATCGATCCGAAGGCCATGGATGCGGCCTTCTTCGACGAGTCGCAGGATCAACTCATGAGTGCGCTCGAAAACCTCAGTGTCCTCGACACGCATGCCGGCAAGAGTATTGATGTCGAAGAAGCGGCGGTAGTTGATGTCGCTCGAGGCGACGCGCCAATAGGCGAGACGATAGGCCTGCGCTTCCAGAAGCCGGTGGAGATCGTTGAAGCTTTCAGGCGTATCAAGAGATCCATTGATCGTTCTCACGGCATTGTCGATGGCTTGCTTGATGCCTGTGCGGGCACAGGCGATCGCAAGAGCCTTCTTCAAATCATCGGCCGATTGCACAAGACCTGTGCCGCTGTTCAGCCTGCGAAACTTCTCCGTGATGCTCCTCAACTCGGTCGCCAAAGCCGGATTGGCGAAGGACGCCAGCGCTTGATCGAGAATGAGCGGGTAGGTGAGCGGGCAAACCGGGAAGCGATGCTCCCAATGCCACACGCTGAAGCTTCCTTCTCTCGCATCGAACTTCAGTTGCAGTTCGCCCTTCTCCAGTGCCTCTCCGTATCTGGCCCCTAGGAATGGGACGACGATTTCTCCCTCAGCACTGGGTCTCTCCCAATCGATATCGAACGCTTCAGCATGCGGAGAATGCCGCCCCCATTCCAGCACCGAGAGCCACCAGCCATTGGCTTGACCTCCAACACCCATGTGGTTGGGCACGATGTCGAGAAGAAGCTTCAATCCATGCGCTTTCAGCACATCGGAGAAACGCCTGAAACCTTCTTCTCCCCCAAGTTCTGGATTGATGGTCGCATGGTCGACGATGTCATAGCCATGGGTCGAGCCGGGGCTTGCCGCCTGTATAGGCGATGCATAGACATGACTGATGCCAAGCTTCGCCAGATAGGGCACGATCTTCGACGCGTCTTCGAAGGTGAAGTCCTTATGGAATTGAAGGCGATAGGTTGCGCGTGGAGGCGGAGCGGAGAGGATGTTCCCACGTTTCAGAACATCGCGTCCTTCCTCGGAAAGGGCAACGGACAAGCGGGACATGAGTGCGTTGGGAGCAATGATGGTTTCTAGCGTGCTCGAAAGTCGCCTGCGCCAATTGGGAAGGCTTGCATCCGTGCCCGGCATATTCGGCTGGTTCAGTTCGCCTGATGCATCCTCGATCTGCAGAGCGGTCAGGGCACAGGTCGTTCGCGCGAGATAGCGCACGGCAGCCTCCAAAGGAGGATCATGCGGCACATCGGGGGAGGTGAGAAGATTCTGCTCTGCAAGTGCCTTGGCGAATTCCTTTTTGTCGCTCTCTCGCGCCAGTCGCTCGCTTCCGGCCGTTGCGGGGTCGAACACGGCAAGCGTCTGCCGCAGATCGATATCGAGACCGCGCCACCATCCGATGAAGGTGGGAAGATCGTGCGTCGTAATCACGGCCATGGCGGAGCGGGGATAGTCATCGGGCTTCTTGAAGGCCGCACCCTCGCGCTCGAACGGCAGAACCCGGTAGCTCAGCACGCCTGACTTCATGATCGCGTCGGAGAAACCTGTCGGGGCCGTGCCGAGGTCTTCCGCGATCACAAGGCAGCGGGCGCGATGGCTTTCCACGCGCAGGACCGCCAGCATCGCCTCGAACGGGTAGTCCACATACGCGCCTTGAGAGGCAGGTGCTCCGGACGGAATGAGAAACAGGCGTTGAAGCTGGAAAGCGTGGTCGATGCGGATCGCGCCGGCATGGCGCATGTTGGATGACACCAGATCGCGGAAGGCCGCGAGGCCTTGCTCTTCCAGCGTCAATGGATTGAATGGCGGCAATCCCCAATTCTGTCCCTGTGGACCCAGCGGGTCCGGTGGAGCGCCGACGGCAAGGCCGGGCGCAAATCTTTCAGGGGTCGCCCATATTTCCGATCCGCCGCCGTCTGCGCCCACGGCGAGATCGCGGTAGAGTCCGATGCTCAAGCCTGCAGCCTTTGCCTTTGCGGCCGCCTCGGCGAGTTGCCGGTCCGCTTGCCATTGGAGCCAGGCGTGAAACGAGATGCGATCTGCATGGGAGATGCGGAACTGCTGAACTTCCTCGGAATGCACCGACTGGTAAGCTTCGGGCCACTGGCCGATCCAGTGAAGACCGCGCTCACGAAAGTACTCAGACAGTGCTTCGAATGTGGCGTGCGCCTCCAGGGCGATGCCGCCATCCTTCCTGAACACGTCGAAAGCTTCGTGGTCGTCCGTGTGCTGGAAATGCTGCCACAAAGCATCCAGCAGAGGACGCTTGATGGCCCATACTTCGTTGTAATCAATGAGCGATGCGCTTTGCAGAGCGGAAAGCCGCTCCTGCATATCCTCGTTGTCGAGGACCTTCTTTGCGCCGCTCTCAATGAATCCTTCCACGTTTCGCGGATCAATATAGATCGACTCGAGGAAGAGGCGTGAGGATGGTGAATAGGGAGAGATCTTGGAACGGTCGGCGGCAAAGAGCGCGTGAACAGGGCTCAGGCCCAAAAAGGCGCCGCCGAGCGCACCGACGCCCTCCGCTGCCATGGCGACATCGGTATAGTCGCCGATGCCGAGATCCGTGTCGGTGCGAAGGGAATAGATCTGCGCGGTCGCGCCCCACAGTTGAGCCGCAGCTCTCAAATCGTCCGGCTGCCAGCATTGGTCAGGGGCGGAGATCACGGTCGCGCTGAAATCATCGAGCTGAAGTTGGTGATAACCTTCAGGCAGGACTGGAAGTTCGAGGACACGTGCGCCTTTCGCAACCGACCCGCGATGAATGGTGCCGTTCTCTTCCGTGAGAATCCAGGAATTCTTCGAGGGTGTGTCGCGAAGCGGTATCCGCCCGGGATCAGAGGCGCTCACAACCACGACCGCCGGCAGCAGAACGGAGCGCAGCCGCGCCACCCGAGACACGCTCGCCTGAATTTCAGCATCGGAATCGATATTCAGCCCAAGAGCCTTGATGACGGCATCGCGGGTATCCGCAGTCGTCTCGACCTCCCGCTCGAAGGCGTCCTTATATCGAGGAGAGATGCCGATCAGTTCAGCCAAGTGCTCCAAGAGAGCATCGCGGTTCTTCATCAAACGGTTTCTTTCAGTAGGATGCCGGCCCATGGGCGCAGTTGAACATGTCCATCGGCCGGTGACGCCGTTTCGCTCGACCACATGAGACGAGCTTCATGATTCACGGTTTCATCGGCTGTTGCGCTGCCGAAGTTGGCAAGAAGTCTGAGTGACCCATTGCTGAATCGCCAGGTGACATCGAGTACATCGGCCGGGGTCACATTGTAGGATGAACCGTTGTAGCCGCCCTTCAAGAGAGGGACGATTTCCTTTCGGCGCAGTTCGAGCAGCGAGCGAATCCGGCCAAGGACGTCTCGATGCGGCGGGTGATCGGCCTCATCCCAGTCGATCTTCGATCGCACGAAGGTCGCTTGATCTGTCGGATCGGGAATGCGTTGCGCCATCTCCGGATCGGAGAAGGCTTTGAAATGCCTGAATTCCCCCCGCCTTCCATCGCGCACGGCCTTCGCTAAATCCGGCTCGCTTTCGAAATCGACGAAAAACTGAAACGGTGTCGATGCTGCCCATTCCTCGCCCATGAACAGCATGGGGATTTGCGGGGACAGGAGGAAGATGGCCTGAGCCAGTTCAAGGCGCTCGGCCGGGATGAGATGAGAAAGTCTCTCGCCGAAGGCACGGTTGCCGACCTGATCGTGGTTCTGAAGGAACGATACGAATGCGCTCGGTGGGAGGTGTGCCGAAGGCTCACCGCGGACCTTCCCCTGCTTGTGGGGCGACGGATCGCCCTGATAGGCGAATCCTTCCGCCAGGGCGCGGCCAAGGTGGCGCAGCGGGGCGTCCGCATAGTCGTGATAATATCCTTCGCTCTCGCCCGTCAGCAGAGCATGCCAAGCATTGTGGATATCGTCGGCCCATTGAGCCGTGTGCAAGTGCGGGTTCCCCTTGTTCCGCCGTTCCAGCCAGCGAGCTTGATTGGCTTCGTTCTCCAGGACGAGGTGTATGTGCCGATCCGGGAATGCCGTGCGGATGCGTGTTGCCAGCTCTTCGAGAAAATGCTGCTTGCTGTCATCGACGATGGCGTGAACCGCGTCGAAGCGAAGCCCGTCGAACTGATATTCCTCCAACCAATACAGGGCATTATGGATGAAGAAGTCCCGGACGTGCCGGCTCGCGTCGCCATCAACATTGATGCCCGCGCCCCAAGGGGTGGGGTGCCGGTCCGTGAAAAATTCCTTGGCATAGGCGTGCAGATAATTTCCCGACGGGCCGAAGTGGTTGTAGACCACGTCCAGAAACACCATCAGCCCCAGCTCATGGGCGCGGTCGATTAGTCGCTTCAGGTCATCGGGGCTGCCATAGGCTGAATCCGGCGCATAGGGGAGCACGCCGTCGTAACCCCAGTTACGCTCGCCCGGAAACTCCCCGACGGGCATGAGTTCGATGGCAGTGATGCCGAGATCCTTCAAGCTCTCGAGCTTTCCCATCAAAGCGGCATAGGTTCCCTCTGTAGTCGCCGTGCCCACATGCAGTTCGTAGAGAACTGCTTCTTCCCACGGACGTCCTTTCCAATCGGCGCGAGACCATGTGTATGATTGCGGATCGACAACCTGGCTGCGTCCATGCACGTCATCCGGTTGAAACCGGGAAGCCGGGTCGGGAACGATCAGTTTGCCATCTATCTTGAAGCCGTAGGGTGTGCCGCCGCGTGCATCCTTGGACAGGAGGCGATACCAACCGCTCTCCTCTGCCGTCATAGGAAACTCCGTATCTTCTAGGACGAGATGAACCTTCTCGGCGCTTGGCGCCCAAAGGGCAAAGCGAACGCCTTCGGAGGTCACTTCCGCCCCGAAGGGCATTGAATGAAAACGCCGCATGGAAACTCCGGAATTCAAAGGGCACATGCGAACGAGCTTTGCCGTACAAGGTTCCGTCTGCCTCAAAAAATACAGCCGAGCTTGATGTAAGGTTCTTTTCACGCACTGGGGCAAGCAACCACGAAACGGATTTTAGCGAGCATCTTCAATATGGGTAGACAGGTGGCTAGGCCAGAAATCTGAGGTAGCTGGAAATAATCGAAATTAATTTGGAACATTCCGTATTGCACTGCGTTAAGACGGCGACCTGCTTTGGGCGCGGGGGGTCAATGGGGAACGCGCCCTCGTGATGACATGCTGGACACTTATTCACCGAAAGCGAATGCTGCTTTCGCGACGACGACTCGTGCCGACCTGCAGGGCAAGCTCCCTTCCTCGATTTCAGTTACTCGTCGGCAATCTATTCTATTCGTGACGTCGGAAATCGCTGACTACATCAAGGCCGGCGGTCTCGGTGAAGTCTCCGCAGCATTGCCTCGGGCGTTGCGCTCACATTACGACGTGCGCATCCTTATTCCAGGCTACCCGCAGGTTCTGTCGCAGATCGGCAAGCTCGAGCAGATCGCGCAGCTGCCTGCATCCTTCGGCATCCCCGCATGCGGCCTTGGCCGTGGCAAGACGAAGGATGGCCTCACGGTTTATGTGCTTCTCTGTCCCGAACTCTATCAAAGAGACGGGTCTCCCTATGTCGATACCTTCGGAGCCGACTGGAGCGATAACGACATTCGCTTCGCGCGGCTCGGGCTCGCGGCGACCGACATTGCCTGTGGTCATGGCGATCCTCTGTGGCGCGCCGACCTTCTCCATCTCAATGATTGGCCATCGAGTCTTGCGGCGGCCTATCTCGCATGGCGTGGGCAGCACATTCCAACGATCCTGACGATTCACAATCTGGCCTATCAGGGTCTCTTCGAACGGAGCCGGCTGTCGCGCCTCGGTATCCCCGATGCCGCATTTCACATCAACGGCGTCGAGTTCTATGGCAAGCTGTCCTTCCTGAAGGCAGGCATCTTCTATGCCTCGCACATCACGACCGTCAGTTCCACTTACGCGGACGAGATCACACGCCCCGAATTCGGCTGCGGCCTCGATGGCTTGCTGAGAGCGAGAGCCCAGCAGGGCCAACTCGACGGTATCATCAACGGCATCGATGCAAGCTGGGATCCGAGCAGCGATCCCTACCTGGTGAGCCGCTTCTCCGCCGAGAACTGCCGCGGTAAGCGTGCGAATGCGAACGATGTACGCAGGAATTTCGGCTTGGCCCTGTCCAACGGGCCGCTTTTCGCCGTCGTTTCGCGGCTCGTGCATCAAAAAGGAGTCGATCTCGCCATTTCGGCGGCGGAAACCATCGTCTCTCAAGGTGGGCAGATCGCCGTGATCGGTCAGGGTGAACCCCGGTTCGAGCATGCGTTGCAAGCGCTCGCCCATCGCCACCCAGGTTCGGTCGGCGTGAAGATCGGATATGAGGAGGGCGCTGCGCGCCGCATGTATGCGGGAAGCGATTTCCTTCTCATGCCGTCCCGCTTCGAGCCTTGCGGGTTGAGCCAGATGTATGCGCAGCGCTTCGGCTCATTGCCGATCGCCCATAAGACCGGCGGGCTTGCCGACACGATCGAGGACGGGGTGGATGGCTTCCTGTTCGGAGAGCCATGCGTTCATCGGTTCATGGATGCCATCAAGCGCGGGTTGGATACCTTCCGCTCCCGTCCACGCCTGACAGCGATGCGCCGCGCAGCCATGAGGCGTCCTCACGGATGGGACCGCTCCGCCTCCAAATATAAAGAAGTGTATGAGCGCGCCTGCGTGACGGCTGCTTACGCTTAAGCTTCAATGATGAAAATTTAATCCGGTCGAGGTGGCAGGAATCTCTTCTGCTGCCTCATTCCTGTGCCCGTGCTTCATTTTCGGCCAAGGTGCCCAAGCAAGCACCTTCATGAAGGAACTCTGGCTGGGTGAGGGAAGCGAAACGTCACTGACATCATTGTTGGCATGGTTCTTGCCTTTATCCCGGTGCTGCACCTGGAACTGGGGCAGTTGAGGGAGAAGGACCATATCGATGTTGAATTTCACGCGGAGAAGCCTGATCGCATTCGCTTCGGCGGCTCTGGTTTCGGGCACGATGGCTGCGACTGCTCAGGCTCAGGAGACGATCAAGGTCGGCGTTCTGCATTCCTTGTCGGGAACCATGGCGATCAGCGAGACCACGCTGAAGGACGTCATGCTGATGCTCATCGACGAGCAGAACAAGAAGGGTGGCCTTCTGGGCAAGAAGCTCGAAGCCGTTGTCGTCGATCCCGCATCCGATTGGCCTCTCTTCGCCGAGAAGGCGCGCCAGCTGATCAGCCAGGACAAGGTGGCCGCCATCTTCGGATGCTGGACCTCGGTCTCGCGCAAGTCGGTTCTGCCGGTGTTCAAGGAATTGAACAGCATTCTCTTCTACCCGGTGCAGTACGAGGGCGAAGAGAGCGAGCGCAACGTTTTCTACACCGGCGCCGCTCCGAACCAGCAGGCGATCCCCGCCGTTGATTATCTTGCCAAGGAAGAGAAGGTCGAGCGCTGGGTTCTCGCCGGAACGGACTATGTCTATCCGCGCACGACCAACAAGATCCTCGAGGCTTATCTCAAGTCCAAGGGCGTGAAGTCCGATGACATCATGATCAGCTACACGCCGTTCGGTCACTCCGACTGGCAGACGATCGTCGCCGATATCAAGAAGTTCGGCTCGTCCGGCAAGAAGACCGCCGTGGTCTCCACCATCAACGGCGATGCGAATGTGCCTTTCTACAAGGAGCTCGCCAACCAGGGCATCAAGGCCACCGATATCCCGGTCGTGGCGTTCTCCGTGGGCGAAGAAGAACTTGCCGGCATCGACACGAAGCCCCTCGTTGGCCATCTCGCCGCATGGAACTACTTCCAGTCGGTCGACAACCCCGAGAACAAGGCTTTCATCGAGAAGTGGAAGGCCTTCACGAAGAACGACAAGCGCGTCACCAACGATCCGATGGAAGCCCACGTGATCGGCTTCAACATGTGGGTCAAGGCCGTCGAGAAGGCCGGCACCACTGATCCGGACAAGGTGATCGACGCCATCGTCGGCGTGCAGGTGCCGAACCTGACGGGCGGAGTCTCGGAAATGCTACCGAACCACCACATCACGAAGCCGGTCCTGATCGGCGAGATCAAGAAAGACGGTCAGTTCGAGACCGTCTCGCAAACCGATGCTCTCGTTCCCGGTGATGCATGGTCGAAATTCCTGGACGGCTCGAAGGACATGATCGCGGATTGGAAGACGTTGAAGTGCGGTAACTACAATACCGTCACCAAGAAGTGCGGCGCCTGACCGTTGATCTCAACGGGAGCGGCTGAGTGGCCGCTCCCATCCTCTCTCTGTGGCAGAAGTGTCTTTCATGAGCAGCTTGCGCAGTCTTCTGCAGGCCTTTCTCCTGCTGATCGCGATGGCATCGGGCGCAATCTCCGGTCCCTATGAAGACGCTTTGCCTAAATTCGTCACGGACAGCTATTCCGATACAGAGGAAGGGCTCTCAGCCATTGCTGTCAGCGGGCACGCGCGGGCTCTGCCTCTCGTCGAGGCCTTGCGCGACGGCCGCCTCATGTTCGGGGCCGGGAGAGTCTATATCAAGGATAACTCCGGCAATTTCATCGATGCCGCGACCGGGCAGGCTGCCTCCGCGAGCAATCTGAAGGCTGTGCGCGTCAACAACCGCGTTCGCCGTGCCGTCGAAGCCGCGCTCGGCAGCTTGACCTTGCTCAGTGCCGATGCCGGAACCAGGCTGAACGCCGCTCGGGCCGTCTTCCGGTCGCGGGATGCAGCAGCACTGCCCACGCTCGATACCGCCATTGCTCAAGAAGGTAATGTGAAGGTTCGCGATGCGCTTGAAAGTGCCCGTGCCGCCATCCTTCTCAATCAATCCGACTCTTCCGAAGCGCAGAAGCTTGCTGCCGTTGAAACATTGCGCGCGCAGGGCAATCAGGATGCTCTTGCTGTTCTATCCAGCCTGCCCGCAGGCGCACCGGACGAAGTCACTAAAGCAGCAAGCGATGCCGCGGAAGGCATTCGAACGGAGCTTGCCTTCTGGAGCGGGCTTCAGAATGTCTGGTACGGCATTTCCCTGGGTTCCGTTCTGCTGCTCGCGGCCATCGGTCTGGCAATCACATTCGGCACCATGGGCGTCATCAACATGGCTCACGGCGAGATGGTGATGATCGGAGCCTACACCACATTCGTTGTGCAGGAGATCATCCGCGTCAACGCGCCTGGCCTGTTCGGGGCATCGTTGTTCATTGCGGTGCCGCTTGCCTTTCTGATTGCGGGATCGGTCGGTATCCTCATCGAGCGGACCGTCATCCGCTTCCTCTATGGCCGCCCTTTGGAAACGCTCCTTGCCACATGGGGATTGTCGCTCATCCTCCAGCAAGGCGTGCGCACCATCTTCGGGCCCACCAATCGCGAGGTTGGCACTCCGACCTGGATGAGCGGGGCGCTGGAACTCGGCGGCTTGAGCCTGACATACAATCGCGTTGCGATCGTCGTCTTTGCCTTCATGGTTTTCGCGATCCTGCTGCTTGCCATGCGCTATACATCGCTTGGACTTTATGTCCGTGCCGTCACGCAGAACAGGCGCATGGCGGGCTCCATGGGCATTCGCACCAACCGCATCGACGCCCTGGCGTTCGGTCTCGGGTCGGGCGTGGCCGGCATCGCCGGCGTCGCGCTCTCGCAGATCGACAATGTGAGCCCCAACCTCGGTCAGGGCTATATCATCGACAGCTTCATGGTCGTCGTGTTCGGCGGCGTGGGCAATCTCTGGGGCACTCTCGTCGGAGCGATGACGCTCGGCATCGCCAACAAGATGCTCGAGCCCTATGCCGGAGCCGTGCTGGGCAAGATCGTCCTTCTCGTCGCCATCATCCTTTTCATCCAACGCCGTCCGCGCGGCCTTTTCGCGCTGAAGGGCAGGGCGGTTGAAGCATGAATACGAACTCCGTGCTTGATCGGCAAAGCGTCATAGTCCTCGTCCTCCTCGCGGCGGCAGCCATTCTCGTTTCTGTCCTCAACGGCGTTGTGCCACCAAGCTCTCCTTTCCATGTGCCGGACTACATGGTGCCGCTGCTGGGCAAATATATCTGCTTTGCCCTGCTGGCTCTCTCCGTCGATCTGATCTGGGGCTTCTGCGGCATTCTCTCCCTGGGACACGGGGCATTCTTCGCTCTCGGCGGATATGCCATGGGCATGTATCTGATGCGCCAGATCGGCCCGAGAGGTGTGTATTCGCATCCTATTCTGCCGGACTTCATGGTCTTTCTGAACTGGAACGAACTCCCTTGGTTCTGGCATGGCTTCGACTGGTTTCCCTTCGCCGCGCTCATGGTCCTGGCCGTTCCCGGCCTGCTGGCATTCGTATTCGGCTGGTTTGCCTTCCGCTCCCGCGTGACCGGAGTCTATTTGTCGATCATCACGCAGGCCATGACCTTCGCGCTCATGCTTGCATTCTTCCGCAATGACATGGGCTTCGGCGGAAACAACGGCCTGACGGACTTCAAGGACATTGTCGGCTTTCCTCTACAGGCTGCCTCGACCCGCATAGTCCTTTTCGTTCTTTCGGTTCTTGCCTTGACCCTTGGATACCTCTTGTGCCGCTGGGTGGTCAGTTCGAAGTTCGGCAAGGTGCTGGTTGCCGTGCGTGATGCGGAAAGTCGAACGCGCTTTCTCGGGTATCGGGTCGAGCACTATAAACTGGCGGTGTTCACCTTGTCCGCCATGCTGGCGGGCATCGCCGGCGCTCTTTATGTGCCACAGGTAGGCATCATCAACCCGAGCGAGTTCGCGCCGGCCAATTCCATCGAGCTTGTCATCTGGGTTGCCGTCGGCGGCCGTGGAACGCTCGCAGGCGCCATCCTGGGCGCCATCGTGGTCAATGCAGGGAAAACCTGGTTCACGGGCGCGCTGCCGGAGTTCTGGCTTTTCGCTCTCGGAGGCCTGTTCGTCTTCGTCACCCTTTTCATGCCGCGCGGTCTCCTCGGAGCAGGGCAAGATCTCTGGGAGAAGGTGCGGCAGAGACCCAAGCCAGTGCAGCCACCTGAAGCCATCACGCAGGCAGCGGAGTAGGATATGAGCGCTCCTGTCACGCCGACTCTTCTCTATCTCGACAATGTCACGGTCTCCTTCGACGGTTTCCGCGCGCTCAATGCCTTGTCGCTTGCGATCGACCACGCCGAGATGCGCGCCATCATCGGCCCCAACGGCGCAGGCAAGACGACGATGATGGATGTGATCACGGGAAAGACGCGTCCCAACGAGGGCGTGGCCCTGTTCGAAGGATCATATGATCTGACGTCACTCGACGAGGCGGCGATTGCAGAGCTCGGGATCGGCCGTAAATTTCAGACGCCGACCGTGTTCGATATGCACAGCGTGGAGGATAACCTGCTGCTCGCCATCAAGGATAACCGGAAGCCCTTCGGGACTTTGTTCTCTCGGAGAACGGCCTGGGAACGCGAACGGATCGATGCATTGCTCGAGCGTGTTCGGCTAACGGCTCAGCGTCAACGGAAGGCGGGGGAGCTGTCTCACGGGCAAAAACAATGGCTCGAAATCGGCATGCTCCTGGCCCAGGAGCCGAAGCTCCTGCTCATCGATGAGCCGGCAGCCGGGATGACGGATCAGGAAACGGCGGATACCGCCGATCTGCTGCGGGATATCGCAAAGACGAAAGCCGTCGTGGTTGTGGAACACGACATGACATTCGTGCGTGATCTCGGCGTGAAGGTGACATGTCTCCATGAAGGATCTGTTCTTGCGGAAGGCTCGCTTGATGCGGTCAGTGCGAATGATCGCGTGGTCGAAGTTTATCTGGGCCGATGACGATGCTGACCGTTGAGAATCTTTCATTGTATTACGGAGCCGCTCAGGCGTTGCGCGGGGTTTCCGTGGAAGCGCCCGTCGGCGAGGTGACGTGTGTGCTGGGACGCAATGGCGTGGGCAAGACTTCGCTCCTGCGGGCGATTGCCGGGCACCGGCCCATAGCCACCGGGGCTATCCGCTTTGACGGACGGGATATCGTCAGGATGAAGCCCTTCGAGCGTGCCGCGCTAGGCATCGCCTACGTGCCGCAGGGTCGCGAGATCTTTCCTCTGCTTACCGTCAAAGAGAATCTCGAGACCGGATTTGCGCCGCTCAAGCGTGCAGAGAAGCACATCCCCGCTGAGGTGTTCGAGTTGTTCCCGGTGCTGAAATCCATGCTCGGACGACGGGGAGGTGACCTCTCAGGGGGGCAGCAGCAGCAACTGGCAATCGGCCGGGCTCTCGTCACACGGCCACGCCTTCTTGTTCTGGATGAGCCGACCGAGGGGATCCAGCCATCGATCATCAAGGACATCGGCCGGGCGATTGCCTACCTGCGTGATCGCAAGGACATGGCCATTTTGCTGGTCGAGCAATACTTCGACTTTGCTCGCGATCTGGCTGATCGGTTCGTGGTGATGGAGAGAGGCGAAATCGTCCAGTATGGCGATCGCGCGGCGCTTGAGGGGGACGATGTACGTCAACGCCTTGCCATCTGACAGTGTTCTCGTTTCCGCCAGCCCTCAACGTCAACGGGCCGTTGGGCGTGTCGCATTCACTGCGGTAGGGCTTGAGGGACGTACACGGCCCATGAGGATCGAAGAGAGCGGATCCATGCGCATGCGGCTGCCGAACAGGGAAGGGGCGGGGCTCGATGCCGTCCTCGTCAATACGGCGGGTGGGATTGCCTGCGGCGATCACTTCACGGTCGAGATCGATGCGCGGTCGGGGTCTTCGGTCACCATCGCAACACCGGCGGCGGAAAAGGTCTACAGATCCGACGGACCCGTCGCGGAGCTTGCGGTCAAGCTCGCCGTTCAAGCCGGAGTACGGCTCGACTGGCTGCCGCAGGAAACGCTTCTCTTTAACGAGGCGCGTCTCGTTCGCCGGCTCGACGCCGAGATGGCCGAGGATGCCAGCCTCACCCTTTTCGAAGCGGTCGTATTCGGACGGGAAGCCCGGAATGAGCGGATCGAGACCGGCCTCTTCGAGGACCGTTGGAGGATCCGCCGGGGCGGGCGTCTCGTCTATGCCGATACGCTACGTCTTGCGGGACCGATTGCCGATCTTCTTCAGAAGCCCAGTGTCGGCAGGGGCGCACGCTCCTTCGCTACCCTGGTCCATGTGGCGCCGGATGCCGAGGCGCGGCTCGAGGCAGTGCGGGAGATGCTGGTATCCACTGATCGATGCGAAGCGGCTGCAAGTGCCTGGAATGGCATGCTCGCCGTGCGCTTCTGTGCCGAAAGCATCGAAGCCTTGCGGGCTTCGGCCTGTCGTTTTCTACTTGCCTTTCGTGGCGAGCCTCTGCCTCGCGTCTGGCTCAGCTAGGATCATATCATGCAGCTTACTCCCCGTGAGAAAGACAAGCTTCTCATCGCCATGGCAGCCATGGTTGCGCGCCGCCGGCTGGAACGGGGTGTGAAGCTCAATCATCCCGAGGCCATCGCGCTTATCACCGATACTGTGGTGGAGGGCGCGCGAGACGGGCGCTCCGTCGCGGAGCTCATGGAAGCCGGCGCCCATGTGGTCAGTGCCGACCAGGTGATGGAAGGTGTCGCGGAAATGATCCATGATGTCCAGGTGGAAGCGACGTTTCCGGATGGCACGAAGCTTGTCACGGTGCATCATCCGATCCGTGGCGCTGCCTCGAAGAATATCCCCGGTGAAGTGACAGCTTTGAGCGGCGAGATTATCTTCAATGAAGGCGCGGAGCGCGCGGTTTTGACGGTCGCCAATACAGGCGATCGGCCCATTCAGGTGGGCAGCCACTACCATTTCCATGAGACGAATCCAGCTCTGTCGTTTGATCGTGAAAAGGCGCGCGGCATGCGTCTCGATATTGCGCCTGGTACGGCGGTCCGCTTCGAGCCCGGTTCCACGCGGGAAGTTGTTCTCGTGCCACTGTCGGGCAAGCGGGAAGTTTACGGTTTCCGCCAAAGCGTGATGGGGGCGCTCTGATGTCGAACGCACGAAAGCCTGCTTCCCTCCCGCGCTCGGCTTATGCGGACATGTTCGGCCCTACGAAGGGAGACCGCATTCGCCTTGCGGATACGTCGCTTCAGATCGAAGTCGAGAAGGACTTCACCACATATGGTGAAGAAGTGAAGTTCGGCGGCGGCAAGGTCATTCGCGATGGAATGGGTCAGGCTCAGACCACCCGCGCGGGCGGAGCCGTGGACACGGTGATCACGAATGCCGTGATCCTCGACCATTGGGGAGTGGTGAAAGCCGATATCGGCATCAGGGGTGGTCGCATCGCCGGGATCGGCAAGGCAGGCAATCCGGATGTGCAACCCAATGTCGATATCATCATCGGTCCGGGAACGGAGATCATTGCGGGCGAGGGCAAGATCATCACGGCCGGAGGCTTCGATTCCCATATCCACTTCATCTGCCCGCAGCAGATTGAAGAAGCGCTCATGTCCGGCATTACGACAATGCTCGGCGGCGGAACAGGGCCTGCGACGGGTACATTCGCAACGACCTGCACGCCCGGTCCATGGCACATCGCGCGCATGATCGAGGCTGCCGATGCCTTCCCGATGAACCTCGCATTCACGGGTAAGGGCAATGCCTCACAGCCGGGTGCACTCGAGGAGATGATCCAGGCCGGCGCCTGTGCGCTGAAGCTGCATGAGGATTGGGGAACGACTCCCGCCGCCATCGATTGCTGCCTGTCTGTGGCCGATGCCTATGACATTCAGGTGATGATCCATACCGATACGCTCAATGAATCGGGCTTCGTCGAAGACACGATCGCAGCCTTCAAGGGGCGGACCATTCATGCTTTCCACACAGAGGGAGCCGGCGGCGGGCATGCGCCGGACATCATCAAGGTGGCCGGTCTTCCCAATGTGTTGCCATCATCCACGAATCCGACCCGTCCCTATACGGTAAACACGATCGATGAGCATCTCGACATGCTCATGGTCTGTCATCACCTCTCACCGTCGATTCCGGAAGATCTGGCATTCGCGGAAAGCCGCATCCGCAAGGAAACCATTGCCGCGGAAGATATCCTTCATGACATCGGCGCTCTCTCTATGATGTCGTCGGACAGCCAAGCCATGGGACGCGTGGGCGAGGTCATCATTCGAACCTGGCAGACGGCTCACAAGATGAAGGTTCAGCGTGGGGCGCTTCCCGGGGAGACCGGAGACAACGATAACCTCCGCGCGCGGCGCTATATTGCGAAGTATACGATCAATCCGGCAATCGCGCATGGCGTGTCCAAGCATATCGGTTCAGTCGAGGTCGGAAAGCTGGCGGATCTCGTCGTCTGGACGCCGTCCTTCTTCGGCGTGAAGCCCGATCTCGTCATCAAGGGCGGCAGCATAGCCGCAGCGCTCATGGGTGATCCGAACGCATCGATCCCGACGCCGCAGCCCGTGCATTATCGCCCCATGTTCGGCGCCTATGGCCGCGCCCTGTCTGCCACCTCGCTCACTTTCGTCTCGAAGGCCGCCGTGGAGAATGGGCTGGCCGCGAGGCTCGGCGTTCAGAAGCAACTCGTGGCCGTCGAGAATGTGCGTGGCGGCATTGGCAAGAAGGATATGATTTTGAACGACGCGACGCCCAATATCGAAGTCGATCCCGAGACCTATGATGTTCGTGCCGATGGTGAACTGCTGGTCTGCGAGCCCGCGAAGGTTCTCCCCATGGCTCAACGCTATTTCCTGTTCTGATATGATCCGCGCAACATCCATTATTCGCCGAGATGCCGTCGACCATGATCGCATCGTCGATGTGATCACTCTCGATCATGGAGATCGGCATCGCCGCCGCATCGTTCTCAACGCCGATGGCGGCACGACTTTCCTGCTGGACCTCGACAAGGCAGACGTCCTGGAGGACGGCGATGCGATCCGGCTGGATTCCGGCTGGCTCGTGGAGGTAAGGGCGGCTCCTGAAAGGCTCATCGAGATCAAGGCGGGCGATCCGCTCGAGCTTCTGACCCTGGCATGGCATATCGGTAATCGTCACGTACCCGCTGAGATCGCAAAGGACACGATCTACATCGGTTACGACCACGTGCTGGTCTATATGTTACGCGGCTTGGGCGCTCAGGTCGAAATCATTGAACGCCCTTTCCGGCCCGTTCGCGGAGCCTATCACCATGAGCACGGCGGCCACCACCACGGGCATGGGCATGGATAATCTTGCTCCAGCCCAATCCGCTGACGGGAAGATGGCAACGATCCTGCCGCTCTTCGCATGGCTGTCTCCTTCCTATCCCGTCGGCTGCTATGCGTACTCCCATACGCTCGAATGGGCTGCTGAGGCGGGCGATGTCACCAATGAGGAGACGCTGGTCGCGTGGCTGGGAGACCTGCTGACACTTGGTCTTGGGCGAAACGACGCGATCCTGCTTAGTCATGCCTACCGCTCCATCGAGGCGGGCCAAATTGTCCAGCTGGAGGAGGTCAACGAGCTTGCCCTGGCTCTCTCGCCATCTTCCGAGCTCTATCTCGAAACAAGCCAGCAGGGGCGAAGCTTTCTTGATGCAACGCTTGCGGCGTGGCCGTCGCCCAGGCTTCTGCCCCTGGAGGGTGACGTGGCTTTCCCGGTTGCCATCGGCATGGCAGCCGCGGCCCACGCGATTCCGCTTCCGACGACCTTGCCTGCTTATCTTTTCGGATTGGTGCAGACGCTGGTCTCGGCGGCCATTCGGCTGGCACCTATCGGGCAAACGGCAGGCATTCGAGTGTGCGCTGCCTTATCCGCCACCGTTCAAAGCGTCGCGCAGTCATCAATGAATCAAGCCCTGGATCAGATAGGCGGCTCGACCTTTCGCGCCGATCTCGGATCCTTCCATCATGAGAACCAGTATACGAGGTTATTCCGGTCATGATTTCTCAAACGGGACCCCTTCGCGTCGGAATCGGCGGGCCGGTCGGTTCAGGCAAGACTGCCCTGATGGAGGCGCTCTGCAAGACCTTCCGAGAACACTACGATATCTGCGCAATCACCAACGATATCTACACCAAGGAAGACGCGCGTCTTCTTTCCGTCGCGGATGCCTTGCCTGAAGAGCGCATCATGGGCGTGGAGACGGGTGGATGCCCGCATACGGCGATCCGTGAAGATGCCTCCATCAACCTCGCCGCCATTGCGACCATGCGCAAGCGCTTCCCCGCCCTCGACATCGTGCTCGTGGAATCCGGTGGAGACAATCTGGCCGCGACCTTCTCGCCTGAGCTCGCCGATCTGACGATCTACGTGATCGATGTGGCGGGTGGCGAGAAGATTCCGCGAAAGGGCGGACCGGGCATTACTCGCTCCGATCTCCTTGTGGTCAACAAAATCGACCTCGCGCCTTATGTGGGCGCCGATCTTGCGGTGATGGAGGAGGATACGAAGCGTATGCGCGGGCAGCGCCCTTACGTGTTCAGCAATATTCGCGGCGGAGTCGGTGTCGAAGCCATCGCAAAGTTCATCCAACAGGCTGGCGGCTTGGCCGCGGCTGCGTAAAGAAAGGGGCTCTTCAAGATGATGACACGATTGATTTCCGCGGCGCTGTCGGTCGCATTCGCCGCACCGGCTCTGGCCCATACGGGGTCGCATGATATGAGTGGTTTTACTGCGGGCCTTGCTCATCCATTCGGCGGCTTTGACCATGTGCTGGCGATGGTAAGTGTCGGCTTGTTCGCGGCCATGCTCGGGGGGAGGGCCATCTGGGCCGTGCCCGCAAGCTTCATTCTGATGATGCTTTTGGGCGGCGTACTTGGAATGACCGGCTTTGTCATTCCGGCGTTCGAAATAGGAATTGCGGCTTCCGTCATCATTCTTGGCGCTGTCATTGCCTGGGGACGATCTTGGCCCTTGAACGCGGCCATGGCGATGGTGGGAGCCTTTGCCGTGTTCCATGGCTATGCTCATGGTGCGGAGATCCCGGCTGCCAGTGGCGCACTCAGCTACAGCATTGGCTTTGCTCTTGCCAGCCTGATCCTCCACCTTTCAGGCTTGACGGCTGGCCTCGGCCTCCTCACTCAGTTGCGCATAGCGCGCCTGTCCGGCGCAGTTATCGCCGGCGTTGGTGTATGGACCATCCTAGGCTGAGGATGGGCTATCGGGACGGATAGCAGCCCTAGTACAATAGGTTGAGTGCTTGCAAAAACGCAGATGCCGTCGGTGTCTGCGTTTGTTCATGTTGGTTATCCGTTTTCAAATTTGCAAATGCACTATGCTCTGAGTTGTGCAACATTGATGCTGAGCTAATTCGGATTCGATCAGCCCAGGCGCAAACGGCTCCGTATTAGCCCTGTATTTTCGGAAGGTCATGGGGGCCGTAGAGGAAGGTCTGTAACTACTGCCACCGAAAGAAGCGCTTTCGAGCCCGGAAAAAATTAGTCAGAAAAGATGATCCTTGTGGGAGAATACTTACTTCGATTTACGCTAAATGATATTTTATTATATTGCCGTTGCAAAGGTGCGGCAAGTTGATACGGGTAATTATTAAGAATTGACTTTTTATCCTAATGTCGCTGATCAGCGATGTATCTCATGAAAAGGAGAACGCAGATGGGGGGCGCTGCACGCGTCGGCTTGATTGCCGACGATGATGCATATTTTCGGATGGCTGTTGGCGCGATCTTGGATCGTCAGTTCGGCTTCTCCCAAATCATTGAAGCGGCATCGCTTGATGAAGCGTTGGAGCGCCTGAGCGACAACGCGGCCATCGGGGTTGCCCTGTTTGATTTGTCCATGCCCGGCATGCGCACTCCTACCAACCTGAGGGCGGTCAGGGAGTGCTTCCCGGAAACCCGCGTTGGAGTGATATCGGCGTCCAGTTCACGGCAGAACATCTTGTTGGCATTGGAGGCGGGCGTTCATGGATACATGCTCAAAAGCTTGAGCATCACCGAACTCGGCGCTGCACTTCAGACGGTTTTCGACGGCGGGATCTACGTGCCGCCGTGCCTGGCGGATATCTCCTCGAGCCCGGCAGATAGCTGCGCTGTTGCGCCCTTGGTACCCGTGTCGGAGAAGCCGGAGCCTGCGGCTGATCATCACGAGGCGATCAGCCCGCTTACCCCACGCCAGCAGGATGTGCTGGACCTCCTTGTGCAAGGCAAGACAAACAAAGAGATCGCCATTGCACTCGGGCTGGGTGAGGGAACGGTCAAGATCCACATGGCTGCGATCTTCCGATATTTCGGCGTCAATAATCGTGCTGCGGCCGCGGTTGCCGGCGCACGTCCTTACCCTAACCGCAGACGAAATCTTTTGAACGGCGTTTGAGCGGACATCAGGGGGCAACGGTGCGGGGGCAGGGCGCTAGGATCATGCGTGCGGGGACGAGGCTTCGCCGCTTGCATCGCAACAGTCTGCTGTGGCGTTTTTTCTTGATCGGTATTGCCACCTTGGCGCCCTTGAGCGCTGCTCTGGTGCAATTCGCGGAGGATGAGCGCAAGCTGGCTGTGACGGCGACACGTGAGCGCGCTGAGATGCTTATCTCCTTCGCCATTGACGGCCAGGAACGCATCATGGAGGAGGCCAGGGCTGCGCTCGGATTTATTGCAGCCGCGCCGGAGTTGCGGGCCGATAAACAGGTCTGTAGTGATTACCTGCAGCGATCTCTCGTTATGCACACCTGGATGAGCGCTCTACGCGTTCTGGATCCAGCCGGCCGCGAGCTGTGCAGTTCGCGGACCGGTAGCGGAGCACAGGTTCAGGACAAGCATAGAACTTCGAGCCCCTTGCTCCGAAGCGAAGGGTTGGCTCTGAGCGATATCGGTATCGATCCGTTTACCGGTAAGCTTAGCATGACGGTGGCCGCGCCTATCCAGCAGAATGGAAAGCCATTTGGCATCATCTCTGTCGATCTGACCCCTGAACTGCTGGAGCGGCGCTCGCTGCTCCAACTTGATCCAGCCTTCGACACCAATATGCTCGTGATCGATCGCGATGGTACGATCGTGGCCCAGCACCCTAACAGGAAAGATGTTACAGGCGCGAGCATGCAGAGCGAGCCTGTCATTCGCAGGGCTCTCGAAGCGCCCTATGGCAATGCTGAACTTGCCGATCTTTCCGGAGAACTACGGCTCTTTGCTTTCCGACCCTTGCCGGGAACCAACGCGGTCCTGGCCGTGGGCCTTAGTCAAGCATCCGTCATCGGCGCAATCGATCAGACGCTGCGGTATCGGCTATTTCTCGTCATCATCATTGTCAGCGGCTCGCTATTGTTGGCAATGCTAGGCGTCGAAGGACTCATCCTGCGTCCACTTCGCAGTCTCGCTACGACAGCGGAGGCTTTGGAACGCGGAGATTTCAGCGTGAGGTCGCCCTACAAAGGCTCAGGCGAGGTGCGCATTCTTGAGCGTGCGTTTAACCGAATGGCGCAGGCTGTTGCTGATCGTGAGCACCAACTGATCGGCGCCAAGGAAGTCGCGGAGAACGCCCTGAGCCGGGCGAATATCGCGAGTACGGCGAAGACGAACTTTCTTGCTTCCATGAGCCATGAGATCCGCACACCTCTCAACGGGATTATCGGATATACGGAACAGCTACTCGACGAAAGGCTGAATGCAAAGCAGCGTCGATCCGTCAATCTGATCCAGGTATCGGCCTCTGCGCTGCTGACGGTTGCCAACGACATTCTGGATTTTTCCAGCATCGAGGCCGATCAGATCAACCTGCAGCCGGAGCCTTTCTCGCTCGTCGCGCTCGTCGATAATACGGTATCCATCGTCAGCAGTGGGGCCGATAACAAAGGCGTTCCGATCCGTATCGAATGGGACCCGCGGATCCCGCGCCTGCTGGTTGGCGATGAAGCCCGCATCCGTCAGGTGCTTCTGAATTTGCTGAATAATGCGGTCAAGTTTACGCGTGAGGGGCAAATCACCACTCTCGTGCATTATCTCGGGTCCTCAGAGGCCGGCGAAGCCATTCGCATTTCGGTCGTGGACACGGGCATCGGCATCACGCCGGAACAGCATGAGCGGCTCTTCAAGCGGTTCTCTCAAGGCGATCCTTCCATTCGCAGAGAGTTCGGTGGAACAGGTCTGGGGCTTGCAATCTCGAAACGCCTCATAGAGCTGATGGGCGGCCGGATAGGCGTGGAGAGCGAGCAGGGAAGAGGGTCAACCTTCTGGATCGAGTTGACATTGGCAGAGGCGCAAACGCTTTCCGAACCGGAGGGAGATGCAGTGCTCCCCGCTGCGCGTCCATCTCATATCCTGATTGTCGAGGATGTGGAAATCAATCGTGAACTCGTGCAAGTTCTCCTTGAGGCGGCAGGGCATACGGTTGATGCTGTTTCCAACGGTGAGGAGGCTGTCGCTGCCGTGCAGGCCGTGAACTATGATCTGGTGCTGATGGATATTCAAATGCCAGGCATGGATGGTCTTACGGCCATCAAGGAAATTCGCGCCTTGAAGCATCCGGCAAGCCAAGTCTTCGTTGCCGCGATGACAGCCAACGTTCTGCCTCAGCAGGTTCGGGCTTTCCTAAAAGGCGGGTTTAACGATCATATTGGCAAGCCTGTCCGGCGCGATGATCTGTTCAGGAAGCTCGGCGAATGGTTGCTGGAAGACAAAGTTCTGGAAGAAGAGCCCCGACTCTCCGCTAAGACTTCGTTCAAGGCAGACCACTTCGAAGACTTCAGGAAGACGATCGGCCCGGAGCGAGTCAGGCAGTGGCTGCTGCGGCTGGATGAGGATCTGCGGACGACCTTTGCCGGCGAATGCTTTGTCGAGATGGATCGCGCTCAGATCGCGAGATGCGCGCATGCCATCACGTCGCAAGCCGCTCTCCTTGGGTTCGCTGAGTTGGCGGAGCTATGCACGATACTGGAACGGGAATGCGTCACTGAAGATGACGTGGCAATATCGCTGGACAGGGTTCGCGTGGCGTCACGGACGGTGCGGAACATCATTGCTGAGATGGAAACCCTCTCGGCTGCATGAGGAAAAGAGAGGCGCGCGCGCTCTCGAGGGCCTGGGCGCATCACCGCGGAACGGCATCGATAGCATCCTATCTTCATCAGAGGTTTGAGATCTGGATGACCGCCGGTGTAATAATGATGGCGAAGAGAACCGGCAGGAAGAAGATGATCATCGGGACGGTCAGCTTCGGCGGAAGTGCGGCCGCTTTCTTTTCGGCCTCCGACATCCGCATGTCGCGGTTTTCCTGTGCGAGCACACGGAGTGACTGGCCCAACGGCGTGCCGTATTTCTCCGACTGAATCAAGCTGGTCACAACAGCTTTCACCCCATCGAGGCCCGTTCTATCGGCGAGGTTTTCGTAGGCTTTCCGCCGGTCCTGCAGATAGGAAAGCTCGGCCGTGGTAAGGCTCAGTTCTTCCGCGAGCTCCACGCATTGTGAGCCGATTTCCTCGGAAACCTTTCGCAAGGCGCTCTCGATGCCCATGCCGCATTCAACGCAGATCAGAAGCAGGTCGAGAGCATCGGGCCACGAGCGGCGGATTGCATCCTGACGCTTCGTGACCTTGTTCTTTACATAAACCAGAGGGCCGAAGTACCCGATCCAGGCTGCTGCGACAACGATTGCAAGCTTGATATAGATGGGATGCTGAAGGCGCAGGACGATAAAAACATAAAAGGCCGCCAGAAGAGCCATGACGAGCGGGGCAATCGCCCGTATGGCCAGGAATGTGATGACCGGGCCTTGGCCTCGATATCCCGCCATGCGCAGGCGTTGCGCCAGCTCCCCATCTTCAAGCTGCTTTGTGAGATCGAAGCGGTCGACGATGGTCTTGTAAAGCTTCTTCGGCTCGCTGCGAAGCGAAAGCGGCTTTGCTTTGGCATTGAGGCGCGTGCGTTCCCGCGTTCTGATCCGCTCGCGCTCATTGGCCATCTGCGCCATTCGGGTGCTGAGGTGGTCACGGGCAAAGTAGGGCCATGAGACAACCATGATGGCGCCGGCCACCGAGATTGCAGCCGACAGGGCTATCATCAATTCTGTGTTCGCGAGGAGCGACATCGGGTTCATCGCGGCCTCAGAAATTGAAGTTGATCATCTTGCGCATCACAAATATGCCGATGCACATCCAGACACCTGAGGCGGCAAGCGCGAGGTGCCCGGTGCTCGTGGTGAACAGAAGGCTGATATAGTCGGGCGATGTCAGATAAATCAGAGCGGCGACAATGACGGGGAGGCTTCCAATGATCCCGGCGGACGCCTTCGCTTCTGAACTGACGGCTTTGATCTTCGCCTTCATCTTTTTCCGCTCACGGAGAA
Organism: Microvirga sp.; assembly: GCA_041913065.1. GTDB lineage: Bacteria > Pseudomonadota > Alphaproteobacteria > Rhizobiales > Beijerinckiaceae > Microvirga. Next base: position 173,843 of record JAYSGD010000001.1, on the reverse strand, counting down.
CTTTAGACAGGTTTGACAGCGCTTCGGCCAGGCTGCCGCCTGTCCTGCTTTGCATGGCGATCACGATCGAAAAGAAACTCGCTTCCGGAAGAGGGATGCGTTCAGGCAATTTCTGCACCGCCTGATCCATCGGGACACCAAGGGTCTGATCCTCAAGGAGAAGGCGGAATTCGCTTTTGACCGGCTCCTGGGCCTCAAGGGATATGATCCTGAGACAGTCGACCAAGGGCAAACCGGCTTTCACGCCTCGAACGATCACATCGACGGCGTTCGGGAACTCATTGGAGAATTTCTTGAAGCGGCTTGCTCTTCTGCCATTCACGTAAAAGTTGGGAAGCAGGATGCCACCGGAGACGCCAAAACCGACGGAGGTGAAAAGTCCGAGGCCGAAAGCTGTCAATGACAGCAAGAAGGTTAGCGCACCAACGACAACGCAAGTGACGTAGTAGGTTCTCAGACTCCAATTCAGGCCAGCCTGCCGCATTCTGGCGGTCAGCGTCAGCTTGGCACTCTTCTTGATCCTCTGCTTCTCTTCCAGCTCCCGAAGAGTGGCTTCGACAGCCTTCTTTCGCCTGGAATCGTCCGGGCTATTGGGGCGCGTCGGCGCATTGCTAGGAGCAGCAATGGCAGCAAACCTCTTGTGGCTCTCGGACCGCTTGCCAATATAGGAATAGAACATTGCGACAACCACGCCGGCAGCGCAGAAGGTCGCCAGAAGTGCGATTGCGACAGGTATCATTTCAGGCGTCAGCATGGATCAGATCTCCTGCAGCTTCCGCTCAGCCGCCGGTTTTCTCAGCAGCATCAAGAGCGGCAGCAAGCCGTTTCTCCTCGCCATAGTAGCGGGCCCGATCCCAGAATTTCGGCCGACCGACACCTGTCGAGCGATGCTGCCCTATGATATTGCCCTTCGCATCCTCGCCGAGGATCTCGTAGGTGAAGAGATCCTGCGTAATGATGACATCGCCCTCCAGGCCGAGCACCTCGGTAATATGCGTGATACGGCGCGACCCGTCACGCAAGCGGGCCGCCTGCACGATCACGTCAACCGAGGATACGATCATCTCACGGATGGTCTTGGAGGGGAGACTGTAGCCGCCCATCGTGATCATGGACTCGATACGGGATACGGCTTCGCGAGGTGAATTGGCATGAAGTGTGCCCATGGAGCCGTCATGACCGGTGTTCATGGCCTGCAGCAGATCGAATGCTTCTGAGCCACGGACTTCGCCCACAATAATGCGTTCAGGGCGCATGCGCAGGCAGTTCTTGACGAGATCACGCATGGTGATCTGCCCTTCGCCCTCGATATTCGGCGGTCGAGTCTCCAGGCGGACCACATGGGGCTGCTGAAGCTGCAGTTCCGCCGCGTCTTCGCATGTCACGATGCGCTCGCCCGGTTCAATATAGCGAGTGAGGCAGTTCAATAGCGTCGTCTTTCCGGAACCGGTGCCGCCGGAGACAATCACGTTGCAACGAACGCGGCCTATGATCTCGAGGATCTGAGCTCCCTCGGGCGTGATCGACCCGAACTTCACGAGCTGATCCAGGGTGAGCTTGTCCTTCTTGAATTTGCGGATCGTAAGAGTGGGGCCGTCGATGGCAAGGGGCGGCGCAATGACGTTCACGCGAGAGCCGTCCGCAAGCCGCGCGTCGCAGATCGGGCTCGATTCATCCACGCGGCGCCCAACCTGACTGACGATGCGCTGACAGATGTGCAGGAGCTGGGCATTGTCGCGAAACTGGATATCGGTACGCTGAACTTTGCCGCCGACCTCGATATAAACGGTATCTGCTCCGTTCACCATGATGTCGGCGATATCGTCTCGAGCCAGAAGCGGTTCGAGTGGGCCATACCCGAGGACGTCGTTGCAAATATCATCGAGCAGTTCATCCTGCTCCGCGATGGACATGACGAGCTTCTTGGCAGTCACGATGTCCCGGACGATCTCGCCAATGGCTTCCCGAGCCTGGTCCACGTCCATCTTGCCCAGTTGCGCTACATCGATCGCCTCGATGAGCGCCGCGAAGACTTGGGCTTTCAGAGCGTAGTACTCATCCGTCTTACGATTGGCTTGCGGTCGAGCTGCCGCGTTCTCCGCATTGGCTGAGGCCTGTGCCGGCACTGTAGCAGCTGCAGATGCGCTTTGGTTGGCGGAAGGTTGAAGGTTCGCAGGGTTCGCGGGGAGTTGGAACCGTTCAGCGGGAGGACCTGCCGGCAATGCTTGAGGATGAACAGGCCTGTCATCCTGCAGACTTCTCTTCCCGAACATGATGCGCCCGCCTCTTCTCCACCAATCCTTCGGCCTGAACCAGGCTCGTTGCCGCATGCCGTGGACTGTCTATTAGAACTCTATCGACCGAGTGGTCCAGTCAGCTTCATGGACTAGGACCTGCGACGTTCAAGATCGGCCAAACGGCCTAATTGCGGACCTTGTAGGAGAAATGGTTTGAAGGAAGAGTGCTACAAAGCCGGAACCATGAGATGCATCTTCGCCTCCAGAGAATCCTCGCCGTACATCTTCTGCTTGGAGCTGTCATTGTAGCGGAACAGGGCAGGGCGGATGAGGCGGTTGCCAGACCGCTGTCGCCAATGGGCTCCGTCGTACCTGTAAGCAATGACGTTTCTTCTATCAATGTCACGCTCGATTTCGCCAGGGTCTTGTCCTTCAGCGAGCCGGCTAGAACAATCATCATTGGTAACCCCGGGATCGTAGACGGGACATTGAACGATGAAGCGACGATTGTCCTGACCGGTAAAGCTGTGGGAGTTACGAACCTGATCGTCATCGGCGAAGCAGGGTGGGAGCTTGCAAACTTGCGTATCCAAGTTCTCGCGAATAGCAGCCAGATTACGACCATCCACAATGGCGCCGCCCAGCAGATTTATTCCTGCGTCGGCTCCTGCCGACCCATAGGCAAAACCGAGGCCGAGAAATAGTTTCCGAGGCCTGACAAAGCTGGGCCTTAGGAGCTCCGCTTCATTCTTCCGAAAAGTGCAGCAAAGCCGAGAGAACCTTTTCCGATCCGCTTTGACTGCTGGCGCCCTGAGAGTGCATCGGCAAAGTCCGCGAAGATCCTGGCAGACGGGGTTCTTGCGGATACATCTGCGATCATCTGACCCTTGTTGGCTGCCGTTCCAAACAGGTGCGCATCGAAGGGGATGCATGCAGCCAGTTCCAATTGCACGGCCTTGGCGAATTCCTTCGGCTTGATCTCAGGACGTTTCGGCATTCCGACCTGGTTCAGAACCAGTTTGGGCGGCGGGTCGTTGGGGCGGGCTTGCCTGAGAACATTGATGAGGTTCTTGGCATTACGAAGATTGGCAAGATCGGGAACCGCGGTCACGACGATCTCGTCGGCCGAGACTAAGACATTCCTTGCCCATGACGTCCAGAGATGAGGCATGTCCAGGACGGTGAACGGAATGCTTGCCTGGGCAACCTCGATGAGAGGCCGGATCGCATTCTCTGAGAGGTCATAAGGTCGCTCGAGCACGGCAGGGGCCGAAAGTAGGCTCAAGTGATCGCTGCATTGGGTCAGAAGACGGTCGAGCAGGACTTCGTCCAGGCGGCTCGAGTCCTGAATTGCTTCCGCTATGCCAACTCCTGCATCGAGATTGAAATCGAGGCTCGCTGTGCCGAAGGGTAGATCAAGGTCGGCCACCATCACATCCGAGCTGTGTCGCCGGGAAATGGAGGAGGCGACATTATGCGCGATCGTCGAGGATCCGACACCGCCTTTCGCGCCGATGAAAGCAATGGTTTGTCCAAGCTTTGCTGAACTCGCTTCTCCATAGATGCTGGAAACTGACGAGATCAGCGAGACGGGATCGAGAGGCGCTAGGGTGTACTCGCTGACGCCTCGCTTGATGAGCTCCCGGTAGAAGCCGATATCATTCGCGTGGCCTACAGCCATGAGCCTTGTGCCAGCGTCACAGACTTCTGCCAGGCGGTCGAGTTCAGCGAGATAAAGGCTGTTGGCCGAAAGGCTCTCGATGATGACGAGGTTAGGCGTTGCATTGCTTTTGTAATGCTCGATGGCGGCATTCATTCCGCCCATTTGGACGCTGACCCTCGTTCGAGCCATAAGACGGTCGCGGGACGCATTCTGTACGGCGCTCGCAACGTCTGGGCTGTCGCAGAATGCTTCAATTGTAATTCGCGGAATGCGCAAGGCTTCTCGAGCCGAGACGGTTGAACCAACTGGATCTTCAGCATTGCTCGAGCCGATAGGATCAATCGCGTCGTTCTCAAAAGCTTGTCGAGCAATATCGTTCGTCATGTCGAAAGTCGCGTTCGTCATCGCTAAGCGCCCTTGGCAGCCCAATGCGCCAATTAAAATTTTACCACTTCAGTCTGGCCTGCGCGCAAGAAGCGAACTGAGGTGCTGCTGGGAGTGGAAACAACAGGATTTTCCTCATTGTCGGAGGCGGATCGCAGCGAAAGGGAGAGCGTTCCGCTCGCCTGCGCGGATGTAATGGCCTCGGCTTGCGAAGGGCTGAGTTCGAGGGTTGCGGTCTTGCCGACAGCGACAGCTTGACCCTTGGCTTCCTCCACCTTCTGATCGACTGCCAGAACGCGAATATTGCTGAGGAAAGTGCGGCTCGAATTCTCCGTGCCGCTTTGGACAGAACGAGAAATCGTCTGGATGACATCGACACGGTCATTCGGAAGGATGAAGCCGCCGGCTGTGCTCTCCACTGAAATACGTATGGCGACAGCTCGCTTTCCAGGTGCGAGGATGGAGGCGAGGAGGTTCGAACCGCGAGAGAGCTTGTCCTCGCGGATCGGCTCACCCGCCACGAACTGGCTGCGCACCATTGAGCCAGTGAGCGACTTCACGGCCTCCGGCTGAGAGGTGCGCGTGATAAAACCTGGGCTGACAGCGTCGGACGGCCAAGGTTGCCAACGCACGGCTTTCTCAGCCAGCAAGTGTCCCTGGCCGAGGTCGCTGGCCGCCACGAGGACATCCACCATGGCGACCTGGGAGGTCGATACCTGCGCTGGCGTGACGGCGACGCCAGGCTTCATCGACAATGCGAGCCATCCGGCAAGACTCCCTGCGCCGATGGCAATAACGAGAATGATGATGCGTATCATCGTCAACAACCTCGTCTAGCTGGTGTTTGCGGCCGAGAAAAACCGTGTCGGCTTTGACGCATCATAACAGCACCTTCACCCAGGGGGTATAAGGGAAGACGAACAAGGCTGCCGACGCAATCGCGACTCCGTAAGGCACACCTGAGTTTCGCGAGTGCAGCTGTTCAATCCAAGGCACTCGACGGACGGAATCCGGTAATGAGATCGCGCGAAACTGGAGTAGGGCGAGAGTCAGAAGCCCACCGAACAATGCCGTATAAACAATGTATGGGAGTGCATGCTCGGCACCGAGCCAGAGGGCGACGACGGCACTAAGCTTTGCGTCTCCGCCGCCGATCCAACCCAAAGCAAAGAAAATAAACATGCCGATCAGAACGCTAAGCGCGACGGCAGCACTGAAGCCGATCTGCACGGCTCCAAATCCTGCAAGGGGAGCCAAGGCAGCATAGATGCCGAGGAGAAAGAGGACGAGTTCGTTGCGGATCTTCAGCGTTGCAAGATCCATCAAACCCGCCCAGACTGTTGCAGCGGCAAAACAGAGGCTGGCTGTGAGCGCTGCAATAGCGGAGATCGTCATTGCTGCACCTCGGAAATCTATGACGCAACTGTTCTAGTAATTGTTCGGAGGAGTATAAAACTCCCCCGTGAGATCAGTAAAATTGCACTCAGAACAGAGTATGAGTTTTATGGTGCTTTTGCGTTGGCAGTCGTGAGTGCAGTCGTGATTTTATCAAAAGTAATGTCGAGTTGGTCTCCGGCCAGGCCGACGGCGGTAATGATCACGACCGCGATGAGAGCAGCGATTAGGCCATACTCGATGGCAGTAGCGCCTGATTCATTCTTTTTGAAACGCGAAAGAAGAGACATCATAACTTTTATTCCTTGATTGAATTCACTGGTCTGCCGCACTTTCGATACGGCCCCCCACAAGCCCCGTGGCTGTGTTAACGCGATGAAAATATTTTTTCGCTCATCAGTCTATTCAGCTTGATGGTCTAGAGCTTCGGACGATTTGAAATCGACCAAACGGTCTAAGGAGAACCTCTAGCGTTGGGGCGCGTCTCCCTGCCACCGCTGCATGCGGCATGCTTGAGCGCCCTGCACTCATAGGTTTGAACGAATGTCATGGAGCCGAGAGCGAGCGCTGAGCAATCTCTCGCTTCAGGGGCGAAGTATTTGTGAAATTCGAAAAGTCAGTAAAAATAAAATCGTGATCGAATAAGGAACTTGCATCCGCCGAATTGCGAGTTCTTCTGTTTGTCTAGCTCGCCATTCTTGAACGGATTGTAGTGTAGTTCTATTCATCCAGATGGTCTAGAGCGGCTAGCGTCATGTTATGGATGCTTGGCAGGAATCCCTTCCAGCCACAAACGCACGATCAGGCGCCAGCTCTCGAGCGCATCAAATTATCCCTGAGCATTTCCAGGTTGTTGCTGATCGTAGGGCTGGCCGGGTCGAGCTCGTGAGCCCTCAAGAAATTGCTGCGCGCTTTGGCTGCGTCGCCTCGAAGAAGATACGAATAGCCGATATTATTGTAGTACTCGGCTCGGTCGCCGATCAGGCGCCCGGCTTCACGGTAGGCTCTATCCGCAAGATCGAAGCGTCGCACGCGATCGTAGGAAGCCGCAAGCCCGAGCCATGCTTCGCCATTATTCGGTTCGACCTCAACAGAACGCTCGTAGTATCGGGCTGCGTGGCCGAAATTGCCTTCAGTGAATTGAGCTTTGGCGACAGTGAAGACCTCATTATCGGGATAAGGATCGACAGTGGTGGGCAGTTCGAGCTCCGTAACGCTGTTGCCCCATGCCGACGCGCTGGTCCCGTTGCAGGCAGCCAGCAGCGGCAGCATGCAGACAACCAATCCAGCCGCCAGATTTCGCTCAAACGATCTCATGACACGACCCCCTTCGTGCTTTCTTCTGTCGCGCTCGGCGAGTCCGTTCTGGTTCTTGCCTGCAGCTTCTTCGCTGAGGTCGTTCATGCGACTCGCTCAACGATGTAGCAATGGACAAGCGATGCTCGCAAGCCTCCGACATTGCAATACTTACCCTATGTAATCTCGTTTCGCATCAAGGCAGATGATCGACTGTATTGCTATAGACCAGATGGCCTAGGCGGCTCTTTTTTTACGGACCGTTAACCGTATGCAGCCACATCTGATGATGTTCCGAGGTGATTGGAGGATCAAACCCACCTCGGTCCCTGTCTGTAACAAGGCTTCACACGATTTGGGCGGTAGGCGCAATGCGGATGACATGGAATTTAGCGCGCTCTCGAGTTGCGCTGAGCAGGGTCAAATCTGCATTCTTTGCATCCGGCATGCTGGTGGCTCTTCTTCTCACGTCACCCTCCGCGGACGCGCAGGAGCGGCTGCTTCGTTTCACCAGCGGTCGTGCCATCGGCGACATCAATGTGGCTCAAGGGCAGTTTCTCACCGCGCGGACTGCCGCCGATGTCGGGCGGGTGGTCGTTGGAAATCCCGATATCGCAACGGCCGTTCCTCTCACGGGACGCTCATTTTACGTGCTGGGCAAAGCTGCAGGTCGCACCAATGTTGCGGTCTACGGGGCCGACGATTCACTTCTTGGTACGGTCAATGTGGAAGTTGGGGCTGACACACCTGACCTTGCAGTAACTATCCAGGATGCCATTCCCAATGCCAATATTCGCGTGGAGACCGTTAACGGTCGCCTCCGCCTGAGTGGAACGGTTCCGGATGCGATCGCGCTGCGAAAGGCAGTTGAGATCGCCCAGCAATACGGTTCCGATGGCGTCATCAACGCTTTACGCGTCACGGGTGGTCAGCAGGTCATGCTGGAGGTGCGCTTCATCGAAGCAAATCGCACCGCTGGACGTGAACTCGGCGTCAGTTGGTTTGGCCGCAAGAAGAACGACTCATCAGGGCGAGGCGTTTCTCTTGGAAGCTTCACGCCTCCTGAAACCGGACGATCCGGCATCACATACAATCCTCTGCTTCCGAGCGGCAGCACTCCGTTCGGTACGTTGATCGCCAATTTCCTCGTCGGCGGCGTCAAGGCCGATATTCTCGTCCAGGCACTTGAAGACAGGGGGCTCGCCCGCCGTCTTGCGGAGCCTAACCTCATCGCATTGTCCGGTGAGAAAGCAAGCTTCCTCGCCGGTGGCGAAGTTCCCATTCCGGTTTCGGCCGAGGATGGCCAGGTGACCGTGACGTACAAGGAATACGGCGTGCGGCTCAACTTTACGCCGACCGTCCTTGAGAACGGTATCATCAATCTCAAGCTGGAGCCCGAGGTCAGCCAAGTCGATGACACGGTCAGCATCAGCACGGGAACGGTCGCTATTCCCGGCTTCATTACACGCCGCGCCAGCACCTCGATTGAGATCAGGGATGGCCAGAGCTTCGCGATGGCGGGATTGCTTCAGAGCATTCATTCCAAGAGCCGCGAGCAGGTTCCCTGGCTCGGGCAGCTGCCGATCATCGGTACGCTTTTCAGTTCATCCGCCTTTCAAGAGCAGGAAACGGATCTCGTTATCATCGTAACGCCGCGGCTTGTGCGGCCCGGAAAGCCCGGCCAGCCGCTTCGCACGCCTCTCGAAAGTGCGATGCCCAGCAATGACCTCGAGCTCTTCCTGCTTGGCACGATGGAAGTGGACAGCGATATGCAGAAGCGCTTCGCTGAAGGGGCTGGTGTTATTGGTCCCTATGGACATATCGTCGAACTGAAGCCGGGGAAGCGGAATGCGGTCAAAAAAGTCGTCAAGCAGTAACGCCCGGTTCGTGCTCCTCGCGTTCACTCTGCCAGCCGCTTGTTTGGGTGGATGCGCGGATTATGTGAAGCGTCGCGACACCATCACTTTTGCTGCCGGTGAGGCGCATTCCTGGAATAGCGTGGTTCACACGGCCGATCCCTGGCCGCCCTATGTCATGAACAACCGCATTCACGGTGATGGGCAGCGGACACAAGCCGTCATCCAACGCTATAGCGCGGGCCCTACGGGCGATCAGCAGGGAGGAGGGGAAGCTCCCGCTCCTGCGAGCCCATAAGCTTTGGGATAGAAAAGGCGCGGGCAATCACGCAAGCGTTTTCTGTTGCGTTCCGGAAAGGATCACGGAGTGCTTTCACGATAAGCATCGGCCATCAGCTTGATGTCTCGGAGCTTGCGAGTGAAGGCTGACCAGTCATCGGATTGCGCGACCGGTCCCCACAATGCTTCGACTTCATCGATCAGCATCGTGCATGGAGCCTCCCGTGCAAAATAGGGATGCTCAAGCGAAAGACTGGCTTGAGGCTCATAGCTTTCCAGGGCCGAACGAAGCGGGCTGAAGTACGGTTGGGCGTAAATATGGTTGGACGGGCTGCGCTTGGCGCGTTCACTGCTCGCAAGTCCCCCATACCAATCGAAGAAGGTTTGCTCGAAAGGCGCTCGCGTTTCGTGCAGGAAGGTCCAAAGCGCGCGGGCAAGCATTCCATCCTGTTCCCGTCCGTTGGAGCGCAGGCCAAGCCTTCGGAGAATCGCCTTCGGAAATTCCTCGTGCAAGGTGGGCTCGAAAGTACCTAGGGCTGCTTCCAGCTTGCTTTGCTCCGCGAGCGGAAGAAAGCACTCGGCCAGCCTGAAGAGATTCCATAGCAGGGCGTCAGGCTGTCGTCCGAAGGCGTAGAGTCCGGTCTCGTCGAAATAAGCTGCCGTGAAGGTTGGTTCATACGCTGGAAGAAACCGCCACGGCCCATAGTCGAAGCTCTCTCCTGTGACGTTGATATTATCCGTGTTCAACACGCCGTGCACGAAGCCGGCGGCCATCCATTGCGCTCCCATGCGGGCGACGCGCCTGCAGACTTCCTCCAGGAAAGCCAAAGCACGATCGTCCACGCTCTCGCGCCATTTACCAGGCATGTAGGACTGAATCGTATAGTCGAGCAGTCGCGCAATATGAGGCGTTTCATCGCGGTAGAGCAGGCGCTGGAATGTGCCGATCCTGATATGGGAGTGATTGAGACGCACGAGCACCGATGAGCGCGTGGGGGATGGCTCGTCTCCTCGCTCGAGCTCCTCGCCTGTCTCGATCAGGCTGAAGCTCTTGGATGTTTCGACGCCTAGCGCTTCCAGCATCTCTGTGGCCAGGACCTCACGCACGCCCCCCTTGAGGGTCAGCCGCCCATCCGCATGGCGTGACCAGGGCGTCTGACCGCTGCCTTTCGTGCCGAGATCGAGAAGCCGTCCATCTTCAAGGTCGTGCACCTGCGCGAACAGAAAGCCGCGACCGTCGCCGAGATGTGGATTGTAGGTGCGGAACTGGTGGCCGTGATAGCGCAGCGCCAGCGGGCGCTCCAGGCTCCTAGGAAGTGGCGTGAATCGACCGAAATGTTCAATCCACTCTTCGTCTGTCAATTCACCGAGGCCGACGCGGCTGGCCCAACGCTGGTTCCTGAAACGCAGAATGTGCTGCTGAAAACGGGCCGGCTCGACGATATCGTAGAACTTGCTGCCGAGACCCTCATGCTGTTTGGACGGTTTGAATGTACTCGAAAGAGGCATCGGCCGAAATTCCGCTTGTACCGTGTTCTCAATACCAAGCAGGCGGGATTTGTTCAGATGGTTCGATAACCTCGTTGGCAAAAATTGTGACTAGAAATTACCACAATTGATGAAACAAAGATGCATTTACGGTCGGGATTTTGAAACTGTATATAAGAATAAGATCATGTGCTTGGGGGTGTGGATAACTATTTCCCGGACATGGTTGATGAAAAACTACCTTGGTTTCCTGAATCTTGGCTGTTGGTGGTCCTCTTTCCTCGGACGAACAGGCCGCTAAATTTCCGCTCAAGCCTTGGCCCTTCGGAATCTGTTTCCTAAGATTCTCACAGCGAAGCAGTCCAAGGAGACATCAATGGCACTCAAGGATATGGCTGCTCTTTACGGGCGGGTTTTCGTGATCGTCGCTGCGTTTGCTCTTGTTGCCGGCATTATCGCCGGCCCCATCGTTCAGCAGATTCTTTTCCCGCAATCGGATTCTTACGCGCGCAACAGCTCCGAGCCCGTGCTCTATCCCATCAAGACCGAGACGACTGCCAGCGTCGGGAAGCCGGGCTAAGAACTTTTTAGAGAACTTGGGTCATATGGGTTTATCGCCCCTGTAGGAAGGGCCGCCAAATCGTTTGGAAGCTGCGCGATGAACAACGACATACTTCTGCGCCAGGAAATCCGTAATTCGCTGAGCATCGTCCGCGCACTGATCAAGGAATACTCGGGGCTGTATTCGGCAGAAGATCTGACACGGGACGTTCTTCAGGTCTGCGACGACGTTGCTGTTCCCGTGAGGGCCGAGAGGCGCCTTGAAGAAGCACGACGCATGGTGGCCGAGCGATGCAATCGTTTAGCTTATACGGCCAATCGGTTTGCCTCCCGCGATCCTGCCTTGATCGCATCGTCCCGCGCGCAGGCAGTTGCGGCCATTGATGCTTTGCAGGATGCCGTTTTTGAATTGCGCAGATCTTGCCAGCCGGAACCGTCACGCGGACCTGTCCTGCGCCGCCGAAGCCTTTAAGATCGCTCTTCCCGGCCTTCTTCACCGTCTCGCCTGTGAACGTATTGAGCCGATCGGAATTATCCTTGAGACGATCGGTAAAGACGAGGAGCCCATGACGTCCGAGGAAATCAAGGAACTGAACGCCGCGCGAGAAAGCCTCGTCAAGCGGCGCAGAGAGACGGCTCGCCAGATTTCGGAAGCGCCGCTGCCTTCCGTGGAAATGGCGGAAGAGTTGACGAAGATCCTCACCGCGATCGAGGCTTTGGATCGGGCGCTCAATGAAGCCGGACATCCCTATATGAGCCAAGGTATCGTCGATCAGCTTCTCGCCGACAGCTGACGGAGCCTGATATCGTGGAGCATCGTGCGCAAAGGTGGTCCCGGTTTAGTGCGCGAACGATGCTCTAACCCAGAGAGAAGGCATCGGATCGATCCGATGCTTTAGAACTTGATCCGTCCGATCAGGTCGAAGCTGTCGCCAGATTGAGGTTTTAGCAAGAGTACTTCTCCCTCAGCGGGGAATATGCCGGTGAGGGCAGTGATGTTGACCTGATGGGTCACGAGGACGAGCACGCCCTTTGATCGCCATGCATTCACAAGTTGGCGGGCTGCCTGAGTTTGCTGGTCTTGTTGCCCTTGACCCGCAAAGAATGAATCAAGCGGAGGATATGGCTCCGCAAGTGGGCCGAAGGCCAGGCGAGCCGTATCCAGCGAGCGGCACCAGCGGCTCGACAATACTCGTTCCACTGGGATCCGTCGCTTCCTGAATTGCTCGCCAATGGCCTGCGCCTGAAGTCGCCCTTGATCAGAGAGGTTGCGTTGAGTGGCGCAGTCTTCGAGCTTGAAGTTCGGAGGGTCGCCGGTTCCAGGGGCGCGAGCATGGCGGAAGACGGCGACAATTCCGCCCCCCTGAAGTGCCTTCCAGGCAGGCTCGGATGCCATTGCGGGGGGAATGAGCAAGACGAGTAAGGCAAATGCAATCCGGAACGGCATCGTATGGCTCTCGCGTCAGCCCTGCGAACGCACAGGTAACGTATAGCTTCCGAAAGAGTTCAGAGGCACGGTTTACTAGAGCTGTTTCCACTTTCGTGGAATCATCTCTCTTCTTCATTGGGCCGCATTTTTTGGCGGCGAACCGGACCCACTTCGCCGAAAAATGCTCTAAGCGTGCGCCGTCAATCGGCTGAGAAGCTCGACGAGCGGATCATTCGGGTCCGAGAGGCCGGCAATGACGTCGAAATGGTGGGCCCCGGGCACTTCATAGTAGCGCGTTGCAATCCCTGCATGGCTCCAACAATCCGCTATCAGTCGTGACTGCCTCAGAAATTCGCTGCTCTCCGCACCGCCGACGATCGCGGCGAGATGGCCGCCGGCAGGCGGTGTCCATTCTAGCGGACTCAAACGCTTCGCTTCTTCGACGGACAGGCCAAGTGCTTTATTGATGGAGGTCGACACAAGCGGAGCGAGGTCGAACAGACCCGAAATCGGCATCGCTGTTTTGATGGGGCTCACGAGCGCATCGGGCTTCGCCATCAGGCAGGCTGAGAGATGGCCGCCCGCCGAATGACCCGTCGCAACGAGCGGGCGGCTTGTACGCTTCATTACGAAGTTCGCAGCATTTTCGATACATGCGATGATTTGGGCAAGCGATGCTGCCGGTGCGAGATCGTAGCTCGGGATTGCCACGCTGAAGCCGCGTTCGTTGGATCCTCGGGCGAGGTGGCTGAAATAGGACTTGTCGAGAGACTGCCAATAGCCGCCGTGGATAAAAAGGACGACCGGCCCGTCATCCCTTCGATCCTTCGGATGGAAGAGGTCGATGCGGTGACGCTCGTCATCGCCATAGGCTAGATCCAATTCGCAATTCGCGCTTTGGCGATAAGCCGCGGCATCCCTCTGCCAGCCGGCAATGTGCGTCGGATGTTCCGGCACGCGAGCGCGGTTGTTATATTCTGCTTCGAGATCGATATTGCCGCTCATACCAGAAGCCTCCGCTAGACGTGGAGATAGCGATCCGAGATCGAGTGATCAGCCAGCAGATCGGCACTTGTGCCTGACCAGACCGAACGTCCCTTTTCGATGATCACATGGCGATCCGCAAAGCTTGCAAGGGCCTTGATGTTCTTGTCGATGACGAGAATGGACTGATGCTCTGCCTTCAGTCGCTTCAGGCATGTCCATATTTCCGCGCGGATCAGAGGAGCGAGACCTTCCGTTGCCTCATCGAGAATGAGCAGCTTCGGATTGGTCATGAGCGCACGGCCGATGGCCAGCATCTGCTGCTCGCCGCCGGACAGCTGCGTGCCGAGGTTGTTGCGGCGCTCCTTGAGGCGAGGGAAGAGGCTGTAGATCGCGTCCAGGTTCCAGCGGCGAGAGCCTGTTCGATCGGCCGCAGTCGCGATCAGATTTTCCTCGACGGTCAGAGTGGGGAAGATCTGGCGTCCTTCCGGGACGAGACCAATTCCGCTCTTGGCGACCTTGTAAGGGGCGAGACCAGTCACGGTGGCGCCATCGAAGCGTATTTCGCCGCCACGCGGGCGGAGAAGTCCCATGATGGAGCGAATGGTCGTGGTCTTGCCCATGCCGTTCCGCCCGAGAAGGGTAACGACCTCACCGGCACCGATCTCGAGGGAGACATCGAACAGAACCTGAGCTGCGCCGTACCCGGCCTGCAACTGGCTAACGGACAGCATCAGACCAACTCCTCTTCGCCGAGATAGGCCGAGCGCACCTCGGTATTGGCCCTGATTCGCTCCGGCGTATCGGTTGCAATCACGCGGCCATAGACGAGAACGCTGACACGGTCGGCGAGCGAGAACACCGCATCCATGTCATGCTCGATCAGAATGATCGTCAGGCGATCCTTCAAGCGCTTCAGCGTCTCGACGACACGTTGGGATTCGTCATGTCCTGTTCCAGCCAAGGGTTCGTCAAGCAAGAGAAGCTTCGGGCCGGTTGCAAGCGCAATGGCGAGTTCGAGTTGTCTTTTCTCGCCGTGCGACAGCAGGCCTGCCGGAATGGATGCGCGCGAGCCGAGCCCCACTTGCGTGAGATATTCCATGGCCGGATCGTTCAGCGCCTTTTCGTGCGAGGCGTTGCCGAAGAACCGGAAGCTCGATCCGGAATGCGCCTGAACGGCAAGTGCGACATTCTCAAGAGCCGAGAAGCCTGGAAGAATGGAGGTGATCTGGAAAGAGCGTGCGAGGCCTCGCCTCACGCGCTGCGCCATCGGCCATCCCGTCACGTCCTCTCCGGCGAAGGTGATTTGCCCAGAATCGGATGCCAACGTGCCTGAGATCTGGTGGATCAGAGTCGTCTTGCCGGCGCCGTTGGGGCCGATAATCGCATGCAGCTCGCCCGGTCTGATGGCGAGGCTCACATCGTCGGTGACCGTTAGGGCGCCGTAGGTTTTCTTCAGATTTTTGAGTTGAAGCAGCGGCTCAACCATGGTCGGTCCTCCGCAGCATGCCCATGATGCCGCCACGGGCGAACAGGACGATGAGGATGAGGAGGGGGCCGAACACCATCTTCCAGTTTTCGGCCAGGCGATAGCGCATATCGTCGTTCAGGAAGAACGCAAGGTTATGCAGAATCTCCGGCAGGAACTCCTCGAGAAGCAGGAACGCGGCCGCTCCGATCACCGCTCCATGCAGGGATCCGAGGCCGCCGAGCACGACCATGAAGATCAGCTCACCTGAGCGCTGCCATGTCATGTAGGCCGGGCTCACGAATTCCGCCTGATTGGCCAGCAGGAAACCTGCGAGGCCCGCCATCATGCCGCTGATGACATAGGCGGTTAGCTGGTAACGGAAGGGCTGAAAGCCGATGGCTTCCATGCGCACGGGATTCTCACGTGTTCCTCGCAAAACACGCCCGAAACGGGACGCGACGATGGAGCGTGACAGAAGATACGTTCCGACGAGGCAGAGAAAGCTGAAGGCATAGAAAGCCAGATCGCTTTCCAGGATATCAGAGCCTGCCAGAAGCGACCGCGACGTCAGCGTCAGGCCATCGTCGCCGCCATAGGTTGCAAGCGAGGTGGCGAGAAAGAAGAGCATCTGGCCAAAGGCCAGAGTGATCATGATGAAATAGACTCCCTTGGTGCGAAGCGAGATAGCGCCCGTCACCAGCGCGAAGACGGCGGAGGCTGCAAGGGCTACAGGGATTTGGATCAACGCATCTTCGAAGCCGTGGCTTGCCAGGATGCCGACCGCATACCCGCCGATGCCCAGGAATGCCGCGTGCCCAAAGCTCACCAAGGCGCCGTAGCCGAGAATGAGGTCGAGCGACAGGGCCGCGATGCCGAATATCATGACGCGCGTGAGCAGCGAGAGAACATAGCCTTCCGCGCCAGATACCGCGGCCAGCAGGGGAGTTGCCGCGAAGGCGGCGAACAGGACGATGGGAACGACAAGGGTTCTGTTGAACGCGGTCGGTGCGGAGGTGGTTTGCATATGTGCGATTTCTGCCATCGATCCGCCTTAGCGCTTGACGGGAAAGAGGCCGGAGGGACGGAAGAAAAGCACCGCAGCCATGAAGATGTAGATCAACATTGGCGCGATCGCGCGGCCGGTTTGACTGGCAGCGGCAGGGTCCAGCACGATCCTCAGCAGGATCGGCGCGAATGAGCGCCCGAGCGTATCGACGAGTCCGATCAGCAGCGCCGCAAGAAACGCGCCTCGGATGGAGCCGATCCCCCCGATCACGATCACCACGAAGGCGAGGATGAGGATGTTGTCGCCCATGCCCGGCTCAACGGACAGGATCGGGGCGACCATCGCGCCGGCGAAGCCGGCCAACATGGCGCCGAATCCAAACACGACCATGAAGAGACGTTTGATGTTCACGCCGAGCGCCGACACCATCTGCGCGTTGCTTGCGCCTGCACGCACCAGCATGCCGATGCGCGTGTGGCTCACGAGCACATAAAGTAGGCCGGCAACCGCGAGCCCCGCCGCGATGATGGCAAGGCGATAGACCGGGTAGAGGAGGCCGGGCGAGATCTCGATGGATCCGGAGAGAAGCTCTGGCACCGGCACGCTGAGTGGCGCCGCGCCCCAGACGAACTTCACGCCCTGGTTCAGGAACAGGATGATGCCGAAGGTCGCGAGCACCTGATCGAGGTGATCGCGATCATAGAGGTGACGGAACACAAGCGCTTCGAGAAGCAGGCCGAAGGCCAAAGCTGTCGGCAGTGCCAGCAGCAATCCCCATCCGAAGCTGCCTGTCCATGCGCTGAAGGCGGCGACGAGATAGGCGCCGACCATGTACTGCACGCCATGGGCGAGGTTGATGAAGTCCATGACGCCGAAGACCAGCGTGAGGCCTGCCGCAATCAGGAAGAGGATGAGCCCGAACTGCAGGCCGTTCAAAGCCTGTATGAGCAGAAGTGTGGCGGTCATTGGTGCTTCGCCGGCATAAGGCTTCCATCATGCGGACCGTGGCCCACAGGCTCTAGAAGGAGTGATCGCTTAGCCTGATCCATCCCGGGAGATGCCGGGATGGATCGACAATGATAAACGCCGCGCTCAGTTGGTCGCCGCGCATTCCTTGGCATAGGCGTCGGTGTAGTCGTCGAACACTTTCTCGACGATCTCGGTTTCGAGCTTTCCGTCCGCGCGCTTTGCCGCCTTCACCAGATAGAAATCTTGAACCGGGAAGCCGTTGGCGCCGAACTTGAAGTCGCCGCGCAGGGACTTGAACTCGGCCTTCTTGATCGCGGCACGCAGCGCGTCCTTGTCCTCGGTCTTGCCGCCGGTGGCCTTGAGAGCGGCGTCGATCAGGAGCGCCGCATCATAGGCGTGCATGGCATAGGAAGCCGGAACCGTGTTGTAGGCCGCCTCGAAAGCCGCCACGAACTTCTTGTTCTCCGGCGTGTCCATGTTCGGCGCCCAGTTCGAGCCGCTGAGCATGCCGATGGCCGCATCCTGCTGTGCCGGCAGGTTGGTCTCGTCGACCGTAAACGCGGAGAGGAACGGAATGCGTTCCGCGAGGCCTGCGGCGCGATATTGCTTGACGAGGTTCACGCCCATGCCGCCGGGCATGAAGGTGAAGATCGCGTCAGGCTGCATCGAGGCGATCTTGGCAAGCTCCGACTGGAAGTCGAGCGTGTTGAGAGGGGTATAGGATTCCTCGACGATCTCGCCCTTATAGTGGCGCTTGAAGCCGGCGAGCGCATCCTTACCCGCCTGGTAGTTCGGCGCGAGAAGGTAGACCTTCTTGTAACCGCGATCCTGGGCAACCTTGCCGAGAACCTCGTGGTTCTGATCGTTCTGATAGGACGTCGCGAAGAAGTAGGGGTTGCAGCTCTTGCCGGCGAGGTTCGACGGGCCGGCATTCACGCTGATGTAGAAGGTCTTGGAATCCACGATCGGCTTGTGGGTAGCAACGGCCACGTTGGAGAAGATCGGGCCGATCACGAAATCGACCTTGTCGCGCTCCAGAAGGCCTTTCACCTTCGTCACCGCCACGTCTGGCTTCAATTCGTCGTCCACGATCACGACTTCCACATCCCGACCACCGAGCTTGCCGCCGAGATCCTTCACGGCGAGCTGGAAGCCGTCGCGGGCATGCTGGCCCAGCACGGCCGAGGGGCCGGAGAGGGTCAGCAGCAGGCCGACCTTAAGCTTCTCCTGGGCCAGGGCCGGCGCGGCGCTCAGGCCGAGAGCCGCTGCCAGACCAAGGGTTTTCATAGTCACGTTCATCGATTGTCTCCCGAGTGGCTGTTCCCGCGCACTTCATTGTCGTGCTTTGTCGTTGCGCCGGCGGGACCTTAAGCCTCGCCGGAAAGGCGGCGCTAATGTGCCGCAATTTTTTCCTGACGAACACTCCCTTTGTTCGAGGCTGTCCATCGTGAACCGAAACCTTGGGGATTGCCAAGGATTGTTTTAAGATTAAAATATTCGTAGAGTTCTTCAAGCGGATATTTCCGCAGAGGAAGGCGAGATGACGAGAGCGTGATCCAGGATGAGCGCCGAGGCCGGGGATCGCTGCGCGCGCCCCTGGAAACCTCGGTCGTTCGTGGCTCACGAAGCGTATCCTCGCGATATAGGAGCGGACGATGGCGGACACGGCGCATGTGGATACCTTCGCATGGGACAATCTCCCGCCTCAGGATCAGTGGCCGAGTTTCCGGTTCACGCGCCCCGAACTGCAATATCCCGAGCGCCTCAACTGTGCCGTCGCCTTTCTCGACCGTTGGGTCGATGAGGGCAGGGGCGATGAGATCTGCATCATCTCTCCCCATGAGACCCTGACTTATCGCGCGCTTCAGGAGCGGGTGAACCGTATCTGCAACGTCCTGGTGAGCAAGCTGGGCTTTGTGACGGGCAACCGGGTGCTGCTGCGCTCCGCCAACAATCCAATGATGGTTGCTGCCTATCTCGCCGTTCTCAAAGCCGGCGGTGTCGTGGTTGCGACCATGCCGCTGCTGCGTGCGAAGGAGATCGCCTATCCCATCGCGAAGGCGAAAATCAGCATCGCGCTATGCGATCATCGCCTCGCGGATGAGATGGAGCGGGCCAAAGCGATATCGCCGGATCTGCAGCATGTGGTCTACTGGGGCGACGGGTCTCCCGGCGGCCTCGATGCCATGCTGGCGGACGCATCTCCTGATTTTAAGGCAGTGGACACGGCTGCGGATGATGTGTGCCTGATCGGGTTCACCTCCGGCACGACCGGCGAGCCGAAGGGTACGATGCATTTTCATCGCGACATGCTCGCCATCTGCGACGGCTATGGCCGCAATGTCCTGCGCCCGGAAGCCAGCGACCGCTTCATCGGCTCGCCGCCGTTGGCCTTCACCTTTGGTCTTGGTGGCATCGTCCTGTTCCCGATGCGGGTGGGGGCTTCGACCGTTCTTCTTGAGAAGGCAGGTCCGGACGATCTTCTGCCTGCGATCCAGCAGTACAAAGCGACGATCTGCTTCACCGCGCCGACCGCTTACCGTGCCATGCTGTCGAAGCTTGAAGGCTTCGATATCTCTTCACTTCGCAAATGTGTCTCTGCCGGTGAAGCCTTGCCGAAGGCGACATTCGATGCATGGCAGGCGGCCACGAACATCAAGCTTATGGACGGCATTGGCGCGACGGAGATGCTGCATATCTTCATCGCCGCGACGGAGGATGAAATCCGCCCCGGCGCGACCGGCAAGCCGGTCCCCGGTTACGAGGCCAAGGTGATCGACGAGGAGGGAAGAGATCTTCCTCCCGGCAGCATCGGGCGGCTCGCCGTGCGCGGCCCGACCGGATGCCGCTATCTCGCCGATGAGCGCCAGCGCAAATATGTGCAGGATGGCTGGAACATCACGGGCGATACCTACCTCATGGATGAGGACGGGTATTTCTGGTATCAGGCCCGTTCCGACGACATGATCATCTCTTCGGGATATAATGTTGCGGGACCTGATGTCGAAGCCGCGCTGCTGACGCATCCGGCCGTTGCTGAGTGCGGCGTCGTCGGTGCGCCCGACGATGATCGCGGCATGATCGTCAAGGCATATGTAGTGCTGCGGCCCGGCCACGAACCCAGTCTCACCCTCACGAAAGCCCTTCAGGAGCATGTGAAGGCCGAGATCGCTCCCTACAAATATCCTCGCGCCATCGAATACGTTGAAGCTTTGCCGCGAACCCAGACGGGCAAACTGCAAAGGTTCGAGTTGCGCCGCTTGGCACAGGAAGAGCGGAAGCAGCCGGAATCTGCCGTGATGTGAAGTGTCATGTCATCCGAAAGGTTGGCCTTTCGGACCACTTGTTCCCGAAATATTTTAAGCTTAAAATAATTCTGCATTTCGTAGGTAGGCTCACATGAAGACGGCAATCATCGGCGGCGGCCCGGCGGGGCTTTACTTCGCGATCCTGAAGAAGAAGCAGAGGCCGGATGCCGAGATCACGGTCTACGAGCGCAATCGGGCGGACGAGACATTCGGCTTCGGCGTCGTCTTCTCCGATGCCACCCTCGACAATTTCGAGAAATACGACCTGCCGAGCTATCAGCGCATCATCAGCGAATTCGCCTATTGGGACGATATCGCGATCCATTTCAAGGGAACCGAGCATCGCATCGGCGGGAATGGCTTCTGCGGCTGCTCGCGCAGAACCTTGCTGCTCATTCTCCAGGATCGTGCCGCCGAGCTCGGCGTGAAGCTTTGTTATGAGGTGGATGTGGATGACGAGAGCCTCTTCGCGGATGCCGATGTCATCGTGGTTGCCGACGGCATCAACAGCCGCTTTCGCGAGCGCTATGCCGACCATTTCCAGCCGGAAGTCGATCTGCGGCCCAACAAGTTCGCATGGATGGGTTCGACGAAGCCTCTCGACGCCTTCACCTTCATTTTCCAGGAGACGGAGTGGGGGCCTTTCATCGCCCATGCCTACCAATACGAGGCGAACCGCTCCACGTGGGTTTTCGAAACCGATCCGGATACCTTCGAGCGCGCCGGCCTTGCCCGTATGGGCGAGGAGGAGGCCGCGGCGCTCATGGAGCGTATCTTCGGTTGGTTCCTGAACGGTCACCGCATTCTCACGAACCGCTCGATCTGGCGCAACTTCCCGATGATCCGCAACAAGCGCTGGGTGCTCGGCAACAAGGTCCTGCTGGGCGACGCGAAGGCATCCGCGCATTTCTCCATCGGTTCGGGCACGAAGCTCGCCATGGAGGACGCCATCGCCCTCTATGAAGCTTTTCAGCGCGAGCCGGATGTCGAGGGCGCGTTGTCGCTCTACGAGACGGGACGGCGCGAAGAGGTGGAGAAGACGCAGCACGCCGCTGACGTTTCGCTTGTCTGGTTCGAGCACGTGGCGCGCTTCTGGGATTTCGATCCGGTGCAATTCTCGTTCGGCGTGATGACGCGCGCAAAGGCGATCACCTATGACAGCCTGCGCCTGCGCGCGCCGGAATTCGTCGATGCGGTCGATCGTACCTTCGCGGGTCAGGTTCGGCGTCAGGGCTTCGATGTCTCGATCGACAAGCCGACGGTGCCGATGTTCCAGCCATTCCGATTGCGGGACATGATACTGCCGAACCGGGTCGTCATGTCGCCGATGGACATGTACTCGGCGAAGGATGGCGTGCCTGGCGACTGGCACCTCGTCCATTATGGATCACGCGCGACAGGTGGTGCTGGCTTGATCTTCACGGAGATGACCTGTGTCTCGCCGGAAGCGCGGATCACGCTGGGCTGCACCGGGCTATGGAACGATGAGCAGGAGGCCGCTTGGAAGCGCATCGTCGATTTCGTGCACGCCAATTCCGACGGCAAGATCTGCCTGCAACTCGGCCATGCGGGACGCAAGGGCGCGACGAAGCTGATGTGGGAGGGCATGGACCGACCGCTTGAGGAAGGCGAGTGGGACATCTGCTCGGCGTCACCCATCCCCTATTTCCCGGACAGCCGCGTGCCGCGCGAAGTCACCCGCGAGGATATGGACCGGATCAAGGATCAGTTCGTCCATGCGACCGAACGCTGCGAGCGCGCCGGGTTCGACATGCTCGAACTGCACTGCGCGCACGGGTATTTGCTCGCAAGTTTCCTGTCGCCGCTCACCAACCGGCGCACGGACGAATATGGCGGGTCTCTGGAGAACCGCTTGCGGTTCCCGCTTGAAATCTTCGACGCCATGCGGGAGGTCTGGCCCTCGCACAAGCCCATGTCGGTGCGAATCTCCGCCACGGATTGGGCCGAGGGCGGCATTGGAGGCGACGATGCGGTCGAGATCGCACGCGCCTTCTCCGAACATGGCGTCGATCTCGTCGATGTCTCGACGGGGCAGACGGTGCGCGAGGCGCGGCCCATCTATGGTCGCATGTTCCAGACGCCGTTCTCAGACCAGATCCGCAACGAGGCGCGCGTGTCCACCATGTGCGTGGGCAACATCACGACCGCCGATCAGGTCAACACGATCCTAGCGGCGGGACGCGCCGATCTCGTGGCTCTCGGGCGGCCGCATCTCGTCGATCCGTTCTTCACCATGAAGGCTGCTGCTTGGTATGGAGTGAAGGACATTCACAGCCCGCCGCAATATCTGATGGGCAAGGACCAGATCTTCCGCAACTCGGTTCGCGACCGGCAGGATCTGGAAGAGCTGAAGATCAAAGCGAAGCCGAAGACCAGGGCGGAGCTGAAAATGGAGAGCGGCGGGAAATCCCTCGCTGCGGAATGAAATGAATATCGAGACCCTGAAAGGTCGGCACGCCCTTGTGACAGGTGGCGGGCGCGGCATCGGCCTCGCCATCGCTCGCAGCCTCACGGAAGCAGGCGCGACCGTGACGATCCTTGGACGTCAGTTGGAAACGCTCGAACGCGCCGTCGCAGATCGCGCGGCGCATGCGGCGGTTGTGGCTGATGTCGTGAATTTCGACATGGTCCAAAAGTCCGTGTCCGACGCCGTGTCCCTGAACGGTCCGGTGGACCTTCTCGTCGCCAATGCGGGAACGGCCGTCTCTGCGCCATTCACCAAATCGCCGCCTGAGCTGTTCCGTCAGATGCTCGACGTGAACCTGCTCGGCGTCACGAATGTCACGCAGGCTGTGCTGGGCGGCATGACGGAGCGGCGCTTCGGCCGTGTTGTCACCATTGCATCGACGGCGGGGCTCAAGGGCTATCCTTATGTGAGCGCCTATTGCGCCGCCAAGCATGCGGTCATCGGCTTCGTTCGCGCGCTCGCGCTTGAGACCGCTCGAAGCGGAGTGACCGTGAATGCGGTTTGTCCGGGCTACACCGACACCGACCTCGTGGCGGAAAGCCTGGATCGCATCATGGCGAAGACGGGACGCACGCGCGAGCAGGCCCTTGAGGAACTGACGAAGCATAACCCTCAAGGACGGCTCATCGACCCGTCAGAGGTGGCGCAGACCGTGTTGTGGCTGTGCGGCGAGGGCGCGCGCTCGGTGACGGGGCAGGCTATCGCCGTCGCCGGTGGGGAGGTTTGATATGGATGAGCGCATGATACCGCTCGATGCCGAGACAAAGGCGGTCGAGATGCCGGAGGATCACCGGGACGAACTGCGCCTGTGGCTCAGGCTTCTGACCTGCTCGACTCTCATCGAAGGCGAGGTTCGCCGTCGCCTGCGTGAAGGCTTCGACGTTACGCTCCCGCGTTTCGATCTCATGGCGCAGCTCGACAAGGCGCCGGACGGCATGACATTGTCCGATTTGTCCAAGCGCATGATGGTCTCGAACGGCAATCTGACGGGATTGGTGGAAAGGCTTGTCACCTCCGGCCATCTCGACCGCCGCGTCTCCTCCGAGGACAGGCGCGCGCTCGTCATCAGCCTTACCGAACGCGGACGCGAAGAGTTTCGCGCCATGGCGGCCGAGCATGAATCATGGATCGCCGACCTGTTTGGCGAACTGACGATCAAGGATCAGAAGGAACTGATGCGCCTTCTCGCCAAGACTAAGCTTTCCGCACGCAACGCCATCATGAAGGGAGATCGTTCGTGATCTACGCCAATGCGACGACGCTTCCGCTCTCCGAATATCAGCCTCGGCATTTCCGCCTGTCCGTAGAGGGCGCTGTTGCGACGGTGACGCTCGACCGGCCCGAGAAGAAGAACCCGCTCACCTTCGAGAGTTATCGCGAGCTGACGGATTTCTTCCACGCTTGCGCGAAAGATGAAGAAGTCAAAGTGATCGTCGTCACGGGCGCCGGCGGCAACTTCTCGTCCGGCGGCGACGTGTTCGAGATCATTGGACCCCTGGTCGAGATGAATACCAAAGAGCTCACGGCCTTCACGCGCATGACGGGCGAACTCGTCAAGGCCATGCGGGCAGCTCCACAGCCGATCGTTGCTGCCGTTGAGGGAATCTGTGCCGGTGCGGGCGCGATCATCGCCATGGCATCCGACATTCGATTGGCGGCGCAGGGGGCCAAGGTGGCTTTCCTGTTCAACAAGGTGGGCCTTGCCGGATGCGACATGGGGGCCTGCGCCATTCTCCCGCGCATCATCGGCCAAGGGCGTGCTTCGGAGCTGCTCTATACGGGTCGCTTCATGAGCGCGGAAGAAGGGGAACGCTGGGGCTTTTTCAGCCGCATCGTGGATTCCGCGGATGTGCTGCAATCCTCTCAGGAACTGGCACGCTCGATTGCGTCCGGTCCGACCTTCGCCAACACCATGACCAAGCGCATGCTCGCGATGGAATGGGCCATGTCCGTCGAAGAGGCGATCGAGGCCGAGGCCGTGGCGCAGGCGCTTTGCATGACGACGGAGGACTTCGCCCGCGCCTATCGCGCCTTCGCCGCAAAAGAAAAGCCGGTGTTCCAGGGAGATTGACATGCTGGATGCAAGCTTTCTCTCCTGGCCGTTCTTCGAGGAGCGGCACCACGCGTTTGCGGCGGCATTGCAGGAATGGGCCGAGAGTGAGGTTCATTCCATCGTGGAGCATCACAACGTCGACGCCTCGTGCCGCCGCCTCGTGCGACGCCTGGGTGAGGGCGGCTGGCTGAAGGCGGTCGTGCCGGAAGCCTATGGTGGGCTCCACCATAGCTTCGATGTGCGCACTCTCTGCCTCGCCCGTGAGACGCTGGCTTATCAGGATGGATTGGCCGATTTCGCTTTCGCGATGCAAGGCCTCGGAACAGGTCCCATCACGCTTTTCGGAACCGAAGAGTTGAAGCGCAGATATCTCCCCGCCGTAGCGCAGGGCGAAGCGATCGCAGCCTTTGCCTTGTCGGAGCCCGAGGCCGGGTCGGACGTGGCCGCCATGAGCACGACGGCGGTGCCGGATGGCTCCGATCATGTGCGCATCGACGGCGTGAAAACGTGGATTTCGAACGGTGGAATTGCGGATCACTACATGGTCTTCGCACGAACGGGCGAAGCGCCTGGGGCGAAGGGCCTCTCGGCATTCGTCGTCGATGCCGAAACGCCGGGACTGACAATCGAAGACCGGATCGACGTGATCGCGCCCCATCCTCTCGCGACCTTGAGGTTCGAGAATTGCCGCGTGCCACTTTCACAGCGCATCGGCGGTCCGGGTGAGGGCTTCAAGGTCGCGATGGCGACGCTCGATATCTTCCGGTCGACCGTGGGAGCGGCGGCGCTCGGGCTTGCGCGCCGGGCGCTGGACGATGCCTTGCGGCACGCATCTGCTCGCCAGCTTTTCGGCGCGCCTTTGGCGGATCTCCAGCTGACGCAGGCGGCACTCGCGGATATGGCGACAGCCGTCGACACATCGGCGCTTCTCGTCTATCGCGCGGCCTGGACGAAGGATCAGGGTGCGGCGCGTGTCACGCGAGAGGCGGCAATGGCCAAGATGCATGCCACTGAAGCCGCGCAAATGGTCATCGACAAAGCAGTTCAGATTTTTGGCGGCCTCGGCGTGACGAAAGGCGTCAAGGTCGAGGAGCTTTACCGCGAGATCAGGGCATTGCGTATCTATGAGGGTGCAACAGAAATTCAGAAGGTCGTCATCGCACGCGAACTCATGAAGATGGTGCCGAAGGGCGACGGGAGAATCTAAAGTGACGGCTCAGAACGTTATCGTGTCGCCGGACCTCGATGGTCCCGAAATCCTGAATCCCAAGAACTGGCCGACGCCCAAGGGCTATTCCAACGGCATGCTCGCCGAAGGGAGGGTGCTGGTCACGGGCGGCATCGTCGGCTGGGACGAAACCGAGACTTTCGCCGAAGGCTTCGTCGATCAGGGGCGGCAGGTCTTCAAGAACATCCGCGCAATCCTTGCCGAAGGCGGGGCCGAGCCGCGTCATCTGGTGCGGCTTACCTGGTATGTGGTGGATATCGATGAATATCTCGCCAACCTGCGCGAGCTTGGCCGTGCCTATAAGGAGGTGTTTGGGCCTCATTTCCCGGCGATGGCGCTCGTCCAGGTGGTGCGCCTCGTGGAGAAGCAGGCCCGCCTTGAGATAGAGGCAACGGCCATTGTGCCAACGGCCAAGGTGCAGCAAGTCCACACCTGACAATATTCCGATCCCGCAGGGCCGAGGTTGTCGTAAAAGTGACCGCATTGATCTAGTATTACGTCGTCCTGAGGCGGTGAAGTGAGGCTGAGTTACTATTCTTCCAGGCCCTCGAATGCTTCACTCCAACGCGAACAGTCTCAAGGCTCAGCTGTCAGGCGAGAGTCAGGACGATGCCGGCATGTTCCAGCTGGCGCCCGTTTCCCTTTGGCTCGAGGATTACAGCGGCCTAAAGCAGCTGTTCGACGAGTGGCGAGAGGCCGGCGTCACCTCGCTGCGCAGCCACCTGCTGGCGGATCCCGAAAGAGTTCGCGCCTGCTCGAGCTGTATTCGCGTGATCAAGGTAAACCGCAAGACGCTGTCGCTGTTCGAAGCCGATGACCTGCCGCACCTCGTCTCGAACCTCGGCAGCATTTTCCGTAATGACATGCTCGATTCGCATATCGATGAGCTGGTGCAGCTGTGGGAAGGGAAGCTGGAATTCTGCAGCAACACCGTCAACTACACCCTCTCCGGCAAGCGGCTGGACATCCAGCTCAACGGATCGATCCTGCCGGGTCACGAGGACAACTGGGATCGGGTGCTCGTCGCCATCGAGGATGTGACCGAGCGGGAAACGGCCCAGCGCAAGCTCGCCACGAGCGAGGTTTATGCACGCGGTCTTTTCGAGCATTCACCGGTATCGCTCTGGGTCGAGGATTTCAGCGCGGTGAAGCAGCTGCTCGACGACGTGCGCCGTCAGGGCATCAGCGATTTCCGGACTTTTACCGATGTGCATCCTGAATTCGTCGCGCGCTGCGTGAGCGAGATCCGCGTGATCGACGTGAACAGGCACACGCTCCAACTCTTCGCAGCAGAGGACAAGGAGCATCTGCTCAGCAATCTCGGCGAGGTTCTGCGCGAGGATATGCAGGAGCATTTCCGCGAGCAGCTGATCGACCTGTGGCACGGCCGCATCTTCCAGCAGCGCGAGGTGGTGAACTACTCTCTGGCTGGCGATGAGCTGCACCTCCATCTGCAATTCTCGGTGCTGCCGGGGTATGAGCATGATTGGTCGCAGGTTCAGCTTGCTCTGACGGATATCACCGCCCGCAAGCGCGCCGAGGCCTATCTCGAATATCTCGGCAAGCATGACGTGCTGACGAAGCTCTACAATCGCTCTTTCTATGTGGACGAACTCAACCGGCTGGAGCGGAAGGGGCCTTTCCCCGTCACGATCATCATCATCGATCTCAACGGCCTCAAAGTGGCCAATGATCAACTCGGCCACGCCGCTGGCGATTCTCTGCTGCGGCGCGCAGGCGAAGTGTTGGGCAAGGCCGTCGACAAGCCTTCCTATGCGGCGCGGATCGGCGGTGACGAGTTCGCGGTTTTGCTGCCCAGTACGGACGAGCGCGATGGTCTCGTCGTCCTGGAAGGCATCGAGAATCTGCTGGAGGTCAACAACCAGTTCTATTCCGGCCTGCCTCTCAGCTTCGCGATGGGCATGGCGACGAGCGAGCCGGGCGAGCGGCTTGAGGCCGTGGTCAAGCGCGCCGATCTCATGATGTATGAGGCCAAGCGTGCCTATTACGCCTCCCTCGAGGAGCGCGCCTAAATCTCGATCTTGATGATCTCAGCGCTCGTCGAGCCGACCGGAACGGAATCTCCGACTTCCTTGCCGAGCAGGGCTTGGGCCAGGGGAGAGACATAGGACAGCTTACCCTTCGTGGGGTCGGCCTCATCCTCGCCGACGATCTCGTAACTTTGCTGCTTTCCATCCTCGCGTTCGAAGGTCACGCGAGCGCCGAACCGCACATGAGTGGCGTCTGTCGACGGCGGGGCGAGCTCGGCCGAAACCCTTCGGGCCGACCAATAACGGAGGTCGCGGGAAACACGGGCGATCTCGGCCTTGTCATCGGCGGATTGAGCGGCTTCGAGGCTGCGTTTTAGGCTCTCGATGGCTTCATCCATGAGAGCCAGGCCGTTTGCCGTCACAAGATGGTGCGGGCTCAAGGTCCGGTCTGGCAGGTCCTCGAAGGCTTCGCCGCCTTCGGCTTCGCGAACAAACGCACGGCTCATCAGGCTTCCTCCGCTGTTTAGGAGGAAAACGCTCGAAGCCTGCTAAGTTTCCGCCTCAACCGTTATTGCCTACCTTGTCGCAGGCGCCCGACGATGCCGCCCGGGAAAGCATAGACGCTGATGATGAACAGCGCGCCGAGCCACAGGAGCCAGCGATCCGGATGGATCAGGTTTGGCAGGAGCGGGATTCCTGCCAGGGCGGTACTTCCGATGCCCATGAGCACCTGCAGATAGCTCTGCGCGAGAACGAAGAGAGCAGCGCCGATTACTGCGCCATACATCGTGCCCATGCCGCCGATGACGACCATGAGGAGAATGTCGATCATGATCGAGAAGGAGAGGGTAGTATCCGGCCCGTTATAACGCAGCCAAAGGGCCATCAGCGCTCCGGCCACGGTGGCTGCAAGAGCCGAGATGACGGAAGCTGCGGTGCGATAGGCCACGACGCGATAGCCGAGCGCCTCGGCGCGGAACTCGTTCTCGCGGATCGCCTGAAGCACGCGACCGAAGGGGGAGTTCACGACACGCAGGAGCAGCAGAAAAACGCCGAGCGAAACAAAGAACAGCAGGTAATACGCGATCAAGCGCCCATTGATCACGACGCCGAACACGGGCTCCGCGAACAGCCTGAAGGCGGGGCGAAGAGCGTAGGGCAGCTGGAAGGACAAGCCGTCCTCGCCGCCGGTGACGGTGGAAAGCTGCGAGGCCAGCACTGCCATGGCGGAGGCCACCGCGAGCGTGATCATGGAAAAGAATATCGCGCGAACGCGCAGGGACAGAAGGCCGATGGCGACCGCCAGCACCGCCGAAAGGGCAAGCGCCACGAGGAAGCCGATGCCTGCCGAGGTCCAGGTGGCTCCGAGACGCTCGAGGCCGATGGCGATGCCGTAGCCGCCGATGCCGAAGAACATCGTGTGGGCGAAGGACACTATGCCCGTGTAGCCGAGCAACAGGTCGAAGCTCGCGACGAGCACGATGAAGACGCAGATCTTCGCCGCCGTGCTCAAGGGCTGGCTACCCGAGAACAGGAACGGCGTGAGCGTCAGCACCACGAAGATGCCGATCAGGATCACGCTCAGCGTCTTTGAGCGCGGATAGTCCGACGAGAGCAGGCTGTTGAGAATGCCGCCGCGCTTGCGGCTCTCGTCGAAGGTGAGGGGAAGGGCTGAAGAGGTGCTCATCGGCGCGCTACCGGAAAAAGGCCCTGCGGACGCCAGATCAGCACGAGGGCCATGACAAGGATATTGGAAATGAGGGCGAGCTTGGGCTCGATGAAGCCGACATAATTGGCGACGAGCGCCACCAGGATCGAGCCCACGAAGCAGCCGCCGACGGAGCCGAGGCCGCCGATGATGATGACGATGAAGACCAGCACCATCACTTCCATGCCCATGCCTGCGGTGAGCGTCTGGCGGTAGAACGCCCACATGACGCCGCCGAGACCGGCAAGCGCGGACCCCGCCACGAATACGCTGACGAAGAGCTGCCGGATGCGGTAGCCAAGCGCCTCCACCATCTCGGGATTCTCGACGCCCGCGCGGATGAGAAGGCCGATGCGCGTGCGATTGAGCAGGAGCTGCATGCCGATGAAGACCACGAGGCCGATGCCGACCGCGACCACGCGGTAGCGCTCCATGACGATGTCGCCGATGACGAAGGCGCCGCGCAGGGTTTCCGGCAGCGGGATCGGGATGGGCGAGGCGCCCCAGATGGCGTGGATGGCTTGCTCGGTAACGATGAGGCCGCCCATGGTCACGAGGATCTGCTTGAGGTGGCTGCCATAGACGGGGCGCACGATCACGCGCTCGAACACCGCGCCGACGACGCCCGTGACGGCCATGGCCACCAGGATGCAGAGGAGAAGAAGTGCAAGGTTCAGGCCAAGCGAATCCGCCTCTGCCCAGCCCGCGAGCGGACCGAGTACCAGAAGGGTCGCGTAGGCTCCGAGCGAGATGAACACGCCGTGGCCGAAATTGATGATGTCCATCAAGCCGAAGACGAGCGTCAGGCCGGATGCCATGAGGAAGATCATCATGCCCATCGCAAGACCTGCGACGGTCAGGGTCACCCAGGTCGAGCCGCTGCCGATGAAGGGCAGGGCTAGAAGCGCGAGGGCAGGAACGAGAGCAAGCGGCAGCCAATCGGTCTTGGTGCGCGGCAGCGGCTCGGACGATGCGGTGGGAGTGGCAGCCATGTCGCTCATTGATGGGCATCCAGGGAAAGGCCGAGGAGGCGCTGCTGCAGATTCTTGTCGGTCACCATGTCGATCATGGGCCCGGTATGCACGATGCGTCCGTCATCCATGACAAGGACGTTGTCGCCGAGCTGCGAGGCGGCATGGAAGTTCTGCTCGACGAGGAGGATCGTCTCGCCCGCAGCCTTCAACGCCTTGAAGGCCTCGATCATGCTGCGCACCATGACGGGCGCGAGGCCCTTGGTCGGCTCGTCGATCAGCAGCAGCCGGCGCGGCTCCGCGATGGCGCGGGCAATGGCGAGCATCTGCTTCTGCCCGCCCGAGAGATTGCCGGCGGGCAGGTTCCAGAAGCGCTTGAGGGCAGGGAAGAGTCCCAGCATCCAATCCAGGCGTGCGTAATCGACCGGGCCGCTGCGGGCCGCCAGCACGATGTTCTCGCGCACGGTGAGATCGGTGAAGATCGCCATGGATTCCGGCACGTAGCCGATGCCCGAGCGGGCGATGTCCGGCGTGCTGCTCTTCGTGATGTCTTTGCCATCGAACCGGATCGTGCCGGAGGAGGCCTGCCACAGGCCCATGATCGTGCGAAGCGTCGTCGTCTTGCCTGCGCCGTTACGGCCGAGAAGCATCGTCAGCTCGCCCGCGGGAATGGCGAAATCGACGCCGTGCAGGATGTGATAGGGGCCGATATGCGTGTGAACGCCGGTGAGTTGCAGCAGGGCCTCAGCCATGGCTTGCCTCCACGCCGAGATAGGCCTCCTGCACCACGGGCGAGGCGATGACCTCCGCCGGGTCGCCATCGGCGACGAGACTGCCGTTGTGCAGCACGATGATTCGGTCGGCGAGCGAGCGGACGACGTCCATCTTGTGCTCCACGAGAAGCACGGTAGCGTCGCTGCGCTGCTTGATGTCCTGAATGAGTTCGAGCACGGTCGGCACCTCGTCCACGCTCATGCCGGCGGTCGGCTCGTCGAACATGAAAACCTTCGGCTCCATGGCGATGAGAAGGGCCACTTCGAGCTTGCGCTGATCGCCATGCGACAGTGCTTTCGGCGCGATGTTGCGCTTATCGGCGAGGCGCACGCGCTCCAGAATGTGATCCGCCTTCTCGATGAGATCGCGGCACTTGTTCCACATCGTGAACAGCGATCCGCCCGCATCGGCGCGGCTCTGCACGGCAAGTCGCACGTTCTCGAGCGCGGTGAGCTGCGGAAAGAGATTGGTCAGCTGAAAAGCGCGTCCGAGACCGCGCTTTGCCCGTGCCGACGTAGGCAGGGACGTGATGTCCTCTCCCTCGACAAACACCTGACCGGCGCTGGCGCGCAGCTGGCCTGAGATCAGGTTGAAATAGGTTGTCTTGCCGGCGCCGTTCGGGCCGACGATGGCCGTGAGCGTGCCGGGGGTGAACCGGCAAGACACGTCGTTGACGGCCACATGGCCGCCAAACCGAATGGTAAGCCCGCGCGTTTCCAGCGCGGGCGTTGCGGTCGATGGTGTGGTCACAGCTTATGCTTAGCGCTTGTTGCGAACCGGGATCGGCATCTTGTCGGCCGGGATCGTGTCGACGAGGTCGAGCAGATCGTTGGCGTCCTTGCCGTTCGCCTTGACCTTGAAGTGATACATGGCCTGCAGCGCCTGGTGATCTTCCTTGCGGAAGGTCATGGAGCCCTTCGGCGTCTCGAAGGTCATGCCTTCCATGGTCGTGATCAGCTTCTCGGTGTCGGTGCCGCCGGCCTTCTGGATGGCGGTAACGACGGCTGACGCAGCCGCAAAGCCGCCTGCGGTGAAGAAGTCCGGCGGGGCGTTGAAGCGCTTCTGGTGCTCGGCGACGAGCCAGTCGTTCATCTCGTTTTTCGGGAAGGCATAGTAGTAATACACCGCGCCTTCCATGCCGGGATAGTTCTTGTAGATCTGCATGGCGGGCAGGATGTTGCCGCCGGGCGCGATCTCGATGCCGAAACGCTCGGGCTTCAGGTCGGCGATCTTCGGCAGCGGATGCTGTCCGGCCCAGATGATGTTGATGATCTTCTTGCCCGGCTTGTCCTTCAGCGCGTCGAAGATGCGCTGCGCCGAAGCGGTGAAGTCCGTCGCGTTCTGCGGAGTGTACTCCTCGAGCACGACCTTCGCATTCGGGCGGATCTCGGCGAGCGCAGTCTTGAGCGCGGCAACGCCGTCACGGCCGAAAGCGTAATCCTGCGCGAGCGTCGCGATGGTCACATCACCGGTCGCCGGAATGGCGGCGGCGGCGCCATAGGCGTCCTGCGTCGAGTTGCGGGCGGTGCGGAAGATGAAGCGGTTCCATTTGTCGCCGGTGATGGCGTCGGCCACCGCGGGCTCCACGATCAGAACCTTGCCGTTCTCTTCGGCGACGGGCAGCATCGCGAGAGCGGCGGCGGACGATGTGGTGCCGACGGCGATGTCCACGTTGTCGTCGTTATAGGCCTGCTCCAGCAGCGTCTTGGCGAGGTCTGCCTTGAGCTGGTCGTCCTTCACGATCACCTGGATCTTGCGGCCATTGACGGCCATCGTACCCTTGGTGAGATATTCCAGGCCCATCATGAAGCCGGCTTCGGTCTGCTTGGCGTAAGCCTCCAGCGGGCCGGTCTTGCCGGCGATCAGCGCGACCTTGATGTCCTGCGCGAAGGCAGAGGTAGCGAAAAAGATTCCTGCCGTTGCGGCAGCGATTTTGAGCGATAGGCGCATCGGACTCCCCGTGTATTTTTATATCGGCATTGACGGGCTCGCCTTTGTATCTGTCAAGTTCCTTTCTTAGGCAGTCTGTGGAGAGCGGAGCATCGTGACAATCAACTTTCCGGCAGGACCGGAGGTGGGATGTCCTTTGCGACGCGACCGCGCCGTGCGGCTTCCCTTTCGAGAAGGATGAGTGCCAAGCCGGCTACGCAAATGACCGCCGCACCCACCAGCGTCCAGAACTCGACGATATCGCCGAAGAAGAGATAGCCCAGTACGATGGCCCAGATGATCAGCGTGTATTGATAGGGCGCGACGACGGAAGCGGGCGCGCTCTTGAGCGAGCGGTTGACGCAGGCATGCCCGCCCATCGACACGATACCGAGCAGGAAAAGACCCGTGAGTTCGAGAGCGCCCGGTGTCACCCACGCGAGAGGCGCCATGACGATGCCGAAGAGCAGCGCGCCGAGAATCTGCCCCAGCACCAAAGTCGCGTCGTGCGTGTCGCGCAGCTTGCGGGTCGTGACCATGAGCAGCGCATAAGAGACGCTGCCTGCGAGCGCAACGAGCGCAGGCAGGGAGAAGGTGGAGGGCGAAGGGCGCAGAGCGATCAACACGCCGACGAAGCCGACGCCGATGGCGAGCATGCGCGGCTTGTCGATCTTCTCGCCGAGCCAGAACGCCGCGAAGGCGGTGACATAAATCGGGCCGGCCAGATAATAGGTCATCACGTCGGCCAGCGGGAGATAGGTGACCGCCCAGTAGAAGCAGGCCACCTCGCCCGTCGACAGGACGATGCGCAGCGCATGTAGCCCCGGCTGCGGCGGAATCTCGAACGGCACGTTCTGCCTGCGCATCAGAGGCAGCAGAACGGCGAGCGCCGCGATGCTGCGCAACAGCAGAACCTGTCCCACCGAATAGGTGGCCACGAGCCATTTGCCCATGACGTCGTTCATGGCGAAAAGGAAGACGCCGAGCAGCATCAGCCCGATGCCGAGCATGGCACCGGAGCGAACCTTTTGCGCTGGTCTCGAAACTGTGTGACTCATGGGCGCATTCATGCGGGAAGAGGCGCTGTCACACAAGCCTATGGAGGAATTATCTCAGAAAGTCTTTGCGCCGTTGACGGGAAGCATGATCGCGTAAAGCGATGTGGTGGCGCAGATGTATAGGCGGTTTCTTTTCACGCCGCCGAAGACCACGTTCGCTACGGCTTCCGGCACCAGGATCTTGCCGATGAGCGTGCCGTCCGTCTCGTAGCAATGAACGCCGTCGCCCGCGCTGGTCCAGATGCGCCCGGCCTCGTCAACCCGAAAGCCGTCGAAGAGCCCTTCGGTGCAGGTGGCGAACACGTCGCCGCCCGAAAGGCTGCCGTCGTCGCCGACGTTGAATGCCCGGATATGTCGTGGCCCGTCATCCACATGGGTCGCGCCGGTATCGACCACGTAGAGGTTTTTTTCGTCCGGCGAGAAGGCGAGGCCGTTGGGCCTCACGAAATCATCCGCCACGATGCTGGTCGTGCCATTGTGCGGATCGACGCGGTAGACATGGCATGCGCCGATTTCGCTCTCCGCCTTGTGCCCCTCGTAATCCGAGTCGATGCCATAGGCCGGATCCGTGAACCAGATCGACCCGTCGGACTTCACCACCACGTCGTTTGGGCTGTTGAAGCGCTTGCCGTCGTGATGGCTCGCGATGACTGTGATCGAGCCGTCATGCTCGGTGCGCGTCACGCGCCGGTTGCCGTGCTCGCAGGTGACGAGGCGGCCCTCGCGGTCCACCGTATTGCCGTTCGCGTAGCCGGAAGGGGAGCGGAAGACGCTGACCGTGTTCGAGGTCTCGTCGAACCGCATCAGGCGGTCATTGGGCACATCGCTCCAGATCAGATGGCGGCCGGCCGGGAAATAGGCGGGGCCTTCCGCCCAGCGGCAGCCATCCGCCAGCTTTTCGAGCCGCGCGGAGCCGATGATCAGCCGCTTGAAGCGGTCATCCAGAACGACGGCGGGATCCTTGATCACTGAGCGCCTCGCCTCAGTGAGCCATGAGGACGGGGATCATGGTGTTGTTCAGGATATGGCTCGTCGCGCCGCCGAAGAACATCTGCCTGAGACGGCTCTGGGTATAGGCGCCCTTGACCAGGAGATCGCAGCCGAGCCCGGCAGCCTCCGCCAGGATGACCTCGCCCGGCTTGTCGGACGGGTCGGTCGCCATCATTGCTTCCGCCTGGATGTCATGCATGCGCAGCGAGCGGACGAGCTCGGCGCCCGATGGGCCGGGCACGCCCCAATCCTCGATTTCCAGCACGACCACGCGGCGCGCCTTCTTGAGCAGCGGCATGGAGCCCAGAACGGCCCGTGCTGTCTCGGTGCTACGATTCCAGGCGATCACGGCGATCTCGCCGAAGGTGCGAGGCGCGACAGGAGGTGCGATCATGACGGGGCGGCCGGTCTCGAAGAGAGCAGCCTCCACCGTGGAGAGGCGGGTCTGGCCGTCGGAGCCGTCCGGCCGTCCGACTACGATGGTATCGAAAACGCGGCCATAGGCGCCGAGAAAGGCATCTTCGGTCAGGCTGTCCTGGCGCCAGCCGAAGCTCAGGCCCGACAGGCCGGAGGTCGAGCGGGAAACCTGCTTCATCGTCATGACACCCTCGAACCGCTCCCGGCATGTGCGGGCCATTTCCATGCGGTTCTCCGGCGTGATCGGAGAAGGGACGCCGATGGCGATGTCCACCGGCAGGACGACCGGATAGTCAGGGGTGATCGCCAACCCTTCGATATAGCTGTCAAAGGTGCGGCCCAGCATGAGAGCGATCTCAAGCTGAGGTTCGATGTGGCCGTGGTCTTCGATCGGAACGAGAATGCTTTTCATGAGATTATTGTCGCGCCGAACAAGCTTCTCGGCAAGTGCCTTCGAAGAGTGCCTTCGACGAAGGTGGGAGAGATTAGGGTATCTTGAACTCGCCGGGCTTCCAGCTCGGCTTGGGATATTGCGGGTCCATGGCTTCGAGCGTTTGCTTCACGATCTTGGCGATGGCGGCGTTGCGCACCCACTTGCGGTTGGCCGGGATCACGTACCACGGGGCCCAGGACGTCGAGCAGCGGTTCAGCATGGTCTCATAGGCTTCCTGGTACTCATCCCACAACTTGCGATCATCCAGATCCGCCGGGTTGAATTTCCAGTTCTTTCCCGGGTCGTCGAGGCGTTCCTGAAGGCGCTCTTTCTGTTCGCCCTTCGAGATGTGGAGCATGAATTTCAGGATCGTCGTTCCGTTCTCCGTCAGATGCTTCTCGAAGGCGTTGATCTGGTCGTAACGCTGCTCGATGTCCCTCGCCGGCGAAAGCTTCTTGACCTTCTCGACAAGCACGCTCTCGTAATGGGAGCGGTTGAAGATGCCGATGGTGCCCCGGCGCGGGCAGGCCGCGTGTATGCGCCACAGATAATCATGGGCAAGCTCGGTCTTGGTGGGTGGCCCGAAGGGCGTGACGACGACGCCGAGAGGGCCGGTCGAGTTGAACACGCCTCGGATGGTGCCGTCCTTGCCGGACGTGTCGATGCCCTGGAGCACGACGAGGAGGGAGCGCGAGCCTTCCGCATAGAGGCGATCCTGGAGAGTGTCGATCTCTCTCGCGAGGGCGGCGGTTGCCTCTTTCGTCTCCTCCTCTCCATCGACGAAGGACGAGTCGCGCGGATCCCGCTCCATTAGCTTCGCCTCTTCGCCCGGTTTGACCTGCAGCTTCTCGATCAGGTCTTTCAGGTCACTCATCGCCCGCACCCTCCATGTCGATCAAGACGATAGGGCGGGGACGCGCGAAAGGAAGGCAGGGGTCCTTTGCCCGGGCATCTTTACCGGATCGTCCCTGAGGCTTATGCATCAGGGACAGCCTCAAAGGGTGCCATCCATGCTCGCTCTCTACTATTCTCCCGGTTTAGCAAGTCTCCTGCCGCACATGATGCTGAGAGAGGCTGGCGCGGATTTCGAGCTACGCTTCATTGATAGAGAGAATGATGCTCACAAGCAGGGCGAGTATCTAAGGCTCAATCCGAACGGTCGCATTCCGGTCCTGATCGATGACGATCTCGTCCTTTTCGAGACGGCTGCGATTGCGATCCATATCGCGGACAAGTTTCCCGCCTCCGGTCTTGCCCCGGCGGTGGGGACGAAGGAGCGGCCTGAGTTCTACAAGTGGATGATCCATCTCACGAACACGCCACAGGTGGAGTTCCGTGCGTGGTTCTACCCGCATGAGCATGTGAGCGATGAAGCTGCCGCACCAAGCGTGAAGCAGGCCGCAGGCGAACGGCTCAACCGCATGTTCGACGTCATCTCCGAACAGCTCGGCGACAAGCCATGGCTCATGGGTGATCGTTTTTCCGCGGCCGATCTCTTCCTCTTCATGCTGATCCGCTGGAGCCGGTTCATGCCTCGCCCGGCAAGGAGCATTCCCAATCTCAATGCATTGGCCGAGCGGGTCGTTGCGCGCCCCGCCGTGCAGGAAGCGCTCAAGGTGGAAGGACTTCAGGCGCCTCTTTTTTGAGATCATTCGTTCACCGCGCTGTCATTTCGGGGCGAGCGATAGCGAGAGCCCGGGACCCATAAACGCCGAGTGTGCAAGATGAAGCTCGCGATTTCCGTTGTGTTCTTTTTGGCTGCGTCGTGGGTATGGGTTCCGGGCTCCGCTGCGCGGCCCCGGAATGACAAAGGTCCTGCTCCCACTTAGCCTTTACGGGATGAGCGCTTGGTCTTCGGCTTCCCGGGAAGCTCCTGATCGATCTTGCCGATATCCGCCCAAGGGTCTTTGCGCAGAGCCTTCAGGCGCTTCCCTAAATTCTCGACGGTAAAGCCATTTGGCTTGAGATCAGGCGTCAATTCTTCCCACGAGATGGGCGTCGCCACCGGCGCGCCGGGGCGCGAGCGGGTCGAATAAGGAGCGATCGCCGATGCCTCGCGGCTGTTGCGCAGATAGTCGATGAAGATCTTGCCCTTGCGTTGCTGCTTCACGGAGGTCGATGTGTAGCGATCCGGCTCATCCGCTTCCATTGTTTCAGCTACGCCGCGCGTGAAATTATGCGCTTCCTTCCATGAAGCCTTAGGTATTATGGGCACGACGACGTGCAGGCCCTTGCCCCCTGTGGTCTTCACGAAGCTTTCCAGGCCCATGGATCTCAAGCGCTCGCGCATGGCGAAGGCGGCATCGATCACATGCGACCATTCCAAGCCTTCATCGGGATCGAAATCGAAGATGAGGCGGTCTGGCTTATCGAGATCGGCGAGCGTCGCGCCCCACACATGCATTTCCAGGACGCCTGATTGCACAAGTGCGACAACTCCCTGGATATTCTTGACGGTGAGGACTTCCGTCGTCTCCTTGCCGTCGCTGACATTGTCTGCATGGATGAGTGAATTCATGCCGGCCCAGGAATGGCGCTGCACGAAGCATTTCTTTTCCGCACCTGCGGGACAGCGGATCAGGGTGAGGGGACGGTTGACCAGATGCGGCAGCAGCCATTCGGCGATGCCCGCATAGAATTCCGCCAGCTCCCGCTTCGTGAGACCCTGATCTTCCCAGAGCAGGCGGTCGGGGCTGGTGAGCGGAACGCCTGCGACTTCGATGCTCGGAGATTTCACTTTGTCGAACGACGAGGATTTTTTGGCGCGTGCGGCAGGCTTTTCGGATGTCGTGGACGCAGCTTTCTTGGAGGATGCTGGCTTTTTGGCGGCTGCCTTTTTCGCGCGAGCCGGCGCGATCTCCTCGATGGAGCGACCGGTTTTCACGGAGAGCGGCGCCTCTTCCAGAATGTCCGGATCATCCTCCGAGCGGGCATAGGCATCCTCGGCCTTGATCAAGAGCCAGGACGGCTGTTTCTCGCGTGGGCGCTTCGCCATGCGGACAAGATGCCAGGTGCCGAGCAGTTTCTCTCCGTGGAGGCGGAAGGTGAGGCGGCCCTTCTCATAAGCCTCATGCGGGTCGCCTTCGGGCTCCCAGGTGCCGCGATCCCAAAGCAGGACTGTGCCGCCGCCATATTGGCCCTCGGGAATGGTGCCCTCGAAACTTCCGTAAGCGAGCGGATGATCCTCGACCTCGACCGCGAGGCGCTTCTCGCCCTTGACGAGGCTCGGCCCCTTGGCGACGGCCCAGCTTTTCAGAACGCCGTCGAGTTCGAGCCGGAAATCGTAGTGAAGCCGGGAGGCGTCATGCTTCTGGATGACGAAGGACGAACCCTTGCGACGGGTGGCTTTCCCCGACGGCTCGGACGTTCTGGTGAAGTCGCGCTTGGCGCGATAGGCTGCGAGCTTTGCCATGGTGCAGAGCATGATCCGGTGAAGTGGGTACCGGTTCACCGCACGAGATCATGCGGTGAACAAAGATCAAATCCGCGCCATGGGGTTCGGTTCCGAGATCAGGAGGCGAGGGACGTGCCTGCAGCTTCTGCCTTCTGGCGCTCGGTCAGGAACGCCGCGGCGATGAGATCGCGGGTGTAATCCTCTCGCGGACGCTCGAAGATCTCTTCCGCCGTTCCACGCTCTACAACCTTGCCGCTCTTCATCACCATGATCTCGTCGGAGAGTGCACGCACGACCGCAAGGTCGTGGCTGATGAAGACGTAAGCGAGGCCGTGGGCCTTCTGCAGGCTGCGCAGCAACTCCACGATCTCCTTCTGCACCGAGCGGTCGAGAGCCGAGGTCGGCTCGTCGAGCACCACGAGCTTGGGATGCAGGATCATGGCGCGGGCAATGGCGATGCGCTGGCGCTGGCCGCCGGAGAATTCATGCGGGAAGCGGTTGCGCCAGGCCGGATCGAGCTGCACTTCCTCGAAGGCCTGAGCTGCGCGGCGATCACGCTCCTTGCGGGAGATGCTGGGCTCATGGACGAGGAGGCCCTCCGTCACGATCTCGCCCGAGGTCATGCGCGGGGAGAGGGAGCCGAACGGGTCCTGGAACACCAGCTGAAGGTGCCGCCGCAATGGGCGCATACCCGCACGGTCGAGCGGGGCGAGGTTGCGGTCCTCGAAGCGCACGATGCCGGTGGCCGGTTGCAGCTTGAGGATGGCGCGGCCGAGGGTGGATTTGCCGGAGCCGGATTCTCCCACCACGCCGACGGTTTCGCCTGCGCGAACCGTCAGGCTCACGTCATCGACGGCGCGCAGAACATGGGTGGCTTTGCCGAAGAAGCTCTTCTCAAGCGTGAAGGTCACCTGCATGTTCTTGGCGTCGAGGATCACGGGCGAGTTCGCGGGAGCGGGCTCCTTGGTGCCCCTCGGCTCGGCGTCGATCAGCATCTGCGTATAGGGATGCTTGGGAGCGGCGAAGAGGTCGGCCGTGCGTCCGCTCTCGACCACCTCGCCGCGCTTCATCACATAGGTATGATCCGCGAAGCGGCGGACGATGCCGAGGTCGTGGGTGATGAAGACGATCGACATGCCGAGACGCTTCTGCAGGTCGCGGAGCAGTTCGAGGATCTGCGCCTGCACCGTCACGTCGAGGGCTGTCGTCGGCTCGTCGGCGATGAGCACGTCCGGGTTGTTGGCGAGCGCCATGGCGATCATGACGCGCTGACGCTGGCCGCCGGACATTTCGTGCGGGTAGGCGTCGATACGGCGGGCCGGATCGGGAATGCGCACCAACTCCAGAAGCTCGATGGCGCGCTTGCGGGCAGCCGCCTTGCTCAGGCCCCCATGGGTGGTGAGCGGCAACGCCAGCTGATCGCCGATCTTGTAGAGCGGATCGAGCGAGGTCATCGGCTCCTGGAAGATCATGGTGAGCTTCGAGCCGCGATAGGCGTTGAGCTTGTCGGGCGAGAGACCGACGAGCTCCTGGCCGCGATACTTCACCGAGCCCTCGGCCCAGCCGTTCGAGGCGAGGAGGCCCATCACCGACATCATGGTCTGGCTCTTGCCGGAGCCGGACTCGCCCACGATGGCGACGGTCTCGCCGGGCGGAATGTCGATGTCGATACCCTTCACGGCATGGAGAATGCCGTCGCCGGTGCGGAAGCGGACGTGAAGGTTGCGGACGGAAAGAACCGGTTCTGTCATGTCAGCGATCATGTCATCGATCCTTGGGGTCGAGAGCATCGCGCAAGCCGTCGCCGATGAAGTTGAGGCAGAACAGGATCGCGACAAGCGTGATGGACGGATAGATCAGCATCCAGGTCGCACCC
Organism: Microvirga sp.; assembly: GCA_041913065.1. Taxonomy (GTDB): domain Bacteria; phylum Pseudomonadota; class Alphaproteobacteria; order Rhizobiales; family Beijerinckiaceae; genus Microvirga. The sequence goes on along the minus strand of JAYSGD010000001.1, from coordinate 132,207 downwards.
TGGATGTTCTTGGCGCCCTCCGAGATAAGGACGCCGAGGCTGGTATTGGGCTCCTGCACGCCGAGGCCGAGGAAGGAGAGGAAGCTCTCCAGCAGGATTACCTTGGGCACGAGCAGCGTCATGTAGACCACGACGGGGCCGAGCGTGTTCGGGATCACGTGGCGGCGGATGATGCCCTTGGTCTCCACGCCGAGCGCTTCCGCCGCCTGAACGTATTCCTGGCGCTTGATGGAGAGCGTCTGGCCGCGCACGATGCGGGCCATGTCGAGCCATTCCACCGCGCCGACCGCGATGAACATCAGGATGAAATTGCGGCCGAAGAACACGACCAGCATGATCACGAAGAAGATGAAGGGCAGGGAGTAGAGGATATCCACGATGCGCATCATCACGAGATCGACGCGCCCGCCGAGATAGCCTGATGTCGCGCCGTAGATCACGCCGATGAGAATGGCGACGAAGGTGGCGAGCAGGCCGATGGCGAGCGAGATCTGGCCCGCCTTCATGGTGCGGGTGAGAAGATCGCGCCCGTTCGTGTCGGTGCCGAAGAAGAAGTATTGCTGGCGGACCGGCACATCGACCACGAGCCTGCGGCCTTCATCCTGACGCTCGACCACTTTCGCCGTGCCGAAGAGGTCGGACCGCTCGAAATAAGCGAGCAGCCGCTCGTCGATGGGGCGGGAGCTGGTGCTGACGAGGGTCATATGCACGACCCCGTCGTCGATCCTGATGTTCTCAGGCCGAGCCCGCACGCGCGAGCCGATGCGCTCGATGTTCGGCTCGACCTGATCGGCCTTCGGGTAGGCCTCGATGCTCGCCGGCACCTTCACGTAGTCGGGGTAGACCTTGTCGAAGGGGTGGCCGGTGAGAAAGGGTCCGAAGATGCAGGCGAGCGCGATCAGGCTCAGCACGATGATGCTGGTGAGAGCAGCCCGGTTGCGCACGAGGCGCCCGCGGGCCTCGGCCCAGAGGGAGCGACCGGTGACAGGACCGGCCGTGGCTTCGATAGGAAGAACAGCGCCTTCAGCCATGATCCACCTCAATCGTAACGGATGCGCGGATCGATAAGGGCGTAGAGAATATCGACCACGAGGTTGAAGAGCAGAACGAAGACGGCGACCACCACGACGGTGCCCATGACGAGGGTATAGTCGCGGTTGAGGGCGCCTTCGACGAAGTAGCGTCCGATGCCGGGCAGGCCGAAGATGGTCTCGACCACCACCGAGCCGGTGAGCAGCGCTGCTGCCGCCGGGCCGAGATAGGACACGACCGGCAGCGCCGCGCCGCGAAGCGCATGGACCACGATGACGCGGGTCGGAAGGCCGAGCGAGCGCAGGGTGCGGATGTGGTTGGAGCGCAGGTTCTCGATCATCGCAGCGCGGGTCATGCGCGACACCACCGCGATCTGCGGCAGGGCCAGCACGAGGACGGGCATGACGAGGTTGCGCAAGCTTCCGTTCCCCCAGCCGGCGACGGGCAGCCAGGCGAGGGCAAGGCCGAAGATGATCTGGAAGACGGGCGCCACGACGAAGTTCGGAATCGTGAGCCCGAGCGCGCCCATGCCGGTCACCATGTAATCGACGGAGCTGTTCTGGCGGAACGCGGCGATGGCGCCGAGCGTGCCGCCGACGAGAATGGCAAAGGAGAGAGCCAGCGCGCCAAGCGTCATCGAGATCGGCAGGCCATGCGCGAAAAGCTCGGCGACCGAGAAGTCGCGCAGGATGAAGGAGGGGCCGAAATCGCCGCGCAGGACGGCGCCGAGATAGAGCCAGTACTGCTCGATGAGCGGCTTATCGAGCTGATAGATCTTGTTGAGGTTCTCCATCACCTTCGCTTCGAGCGGGCGTTCCAGATCGAACGGGCCACCGGGCGCGAGGCGAATGAGAAAGAAGGAGATCGTGACGATGATGAACAACGTCGGGATGGCCGACAGCAGACGGCGCAAGATGAAGGAGAGCACGGCAGGCTCCTCCCGTTGAAAGGCGCTAGCGGATAAAAGAATAGGGCGGCCTGAAGATCAGGCCGCCCCTTTCCGGCACTTTATTTTACTGCGTCTTCGAAAGGAAGCGCGTCGGATAGACGCCACGCGTGTTCAGCACGTAGCCCTGGATCTTCGGCGAGACCAGGTTGCTCTTGCCGTAGTACATGATCGGGATCCACGGCATGTCCTTCATCAGGATTGCCTCGGCCTGCTTGAAGAGATCGGCACGCTTCTTCAGGTCCAGCTCCTTGGCGGCGTCGTCCAGCAGCTTGTCGAACTGCGGGTTGTTGTACTTGCCGTAGTTGAAGCCCTTGTTGTCGCTCTTCACCAGGAACAGGAAGTTGTTCGGGTCCGAGTAGTCGGCGATCCAGCCGTAGCGGGCCACGTCGAAGTCGCCGCCGTCACGCAGGTGAGCGAAGTGCGTCTTGCCGTCCGTGTTGATGAAGGAGGTCTCGATGCCGGCCTGCTTCCACTGCTCGGCGACAGCGATCACCGAGTTACGGTTGTTGTCCGTGGTGTTGTAACGGATCTCGACCTTCAGCGGCTTGCCGGGGCCGAAGCCAGCTTCCGTGAGGAGCTTCTTGGCGGCTTCTTCGCGGTCGATCGGCGACTGATCCTTGTAGGTCATGTAAGCTGGCTCGCCGTAATTGCCGAGGCCCGGAGGCATGAAGGAGTAGGCGGGCTGCATGGTCTGGCCCCAAATCTGCTCGGCGATGAACTCGCGGTCGATCAGCATGGAGAGGGCCTGACGCACCTTCACGTCGTTGAAGGGGGCCTTGGAGGAGTTCACGACCAGGAACCACGAACCGAGATACGGGCCGAGCTTGACCTGATCCTTGAAGCGCTCTTTCAGCGACTTCGTCTGGTCGGCCGGAAGCTCGTCCATACTGTCGAGTTCGCCGGCTTCGTAGCGGCGCACGGCAGCGGCGAGGTCGGGATGCGGAATGAAGTTGACAACGTCGATCTTGACGTTCTTGGCATCCCAGTAGTTCTCGTTCTTCACGAGCTTGATGTGCGAGTTGGGGGCGAACTCGGCGAGCTTGTAGGCGCCGTTCGACACCATGTTGCCCGGCTTCACGAAGTCCTTGCCGAACTTCTCGACGGAGCCCTTGTGGACCGGCTGGCTGGTTTGGTGGGTCAGCAGTTCGATGAAGTAGGGGGTCGGAGCCTCGAGGGTAATCTCGACGGTCTTGGCGTCGACGGCCTTCACGCCCAGCTCTTCAGGCTTGCCCTGGCCCTTGTTGATCTTCTCGGCGTTCTTGATCGGGTACAGGATGTTCGCGTACTTCGCGCCGGTCGCCGGATCCATGATACGGCGATAGGAATAGACGAAGTCTTCGGCGGTGATCGGGTCGCCGTTCGACCACTTCAGCCCATCACGGAGCGTGAAGCGGTAGGTCTTGCCGTCGTCGGACACTTCCCACTTCTCGGCCTGGCCGGGAATGGCTTCGCCCTTGGCGCTGTAGGCCACGAGGCCTTCGAGGAGGTCGCGCAGGATGTGTGCTTCCTGCACCGTCGAGGTCTTGTGGGTGTCCAGGGTCTCCGGCTCGCCGGTGTTGCCGCGATTGTAGGTGACCTGGGCCGAGGCTGCGCCCATGAGAGCGGCCGTGGCGACGGCGGCGAGCGCCGTGCGTTTGATCCAAGATGACATCGGATGCGTTCCCTTTCTGGTTTTCGTTTCCGTAGCTGGAGGCGTCATTAGAGGAATTTGTCGGTCCCAGCCGAAGTGGCAGTAACCTTGTCCTATTTGTTGATCAATCAACTGTTTATGTCCAGTACTATCCCTGTGTAATAGTGAAACCCAAGGCCCGCAAGGCTTTGACATGTGGAGAAAAGTTTCAGGCGCCGGCGTCGAAGACCAGTCCGGCGGCCTCGATTCCAGCGGCGGCTGCGACCTCGTCATTGTCCGAGGTGTCGCCTGAGACGCCGACCGCTCCGAGGACCTTGCCTTTAGCGTCCTTGATCAGCACGCCGCCGGGTACGGGAACGAGCTGACCTCCGACCACATGGGTTACGGCGGAGACGAAATAGGCGCGGTCGGTCGCCATTTTGTGAATGGCGCGGGAGCCTACGCCGAGCGCCAGGGCGCCATAGGCCTTGCCCATGGCGATCTCGGCGCGCTTGAGGCTGGTGCCGTCCTCGGAGAGGAGGGCCTTGAGAGCGCCGCGCTCATCATAGACCACGACCGAGATCGGCTTCAGGTTCTTCTCTCGGGCGGTCTTGATGGTGGTTTCGGCAATGGTTCGGGCGGCCTGCAGTGTGAGCTCAGACATGAGATCCTCCTCTAAGGTTTGTTGTCGATATACGCGCCGCTCAGTGGGTGGCGGTGTCCTTGGCGGCAAGCCAGGTAGCAACGGCCTTGCGCTCGTCGAGCGTCATTTCGGTGATGTTGTTCGGCGGCATGGCATGGGTGAGCACGCTCTGGATTCGGATGATCTCCGCATGCCGGGCGATCTCCTCGGGCGTATCGAGATGCACGCCCTTCGGGGCGACGGGAATGCCTTCCCAGACCGGCTCCGCCGCATGGCACATGGAGCAGCGCGACTGGATCGCCAGCACGGCCTCGTCGAAGGAGGCCGCGACTTCGACCGACGCTGAGGCATCCGCCATGTTGGCGTTGCCCGGCTTGCCGATGATCGAGAGCCAGATCGCGAGAGCGACGCTCGCCGCCGCGACGCCCCATGTCCACCAAGGCGACCCCTTGCCCGCATGCTGTGAGTTGAAGAAGTGCCGGATCACCGCGCCCGCGATCAGGATGAACCCGATGATCGCCACCGAATAGCGCGAGGACCACGCCAGCGGATAATGGTTCGAGAGCATCAGGAAGATGACGGGCAGCGTCAGGTAGTTGTTGTGAGTGGAGCGAAGCTTCGCTTCCTTGCCGAGCTTCGGGTCTGGCGAGCCGCCCGCGAGCAGGGTAGCGACCACCTTCTTCTGGTTCGGGATGATGACGAAGAAGACGCTGGCCGACATCCAGGTGGCGATCATCGCGCCCGTATGGAGAAAGGCCGCGCGGCCGTTGAAGACCTGCGTGAAGGCAAAGGCCGCGAGCAGGATGTAGACGAACAGCACGATGCCGAGCACAAGCCCGTTCTTGCCGAGCGGCGAGCGGCACAGGCCCTCATAGACGAGCCAGCTCAGGGCGATGCCGCCGAGGCCAATGACGGGCGCCTGCCAGGGCTCCAGGGCCATGACGGCCGGATCGATGGTGTAGAGATTGGCCTGCAGGTAATAGACCCACACGATCAGGAAGAAGCCGCTGATCCAGGTGGAATAGCTTTCCCACTTGAACCAGGTCAGCTCCTTAGGCAGTTCGGGCGGCGCAACGAGATACTTGCGCATGTTGTAGAAGCCGCCGCCATGGACCTGCCATGCCTCGCCGCCGACGCCTTCGGGCAGGCCTTCCCGCTTCTTCAGGCTGAGATCGAGGTGGATGAAATAGAAGGACGAGCCGATCCAGGCGATGGCCGTGATCACGTGGGTCCAGCGCAGGATCTGGCTGATCCATTCGGAAATTTGCGGGTCGATCATGCAGCCACTTGAAAGGTACAAGGAAATCATAGCCTAGGGCCGCGCCCTCATTTGCGAAAGGCCCGGCCTGAGGCTTTTTCAACAGGAAGCGCAATCCGCGAGCCTTTCGCAGCGCCGTTCCCTGACGGGAGCGCTTGACGTCCGGGCCGGTGATCTAAAGATTCCAGAGGATACCTTCATGTCACGCGAGGCTTCATGGGCCGTCTGTCCACCCACGTTCTGGATACCGTCAACGGCAAGCCCGCCAAGGGCATCGCCATCGAGCTGTTCGCCCTTGACGGAGAAAACCGCCGTTCCGTCCTGCGCACGGTCACCAACGCCGATGGGCGCACCGATGCGCCGCTCATGATCGGTGACGCGTTCCGCACGGGCACTTATGAACTCGTCTTCGAGGTCGGTGCCTATTTCAAGGCGCTAGGAGCGACCACGGCCAATCCGCCGTTCCTGGATATCGTGCCGATCCGCTTCGCCATCGCCGAGCCCGACGGCCATTACCACGTTCCGCTCCTCGTCTCGCCCTGGAGCTATTCCACCTATCGAGGAAGCTGACGATGCCCGAGACCTCCTATCCCCGCGATCTCGTCGGCTACGGGCGCAATCCGCCGCATCCGCACTGGCCGAACAAGGCGCGGATCTGCGTGCAGTTCGTCATCAATTACGAGGAAGGCGGCGAGAACAGCATTCTGCACGGCGACCGTGCCTCTGAAGCATTCCTGTCCGAAATCGTAGGGGCGCAGCCTTGGCCCGGCCAGCGGCACATGAGCATGGAGTCGATCTACGAGTATGGCTCCCGCGCCGGATTCTGGCGGTTGTGGCGCATGTTCACCGAGCGCAACATGCCGGTGACCGTCTACGGCGTCGCGACGGCCCTCATGCGTAACCCGGAAGCGGTTGCCGCGATGAAGGAAGCGGATTGGGAGATCGCGAGCCATGGGCTCAAATGGATCGACTATCGCGACTTCACGGCGGAAGAGGAGCGCGCGCATCTGAAAGAGGCGATCCGCATCCACACGGAAGTGACGGGCGAGCGTCCACTCGGCTGGTACACGGGCCGCACGTCGGAACACACCAACCGTCTGGTGGCGGAGGAGGGCGGCTTTCTCTACAGCGCGGATTCCTATGCGGACGAGCTACCCTATTGGGAGCAGCATGGCGATCATCTTCAGCTCATCGTGCCCTATACGCTCGATGCCAACGACATGCGCTTCGCCACGCCGCAGGGCTTCAACTCGGGCGACCAGTTCTTCTCGTATCTGAAAGACAGCTTCGACACGCTCTATGCCGAGGGCGAAACCGCGCCGAAGATGATGTCGGTCGGACTTCATTGCCGTATCGTCGGACGTCCGGGACGGGCGGCGGCACTCGCGCGCTTCCTGGATTATGTGGCATCGCATGACGACGTGTGGGTGGCGCGGCGTATCGATATCGCGCGTCATTGGATGCGTCTCCATAGACCGGCAAGCCTCAAGCCCAGCACCATGAGCAAGCGGCTGTTCGTGGAGCTCTATGGCGATGTGTTCGAGCATTCTCCATGGATCGCGGACCGCGCCTACGATGCTGGCCTCACCAGCGCGCAGGATACGGCGGAGGGTCTGCATGCGGCGATGGTTCATGTGCTGTCGGAATCGACGCGCGAGCAGAAGCTCACGCTCATCCGCGCGCATCCCGATCTCGCCGGACGGTTGAAGCTCGCCGATCTCACGAGCGATTCCCGCAACGAGCAGTCCTCCGCCGGGCTCGACGGCCTGACGCAGGAGGAGCGCGACCGCTTTCTCGAACTCAACGACATCTACAAGCGCAAATTCGGCTTCCCCTTCATCATGGCCGTCAAAGGCCGCTCGAAGGAGGAAATCCTCGATGCCTTCGAGCAACGTGTCGATCATGATCCTGAAACAGAGTTCGATACGGCTGTCGTGCAGATAGAGCTCATCGCGCTGCTGCGCCTGAAAGATCGCCTGCCGTCGCTTGCGGATGTGTTCTCCACATTAGCCTGAGCGGAACCGTTTCCGGCGAATGCGCGTCTTCATTCCAGCTTGGCCGCATCATGGCCAATGCGGGAAGAGGAGGAGCGCATGGGTCTGTTCAAGTTCATCAAGGAAGCAGGCGCCAAGATCTTCGGCGGCAGCGCCAATGCTGCGACGCCTGAGAAGCTGCAGCAGGAAGTGCAGGGCCATGGCTTCGATGCGAGCAAGCTCGGGATCGAGGTCAAGGGCGACCAGGTGAAGCTCTCCGGCCAGGCCACGAGCCAGGAGGAGGCGGAGAAGATCATTCTTTCCCTCGGCAATACCTATGGCGTCGCCGAAGTGGACACCTCTGAATTGAAGATCAGCCAACCTGCCGAGCAATCCACCATGTACACGGTGCAGAAGGGCGACACTCTCTGGGAGATCGCCGAGAAGCACTACGGCAAGGGTAAGGGCGCCAAGTATACCGAGATCGTCAAGGCTAACTCGCCGCCGGTGAAAGACCCCGACATGATCCAGCCGGGTTGGGTGCTGCGCATTCCGCCGTTGGCCTAGAGCATTCTTCGGCGATGTGGACCCCGGTTCGCCGCCAAAAAATGCGACCCAGCAAAGAAGAGAGACGATTCCACGCAAATGGAAATGGCTCTAAGTTGCGCACCTCTCTGAGAAGCCGGTATGTATCGCGCATCCCAGGGAGGAATTGCTCATGAACGCATCAGCACCGAAGGTCGTCGATCTCGACCGTGAGGACGTCAAAAAGGGTCTCGGCGACGGCTCGATCCTCGTGGTGGATGTGCGCGAGCCTCATGAGTTCGCCGCCGGCCATATTCCCGGCTCCGTCTCGCATCCTCTCTCGACATTCGATCCCGCCTCCCTGCCGGAGGGCAAGCGGATCGTGTTTTCCTGCGCCGCCGGCGTCCGGTCGGTGAGGGCGCTCGAGTTTGCCCAAGCCGCAGGCAAGGACATCCGTGAGCATTACAAGGGTGGATTCAAGGATTGGGCGGCTGCTGGCGAACCGGTGGAGTAGGGCAGTGAGGCCCGTCGCCTCACGTAGATTTGTTCTAAAGTCCAGTGCGCAATCTTTAGGATCTATGCCCTAATACCCGTCCTGACGGGGATGAGAAGGCGTCAAGCCGTCCCCGCACCTAAGATGGGGAATAACCTTATGAAGCGTATGATTTTTGTCGCCAGCCTTCTGGCGCTGGGTGTGACTGCGGCCATCGCGCAGAGCGATGTGGTCGAGCAGCGCCAGAACCTGATGAAGCAGCTGGGAGCCCAGACGCGCCCCATCGGCGGCATGCTGCGCGGGCAGGAAGCCTTCGATCTCGCGAAGGTGCAGGCCAGCCTCAAGGTCTTCTCTGACAACGCCCAGAAGGCGACCGCGCTCTTCCCCGAGAACTCGAAGGGCGTCGGCGATTCGGAGGCTCTGCCGTCCATCTGGGAGAACAAGACGAAGTTTGATGCAGCCTTGACCAAGTTCGGCCAGGACGCCCAGACCGCCATGGCTTCGATCAAGGACGAAGCCAGCTTCAAGGCGGAGATGCCCAAGGTCATGCAGAATTGCGGCGCCTGCCACAACGACTTCCGCAAGAAGAGCTGATTTGACAATAGTTTGAGAACGGGCGGCCGATCCGGCCGCCCTTTTCGCGACGGGAATAGCAATGCGTAAAGCGATCGTGGGGCTGGCGGCCATCGCCGGTATCGGAGTTCTGGGCTTCATGGCGCTCACGTCGCCATCGGCCTATCGCCTCATCCGCTCCCCGGCGCCGGCCCCCAGCGGCAACCACACGCCCAATATCGAGAACGGGCGCGTGATGTTCTTCGCGGGCGGCTGTACCTCCTGCCATGCCACGCCCAACCAGGACGACAAGCTGCGCCTCGGCGGCGGCTACGCCCTAAAATCGCCCTTCGGTACGTTCCACGTTCCGAACATCTCGTCCCATAAGCAGGACGGCATCGGCTCATGGAGCCAGGCCGATTTCGTCCGCGCCATGCAGGAGGGCACCTCGCCCGACGGGCGCCATTACTATCCGGCCTTCCCGTATGCCTCGTATCAGCGCATGAGCCGCACGGACCTCGCGGACCTTTTCGCCTTCATGCAGACGCTTCCCTCCGTCGAGGGAAAAGCGCGCGATCATGAGTTGCCGTTTCCATTCAACATCCGCCGCGGCGTCGGCCTCTGGAAGCTCGCCTTCCTGGACGGTAAGCCCTTCACGCCGGACGCTTCCAAATCCGAGAGCTGGAACCGGGGAGCCTACCTCGTGAACGCCCCCGGCCATTGCGCCGAGTGCCACAGCGAACGCAACGTCGCGGGCGCGATCATCGAGGAGCGCCGCTTCGCGGGCGGGCCCGATCCGGAGGGCAGGGGTTCGGTGCCCAACATCACGCCGCATCCCAGCGGCATCGGCGGTTGGACGGATGCGGATCTCGTGACGCTTCTGACGACCGGCGAGACGCCGAACTTCGACACGGTCGGCGGCCCCATGGGCTCGGTGGTGCGCAACACGGCGCAACTGCCGGAATCCGACCGTCAGGCGATGGCGGAGTATCTTCTCTCGCTGCCGGGCAAGCAGGGCTACGTGGCGCCGAAGCCTTGACGGATTATCTTATCGGTCTTTCTGCCCCAGAGCCCCATCCTGAGGGATCGCGGAGCGATCGTCTCGAAGGACGAGGGCGCCTCCAGAAATAGCTGGACGATCCTTCGAGACGCCTGCTGCGCAGGCTCCTCAGGATGAGGTCAGAGAGGCGGTAGGCAGAATTCTTCGGACAGAATTTAGTCCATCACCGCCGCTTTGAGGATGCAGACCATGCTCGCGCGCCCGGGCGTATCGCCGATGCAGCGCACGATGTGGGGCCGATCGCAGCGATAGCGCAGGGTCTCGCCTGCCTTGGCCTGCTGGGTCACGCCGCCGATCTCGACCTCGAACTCGCCTTCCAGAATCGAAAGGCACTCGACCGAGCCGCGCTGGTGGCTGTCTGAATCGAGCACGCCGCCCGGCTCCGATTGCACGTCGTACCATTGCAGCCACTCGATGGTCTTGAGCCAGCCGACGATGGCAAGGCGCATCTTGCCGTCCTCGGAGACGAGGATCGGCGTATCGGCCTTGGAGGATTTCTCGATGAAGGGCTCTTCGTCGGCCGAGGCCAGAACCCTCTCGATGGACACGTCCAGGGCCTGGCTCAGGCGCCAGATGGTGGCGAGCGTCGGGTTGGTCTCGTTGCGCTCGATCTGGCTGATGATCGACTTGGCGACGCCGGATTGCTCGGCGAGCTCGGACAGGGAGAGGTTGTAGGCCTTGCGGAGCCGCTGGATGGTCTTGCCCATATTCCCGGACAATACCTGCGCACCCGTTTCGAGCTCCCTCTGCCGCTCTTTGCCTTCGACGCCCATACCCGCTGCCTCTGTTCCGAAAAAACGAACGTTCGTTTCTCAGAACGGTTGTGGGGTAAGAGGGGAGGCGGGTCAAGTTCCCGAATGTCGCTTGCCGGGATTTCGGCCTCAAACATTCTTCTGGGGCGCCGCTTCCAGCTCGCGCTTGCGCATGAGGCCCAGCCGGTGCTCGCGCCAGGCGATAAAGAGACCCGTCCCCGCGACGATACTCGCGCCGGTCACCACCGTGGGGGTGGGCAGGTCGCTGAACACGATCCAGCCGAACAGAAGCGCCCAGATCATCGTCGTGTATTCGAAAGGCGCGATCACCGATGTGTCGGCCCAGCGGTAGCACTCGGTCAGAAGGATCTGTCCGATGCCGCCACACATGCCCGCGAGCAGGAAAAGGGCAAGGTCCGGCCATGTGGGCATCACCCAGCCGAAGGGCAGGCTCAGCAGGGCAAGCCCCGACGACGCAATGGTGAAGTAGAAGACGATGGCGCCCGTCCGCTCGCTCGCCGTCAGCCGGCGCACCTGGATCATGGCGCCTGCCGAGAGCGTGGCTCCGGTGAGGCACAAGAGTGCGCCAAGGGCCGGGCCGCTCTGGAGCCCAGCGCTGAACGTGCTGAGCGAGAGATAGGGCGACAGCATGATGAGGACGCCGACGAAGCCGATCGCCACCGCCGACCAGCGATAGATGCGAACCTGCTCCTTCAACAGGATCGCCGCCAGGATGACCACCATGAGCGGCGAGGCATAGCCGATGGCGATGGCATCGTGCAGCGGCAGGTAGAACAGGGCCGCGAAGCCGAAGAACATCGAGGCCGAGCCCAGAAGGCCGCGCTTGAAATGGCCGAAGACGTTCTTGGTGTGGAGCGCGCGCGGGAGATCGCCTCGCCAGGCCAGCCAGAGCAGCAGCGGAATCATCGCGAAGGACGCGCGGAAGAACATGACCTCCCCGGTCGGATACCGGGCCGTCAGGACCTTCAGGGTTGCCGACATCATCGTGAAGAAGAGGGCAGAGACGATTTTGAGGGAAATCCCCAGAAGCGGGTTCACGAGACAATTCACTTGGAAAAAAGAGGACCGCAGAGAACCACGACGGGAGCCTGAGGGAAAGCCTTAATGGCGTCTTCGCGCCTGCGCTGAGCGCATGGAACCTTGGCCATTTGTCACAAAATTGCAAGGCAACCGTCACGGAGACGAGACGCGAATCCGGTTTGGTAAACTTGTTTACCCGAGGAAAGGACGCCGGATGCCGAGGGATTTGGATGTTGTCCGCGTGCGCACGCTGTTTCTGTCGGATCTTCATCTCGGCACCAAGGGCTGCCAGGCCGACGCGCTGCTCGAATTCCTGAGACGCTACGATGCCGAGACGATCTATCTCGTGGGCGACATCATCGACGGCTGGCGGCTGAAGACGGGATGGTACTGGCCGCAGAGCCATAACGACGTGGTCCAGAAGCTGATGCGCAAGGTGCGCAAGGGAACCTCGCTCGTTTATGTGCCCGGCAATCACGACGAGTTCCTTCGCGATTACATCGGCATCAATCTCGGCGGCATCGAACTCGCCGAGCACGCCATCCACGAGACCGCCGACGGTAAGCGCTATCTCGTCATCCACGGCGACCAGTTCGACCTCGTGGTCATGCATGCGAAATGGATCGCTCTCTTAGGCGACTGGGCCTATACGACGGCGCTCTTCATCAACACCTATCTCAACATCATCCGCCGTCGCCTTGGCCTGACCTATTGGTCGCTTTCGGCTTGGGCGAAAATGAAGGTCAAGAACGCGGTCAACTACATCAGCCGGTTCGAGGAGCTTCTGGCGGCCGAAGCCGAGCGCCAGCAGGCGGACGGAGTGATCTGCGGCCACATCCACCATGCGGCCATGCACAACACGCACAAGGTGGCCTACGTGAATACCGGCGATTGGGTGGAATCCTGCACGGCCATCATCGAGCATTGGGACGGCTCGTTGGAGCTCATCCGCTGGAACGAGGTTCGCCAGCGCGAGGCGGCGCTCCAGACCGAGCCGAGCCCGGTGGAGGTCGTCGGCGATCTCCTTGACCAGAAAGTAGCCTGATGCGTCTTCTCATCGTGACGGATGCCTGGAAGCCTCAGGTGAACGGGGTCGTGCGCTCGCTCGAATACATGGCCGAGCAGGCGCCCGCTTTCGGAGCCGAGGTGACCTTCCTGACGCCGCAGCAATTTCGCTCGGTGCCGATGCCCAGCTATCCTGAAATCCGCCTCTCCATGGTGATGCCGGGGCAGATGACGCGGCTGATCGAAGGCACCGATCCCACCCATGTGCATATCGCGACCGAGGGACCGCTCGGTCATGCCGCTCGCCATGTATGCCGGCGGACGGGCAGGGGCTTCACGACGAGCTACCACACGCGCTTTCCGGAATATCTCGCGGCGCGGGCGCCCGTGCCGGAATCCTGGTCCTACGGATTTCTCCGGCGCTTCCATCGCGACGCCAAGGCCGTAATGGTCAGCACGCCCTCCCTGGAGCGGGAACTGACAGGACGCGGGTTCAGAAACATCCTGCGCTGGACGCGCGGCGTGGACACGGAGCTGTTTCATCCGCGCCAAAGGCAGTCCATGGGTTTGCCGAGGCCTCTTTTCCTCTATGTCGGCCGCGTGTCGGTGGAGAAGAACATCGAGGCCTTCCTCTCCCTCGACCTGCAGGGAACGAAGGTGATCGTGGGCGATGGGCCTGCCCGCGCCGAGCTCGAACGGCAATACCCGGAAGCCTATTTCCTCGGGGGGCGCTCGGGCGTGGAACTGGCGCAAATCTACGCCTCCGCCAATGCCTTCGTCTTCCCGAGCCTGACCGACACTTTCGGCATCGTGCTGCTCGAAGCCCTCGCATCGGGGCTACCCGTCGCGGCTTTTCCGGTGACCGGCCCCCTCGATGTCATCGGCAATTCAGGCTGCGGCGTTCTCGATACCGACCTGCGGAAGGCCGCCCTGGCAGCGCTCGATATTTCCCGCGAGCGGTGCAGGGCTTACGCGGAAACTTTCACCTGGCGTGAAAGCGCAAGGCAGTTCTTCACCAATATCGAGGCCGCGCACGCGGCGGGGTGAACTGGAAATTTTCTGAGAGCAGGCCGAGCGCTTGTTTCCCTCCCCCTTGCGGGGAGGGCTAGGGTGGGGGTGGTGCGACTGGGTGAGTGCTTCGGAGGTGAGGCTGGTATCAACGTCTCTATTCACTGGATGAAGCGCAGCGCTTTGACTTTGCGACCCCCACCCTTAATCCCTCCCCGCAAGGGGGAGGGAAGATCGCGCCATATATCGACCCACGCGACCCTTCTCGCTGGTCCGCATTTATCCAGCTATTGGCTCCTCCTCGCTCTCGGCGTTATTGAGCAGAACGCGCCGCGATTCCGCGGCCATGTGAGAAGGCTTCGTTTTGATCTTCCCGACCAAGGCCATCGAGCTGCGGCTTTGCGCATTGCAGGCTGCGAGCTTCATGAGTCACGCCGTCTATCTGCCGTTCTTTCCCCTGTGGCTGCAGAGCAAGGGCCTCTCGCCGTCTCTCATCGGGCTCGTGGTGGCGATCCCGATCATCGTGCGCGTCATCGCCACGGCTCCTCTCCTGGAGCTCGCCGACCGCTCCTTCGGTCCGAGGCGGCTGCTCCTGATGAGCCATCTGGGCCAGATGCTGTGCTTTCCCATATTCCTGCTGCTGGACAACCAGGTCGCGATCACCATGCTCGTCGCCCTCGTGGCATTCGCGCAGGCTGCCGTCATTCCAGGCAACGATCTTGTGTCCACCAATGCGATCCAGCGCCATCCCGGCCTGAACTACGGACGCATCCGGGGCAGCGGATCGATTTCCTTCTTCATCACCAACATCGCGACCGGTTATCTCGTGGGCGGGTTCGGCCCCAATGTGGTCGTCGTCATGCTCACGTTCATTCCGCTGCTTGCCATCGCCGCGACCTTGAATGCCGTGCCCCGCGAGGTGCCGGAGCTTGCCGCCGTCTCGTCCGATCAGGCAGCGCCGGTTTCCTCCAAGATGCCCAAAGTCCTCTGGGTGCTGATGATCGCAGGCGCGCTCACTCAAGGAACCCACGGCGCGCTGAATGCCTTCGCCAGCATCCATTGGCGCTCGCTGGGCTTCTCCGATGCGGCGGTCGGCTATTTCTGGGCGACCGGCGTGATGGCCGAGATCGCGGTATTCCTGTTTCTCGGCCGCACGGTCGGTCGCTCATCCGGCGTGGGGCTCGTCCTCATCGGCTCCGCCGCGGCCGTGATCCGCTTCACGGTCATGTCGCTCAATCCGGGGGTCGAACTGACGCTCGTGCTTCAGATGATGCACTGCCTGTCCTTCGCCGCGACGCATATCGGCATGATGGCGGCTTTGTCAGCGCATTCCCCGAGATCCGTCCGAGGCCGGGCCCAAGGCATCTTCGGGTCCCTGACCGCTCTCACGACGGCGACGTCCACCATCGCGAGCGGCGTCATCTACAGCGAGGCCGGCGGGCTCGTCTTTGCCGCCATGGCCCCCTTGGGAGCCATGGGCTTCATCCTGACCATCGTCGTAATCCGTATGCTGCGATCTCAGCCCCAGAGCGCCGGCTCGGGCGGATAGACGAGGCTGCCCTCGTACTTGAGGCCGGGCTCCCGGTCCCGCGCCAGGAGGAGCGGGCCATCGAGATCGACGAAGCGGCAGCGGGGCGCGAGCACCATGGCGGGGGCCATGGCAAGCGACGTGCCGACCATGCAGCCGATCATGAGGGAGAAGCCGAGGGCTTCCGCCGCATCGGCCAGTTCGAGCGCTTCCGTGAGGCCGCCAGTCTTGTCGAGCTTGATGTTGACCACGTCGTAGAGCCCGACGAGCCGCTGGAGGCTCGGGCGGTCGTGCACGCTTTCATCGGCCATGATGGGCACAGGGCGTTCGATCTTGCTCAGGAAACCGTCCGCCTTCGCGGGCAGGGGTTGCTCCACCAGCGCATAGCCCGCCTCGGCGCAGGCGGCGAGATGCGCCTCGATATTCGCTTCCGTCCAGCCCTCGTTGGCATCGGCGATCAGGGTCGCGTCCGGCACCGCCTTCCGGACAGCGCGGATGCGCTCGATATCGCCATCGGGGCCGCCGAACTTCACCTTGAGGATCGGCCGCGCCGCCGCCTTCGCGGCAGCCTCCGCCATGGCCTCAGGACTGTCGAGGCTGATCGTATAGGCCGTCGTCACCGGCGGCCAGCGGGTCAGGCCGGCGGTCAAATAGGCGCGTATGCCCGAGCGTTTGGCGTCGAGGTCCCACAGGGCGCAGTCCAAGGCGTTGCGGGCGGCGCCGGCGGGCATGAGGCCCTGCAACGCTTCCCGCGTCAGCCCTGCCTCGATCTGCGGCCCGATCGCCTCGATAGCCGCCGCTACGCCCTCGACGGTTTCGCCGTAGCGGGGATAGGGGACGCATTCCCCATGGCCGATGGCCGCTCCCTCGGTGATGGTGGCGGTCACCACGACCGCTTCCGTGCGCGATCCGCGGGCGATAGTGAACTTTCCTGCGATGGGAAAACGGTCGATGGAGACGGTCAGGGTGCGCATTCTGGTGGTTTCTCTTTGCAGTTCGGCTCGACTTGTGGCGTAACGACACGCTATCACCAAGCGGAATCAACGCCGGAAGGATGATCGTGGCGCAGAGCACCATGGCCCAAGAACCGCAAATGACAATCGAGCGGTCCGGTAACAAGGTCACCGCCGTGCTGACGGGCCTGTGGACGGCGGAGCATGCCGGGCGTATCGAAGCCTTGGTCGGCGAGATCGCGGCCCAGGCCGACAGCAGCAACGTGCTCATCGATCTGGCTGGGGTAAAGCGGCTCGATACGCTTGGCGCCTGGGTTCTCGACCGCACCCGGCACGAGCTGGGCGGTAGCGGGCTTTCGGCCGACTTCGTCAATGCCTCGCCGGAGCAGAACATCCTTCTGAACGAGGTTGCCTATCGCGGCTTCCAGGAGATTTCCAAGCCCAGGCAGTCCCATTTCGTGGATTTCCTCGTCGATGTCGGCAAGACAGTCCATGAGGCGGGCCAGGATCTCGTGCGCGGCGTGGCCTTCCTTGGGGAGCTGGTCGCGGCCCTCATTCGGGTCATCCTAAATCCCCGGCGCCTCCGGGGCACCGCAGTCATCAACCAATTGGAGCAGATCGCCTATCGCGGCGTTCCGATCATCGTGCTCATCTCGTTCCTGGTCGGCGCCATCGTGGCCCAGCAGGGTATTTTCCAGCTCATCCGCTTCGGCGCCACGCCCTTCGTGGTCGATCTCATCGGCATCCTGGTGATGCGCGAACTGGGCGTGCTTCTCACCTCCATCATGGTGGCGGGCCGCTCGGGCTCGGCGTTCACCGCCGAGATCGGCTCCATGAAGATGCGCGAGGAGATCGACGCCCTGCGGGTCATGGGCCTCGATCCCATCGAGGTGCTGATCCTGCCGCGCATCCTGGCGCTCATCATCGGCCTGCCGCTCCTGACCTTCGTCGCCTCCATCGCCGCGCTCATGGGGGGCGGCGTCACCGCCTGGATCTACGGGGATATCAGCCCGGACGTGTTTCTCACGCGTCTGCGGGCCTCCATCGGCTTCAACACCTTCATGGTAGGCCTCATCAAGGCGCCCTTCATGGCCATGGTCATCGGCATCATCGCTACACTGGAGGGGCTGGCGGTACAGGGTTCCGCCGAGTCGCTCGGCCGTCACGTGACCTCCTCGGTGGTGAAGGCCATCTTCATGGTCATCGTGCTCGACGGCCTCTTCGCCATGTTCTTTGCGGCCATCAGGTACTGACGCGATGCTCGAGAGACGCCATCCCGACCCCACCAAAGACCGCGAAGTCATCATCAGCGTGCGTGGCGTCGAGGTCGGCTTCGGGGAGAAGACCATCCTCAAGGGGCTCGATCTCGACGTCTATCGCGGCGAGATCCTGGGCTTCGTCGGCGCCTCGGGGCAGGGCAAGTCGGTTCTGACCCGCGCCATCCTCGGCTTGGTCCCCAAGCGGGCCGGCACCATCGAGGTGCTGGGCCAGAACCTCGACGACCTGTCGCCCAAAGAGCGCCGCCTCATGGAGCGGCATTGGGGCGTGCTGTTCCAGCAGGGCGCGCTGTTCTCGGCGCTCACCGTGAAGCAGAACGTGCAGGTGCCCATGCGGGAGCACCTCGACCTGTCGGAGCGTCTTCTGGACGAGCTGGCCATGCTCAAGATCGAGATGGTGGGCCTGAACCCCGATGCGGCGGACAAGCTTCCCTCGGAGCTCTCCGGCGGCATGATCAAGCGCGCGGCGCTCGCCCGTGCCCTTGCCCTGGACCCGGATATCGTCTTCCTCGACGAGCCGACCTCGGGCCTCGACCCCATCGGCGCGGGGGAGTTCGACGAGCTGATTGCGACGTTGCAGAGGACTTTAGGCCTCACCGTATTCATGGTAACCCATGATTTGGACAGCCTTTACACGGTCTGCGACCGGATCGCGGCTCTGGGTGACGGCAAGATTTTGGCGGAAGGGCCCATTGAGGTGCTGCTGGCTTCAGAGCACCCATGGCTCCGCTCCTATTTTCACGGAAAACGGGCACGCGCGGCTATGGCCGGCGGCGCGTAGGGTTTGGGTGATGGAAACGCGTGCGAACTACGCTCTGATCGGGCTCTTCACCCTGGCGGTGATCGCGGCCGCCTTCGGATTCGTCTACTGGTTCTCCGGTGGGGACCGGGGACAGTCGCGTCAGAGCATCCGCGTGGTCTTCTCAGGATCCGTCGCGGGCCTGTCGCAAGGGTCGAGCGTGTCCTTCAACGGCCTTCGGGTCGGCGAAGTGACCCAGATCAGCCTGCTGCCGGAAGACCCGCGCCGCGTGGTGGCCGTCGTCCAGGTCGATGCCAATACCCCGATCCGCGCCGACACCCGCGCCCGCCTGGAATACCAGGGCCTGACGGGCGTGGCGAATATCGGCCTTTCCGGCGGCGAGCCCGGCGCGCCTCCGCTGGCGGCAGGCCCCGGCCAGCCCATGCCGACCATCTTCGCCGACCGTTCCGACTTCCAGGATCTCATCGAGACCGCCCGCAACATCGCCCGTCGGGCCGATGACGTGCTGGAACGGGTGGGCCGCGTCGTGACGGACAACGAGGGCTCCATCAACCGCACCATCCAGAACGTGGAGCGCTTCTCCCAGGCGCTCGGCGAGAATGCCGAGGGCATCGACCGGTTCCTGGCCCAGATCGGGCAGGCCGCCGAGAAGGTGGGGCCTCTGGCCGAGAAGCTCGAGACGCTGGCGACCAATGTCGATGAGATCGTGCGCGCGGTCGAGCCGCAGCGCGTGACCCGGATCGTCGAGAACGTGGACAACTTCGCCCAGGCTTTGGGCGAGAACCGGCAGGCGATCAGCGACGCCCTGACGGATGCGGCAAGCCTCATCGACAGCCTCAACCAGACGGCGCCGAAGCTCGATTCCGCCGTCACCGAGATCGCGAACCTCACCAAGGCGGTCGATCCGAACAAGGTGAGAAGCACCGTCGATAACGTCCAGAACTTCACCGACACGCTCAATCGCCGCAGCCCCGACATCGACAAGGCGATCCAGGAAGCCCGCTCCCTTACCGAAAAGCTCAACCAATCCGCCGACAAGATCGACAATGTGCTCGCCGGCGCCGAGAAGTTCCTCGGCTCCGCCTCAGGCGAGGCGGGCAAGGGTGCTTTCGACGAGATCCGCGCAGCCGCCGTTTCCGTCCGCGAACTGGCCGACGACCTGAATCAGCGCACCACCGGCATCGAGGGCGTGCTATCAGGGGTCGGGCGCTTCACGGAATCTGGCTTGCGGGAATATGAGGCCCTGGCCGTGGAAGGCCGCAAGACCCTGGGGGACATCAGCCGCGCGGTCCGCAGCATCGAACGTAATCCACAGCAGTTTATTTTCGGTGGCCAACCTAATCTCCCACAATACAATGGACGCCGTTAAGTAAGCCTCATGCGTGGGTCATCCGTGTCTCCTCCCTCGACCGATCAAATCCGGCCTCTCCGGCGCCTTGCGCCGGCGGTGCTCCTTGCCGTGCTCGCGGCGGCATGCTCGTCGGGGCCGGCTCCGACGACCTACGACCTCTCCGCGCCCACCTCGCGGATCAGGGGCGCTTCCGGCGTCCAGGTCCTGGTGAACGAGCCTGCGGCGATCCAGACGCTCGCCACCCAGCAGATCCTGGTGAAGGACGCGAGCGGCTCCATCTCCTTCCTCGGGGAAGGGCAGTGGGCCGACAACCTGCCCCGGCTGATCCAGACCCGCCTCATCAACACCTTCGAGAACGCCTCCCAGATTCGCGGCGTCTCGCGCCCCAGCAGCGGCGCGGTGGCCGATGTCCAGCTGGTTTCCGAACTCCGCAGCTTCGAGATTTCCACCCCGTCCAACGAGGCGGTGGTCGAGATGTCCGTGAAGATCGTGAGCGACCAGACCGGCCGCATCGCGAGAGGCCGTATCTTCCAGGCCCGCGTGCCTGCCGCCTCCGTCGATGCCGCCAACGCGGCCCGAGCCCTCGACGAGGCCCTGTCCATCGTGATGCTCGACGTGGTTCGCTGGGTGAGCGGCGGTCCGCTGCCCCGACGGGAGGAGCCGGGCGAATTGAGCAGCCTGGCATCGAGCAACGAACGGGCTCCGACCTGAGGGGTTCGTGTTGTCTCTGAAGTGATTGAAGGCTCCGAAGTTTTCGGAGCCTTTTTGTTTACGGGCCTTCAACTCTCGATGTCATGGCCGGGCTTGTCCTGGCCATCCGCGTCTTTGAGCCGCTTCAAAGTGTGATCCCTGGAACAAGTCCGGGGATGACGGAGAGGATGTTCCGATAGGAGTGGCATCCCGAATAGCGTGAGCCGATCTAAGGTCGGTTGCAAGATTGGGCATGCCCTGCTGTCATTCCGGGGCGAGCGTTAGCGAGAGCCCGGAACCCATAGCCACGACGGTCTGATAAAACGGCGCAACGGAACCCGCCTCATCCAATTGGCATCTGCAATGGTTATGGGTTCCGGGCTCGCCTACGGCGCCCCGGAATGACAAAGGTGCGTAACCCAACAAAAACGCGGCCCTGAGGCCGCGCTTTTCATGATTGTCGCTGAAACCAGTTCTTACTCGAACCGGCCGCTCGCGTGGGCGAGCATGGTGTAGACCTTGCCGGTTTCCGACGTGAGATAGGTCTTGGTCAGCGTCGAGTCGCGGTCGTCGCGGGAGACTTCGGCCAGAAGGCGCTCGAACTCGTCCACGTAGCGATCGACGGTCTGACGGAACTCGTCATCGCGGCGATACTTGCGACGGATCTCGTCGAAGGTCTGCTGGCCCTGAGCCGTGTAGAGCTTGCGGCTGAACACGTTGCTCTCGCCGCGGCGATAGCGGTCCCAGAGATCGACGGCGGCGTCGTGGTCGATCATCCGCGCGATGTCCACCGAGATCGAGTCCAGGGACTCGAGGCCGTTGGCGCGGGCGCGGGCCGGGCCGGACACGGGCTCCTCATCATCGCGCGAGGCGCGGTTCAGAAGGTCCGAGAGCCAGCCGCCGCGGGCAGCGCCTGCATCACGGGCCGCATTGGCCTCCTGCCGCAGAGCGGGACGCTCAGCGGGAGCGACCTGCTGGCGCACCGGAGCCGGAGCGGGAGCCGGACGAGGCTCGGGCTGACGGGCCACCGTCGGCGCAGAGGCCGGAGCAGAGGCCTGAACCTGGGCAGGGGAGGCGATCCGCTGCTCGACCGCAGCCGCGACGGCGGCCATGGTCGCGGCGACGGGCGCCTCGTTCACGGCGGCGCGGCGGGGCTGAACGGCGGGAGCCGCATCGACTACGCGGTTCGAGCGCGAGACCAGGGACGAGAGCTCGTTGAGAGCCTTGATCTGGTCGGCGACGACGCGGCGCATGTTGGCCGTGGTCTCCTGGGTTTCCTGCGGCAGCTCGACGACGCCGCGGCGCAGCTCGGCGCGGGTGGCTTCGAGCTCGCGCTGGATCTGGCCGGTCATGCCGCGCAGCTCGCCCATGGTGTCACGGAAC
This sequence comes from Microvirga sp., assembly GCA_041913065.1. Classification (GTDB taxonomy): domain Bacteria; phylum Pseudomonadota; class Alphaproteobacteria; order Rhizobiales; family Beijerinckiaceae; genus Microvirga. Next base: position 110,365 of record JAYSGD010000001.1, on the reverse strand, counting down.
TTCGCGGTGGCGTTGCCGAGGGCTTCCGCCATTTCGGCGGCGGCCTGCTCGTAGGTGCCGCGCAGGGCCGCAGCCGTGCGCTCGCTTTCGATGCCCGTGGTGGCACGGATGCGCTCGAACTGCTCGCCGATGGCGGAGGTGGTCGTCTCGGCGGCGCCCGCGAGGACGGAGCCGATCTGACGCGCTTTGGTCTCGGCGTTCTGGAGCGAACCTTCCACGAGGGTGGTGAAGGCGCGGGTGACGGAGTCGAGATCCTGCGAGCGCTCCTCGATGCGGCCGAGGAGTTCGTCCAGGGCGCTCTGGCGGCTCGAAAGAGCTTCCGCCATACGGGTCTCGACACGTTCCAGGGCGCTAGCCGCCTGGGTGAGCGTGTTCATCTGCTCGTAGGTGGTCTCGGTGAGGGCGCGGCCGCGCTCTTCGAGGCTCTGAGCGAGGTCCATGGCCTGCTGGATCGCGCCGGAGGAGACGCTGCGCAGGGCATCGACCTGATCGGCCACCTGATCCGAGGCGCGGCTGGTCTGGGAGGCGATCTCCGAGAGGAGAGTCTCGATGTGCTGCACGCGCCCGCCAAGGCCGTCCTCGACGGCGCTGAGGTTGTTGCTTGCGGAGGTCGCGACCTGCTGGAGCAGGCGGCCGGCATCCTGCAGGCGACCGAGAACGTCGGAGAGTTCGCCGCGCAGGCGCTCGTTGGTGCCGAGCAGGGTCTCTACCGTGCGTTCCGTGCCGGAGTCGATGGCGACGCGCATGGCCTCGGTGGACTGCATGTAGGACGAGGTCAGCTCCATGGTGCGCTCCTGGAGCGACGACAGCATGGTGCCGCTGCGATCCTCGAGGGCGCGCAGGGCGCCCTCGGTGATGGAGGCGACCTCGCGGCCGATCTCTTCGCCGCGGCCGTTGAGGGCCTCGACGAGCGAGTTGCCCTGCGTGTCGAAGATCGAGCGGATCTCGCCGATACGGCTGTTGAGCGAGGAGACGACCGACTGGCCGCGCTCGTCGATGGTTTCGACGACGCCGCCGAGGCGGTTGACGACGCGATCCTCGAAGAGGCTCACGCGCTGGTCGAGCGTGGAGGCAAGTTCCTCGGTGCGGGAGCCGAGCGTGGAGGCGATCTCCTCGGCGCGTGCGGCAAGCGTCTCGTTGATCTCGGACGTGCGGGCGCCAAGGGTCTCGTTGATCTCGAGCGCGCGGTTGCCGAGGGTCTGGTTGAGTTCGAAGGCGCGGGTGCCCAGCGTCTCGGCGATCTCGTCGGCGCGGTCGCCCAGAACCTGATGCAGGTTCGCGATGCGACTTTCCAGGGTTTCCGCGATCTCACCGGCACGGGTGCCGAGAACCTGGTTGAGGGTGGTGGCGCGCGTCTCCAGCGTCTCACCGATCTGCTCGGCCTTGGAGGAGAGGGTGTCCGCGATGCTGCCGGTCTTGGCGGTGATCGCCTGGGTGATCTCGTCCACACGGGTCTGAAGGGCGTTCGCGACTTCGCGTCCGCCTTCCGCCATCACGCGAGCCATCTCGCCGGTGCGCACGACGAGAGCTTCGTTGAGCGCGGTGGAGCGGGCGTTGAGCACGCTGTCCACACGCTCGACGATCGTGTCGAAGTTGACCGTGATCTCGGTGGTGCGGCGCGAGGCATGCTCTTCGAGAGCGGTCAGCTGCGTCTCGATGGCGGCGGTCGCCTCGCGGGCACGCTCCGCGAAGGACTCGGACATGGTGCGGCCCTGCACGGTGATCAGGCGATCCATCTCCTCGAAGCGGCCGCTGATCGTCTCGGTGAGGCTGCCCACATCGGTGGAGATGCGCTCGGCAAGCTCGCCGCCGCGGTTCATCACGTTCTCGAAGGCTTCGAGGCGCGAGCCGAGGGTTTCTTCCATTTCGCGAGCGCGGGTATCGACGGTGGTCGAGAGCGTGTCCGCCGTGCGGTTGAGCACTTCGTTGACGCGCGCGCCCTGCGTGGCGATGGCGAGCACGATGCCCTTGCCCGTGTCGGCGAGGCGCACCTGCGCTTCGTCCACATGACGGGTGAGGTTCTCGGAGAACTCCTGGCCACGGGCATCGAAGGAGTTCTGGAACTCCTCGACCTTGGAACCCATGAGGAAGGAAATGCGCTCGCCGGTCTGGGCGAGGGTGGCCTCAAGCGCCTGGCCCTGCACGGTGACGGACTCGGCAACGCGCTGGCTTGCGGTTTCGAGACGGACGGCAAGGTCTTCGACGCGAGTGCCGACGGCCTCGTCGGCGAGGCGCACGGCGCTTTCGAGATGCTCACGCACTTCGCTGCCGCGAGCGGTGATTTCACGCGACACTTCTTCTGCGGTGGTCGCCATGCTGAGGCGGAACTCGCCGCCGCGTGTGACGATCTCGTCGACCACTTCCGTGCCGGTGGTGGAAAGCTGCTCGCGCAGGGCGGTGCCGCGCGTTGCGAGCTCCTCGATAAGCGATGTCGCTGTCGTGGCGAATTCGTCGCGCAGCGCGGTGCTGTTCGATGCGAGTTCCTGCACGATGGAGCTGCCGGTGGCAGAGAGCTGCTCACGCACGAGCGTGCCGCGCGTCATGATCTCTTCGCTGACAGCAGTGCCTGCGGCGGCGATCTGGTCGCGCATTTCGGTGGTGCGTGCGGAAATGTCGTCGGCGATGACGCCGCCGGTGGCCGCCAGCTTCTCGGTGATCTCGCTGCCGCGCTGAGCAAAGCTCTCTTCGAGGCTGCGCGCGGTCTGCTCGAAAGCCTCTCGCACGTCGTTGCCCTGCTGGGCAAGGGCGTCGATCACACCACGGCCGGTCTCGGCCAGCGTGCGGGTAACCTGGCTCGCGCCTTCCTGCAGGTGACGGGTGAGAACGTCGCCGGTGCGCTCGAATGCGCCGGTGATGTCCTGCGCCTTGCTTTCGAGCGCGGTGGTGATGGTCGTGCCGACATCGGCGATGCCGGTCTTGATCTCCTCGCTCGCGCCGGACAGGCGCTCCACGAGTTCGACGCCACGGCTCGCCATCTCATCGACGACGCGCTCGCCGGCGCGGCCGAGAGCCTGGGTGATCTGATCGCCCTGGCTTTCCAGCGACCCGGTGACCTTGTCTCCGGCGCCGCTGACGGCGGCCACGACTCGCTCGCTGGCGGTGTCGAGATCCTGGATCAGGTTCTGGTGAACGCCGGTGATGGAGCCGCGCACGCGCTCGGCGTTCGAGACGATGGCTTCCCGCTGCGCGACGAGTTCGTCGATCAGCGAGCGGATGCGGATTTCGTTGTCGGAATAGGCGCGCTCAAGCGTCGAGATTTCGCTGCGCACCAGCGTCTCGAGTTCGCCTGCGCGGGCCAGCGCACGCTCGACGCCGTCACCGACGGCGGCGACTTCACGGCGAACGGCCTGCGACACGGAGAGAACCGCGTCGGTGGAAAAGTTCTCGGGCTGCGCGAGGCGCACGGCGACTTCGCCGACGGCGCGGGCCACCATCTTCATCTCCTGCGAGCGGACGGTGAGCATCGCGGCGATGTAGAATAGAAAGAGGGGAGCGACCAGGGCGATCAGGCCGAGCGCCAGCTGCGATGTCGAGAAGGTCGCAAGCAGCTGCTCGGGCGAAACGATGCCTTGCGAATAGACGAAGGCGCCGACGCCGCCGAGCCAGAGCAGGGACGCGAGCGTGGCGAATACATAAGCGCGGCGGGAGGGGCGAACCTGAAGCGCTTGCAGCATCACGCCGACATTCTGGCGGTCGTCGTTGGCGACAGCCGTGCGGTCGGGGGCGACGAAGCCTGAGCGGGGCATGTCATCCACCCTGACCTCACGGTCCTCCACGCGGTCCGCCGGTTCATCGGGGTCCAGGTTGAAGGGGCCCTTCGTGAAATCGTGGGCCTCGATGTCGGGCAGCCGGATGTCTTCGGAAGAAGCGGATTTGCTCTCCGTCTGACCCGGGGTGGGGATGTCAAACGACTCCTCGAGATTGAGCGCTTGCTCAACAGCCGAAAGGGCTGCCTCCGCCGGGTCTTTAATCTTCTTCTTTTCGGTCGCCATGATCCGCCCTCGTGACGCAACTGGTAACGATTGGGCTCTGCAAACCCGCCCTGTAGGGACGACATGCATAGCCTCAACCGGCACGGAAGAACCGGAGTCGGTCTTTCCGTAAGGTAATCTACTATTTACCAAGCGAGTTTAGCGGCCGGTCATGATGAAGGAAACCCGATGTCCCCTGTCACTTGCGAACGTCGTTAACGGCTTAGCAACCCCGCACTACCCGTTAAAATGAGGCGAAAAGACGGCGGGTTTCGCGCTCGTCTCTCGTCTTCCGGCGCGCTGTGTCTTAAATATGCGCCGTCACACAGAGGTCCGCAATGATCAAAATCACTTTCATCGATGCCGAGGGCACCTCCCGCGAAGTAGAGGCGGAGGAGGGCGCGACCGTCATGGAGACGGCGGTGCGCAACGGCATTCCCGGTATCGAGGCGGAATGCGGCGGCGCCTGCTCCTGCGCGACATGTCATGTCTATGTCGACGAGGAATGGGAGGCCGTCACCGGCCAGCCCCAGCCCATGGAGGAGGACATGCTCGATTTCGCTTTCGACGTGCGCCCCAATTCGCGCCTGTCCTGCCAGCTCCGGGTGCGCCCGGAACTCGATGGCCTCGTCGTTCGTACCCCCACCAGACAAGGTTAGATGCTGCCCGGAGGCATATCATGTTCAAGACGATTCTCGTTCCCGTCGATCTCGCCGAGATCGAAGCCGCCCAACCCGCCATCGACAAGGCGGTGGAACTCGCCGCCGGCGCTGAGGGCAGCATCCGCCTGATCTATGTGCGCGCCATCGTGCCCATGACTTACATGGAATTCATGCCGCCGGCCTTCGACGAGGAGCAGCAGGGTGATTCCGAGAATAAGCTCGCCGAGCTTGCCGCCAGCGTGAAGCTGCCGGCCGAACGCGTCTCGGCTGTGGTGCGTCTCGGTTCGGTTTACAACGAGGTTCTGGACGAGGCGGAGAAGACCGGCGCAGACCTCATCGTGATCGGATCGCATCGTCCGACCATGGCGACCTACCTGCTGGGCTCGAACGCCGCGACCATCGTGCGGCACGCCAAGTGCTCGGTTCTGGTGGTGAGGGACTAGTTTTCCCAATAGGTCATCCCGGACGCCGCAGGCGATCCTGGATCGTTATCAGAATAAATCTCGACGTCATCACCGGCCTTGTGCCGGTGATCTCGATGGCTTGAAGCGCGCACCTTTCTAATCGGGATGGCCAGGACGAGCCCGGCCATGACGGCGGGAGCGTTTCAACCCGCCTTCGGCATCAGCTCGCTCGGCAGCTCGCCTGCGCGGAACGGACGCGGCTTGTTGAGGCGGATCATCGGCTCGATCTGCCACACGCCCACGAGCGCGAACGCCACGCCGAGCAGGGCGACGGCCATGGAGCCCATCTGCGCGGCGCGCCAGATCAGCACGGCCATGGCGAGAAGCGAGGCCACGGCCACGACGAAGGTGGTGGCCCAGAGCCACCAGGGCTTGCCGGCGATGAAGCGTGCCTGCGGATTGGCCTTCGCGATGGCCGCGCACAGGCTCTCGGCGAAGGCGCGGTATTCCGTCGTCATCTCCTGGGCTTCGACGAGGCTTTTCCAGTTGAGCGAGGAGAAGTTGAAGGCCTTGCCGTCCTTCATGACGACCCGCGTGCGGAATGCCTTCTGCCCCACGCGCCCCGGCTCGTAGGTCATGCGCACGGCCTCGACCGCGCCGAGCTGTACCTCGTGCACCTTGCGGCCCGTATCCACGATCAGCCTGTCGCCCTCGATGGTGAAGGTGATCGGGCTGCCGATAGGGCGGGGGCTATGGGTGTAGGTCTGTGTCATGGGCGTGTTTCATGGACCAGGTTCCGCCCCGGTGACAAGCCCAGCCTCGCGTTTGGCATCGGACCAAAAAGTGGATTTGCACTTTTTGGAGTGATCCGATGCTTTCTCTTTGAATCAGAGCATCGTTAGCGCGCAAAACCGGAGCCACTTTTGCGCACGATGCTCTATCGCACCAGCTCCCGCATGGCGTTGTCGATGCCTTCGAGATTGAGCGGATACATGCGATCGCCGAAGAGCTGGCGCATCAGGGCGATGGACTGCGTGTATTGCCAATGGGTCCTGGGCGTCGGATTGAGCCAGACCGCCCTGGGAAAGTGATCGAGGATGCGGCTGATCCAGGCCTGCCCCGGCTCCTCGTTCCAATGCTCCACCGAGCCGCCGGGATGGGTGATCTCGTAGGGGCTCATGGAGGCATCGCCCACGAACACCACCCGGTAGTCGGACGGATAGGTGCGGATCACGTCGAGTGTCGTGATCTTCTCGTCGAAGCGGCGGCGGTTCTCCTTCCACAGGTTCTCGTAGACGCAATTGTGGAAGTAGAAATGCTCGAAATGCTTGAACTCAAGCCGCGCCGCCGAGAACAGCTCCTCCGCCGTCTGGATGTGCCAATCCATCGAGCCGCCCACATCCAGGAAGAGCAAAACCTTAACCGCGTTGCGGCGCTCAGGTCTAAGGCGCACGTCGAGATAGCCCTTGTGGGCCGTTTCGTGAATCGTGTTGTCGAGGTCGAGTTCCTCAGGAGCGCCTGAACGGGCGAAGCGGCGCAGGCGGCGCAGCGCGATGCGCATGTTGCGCACGCCGAGTTCGACGCTGTCGTCGAAATCCCTGAACTCGCGTTTGTCCCACACCTTCACGGCGCGGAAATTGCGGTTCTTGTCCTGGCCGATCCGGATGCCTTCCGGGTTGTAGCCATAGGCGCCGTAGGGCGAGGTGCCGGCGGTGCCGATCCATTTGTTGCCGCCCTGGTGCCGGCCCTTCTGCTCCTCCAGCCGCTTCCTGAGGTTTTCCCAGAGCTTGTCCCAGCCCATCGCCTCGATCTGCTGCTTTTCCTCATCGGTCAAATAGCGCTCTGCGAGTTTCCTCAGCCATTCCTCGGGGATCTCTCCGTTCTCAAAAGCCTGACCCATGCGCTCGATGCCCTTGAAGGCATGGGCGAAGACCTGGTCGAACCGGTCGAAATGGCGCTCGTCCTTCACCAGGCAGGTGCGGGACAGGTAGTAGAACTCCTCCACGCTCTTGTCGGCGAGGTCCTGCTCCAAGGCTTCCAGCAGAGACAGATATTCCCGCAAGGACACAGGAACCTTGGCCGCCCGCAGCTCCGTGAAGAAGGTGAGGAACATCGCCTGCTTGCCTCCTTACTTGCCCACGGTGCGCCGGGCGCGGAACTCGGTCCGCTCGGGCTTCTTGCTGGTCTTCTTCAGGATCGTGCGGAACTCGTCGCGCCGCTCATGAATGGACGCGATGACGAGGCCCATGGGCACGCCGATATCGGCCAGCACAGCCTCGCTCAGCTGCAGCGATGCCTCGATGGTCTCGGGGACCGCATCATCGACGCCGAGATCGTAGAGCTGGGCGGCGTGCCTCGCGTCGCGGGCGCGGGAGACGATGGTGAGGTCGGGCCTCTCCTGACGGGCCGCCGCCACCACGGATTCGATGGCGCTCGGCGTGTCGAGGGTGATGACGAGGGCACGGGCCTGCTCGACGCCGCAGGCGCGCAGGAAATGAGGATAGGACCCATCACCGAAATAAACCGGCTTGCCGGCCTTGCGCTCTTCCGCGACCCGGTCCGGGTCCATGTCGATGGCGAGATAGGGCACGCGGTGGCGCTGGAGCATGTCGCCCACAAGCTGGCCCACACGGCCATAGCCCGCGATGATGACGCGCCCTGGCTCCTCGGGCGGCGGCGGGATGGCGATTGCAGGATCGATGGGAACCTTCTTCTCGAGCTGGCGGCTCAGGCGACGGGCGAGGCGCGCGAAAATCGGGATCATCGCCATGGTCAGGGTCGTGACCAGCAGGAGGCTTTGGCCCACATCCCCCGGCACGAGGCCCGTGGTCATGGCGACTCCGAGGATCACAAGGCCGAATTCGCCGCCCGGCCCGAGCAGCAGGCCGGTCTCGGCAGCTTCCGACGCATTGAGGCCGAAAGGCCGCGCGAGCCAGAAGATGATCACGCTCTTGATCGCGACCAGGAAGGTCGCCACGGCAAGAATGGTGATCGGCGCTTCGAGGAAACGCATGACGTCCAGGCTCATGCCGACCGACACGAAGAAGACGCCGAGCAGCAAGCCCTTGAACGGCTGGATCGTCGTATCGACCGCGCGGCGATATTCGGTCTCGGAGAGAAGGATGCCCGCGAGGAAAGCGCCGAGGGCCATGGACAGGCCGCTGACCGCCGCGATCAGGCTCGTGACCAGAACCACGAGAAGGCAGGCCGCCATGAAGAGTTCGGGGCTCTTGGTGGCGGAAACCATCTGAAAGAACGGCCGCAGGATAATGCGTCCGAGGCCGACGATGACGAGGAGCGCCAACGCCGCCTGGAACAAAGCCGTGGCGAAGGACAGCATGGTCGCATCGGGCTGGCGCGTATCGAGGGCCGCCAGGGTGAACAGGATCGGCGCCACCGCCAGATCCTGGAAAAGCAGGGCCGAGAAGCTTGCGCGCCCCGGCACGGTGTTGATGCGTTTCTGTTCCGCGAGAACAGGCAGGACGATGGCCGTCGAGGAGAGCGCCAGCGCGATGCCGATCACCGCCGCCGCCGTGACCGTGTCCACCACCTTGAAGGCGAAGAGGCTGAGCGCGAGTGCGCAGAGCACGACTTGGAGCGTACCGAATCCGAAAACCTGCCGTCGCAGAATGCGCAGGCGCTGCCAGGACAGCTCGATGCCGATGGTGAAGAGCAGGAACACCACGCCGAATTCGGCCAGCCGCGACGTGCCTTCGGGGTCGGTGAAGGTCAGCCAGTCGATCCAGGGATGTTCGGGGATCAGCCGGCCCAGCCCAAAAGGACCCAACAGCGCGCCGGCAGCCACAAACCCCAGAACCGGGCTGATTTTCAGCCTGTGAAAGAGCGGGACGACGACGCCTGCCGTTGCCAGAAAAAGGATAGGCTCCTGATAAGCGTGCAGGTCGATCGAGGCTGACATGTATTCCTTCCGGTCAGACGCATTGTGGGTCTAGCCGGAAGTCCAGCGCAAGGGCAAATCGCGGCTGCTGCGGTCATGGCGGGCGCGACATGAATGCAGGTGGAACATGGCTGCGTTGGGGAGGGCAGAGCCGTCATCCCGGACGCCGAAGGCGATCCGGGATGACGCTTCCGGACTTACCCCAACGTCGCCAGCGCCTGCGACAGGTCGGCCACAAGATCGTCCGGATGCTCGATGCCGATGGAGACGCGGATCGTGGCGTCGGTGACGCCGAGGCGGTCGCGGGTGGCCTTGGGCACGCCGGAATGGGTGGTGGAGGCCGGGTGCGAGATGAGCGACTCGGTGCCGCCCAGGCTGACCGCGAGCTTGAAGACCTGGAGCGCGTTGAGAACCTTGAAGGCCTCGGCCTCGCCGCCCTTCACGTCGAAGGAGAAGGTGGAGCCGGGCGCGTCGCACTGGGATTCATAAACCTTCCGCGCGTTCGAGCCTTCCGGCAGATAGGCGAGGTGGTGCACCTTCGTGACGGCGGGGTGCTCGTTCAGGAACTTGGCCACGATCTCGCCGTTGCGGTTCGCCGCCTGCATGCGCAAAGCCAGGGTTTCCAGCGAGCGGCCGAGCATCCAGCACGAATGCGGGTCGAGCTGCGTGCCGATGGCCGAACGGAGAAGCCGGATCGTCTTGATCATCTCCTTGGAGCCGAGGGCCGCGCCGGCAATCAGGTCCGAATGGCCGCCGACATACTTGGTCAGCGAATAGACCGAGATGTCCGCGCCGTCCTTCAAGGGCTTCTGGAAGACCGGGCCGAGCATGGTGTTGTCGCAGACGATCACCGGGCGATGGCCTTGGGCTGCGCCGATCTCGTCGGCCAGGGTCTTCATGAAGGCCACGTCCACGAGGGTGTTGAGCGGGTTCGAGGGCGTCTCGATCATGATCACGGATACGCGGCCCTTGGCTTGCGCCTCCTTGGCGGCTGCGCGCATGCCTGCCTCGTCCACGCCGTCGCCGAAGCCGACCGCGCCGATGCTGAGATTGGCCAATGTCTTGGCGATCAGGGTTTCCGTGCCGCCATAGAGCGGCTGCGAATGGAGGATCACGTCGCCCGGCTTGGCGAAGGCCAGGATCGTGGTGGAGATCGCCGCCATGCCGGAGGAGAACAGAAGGCCCGCTTCCGCCTCCTCATAGATCGCGAGACGGTCCTCGACGATCTCGGAATTCGGATGGTTGAAGCGCGAATAGACGAGGCCTGCGGCCTCACCCTTCGGGGGCTCGCGGCGGCCTGCCACGTAGTCGAAGAATTCCTTGCCGTGCTCGGCGCTGTTGAACACGAAGGTCGAGGTCAGAAAGACCGGCGGCTTCACCGCGCCCTCCGACAGGGTCGGATCGTAGCCGTAGCCCAGCATGAGGGTTTCGGGCTTCAGCTTGTGATTCCCGATGCGATCCTTGTGATAACGGTTGTAGGCCATGGGTTTTGTCCTCCCGGATGTTTTTATAAGGCTCTGTTCGAGCCTATCCCGGCATGGAAGGCAAGGCCTGTGTCTCGCGCTCTTCGGCTGTCCTGTTGCCGGGCGCCGCCTTGTCCTGGGTTGGATCAGGCTCGGGGGTTGGGAGAAACAGGATTGGCAAGCGCCTGTCGGCCGGGGTGCTGAGCTTGGAATCGATCGTTACCAGATTCCATAGGCTCTGATCGCGCGGCGTGACCCAGGTGATGCTGCTGAAAGGCGTTTCCAGCAAGGGAATCGCGATCCGCAGATCGATATCCATCGCTTGGAAGTATCTAAGATGGGCAGCCACCAGAATCTGGAGGCTAGCTACAGTCCCCTCGTTTATGAGCCTGGGCTTGCTCTTCTTCGGGGCCGCCCCGTCCTGGGAGGCGGCATCGACAGGGATCCATCGGTGAACGCCGAGCCTCGATCCCTTCGGCATGCTGCGGGTCACGCCTCCCGCAAAGGTCATGACACAGGCCGAGGCGCAGGTCGCCGGTTCGATTTCGACTGCGCCGTTGCGGACATAGGCTCGCCCGACGATCGTATTGACTTTCAGCCGACGTAAGACCCTACCGAGCGCCATAGCGCTATTTAGGGTGCCGCCATTGGAATCGATGACGAGGTAGACGTGCTTCCTGAAGCGTTCGTGCAAGATGAAGTCATAATAGGCATCCATCGTCTTCCCGGTGAACTTGCCGCTTGCCTGCACGACGGTGCAATCCGCACAGATCCCCGCGATGTCCAGACGCGTGAAAGTCATGCCGCCATCCTTCGGCGGCTTGGTCTTCTGGGCCTGGGCGGCATTTGCGGTCAGAAGCAGGAGGAGGGCCGTAAGTGGGGCGAGCAACAGCTTGGGCATCGGGCATCCTCTGGATTGAGTTGAGACCATGCTCCTCCAAATTCGGACAAAATGAAAGATAGTATCATTTTGACATGACGGCTTGTCTCAGGGCCATCCATTCCGCATCTTCAGCCATAACGAACGAAGGATGAGTGGATGAGCTTTGCCGGAACCGAGACCTATGTGGCGACCGAGGACCTGACGGTTGCCGTGAATGCGGCGATCACCCTGGAGCGTCCGCTCCTGGTAAAGGGTGAACCCGGCACCGGCAAGTCTGTCCTGGCTGAGGAGATCGCGCGGTCCCTCGACGCGCCGCTGCTCACCTGGCACATCAAGTCCACCACCAAGGCCCAACAGGGGCTTTACGAATACGATGCGGTCTCGCGCCTGCGCGACAGCCAGCTCGGCGACAGCCGTGTGTCCGACATCCGCAATTACATCAAGCGCGGCAAGATGTGGGAGGCCTTTGCTTCCGATGTGCGGCCCGTTCTGCTGATCGACGAGATCGACAAGGCCGATATCGAGTTCCCGAACGATCTCCTGCTCGAACTCGATCGCATGGAGTTCTTCGTTTACGAAACCGGCGAGACCGTGAAGGCCGCACAGAGGCCCATCGTCATCATCACCTCGAACAACGAGAAGGAACTGCCGGACGCGTTCCTGCGCCGCTGCTTCTTCCACTACATCAAGTTTCCTGATGCGGACACGATGAGCCGCATCGTCGAGGTGCATTATCCCGGCATCAAGCACCGGCTCGTGGAAGAGGCGCTCAAGATTTTCTTCGACGTGCGCGAGGTTCCGGGCCTGCGGAAGAAGCCCTCGACGTCGGAGCTTCTGGACTGGCTGAAGCTTCTGCTTGCCGAGGATATCGGCGCCGAGCAATTGCGCGAGCGCGACACCCGCAAGCTCATTCCGCCGCTTCATGGGGCTTTGTTGAAGAACGAGCAGGATGTGAGCCTGTTCGAGAAGCTCGCTTTCATCGCAAGAAGGGAAGGGCGCTGATGCTTCGTCTTCTCCTGCTCCGTCACGCCAAGGCCGCATGGCCGCCGGGCGTTCTCGATCTCGACCGTCCGCTTGCTCCGCGAGGGCAGAACGCGGCGTTGGTGATGGCCAATTACATGAAAAGCGAGTTTCTCGCGCCTGATCTCGTTCTCGTCTCGCCGGCGCGGCGCACGCAGGAAACCTGGGAGATCGTGCAGCCCGTCATTGGCGATATTCCAGCCCGGCACGACGGCCGCATCTATGAGGCTCCCGTCGCGCGGCTTCTCACGGTGTTGCGGGAGGTGGAGGACGCGCCGACGATCCTGATGATCGGCCACAATCCCGGCTTCGAGGATCTGGCGAGCCTTCTCATCGGCGAGGGCGACATGGAAGGCATTCTCCGCCTCGGCAGCAAGTATCCGACGGCGGGTCTCGCCGTCATCGATTTCGAGCATGAGAGCTGGGCCGAGGTAAGCCGTAAATCGGGACGGCTGGAACGGTTCGTGACGCCGAAATCGCTCGGCAACGGCGAGGACGATTAGGGAGCTGCGAACTCGATATACAGCAGTTCCTCGTCATAAAACGCGTCGCCGACCCGAAGCGCCTTGCGTTCGATGCCGTAGGGCTTGAAGCCGAGAGCATGATAGGTGCGCCTCGCGCTGTCATTATCGAGGCCCACCGCCGCTTCGAGAATGATCACATGCCGCGAGGCCTGCTCGATCACGTGCTGAACGAGCTTTCGCCCGAGGCCGTGCCCACGCCGATCCGCCTGAACATAGACGCCCCACATGACGCCCTTATGGGAGGCCTTCACCCGGTCATACGCGGCAAAGCCCGCCATGCCGACGAGCTTTTCGCCCGCGAAGGCTCCGAAGACCGCGTTCGGACCGGCGGCAGGGATGCGGGAGCGGATCATGTCGAGCGGCAGATCCACCTCTTCCTCGTAGCTTGAGCCGAATGCTTCCGGATTCGTGGCGAGCGCCTCCAACCGCAATTCGCGGAAGTCTTGCGCGTCCGTGGGTTTCAAAGGGCGGATGATCGGTTCCGGGGTCATGGGTCTCGCCAAATCTTATATGTTTTTGGTGCATCGGGGTATCGATCCGGTCAAGGCTTGAACATTGAGAATGAACCGAGCGGCCCTACCATCGTTCTGCCTGAAACCTTCCTCCCAATGGTTTCAGTCCGATCACAGGGGCAAACCCTCGCATGATGCTCCAGACTTTTCTTGCGCTTGCCCTCGCCGGGAGAGCGCTCGTGCCGGATCTGTCCTCGCTCGCCGTCGATCCCGGCGCGCGGTTTCAACAGGCACGGTATGAGCCCGAGACGCGGCAGGTGTCGAACTGGCGCCTCGAGGCCTTCGACGCCTTGGAGCCGAAGACAGTCGTGACCCTGACAGCTTTGTTCAAAGCTGAGCGTCCCTTCGTGACCCGTTGCGTCAAGCTCAACAACTACTGGTGCATCAAGAGCGCCCGGTGGAACGGCGAGCTGGCGAAGGACAACGAGGGCCATGTGGGCTTTGCCTCGGCCGATCACGGGGCCGACGCTGCTGCAACCCTGCTGCGGCGCTACTATCTGGAATTCGGCCGGAAATCGGCCATGGACATCGTTCGTCGCTGGGCTCCCGCCGAATGCGGCGTGGCGACCGGCATAGGCGGAATCGCGGTTCTAGCCGTGCGCGGCATCGGCGGCACGGTGCGGGCGCAGTACCTCGCTTCGCGCCGCAAGGGCGGGGCCGTGCGCTATACGGCGAAAGCCAAGGCGGGCGGCAAGCCGGGGCGGGTCTCGCTGGTGATCCCCATGAAGCCGAGGACGCCTCAGCTCAGGGCGCCCAGCATCGCGGAGGGAATGGGCGAGAAGCCCAAATCCGCCGAGACGAGGCCGCTTGTGGCGCAGCGAGCCAAGCCTGCCCTTGCCAAGCCTGCCCCTGCAAGGACCGTCTCGACGGCAAAACCTCAAACGGCCTCCGTCTGCGCGCCCGACGAGCAGCGGCTGCGGAATTACGCCGGCCGCATGGTGGCGAGCCTTGGCCTCAAGCCCACGGACGATCTCAAGCTGTTCGATGCCGACGGCAAGCCCTTGCCGAATTTGGCTCCCGTCATGCTGGCCATGTCCGCCGTCGAGCTGGGGAGCCTGCGCGCCAGTCCCGATCTTGTCGAGGCGGCGATCCAGAGGGCGACCGAGCGGGTTCAGGCGAGCGCGGCATCCGGTGCAGCCCGATAGGCCGCCTTGCGCGTTAGGAAGACAAGCCCCACCTTTCAGCTTGGCTTCGATTTCTTAGGTTCATCTGGTGTCCGTCATTACCGATCTTGCCTCCCGCGCCGGGTCCGCCGCGCAATCGCTCTGGGAGGCCTCCGGCCAGCTCGTCCAGCCTTCCCTCCGCCTCGGGGTCACGGGGCTGGCCCGTTCCGGCAAGACCGTCTTCACTACCGCTCTCGTCCATCACCTGACGCGGGGCACGAACCTGCCTGCCTTCCGCGCCTCGGCGGAGGGCCGCATCCGCCGCGCCCATCTGGCCCATCAGCCTGACGATGCGATCCCGCGCTTTCCTTTCGAAGAGCACATGGCGGCGCTCACCGAAGATCGCCGCTGGCCGCAATCCACGAGCCGCATCAGCGAGTTGCGGGTGGATGTTGAATATGAACGCAAGGCCGGATGGCGTACCGGCCCGGCCTCCCTCGCCCTCGATATCGTTGATTATCCGGGCGAATGGCTGCTCGATTTGGCGCTCCTCGATGCGGGCTATGCGGAATGGTCGAAGCAGACCATCGAGGCCAGCCGAAAGCGCGACCGTGCCGCTGCCGCCGCGCCCTGGCACGAAATCCTGAAGTCCTTCGATCCCGCAGGACCCGCGGACGAGATGCAGGCCGCCAGGGCCAGCCTCGCTTTCACCGAATATCTGACCGCCCTGCGTGCCGGAGCGGAGGCCGTGGCCACGACCCCGCCGGGGCGCTTCCTCATGCCGGGCGATCTCGCTGGCTCCCCCGCGCTTACCTTTGCGCCCTTGAAGCTGCCTGAAGGCCAGCCGATTGCCCCGGGCAGCTTCGCAGCGCTCATGGAACGCCGCTTCGAGGCCTATAAGACCCATGTCGTGAAGCCTTTCTTCCGCGATCACTTCCAGCGGCTCGACCGACAGATCGTGCTCGTCGATGTGCTCGCCGCCATCGATGCTGGTCCCGTCGCCCTGGCGGAGCTGGAAGAGGCGCTCGATCAGGTGCTCATGGCCTTCCGCACCGGCCGCAACACGTTGCTGTCCCGCCTGTTCTCGCCTCGCGCCGACCGGGTGCTGTTTGCCGCGACCAAGGCCGATCATATTCATCACACCGACCATGACCGCCTCGATGCTGTTCTCCGCCTGTTGGTACACCGGGCCGCGCGCCGCACGGAAGCGGCAGGCGCCAGAGTCGGCACGGTGGCGCTCGCCTCGATGCGCGCCACGCGGGAGACGACGATCCGCGAGGGCCGGGAAACGCTTCGTGCCGTGGCTGGCGTGCCGGAGGCAGGGGAGCGGGTCGGCGGCGAGGTCTTCGACGGGGAGACGGAGGCCGCGATCTTCCCCGGCGAGCTGCCGGAATCGGCGGAGGCCATCTTCCATGGGGCCATCGAGCCAGGCTCCTTCCGCTTCCCGCGCTTCCGTCCGCCGAAGCTGCCCGTCGATGCGGCGGGCCGCATGGCGCGGATGCCTCATATCCGCCTCGACCGCGCCCTTGAATTCCTGCTGGGGGACCGTTTCGCATGAGCCGCCAACCGCGCGCCTTCCGCCTCGACGATCCGAACGTGACCGGCGGTGCCGTCCAGGTCACGGAAGAGCCTTTCGACGCCATCGAGGCCGCCGACGGCATTGTCGTGCCCATGGGCGAGCGCCGCCGCGCGCCGTGGGTCGGCATTCTGATTTCGGCTCTGTCCGGTCTTCTCCTCCTCGGCCTCGGCCTCGCCCTCGAAAACCTCATCGTCGATCTTTATGCCGTCGCGCCCTGGCTCGGCTGGGTGGCGCTTGCGCTGGCGGTGCTGGCGCTCTTCGCGTTCCTCGCCATCATCGGCCGGGAGGTCGCCGGCATCTGGCGCGAGCAGAAGATCGAGAAACTGCGTGAAGCTGCCATCGACGCCCTGGCGGTCAAGGACCATAAGGCTGCCAAGGGTATCGTCTCGGACCTGCTCAACCTCTACGGCGCCCGAAGCAGCGCCGCCCAGGGAAGTGCTCGCCTGAAGGCGCTGAGCGACGAGATCATCGATGCGGATGATCGGCTTGCCATTGCCGAGCGCGAGCTTCTGGCCCCTCTCGATGCCCAGGCGAAGCGGGCGATCGCCGCCGCCGCCAAGCAGGTTTCTCTTGTCACGGCGGTCAGCCCCCGCGCCATCGTGGATGTGGCCTTCGTGATCTTCGCCGCCGTTCGGCTGCTCCGGACCCTGGCGAGAATATATGGAGGGCGGCCCGGGCTGTTCGGCTTCCTGCGCCTTGCCAAGGCGGCCTTCAACCACCTCGCCGTCACGGGCGGCGTGGCGGTGGGCGACAGCCTCATGCAGCAGGTGCTGGGCTTGGGCCTCGCGGCGCGAATCTCCGCGAAGCTCGGGGAGGGCGTTCTGAACGGCCTGATGACGGCCCGGTTCGGCCTCGCCGCCCTCTCGGTCTGCCGCCCGCTGCCCTTCATTCGCGAGGAAACCCCGAAAATTGGGGATGTGGCTGGGGAATTGGTCAGCAGGGCGGAGCGGGCCGCCGACTAGTGCATCGTGCGGCCCGTTGGATCCGCTCCACGATGCACTATTCTTAAGCTTGAGCATCGGATTGATCCCAAAAGTGCAAATCCACTTTTGGGTCCGATGCTTGGGGTGCGGCAAATCGTTCTGGCTCGGCCCTTTTGCCCATGGATCGGGCGAGTTGCCCCGTATTAGACAAATCGATGACGTTTAATAGCGTTGTCGGGGACCCTGCTTCCCTATATAGGGGCGCCACAGTTCATTGGGGAACAACGGCCGAACATGACAGACATCGTTATTGATGAGGGTTATCGACCGACAGAAGACGAGCCCTTCATGAATGAACGGCAGAGAGAGTATTTCCGGCGTAAGCTCATCCGCTGGAAAAGCGATATTCTCAAAGAGGCTCAGGAAACTCTCGCGACCTTGCAGAGCGAAAATGAGAATCATCCCGATCTTGCCGATCGGGCTTCTTCGGAAACGGACCGGGCCATCGAACTTCGCGCCCGAGACCGCCAGCGCAAGCTGATCGCCAAGATCGACGCGGCTCTCGCCCGTATCGATGACGGCTCCTACGGATATTGCGAGGAAACCGGAGATCCGATCTCCCTCAAGCGCCTCGAGGCTCGCCCCATCGCGACCCTCTCGCTGGAGGCTCAGGAGCGCCATGAGCGCAATGAGCGGGTCTATCGGGACGACTGAATCTCGTTCATTCCAAAGAAAAAAGCCTTCCAAAAACAAAAAGGGCTCCATCACAGGAGCCCTTTTTTATTGCGGGTTTGGGGCCTCAGCCCTTCTTGCCCGTATCGACCGGGCGTCCGAGCAGGCGGGCGAATTCCGCTTCGATCTCCTCGACGGAGAAAGGATCGCTCGCCTTGTCCTTCGATCCCGACTCGGCCGGCTGCGGCGGCAGGGGCGAGGGGGCAGGACGGACCGGCTCAGGGCGGACGGGTTCGGGCCGGCTGGGTTCGGGTGCTTGGCGAGAGGCTTGCGGCTGCTGCTCCTCCTCCTGCTCCTCGACCAGATCCTCCTCGGGCTCCTCATAGGCGGCCAGAGGCTCGCCGATAGGGCCGGGCTCTAGGAAATCCTCATCCTCGATATCGTCGTAATCCGTGTCGTTCGCAGGTGCCGGCGCAACAGGACCCATCGGCGGGGGCGGCACGGGGGCGGCCGGACGCTTCAAGGCCTCTTCGAGCTGCTTGGCCATGTTCGACAGAACGACCGGATCGGCTCCGCTCTTCTCGGCAGGGGCAGGCGGCTCGACCGGAGCGGGCTGGAAGGACCGGACCGGCTCCGACGGCGGGGGAGCGACCGAAGCCGCCGGAGGCGCGACTGGCGCGATGGGCGTTGCCCGCGACTGGAACGGGGGAGGCACGGGCGGCGTGTAAGCCGGGCGAGGCTCCGGACGTTCCACGATCGGCTCAGGCGCGCTCGGGAAAACGGGTGCCCTGACCTCGGTCCGAAGGCCCTGCACGACCGGATTGGCGGAGACGTTCACCGCATCCGGCTTCAGAACGGGCTCGGCCACCAACGGAGCCTGCGGAGGAGGCACCGGCGCGCTGATGGAAGCGACGGGAGTAAGCTCTTCCTCCGCATCCGAATCCTCGTTGGGGCGGCGCACGAATGCGCCGAGCTGCGCTGCGAGCTGCGCCTCGATGGAGGGACGGCCATTCGGCTCCCCCTGCGGAGCGCGTGGAGCCTGATCGAGCTGAGGCTCGAACCGCTCAGGGACGGGCTCGTTGGCTGGCGCCGGAATGCGGGCCCCCGCAACGCGGACGATGTTGGTCTCGATGACCACGTCATTGGGGCCGCCGATGAGAAGAAGATGCTCGACATTGTCCCGGCGCAGCAACAGCAGCTGCCGCTGACGGTCGAGATCGTAAACGTCGACAATGCCGAGGCGCGGCTGGCGGCTGCGTGAACGGTCGCTGCCCGGCATCATGAGCCGCGCGCCGGTAAGCTTGCGCAGCACCAGGCCGAACAAAGCGACCAGGGCCAGGATGATCGCGAATGCGACCACGAAGAGGATAGCCCGCGACTCGGTACCAAAAAGTGATGACACGATGAACTCTCAAGCCTTGTGGGGGCCTTTACAGGCCAGTTCTGTGTTGGTTGTACCACATTGACGGTTAAAGCCAGCCGCAAGGTTAACAGATGGTTAACGGTGTGGATTGGTCTTCACCAAACCCTTCGCGAGAAGGCATCCGTCGCATCGGTCCCCGTCCTTCAGACATACTCACGCCGGGGCGGCATTGTGGTAGACGATGAATGGAAGCTTATTTTTCCGCAAAATGCCAATTTAAGGGCAAAGATTGGTTACGATGCAGTGTTCCAGCAAGGAATCTGCTGTCGAACAAAGCAATTCTTCCGGCTCGTCGGGCCGGAATATCTTTCAAGATCATCCTCGGCACGATCCTGCTGCGATCCTGCGCATAAAGACATTGTACAACATTGGCGGTCTTCCTCCCCGCACAGCCTTTTCCCAAACGCCCCCTTGCTAGCGCCTTAGAGGTCAATCAATAAATTCCGTGTAGATCGAGCACGAAAGGTTAACGGTCGGATGTGATGCTGCAGCCGGTGCCGGCATATGCGCCTTCCTGAAGGATAAAGAAGTTCATGGCTCACGAGGGCGACATGCCGAAGGGCTCCACCATCGACCGCTCCGACCGTCCCGGCCATATCGGCTGGGTTCTTCTGCTTGCGGGTCTCTTGGTGTGCGCGGTGTTGGCCCTGCGGGTTCTAGGCAGCGACGAGGCGCAGTTGCTGATCCTCGGGCTTCTCGCCTTCTTCGCCATGGCAGGCGTGTTCTTCCTGTTCGCGCTCGCCATCGGCGTGATTCAGTTCGCGGGCCAAGTGGCTCGCAACGACATCACCAAGCTCATGTCCGATACCTCGGGCGAGGGGCTCGCCGTCATCGAGGACGATGGCCGCATCGTCTATGCCAACCAGACCTATATGTCGCTCGCGGGCGCGAACGGCGGCGAAGTGCGGCCCGTCGAGCGGCTATTCATGGGTGCGCCGGAAGTCTCGGAGGCGATCTATCGTCTGGCGCAGGCCGCGCGCGAGCATCGCACCGGCACCGAGGAAATCCGCCTTTCGCCGTCCCTCGACGGCGCGCAGGAGTTCGGCTGGTATCGCGTGCGCGTGCGCCCGGTGCCGCGCCCGAGCCGCCGCGAGGCGACCCTGTGGAGCATCGCGGACATCACCCATGAGCGCGAGCGCCAGGAGAACGTCTTCCAGGAACTCCAGCACGCCATCGACTATCTCGATCACGCGCCGGCGGGCTTCCTCTCCATCGATCCGGGCGGTTCTATCATCTATCTCAACGCGACGCTGGCGAGCTGGCTCGATTACGATCTCGCCCAGGTCGGCTCCGGCGGCCTGAACCTTGCCGATATCCTTCCGCGCAACGTGGTGGCGATGATGACATCGTTCACCGGCGAGCCGGGCAGCGTGCGCACCGAGAATTTCGATCTCGACCTGCGCCGCCGCAACGGCCAGTTCCTGCCGGTGCGCCTCTATCACCGCATCGCCTTCGGTCAGGACGGCCGCATGGGCGCGTCCCGCACGCTCGTTCTCAACCGCTCTCCCGGCGTGGAAGTGGATGAGGGGCAGCGCGCGGCGGAAGTGCGCTTCGTCCGTTTCTTCAACAACACCCCCATCGCCATCGCGACCGTCAACAAGGCGGGCCGGATCGTTCATGCGAACGTTCCTTTCACCAAGCTCTTCGGCACGTTGCCGCGCAGCGGCGAGGGCGCGGGCGAGGGGCCTTCGATCCTCGAGCGGTTCCGCGAGGCCGCGCCCATCGAGGCGGCGCTCAAGGCTGCCGCCGAGAACAAGGGCGATATCCCGCCGCTCGAATTGCAGACGGCCGGCGAGAACGGCGGCTCGGTGCGCGTCTGGGTGACGCCTGTGGGCGACACGGGCGCGGAGGGCGAGACGGCGATCATCTATGCCCTCGACACCACGGACTTCCGTAAAGTGGAGGAACAGCTCGCGCAGTCGCAGAAGATGAACGCGGTCGGCCAGCTCGCCGGCGGCGTCGCGCACGACTTCAACAATGTGCTGCAAGCCATCATCGGCTACAGCGACCTGCTGCTCGCCAACCACCGGCCCACCGATCCGTCCTTCCAGGACATCATGCAGATCAAGCAGAACGCGAACCGGGCCGCGAGCCTCGTGCGCCAGCTGCTCGCCTTCTCGCGCCGCCAGACCCTGCGGCCCGAGGTGCTCAACCTCAACGACCGCCTCTACGATCTCTCCATGCTCCTCAAGCGCCTGCTCGGCGAGCGGGTGGAGCTCGATCTCAGCCACGGCCGCGACCTGTGGTTCGTGAAGGCTGACGTAAACCAGTTCGAGCAGGTGGTGGTGAACCTCGCGGTCAATGCCCGCGATGCCATGCCCGAGGGAGGCAAGCTCGCGATCCGCACGGCCAATGTCTCGACGCAGGAAGCCGAGAACCTCAATGTCAGCGCCATGCCGGCGGCGGAATACGTGCTCGTCGAGGTGTCCGATACCGGCAGCGGCATGACGCCCGACGTGATGGAAAAGATCTTCGAGCCCTTCTTCACCACGAAGGAAGTCGGCAAGGGCACGGGCCTCGGCCTCTCCACCGTCTTCGGCATCGTGAAGCAGTCGGGCGGCTATATCGACGTCGATTCGAAGCCCGGCGGCGGCACCACCTTCAGCATCTACCTTCCGCGCCATATCCCGGCCGCGCAGGAGATGCCGGAAGAGACGAAGGCCGACCAGCCGAAGAAGCCCGCCGCGGACATGACGGGGCAGGGCACGATTCTCCTGGTCGAGGACGAGGACCCGGTTCGCGCCGTGAACGCGCGTGCCTTGAGCGCGCGCGGCTATACGGTTCTGGAAGCGGCGTCCGGTATCGAGGCCATGGAGATCATCGCCGAGCGCGGCGCGCCGGTGGACCTCGTAGTCTCCGACGTGGTGATGCCCGAGATGGACGGTCCCACGCTGCTCGGCGAACTGCGCAAGCTCTACCCGGACCTGAAGGTGATCTTCGTCTCCGGCTACGCCGAGGAAGCCTTCCGCAAGAACCTGCCGGAAGGGGAGGAGTTCAATTTCCTTCCCAAGCCCTTCAGCCTGCGCCAGCTGGTCGAGACGGTGAAACAGGTCATCGGGCAGTAAGGTGCTGTTAAAACTATATTTTTTCCCTGCGCCACTATGGCTGGCGAATGCCCTGTGAATTCTCGAATGAGAACGAAAAAAGAACTTGCAGGTAGGAACAAAGTGAGTACATATATCTTCTCAACACCGCGTTGAGATTCACTCCTCCTCCTGCCATAAGGGTGTCTGGTCATGTCGCAGTCTTCGCTGAGACTGGTGGAAAATACATCAATGGATAAAGACAAATCGAAAGCTCTCGACGCGGCGCTCTCTCAGATCGAGCGTGCCTTCGGCAAGGGCTCGATCATGCGGCTCGGCAAGGGCCAGCAGCCGGTTGAAATCGAAACCGTCTCGACGGGTTCGCTCGGCCTCGATATCGCGCTCGGCGTGGGCGGACTGCCCCGCGGCCGCATCATCGAGATCTACGGGCCGGAATCGTCCGGTAAGACGACCCTGGCGCTGCACACCATCGCCGAAGCCCAGAAGAAGGGCGGCGTCTGCGCCTTCGTGGACGCGGAACATGCGCTCGATCCCGTTTATGCCCGCAAGCTCGGCGTCAACCTGGACGATCTCCTGATCTCCCAGCCCGACACCGGCGAGCAGGCCCTCGAAATCGCCGATACGCTCGTGCGCTCCGGCGCGGTCGACGTGCTCGTCATCGACTCGGTGGCGGCCCTGACCCCGAAGGCCGAGCTCGACGGCGAGATGGGCGATGTTCAGCCGGGCCTCCAGGCCCGTCTCATGAGCCAGGCCCTGCGCAAGCTCACCGGTTCGATCTCCCGTTCGAAGACGATGGTGATCTTCATCAACCAGATCCGCATGAAGATCGGCGTCATGTACGGCTCGCCTGAGACGACCACCGGCGGCAACGCCCTGAAGTTCTACGCTTCGGTCCGTCTCGACATCCGCCGCGTCTCGACACTGAAGGATCGCGACGATCCGATCGGCAACTCGGTCCGCGTCAAGGTCGTCAAGAACAAGGTCGCTCCGCCCTTCAAGCAGGTCGAGTTCGACATCATGTTCGGCGAGGGCGTATCCAAGGTGGGCGAGCTCATCGATCTCGGCGTCAAGGCCGGTATCGTCGACAAGTCCGGCGCCTGGTTCTCCTTCGACAGCCAGCGCCTCGGCCAGGGTCGCGAGAACTCTAAGCAGTTCCTGCGCGACAATCCCGAGATCGCAGGCAAGATCGAGGCTCTCATCCGCCAGAATTCCGGCCTGCTCGCCGACCGCATTCTGGATCAGGCCACACCGACCGCCGAAGACCTGGATGAAGGTTCCGCTGAGTAAAGAGGTTTTGCTCTCCTTCAAGGGCAAAGGAAGGGCCGTCGCGAGAGATCGCGGCGGTCTTTTTCTTTGCTCGGCCGATACCAATCCCCGAAGCCTGAACCCATAGTGCGAAACGCCGCCTCGACAGAGGGGCCGGGGACGGCTAAAACCGGCCTCCATCAAGACATTACCGGGGCTGAGAAGCCCCCCAATTCCCGAGTTTGAGAACCCATGAGCGGCGTCAACGAAATCCGGTCGACCTTCCTCGATTACTTCGCCAAGAACGGCCATGAGGTCGTGGCATCGAGCCCCCTCGTGCCGCGCAACGACCCGACCCTGATGTTCACGAATGCCGGCATGGTGCAGTTCAAGAACGTGTTCACCGGAGCCGAGAAGCGGCCCTACAGCACGGCGGCGAGCTCGCAGAAATGCGTGCGCGCGGGCGGCAAGCACAACGATCTCGACAATGTGGGCTACACGGCGCGCCACCACACCTTCTTCGAGATGCTCGGCAACTTCTCGTTCGGCGATTACTTTAAGGAACGCGCCATCGAGCTGGCCTGGAACCTGATCACCAAGGAGTTCGATCTTCCGAAGGAGAAGCTTCTCGTCACCGTCTACCATGACGACGACGAGGCCGCGAACCTCTGGAAGAAGATCGCCGGGTTCTCGGATTCCAAGATCATCCGCATTCCGACCTCGGACAATTTCTGGCAGATGGGCGATACCGGCCCCTGCGGCCCGTGCTCGGAAATTTTCATCGACCAGGGCGACAAGCTCTGGGGCGGCCCTCCCGGCAGCCCCGAGGAGGACGGCGACCGCTTCCTCGAGTTCTGGAACCTCGTGTTCATGCAATACGAGCAGATCGAGCCCGGCAACCGCATCGCCCTGCCCAAGCCCTCCATCGATACCGGCATGGGCCTTGAGCGCATCTCGGCGATCATGCAGGGCGTGTACTCCAACTACGATACGGACCTGTTCCGCACGCTCATCGAGGCCGTGGCACACGCCACCGGCGTGGCGCCGGAGGGTGACCGCAAGGCCTCGCATCGCGTGATCGCGGATCACCTGCGCACCTCCTGCTTCCTCGTGGCCGATGGCGTGCTGCCGTCGAACGAGGGGCGCGGCTACGTGCTTCGCCGCATCATGCGCCGCGCCATGCGCCACGCGCAGCTGCTCGGCGCGCGCGATCCGCTGATGTACCGCCTCGTGCCCGTTCTGGTGCGCGAGATGGGGCAGGCCTATCCTGAGCTGATCCGTGCCGAGGCACTGATCACCGAGACGCTGAAGCTGGAGGAGACCCGCTTCCGCAAGACCCTGGAACGCGGCCTCACGATCCTCGACGACGAGACCCGCAATCTCACCAAGGGCCAGAACCTGTCGGGCGATACGGCCTTCACGCTTTACGATACCTATGGCTTCCCGCTGGACCTGACGCAGGACGCCCTGAAGTCGCGCGGAATCGGCGTCGATACGGACGCTTTCAATGCCGCCATGGAGCGCCAGCGCGAGAAGGCCCGCGCGGCCTGGTCCGGCTCGGGCGAGGCGGCGACGGAAACCGTGTGGTTCGGCGTGAAGGAGCGCACCGGCGCCACGGAATTCCTCGGCTACGATACCGAGCAGGCCGAGGGCGTCGTCGTTGCGCTGCTCAAGGACGGCAAGGAAGTTTCCGAGCTGAAGGCCGGCGAGACTGGTCTCGTGGTCCTCAACCAGACGCCGTTCTACGGCGAGTCCGGCGGTCAGGTCGGCGATACCGGCGTGATGCAGGGCGAGGGCGCGCGCGTGTTCGTGACCGGCACCGAGAAGAAGCTCGGCGATCTCTTCGTGCACCACGTCACCGTGGAGAAGGGTTCGCTGAAGCTGAATCAGTCGCTCGAACTGATCGTCGATCACGAGCGCCGTTCCGCCGTGCGCTCCAACCATTCCGCGACGCACCTCCTTCACGAGGCTCTGCGTCAGGTTCTCGGCGATCACGTGGCCCAGAAGGGTTCGATGGTCGCCCCCGACCGCCTGCGCTTCGACTTCAGCCATCCCAAGCCCATCGAGGATGCGGAGCTGAAGGAGGTCGAGGAGATCGCCAACCGGGTGCTGCTTCAGAACGAGCCGGTGGTCACCAAGCTCATGGCCGTTGACGAAGCCATCGAATCCGGCGCCCGCGCTCTCTTCGGCGAGAAGTACGGCGACGAGGTTCGCGTCGTCTCCATGGGCAAGACCGAGGGCAACAAGACCTTCTCGGTCGAGCTCTGCGGCGGCACCCACGTGAACCGCACGGGCGATATCGGCCTCGTCACCATCGTGGGCGAGAGCGCGGTCGCCGCAGGCGTGCGCCGTCTCGAAGCGATGACGGGCGATGCCGCGCGCCGTTACCTCGCGGATGAGAGCCGCAAGCTGCGTGAGGTTGCCGGTCTTCTGAAGACCCCTGTGGACGAAGTTTCCTCGCGTCTCTCCGCGTTGCTCGAAGAGCGCCGCAAGCTGGAGCGCGAACTCGCAGAGGCGCGCCGCAAGCTCGCCATGGGCGGCGGCGCTGCGGGCGGCGGCGATCCGGTCAAGGACGTGGGCGGCATCAAGCTCATGGCCCGCGCGGTCACCGGCGTCGAGATGAAGGATCTCAAGAGCCTCGCCGACGAAGGCAAGAAGCGCCTCGGCTCCGGCGTCGTCGCCATCGTCGGCGTTGCCGATGACGGCAAGGCTGGCATCGTCGTTGCGGTCACCGAGGACCTGACGGCCAAGTACGATGCCGTCTCGCTCGTGCGCGTCGGCTCGGAAAAGCTCGGCGGCAAGGGCGGTGGCGGACGCCGCGACATGGCCCAGGCCGGCGGCCCCGACGGCGCCCAGGCCGAAGCCGCGCTCTCGGCGATCGAGGCGGCGATGTCGGCTGCCTGACAAGCCTGGATCGCAGCACCAAACCTCGCCGCCTGATGATCCTTACCCTTCAGGTTGTCAGGCGGCTCACGGCCCTGTGCACATCAATCTTCTGCCCTTGAAATATTATAGGATATCTTTCTAGTTGTGTAGGCTCGCAACAGCGAGAAACAACAAAGAAAGATAACGGGGCAGCATCATGCACGTATCACTTCTCGCAGTTCTTGCGGGCAGCCTTTCCCTCGGCGCCTGCGCCACGGTTACCCGTGGCACGACCGAGCAGATCACCTTTGACTCCACCCCTTCTGCGGAAATGCGGACCTCGACGGGCCTCACCTGCCCGACGACGCCCTGCACGCTGGAAGTGAGCCGCAAATCCGAGTTCATCGCGACCTTCTCCAAGCAGGGTTACGAGAGCCAGAACGTGATGGTGCAGACCCGTGTCGCGGGTGCCGGAGCCGCCGGTTTCGCAGGCAATGTTCTCATTGGAGGCGTGGTCGGCATGGGCGTCGATGCCGCGACCGGCTCGACCCTTGAGCATTACCCGAACCCTGTCACCGTGAGCCTTGTCCCGCTGGTGCTCTCCCGCAAGAGCAAGAAGCCTGTGGCCCAGCGCGGCCCTGTGAAGGATCAGGCCGCGCCGACGTCGTGATGCCGGAACTGGTCGGAAAAAGGATATAGCGCGTGTTTCCCTCCCCTTGTGGGGAGGGCCAGAGGGGGCGCCATATCTGAGAATGTGCTCCCGGCGCTATATGAGCAGACAATCAGGAACGTTGGTTCGATGCTTCGGCTGGCAGGAACTAGTTTCTCGTCACTCGCCAGATCGTGTTCGACAGGTCGTCGGCGACGATCAGGGCGCCACGCGGGTCCACCGTCACGCCGACCGGGCGGCCTCGCGTGTTTCCGTCATCGACGAGGAAGCCCGACACGAAATCGATTGGGTCTCCAGCCGGCTTGCCGTCGCGGAACGGAACGAAGACGACCTTGTAGCCCACAGGAGGGCTTCGGTTCCAGCTGCCGTGCATGCCCACGAACACGCCATCTGCAAAATCGGGGCCCATCTCCGGGATCGAGAAATCCACGCCGAGCGCCGCCACGTGTGATCCCAAGGCGTAGTCCGGGCGAATGGCTGCTGCGACTTTCTCCGGATCCTGAGGTTGCACACGCGGATCGACATTCTGGCCCCAATAGCTGTAGGGCCATCCGTAGAAGCCGCCTTCCTTCACCGATGTCAGATAATCGGGGACGAGATCGGGGCCGATTTCATCGCGCTCGTTCACGACCGCCCAGAGCTGTCCCGTACCCGGCTGAATGGTTAGCGCCGTAGGATTGCGGAGGCCGGTTGCATAAGGCTTGTGCGCGCCGGTCTGCGCATCGATCTGCCAGACCATGGCCCGGTCCTCCTCAACATCCATCCCGCGCTCGGAAATGTTGCTGTTGGAGCCGATGCCCACATACAGGAAGCGGCCGTCCGCGCTGGCCGTCATCGCCTTCGTCCAGTGATGGTTGATCACGGCGGGCAGGTCGGTGACCTTCGTCGGAGGCCCGCTCGCCTTGGTGTCGCCGTCCCGGTACTCGAAGCGCACCAGCGCGTCCTGGTTGGCGACATAGATGACGCCGTTGATGAACGCGAGCCCATAGGGTGCGTTGAGGTTGTCGGCGAAAACGCCCTGCAATTCGTAAGTGCCGTCGCCATCGGCGTCGCGCAGCAGGGTGAGCCGATTGCCGCCCTTCACCGAGCTTTTGCCGAGGCTCTTGATGTAACCTGCGATCATGTCCTTGGGGCGCAAGGTCGGCGCGTAGCCGCCTGACCCTTCGGCCACCAGAATATCGCCGTTGGGCAGGACAATCGTTTGCCGCGGGATCTTGAGATCCGTGGCGATGGGTTGGATCTTGTATCCCTGCGGCACCTTCGGCAGATCGTTGCCCCAGTTGGCCGGTCTCGGGATCTTCATGCTGGGCAACAGGCCGCGCTCCGGCTCGGGCAGGTTCGGGTTCGGGCCGAATTGCTGTGGCTGCGCTTCCGCGTTGACGGCAGAGAGAGCGATGATCAGGGCGCCGAGGAAGAGGGTCGAGCGGTTCATTTCACCTCTCCTGTATGAAATCCGGAATAGCCGATCCAGGCCGCAACGAGGGCCAGAAGCGTGGTGATGGCCGACAGGTAAAGGCCCTCAGGCATGGTCGCCCAGGCATCCTTCGCGTGGACGAGGGCGTTGATGAAACCGAGCACCCACATGACAGCCAGCACGACGAAATAGACGATCAGACGTCCCTTGTGCGCCGGTCCTCTGCGAAACAGATTGATCAGCGCCCAAAGCGCTGCGAAACCGCCCCCGACCAGCCCCCCGGCAATGAGCCAGGACGAGAAATTAGCCCATTGGATATGATAGGTCGCCCGATAGGCGAAATCGCTGATCAGCGCGCCAGCGAACAATGGGAGCGGAAACGCCAGCAGAATTGCATGAAGGGGATGAAGCGGCCTCAGAGAGCCTGAACTGTATGTGCCGACCAAAGCATGTCCTCTCGCTTTCCTGGGCGCGGCGCGGGAGGTCACGCCCGGCAAGGGTGTCGAGGGTTCAATGCGGCAAGGAGCGGTTTGTTTCGAAAAAAACAGCCCAGCTTCCAGAAGGACAGTCCTCAATCATGATCCGGGTGCTGGCGGGATTTCATCTTCGCCAGTTCCTCAGGTGAGTTATCATCATCCGTCGTAATGCCCGGAAGCGTATGAAGCATCCCGAAGGCGGGAAGCCTGTTCTCGATGCCGTATTGGAACTCCGGGGTGACATGCTCCGGGTGATCCAGGCTGCCGATGGAGACGCTGATCCGGTCGTCCTCCAGGAAGGAATAGGTCAGCGGCGTCCCGCAATCGCGGC
Organism: Microvirga sp.; assembly: GCA_041913065.1. Taxonomy (GTDB): domain Bacteria; phylum Pseudomonadota; class Alphaproteobacteria; order Rhizobiales; family Beijerinckiaceae; genus Microvirga. The sequence continues at coordinate 81,283 of JAYSGD010000001.1, read as the reverse complement.
AGAAACCGCGCTCCGCAGCCTCGGAACTCCTGAAGGTGGCGGGCTGCCCCCTCGTCCAGACCAGATCATTTTGCGGCAGGCCGGTGAACGGCGCGAAATAATTGCCGAAGGCCTTCTGGCACATGCGGCAATGGCAGATGCTGGCGCGGCTCGGCTCGGATTGAAGCGCGTAGCGCACCGCCCCGCATTGGCAGCCGCCGGTCATGACGGGTGTTGTCATCTCAAACCTCTCTCGGTCGCAAGGCGCCACTGGATGATGTTGCAGAGAACAATCTAGGGGCCTAATCATCATAGGATAGTCATCAGCGATGCTTCCGATGAAACGTTTGCTCCTTTGCCTTGCCCTCCCGATGCTTTGGACGAGTGCTGGCACGGCCGCGCCGATCGACGACTTTCACGCGCCCATTTCAGGGCTCGCCGGCCGGACTTGGCTCGATCTGGTAAAACAAGCGCTGCCCGACGCCAAGCCGACGGAGGCTTCGCTCCCTGGTCTGACGGGGCGCAAAGGCATCGCCTTGCGCCGGCTGCAGGACAACGAACCCGCTGGGGATTGGGGCGAGACAGTCAATCTTGTGGGCCTCGATGGAGAAGTCTTCGAGGTCGGAGGCCGTAAGCGCGTCATCCTGGCGCTCAAACTCTACGATGCCGATGTCTCGCCGCTTCTTCTGTTCGAGGGGGAGGGCGAAGGCAGAATGCTCGATGCCGTCGATGTGCGAACAGACCAGCACACCAGCTATGACGAGCCGATGATCCGATCACTTGGCAAAGATGGTGCACTGCTCGTGTCGAAGGGTTGGCACGGCAACTCCAACCAGAGTTACCGCATCAGTTCGCTGATCCTGGCTGGAGCGGACAAGTTGTCCTTCATCGGAGAGTTCTTCGTTTATGGCGAAGCCGATTGTCGCTCCCAGATCATCGAGAAAGACGCGGTCAAGCTCATTCCCTCACAGCCGATGGCCGAGATCCAGGTCTCCATCGCTCATCAGGTCGCAAAGCTGCGCAATGATTGCAGCACGATCATCGGCAAGCCTCGGACGAAGGTCGTCCATGGCAGCTTCACGTGGGATGCGGGGCGAAAGGGTTATACCGGCAAGACGGAACAACTCGACGCGCTCGCGAAGGAGAACGAAGAGCGCTTCTGATGTCGCAGAGCGCTTTCGCTTATTTCGCCGGCCCGCCGTCACAGAATGCGAATGTCTTCGGCACGAAGCCTTTGGGGCCGACAGCGTGCTTGACCGATTCGAGACGCTCCGTCTGCTGCGTTTTCTTCTGCGCGGATTTCGCAACACCGGCAGGCCAGGAAGTCTCGTTCCAGGTGGCGGTCCAGTCGTGGAAGTGGCTTGCCGGATTGATCTCGAATTTCAGCGTGAGATAGCCGCTGCTTTCGTCCTGGCAGTGGGGCGAGGTCTTGTAGTCTTTTTCCGAGAAGCAGGCGCGTACCGTCTTGGTGCAGCTGAACGGCACGTTGTTGTATCGGCGCTGATCTTCAGTGGTCTCCGTCATCTCGGGATCAAGCGTTACGAAATCGGCAATGACGAATTCCGCGCCGCCGCCCAAATAGCCTTCCCGGATGCGGTTGAGCACGGCGACCGCCCAGAGGCCGGAGCCCGTGGGATAGAGGGCAGGGTGGATGTCGACCATTCTGACTTCCGAACCATCTTCAGAAGCCGGCAGCGGATATTTCTCGAAGCTCCAGCGGTTCAGAACCTGCCACTGGCCCGGCGCTTTCATCACAAGACGGGAAATCGTCCTGTTCACCATCACGGCATAGTATTCGCTTCCGCTCTCGCTCTTGCGCTCGAAGAGACGCGGCTCTTCCACCTTGTTGCATTCGAGGCCGGGCAGGTTGCACATGCCCATGATCCAGTTGGGGTCGAGCTTGTCGAGATCCTTGATCTCGCGCAGGCGGACGGCCTGCGGCTGGGTCTGCGCTTGGGCGCCTGCAACTGTCAGCGAGGCTGCCGTCAGGAATGCAAGGGACAGGGATTTCAAGGCGGAAGCGTTCTTCATGGCAGGGCCTCTTCGAGTCATCCGCTATTCTATAACAAAAATGGCCGGGGCAAGCCCGGCCATTTTCAATTCGTGCCCGATGAAGGCTGATTAAGCAGCCATCGCCTTCTTGAGGTTCTCGTCAATCTTGTCGAGGAAGCCGGTGGTGGAGAGCCACTTCTGCTCGGCGCCGACGAGGAGGGCGAGGTCCTTCGTCATGAAGCCGGACTCGACCGTGTCCACGCAGACCTTCTCGAGGGTCGCGGCGAACTTGGCGAGCTCGGCGTTGTCGTCGAGCTTGGCGCGGTGGGCGAGGCCACGGGTCCAGGCGAAGATCGAGGCGATGGAGTTGGTGGAGGTCTCCTTGCCCTTCTGGTGCTCGCGGTAGTGGCGGGTCACGGTGCCGTGGGCGGCTTCCGCTTCCACCGTCTTGCCGTCCGGCGTCATCAGCACGGAGGTCATGAGGCCGAGCGAGCCGAACCCTTGCGCCACCGTGTCGGACTGCACGTCGCCGTCGTAGTTCTTACAGGCCCACACATAGCCGCCCGACCACTTGAGGGCCGAGGCCACCATGTCGTCGATGAGGCGGTGCTCGTAGGTGATGCCGGCGGCGTCGAACTTCGCCTTGAACTCGTTCTGGTAGACTTCCTCGAAGATGTCCTTGAAGCGGCCGTCATAGGCTTTCAGGATGGTGTTCTTCGTGGAGAGGTAGACCGGGTACTTGCGGTTCAGGCCGTAGTTCATCGAGGCGCGGGCGAACTCGCGGATCGACTCGTCGAGGTTGTACATCGCCATGGCGACGCCGGCGCCCGGGAACTTGAAGACTTCCTTCTCGATGACGGTGCCGTCCTCGCCCTCGAACTTGATCGTCATGCGGCCCTTGCCGGGCACCTTGAAGTCGGTGGCCTTGTACTGGTCGCCGAAGGCATGACGGCCGACGATGATCGGCTGGGTCCAGCCGGGCACGAGGCGCGGAACGTTCTTGCAGATGATCGGCTCGCGGAAGATCACGCCGCCGAGGATGTTGCGGATCGTGCCGTTGGGCGACTTCCACATCTCCTTCAGCTTGAACTCTTCCACGCGGGCCTCGTCCGGCGTGATGGTGGCGCACTTCACGCCGACGCCGTACTTCTTGATGGCCTCTGCGGCTTCGACCGTGACCTTGTCGTTGGTGGCGTCGCGGTGCTCGATGCCCAGGTCGTAGTACTTCAGGTCGATGTCGAGATAGGGGTGGATCAGCTTCTCTTTGATGAAGTGCCAAATAATGCGGGTCATCTCGTCGCCGTCGAGTTCGACGACCGGATTGGCAACCTTGATCTTCGCCATTGATCTCACCTTGCTTTCAGGGCTGGAACGGGTCTGCCTGCGGCAGACGGGTTGCCGGGGCTATAGCGCGGTTGAGGCTCCGGGGGAAGGTGGGGGGCTGGCCCCAATTCAGGGGTTTCTGCCGCTTTCAGTATTTTCCCGTCCTCCCGGCATAGGGCGGAATCGGGCCCTCATTGCCGGATTTGCTCCAGAACCCGCTGCAAGGGCTCGTCGGAGACCTGGATGAGCCCCGACGACGGGTTGTCCATGTCGAGGATCAGGCAAAGCGAGGCCGAGATCAGGAGGGCAGCCGAGATGAGCGTGCCGATGACGACCGCGTTCCGGGGCGACCGGAAGCCGAAGCTCGCGAAGATCACGACCAGCCACGCGATCATCACCACGATGAGAGGCATCGGGATGGTGCCGGTCGACTGGCCGACGATAACCCAGCGCTGGTCGAGAACCGCCCGGTAGAGTTGCCGGGCTTCGTTCCAGAGAGCCGTCTGCTGGTCGCTCGTCGCCTCGACCGCCCGCAGCCTGTTGCCGACATCCTCAAGCAGGATTTCGGCCTGCCTGTCGGGGTCCACGCCAGGGCTCGCGCTCAGTGCTCGCTCGAGATAGGCAATGATCCCGCGGTGAACGTCTTCTCCGGCGGGACCCAGGGCGCGGGCGGTCTTGTCGAGCAGGATCAGGTCCGTCGCGTAGGTATGGACGGCATCGTCCACGTCCTGAAACGTGTTCTTCGCCGAGTTCAGCATCAGGCCGAACACGAGGGAGGCGATGACCACGAAGATATTGGCGACGACCCTGACGGTGGAGTTCGTGTCTTCCTGAAGCTGCCTGGCGGAAAGCAGCGTGTGCCCGAACAGGCAGCCGAGGGAGACCCCCACGAGAATGACGAAGGTGATGGCCGAGATCAGGACTTCATCCGCGACGATCATCGACTTCCCGCGTCCTTCTATGCCTCAGAAGCCATCTGTGAAGCTTGATTCAGAAATCAATGTGGCGGCTCAGGGCCTTGGGCTGTATGGGGAGTGACCCTGTCACGTCCGATTGAAGACCCGAACCCGATGACGCTTCCAACCATCATCCTCGTCGAGCCCCAGCTGGCCGAAAATATCGGCATGGTGGCGCGTGCCATGGCGAATTTCGGCCTCTCGGAGCTGCGCATCGTGGCGCCGCGCGATGGCTGGCCGCGCAAGGGCGCTCATTCGGCAGCCTCCGGCGCCGTGCATGTGCTGGAAGGGGCCAAGCTCTACGACACGGCGAAGGAAGCGATTGCCGACCTCAACTACGTCTTCGCCACGACCGCCCGCGAGCGCGGACAGATGAAGCGCGTCTTTGCCCCCGAGCCCGCCATGCAGGAGGCGCACCAGCGCAGTGCCGAGGGCCAGCGCATCGGCATCATGTTCGGACGCGAGCGGACGGGGCTCGAGAACGACGAGGTATCCCTTGCGGATGCCATCATCACCTTTCCGGTGGACCCCAAGTTCTCGTCGCTCAATCTCGCGCAGGCCGTGCTGCTGGTCTCATACGAATGGTACAAGCTGGCGACCGGCAGCGCGCTGCCTTTCAGCGGCGAAAGGCGCTCGCCTCCTGCGGCCCGTGAGGCCGTCACCTCCTTCTTCGACTACATCGAGGAGGAGCTTGAGGCGGTGAACTTCTACCCCGAGGACAAGAAGCCGACCATGACCCGCAACATGCGGGACATCTTTCATCGCCTCGAGATGACCGAGCAGGACGTCCGCACGTTACGCGGGGCGATTCGCGCACTTGCGGAAGGCCGGCGGTTGAGGAAGCCTTAAAGATCTTCTGATCTAATGTTGCCGGGTGCCCTTTGCCCTGAACAATCTGACCTGAGATCGCCATGCGCCGCTCGCTGACAACGCTCCTTCTCCTTGGCTCATGCCTCGTGGCTCCCTGGGCCATCGCAGCGACGCCGCCAAAGCAGCCGGAGCAGGGGCCCGGCGGGTCCGATTACAAAATCTCAGAGGTGGTCAAGCGCGGCACCGGCACCGCCAGTTCCGGCACCTACGTGTTCCATGGCTCCGATACGCCTGCCGCGCCGCGCCCTGTCGTGGTGTTCTTCCATTCCTGGGGCGCGGTGAATCCCGGCCTCTATGGCGGCTTCATCGATCATCTGGCGCGCAAGGGCTATCTCGTGCTCTTCCCGCGCTTTCAGGAGGTGAACCGCTCGCGTCCCGCCGACGCGACGGCCTTGTCGGAAACCCTGATCCGGAATGCGCTGACGGATCTCGCAGAGGACGCCCAGGCGAAGCCCGATCTCAAGCGTGTCGCCTTTATCGGCCATTCCGCCGGCATGCCGATTGCGCTGAACGTCGCGTCCGGCGTCGGCGACAGCAAGCTGCCTGCGCCGAAGCTGGTCTACGGCCTCATGCCGGGCGGCATCGCCTCCAACGAGAAGGAGAGGGGCATCATGCTCCGCGACCTCTCGGCCATCGATCCGTCCACGCTCATCATCACCATGAGCGGCGACCGGGAGCATCTGCCCATCGACCGCGCGGCCCGCCGTCTCCTGGACGCGGCAAGCGGGGTGCCCGCGAACCGCAAGCTGTTCATGCGCACCAGCTCCGACGATCACGGCTACCCGCCGCTGACCGCGACGATTGCCTCTCCCGGCTCTCCGAAAGCCGATTACGACGCCTCCGCCATCAAGCTGCCGCCCGATCCGCCGCGCGACCCGAAGCAAAGGAACACGTGGCGCTGGAGCGCCGACATGTCCCTGTCAGGTCCCCAGACGATTCTGACCCAGCAGCTCGGCAACAACGGCACCGATACGCTCGACTACCTGGCCTATTGGCGCACCTTCGAGATCGCCGCCGATGCGGCATTTGCCGGCAAGGATGCGACGGCGCTCACACGCGATTCCAAGTTCGTGGATATGGGCAGTTGGAGCGATGGCTGGCCCGTGAAGCGCCTCTCGGCCCAGATGCCGAAGGTGGAGGGGCAGCAGAAGCAGCCGGAAGCCGGGCCCCGGCGCAGGCTGAACCTTGCTCCGCCGACCACCCCCACGGAAACCAAGCAGGGCCTTTCGGAATTCATAAATCATCTTCGTTTGTAAGGTGTGGCGTATGCGTGTCGATCTTCTGGCCGGAACGACCTATAACCCGGCTGTCATGCCGTCTCCCGTGCCTACCATCCTCGTCTTCGATTCCGGCCTCGGCGGCCTCACGGTCTTTTCCGAGGTGCTGAAGGTCCGCCCGGACGCGCGCTACGTTTATGCGGCGGACGATGCCGGCTTTCCCTATGGGGCCTTGAGCCAGGACGTTCTGGTGGCGCGGGTTCTCGCGGTCATGGAGCGGCTGATCGCCCTTCATGATCCCACGCTCGTGGTGATCGCCTGCAACACGGCCTCGACCCTGGTTCTGCCCCACCTGCGGGAGCGCTTCTCCGTGCCCTTCGTCGGCACGGTGCCCGCCATCAAGCCGGCCGCGCAGATCACGAGGTCGGGCTATATCACCGTGCTCGCCACCCCCGGGACGGTGGCTCGGGACTACACGCGGGACCTCATCGAGACCTATGCCGCCAATTGCAGGGTCAACCTCGTCGGCTCCCGCCGCCTCGCGGCCATCGCCGAGGCCGAGCTCGCAGGCGCGCCGGTCACCGATGCGGAGATCCTGGACGAGCTCATGCCCTGCTTCGTCGAAGAGGAGGGCAGGCGGACCGATGTGGTGGCGCTGAGCTGCACCCATTACCCGCTGCTTCTCCAGCGCTTCCAGGCCCTTGCCCCGTGGCCCGTGACCTGGATCGACCCGGCCCCGGCCATCGGGCGGCGCGTGACCCAGCTCATCGGCCAGCCCGTACCGGGCCACGAGGCCGACGAGAACGAGGCCGTGGCGGTGTTCACCAGCGGCGCCGGGATGACCGAACCCCTGCGCACGGCCTTGAAGGACAAGGGCCTGCCGCTCGTCTCGGTCGAGGATATGCCGCTGCTCTTGGGATGACGCGGAACCGATTGACTTTTCTTGCCCATTCCCATAAACCCCACCCGTTCACGCGGTCCTTAAACGGGCCGCGTAACTTTTTACGCTCCCGTGGCCCGGCTTCGGTCGGCCTGTCGTCCCTTCGGGGAAGAGGAGGGCGCGTTCCTCGCAAATTCGACAACAAAGAGGAACAGCGATGTCGAAGCGCATTCAGGCCAAGCACAAGCTTGACCGCCGCATGGGTCAGAATATCTGGGGTCGCCCGAAGAGCCCCGTGAACCGCCGCGAATACGGCCCCGGCCAGCACGGCCAGCGCCGCAAGGGCAAGATGTCCGACTTCGGCACCCAGCTCCGCGCCAAGCAGAAGCTGAAGGGCTACTACGCGAACATCACCGAGAAGCAGTTCCGCCGCTACTACGCCGAGGCGATCCGCCTGAAGGGTGACTCGGGTGAGAACCTGGTCGGCCTGCTCGAGCGCCGTCTCGACGCGGTCGTGTACCGCGCGAAGTTCGTCGCGACCCCCTTCGCCGCCCGTCAGTTCGTCAACCATGGTCACGTGAAGGTCAACGGCCGCCGCGTGAACATCCCGAGCTATCAGGTGAAGGCCGGCGACGTGATCGAGGTGAAGGACAAGTCCAAGCAGCTCGAAGTCGTCGTCGTTGCGTCCCAGCTCGCCGAGCGTGACGTTCCGGACTACATCGAGGTCGATCATTCCAAGATGACGGCCCGCGTGACGCGCATCCCGACCCTGTCGGAAGTGCCGTACCCGGTCCAGATGGAACCGAACCTCGTGATCGAGTTCTATTCGCGTTAATCCGCGAAACAGACTTGAAATTGGAAAGGCCGCCCACTGGGCGGCCTTTTCTTTTGGAGAAGAGATTCGTGCCTAAAAGAAAGGCCGCCTAAGGGCGGCCTTCTCGTTGCTGTCAGCTTACTGCTGAGGGGCGGGCTGCTGGGGAGCCGGTCCACGCGGGCCGGGGCCCATTCCGCCCGGTCCCATTCCGCCAGGACCATGGTTCATCATCCCGCGATCCATCATCGAGTGACGGCGACCGTGATGGCCATCGCGTCCGCCGCGTCCGCGGCGCTCGCCCCATCCGCCGTTGACGGCTTCACGCATCAGGCGCGGTGCGATCCGCTTTTGATCTTCGCTCAGGCTGTCCCAGAGGGGGCGCAGAGCCGTCGTGAGGGCAGTAGAGCGCTGGGCACCTTCGTTCATCATGGTGTTGCGCTGTTCGAGGCGCTGCATGAAGTCCATGCTGCGGCGCTGGTCGCGGTTCTCGCGGAACTGCTGCATGCGGGTGTAGCGCTCGGAAGCGGATGTGCGGATCGCGGTTTCCACCGGACCCCACAGACGCTCCTGGTCGGCGGTCAGCTTCAGGCCGGCCTTGATGGAGGCGACGCGCGCGTCGACGAGACGGCTATACTCGTCCTGAGACATGCCCCGACGGGGCTCAGGACGCGCCTGCTCCTGGCCCGCCGCGGGTGGTGTCGTGGGAGCCGGAGCCTGCGCCAGAGCGTAGGTGCCTGCGCTCGCAAGCACGGCGGCAGCGGCAAGGGTGGCGATGATCTTCATTCGAGTATCCTCCTTCGAGATGACAACGATGAGAATGCTCCCATGTTGCTCTCGCTCGAATGAAGGCAGCATGAACTTTTCGTCATGTGGATAAGGTTGGAGCCGAAGCGCCTTCCACACTCCGCCCTCATCCTGAAAGTCTGGCCCATAAAGAGCGAGGCATGTGCTTCCCTCCCCACGGATCTCGGGTGTTCCCGAGATCCGTCGTTGCTTGCGCAAGTCGGAAACACCCGACTTGCGGCGGGGAGGGATCGAGGGTGGGGGTCGCAAAGTCAAAGCGCTACGCAAGCACCAGAGATGACCGTCGTTCCGACAATGCTTCAAGAGGCTGCCGCTCACCCGGTCGCACCACCCCCACCCTAACCCTCCCCGCAAGGGGGAGGGAACACGGGCGGTGCTTTATGAGCCAGACTCTGAGGAGGTCGCAGAGCGACCGTCTCGAAGGAGGCTCCAGAGATCGCTGGACGATCCTTCGAGACGCCTGCTGCGCAGGCTCCTCAGGATGAGGCCTGCGGGTTGGTAACAGGCAAAAAGAAATGGCCGGGACGATCCGGCCATGACAAGCAATCCGTTTACCCCAACCGCTTCAAAAACCCCGCGAAGCGCATGAGGCCTTCGGGCCAGGGGCCGTGGCCGCTTTCCGTGTTGAGGTGACCGGCATCGCCCGCATCGACGAAGGCCGAGCCCCAGGTATAGGCGAGGTCCTCGGCCTTGTCGTATTCGCAATGCGGGTCCGTGCGGCTGGCGACGAGCACGGATGGGAAGGGCAGCGGATCGCGCGGGATCGGCGCGAAAGCGCGGTCGATGGCGGGGACGAAATCCGGCCGTTCCACATCAGGCGGACTCACCAGAAAAGCGCCCTGCACCTTGTCGGCTGGCAGGAACGGGGCGGCGTGGACGATGGCCATCACGCCGAGGCTATGGCCGACCAGAACCACGGGCTTCTTGGCGCGCTTCACGTCATCGACGATGCGCGCGACCCAGGCGTCCTTGTTGGGATTGTCCCAGTTCTCCTGCTCGACCCGCCACGCGGTCGAGAGCTGGCGCTCCCACCGGCTCTGCCAGTGGTCCGCGCCGGAATTGGTGTGGCCGGGGACGATGAGGATGTCGCAATCGGAGGTTTTCATGCCTCCGAGATAAAGCTGCGCCGGTGCAGGTTCAAGCGCTGCGCCTGAACTCCATCTGCTCGGACGCCTTAAGGGCTACCTCCCGGTCGGCGATGTAGTCGCGCGTCAGCGGCACCACGTCGTTGCGGCGGGCGAGCTGCACCTGGAACACCACCGCATCCTGCCAACGGAAGGCGGATTCCGACATGGCGAGGTAGCATTCCCACATCCGGAAGAAGCGCTCGTCGTAGAGCTTCAGCACTTCCTCCCGCTGGGCCAGGAAACGCTCGCGCCAGGCCTTTAGGGTATAGGCGTAGTGCAGGCGCAGGATTTCGAGGTCGGCGACGATGAGCCCGGCGCGCTCGATGGCCGGCATCATCTCGGAGAGCACGGGAAGGTGGCCACCGGGAAAGATGTATTTCGTGATCCAGGGATTGGTGGGGTAGGGCGCGCCCGAGCGTCCGATGGTGTGGAGCAGCATCACGCCGTCTTCCTTCAGGACCCTCCGGCAGGTACCGAAATAGTCGTCGTAGGATGCAGGCCCCACATGCTCGAACATGCCGACCGAGACGATACGGTCGAAGGAGCCGGTGGTTGCCCGGTAATCCTCCAATTCGAAGCGCACCCTGTCCGCGAGGCAGGAGGCGGCGGCGCGCTTGCGGGAGGCTTCCAGCTGTTCCTCCGACAAGGTTATGCCCTTCACGGAGCCTGCGCCGGCGACCTGCGCCAGGTAAAGCCCCATCCCGCCCCAGCCTGATCCGATGTCGAGAACGCTATGGCCGGGATCGACCATGAGCTTGGCCGCGATATGCCGCTTCTTGGCGAGCTGCGCCTGTTCAAGGCTATCGCCAGGATGTTCGAAATAGGCGCAGGAATATTGCCGGTCGCTGTCGAGAAAGAGGGAATAGAGCCGCCCGTCGAGATCGTAATGATGGGCGACATTGTGTCGGGAGCGAACCATGTCGTTCTCGCCCCGCAGCCGCATCCAGCTCTGGATCTTGCGCAGGCGGCGCAGGGGTAGTTCATCCAACTCGCCGTGCGTGTCCTGAAGCAGGAGCTGGAGGAGGTCGAGGATCTCGCCTTCCTCGATGATGAGCCGCCCATCCATGTAAAGCTCGCCGAGCTTCAGCTCCGGATGGAGGCATAGGGCCGTCTGGGCGGCCTTGTCGGTAAACCGGATCGAAACCCGGGGAGACCCGCCATCACCGAAGGTGAAAAGCTGGCCTCCCGCCGTGGTCATCTTGAGTGTGCCGTGCTTGACGGACCGCATGAAGGCAAGCTTGAGAATTTTCTCCGACAGCATGGCCGCCGTTCCCGTACCGTTGAGCTCACACGGGAATTGTCGCGCATTGGAGAAAAATTTCCAGCCCTTGAGCTATGCCCCTGTTGCGCCGAACACCCGCGTGAAGATCGTATCCACATGCTTGAAGTGGTAGCCGAGGTCGAAGCAGGTCTCGATTTCCTCGGGCTTCAGGTGCTTCGCCACGTCGGCATCGTTCTTCAGAAGGGTCAGAAAGTCGCCTTCGCCGCGCCAGACCGGCATGGCGTTGCGCTGCACGAGGCGGTAGGCGTCCTCGCGGGAGGCGCCCTTCTGGGTCAGTGCCAGCAGAACGCGCTGGGAGTGAACGAGGCCGCCGAGGCGATCCAGGTTCTTCTGCATGTTCTCAGGATAGACCACGAGCTTGTCGATGACGTTCGTGAGGCGAGCGAGCGCAAAATCGAGGGTCACGGTGGCGTCAGGCCCAATCATGCGCTCGACGGAGGAGTGGGAGATATCCCGCTCGTGCCACAGAGCCACGTTCTCCATGGCGGGCATGGCATAGGCGCGAACCATGCGGGCAAGGCCCGTCAGGTTCTCTGTCAGAACCGGGTTGCGCTTGTGCGGCATGGCCGAAGAACCCTTCTGGCCAGCCGAGAAGAACTCTTCCGCTTCCAGAACCTCACTGCGCTGCAGGTGACGCACTTCCGTCGCCAGGCGCTCGATGGAGGAGGCGATGACGCCGAGCGTCGCGAAATACATGGCGTGGCGGTCGCGCGGGATGACCTGGGTCGAGACGGGCTCTACCTGGAGGCCCATCTGTTCGGCCACGTATTCCTCAACGGTCGGGTCGATATTGGCGAAGGTGCCGACCGCGCCCGAGATGGCGCAGGTGGAAATCTCGCGCTGGGCCTCGATGAGGCGCAGCTTGCAGCGCTCGAACTCCGCATAGGCCTGGGCGAGCTTGAGGCCGAAGGTGGTGGGCTCGGCGTGGATGCCGTGCGAGCGGCCGATGGTCGGCGTCATCTTGTGCTCGATGGCGCGGCGCTTGATGGCGGCAAGCAGCTCGTCCATGTCGCGCAGCAGGATATCAGTGGCGCGGGCGAGCTGGACGTTGAAGGTGGTGTCGAGCACGTCCGAGGATGTCATGCCCTGGTGGACGAAGCGGGCCTCAGGACCGACGATCTCGGCCAGATGCGTGAGGAAGGCGATGACGTCGTGCTTGACCTCGCGCTCGATGGAATCGATGCGCTCCACGTCGAAGGTCGCCTTGGAGCCCTTCTCCCAGACGATCTCGGCCGCTTCTTTCGGCACGACGCCGAGATTGGCCAGCGCCGTCGTGGCGTGGGCCTCGATCTCGAACCAGATGCGGAACTTGGTTTCCGGCGACCAGATGGCCACCATCTCGGGACGGCTGTAACGAGGGATCATCGCTTTTCACTTCCACGCGGGGGATATGTCCCGCGCGGTAGCACGATAGTCCGTCGATCTCAACGCGCCTTCTCGGCAGCCTCGCGAATGGCGGCCATGTTCGCAGCGTAAGCCGCAGGACCGCCCTTGAAGGTGGCGGAGCCGGCGACGAGCACGTTGGCGCCCGCTTCGGCCACGAGAGGAGCCGTTTCGGCCGTCACGCCGCCGTCGATCTCGATGTCGATATCGCGTTTGCCCACCATTTCCTTGATCCGCCGCAGCTTGGGGCAGACGGCTGGGATGAAGGCCTGTCCGCCGAAACCTGGATTGACGGTCATCAGGAGGATCAGGTCGACCTCGTCGAGCACCGGCTCGATGGAGGCTTCATGAGTGCCCGGATTGAGCACGATGCCTGCCTTCTTGCCGAGCTTGCGGATGGTCTGGAGCGACCGGTGCAGGTGAGGGCCTGCCTCAGCGTGGATGCTGATGATATCCGCGCCCGCCTTGGCGAAGGCTTCGAGATAGGGGTCCACCGGGGCGATCATCAGGTGCACGTCGAAGATCTTCTTCGTGTGCGGGCGGATCGCCTTCACGATGTCCGGGCCCATGGTGATGTTCGGGACGAAATGCCCGTCCATCACGTCGATATGGATCCAATCGGCGCCGGCGGCGTCGATGGCGCGGATTTCCTCGCCGAGCTTGGAGAAGTCGGAGGCGAGGATCGAAGGAGCAATGAGCAGGGGGCGTGTCATGAAAAGGGCCGGTAGCACGAGGTTTTCCCGTGGGCAACGGGCAAGAATGCGCATCCATGAACCAGTCTGATACCACTTGCCTGGGGAGAGCCGGTCTTTGGGCTCGAAAGGCATGGACGGCAATCGGGGATCGGGAGTAAAAAGCCACTTCATAGAGGGCCTTCAGGCCCAGCTTCCGGCCTCGGAAGCCAACTCAGAACAGGGCAGGACTTTCATGCGTAAGGATGTGGTTGTTCTCGGCGCCGGCATCGTCGGCGTGTCCATCGCCGTGCATTTGCAGAAGCGCGGCCGCTCGGTGCTGCTTGTCGACAAGCGCAAGCCCGGCGAGGAAACCTCCTTCGGCAATGCTGGCCTAATCCAGCGCGAGGGCGTCTATCCTTACGGCTTCCCGCACGATTTCGGCGCGCTGCTGCGCTATGCCCTGAACAACACCATCGATGCGTCCTACCACTGGAACGCGATCCCGAAGCTCGCGCCCTTCCTGTGGCAGTACTGGATGCATTCGCGCCCGGCCCAGCACATGGCGATCGCGCGCCAATACGCGCCGCTCATCGAGCACAGCGTCACCGAGCATATGGCGCTCGCCGAGGAATCCGGCTCCACGCACCTGATCCGCCCGACCGGATGGATGAAGGTGTTCCGCGACCAGAAGAGCATGGACGAGGAGTTGACGGACGCGGAGGAAGTGAAGCGCGATTTCGGCGTGAACTTCAACGCTCTCAATACGCTCGGCGTCGCGGAGCTCGAGCCGCACCTCAAGGTGCAGACCAAGGGCGGCATCCACTGGACGGACCCGGCCTCCGTGTCCGATCCGCACATGCTGACCATGGGCTATGTGGGCCTGTTCGAGCGCCTTGGCGGCGAGCTGGCGGCAGGCGACGCCAAGACCCTCGAAGAGACGCCGAACGGCTGGCGCGTCCAGACCGAGAACGGGCCGGTCGAAGCCGGTGCCGTCGTCGTGGCGCTCGGCGCCTGGGCGGACGTGGTGACGACAAAGCTCGGCTACAACCTGCCGCTCGCGGTCAAGCGCGGCTACCACATGCATTACAAGCCCGAGGGCAACGCGGTGCTCAACCGTCCGACCCTCGATTTCGACCGGGGCTATTTCCTGGCCCCCATGTCGAAGGGCATCCGCCTCACCACCGGCGCGGAATTCGCGCTCCGCGATGCGCCGAAGACGCCGGTGCAGCTCAACCGCGCCGAGCCCATCGCGCGAGAGTTCTTCCCCCTTGGCGAGCGGGTCGATCCCGAGCCGTGGATGGGCATGCGCCCCTGCACGCCGGACATGATGCCGATTATCGGACCGGCCCCGCGCCACAAGAACCTCTGGTTCGGCTTCGGCCACGCCCATCACGGCCTGACGCTCGGCCCGGTGACGGGCCGCCTGCTCTCGGAGATGATGACCGGCGAAACGCCCGTGGTCGATCCGAAGCCTTACCGGGCGGATCGGTTCTAAGCTCTGGACGCAATAGTCGTGGGATCGTCCGAGGACCAGATTGCGCATGAACTCCAGCTGGGTCTGGCCCGGCTTCGCGAGCACTGGCTCAATCAGGCGGAGACAAGCTTCAGGCGGGTTCTCTCCCTCGATCCGGATCACCCCAGGGCCTTGCAGTTTCTTGGCGTCACCCTCGTCAAGCTCAAGCGACCTGAGGAGGGGTGCGCTCTCGTCAGGCGAGCTACGGAGCTGCAGCCCGAGCGGAACGATGCGTGGGTTGATCTGGCCGTCGCTCTCCACCGCTCAGGCAATCTGACGGAGGCTGAGGACATTTACGCCAAAGTCCTGGACAGAGCCTTGCCGGATCGCACGTCCAAGGTCGTTCGCCCGCTGGAGCAGCAAGTCTTTTCGACCGACGGCGGCGAGCATTCGTTCAAAATCGTCGATTATCCTTATGTAGCCAAGGTGCGATACGGCGCGCGCAACCCCTCGCATGCCGGGCTTGAAGCACTGATCTCGGCTGGGAAGGAGCGCTATGCTTCCTTCCTTCGCACATTTGGTGCCATGGGCGAGAACTTCGCGGGCATTCCCACGGAAGGCGACTACAACTCGACCGAGCCCTTCTGGCTGAATACCTGGTTTCCTCCACTTGATGCGATGGTCTTGCAAGGCTTCCTCAAGGACATGAACCCGCGCCTTTTCATCGAGATCGGCTCGGGTATGTCGACGAAGTTCGCGCGCCAAGCGGTGAATTCGTATCGACTCCAGACGCGGATCGTCTCCATCGACCCGAAACCGCGCAACGCCATCGACCGAATTTGCGATCAAGTGATCCGCGCGCCTTTGGAGCAGTGCCCGCCAAAAATCTTCGATGATCTCGAAAGCGGAGACATTCTTTTCCTCGACAGCTCGCACCGCTCTTTCCAAAACTCGGATGTCACAGCCTTTTTCCTGGATATCCTGCCGCGTCTGAAACCCGGAGTCGTGGTGCATATCCACGACATCTACCTGCCGTTCGATTATCCTTCGGGCCATCTCGCGCGCCTCTGGAACGAGCAGTACCTGCTCGCGACCGCGCTTCTGTTCGGCGGGCAATCCTTCGAGGTTCTGATGCCCTGCTGGTATGTGAGCCAGGACGCGGAGCTGAGCGCGCTCACGGATATCCTGCTTCGCAAAGGCCCACTGAAGGATTTGAGCCTGCACGGCGCATCATTCTGGTTGCGCAAGCTCTGAGTGAGCTTGGCAACATCGCCGGTGAAGCCTCACAATGGCGACGGCGGTTCGCCGCTTGATCCGGAGGCGAGAATGCAGCAGGTCATCACCTTTCTTTTGAGCAACTTCACCCTGACCTTCTTCGTCATGGGGCTCATCGCGGCGCTGATCTCGCTGTCGCGCCAACCACGCTTAAGGGAGCGGGCCACGGTCGCCGAGGCGCTGCTGTCCTGGTTCCTCTTTTTCGCCCTCGGGGTGACGTTTCTCTACAATTTCGTCATGCACGTTTTCTTCTCGGAAATGGCTGCATCTTTCATCGGATGGCAGACAAGTCCGTTCCAGAAGGAAGTCGGTTTCGCGAGCCTCGGCTTTTCGATTGTCGGTTTCCTGGCCTTCAGAAGCGGCTTCGGGGCGCGGCTGGCCGCGATCGTCGGACCGGCCTGCTTTCTCTGGGGAGCCGCGGCAGGCCACGTGGTGCAGATGGTGGAGGCCCAGAACTACGCCCCCGGCAATGCAGGCATCATCTTCTACACGGATATCCTGATCCCAGTTGTCGGGTTCATTCTCCTGTGGCTGCGGTATCGGGCGGAATCATCCTTGAGCGAACTCTCAAGCCTTTCGGCCGCCAGACGGCCGTGAAAGCTTTCTGATCCTGCCCTTTCGAGGCTTGTCCGCACTCTCCCTCCAGCGAGATAGTTTTCCTATTCATTCAGAGGGGAAAACTGCTTGAATGAATAGGTATAACATTTATAATGTGCCCTAATATTACAAGGGGCATGAATAGTGAGTGGCGACCGGTCGCTGATCAGCGACATTTATGAAGCCGCGGTTATCCCTGAGCGTTGGGGCCAGGTTCTCGACCAGATTTCTACAATTGCAGGAGCCGAGGGTGGCTTCGTCGCCGCTGTCACCGGAAGCGGTGAGCGATCCTGGGTCGCGACGGATTACTACCGTCCCATTCTGGATGAATGGTATGCCGACGGCTGGCACCTCCAGAACACCTGGATCAAGCGCGGCATGCAGCGCAAGCGCCTGCGTTTCTTCGATGAGAACGACATCTTCGCACCCGGCGAGGTCGATTCCATTCCCATGTATCGAGATTTCCATCGCCCGCGTGGGGGTGGGTGGTCTTCCGGCGCCATCATGCAGATCCCGACCGGTGGACTCGTCTGCATGCGTTTCGAGCGGAGCTACGATCAGGGCACCCTGGGGCAGGAGGGCAAGGCCCAGCTCAACCGTCTCCGGCCACACCTCGCGCGTGCGTCCTTCCTCTTCACGAACCTCGCAACACGGCAGGCCCGCTCGACGGTGTCCGCTCTGCAGTTCATGGATGTTCCTGCCGCGGTGCTCACCCGGAACGGCCGACTTCTTGCGTGCAATCAAGCCATGGAAGCCCGGTTGTCTCAGGTGAATGTAAGAGCCGGCGGCCGGGTGGTCTTCACGGATGGGGAAGCTCATCGGAACCTGAGCAAGAATCTCGAGAGAATTACTGCCGGCCTGTTCGATCAGCTGCGCGGTCCCATTCCCCTTCCGGCCACGGAAGAGCAGGGGGCGGCGGTTGCTTATCTCATCCCCATGCGCGGGGCCGCCCAGGATATGTTCGGCTGCGAGAGCACATTGCTCATGATCCGCCCGGCGGATCCGGACAATCGCCTCATGGACCTCGTGCGGACCCGATTCGCCATTGATGCCGGTGAGGCGCGGCGCTGGGGAAGGCTGCTTGCCGCCACCTCTCCGCGCCTGGCCGCAACGCTCATGGCCTCGACCGAGAGCGTTCAGGCGACTCTCGACCGTGCGCTCGGAAGCACGCACAGCAGGCAGGAAGCCCGCATGGCGAGCTTCCTGCGGCAGCTCGGGGACGATCCGGACTACAGCTCTGCCGGAAGGCGGGCTGCACTCTCCTTCTAATCTTGCCGCCTTTTGCCGAAGCGGTCACGCCACGCTGGCAGTGCACCGGGAAAGGGCAACGCCGTTGCCTCATAGACCCCGCGCGCGATGGCGCGTGCCAGGCAATCGGCGGCCAGCGCGCCGATCTCGATGAAATCCCCCGCCTCGTCCTTCAGGGGCTTCCGGCCCGTGGCAGCCGCGAAGACCGTATCGCCGTCGAAAAGCGCATGGGCGAAGCGCAGGCCCTTCGCGTGGCCGTCATGGGAGATGACCGCAAGGCGCTTGGCCTGGGCCTTGGTCAGCACCGCATCCGTCGCGATCAGCGCAATCGTTGTTGCGGTCGGAGGGGCTGCGCCTTGCGTGCGGCCCTTCCAGTCGAGCTTTCGCATTTCGGGGGTGATGCGGGCGGGGTGCCCATGGCCGCCGAACTCCTCGCCCTCTTCATATGCGCCGGCCCAGAAATGCGGTCCTTTGCCGATGAGGGTCGAGGCGAGGGCGTTGACGATGACGAGGGCGCCCACCGTGTGACCGGAACTGGTCACCGCGCTGGCCGAGCCGAGGCCCCCTTTGAGGTCGACAGTCGTGGCCCCATAGCCGCCGCCCGCCGTGCCGAGGGCGAAGTCGAGCCCGGCATTTCCGGCAGCCTCATAGCCGAGCTC
This sequence comes from Microvirga sp., assembly GCA_041913065.1. Classification (GTDB taxonomy): domain Bacteria; phylum Pseudomonadota; class Alphaproteobacteria; order Rhizobiales; family Beijerinckiaceae; genus Microvirga. Next base: position 62,750 of record JAYSGD010000001.1, on the reverse strand, counting down.
GCGATAGGGCGGATAGCGCCCCCAATCCTTGTCGCCTCCGTTAAGGAGGTCGAAGGTGGTCGCCTGAGGAACGAGGGCCACCAGCGCCGGGCCGACGGCGAAGCCGATATGCCTCTCCCTGAGATAGGCCTGCACCCCGCCCGCCGCGTCGAGGCCGAAGGCCGAGCCGCCGGAGAGGACGATGCCGTTGATGCCGGGCACCACCTTGTCCGGCTCCAGTAGATCCGTGTCGCGGGTTCCCGGCGCGCCGCCATTGACGGCGTAGGAGGCAACAGCGGGCTCGTCGAACAGGATGGCCGTCACGCCCGAGGCGAGGGCTTCGTCATGGGCATTGCCGACCCTAAGGCCTGCGACATCGGTGATGAGATTGCGAAGGGCTGTCATTCTCTAAGGCAACCCCAAAAAGGGTAGCTTCACAAGCAGGCGAGCCGGCGCATCGTGCGGAAAAGTGGTCCCGGTTTTCCATTATCAACGATGCGCTGCCGTGAAGGAGCATCTGACCCAAAAGTGCAAATTCACTTTTGGGTCAGATGCTCATCCACCGGCTTTCTCGAAACTACAGAACGGGCTAGAAGGCCTCATGCTCAGCGTTTCCTTCCCAGCCGCAGCCCTTGGGGGCCTCATCAGCTTCTTGAGCCCCTGCGTCCTGCCGCTGGTGCCGCCCTACCTGTCCTTCCTCGCCGGCACGACCTTCGATCAGCTCAGCGCGGGCGACGACCGGGCCGTGCGCCGCCGTGCCATCCTCGCGGCGTTGCTCTTCGTGGCAGGCTTTTCGACGGTCTTCGTGATCCTCGGCGCAACGGCCTCGGCGCTGGGTCAGGTGATCCGGCAATATCTCGACGTGCTGAGCACCATCGCCGGTATCGCGATCATCATCATGGGCCTGCACTTCCTCGGCGTGTTCAGGATCGCCCTGTTCTACCGCGAGGCCCGCTTCTCCGTGCAGAGGCCGGTCGGGCTGTGGGGCGCCTATGTGATGGGCCTCGCCTTCGCCTTCGGCTGGACCCCTTGCATCGGCCCCGTTCTCGCCGCCATCCTGGCCGTGGCGGGATCGGAGGACAACGTGTCCTACGGCGCGCTGCTGCTCGCCGCCTATTCGGCGGGCCTCGGCATCCCCTTCCTGCTCGCCGCCTTCGCCATGAAGCCCTTCGTGGCTCTCCTGAAGCGCATGCGGTCCCGCTTCGCCTTGATCGAGAAGGCCATGGGCGTGCTGATGATCCTCACAGGCATCGCCTTCCTCACCGGCTGGATCACCAACATGTCGTTCTGGCTGCTTGAGACGTTTCCGGCTTTGGGGTTGCTGGGGTAGGGCACCACAGAAATCGGGTCGCTTGCCGGCCCTCTCATGGCCATCGTGACGGTCTCACAGGAGACCAGCATGTCATTCCAAATTCGTGGCCTTGAGGCCGACGCCTTCTCGCACCTTTTCTCACTCAATGAGCCGGAACTCGCAGCCATTGGCGCACAGCGCGTGATTGCCGACGAGGCCGATGCCTATCCGTGCCGCGTTTCGTTGACACGCGTGGCGCAGGGCGAGGAGTTGCTGCTTCTCAACCATGTCCACCAATCCACACCGACATCGCCCTATCGCGCTTCCGGCCCGATCTTCGTGAGCCGCGCGAGTGCGGCTGGCGCTTGCCAGAATGAGCTTGCGCCGATCATGAAGGATCGTCTGCTGTCGCTTCGCGCCTATGATGCGGATGCGCTGATCGTCGATGCGGAGGTTGGCGAGAACGGGCAGGTCCTCGACCTGATCGAGCGCTTCTTCTCGAACCCCGCAGTTGCACATATCGACGCGCATTTCGCGCGTCGCGGATGTTTCGCCGCGCGGATCGAGCGTGCGTGACGCTTACTCGCCGTGCGTACCGCTGTAGCCGTTGCGCGGCGGCGAGACCCATCCCTTCGGCGCGGCTTTCGGCTTGTAGATTTCCACCAGCAGCGGGTGGCACGCGGCCACGTCGCTCGAATGCTCGCTGCTGCAATCACCGCCTGGACAAGCAGACAACGCGCCGAGCAGGTCGATCTCCGCGAAGAATTCCAAATAGTCGCCGGGACGCACCGGGCTCGCCTTCATGAAATATTGCCCCGTGTCGCGCGTGAAGCCGGTGCACATGAAGACGTTGAGCACATCATGCACGGCGGGCCCCACTTCCTTCAGCGGACGCTTCAGGTGATGGCCGAGGGCGCGCGTCAGGTTCGAATGGCAGCAATGGTGATAGTCATCGCCCGAGAGAAGGCGATGCGTATAGGGATCGCACCGCGTGCCGATTACGTCATGCACGGAGCCGCCATATTCATCGAATCCGTACCAGTCGAGTGTGTCCTGCGTGATCGTTGCCATGGGGCGCATATAAGGCAGGCATGACCACAGCCTATCGCCGGTGGAGAGATGCGTGCCGTGCAGCGCCCGCGTCTTGCCGGAAAAGAAGCGCTCGTTGATATCGTTTGCGGCCCAGAGGTTGAGATCGCCGACCTGCGGCCCCTCGACGGAAACGATGCGGAAGAAGTGGCCGGCAGGTACGGTGAAGGAGCGCGCATCGCGCGGCGGAACGATCACCTCACCCACCTTCTCCCAGCCGTCCCGAACCGCGCGATAGGCGTCGAGATCGGGCGGCACGAGCGTGTCAACGGGATAGCAGATGACGGGCGCAACCTTGCGCCTGCTATCCGCATCATGCGGCTGCGCGTGCTCTGGCGTGTCCAGCTTCATTCCGGCTCTCCGATCGTGGTTGAGCCGGCATCTTATCGGGAAGCATGCGGGAGTTGCTAGAGAGAATGGGGTTTCAGAATGTGGCACGGTCTAAACCTCTCCCACACGAGAGAGGGGGAGGCGCTGCGCTTTTTCTGCGTAGTCCAAGTTCTATATCGCGGCTTCAACCGTGTGTCCGGCCTCGCGCAGAACCTTCATGGCCCGCTCGTGATCCGCCGATTTCACCAGCACGTAATCCGTGCTGAACGTGGACGTCGCGAAGATGCCGATACCCGCATTCGCCAGCGGTTGCAGGACTGATGCGAGAATGCCGGGAACGCTGAAATCGAAATTCTGAAGAATGCGAAAGCAGCGCCATCCGGCATCGATTTGCGCATTGGCGGGAACCTCCCTCACGGGGCAGACGATTGTCGTTTCCTCGACTGCTTGAACCAGCAGCCGGAAGCTGCCGGGTGCGGGCGCTTTCATCTGCTCCCCTGCCGGCAGGCGGGCAATGGCGTATATCTCGGGCAGCAGCGACAGGGTGAGGGCGGGCATGTGGTCGGGTTCGCGAATAATGATCTCATGAAAAAGCCCGCCCTGTTGCCAGGGCGGGCTCTTGTTCGTTTGGCTTAGGGCCAATCGATTACATGCCGAGCTCGTTGCCGGTGTAGTCGATCTTGCCGTCGGCGCCCTTCTTCCAGACGTACATGACGTAGTCGGGACGGGTGATGTCGCCCTTCTTGTCGAAGGTGAGGTCGCCGATCACGGTCTTGAAGGGCTTACCGGCCTTCATGGCCTCGGCAACCTTCTTGCCGTCGGTCGAGTTCGCCTGCTTGGCAGCCTCGGCCAGAACCTGTGCCGCGGCATACGAGTAGAGGGTGTAGGCCTCGGGCTCGTAGTTCTTGGCGCGGAACTTCTTGACTACTTCCTGAGCGGCCGCGTTCTTGCGCGGATCGGGAGCGAAGGTCATCAGGGTGCCTTCGGCGCCCGGGCCGGCGATCGAGGTGAACTCGGCCGACACGATGCCGTCACCGGACATGAGCGGGGAGTTCAGGCCCTGGTCGCGCATCTGGCGGATGATGAGGCCGGCTTCCGTGTGGAGGCCGCCGAAGTAGACGACGTCAACGCCGGCCTGCTTCAGCTTCGACACGAGAGCGGAGTAGTCCTTCTCGCCCGGGTTCACGCCTTCATAGACGACTTCCTTCAGGCCCTTTGCGTTCATGGCCTTCTGGGTCTCGTCGGCAAGGCCCTTACCATAAGGGGTCTTGTCGTGAATGACGGCGACCTTCTTGCCCTTGAACTTGTCGGCGAGGTAAGCGCCGGCGACAGCGCCCTGCTGGTCGTCACGGCCGCAGGTGCGGAAGGTGTTCCACTTGCCGGAGTCGGTGTACTTGGGGTTCGTTGAAGCAGGCGAAACCTGCACGATGCCGGCTTCCTCGTAGATGTCCGAGGCCGGGATCGAGACGCCGGAGTTGAAGTGGCCGACGACGAACTTCACGCCTTCAGAGGCGAACTTGTTCGCAACCGACACGCCCTGCTTCGGGTCGGACACATCGTCGCCGACGACGACCTGAAGCTGCTGGCCATTGATGCCGCCAGCGGCATTAATGTCGGCAACAGCCTGCTCGACGCCGTTCTTCAGCTGAGCGCCGAAAGCGGCGTTCGGGCCGGTGATGGGGCCAGCAACGCCGATCTTGATCTGGGCGCTGGCAGCGCTGGAGAAGGCGAGGCCAAGACCAAGCGCCACGCCGGTCAACAGCATTTTTTTCATGAGGTCACTCCTCTGGGTGGTTTTTTGTAGGCCCCTCTTCCTCGTGGGGCCGGTTTGGCGGGGCTACCCCGCCAGCCGGGTTACATCATGCTTGTTTTTAAGCTGCTGTCACCTGGGAATTTATGAAGCTTAGCCCTTGGTAGCAGAAGCCTTTTCCCTCCAGGAAAACGGGCCGGTTCGCTCGTAGAGCCAGCGATATTGCCGGGTCATCTGACGGGCCCGGTAATACTGGAAACCAAGCGCTCCGATGATCAGGAGCACGATGGTGTCGATGGCATAGTAGTGGATCGAGAGCAGGGTGCCCTCGAACAAGGCGAAATGGATGAACCGCACTGCTGCGCCCAGGACGAACAGGTACAGGATCAGGTTCCAGAACGGGCGCCAGGTGAGCGCGATGGCCCGGCCCGTCATCCAGGCGGCCCAGCCGCCCATGATCACGGTGATCAGGAGAAAGAGCCAGAACGACGGCTCTTCGTAAAGAATGCCCTGCATCAATGTCCTCCCTCGAGGTAGGCTGCGCGCACCTGCGGATCGTTCAGCAGATCCTTGCCGGTGCCGCTCATGGTGATGTTACCGGTCACCATCACATAGCCGCGATGGGCAAGCTTGAGCGCGTGATAGGCGTTCTGCTCCACGAGGAAGACCGTCATGCCGTCCTTCTCGTTCAGCTCTTTCACGATCTCGAAGATCTGCTTCACGATCAGCGGGGCGAGGCCCAGCGACGGCTCGTCCAGCAGCAGCAGGCGAGGGCGGCTCATGAGCGCGCGGGCAATGGCGAGCATCTGTTGCTCGCCGCCCGAAAGCGTGCCGCCACGCTGCTGAAGGCGCTCCTTCAGGCGCGGGAACAAGGTGCAGACCCGTTCCAGATCCTGGTCGAAATGCGCCATGCCGTTGATGGAGGCGCCCATCTGCAGGTTCTCGAACACGGTCATGCGCGGGAAGATGCGGCGGCCTTCAGGCGACTGCGCGATGGAGAGATGCGCGATCTCGTGCGTCGGCATCTTGGTGATGTCGCGCCCCGCATAGGTGATGGTGCCTTCGCGGGCGCGCGGGTTGCCGAAGATCGTCATCATCAGTGTCGACTTACCGGCGCCGTTGGCGCCGATCAGCGTGACGATCTCGCCTTCGTGAACGTCCATGTCCACGCCCTTGAGAGCGATGATGTTGCCGTAATAGGTCTTCACGCCGCGCACGCTCAAAAGAGGCTGACGGCCCGCCTGGATCGCGGATTGTTGAATGCTCGTTGCAGCGGTCATACGCCAATCTCCGCTTCGACCTTTTCCACTTCCTCGTCGGCCACGCCCAGATAGGCGGCGATGACCTTGGGATCGTTCCTCACATCGGCGGGCAGGCCGTCCGAGATCTTGATGCCGTAATCGAGAACGACCACGTGATCCGAGATCTGCATGACGACCGACATGTCGTGCTCGATCAGCAGGATCGAGGTGCCGTGATCCTTACGGATCGAGAGCAGAAGCTCGTTCAGCTCCAGCGACTCGCGCGGGTTGAGGCCCGCCGCCGGCTCGTCGAGGCACAGCAGGAGCGGATCGGTGCACATGGCGCGGGCGATTTCCAGACGGCGCTGGTCGCCGTAAGGTAGGTCGCCGGCAGGGTTATCGGCCCGGTCGATGAGACGGGTCTTTTCCAGCCAGAACTTCGCCTTCTCGATGGCTTCCTTCTCGGCCTTGCGGTAGCTGGCGAGCCCGAGAATGCCGGCGAAGGTAAAGCCGGACGAGATCATCAGCGGGTTGTGCTGCGCCACCAGCAGGTTTTCCAGCAGGGTCATGCCGGAGAACAGGCGGATGTTCTGGAAGGTGCGGGCGACCTTGGCCTTCCAGTTGATGTCGAAGCCGGGAAGCCTCTCCAGCAGCAGGTGCGAGCCGTCCGGCTTGTTGAGCGCGATCATGCCTTCTGTCGGCTTGTAGAAGCCGGTGATGCAGTTGAAGACGGTGGTCTTGCCCGCGCCGTTCGGGCCGATGAGCGCAGTGATGTCACCGCGCCCGGCCTGGAACGAGAGGTCGTTGATGGCGACGAGGCCGCCGAAGCGCATCGTGAGATGCTGTACGTCGAGGATAGGGTCCTGCAGCCAGCGCATTAGCCGTGTCCTTCCTTCACGAGCGAGCCCGAGATGGCCTTGCGCTCTTTCAAGATCACAGAGGGTTCACGTTCCGAAATCAGGCCGCGCGGACGCCAGACCATCATCGCCACCATGCCTGCTCCGAAGAGCAGCAGACGGTATTCGTTCGGATCGAAACCTGAGCCGAAAATCGATTGCAGGAAGGTGAGGTTACGCAGGACTTCCGGACCGCCGACCAGCACGATCGCCGCGATGGCGACGCCGATCTGCGAGCCCATGCCGCCGAGCACCACGATGGCGAGGATGATCGCCGATTCCAGGAAGTTGAAGCTTTCCGGAGAGACGAAGCCCTGGCGTACCGCGAAGAACGAGCCAGCGAAGCCGCCGAACATGGCGCCTATGGCGAAGGCCGTCAGCTTGGTGTTCGTGGTGTTGATGCCGAGCGAACGGCAGGCGATCTCATCCTCGCGGAGCGCTTCCCACGCACGCCCCACGGGCAGCTTGCGAAGGCGCATGGTCACGAAGTTGGTGAGCAGTGCCAGTACGAGGATGAGGTAGTACAGGAAGATGATCCTGTGCATGCCGTTGAACTCGAGCCCGAAGGTTTCCGCAAAGCCGCCTTCGCCGGCCGTGAAGGGCAGGCCGAAGAAGGTCGCGCGGGGGATCGAGGCGATGCCGGCGCCGCCATTCGTCAGGTCCACCCAGTTGATGAGGACGAGGCGGATGATCTCGCCGAAGGCCAGCGTCACGATGGCGAGATAGTCGCCGCGCAGGCGCAGTACCGGGAAGCCGAGGATCATGCCCCAGAACGCGGCGAGGATGCCGGCGAGGGGCAGGCAGATCCAGAAGGACAGGCCGAAAGTGGTGGAGAGCAGCGCGTAGGAATAGGCGCCGACCGCATAGAAGGCGACGTAGCCCAAGTCGAGCAGGCCCGCGAGGCCCACCACGATGTTCAGGCCCCAGCCGAGCATCACGTAGGTGAGGATCAGGATGCCCAGATCCACCCAGTAGCGCGACTCGTTCAGGCCGCCCTGGATCAGGTAGATCAGGACGGGGAAGGCCACGGCCACGCCCAGGAAGAAGGGTACGCCGAAGCGCGAGGCCTTCTGGAAGGCGCTCGGCTCCGCGTGAACGGCTTCCGTCGCCTGGTGGGCGCTAGGGGTTGCCTGACGGTAGGAGCGGGACGCGGTGAAGGCGTGCAGCAGGAGCCGCACGCCGAACACGATGGCGCAGATGATCGCCACCATGCCCCAGCGCGGCGTGAGGTAGAGATCGGCGCCGGACTGATCGGTCTTGTAGGCCAGGATCGGGATCGACAGGCCCAGCATGATCAGGGCCGTCTTCAAGGAGTCCTTGAGGGCGGCCGTCAGGTCGAATTTCCGGGTGACCGGCTGGTCCTGCTCGACTGCGGTGATGGAAGGAGCGTTCATGTCCGTCGAACTCCTTAAACCTTCTCGACTTCAGGCCGTCCGAGAATTCCGGAGGGCATGAAGATCAAGACGATGGCAAGGATCGAGAAAGCGGCGACGTCCTTGTACTCGATGGAGAAATAGGCCGACCAAAAGACCTCGATGAGGCCGATGATCAAGCCACCGAGAACCGCTCCGGGCAGTGAGCCGATACCGCCAAGAACCGCCGCGGTGAAGGCCTTCACGCCGGGCACGAAGCCGTCGTTGAAACTCACCACGCCGTAATAGAGCAGGTACATGGTGCCTGCGACTGCGGCGAGCGATGCGCCGATGACGAAGGTCAGCGAGATCGTGCGGTCCACGTTGATGCCGAGCAGCGAGGCCATCTTGCGGTCCTGCTCGCAGGCGCGCTGGGCGCGGCCGAGCGAGGTCTTCTGCACGAGGTACCAGAAGATCGTCAGCAGCACCGCCGTCACGACCATGATGATGATCTGCTTATAAGAGATCGCAACATTGTAGCCGCTCTCGCCCTGGAACAACACGATCACGTCGCCGACCATCGGAGGGGTCGGCTTGTTGCGCGCGCCCTGCGAGACTTGGACGAAGTTCGACAGGAAGATCGAGACGCCGATGGCCGAAATCAGCGGCGCGAGGCGGAAGGACCCGCGCAGGGGCCGGTAGGCGATGCGCTCGATGGCCCAGCCCCACAGCGAGGTGAGCACCATGGCGATGATGAGGACGAAGAAGAGCGCCAGCACCACCGAGGAGATCCCGAGCCATGTGGTCAGGATCAGGAAGAAGATGAGCGCGATGAATGCGGAGAGCATGAACACGTCGCCGTGGGCGAAGTTGACCATGCCGATGATGCCGAAGACCATTGTATAGCCGATGGCAATGAGGCCGTAGATCGACCCCAGCGTCAGCCCGTTGATGAGCTGCTGGACGAAAATTTCCATATCCTACCCTTGCCCTCTGGAAGCGGGTCTTTCATTGGGAGACGTCACAGCAAAGCACGATGTAAATGCAAGGCCAAGCGGGACGTCTGCTAAGCCTGTCTGTACCAAACGGTTTTTCGTTCGACAACGCGATGTTAAGATTCCTATAAGGGTTGTTGATGGAATTGGCGGCAGCCATTGACGGAATAAGCGGCACCCGAAAAAGCCGGCGTCTTTCCAAGGCTTCGCCGAGGGCCCATATGCCCTTATGTGTTCCCTCCGATGTGCCGGGGGGCTATTCGGAACCCAATGTTGACCATTCCCCCGTATACTCCTTTCGACGCAGACAGCCCGGCGACACCCGACTCCCTGGAGTTTCGGGAAGGCATGAGCCGCGTCGCCGGGGCGGTCCATGTGGTGACGACGGAGGGGCCCTCCGGGCGGGCCGGTTTCACGGCGACGGCGGTGACGCCCGTCACCGATGCTCCGGCTTCCCTGCTAGTCTGCGTCAACACCGCATCCCGGTCGGCACAGGCCCTGCTCGCCAACGGGGTCTTCTGCGTGAACACCTTGAGCGCCGCGGATCGGGAACTGGCGGACGTCTTCGCCGGACGGTCGGGCCTTCAGGGGCAGGGGCGTTTCTCGGCCGGGTCGTGGGATGTTCTCGAGACCGGCTCGCCCGCGCTCACCACGAGCCTCGTCTCCTTCGATTGTCGTCTCAGCGATGCCCGGATCGTGGCGACGCACCACGTCATCATCGGCGAGATCGTCAGAATCCGCCTCGGTCCCGTCCATCCGGCCCTGGTCTATCAGGGGCGGTTCTACCACGAGCTCTGACCGGCATTCCCGGAACCTTCTGCCCCCAAGTTCCCTTGTGATGAGACAGATCACTTGGAGGCAAGAATGTTCAAGCTTATCCGGAATATCGTTATCCTGCGTCAGGCCTGGAAGCTTCTGAAGCGCCGTCGCTGACGGCTGAGCCATTACGCGCCGCGCGGCGATCCCGCTGCCGGCGCGTAATAGCTCCACCCTCTGACCTGGACGAAGCCATCCCGCGCCGCGACCACCAGGTGCTTGCGATGCTTATGGACCAGGGTGCCGGGTCGGTAGCCATGCGGCTCCTGCCACCCGGATGCATTCCATAGATAGAGATACCGGGAATCCACCTGCGCGAAGGCTTCGATGGACCCGAAGGCGCGGATGGTGCGCAGGACGCTCTCCACATCTCCCGTCCAGTCCACCGTGCGCTGCATCTGCGTCACCCGCGGCCAGTAACTTCCCGAACCCTGCGGGGTGGCCTCCGCCCATATTCTTGGAAGATCGGCGGCCAGATGGGCTGCGATCTCCTTCGCGGCCATCTGGCACTTGGCCAGAAGCGTGTCGTGCGTCTCGGCAGGGCTTATGTTGAAGCGTTTCTGCGCGAGGATCGGGCCGGTGTCGAAGGTCGGCTCCATCACGTGGGCCGTCATGCCCCACTGAGTTTCCTGATCGAGGATCGCCTGAAAGAGCGGGTAGGGGCCGCGCCCTTTCGGAAGCGGTGAGGGATGAAAGTTCAGGGCATAGGGCAGGTGATGCTCCCAGCCCTTGATGAGCCAGGGATATCCGGCCACCACCAACACCTCGCACCCCATCGCCTTCAGCGAAGCGAGATCGGAAGGATAGATGCGCGTCATCTGGACCGGAATCCCTAGGCTTCGGGCGCGTCCGATGGTGACATCGTTGAAATCGTAGAGGCTGTCGCAGGGGCGGCTGAAGAGTTTGACCGGCTTCCAGCCACGGCTGAGAAATGTCTCGAACACGTCCCCGAGGAAGTCGATTCCGGCGAAGGCAAAACGCATCCCCGGCAACCTCCTCTTCGCTTCGCTAACCGATCGTATGGCGTGACAGTCTGGGCGTCATTCCACCAAGACTTCGAAGGCAGTCAATGCCTGACTGCCACGCATTTTCAACCAACAAGGAAAAGCGACGTTCCTCTTGTTGACTCCATTATATTGGAAATGCATTCTATTTTAATGGATGATGGTCTTGATTTGAATGCTCACCTCGCGGCTCGCCTTCGCGCCCTGCGCGCCGGGCAGGGGCTGACCCTCGATCATCTCGCTGAGCGGACAGGCGTCAGCCGGTCGATGATTTCGCTTATCGAACGCGGCGAAAGCAGCCCGACCGCCGTCGTTCTCGACAAGCTCGCCGGTGGGCTCGGCACGACGCTGGCCTCCCTGTTCGCAGATGAGCGGACGAGCGAAGCCTCGCCCCTCGCGCGGCATGCGGATCAGCGGGTCTGGCGTGATCCCGAAAGCGGATATTTGCGCCGCAGCCTGTCCGCTTCCGGCTTTCCTTCGCCCATCGAACTGGCCGAGGTCATCCTGCCTGCGGGGGCGAGGGTCGCCTATGACACGGCGCATCGCACGGTGGGCGTCAGCCAGCAGATCTGGATCATCGAGGGCAGCATCGAACTCTCATTGGGCGAGGATCGCCACGAACTGAGGACAGGCGACTGCCTGTCGATGAATCTCGACCGCCCCACGATCTTTCGAAACGTCACGGATCGGCCCGCCCGCTACCTCGTGGCGCTCGCCACGGACCGGGCCCCAAATCGCTGAGGAGTGCTCATGAATACTGACGTCGTCGTCCGCACGCTTCAGCCTTACGAGGCGCGCGAATATGTCGGCGCTCTTGCCGCCGTGCTGATCGATTGCGTCGAAGGCGGCGCATCGGTCGGCTTCATGCTGCCGATGTCGCAGGAAAAGGCGCGTGGATTCTGGCAGGGCATCGCGGATGCGGTGGCGGCGGGCGAGCGCATCCTGCTCGTTGCCGAAGACGGGGCGAACGGCGAAATCATCGGCACCGTGCAGGTCGTGCTCAAGCAGCCGGAGAACCAGCCGCATCGCGGCGATATTTCGAAGATGCTGGTCCATCGCAAGGCGCGCCGGCGCGGTGTCGGCGCGGCGCTTCTGCACGCGGCGGAAAAGGCCGCGCGTGACGCTGGCAAGAGCGTGCTCGTCCTCGACACGGTCACCGGCAGCGACGGCGAGCGCCTCTACACGCGTCTCGATTGGAAGTGTGTCGGCGTCATTCCGAACTATGCGCTGTGGCCGCAGGGAGGCCTTTGCCCGACGACGGTGTTCTACAAGCAGATCTGAACATCTTCGACCTTCGGAGAGGTGCGGGAACTCCAATATCGGCTGAAGGTTTGACCCCTAGAGACGCTTCCACTGTCGTGGAAGCGCCTCCGGTGTTGTTTTAACGCATTTTTTTGCGGCGAACCGGAGACACTTCGCCGAAAAATGCTCTCGGCATTGGGCAGAACATCGCCCGTCGCTCGGGTGGAAGCCTGCCGGTGCGCCTCTTCGAGTTAAGCAAGGGAGGACGCATGGTATCGAAGGATTTCATCCGTCAGATGGAAGGCTACGGGCTGACGACCGCCAAGATTCTCTACCGGATGCCGGACCATCCATCGTTCCTGCAAACCTATATCTGGCAGGACTACGATCTGGCGCCGCGCTTTCCCGTGCTGATCGCGTTCCTGGATTTCTGGAAGCGGGAGCTCGCCGGGCCGCTTCATTCCGTCACGGTCTCGCATGCGCAGCTGATCCGCCCCGCCGAGTTCAGGGCCGTTTCAGGGGAGATCAACCTTCACTGAGAGGTGATCGCCGGCCTGCGGATTCATGAAAATGCCGAGGCTCAAGAGCCTTGGCCCCGGGCCTTAACTCGGGTAGAGAAGCGCGTCGAGCTTCCCCCAACCTGTCAGGGCTCCTTGTTTTCCAACGCGCGAACGTCTCAAATTCTGGTCGCTCTTGCCTCCCAGCCAGGCGAGCGCCTGACCGTTCGCGACATCATGGGCGTCCTGCAGGACAGGGCCTTTGCCCTGCTGATCGTTCTGCTGGGGCTTCCCAACTGCCTGCCGATGCCTCCGCCCATTCCGCTGGTCTGCGGCCTGCTGCTGGCGCTCGTCGCCATCCAGATCGCCTCCGGCCGCGAAGCCCCCTGGCTACCGAGGCAGCTTCTCAACCGCTCCGTCGCCCGGACCGATGTGGAACGCGCCGTCGGACGCGCGATGCCCGCCTTCCGCAGGCTGGAGCGCTTCTCGCGCCCACGCATGACCTTCCTGGACACGCCGCTTGCGATGCGCGTCATGGGCCTGATCATCCTCGTGCTGGCGCTGGGCCTTCTCTTCGCGCCGCCTTTCGTGGGTCAGATTCCGTTAGGATTGGCTGTCTGCCTCGTGGGCCTCGGCCTCGTAGAGCGCGACGGCCTCGTGATCATCGGCGGCCTCGTCATCGGCTCCATCGGGCTCACGCTGAGCCTGGGCTTCGTCTACGCGATTTTTACGGGGCTCGAATCCATCTTCTGAGCCGCAAACGCAAATGCCCGGCACGAGGCCGGGCATAGGACTGTTCTTGAGAAGAAGCTTAGTCGTCGTGGTCGAATTCCGGCGCCGACTTCAGCTGCTCGGCACTCATGTCGATCTTCAGGTTCATGTCGTCGGCGTCGCGCATGGCGGATGCGGTGTTGCCGGAACCTTGAACCGAGCCGGTCGTGGACGCATCCGGAACAAGCTGGAAGCTGGTCATGGGCAGGGCCACCGTGCGGTCGCCGATGCCTTTGTCCACCTCGATCACCACGGCTGCGACCTTGCCGTCTCGGCCAAGGATTACGTCCTCCACATCGCCGATATCCTTGTTGTCCGGCCCCATGACATCGAGGTCCATGAAGTCGGAGAGAAGCATGGCATCAGGGCTGAGCTGCGTGATGAACTGAGTGGAACCGGCGGCCGGCGGGGTCGTGGGGGCGGTCTGCGCCATGGCGCCGGAGGCGAGCAGGGTCGTGCCGAGGAAAGCGGCCGTCATTGCGAGCTTTTTCATATATCTCGTCCTTGAATTGCGTCTTCAGTGGGAGTGTAACGCCAAAGGACGAGGTTGGTTCTGCTCTCAAGCTTGGAGCATTTTTCGGCCAAGTGGTTCCGGTTCGCCGCCAAAAAATGCGACCGGGCTTAAATCAGTTGGAGGCCCTTGAGACTCGCATGACCCTCGCGGCCTACGATGATGTGGTCGTGAACCGAAATCCCCAGGGGCTTCGCCACCTCGATGATCTCGCGGGTCATCCTGATATCGGCGGCGGAGGGTGCCGGGTCTCCGGACGGATGGTTGTGGACCAGGATGAGCGCGGAGGCCGAGAGCTCGAGCGCACGCTTCACCACCTCACGAGGATAGACCGGGGTGTGGTCCACGGTGCCGGATTGCTGCACCTCGTCGGCGATCAGCGCGTTGCGCTTGTCCAGGAAGAGCAGGCGGAACTGCTCCTTGTCCATGAAGGCCATGGCCGTGCGGCAATAATCGAGAACGGAGGTCCAGGAGGACAGGACCGGCCGCTTCATGACCTCGCCCTTGGCGAGACGCCGCGCCGAGGCTTCCACGATCTTGAGGTCGGTCACCACCCGCTCGCTGATGCCGTCCACCTCCAGCAGGCGGGCAGGGGGCGCCGCCAGCACCTCGGCGAAGGTGCCGAAGCGCTTGATGAGGTCCTTGGCGATCGGTTTCACGTCCCGGCGCGGAATCGACCGGAAGAGGACGAGTTCCAGGAGTTCGTAATCCGGCAGCGCATCCCCGCCCACATCCGTAAAGTGGGCCCGAAGCCGGTCACGGTGGCCATGGTAATGGGGAGTGTCGTCGCTCATGCCGCCCGTGATTCTTCGCGCTCGAAGGATGAAACGAAGAAGCTTTAGCCCAGCTGTTGCAGGATAAAAAGTTTCTTTATAATGTTTCAGTAGATTGGCGCTGACGCGGCTGTGGGCAAGGCTAATGAAGCACGTCGTTCATTCGATGAGGTATGTGGGCCTGTCCCTCATGGCCCTGCTCGGCGTCGCCCTGGGAGGAGCGGTCGGCGCCATCATCGGCGGCGTGCTCTCCTATCTCGTGATCGCACCGGTCGCGATGATCGCTGCGGCAATCATTTCCTTCGCCGATTTCGATCCGATGAGCGTCGGTTTTCCCGTCATGGAAAACTGCGCCATCATGGGCTTCGCCGCAGGCGGCGTAATCGCGACGTTCCTTATCAGCTGCCGCTACCGGGCGGCCCCGGAGAGCCTGCGCTGAGCAGGCTTCATTACTATCTCAAGTTGGCCGTATTCCTGCTGCTCGCCGGGTGCGGCGGGCTGATCGGCGCTGCTGTCATGGTTGTGCCAGCACTGTTCCTCGCATTGTACCTTTCAGAAAAGCTGCCGTGGGCACTTGGGGAACTGATCGGCCTCAGCGTTCTTCTCGTAAGCTTCGCCTTCGTCTTCCTGAAGTCCTACACATTTCTCGTCAGACGGATCTGGTAAGGCCGCGATCACTCGAAGCTCAGGTCGCTATGACCGATCACCCCGAATAAGGCGGCTTGTCCAGGCCCTTCGGCGAGAAGGTGAACACCTCGGCGCCGGTTTCCGTCACGCCCACCATGTGCTCGAACTGGGCCGAAAGGGAACGGTCGCGGGTCACGGCGGTCCAGCCGTCGGCGAGCACCTTCACCTGCGGGCGGCCAAGGTTGATCATGGGCTCGATGGTGAAGAACATCCCGGCCTTCAGCTCCACGTTGTAGGCGGGCTCCACGTAGTGAAGGATCGTCGGCGAGTCGTGAAAGACCTTGCCGATGCCGTGGCCGCAGAAATCCCGCACCACGGAGCAGCGCTCCGCTTCCGCATAGGTCTGGATGGCCGCGCCGATATCGTTGGTCGTTGCGCCGTGGCGCACGGCGGCGATGCCGCGCAGCAGGCATTCATAGGTGATCTCGCAAAGGCGCTGCGCCCGGCGGGGAACCTCGCCCACGTAGTACATACGGCTCGAATCGCCGTGCCACCCGTCGAGGATCAGGGTGACGTCCACGTTCATGATGTCCCCGTCGCGCAAGGGCTTGTCGTTGGGGATGCCGTGGCAGACCACGTGGTTGATCGAGGTGCAGATCGTATGGGTATAGCCGCGGTAATTCAGGCAGGCGGGCAGGGCGCCGTTGTCGCGGATGAAGTCGAAGGCAAGCTTGTCCAGATACTCGGTCGTCACGCCGGGCCTCACGTGATCCGTGAGCATGTCCAGGCACTCCGCGACCATGCGGCCGGCCCGGCGCATGCCCTCGAAGTCCTCCGGTCCATGAAGCGGGATTTCGGCGGAGCGCTTGCGCTCGACGACATCGGTCTCGGTCATAATCAGTCCTTGCTTTGAAGCCCGAATGTAAGGATCGTTACGCCCGACGCAAGCGAAGACCATGATCCGGAGGCTTGCGATTGGGGCTAGAGGGTGTCATGAGCAACCCTGTTCATCCGGTTCGGCGGCTTTGGATACCTCGTTAATGAATGAAACACGGCCCTTCGGGACCTTTGCGCCTTCAGGCCTCACCCGCTGGGTGATCGATCGCACGCGCGGTCTGCCGGGCGGTTGGGTAGCGCGCCGGATCGCCCTGATGCTGCGCCGTGTCGGCATGAAGTCCCTGAAGGGCCAGCCCCTCGACCTCGAAACCTTCGGGGTTCGGATGCGGCTTTCACCCTACAGGAACGTGTGCGAGCGTCGCATCCTCTTCACGCCTCAATATTTCGACATCGACGAGATCAAGCTCATCGCCGCCCACGCGCGGGAGGGCTTCACCTTCATCGATGTAGGCTCGAACGTAGGGTGGTACGCGCTGCTGGTGGCGCGCAAGGCGGCATCCTCGTCGCGAATCCTGGCCGTGGAGCCGCAGCCGGAAATCTTCGACCGGCTGATCTACAACATCCGCCAGAATCCCTTCGCGACGATCAAGGCTGTGGATTGCGCGGTCGCCGACAAGACCGGCGAGCTGACCCTGTTCCTCGATCCGCTCAACCGGGGCGAGGCGAGCCTCAAGATCGTCAATTCCAGCCAGACCGAGACGATCCGCGTTCCCACGGTTACGCTGCTCGATCTGGTGAAGCGCGAGGGCTTCGAGCGCGTGGATGCGGTCAAGCTCGATGTGGAAGGCGCCGAAGACCTGATCCTCGACCCGTTCTTCCGCGATGCGCCGCCCACGCTCTATCCGTCGGTTCTCATCATACCCGACGTGCCGGAACGCTGGCAGGTGGACGTGACGAAGCTCCTGGAGGACAAGGGCTACCGCCAGGTTCTCCAGACCAAGATGAACCTGGTCTTCGAGCGAGCTTAAGTAAGGCTTGGGCTGTGGCTCGCCCTCTGTCATTCCGGGGCGCCAAAGGCGAGCCCGGAATGACAAAGGGGTAGTCAGCGTGGCGTGATGATTTCGACCGGCCTGTCGATCTTCACTTCCTCGGGCGTGATCCGGCAGACATAGGCGTAGGACTCGACGCCCGCCGCGAGAGCATGGCGGAAGGCCTTGTCGTAAGCCGGGTCGATGTCGCGGGCGACGTCGAAGCGGTTCGCATCCATCTGGATCACATAGACCAGGGCCGCCCGTGCGCCGGAGGCAACCATGTCGGCGAGCTCGTAGAGATGCTTGGCGCTGCGGGCGGCGACGCAATCCGGGAATTCCGCGAAGCCGGCTTCGCGCATGAGGTGGCAGTTCTTCACCTCCAGATAGC
This sequence comes from Microvirga sp., assembly GCA_041913065.1. Lineage (GTDB taxonomy): Bacteria > Pseudomonadota > Alphaproteobacteria > Rhizobiales > Beijerinckiaceae > Microvirga. The sequence continues at coordinate 45,330 of JAYSGD010000001.1, read as the reverse complement.
ACGGCGGCTCGTCATCCCTTTCGAGCAGGAAGTCGACCCGGCTGTTCCGGCCGTATTTCACCTCGGGGCGAACGCGGTCGTAATGCGCGAACGGAGCCAGCCGCCCCTCGCTCAAGGCTTCCGCCACGAGGAGGTTGGGGCGGGAGGTGTTGATCCCGATGAGTTGGTTCGGACCGCCGCCGGCGGGCACCTCGATGAATTCCCAGTTGTACTTGAGCTTGCGGGCCGGGTTCGTGGCGCGGGAGAGGAAGACCCGGCTGCCGGGCTCCTTCAAGCCCATCATCGCGCCGGGGTTGGCGCAATGGGCGGTGACGATCTCGCCCGTGTCGAGCTGCACATCGGCCAGAAATCGCTTGTAGCGCTCGATAAGACGGCCTTCGAGCAAGGTTTCCTGAAAACGCATTCGATCCATCACTGACATAGAATGGCTCTCGTACCAGGGGAGAGGGTTTGGTCTCAACTCTCGCTTTGCCGCAGGTGGCTTGAGAGTCATGCCCGTTTCCGACCCCACCGACCTCATCCTGAGGAGCCGCTGCAAGCGGCGTCTCGAAGGATCGTCCAGCAATCTCTGGAGACGCCCTCGTCCTTCGAGATGGTCGCTCCGCGCCCCCTCAGGATGAGGGCTATAGGGTGCCAACAGAGATGTCATGGCCGGGGATGACACCGGTCGAACTCTTGCGGGTGCTTGAGAATTGCCATTTCTGAAGCTAAAGCCCCTTAAAAGGGATCGTCACGCATGGCCGTTTCCGTCACAGCCGCCCTTCTCATCATCGGAGATGAGATCCTGACCGGGCGCACCAAGGATAAGAATATCGGCTACATCGCCGAGTACCTGACCGGGATCGGCATCGATCTGCGCGAGGTCCGGGTGGTCCCCGACGTGGAGGAGGAGATCGTCTCGGCGGTGAACGCCCTGCGCTCCCGCTACACGTACCTGTTCACCACGGGCGGCATTGGCCCGACCCATGACGACATCACCGCCAATTGCATCGCCAAGGCCTTCGGCGTCGGCATCGGTCACGATCCGCGTGCCGTCGCCATGCTGCGCGAACGCTTTCAGCCGGACGAACTCAACGAGGCCCGGATGCGTATGGCGCGCATTCCCGATGGGGCGGACCTCATCGAGAACCCGATCTCGAAGGCGCCCGGCTTCCACATCGGCAACGTCTATGTCATGGCGGGGGTGCCCTCGATCATGCAGGCCATGCTCGACATCATCGCGCCGGGTCTCCAGACCGGCGCGCGCATGATCATCGAGACCATCGAGGCGGAAGGACTTCCCGAAGGCATCTATGCCGAAGGCCTCGCCCTGGTTGCGTCCGCGCATTCCGGCGTCTCGATTGGGTCCTATCCATCCTTCTCGGCGGTAGGCTTCCGCAACCAGATCGTCGCGCGGGGCAAGGACCCTGCCGAGGTAGCCGCCGCCAAGGCCGCCATTCTCGATCTGCTCGGGCGCCTCAAGGGCGACCAAGCGCCTCTTTGAAACGTTTTCCGATCAGACAGCCAAACAGAGCAAACCGATGTCACCTTCCTCTCCCAAAGCCTTTCCCGTCTCCTGGGATCAGTTCCACCGCGATTGCCGCGCCCTGGCGTGGCGCCTGGCTTCCGCCGGTCCGTTCGAGGCGATCGTCTGCATCACACGCGGCGGCCTCGTGCCGGCAGCCATCGTGGCGCGCGAACTCGATCTTCGTCTCATCGAGAGCGTCTGCATCGCGAGCTATCACGACTACAAGAACCAGGGCGACCTGCAGGTGATCAAGGAAATCGCCCCGTCGATCAAGGCGATTGGCGACGGACAAGGAAAAGGCGTTCTCGTCATCGACGACCTGACCGATACGGGCAAGACCGCCAAGATCGTCCGCGACATGCTCCCCAACGCGCATTTCGCCGCCGTCTATGCCAAGCCCGCCGGACGCCCTCTCATTGATACGTTCGTCACGGAAGTGAGCCAGGATACCTGGATCTACTTCCCCTGGGATATGGGCCTCGCCTATCAGGCGCCGATCCGCGAAGGTTCCGCAGGCTGATCGTGACGGCATTCGACACAGCGCGCACGCGCAAGACCCTGTTCGGCGCGCTGATCGATGCGCGCGACATGTTCGGGCGCAACAAGGTCGCTCTCGAGGACCTGGAGCGCCAGCCCATCACCTTCGGGCGGCTGGTGCTGGGCTCCCTCGTGCTGGGCCGTAAGCTCTCCGGCCTGACGGGCGAGGGGGAGACGGTGGGCGTGCTGCTGCCGAACGTGCAGGCCATCGCGGTCACCCTGTTCGGGCTGAACGCCTATGGCCGCGTGCCGGCTTTCCTCAATTTCACGGCGGGCCTCAAGAACCTGAAGGCCGCCTGCGAGGTCGCCGGCATCAAGACCATCATCACCTCCCGCCGCTTCATCGAGCAGGGCAAGCTCGACGACATCATCGAGGCTTTGGGCGAGGGGCGCCGTATTATCTGGCTCGAGGATGTGCGCGCAAGCCTGACCAGCTTCGACAAGCTGCGCGGCCTGGTCGATTCCTGGCGCGCTCGCTCCGTTCACGCCCAGGCAAAGCGCGGGCCCGACGATCCGGCTGTGGTGCTGTTCACATCCGGCTCGGAGGGCATGCCGAAGGCCGTGGTGCTGTCGAACGCCAATCTCGTTGCCAATGCCTATCAGGTGAAGGCGCTCGCGGGCGATGTGCTGCGGCCCGACGACGTGTTCTTCAACCCGCTGCCGATTTTCCATTCCTTCGGCCTGACGGCGGGGCTCCTCACGGCCGTGCTCAACGGCATGAAGTCGGTGCTCTATCCGAGCCCGCTGCATTACCGCCAGATCCCCAAGCTCATCGCCGGAACCAAGGCGACGATCCTGCTGGCGACCGATACCTTCCTGCAAGGCTACGCACGCGCGGCTGCCGAGAACGATCTTGCGAGCGTGCGCTACGTGATCGCCGGTGCCGAGCGCGTGAAGGAAGAGACACGTTCGCTTTGGGCCAAGCACGGCACGATCATCCTCGAAGGCTATGGCGCGACCGAATGCTCGCCGGTGATCGCCGTGAACCTGCCCGAGCGCAACCGCCCCGGCGCGGTGGGCCTCATGCTGCCCGGCATCGAGTGGCGGCTCGATCCGGTAGAGGGAATCCATGTGGGCGGACGCCTGCATGTGCGCGGTCCCAACATCATGAAGGGCTATCTCGATCCCGAGAACCCGGGCCGGATCAATCCGCCCGCGGACGGCTGGCACGATACCGGCGATATCGTCACCGTGGAGGACGGTATCGTGACCATTCGCGGCCGCGCCAAGCGCTTCGCCAAGGTCGGCGGAGAGATGGTGTCTTTGGCTGCCATCGAAGCGATGGTTCAGCAGCTCTGGCCCGATTTCAACCATGTGGTCGTGGCGCTGCCCGATCCGCGCAAGGGCGAGCAGATCGTGCTGATCACCGAGAAACCGGACGCGGACCGCGATGCCCTGCTTAGCCATTCCCGGGAGCAAGGCTTCTCGGAGCTTTGGGTGCCGAAGGGGATCCTCGTCTCGGGCGTTCCGGTTCTAGGATCCGGCAAGACGGACTATGCGGGAGCGGTGGAGATGGCGCGCCGCCTCCAGCCTATGCTTTAAAGCCCTGTAACCAAAGCCGTTCCTGTTGCGTTATCCTTGGCGGTTCGGGCTGTTCCGACCCCTCGTCCATGGATGATCGCATGAACAGGATCGCTCTCGTTACCCTCCTCATGGCCAGCGCTACGACTGCCTTTGCGCAATCGCGCCCGTTTACGCCGAGCCTCACATGCAATCAGGCTCGGCAGATCGTTTTCTCCAATGGCGCCGCGGTTCTTAGTACGGGCCAGTTTACCTATGACCGTTACGTGCGGGACCGTTCTTTCTGTGAATTCGATGAGGTCCTCGATCCCGCTTGGGTGCCGACGCGAGACACGCCGCAATGCCCGATCGGATATCGCTGCCGCTCCGGCCCTTATGATTTTTGGTGAAGCGGAGACGGCAATCGTAGGCTGCTTCAAGGAGGGAATTTATTCCCTCTCGGAGAATTGTTGAAATTAGATCACACTTGGAGAGAAAGAAGCCGTTCAGCTGGAATCTGCCTAAGCGATGAGCATGTTGCATCCTTAGCAGACAGCTTTGGCGCTTGCATTGAATTGCCTGAACCAGCAGCCGGAGTATGGTCACGGTTGCACTGGGGACTGAACGGTCCCGGTATCTAAGACCTGGAGATTACATATGAAGCTCGTCAAGAGCCTTCTTCTCGGATCGGTTGCGGGTCTCGCCGCCGTTGCCGGGGCTCAAGCCGCCGATCTTCCCGCGAAGAAGGCCGCCGCCGTCGAATACGTTCGCGTCTGCTCCACCTACGGAGAGGCGTTCTTCTTCATCCCCGGCACGGAAACCTGCCTCCGCGTCGGCGGCCGCGTCCGCGCCGAGATGCTTTATTCCGAGCCGCGGACCCGCCTGGATGATTCCATTGGCTTCCGCGCTCGTGGCCGCATCCAGCTCGACGCCCGTACCGCGACGGCCTACGGCCTGCTGCGCACGTTCGTCCGTTTCGAGCTGACCCGCGACACCGGCGCTTACGGCTTCTCGTCGACCTCTGCCAACGTCGACCAGGCCTTCGTGCAGTTTGGTGGCCTCACCGCCGGTCGCTCGCTGTCGTTCTTCGACAACGGCGACCTGCCGACCGAGCACTTCGGCACGCTCCGCTTCTCGGACGCTCCGAACGTGAATCTGTTCGCCTACACCTTCTCGTTCGGCAACGGCTTCTCGGCCTCGATCGCGCTCGAAGAAGGCCGTTATGCCGGCACCGAGATCGGTTCGGTCTTCAACCCCACGACCGGTGAATTCGAGCCGCTCTTCGCCTTCGACGAAGCCGGCCAGCGCATGCCCGACGTCGTCGCCAACGTGCAGTACACTGGCACATGGGGTTCCGCCCTTCTGGCCGGCGCCGTGCACCAGCTGCGCAGCGCTGCTCTTTCGACTACCACCCCCGGCGTCGGCTACATCCCGGACACGGATTACGGCTTCGCTCTGACGGCTCAGGCCAGCGCCAACCTCCCGATGCTCGCCCCCGGCGACGCTCTCTGGATTGCCGCAACCTATGCTGATGGCGCTCTTGGCTATCTCGGCTTCGATCCCACCAACACGGTCGGCAACTCCGACACCGGCTACATCGCCGACGCCTATTACGGCGCCGATGGCGAGATCAAGACCGGTCGCGGCTGGTCGGTTGCCGGTGGCCTGCGTCACTACTGGACCCCTGAAGTTCGTCAGAGCGTGTTTGGTTCGTATGCTCGGGTCGATTACGGCTCCTTCGTCCCGAACGAGTTCGATTTCAACGAGTGGCGCATCGGCACGAACGTGATCTGGCAGCCGGTCTCCGGCCTCGACCTCGGCGTCGAAGTTCTGTACGCCAACCAGGACGTGCGCGGTGTCGACACCCGCGGCGGCGATGCCTGGGAAGGCCGCATCCGCGTTCAGCGCGACTTCTAATCGGCTCTATCCGACCTGATAGGAAAACCCCCGGTGGAAACGCCGGGGTTTTTCTTTTGCGCGATGGCCGTCGCAGTTCCATCAACTGAGTGAGCTTCATCCCTGCGCTTCACCTATGCCCGGCCCTACAGCATCGGACCAAAAAGTGGATCTGCACTTTTTGCATCGACCCGATGCTCTAAGTCCTGCGCTCGGGGTGAGGCAATTCGTTTATGTTCATGATCTGGAGAAGCGCATGCACAGCCGCAAGGGACTGATCTCCTGTGGAATCCTGATGGTTGTGGCCGCCGGGCTGGGCGCCTGCTCGACCTCCGCCGACTGGTCCTACACCGAATACCGCGCAGGCCCTGGTTATGAGAGCGAGCGTATCTATGGCAGTCGCGTCTATGGGGATACGCGACGCGGGATCGGGGCCGAGAACTGCAGGGTGGTGCGGCGCAGTCAGCTCGATGCTTTCGGCCGTCCTACGTTCTGGGAGGAAAGTGTCTGCGAACAGCCGTGAGGGTGCGATGCCTTCTCTGGTCGAGAGCATCATTCGCACGCAAAGCCGGGGCCACTCTTGCGCACGATACTCTGGAGGCGAAGGACGTTGGCAAGGCAGGGAACGAACGCCGACCTTGACGGTTGCCATAACGTCAATTCTTTCGTCAGGAGAAAACCCTCATGAACAACATCATTTGGCTTATCGGAGCGATCGTGGTCGTGCTCGCAATCCTGTCCTTCCTCGGACTGCGCTAAGAACTTCCACCTGCGTGCAGGGCAGTCCTCGCCGAGCTCAACTGCCCTGCAGCCCTTCTTACGAACGCGAAGCCGCGAAGGCTAAATCTCAGCCGATAAGGGCAAACACGACCGATGTGACGTTCAACACCGCCACGGTTCCGATAAAGGCCGGAATGAGCGGAACGCGAGCGCGCGGTGCTCTCTCCCGATCAGGGGCTTCGTCCTGTGGTGTGTGATGTGAGCGACGGATAGCCATTGCTCCACTCTCCAACGGATTCTGCGCTACCTACTATGGCGCAAACACACTCTCTCGAAAGTGTGCGGGCGCACATGGAGTAATCCTGGGAATTTATTGTCGTCTCGTGCAAAGGCTCGGCCGATTTCCTAGTGCCGGGTCGCCGTTTTTCGGAGCTGGAGAAGCTGACCTTCGATTGCCCGCATGCGGGTCATGAGGCGGTCGAGTTCACTCAAGAGATGCTTTTCATCCTCGCGAGCCTTCTCGACAAGATCGGCGCAAGAGCTGTGGCGGATCCGCTGAAGCGCATCTGCGAGCCGCGTGTCGAGGAGCCGCATATGCCGCTCCAGATCGATGAACTCCCGATGCAGCTGACTCTCCTTGAGCACAATCCGATCTCATCTGGTGCGGCTGTATAGCTTAAAGCTACAGCGTGCGCGCCGGTTCCTCCAGACCGGAAAAACGCGTCCTTCATTAAAAACTCAAAGGCCAAGGTGAAACGGACCGGTCCGCTCACCGTTCTTTGATGAGTCGACTTCGGAACAGATGCTCGAAAGGCGTCTGCACCCGAAGACTTTTCTTCATGATTGCTCGCGGCGGAGATGCGTATGCCGGCGGCAGTCGATAAGCTGCAGTGGGTCTGAGCACGAGGCGCCACCCGGATTGCTGGGGTCGGCTTATCGTGTCTCGCTCCGTGCAGCGTCAATCGATCGGTCACGCCTGCAAGCTTGGGGTGTCGAGCCGGACTATGTCAGACGCCAAGAGGAGAGCCGCATGGGCCAGAGAATCGAACCCAGTCGTATCGCACTGATCGTCGAAGACGATTTCGAGGTCAGGGGGCTCGCTGCCGCCTTGCTCGAGGAGACGGATCTCAAGGTCGTCGAGACCGCGAGCGCGGAAGAGGCTCTGAATTATCTGCGGGATCATGCGGAAGAAGTTGCTTTCCTCTTCGCCGATATCCGCCTGCCATGCCTGATGAACGGCGTAGATCTCGCGCGGACCGTGCGCATCAAGTGGCCATGGGTCCGCACCGTTCTCACTTCGGGCCTTCCCCCGGAAGAGGGGATCGCCGACGTTCCCAGGGATGTGCGTTTCATGCCGAAACCCTGGCGCGCGCTGGAAGTGCTGATGGAAGCGGAGAGAGCATCGCAATCCGCCCGGAGCCATTGAGAGGGCAACCTGCCACCTGCATTCAACCGCCCATGAAGACGTGCTCGGGAACCTTGGCGCTCATCAAGAATTGGCCTTAGCAATTCTATGAGGAGCTGTTGATGCCAAGCACGACTGTCGCCACCGGTACGTTTCCAACCCGCAAAGCGGCGGATCAAGCCATCCGCCGTCTCGTTTCCAGCGGCTTCGCTCGCAACAGCATCGAAGTGCATCAGCACGATGACGATGAAGGCTTCGAAGTCGAGATCCACACGCGGCGGGAAAACCTGAGGCGTGCGGAAAAGGTGATGCACGATGCATCGCTCTACAGCATCGACATTAATGATGCGCGGCGCGCCGTAACGGGGGCCGTACACACCGCGCGCGCTCATCCGGCCTTATTGTTGGGCGCTGGAATTCTCGCCGGCTTCATCCTGTATAATCTGATCCCGCGCTCCCATGAGCAGTCATCGGAACGTCAGCGGACAGCGCGCAGGGATCAGACGCAGCGTCGTCGCCACGCATAAGCTGATTGGGGAAACACTGGAAGGGATGCTTTAGCCATCCTGCCCGCGCTTCCCTAAATGTCCTCGTCGCCTTGAGGATCGCCACGCTCCTCAAGGCGTTTGAGGAGGTTCTTGATCCGATCAGGGGCAGGCTCTTTCAGAAGGCCCTGGTAGTCCGATTGCAGCTGTCGCCCGAGTTGCTTGAGGATTTCGGATTGGCCGGTTGCGGTCAGTCCATTGCTGTCGATACTCCAGTTCATCTGCCTGTTCGCGGGAAGAGGCGGTCCATCCGGATGTTGGAACCGCTTCGGCATGCTCGATCTCCTGCTAATGCTTTGCTTGAGCCTGTGAACGGGGCAAAGCGCATTCGGTTGCGGCTAAGTTTCTGGAAAAGATGCGATATTTTAGCTCTTAGGGATAAGATGCAGCACTTTCGGACAGGAGCCCCGCCTCGATAGGCATATCCTCCCCGAAAGATGAGGCGACCGCCGGTCGCATTGGTTTCCCGCGCGCTGTAGTCCAAAGCTCAGCAATAATAAAAGGGCGGGGCCGGTAATGCGTGAACTGTTGATGCTTTATATCTGCGGAGTGATCCTGCTCCTGGCAGTCTCCACAACCATCGGCAGTGAGGAGGATGTCGGCCTGGACCACATCGTCATCGCCGCATTCGGATGGCCCATCTTCACATCGATTCTGGCCGTGAAGGCTTTGACGAGCCGCTGAAGCTATGGCGCGGCAAGTCTTTTGGTGCGGACGGCGGGGATCGAACCCGCACGGGCAAGCCCGAGGGATTTTAAGTCCCTTGCGTCTACCAGTTTCGCCACGTCCGCGTCAGGGATGAGGGTTATCGGGCTCTTGCCGGAAGCGCAAGTGCGGGCGTGGCATGGCCTGTTGGGAAGGCGTCACTCCGGGGTGCGGAAGCCGTAGATCCAGTCGTAGCGCTTGGCCATGTCATTGGGGCCGAGATGCCGCATGATCCGGTCGCGGCCGAACGAGATCAGGCTGCCGGCGTGATAGATGCGTCCATTGCGGCGAGCCTCAGCCTGGATGCGGCGGGCGCGGTCGAGGCGCGCGCTTTCGTAAGCCGTGAGGGCGGAGGTCACATCCGTGACGCCCCGGTCCAGGAGTGTTCCGAGGGTCGCCGCGTCCTCGATGGCGAGCGCCGCTCCCTGGGCGAGGAAGGGCAGGACCGGATGGGCGGCATCGCCCATGAGCGCCACGCGGCCCTGCGCCATTTTACGGATCGGGTGATAGAACAGGGACCATTGCAGCCATTCCTGAGGCTTGCTCAGGAGGTCGCGCAGGGCAGGGGCCGCGGAGCGGTAATGGGCCAGCAGGTCCTCCGAGCGCCCGGGGGCGGCCCAGCCCTCGACCGGCTGCCTGGCGCGCTCGATGGCGACCACATTGATGAGATGCCCGCTGAAGATCGGATAATGCACCACGTGACCCTGCGGGCCGAGCCACAGGCCGGTCTCGTTCCCGGCCAGCTCCTTGGGGGCGTCGCGGCGGTCGAAGGTGGCTCGCCATGCGACATAGCCGTGGAATTCGGGAACGCCCGTGTCCCCCACGGCCTTGCGCACGCGGGACCAGATCCCATCCGCGCCGATGACGAGGTCGGCTTTCAGGGTCTCGGTCGCGCCGCCGGAAGAATACGAGACCAACTCCACGAAATCGGGTTCGGACCGGATGTTCTCGACCTTGCGGCCCATGACGAGGCGGATTGACGGGTCCGAGCGCACGGCGTCCAGGAGAGCCGTCTGAAGATCGGCGCGATGGACCACCCAATAGGGGGCCTCGTAGCGCTGCTGCATATAGGAGCCGAGCGCGATCCGGCCGATCTCGCGCCCCGTGCCGATCTTGCGCACGACGACCCTGTCGGGCGTGGTCGCCACGCGCCGCAGGGCGGGGCCGAGGCCGAGCTTGATCAGGAAGCGGCTGGCATTGGGGGAGAGCTGGAGCCCGGCGCCGACCTCGCTAAAGCCGGTACGGCGTTCCACAAGGGTGATCGCGTGGCCTCTGCGGGCGAGCGCCAAAGCGGCCGTCAGGCCGCCGATCCCGGCGCCGACGATGGCGATCGAGAGGCCCGACACCTTACCGCGAGGAAGCGGAGGTGGCGAAATCCGGCTCCCAGACGCATTCCGCCGGGCGGGCCTCGTCAGCCTTCAGGGAGGGGTCGTACCTGAACAGGGTCGAGCAGTACGAGCAGATCGTCTCGTTGTCGTAGCCCATGTCGATGAAGATGTGCGGGTGGTCGAAGGGCGGCTTCGCCCCGATGCACATGAACTCCTTCGAGCCCACAGTGATGACGGGAACGCCCGGGTCGTTATGGAAATGGGGTGTGCCTTTGTCAGCCATGGTCGTTGCTCAAAACCGGTGAAATTTGGGCGCACCATAATGACTGAGGCGCCATGCGCCTAGAGCAAAAATGAGGGGTAGGGCTGTGCCCTGGCTCATGGCATGCGGTGGAGACCTGACTGGAAATACTCTTGGCATGTCGGTGCACTGTGTCCGGCGCGGGAGTCTTCTCCGTCATCACCGGCCTCGTGCCGGTGATCTCGATGCATTGAAGCGCCGCGCTTTTCCGATCGGGATGGCCGGCACGAGGCCGGCCATGACGGAGAAGCGGTCAAAGTGCGCTCCTGCCATATCAGAACCTGAAGTATCAAAGAACAAGCGGAAGTATCCTCGCGGCGAGTGTCGCCCGAGGTTTTCTGGTCGAGGGGGCGCGAGGAGGCGTCCGGCTCGGCTAGTGTGAGTGAAGAACCAAACGGCTCCCCGCGCACGGCTTTTTTAGGCGGACCGGCGCGACATGGCCCCAGCTCTGCCCAAGGCGGACACCGTCTTGATACGGGCGGCCTTGGACCAGAGCGGAGCCCAGCCTCTCGCCGGGGCCTCCCGTCACGGGGGATTGCGTCATCCTCCGCACGGGACCGTGCCCGATCCCACAAACACGACGCCTCGCGAGAGCGCCCCTCGGTGGATCAGGCCAAGCCACACATAGCCAAGCTTAGGACAAAAGTCAAGAACAAATACAGAACATAACCATTGGTGCTGAGCTCCGGATAACGACAATAAGGCCTAGCTTATTTTCCCATATGTTATATAATATCAATTGATTGAGGGAGATAAGCTGCATGCCATCCGATCTGGTCTTCGATGTAGGAAATAACAGCAGGGATTACGACTCGACGACGGCGAGGGTGCCTGGTCAGGATGTCTTTGTAGATAGGAAGCAGAATGCCAAGGTCATCCTTGGCGATCACCCTTTGGCGACGCTTGAGCTCTACATCTATGACTTCCCCGTCGTGATCGGCATCCATACCGAAATCGGTGGAGTGACATTGGTCGGAGATCTTGGAGAAGGCGCCAAGATCTACGTGGATGGCGAAGAAATCGCGTTCATCGACAGATACACGCCTACGGACCTTGTTTTCAGCTTCACCGCCGCAGCCACTGCGGAGCGCGTGGAAAAGCTGATCAAAGCTCTGACATTCAAGGACACAAGCGGCAGCACGGTCTTTGAAGATAAGGCGATTCTCGAAATCTACCTGACCGACACATCTTCAAAATCTGCCGGCGTTACTATGACGGTTGGAGATGCCGTGTTCGGTACTGAAGACGCGGATGTCTTCACTGCCACGCGCCTTGTCATCGGAGCCGCTGACGAACTGTACGGCGGCGAGGGAGACGATACCCTTCAGCTGATCGACGGCGGCAATTTCCGTCTCGACCGGATGGGCAATCTCGCCAGTGTCGAAACGATTCTGGGAAGCGACGCTGGGGACAAATTTTCATTGCACGGGTCGCAATGGTCCGACATCAAGCTTCTCGATGGCGGCGGCGGCGGCAATAGCATCGATCTGTATGGGCTGGATAGCGATCTGACGAAAGCAGCAATCGTCAATTTCCACCAGCTCATGATTATGGAAAACGGCGCCAAGGTTACTGCCGGCAACGTCGATGTTGCTATGCTCGTCTTTGCGCACGTTGCGCAGGGTGAGGAGCTCGTCATCACTCACGGCACGCTCACGGATGCGCAGCGGGACGAGCTGCATCGCCGTGGCATCGACAAGATCACCACCCTTGAAGATGACTACACAAGCATTCACGCAGCGCCGACGCTCGACGCGTTCGGTGGAGCCATCAAGGCATCCGCTGGCGAGGCGGTGTTCTTGGACGCCGGACGTGATGCCATGCTCGATGTGGATGATGGACGCCTGGGATTTCTGGCCGTAGAAATCGAAGATGCTGTGATAGGCACCGAAACGCTGGGCCTCGATCTGTCTGGAACGGGCATTGTCCTAACGGACGGATTGCAGACTGGCAGTGAGCTCTTCATGCGCGTCTCGACGCCCGATGGTGGGGGGCGCTCAATCCATTTCGGCTCTGTCCATGCCTGGGGCGGCTCCACTTCCGTGACCCGTAAAGTAAGCTTCTCGTTTAACGATAACGCGCAGATTGAATGGATTCAGGAGCTTATCCGTTCGTTGACCTATACCAATCCCGCCGACATCGTCGGTGAGCGCACCATCAAGATGGCGCTGACGGATTTGGGCGGTCGCAAGCTGGAATTGGATCTCGCCGTTAGCCCCCTCACCACGGAGCCCGAGCCGAACAGGGCGCCCACAGGCCTTTCGCTAAATGGCACGTCGATCCTCGAGAATGCCAAGGACGGAAGCGAAATCGGAACGCTGAGCGCCACCGATGCGGATGGCGATACGCTGACCTACGCCCTCGTCGACAATGCCGATGGTCGCTTCGAGATCAGGGGCAACAAGCTCGTCGTGAAGGACGGCTCCAGGCTCGATCATGAGGCCGCGACGTCTCACAAGATCACCGTCAGCGTGTCGGACGGCGAAGCGACGGTCGAACAGGACTTCACTATTCGGGTCGAAGACGTGCTGGAGATGTCTCCGAAACCCACGACGCCTACGACGCCTGCCGCCGACAAGCCGTTGCTGTTGACCGGCATGCGCGGAAAGGATGTGCTTACCGGCGCCAGCGCCAGCGACACGTTGAACGGCGGTTACGGCAACGACGTGCTCACTGGCGGCACCGGCGCGGACCACTTCGTGTTCAACGCGAAGCTCGGCACCTGGAAGACGGACCGCAAGGTGAACTTCGACACCATCACCGATTTCACGCGCGGCGAGGACAAGATCCTGCTCGACAACAAGATCTTCAAGAAGCTCGGCAAGGGCACGATGGAGGCGCCAGGAACCCTGAACAAGAAGTTCTTCAAGAAGACCAAGGCGACGGACAAGAACGACTACCTGATCTACAAGAGCGGCGTGGTCTCCTACGATGCCGACGGCAACGGCACGAAGTACAAGCCGGTCGAGATCATGAAGATCGCCAACAAGGCTGCGCTCTCGGCGGCGGACTTCCTGATCGTCTGAGGAAAGTGAAGTCCGCCTTTTCCCTCCCCCTTGCGGGGAGGGGCAGGGGTGGGGGTGGTGCGACTGGGTGAGCGGCAGCTCCATTGAAGCACTGTAGGAACGGCGGCCGTCTTTGGAGGTTGCGCAGCGCTTTGACTTTACGACCCTCACCCTCGATCCCTCCCCGCCGCAGGTCGGGTGTTCCCGACTTGCGCAAGCAACGACGGATCTCGGGAACACCCGAGATCCGTGGGGAGGGAAGCATGCGCCTCATCCTTTATGGGCCAGACTTTCAGGAGGCAGGAGCCATGCGCTCCCCATTCATCAGTCAAACGCCGAGGGCGATTGCATAAGGGCGGGCGGGCGCTTAGTTTGCGACGCATCCGACAATCCTCCTTTGGTCCCATGCGCTATTTCAATTCCGACGGCGTCAGCATCGCCTATATCGACGTTCCGGCCCATGAGGGCGAGGGCGAGCCGATCCTGCTCATTCATGGCTTCGCATCGAGCCATGCGGTGAACTGGGTGAACACGCTCTGGGTGAAGACGCTGACGCGCGAGGGTTACCGCGTGATCGCGTTCGACAATCGCGGGCATGGGGAAAGCGAGAAGCTTTATGATCCCGACGATTATCATTCCTACCGCATGGCGGAGGATGCGACGCGGCTTCTCGATCATCTCGGGATCGAGCGCGCCGACATCATGGGCTATTCCATGGGCGCGCGCATCACGGCGCATATGGCGCTTGCCGCGCCGGAGCGGATGCGCTCCGTGATCTTGGGCGGGCTCGGCATTCACCTCATCGACGGCGTCGGCCTGCCGCTCGGCATCGCGGATGCCATGGAAGCGCCGTCGCTCGCCGATCTCACCGATCCGATGCAGCGCATGTTCCGCGCCTTCGCGGATCAGAACGGCAGCGACCTGAAGGCGCTCGCCGCCTGCATCCGCGGCTCGCGCCAGGCGCTGACGCAGGAGGAGGTGGCCTCGATCACGCTGCCGACCCTGGTGGCGGTGGGCACGAAGGATGACGTTTCCGGCTCCGGCCCCGAGCTCGTGAAACTGTTTCCGAATGCCACGGGCCTCGACATCCCCGGCCGCGATCACAACCTCGCCGTGGGCGACAAGGTTCACAAGCAGGGCGTGCTGGAGTTCCTGAAAAGCCGGCCTTGATCGGTGCCGTTGAATTGCTGCGCTTGCCTCCCAGATTCACTTCAAAAGGGAGCAGCGTATGACACGCCTCGACAGCGCGATCCGACGTTTGACCGCTCAGCGCGACGTGCTGGATTGGGCCGCGCGCGAGATCGCGCCGGATGGGCTCGTGCTGGAGGTGGGGCTCGGCAACGGGCGCACTTACGATCACATGCGCTCACGGATGCCGGGGCGTGAGATCTATGTGTTCGAGCGTGCCGTCGCCGCGCATCCGGACTGCATTCCGCCCGAACAGTATCTCCTCATCGGCGACATTTTCGAGACGCTGCCCGCCTTCATCGAGCGCTTCGGAGAAGGCTCCGCCGCTTTGGTGCATATCGACATCGGCACCGGCGACGAGAATGCCAATCGGGAGCTGGCGCTGCGGCTCTCGCCGCTGCTGGCAAAGCTGCTGATGCCCGGCGGCCTCATTCTCGGCGACAGGGCTTTCGAGCTTCCCAACTGCACGGACATCTCGTCCCAGACGGACGTGCCTGAAGGCCGGTACTTCGTCTACCGGCGCACGATGCTTTAGCGCCCGGTGAAGATGGGCTTGCGCTTTTCCAGAAACGCCTTTCGTCCCTCGACCGCGTCCGCGCTGTCGAAGCACTGATCCGCGAGTGACACCGGATCGACACCGGGATGCCCGATGCCCATCGACGCATCGATGGCGGCTTTCGCGGCGCGGATCGTCAGCGGCGCGTTCGCCGCGATGTCCTGAGCAAGGGCGAGAACGATGTCTTCCAACTGGCCGTCCGGCACGACGCGTTGGAGTACGCCGAGGCGCAGCGCGTCCTCCGCTCCGATGCGGCGGGCGGTGTAGAACAGGTCCTTGGCCGCAGGCGCGCCGACCGCCGCCGTGACCAACTTCATGGCGCCGGGCGGATAGCCGATTCCGAGGCGAGCGGCCGGGATGCCGAAGATGGCATTGTCTGAGGCAATCCGGAGGTCGCAGGAGAGGGCGAGCCCGAACCCGCCGCCGAGGCAGAAGCCCCGGATCATGGCGATGACCGGTTTCGAGCAATGGGCCAGCGCCCAGAAGGCGGCCTCGTTGATCGCCTCGTAGCGCCGCCCGCCTTCGGCATCGGCGCGGACGGTCGCGAACTCGCTGATATCGGCGCCCGACGCGAAGGAATCCTGGCCCGCTCCTCGCAGGACGATGACATGAATGGCGGGGTCACGGTCGAGTTCCGCAACGATGCCGGGGAGGGCCTGCCACATGCCGAGATCGAGGGCGTTGTGCTTGGCGGGATTGTCGATGGAAAGCGTCGCCACCGCGCCATCGACCGAGACGGCAAGCTTGGGGTGCGCGGGTGAAAAAGATGCGGTCATGGGGTTGATTGGATCTGTGGGAAGGAGCAAGGGCTTATTATCTATGGGTAAGCGGAAGCTGTGCCGGCAGGGAGATTAGCATGACACAGAGCCACTTGAAGTCCGAATCGCCGGATTTCCTGGCCGGCAAGGTCGATCCCATCTGGGACCGCCTGCGGAGCGAGGCCGAGGCCATCGTCAAGGGCGAGCCCGCGCTCGGCGGCTTCGTGCTGACCACCATCCTGAACCAGCCGAGCCTGGAAGCGGCGGTCATCCATCGGGTGACCTCCCGCCTCAACCACAGGGCCATGCCCGCCGACATCATCGAGCAGGCCTTCCTCGAGGCCGTCAGGCAGGACCCGAGCATCGGCGAGGCATTCCGGGCCGATATCAACGCGGTGCTCGACCGTGACCCCGCCGTGTCGCGGGCCGTCGAGCCGCTGCTTTACTTCAAAGGTTTCCACGCCATCCAGACCCATCGCCTGGCCCATTGGCTGTGGAACCAGGGGCGGCACGATTTCGCGCTCTACCTCCAGAGCCGGTCCTCCGACACGTTCCAGACCGATATTCATCCGGCAGCCCGGATCGGGCGCGGCATCTTCCTCGATCACGCGACCGGCCTCGTGGTGGGCGCGACGGCGGTCGTCGAGGACGACGTCTCCATTCTCCAGGGCGTGACGCTCGGCGGCACCGGCAAGGAGCGCGGCGACCGGCACCCCAAGATCCGGCATGGCGTGCTGATCGGGGCGGGGGCCAAGATCCTCGGCAATATCGAGATCGGCCATTGCGCGAGAATCGCCGCGGGCTCGGTCGTGCTCAAGCCCGTTCCGCACAATGCCACGGTGGCGGGCGTGCCGGCCAAGGTCATCGGCACAGCAGGCTGCGCGGAACCCGCCCGCTCTATGGAGCACCGTCTCTCGGAGATGGAAGGGATCTGACGGGGATAGCAGTCAAGCTTTGGACCTAACCCGGCTTGCCCGCGTTTGCCGGGCATGGCAAGTGCTGCATCCGTGTACTCAAGAAAGGACCTGTAGTGGACAAGACCGAGATGGCGAAAATCGAGCGCTACCTGCGCCAGACCTTCGCGAACCACTCGATTCGCGTGGTCGGCCGCCCCAAGAAGACCGACTCGGCGGAAGTTTACATCGGTGAGGAATTCGTGGGCGTGCTCTTCCTCGACGACGAGGACGGCGACCGCTCCTTCAACTTCACCATGGCCATCCTCGACACGGACCTCGAGGATTAAGCGGCACATTTCCGCTCCAGTGTCATTCCCGGCCGGAGCGCAGCGGAGGGGAAGGGAATCCACAGCTCAACGCTTGTGGGTGGATCCCCTTCCCGGTCCTGAAGGACCGCCGGGGATGACACCGAGCCATTCAAGTTTCGGGGAAGGCCGATGCCGATCTACAGCCTCGATGACGTTGCCCCGATCCTTCCCGAGGAGGGGCGGTACTGGATTGCACCCGATGCCCATGTGATCGGCAAGGTGCGCCTTGGGGTCGATGTGGGCATCTGGTTCGGGGCCGTGCTGCGCGGCGACAACGAGCTGATCGATATCGGCGCTTCCAGCAACATCCAGGAAGCGGCGGTGCTCCACACCGACATGGGCGCGCCGCTGACCATCGGCGAAGGATGCACCATCGGCCACAAGGCGATCCTGCATGGCTGCGCCATCGGCGACAATTCGCTGATCGGCATGGGGGCTACCGTGCTCAACCATGTGCGGATCGGCAGGAACTGCCTCGTCGGCGCCAACGCGCTCGTCACGGAAGGCAAGGAATTTCCCGACAATTCCCTGATCGTCGGCGCACCGGCCAGGGCAATCCGCGTGCTCGACGAAGCCGCCATCGAACGGCTGCGGCTGTCGGCCCAGGGCTACGTCGCGAACTGGAAGCGGTTCGCAAAAGGAATGAGGCGGATCGACTGACCCGCCTCATCATAAATTCCGAGGATATGAACCGGTATCGAAAGATGCCGGTTTTATTTTTAGCGGTTCGCGGTCGTGGTCGGCGAAGTGGTGATGCCGCCGAGCGACACCCAGCCCACCACGTCCTGGCTTTCGCGCTTGATGTAGACGTAGCCAGTGCGGCTCCAGGGCAGGACCGAGGAGGTCTTGTTGTCCAGGACGTAATCGCCGCGATCGGTGCGGACCACGAGAACCGCATGGCCTTCGCCGAGCTCGTCGATCACGACGGTCATGCGCATGGCGCGGCGGGGGAGGCCCTTTTCGGAGAGGATGCGGCGCTTGAGGAGCTGGAAGTCCTCGCAATCGCCACGGCCGTCATCCGGGAAGCCCCAGATATCAACGACGCCGAAATGATCCTGGTCCGTGACGGCCTTGATAGAGTTGTTCACGTTCTGGTTCACGGAGACGATGGTCTTCCAAACCTGGGGCGTCAGCTCGATGACCTCGGCCTCGGACGCATCAACGGCGCATTCCGCAGGGTAGGTTTCGCAGAACTTCGTCCAGCCCTGGAGTGGCTTGGCAGCGCCCATGCTCACGATCGGGTTGCTGGTCGTCGGGAGAGCAGCCAGGGTCTGCGCCTGAACGGCGGACACCGTGAAGACCATCATAAGGGTCGCAAAAGCTGCCGTGATGAAATTGCGCGAACTCAAAAACTTCTCATTCTTTCCGAAAGAAGCGCCGCTCTTGAAATAAATGTGCCGCATGCCCCACCAGCCGGTTTAATGTTCTTTTAACCAAACTGACATGGTTACATTTGCGGCTCAAGCGGAAAGTAAAAGGTGAGTTAACGCGTCGCGCCCACCATCGGTTCCTATATGGTTAACAAAAAGTTGAAAAGGGCTAAGCTTAGGAAGAGATGCCTTCCTCTAGGGTATCTGCGTGTGGCGCTAAGCGTCTGGTTTTGCTTGAAATGCGGGCCACATTAAGAGCTAGGCTACGAAATCCCTTGCGCGCTGCCGGCTCATTCGTCCTCATGCTGCCAGCCATTGAAAAAGTTGTCCATGCCCTCTTCTCAATCCCGCCTGCGCGAGCCGGTTTTCAACCTGCCGCCCGTCGTCACCGTCAGCATTCTCCTCCTTGCGGGGATCCATCTGCTTCGCATGCTGCTCTCCCAGGAGACGGATTTCGAGACGGTCTTCGAATGGGCGGTGATTCCTGCCCGCTGGGCCGTCGTTTATGGGGGCGTCGAGGTTCAGGAGGTCGTCCGCCACCTTCAGGAAAGTGCACCGGGCGAATCGATCGAAGCGTTGGAGACTCTGGCCCAGTTCGTTCTGGCGGATGGGGCAGGGCATCCGCTGACGGCAATCACCTATGCCTTCCTCCATGGCTCGTGGCTCCATCTGCTCCTGAACAGCATCTGGCTCGCGGCCTTCGGCACGCCCATCGCGCGGCGCGTCGGGGTGGTTCGGTTCCTGGTTCTGGCCGCCGTGTCGGCGGTGGCGGGCGCCTTGCTCTATGCCTTCGTGAACCCGGTGCAGATATTTCCCATGATCGGCGCATCGGGGGCCGTCTCCGGCCTCATGGGCGCGGCTTCCTGGTTCGTCTTCGCCCCGGCCACATGGCATTGGGAGGGGCGGCTCGCCCAGCCCCATGAGCGCCCGCGCCAGCCTCTCGTGGAGATCCTCGCCAACCGGTCCTTCCTGGTCTTCGTCGGCGTGTGGTTCGCCACGAATTACCTGTTCGCCGTTGCCGGCCCGGTGGGGCTCACGGAGGGCAACATCGCCTGGGAGGCGCATGTGGGCGGCTTCATCGCCGGGCTCGTCCTCTTCCCCTGGCTCGACCCGATCCCTGCGAGATCCCGCCGCATCTCGGCTTGAAAGCGCCATGGTTTGACGGGATCATTGTCCCAACTGACGCAAAGCGCCCGGAGGGACAGCATGATCGTCAATCGAATCCTTTCGCTGAAAGGACGCAACGTCGTCTCGATCGAACCGAGCCGCACCCTGGGCGATGCGGCAAGGCTTCTGTCGGAGCGCAGGATCGGCGCTCTGCTGGTCGTCGATGGCAGCAAACCCGTTTCCGGCATCGTCTCCGAGCGCGATATCGTGCGGGCGGTGGCATCTGAAGGCGCAGGCGCGCTGGAGCGGCCGATCTCCGACTTCATGACGCGGCAGGTCTTCACCTGCACGGGCGACACCGCCATCAACGAGGTGATGGAGCTGATGACGCAGCAGAAGTTCCGGCACATCCCGGTGGTGGAGGGCGGAAGCCTCGTCGGCATCATCTCCATCGGCGACGTGGTGAAGCTGCGTCTGGAAGAGATCGAGGCGGAAACGCAGGCGATCAAGGAATATATCGCGACGGCTTGATTGGGTGCAGGGTTCTCCCGTCATCACCGGCCTCGTGCCGGTGATCCACGTCTTCGCTTCCAACCCACAAACCTCATCCTGAGGAGCCTGCGGAGCAGGCGTCTCGAAGGATCATCCAGGAATTTCTGAAGACGCCCTCGTCCTTCGAGACGGTCGCTGCGCGACCTCCTCAGGATGAGGGCTATGGGGTGAGAAGACGTGGATGGCCAGGACAAGCCCGGCCATGACGGAAATGGAAGTCAAGTCGCCTGCGCTTCCTGCAACAGCTCCCGAATATCCGGCAGGGCACGTTCCGTGGCCTGTCGTCCCAGCGCAATGCATTCCTGCGCGCGGTGGAATTCGAACAGGCCCATCTTCGCGAGTTTCGGCGCGACCATGATGTCGGGCGGATCGCCTGCGAGGCGCGAGCGCGCGATGCGGTCCTGCGTGATGTTGAAGGCATCCACCATCACGGTCGCCATGCCCGGCGCATTGGGTCGAGGCGGCTTGTCTGCGCGCGCTGCGGGAAAGATGCCCCAGCGGCGCGGCGAGTCCTGAATTGCTTCCTCGATCTCCGTCT
The DNA here is from genome assembly GCA_041913065.1 of Microvirga sp. Taxonomy (GTDB): domain Bacteria; phylum Pseudomonadota; class Alphaproteobacteria; order Rhizobiales; family Beijerinckiaceae; genus Microvirga. The sequence goes on along the minus strand of JAYSGD010000001.1, from coordinate 24,548 downwards.
CGTCGCTGGTCTCGGCGTCGTAGGATTGAATCACGGTGCCGCGCACGCGCACCTCGCCGTTGAGATTGACGCAGATGACGAGATCCGCGCCGAGCGCGCGGGCGGCGGTGATCGGGATCGGGTTCACGAGAGCGCCGTCCATGAGCCAGCGCCCGCCGATCATGACCGGATCGAATACGCCGGGCAGCGCATAGGACGCGCGCATGGCCTGGACGAGCGGACCGCGCGTTAGCCAGATTTCGTGTCCGCTCACGAGTTCGGTGGCGATGGTGCAGAACTTGATCGGCAGCGTTTCGACGCGGCGGTCCGTGAGATCCTGGTCGAGAAGGCGCTGCAGTCGTCCGCCTGCGATCAGGCCCGCGCCGCTGAAATGGAAATCGAGAAGGCCCATCACCCGGCGCTTCGTGAGCGAGAGCGCGAAGGCTTCGAGCTCGTCGAGCTTGCCGGCGGCATAGCAGCCGCCCACCACGGCGCCGATGGAGCAGCCGGCGATCACGTCGGGCGCAATGCCGGCTTCCGCGAGTGCGCGCAGCACGCCGATATGCGACCAGCCTCTCGCGGCGCCGCCGCCGAGGGCCAGACCGATCTTCACCTTGGCGCGGGGATCGCGCTCCTGCGGCTGCTTGATTTCCACCAAGCCACCACCGCCGCCCCCAGCCCCGGCGCTGCGCCGGGCAATGCCGTCCCACAACATCGCGTCACTCCAAGCCGCCTCCGAAGATCATACCGACGCAGGATGAAGATCGGATGAAGAAAGGCGTTTTAGCATCGGACCCAAAAGTGGATTCCACTTTTGGGATCAATCCGATGCTCGTTAACTTTGGCGCATCGCTGAGCGCGGAAAACCGGAAACCACTTTTCCGCACGATGCGCCATAGTTTCAATTAGGTCACGTTGACGAAAACTGAACAGTAGGGGCGCGAAGAGCCCGCTGCGACAAAATGATGATGACGAGGGAAAGCCCGATCAGCACGGCGAACATGGCGCGAAGGCCGACGAGATCGCCGCCGAAGCCGATGAGCGGCGGCCCGCCGAGATAGCCGCCATAGCCGAGCGTCGCCACCATCGCGACGCCCACGCTCGGCGCGATGCCCTTCATCTGCGCCGCCGTGCTGAAGAGGACCGGCACCACGTTGGCAAGCCCGAACCCGACAAGCATGAAGCCGATGGTGGCGGGAAACGGATGTGGCAGGACGATGGCCAGGAGCAGGCCTAAGGCGGCCAGCGCGCTGCCCGCCTGCACCGTGCGGCCGCGTCCGAGGCGGTTCACGATGGCATCGCCCAGGAAGCGGCAGATGGTCATGGCGATGGAGAAGGCGGCAAAGCCCATGACGGCCCGTTCTTCCGTCGCGCCGCCGACCGTCTGAAGGTAGATCGCCGTCCAATCGACCATGGCGCCTTCCACGATGAAGCAGAACATGGCGAGCACCGCGACGATGACCACAGGCCCACGCGGGAGAGCGAAGCCATGGCCCTCGGCGGCGCGTTCTCTCTCGCCGATCATGCCGAAGGCGGCGGCCAGCGAAAACAGCGTCATGCCGAGGCAGGAGACCAGGAGCGTCGCGACGATGCCGAAGCCGAGCCAGATCAGCAGCCCCGACATGGCCGCGCCCGCGAAGCCCCCAAGGCTGAAGAAGGCGTGGAACGACGACATGATCGCCGAGCCCCACGTTTTCTCGACCACGGTGGCATTGGTGTTCATGGCGATGTCCATGGTGCCGTTGCACGCGCCCGCCAGCAGCGCCGCCGCGACGAAGAAGGGCAGCGTGGGCGCGAGGCCGATCAGGAACAGCGAGGCAGTGAAGGCAAAGGCCGCGGCAAGGGTGGTCGCCTTGCTGCCGACATGGGTGATGGCCCAGCCCATCACCGGCATCAGCGCCACCGCGCCCAGCGCGAAGGCGAGCAGGCCGAGGCTGAGCTGTCCGTCGCTCAATCCGAGCTCGGTCTTGAACCGGGGAAGCTGCGCCGCCCAGGTGCCGATGCCGAAACCGTTGACGAAGAAGAGGGCGCTGGTGGCCGCCCGCGCCGGGAGGAGATCGCGTCGTGTCATTGGAGGGCTTTTACACGGCCTCCCGATGCTTTTCACCCATTCACTGATGGATGAAAGCCGTTCAGGCCTGAACGAGCCGGCCCTTGCCGTCCGCCGTTTCGACCGTCCGGTAAAAGCATGAGCGCCGGCCTGTGTGGCAGCAGCCGCCATCGCCGGCGACCTTCACCTTGAGCCACAGGGCATCCTGGTCGCAATCCACCCGCATCTCAAGGACCGTCTGGATCTGGCCGCTCGTCGCGCCCTTGTGCCACAACTCCCCGCGCGATCGGGACCAGTACCAAGCCTCGCCCGTCTCGACGGTCTTGGCCAGGGCCTCGGCATTCATGTGCGCCACCATCAGCAGCTCGCCGGTCTCGGCATCGGTGGTGACGCAGGTCACGAGCCCGTCGGCCCCGAAACGCGGGGTGAGGACAGTGCCTTCCTCAAGCTCCGCCTTGGAGCCGGGGGCAGGGAAGGGACTGGGGCAGGACGCGCACATGGGAGCCTCGAAAAGCAAACTAACAGTCGGCAGATTATACAAAAACCTCATCCTGAGGAGGTCGCGGAGCGACCGTCTCGAAGGAGGCTCCAGTGTTCTCTGGATGCTCCTTCGAGACGCCGCTTGCAGCGGCTCCTCAGGATGAGGATGGAGATAATCGAACCCTCGCGAGAGGGAAAGACGTCCGAGGGTAGCCTCAAGCCTTGCCGTGGCGCACGAGCGTCAGGAAGCGCACCTGCTCTGCCGGATCGTCCTTGAAGACGCCGGTGAACTGGGTGGTCAGCGTCATGGCGCCGGCCTTCTGCACGCCGCGCATGGACATGCACATGTGCTCGGCCTCGATCATCACGGCCACGCCGCGCGGCTCGAGGGCCTCGACCATGGCCTGGGCGATCTGGGCCGTCATGGTCTCCTGGGTCTGGAGACGGCGGGCATAGACCTCGACGAGACGGGCGAGCTTCGACAGCCCCACGACACCCTTCGTCGGGTAATAGGCGATGTGCGCCATGCCGTAGAACGGCACCATGTGGTGCTCGCAATGGGAGTAGAAGGGGATGTCGCGCACGAGCACGATGTCATCGTAGCCTTCGACCTCTGCGAAGATCTTGTTCAGAACGTCCTTGGGATCGTCCTGATAGCCCGAATAGAATTCCTTGAACGCTTTGACGACGCGCTTGGGCGTCTCCAGCAGGCCTTCGCGCTGCGGATCGTCGCCGGCCCAACGAAGGAGCGTTCGAACGGCCGCTTCGGCCTCCTCCCGAGACGGGCGGTCGACAGGCTTGTCGGCGACTGATACCAGGCGCGGGGACAAGGACTTAACCACATCTTCCATGTGGAGCCTCTCTCTCAAACTGCTACTATTATAGGAAGCAGATTGCTTCCGACGATGTCACTCCCGTCTTCCGTATATAAGCCAACACAAAGCCCCATCGCGAAGTTCGGTTATGATATTTATATGATGGGAACGTTTGGTGTGTTCCCATAGGTTAGCCATAGCCCGAAATGTTGAATGATATCTATAGCCGTCGTGTCCTAGAGCTTGCGGCGAATATTCCCTGCTTAGGACGATTGGAGGCGCCCGACGCCTCGGCAACGGCTTATTCCAAGCTCTGTGGCTCTACGGTCACGGTTGACATCAAGGTGGATGGAAACGTTGTTACGGCTTTCGCCCACGATGTGAAAGCATGCGCCCTCGGCCAAGCGACCTCGGCCATCATGGGGCGGCATGTTGTCGGCTCCAGTGCCGAAGAACTGCGGCGGATTCGTGATGCCGCCATCCGTGTTCTGAAAGAGAACGGCGAGCCACCGCAGGGCAAGTGGCAGGAATTGAGCATCCTGGAGCCCCTGCGTGATTACAAGGCCCGTCACGCCTCGATCCTGCTGACCTTCGACGCGGTTGTCGATGCCCTCGACCAGATCGAGGCTCGCCGCACTGGGATGGCCGCGATCTAGACCAGCTCAGGCTCCTGTTCGAAGTCCAGCGCCGGCTGACCGCGCCGGGCGATGCGCTCCTGATCGTCGGCGGAGCCGTAACGCCGGTCCAGGGTGCGGGTCGCGCTGGCCCAATCGGCCATGGTACGGATCGATTCCATCTGCTCGACCACGAAGGGATCGGCGCGCCACGCCTTGACCTTCGCCAGAAGGACGTCGAGGGGCTCGTCGAGGAGATTTCCGACCTTGGCTTCGTAGATCGGAAAGGCGCGGACCGCTCCATCGGGCTCGACCTGAAGGATATCCAGGTCGACCACGCTCACGCCCGGCTGCGGCAGGAAATAGCGGACGTCCGTCATGGAAATGTCGATGGTGTTGCCTTTACGGGCATTGAGACGCTGACCGACATCGATCAGGTCGATCAGCTCTTCCATGGAAAGAAGCTCGTTGGCCTCGAACTCCCGTTCCGCGGCGAGCCCTTCCGGAATGACCGCGCCAAAGCGAAGGAAGTCGAGTTTCGGAAAACGCTTGATGACGGCCTCGGCGAACCGTTCAAGATCGGCCTCCTTCGCGCCCGAGCGGGTCAGCGTGTAGTCGATCCCGAACGTGAAGCAGCTTTGCCCGGCCGCATGGCGTTCTTCCTTCACCCGGTGGAGAATATCCAGCGCCTTCATCCCGCGCTCGAAGGCGCCGGCGCGGCCACGGATGGTGTCATGGATGGAAGCGTCGGCGCCGTCGATGCTGACCGCGATGCTCGTGACCGAGTCGGCGAGGGCGTTCGCCGCTCTTTCCGTCAGCGACCAGCCGCTCGTGAACAGCGCGACGGCGACACCGGCGTCGTGCATCCGCTTCATGGCCTCGATGGCCCAACGAACCGATAAGGGCTCGCCGCCGCTGATCGACACCTTTTTCGGCTGGGCCGCGAGCATGACGTCCACGATGTGCATGGCCGTGTCCCGGTCCAGCGTGCGGACTGGCCGGCGCCCGGATTCCGAATAGCAATGGTTGCATCTCAAGGGGCAGGAATAGGTGATGTCCCAGATGAATTTCCCGATATGTACGGCCATTGCTCGCGCCCCCGATCGCCGCGCTGCTTGGCGGGCGAAGTTTTATGTAATCGTGTATCGTATTGATCAGGTTAAGGGGCGCTACAGAGTGCTGGTTGAATGGGCGGCACGGAGGATGCATCTACAGGATGCGCCATCCCGGCGCGGACGCGTCTGGCTTCTGGCCGCGTTCCGTAACGTTGGCCCCGACGAGGATCGAAAGTGACAGGCAGCCCCCAGGGCACAAGGATGAGCCATCTTCCCCGCCGGATCGCTCACGTGGCGATCCGGGGCTATCAGCTCACGCTCTCCGGGCTGATCGGCCGCCAGTGCCGTCACCTGCCGTCCTGCTCGGAATACACCGACGAGGCGATCCAGAAATACGGCTTCTGGCCGGGCGGGTGGATGGGTTTCGCCCGCATCTGCCGCTGCGGCCCCTTCGGCACCTCGGGAATCGACAATGTTCCTGAAACATTGCCCGAAGGCTCGGCCTGGTATAAGCCGTGGGCCTATGGTCGCTGGCGGGGCGTGAACGCTCCCCCGATCGTCTGCGAACCGGTCGAACCTGACGGCGGCTGATTTCGCCTTTTCCAACAAACCGTCGGCCCCCGCTTACCTGCTCCGTTGGCAGGAGTGAGCCAGGAGATATTTTGACGATGATTACCCTGACATTTCCCGATGGCGCCCAGCGCCAGTTCGAGCCCGGCATCTCCGGTCGCGAGATCGTGGAAGGCATTGCCAAGTCGCTTGCCAAGCGCACGGTCGCCATGGCGCTCGACGGCACCGTGACGGATCTCGCCGATCCGATCACGAAGGACGCCAAGATCGAATTCCTGAATCGCGAGGACCCGCGCTCGCTGGAGCTGATCCGGCACGATGCCGCGCACGTGCTCGCCGAGGCGGTGCAGGAGCTGTTTCCGGGAACGCAGGTGACCATCGGTCCCGTGATCGAGAACGGCTTCTATTACGACTTCGCCCGCAACGAGCCCTTCACCCCGGAAGACTTCCCCGCCATCGAGGCGAAGATGCGCGAGATCATCGCGCGCGATAAGCCTTTCACGAAGGAAGTGTGGAGCCGCGACAAGGCCAAGCAGGTTTTCAAGGAGAAGGGCGAGACCTACAAGATCGAGCTCATCGACGCGATCCCGGCCGGCCAGGATCTCAAGATCTATTTCCAGGGCGACTGGTTCGATCTCTGCCGCGGTCCGCACATGTCCTCCACGGGCAAGATCGGCAACGCCTTCAAGCTCATGAAGGTGGCGGGCGCCTATTGGCGTGGTGACTCGAACAACGCGATGCTCACCCGCATCTACGCGACCGCCTGGGCCAACCAGGAAGATCTCGACAACTACATCCGCCAGCTCGAAGAGGCGGAGAAGCGCGATCACCGCCGCTTGGGGCGCGAGATGGACCTGTTCCACTTCCAGGAGGAGGGGCCGGGCGTCGTGTTCTGGCACCCGAAGGGCTGGACGGTGTTCCAGGAGCTGATCTCCTATATGCGCCGCCGCCTGAAGGGCACCTACCAGGAGGTCAACGCGCCGCAGATCCTCGACAAGGCCTTATGGGAGACCTCCGGTCACTGGGGCTGGTATCGCGAGAACATGTTCGCGACCCAGACTGAGGACGAGCGCGTCTTCGCGATCAAGCCGATGAACTGCCCGGGCCATGTGCAAATCTTCAAGCACGGCCTGAAGTCGTATCGCGATCTTCCACTGCGCTTGGCCGAGTTCGGCAACGTGCACCGTTACGAGCCCTCGGGCGCGCTGCACGGTCTTATGCGCGTGCGCGGCTTCACGCAGGACGACGCTCATATCTTCTGCACGGAAGATCAGCTCGCGGAAGAGTGCCTGAAGATCAACGACCTCATCCTCTCGACCTATGCCGATTTCGGCTTCGACGAGATCGTCGTGAAGCTCTCGACACGCCCCGAGAAGCGCGTCGGCACCGATGAGATGTGGGACCACGCGGAAGACGTGATGACCCGCGTTCTCAAGCAGATCGAGGACCAGTCCGGCGGACGCATCAAGACCTCGATCAACCCGGGCGAAGGCGCGTTCTACGGGCCGAAATTCGAATACGTGCTGCGCGATGCCATCGGCCGCGACTGGCAGTGCGGCACCACGCAGGTGGACTTCAACCTGCCGGAGCGGTTCGGCGCTTTTTATGTGGATGCGGATGGCCAGAAGAAGACGCCCGTCATGGTGCACCGCGCGATCTGCGGCTCCATGGAACGCTTCACCGGCATCCTGATCGAGCATTTCGCCGGTCACTTCCCGCTCTGGCTCGCGCCGACGCAGGTGGTGGTCGCCACCATCACTTCGGAAGGCGACGATTACGCCATGGAAGTGGTGAAGGCGGCGGAAGCCGCCGGCCTTCGCGTCGAGGCCGATCTTCGCAACGAGAAGATCAACTACAAGGTCCGCGAGCATTCGCTGGTGAAAGTGCCGGTGCTTCTCGTGGTGGGCCGCAAGGAAGCCGCCGAGCGCACCGTCTCGATCCGCCGCCTCGGCAGCCAGGGCCAGAAGTCGATGGCGCTCGACGAGGCACTGAAGATGCTCGCGGCAGAGGCGGTCACGCCGGACCGTCGAAGTGTGGCGAAAGCCGTCTCGGAGCCCGAAGGCCACGCCACGCTCGATGGTCATCATGTGGTGGCGGGTACGGTGGCTTAAAGCTTCCGGCTTGTGAGTGAATGAAGGCGGCGCTTCCGAAAGGAGCGCCGCCTTTTTCATTTAAATTATCCGCCTTCACTCTGAAGTCAGGTTCACGAAGCGCTGCGCGTATTTCCCTCCCCCTTGAGAGGAGGGCTAGGGTGGGGGTGGTTCGACTGGGTGAAAGATCGAACGTATCTCTCTGCCGTCATCCCTGGACTTGTTCCGGGGATCCACGCCTTCGTTTCCACCTCATAGACCTCATCCTGAGGAGCCGCTGCAAGCGGCGTCTCGAAGGATCATCCAGTAATCTCTGGAGTCCTCCTTCGAGACGCGAGCAAGCTCGCTCCTCAGGATGAGGTCAGAGGGGGTGGACAGGGCTTAAGACGTGGATGGCCGCAACAAGTGCGGCCATGACGCGGTAGGACTGGTGTGGTTTGCTGGATCAGCCAAAGTGTTCTGACTTTACGACCCCCACCCTCGATCCCTCCCCGCAAGGGGGAGGGAAGAAGCGTTGAGTTTCCAATCTCAGCTCTCCTGCTGCTGACGTCCGCTCTTACGTCCGCTTGGAGCCATACCTGATGCTGTTCCTGTCGTGCCACTGCCGGGATTGCCGGTGGCGGAAGCCGCGTCACCTGCTTCCGCACCTGTTGCACGCTCAGCCTGCCGCTGACCCACGCGCAGATTGTTCTGCACATGGTTCACGCCCGCCACGGCCTCCACGATATCCTCGGCCCAGCGTTTCTCGTTGCGGTCACGCACGGTGCCGGTAAGCGTGACTTCGCGGTTCTGGACAGTGACTTCGATTTCCGATGCATCCACCCGCACGTCGTCGCTGAGACGCTCGTTCACGTCCTCGCGGATGCGATCGTCCGAGCGCTGATAGTTGCGCGGCCCGCGTCCGCGATGATCGTCGCGGCGCACTTCGCCACGGCTCGCGGTGGCATCGTTTCCGAAGCGGGTGTTGCCGGGACCGACGCCGTAGTTGCTGTGATCGCGGCGCTCGTTCACCAGGCTCCAGGTGCGCTCTCGATCCTGCATGAGGCGGTCGCGCTCGCTGCTGTCGTCGCCGGGGCGGGCGCGCTCGCCGGTGATGGTGGATGCGCCGAAGCGCGGAGGCTGGTAGCCGCGACCGGCTGAGCCACGGCCTGCATATTCATCGCCGGAGTTCTGATAACCGTCACCGCCGAACCCGCCGCGCATGCGGGCGTCGCGCATGTTCTCCTCGCCGGGGTAGCCGAAGCTGCCGAAGGCGGCGCGCACGTCGTCCTCGTCGCGGAAGCGGAACTCGGCTCCGCCGCGCCGCTCATCGCGGAGCGAGCCGCCGCGGCTGTGTCGCTCGTGATAATCGTGCGGACGGTGCCGGAAGTCATCGTCGTCGCGTTGCATGCGCCGCTCGAGTTCGCGCCGCTCTTCGCCGGTGAGGCGAGGGCTGCCGCCACGGCGTGTCTGGTCGGCACGCCGGCTCGACGGCGTTCCCGTGCGGTCGGGTTCTGACGGCGTGGAAATGCGGCTCAGGGCGCGTGAGGCATCGCCTTCGCTGTCGGTGGCAAGATCGCCCAATGCGACGATGCCGACAAGGTGCTTGTCGTGATCGATGACGGGCAGGCGGCGGATCTGATGGTCGCTCATCAGCTGCACGATGTGGCCCACATCGTCGTCATCGAAGCACCACCACACATTGTCCGACATGATGTCGCGAACGCGTGTCGTATCGGGCGGCAGGCCCGCAGCGGTGGCGCGAACGGTGATGTCGCGATCCGTCACCATGCCGCGCAGGCGGCGACCGTCGCAGACGGGCAGGACGCCCACATTCATCTCGTCCATGAGCCGCGCGGCTTCCTGGATCGTCCGTTCGGGAGCGACCACGCGCACGTTGCGGGTCATGATGTCTGAAATCTTCATGAGCTTCATCCCTCTCAAGGTCACGCCTCGGGAGAGGTTGAGCGCATGGGCCCGGCGCGACCGTTCATGAATGTTCGGTCAACACCATGAAGCCGGAAAGGTTCAGGGACTGGAGCTGACGAGCACTTCGATGTCGCGATCGAGGCCGCTCTCGACCTTGAACTCCTTCGTGTAGACCTTGCCTTCGTGGCGCGCGATCAGCACGTAATCGCCCTCGGCCAGCGTCACAGATGGGAATGCGCCGATCGCTTCACGGATGACGTCGCCGCCGGGAGTGAGCACGCTGAAGGTGGTGCCCGCGAAAGCCTCGCCGCCCTCCGCCGCGACGAGCTTGAGCGTAACCGTGGCCGCGCGATGGTTCAGCGTCGCCTCGGTCACGCGGCCGGATTCCACCTTCAGGTCGCTTCGCATGATCGCGTTGGCGTCGCCGAAGGTGGACACCACGTGATAGGTGCCTTCCGGCAGGCGGATCATGTCGTTCGGCTTGGCATTGGCGATGACGAGACGGCCTTCGGAGTTCTGCGCTTCCGGCACATAGACCGAGAAGGTCAGGTGGTTTGCCGCAATCGGGCTCTCGCCCACAGCGCCTTTCAGCTTCAGTGCGCCCGCGCTCACCACAAGACGCTCGTTGAGGGTGCCGCTCTGCACGGTGATGCGCTTCGAGGCGCTGGCGAAGCCATAGGCCACGTGCACGATGTAGTTGCCGGGAGCCAAAGTGAAGCTTGGGCTTGGGCTGTTGGACCGCGTGATGATGACGGGCTGCGTGGTATCGCCCTTGTCCTCGAACACGCGCCAGACGAGGCCGGAGCGGATCGGCTCGTTGTTTCCGGCAAAGACCGCGCCCGCATTCACCACTACCTGACGCGACGTAGTCGCGGGCGGCGGGGTCTTGGATAGGGAGGGCATGCCCGGTGCCGTGGGACCAAGCGGGGGAGGACCGAGCGTCTGCGGAGGGCCGAGGGGTTGGCCGAGCGCGGGGTTCAGGCTCTGCGCGGACGCGGCGGAGGCCGCCAGCAGCGCGGCCAGTATTGCGAGGGAAGGAACAGGTTTCACAAACGGTATCATCAAACGATCAATAGCTTACCGGAGCGGCGTGGCAATCGCGGTCTGGATCGGCTTGTCATCCGGCTCCACGAGGTCGCTCGCCGCCGCCACGAGGTTCTCCACGGACATGGGGCGGAAGGCGAATTCGACACGGTGCCTGCCGGCAGGAACCTCGACGCCGCGGAACAGCAGGTTGGCGCGCAGCATGGGCCGGCGCTCGCCGTCCACGCTCACTTCCCAGCCGGGATAATAGATGTCGTGCAGCACGAGAACGCCATGCGCGTCGCTCTCCACATCGAGCGTGACGGAGTTGCGCTTGTAATCCACGATCCGCACCTTGCTCGCGGAAGCCTCGGCCGCCGGCCGAACGGGGGCGTAGTGGGCCTTCATGAGCGGCATGCTCTCGATGTCGATCAGGGCTTCCGTGTCGCGCTTGAACTCGGGCAGCTCCTCGCTGCCGAGGTAAGACTCGGAATCCACCGGCTGGACGTGACGCGCCAGATAGGCCCGAGGGCTCGACGTGTTGAGGCGGTAGATCCACATGCGGCCCGTGCCATAGACGATTTCCGCATCCGTCAGGCGCGGGAAGTGGCGCGGCAGCTTCTCGACCGGGCGGTCGAGGACGATGTAGTCGAGGCCGAGCAGGCTCGCCAGCTCGCATTCATAGCCGCGGAACGAGGTGGGGAAGCTGCGCAGGTTCGGGTCCTCGGCGTTCTCGCCCGGCCCGATGGCGCGCTCGTAATCGGCGAGACGCAGCGGGTTGTAGCCGATGATGTCCTCGATCTCGAGCACCATGGAGGCGTTCTGCCATGAGCCGCGAAGGCCGAGAATTTCCACGCGCGGATACTCGCCCTGGGCTTGCCGGTCGGCGAGCTCGCGCTTGAGGATCTGGAGGCCCTGCAACTGCTCGGGCGGGAGCTTGGTGAACACCGTGTAGCGCTCGGCGGGCTCCGCATTGAGGGCGGACGCCGCGTGACGCGAGATCAGCTCGCCGCCGGTCAGCACCACGAGGGCCAGCACCACGGCCTCGCGGCGGCGGGAGGGGCCGCCGAACTTCGCCACCAGGGCCATGACGGCAAGAGCCGCTGTCAGCCCGGCGGAGGTTTCCAGGACGGCAGGCGTCACGAAGCCGCCCTTGATGGCGAAGGCGAGCGCGCTGGCGATGGCCGCCGCCACGAGCCCGCCCGCGAGGATCGGCAGGGCGACCCAGAAATGGCCGAGCGTGTCACGGTTCCAGCGCGGCATGCCCTCGGCCGCGTAGCGGTGGACGAGATAGCCGGCGGAAAAGGCCAGGATGACGTTGACGAGGAAGGTGGCATCGGCCGGGCGGCGATAGAGATTCACGCCGGGGATCGCGTCGAAGATCACCTCGAAGCCTGGGGTGTAGCGGCCGAGCGCGTAGAAGATCGCCAGCCCTCCGACCACTAGGAAAAAGCGGAATTCGCGCGCGAAGAGCCGCCCGCCGGCGATGCCGTGCCAGAGGATGAAGAGGGCCGGGATCGTGCCGATGAACAGGTAGTTCGTGGCCCGGTCTGTCCAGGTGCCTTCCGACAGGCTGTGCCAGTCGGGACCCCAGTAATCGTAGGTCCAGCGCAGCGAGCCGAAGATGTTGCCGAACAGGATCGTGGCGAGGCTCTGCGGCGGCAGGGAGCCCATGGCCGCGACGCCGAAGCCGAAGGAGGGGCGTGTGGAGGTGGCCAGGAATTGCAGGGTCAGGACGACCGGCACCGCCAGGAGCGCCGCGCCGACCAGCGCCATCGATGCTAGGATGCCGAGGCGCGACCGCAGGAAGCTCAAAGGTTGCTCATCGCGGCAGATACGATAGGCGACAAAGCCGATGAGGGTGAGCGCGCACAGGAAGGCCACCTGGTCGCGCCCGATGACCATCATGGCGGCGCTGGCGGCGAACAGCACGGCATAGAGATAGGACCGGCGGTCCAGGGCCTCTTCGAGCAGCCAGAAGGCGAGGGGGAAGAAGCCGTAGCTGAAGATCATGCCCGTGTGCTGCAGGCGGGCCGTGGCCGAGCCGCCGAGCATGAAGACGATGGCAGCCACCACCGCACCGGTCGAATGCCAGCCGCGGCGGCGAAAGATCGGCACGAAGGCCAGCGCGCCGGGGAGCAGATGCGCGAAGACCGCGATGTCGAAGGCCTGCATGGAGGCTTCCGGGTTCAGCCAGCCGAAGAACAGCATGGTCGGCGTGAACAGCAGGGATTGCGGATCGGCCGCCGAGGGGTGTCCGCCGAAATGGTAGGGGTTCCAGAGCGGCAGCTCGCCATGGCTGAGGGCTGCGCCGAGATAGCGCAGGGTGGGATAGAACTGGTTCTTGGAATCCCAGGGCACGACGGAGCCCGTCAGGGGCCAGATCGCGGCGGCAAGCGCCCAGGCGGCGAGGATCAGGGCGAATGCCAGGAGCGTCTGACGCCTCGACCAGCCGGATGAGGAAGCGGGGTCTGAAAGCCCGATCGTGGATGTCTGCATGTCCCCTTATGCGGCTTCACGCCGGTTCCTTCTCAAGCCCATCTTCGGCAAGCCGCAAGGCTTGGCCGCAGGCCGGAAACCTGCTTGGCGTATGTCCGCACTCCCCCTATACATCCGTTGCTGCTTCTTTTCGGTGCAACGGCATTCAATTCGAAAAACCCGCGCTTGTGAACAGCAGCAAGACGGCAACACCATGGCAGGAAACGTGCCTCCGGCTTTCTGCCCGCGCGGGGTATCCGCCTTCATTGTTTCACAATATCCAACCCGAATGAAGATCCTATGAATGAAAGCATTTCCCGCCTCTTGAGCCGCCGTTCCGTCCCCTCCCGCTGGCTCGGAACGCCCGGTCCCTCGGCGGAGGAGATCGAGACTTTGCTCAAGGTGGCTTCCCGGGTGCCGGACCATGGCAAGCTCGCGCCCTGGCGCTTCATTCTCATCGAGGGAGACGCCCGTCAGCGGATGGGCGAGGTGCTCATGAGCGCCTTCAAGGCCGATAATCCGGAGGCCGACGAGGAGAAACTGGCCACGGAGCGCAATCGTTTCGCCCAGGCTCCCCTGGTTGTCGCCGTGGTGTCCCGCGCCAAGCCGCATGCGAAAATCCCCGAATGGGAGCAGGAGCTGTCGGCGGGCGCGGTCTGCATGAACCTCATCACCGCAGCGACCTTCATAGGCTTCGGCGCCTCATGGCTCACCGGCTGGGCCGCCTTCGACCGCCGCGTCCTCGATGCGCTGGGCCTCGCGTCCGGTGAGCGGATCGCGGGCTATATCCATATCGGCACGGCCACGGAGACGCCGCCGGATCGGGAGCGCCCCAACCTCGCCGACATCGTCACCCGGTTTTGAGACATCGAAACATCATGTTCTACGAGACCGCCACGAATGCCCACGGCCTGCCGCACGATCCGTTCAAGGCCATCGTCACGCCCCGGCCCATCGGCTGGATCACTGCCATGAGCGCCAAGGGCGAGATCAACCTCTCGCCCTATTCGTTCTTCAACGCGGTCTCGGAACGCCCGCCCATGGTGGCTTTCTCCTCGGCGGGCAAGAAGGATGCGCTCACCTTCATCGAGGAGACGAAGGAATTCGTCTGCAACCTCGCGACTTATGACCTGCGCGACAAGATGAACGCCACCTCCGCGGTGCTGCCGCGCGGCGTGAACGAGATGGAGCATGCGGGCCTCGCCGCCGCGCCCTCAAACATGGTGAAGCCGCCGCGTGTTGCGGATGCGCCGGCAGCGCTCGAATGCAAATGGCTCCAGACCGTGCCGCTGACGCCGCTCGATGGCGGCGAGCCTTCGTATTATCTCGTGATCGGTCAGGTGGTCGGCATCCATATCGACGACCGCTACATCGTGAACGGCCTCCTCGACACCGCCGCCATGCGCCCCATCGCTCGAGCAGGCTACCGCGATTATTTCGTTGCGACCGAAGAGACGAAGTTCTCGATTGTCAGGCCGAGCGACTAGGAACGCTTCAACAGCCGCTCCGCTCGCAGCAGATGCGGGCGGTCCAGCATTTCGCCGTTCACGCCGACAACGCCTGCACCGGGATTGGCCTTGAAGGCCTCAATGACGGCTTTCGCGCGCTCGATAGCCTCTGGTGAAGGCGTGAAGGCATCGTTGATGACAGGCACCTGCGCGGGATGGATAGCCATCTTCGCCACGAAGCCGTCGCGGCGCGCTGCGCGGCACTCGGCAGCGAGGCCATCCATGTCGCGGAAGTTCGTGAATACGGAATCGATGGCATCGACGCCTGCGGCAGCCGCGCCGAACAGCGTCAGCGAACGGGCGAGGCGGTAGGGATCGGTGTAAGTGCCGCTCTCGTCGCGATTGGTCTCCGCGCCGAGATCGGCTGACAGGTCTTCGCCACCCCAAGTGAGGCCCATGAGGCGATGGCTCGCACCAGCGAAGGTGCCGAGTGCGAAGACTCCGGCGGCGTTCTCCGTCGCGATGGCGAGGATGCGCGTTCCGCCGTCGGCAAGGCCGAACTCCGCTTCACGCACGGCGAGCTTCGCGCCGAGATGCGCCACATCCGTGCCGCCAATGGTCTTCGGCAGAACGACGCCGTCAGGCGCGGAGCGCATGACGCCATCGAGATCGGCGTCGAGCATGCCTGTGGTAAGTCCATTCACGCGGACATAGAGGCGAGGGCGGTTCGTGCTGCTGACATGCTCGGACAGGAATTCGGCAGTGACGTTCCGCGCCTCGCCCTTGGCGCTGAGATCGACGGAATCTTCCAGGTCGATCAGCAGCACATCGGCGCCGGATGTCAGCGCCTTGTCGAGCTTCTTCCGGCTGTCGCCCGGAACGAACAGCAACGAGCGCATCAGGCATTCCTCTTGCGCATGAAGGCCTGGCGGCGACACTCGGCGACGAGCGTTCCGTCCTGCTTGTAGGCGCGGTGAATGAAGTCGACGATGCCCGCATCGGGACGCGATTTCGACTCGCGCTTGTCGGCGATCTCCGTCGTCACGTTGATCGTGTCGCCCTCGAACAGGGGCGCGGGAAATTTCACGTCCGTCATGCCGAGATTGGCGATGGTCGTGCCCACCGTCGTGTCGTTGACGGAGATGCCGATCATCAGGCCCAGCGTGAACAGGGAGTTCATGAGAGGCTTGCCCCATTCCGTTTCCGTCGCGCAGAAATGCGCGTCGATATGGAGCGGCTGCGGATTGAGCGTCATGTTGGAGAAGAGCATGTTGTCCATCTGCGTCACCGTGCGGGTGAGCCGGTGCTTGATGGTCGTGCCGACGGTGAAGTCCTCGAAGTAAAGGCCGCCGCGCGGGTGCCTGCTCTCGTCGTTCATGACGCATCCTCCTCAATCAACGGGCATGTTGTTCACGCCTCGTGGAAATCAATAACCGAACTGCTCGCGCAGGATGCGCTCATCCAAGCTGTGGCCGGGGTCGTGCAGCATCACGAGATCGACGCTTCTGTCCATGGACACATGCACCCGCGCCACGTTGCGGAATTCCGTATGGTCGGCCACCGCGCTGACGGGGCGGTTCTCGGGCTCCAGCACCTCGATTTCGATCTTCCCGTAATCCGGCAGCAGCGCGCCGCGCCAGCGGCGGGGGCGGAAGGCGGAGATTGGCGTGAGCGCCAGAAGCGGCGAGTTCAGCGGCAGGATCGGGCCGCCGACGGAGAGATTGTAGGCCGTCGAACCCGCAGGCGTCGCCACGAGAATGCCGTCCGCGATCAGTTCGGGAATGCGAACGCGGTTGTCGACGCTCACCCGCAGCTTTCCCGCCTGATAGGTCTGCCGCAACATGGAGACTTCGTTGATGGCGCGGGCGGTATGCGCCACGCCCATCACGTCCCAGGTGACCATGAGGAGAGGGTGCACGACGCTGCGCTCGGCGTTCTCCAGCCGCTCAAACAGGTCGTCTTCCCTGAATTCGTTCATCAGGAACCCGACGGTTCCCTTGTTCATGCCGTAGATGGGTTTTCCGGTGCCCATGAATGCATGCAGGGTCTGCAGCATGAGGCCGTCGCCGCCGAGCGCCACGATGACGTCGGCTTCTTCCGGAGCCACATGGGCATAGCGCCTCTGCAAGTCCTGAAGAGCGCTCTGGGCGTCAGGGGCCTCGCTGGCCACGAATGCAATGCTGTTGAAACGACGGGCCATGCCCAGATACCCTCGTTGCGCCCCAACCGGCTACGACAATCCTTCGAGAGGCATAGCATGGATCGCCCACTCCTCGTCTATACAACCTTTCCCGATATGGACACGGCTCTTTCCATCGGCGAATCCCTCGTGCGCGATGGTCTGATTGCCTGCATCAATGCGCTGCCGGGCATGCGCTCTGTCTATGCCTGGAAGGGGGAGGTGGAGCGGGCCGAGGAGGTCGTCGGCATCCTCAAGACGCGCAAGGGCCTTCAGGAGCGTGTGGGGCAAGCGCTGAAGGAGCGGCACCCCTACGAGACGCCGGTCATGTTCTTCATCGAGCCTGTAGGGGCGGATGAGGCTACCCTGAAATGGATCCTGGGAGAAACTGCGGGCGGCTGAGCCGTTTATTCCCTCCCCCTTGCGGGGAGGGTTAGGGTGGGGGTGGTCCGACTGGGCGAGTGCCAGAACCAGCTTGCTTCCGTCATCCCCGCGCTTGTTGCGGCCATGGTGCGGTAGGACTGTGGTGTTCAATGGATGCTGCGACGCGCTTCGACTTTGCGACCCCCACCCTCGATCCCTCCCCGCAAGGGGGAGGGAAGAGGCGCCTTACTCGGAAGCTGCAATAGGACCGGGGTGGATCGTTTTAGACCGCCGCGCTCCATTGGATCGGCACGAAGCGGAAGCCGTTGCCATCCTTCGCGATATGGCCGGTGGCCGGGAAGGGGGCGTGGTAGAACGCCACCTGGGCACGCTCGCTGGCGGCCATGTCGAGCATCCTGCGGCGGGTGGCGCGGGCCTGGTCCGCATCCATGTCGAACACGGCCGACCAGTCCGGGTTACGGACGAAGAGAGCCGGGTGGTTCGTCAGGTCCGACATGATCATCAGCTTGCCCGAGCCGGAGGAGAGCATGTAGGCCGTGTGGCCGGGCGTATGACCGGGGGCGGCGATGCTGGTGAGGCCGGGCACGACCTCCTTGTCAACCTGATAGCGCTTCACGTTGCCGGCGATGGGGCCGAACACGCGGCGTGCGCCCTGGAACGCACCCTTCATGCCCTCAGGGGCTTGGTTCATGCGGGCGTCATCCATCCAGAAGGTCCATTCGGCTTCCGGCACCATCACTTCGGCATTCGGGAACACAGCCGTGCCGTCCTTCAGGCGCAGGCCGTTGATGTGGTCGCCGTGAAAATGGCTGATGACGACCGTGTTGACCTGAGCCGGATCGAAGCCCGCGGCACGGAAATTCGCCATCCAGCGGCCGGAGGTGGGAGCGCCTGAATCGCCGTTGCCGGTATCGATCAGGGTGAGCCTGCCGCCCTGGTTAAGCACGAGGGTATTGAAGGTGATGGGGAATGCATCCGTCGGCAGGAAGGCATCCTGCAAGGCGGCCTGCACGTCCTTCAACTCGGCATTCTTGATGAAGCCTTCGACCGGACGGCGGGCGAAGCCGTCATTGATCGCCGTCACCTCGATATCGCCGACCTTGTAGCGATAGAAACCGGGCGCTTGGCGCGCGTCGGCGTTCGAGGCGGGTGTGGAACTGGTCTGGGCCAAGGCGGCGGAGCCTCCGATGGGTGCAGCCGCGAGCGCGGTGCCGGCAAGAATGGTGCGGCGTGTCAGGGTCATGAATATCGTCCTCCCGGATTCGATGGATGGAGCCTAGGACTGCCACGCTTCGAGGCAAGGACGACTGTCTTCACAAGTCGGCGATCAGGAGGTCGCTCCCAAAGCCAGATGATGCAGGGCGATGCCGCTCGTGGTGGCGACGTTGAGCGAATCGAAGCCCCCGCTCATGGGGATGGAGACGGTGCGGGTTCTGGCGAGAAGATCGGGCGGAAGGCCCGGGCCTTCGGCCCCGAGCAGTAGGGCGGTGCGCCGTGCTGGTTTGACCTGGGACAGAACCTCACGCCCTGACGGAGAGAGGGCGATGACCTCGAAGGACGCGGCTTGCAGCGCTTGCACCATGGCTCGCGCGGAAGGTGCGCGGGTGAAGGGCACGACGAGCGCTCCACCCACTGAGACGCGGATCGCCTTGCGGTAGAGCGGGTCGCAACTCTCCTGGTCCAGGAGCACCCCTTTGACGCCGAAGGCCGCGGCGTTGCGAAAGATGCCGCCCACATTGTCATGGTTCGCGAGGCCCACCAGCCCGACCATAAGCGCATCGTCCGGCATGGTTTCCAGGAATTCATCGACAGGCGGCAGAGCCGGCTTGCGAGCGACCGCCAGAATGCCGCGATGAATCGGAAAGCCGACGATGGCATCCATCACCGCGCGGTTGGCGGTGTAGATCGGAATATCCGGGTTCAGCGTAGCGAGAGCATCGGCCAGAGAGTCGAGCCTGTTCTCGGCGAGAAGGAGCGACTCGATCTCGAATCGCGACTGTTTCAGCAGCACGCGCAGAACGACCTCGCCTTCTGCGATGAAGCGATGCTGGCGCCCCACGAGGTCCCTCTCGCGCACGGCGCGATAGGGCTCGATCCGTGGATCGTCGGGGTCGAGGATGGGAAACGGCATCAATGCCCCTTCAGCTTTCCGTTCCAGCTCTGCCTATGGCGATCCGCGAGCTGGAACAACGACTTTATCTCCCTGTTAGCCCTTCAGGTTAGGTGACGGCCGCGCTGCGCGGCCACCTGTGGGAGATCTGGTTATGTACGATATCGCAGACGGTTGGGTCTGGGCCCTCGTGATCGTCGGTGGCCCGCTGCTGCTCGGGATTTTCATGTACGTTTACAGCGGTCGCCGCAAGCGGCTGACGCCGACTCAGGAGAAGATGGTCGACCGGGCGGCTCACGAGAACTGGGGCAAGGAAGAGATCCGCTAGCGTCTGAGACTTCATGTGCGGCTTTGAGGAAAGTGGTGCCGGTGGAGAGGATCGAACTCCCGACCTTCGGTTTACAAAACCGCTGCACTACCGCTGTGCTACACCGGCTGACTTTCGCGTGCTGAGGTAGCAGCACCGGCCTGAGGAAGCAAGTTCCATCGGCAGTCAAAAATTAAGTGCTCCAGCGCACCGAAACTATCCTCCGGTTGTGGAATTGTCAGGGGGACGTTGGTTAAGGAGACATTAAGATGGCTGCCCTAAAGGCCTCGAATCACAAGAAGAACCTTGCCTTTGGTGGCGGAATTCGGCTTCTCGCCTGCTTGGGGATGGCTGCCGGCATGATGTTTACGGTTCTTCCCGCCGAAGCGGCCCAAGCCGCTCATAGCATTGCCCGAGACGGAAAGGCCATCAAGGCCGCGGCAAATGCCAAGACCGAAGTGGCGGTGAAGGATCCGGAGACGACCGGTTCGGTCGAGGCCTCCGATGACGGCCTGCACTGCTCGCAGTCGCGCAAGCGCCTGTTCGTCGAGAGCGAAGGCTGGATCGTGCGCAAGGTGACCACCTGCTACTGATCGCCGACCTATACCCATAAGTGAAAAGCCCCGCCGTGAGGCGGGGCTTTCCTTTTGTCGGGTAGTCTCGGCTCTTAGCGAGCCGAACCCTCGTAGGTCATGATGTCGCGATCCTTGGTCTCCGGCACGAAGAGGAGGCCGACCACGAAGGTCACGAGCGCGATCACGATCGGATACCACAGGCCGTAGTAGATATCGCCGGTGGCCGCCACCATCGCGAAGGCGGTGGGAGGCAGAAGGCCGCCGAACCAGCCGTTGGCGATGTGGTAGGGCAGCGACATGGCCGTGTAGCGGATGCGGGTCGGGAAGAACTCGACCAGGGCCGCCGCGATCGGGCCGTATACCATCGTGACGTAGATCACGAGGATCGTCAGGATGGCGATGGCCTTGAGGGCCTGCGTGTTGGTGAGGGCATCGAAGAAGCCGCCGACCTTCAGGATCGTCGGATCGCCTGCCTTCGGATAGCCGGCTTCCCCAGCAGCGTTGGTGAACGCCGTGATGTTGGCCGGAATGGCGGGCGCAATCGGAACTTCCTTGCCGTTGAAGGTCACCTTCGGTTCAGTGCCGGCAGCGGCGGGAACGAGTTCGTACTTGACCGCCGAACGGGCGAGCGACACGCGAGCGATGTCGCAGGGCGCCGTGAAGGTGCGGATGCCGACCGGGTCGAACACCGAGCCGCAGGTGGCGGGATCGGCAATGACCTGGACCTTCGCCGTCTCGAGCGCCTGGTTGAGGCGCGGGCTGACGACGCTGGTGAGGGCACCGAAGAGCGGGAAGTAGGTGATCGCCGCGATCAGGCAGCCGCCGAGGATGACCGGCTTGCGGCCGATCTTGTCGGACAGCGCGCCGAAGAACACGAAGCCGCCGGTGCCGAGGATCAGCGACCAGGCGATCAGCACGTTCGAGGTGAGCAGATCGACCTTCAGGATGCTCTGGATGAAGAACAGGGCGTAGAACTGGCCCGTGTACCACACCACCGCCTGGCCGATGGCAAGGCCGATCAGGGCGATGAGCACCATCTTCACGTTGCTCCACTGGCCGAACGCTTCCTTGAGCGGAGCCTTCGACTGCGTGCCCTCTTCCTTCATCTTCTGGAAGGCCGGGGATTCGTGCATCTGCAGACGGATCCAGACCGAGATGCCGAGCAGCACGACGGAGAGCAGGAACGGAATGCGCCAGCCTGCGATCGGCCAGCCTTCGCCGGTCTGGAAGCCGGCTTCGCCCATCCAGGTGCGCAGCACGAGAATCACGACCAGCGACAGGAGCAGGCCCACGGTCGCGGTGATCTGGATGAAGCTGGTATAGAAGCCGCGACGGCCCACCGGGGCGTGCTCGGCCACGTAGACCGCCGCACCGCCGTACTCGCCGCCCAGCGCGAGGCCCTGGAGCATGCGAAGCGCGATCAGCACCACGGGCGCGATCCAACCGATCTGGTTGTAGCTGGGCAGCAGGCCGACGAGGAACGTCGAGAAGCCCATGATCAGGATGGTCACGAGGAAGGTGTACTTGCGGCCGACGAGATCGCCGATCCGCCCGAAGAAGATGGCGCCGAAGGGACGCACCAGGAAGCCTGCCGCGAAGGCGAGCAGCGCGAAGACGTTACGGGTCGTCACGTCGAAGGCGGAGAAGAACTGCGCGCCGATGATCGTGGCCAAGGATCCGTAGAGATAGAAATCGTACCATTCGAAGACAGTCCCGAGAGAGGAGGCCAGAATGACCTTTCTCTCTTCGCGCGTCATCGGCCTGACTGCTGAGGCCGAACGCGTTGTCGTGGCTGCTGTTGCCATAGCGTTCCCTTCCATTATTGAGCCCGGTCTTCGCCGGGACGGGCCGGAGCCGTTCAAGGCCCGGGCCGAGGCATCGTGACTGCAGGACGCAATCAGGAATCCTTGGAAGGTAAGGCTAGCGCCAATACAGCGCCCCACAATTCCCAATTCGTATTTGCGACTTCCGTCTAAGAATTGGGGCAAAGGCTGGAAAGTTAGGGTGAGTCAGAGACTTGAACGCGTGGCGCTTTTACTTTGCTGCGCCTGCCGTCGCGGCCTTTGTCACAGCAAAAAGGGAAATCGCCGCAGCATTGGAGACGTTGAGGCTCTTGATGGCTCCCGGCATGGCGAGCCGGCCGATGGCATCGCAGCATTCGCGGGTTCTCTGGCGCAAACCCTTGCCTTCGGAGCCCAGCACGAGAACCAGGGGAAGGCGCAGCGGCAGCTCGTCGATATTCGCGTCGCCCTCCGAATCAAGGCCGATGCGCTGGAAGCCGCGCTCGCCAAGCGCGTTCAAGGTGTCGCCCAGGTTCTTCACGATCATGAAGGGCACATGCTCGAGGCCGCCCGATGCGGATTTCGCGAGAACGCCCGTAGCCGCCGGGCTGTGGCGCGCGGTGGTGATGATCGCCTCCACGTCGAAGGCCGCGGCCGTGCGGACGATGGCCCCCACGTTGTGCGGATCGGTGATCTGATCGAGGGCCAGCACCAGGCGCTTGCCACTCAAGGTTTCCACGGACGGAGAGGGCAGGGGATCGGCCTCGGCGTAGAGGCCCTGGTGCACCGCATCCGGCTCCAGCAGGCGGTTGATTTCATCCGGGCGCACCAGCTCGGGCTGAATCGTCAGAGGAACGCCAAGCTCCTCGTCCAGGCGGCGCATGGAATTCTCGGTGGCGAGAAGGCGGCGAATCGTCCGCTTGCCGTTGCGCAGCGCCTCGACGACCGGATGCCAGCCGTAGAGAATCGTGGTGTCGATCTCATGGGGCGGGCGCCAGCTCTGCTGATCCCGGCGGCCGCCTTTGCCGTGCTGGCGCTGGAATTTCGGCTTGCGGGAGGAATAGGGGCGCTCGCTCATGATGGCTCTGTAATCTCTTCAGGAATGCTCGAGACACGCCCATAGCATAGGCTTGCGGCATTCACGAACCAATCCGCGAGCCTCGTGCGACCGATGTCGCAATAACCTCGTCTTGCCTTGCGCTTTGCTGTTGACAGGGGCCGAGAGGGTCACCATAAGAACGCCACCGAGCGGCCAGCGCATGCTGACGGCTTCGGGAAGACTACCTCGGCGCTTTGCGTCAGGGTTGGGCTTAGGGGGAATGTCCCGAGCGGCAAAGGGGGCGGACTGTAAATCCGCTGGCTATGCCTTCGTAGGTTCGAGTCCTACTTCCCCCACCATCCCAGCCTTAAGAAGCATGCGGGTGTAGCTCAATGGTAGAGCAGCAGCCTTCCAAGCTGAATACGAGGGTTCGATTCCCTTCACCCGCTCCATTCTCTTCCAGATAAACTAAAACCTCTCACGCAGTCTTCGTTCGACCGCTTCGATTCCAGTCCCTTTGGAGAGAACGAGCCCGGCGCTCAGTCGCGCCGTTCGATGATGGTGTATTCCGCGTCGATGATGCCGTCATCCGCCTGCCGCTGGCGGTGCTGCTGCTGCGCCTGACGCAGCTTGCGGCGGATATAAACGTAGAAGATGGCGCCGCCGATAAGCATCAAGGGCAGGATGACGACCAGACCGACCAGGGCCACGGTCAGCAGCACGGCCAAGGCCACCAGCCCCAAGGCGAATCTGATCATCGCGCTCAAGGGACCCTTCGGCTGCGCCCCATTGGGGCGAATAAGATAGATCGTCCGCATCATTGTCTCCCTGGCAAAATATGGGATGCGCTGGGGGAGGGCACAAGACGCCTTGGCCGTTTCGGTTTCTCACATGTTGATGATGTTGTTGTTATAATGCATCGGAACTCCAGCTTGTTCTATCTGGAGCTTCTTCCGTGTTTTCCCGTCTTCTCATGATCATGGGCCTCGGGCTCATGCTGGGCGGTTGCGTCACCGCCTCCAATACCCTCGCGCCCGACCAGGTCGCGACTATGCGCTTCCAATCGGTCGCGGTTACCTTCCAGCCGGGTGCGCGAATCTGGTGGGGCGATGGAGAGCGCGCCTATGCCGCCTCCAAGGGCCAGAACGTTCTTCAGGCCGAGGAAGCCGCCAAGTCGGAGGAGGGGCAGGCCTATATCCGCAACGCCATCGCGACCCGGCTCTCCCAGGCTTTCGAGAAAAACCTGAGGCCGGAACTGACGGGCGCGCGGCCTGTCAGGGTTGAAATCAAGGTCAAGGAAGTCGAAATAGCATCCGCGATACAGCGCATCCTGATCGGAGGGCATCATCGCCTGAGGGCGGATGTGGATCTCGTCGATGCCCGTTCCGGGGCCGTCGTCCTGGCATTTTCAGACCAAGGCGCCATGGCTCGGGCCGGTCAGGGAGTCGGCGGCGTTCTCTTGGATAATGCCTTCCTGGGTGACCCGATTGACCGCGTCATCCAAAACTATGCGTCCCAATATCGAAATTGGCTCTTGCGCAAATAGCGCAACCGCAATATCGGGACGCCCTGGGTTTTTTGTTCCTGGCCTATGCAAGGTAGAGATCAATGGCGAAGGAAAAGTTTGAACGCAACAAGCCGCACTGCAACATCGGCACGATTG